>NZ_JAKEDV010000001.1 GCF_021462505.1 Thermus brockianus
GTGACTGGGGCGAAGTCGTAACAAGGTAGCTGTACCGGAAGGTGCGGCTGGATCACCTCCTTTCTAAGGAGCAAAGATGCCTGTTCCCGCGCTCCTCCCCACCTGCGCACCCCCCTTTTAGGGGGGTTATTTTTTTGCGCCTTTTCCCCTACCTCTGGACCAATGCCCTTAAAGGGTATACCCTGGGAAGGATGTACGAGGGGAAGATCGTGTACGAGGGGTTAACCTTTGACGACGTCCTCCTCTTGCCGGACTACTCCGAGGTCCTGCCCAAGGAGGTTTCCGTCAAGACCCGGCTCACCAAAAGGCTCACGCTCAACATCCCCATCCTCTCCGCCGCCATGGACACGGTGACGGAGGCGGAGATGGCCATCGCCATGGCCCGGGAGGGGGGGCTTGGGGTCATCCACAAGAACCTCTCCATAGAGGCCCAGGCGGCCATGGTGCGCAAGGTGAAGCGCTCCGAGGCGGGCATGATCCAGGACCCCGTGACCCTGCCCCCCACGGCCACCCTCGAGGACGCCGAACGCCTCATGCGGGAGTACCGCATCGGGGGGCTTCCCGTGGTGGACCTTTACGGGAAGCTCTTGGGCCTCGTGACCAACCGCGACCTCCGCTTTGAGCGGGACCTCAAGCGCCCCGTCACCGAGGTCATGACCCCCTTGGAGCGCCTCATCACCGCCCCGCCCGGTACCACCTTGGAGGAGGCGGAGGAGATCTTGCGCCGCCATAAGGTGGAGAAGCTTCCCCTGGTGGACGAGGCGGGGAGGCTTAAGGGGCTTCTCACCCTCAAGGACATCGTGAAGCGCAAGCAGTACCCGAACGCCGCCAAGGACGCCCTGGGCCGGCTTCTGGTGGGGGCGGCGGTGGGGGCGAGCAGGGACCTTCCGGAAAGGGCTCAGGCTCTGGTGGAGGCGGGGGTGGACGTGCTGGTCCTGGACTCGGCCCACGGGCACTCCAAGGGGATCCTGGAAGCCCTCCTATACCTGAAAGAGACCTTCGGGGACAAGGTGGAGGTCATCGCCGGGAACGTGGCCACCCGGGAAGGGGCCCGGGCGTTGGCGGAGCGGGGGGCGGATGCGGTGAAGGTGGGCATCGGCCCCGGTTCCATCTGCACCACCCGGGTGGTGACGGGGGTGGGGGTGCCGCAGATCTCCGCCATCCTCGAGGCGGTGGCCGGGGTGGAGGGTTTGGACGTCCCCATCATCGCCGATGGCGGCATCAAGTACACGGGGGACGTGGCCAAGGCCATCGCCGCCGGGGCCCACACGGTGATGCTCGGGAGCATGCTGGCGGGCACCGACGAGGCCCCGGGGGAGGAGGTGCTCAAGGACGGCCGGCGCTACAAGCTCTACCGGGGGATGGGCTCCCTGGGGGCCATGCGCCAAGGGTCCGCCGACCGCTACTTCCAAGACCCCGGCAAGGGCGGGGAGACGGAGGCCAAGAAGCTCGTCCCCGAGGGGATTGAGGGCATGGTGCCCTACAAGGGACCGGTGGCGGACGTGCTTTACCAGATCGTGGGGGGGTTGAGGAGCGCCATGGGCTACGTGGGCGCCCCGGACATAGAAACCTTCCGCAAAAAGGCCCGCTTCGTGCGCATGACCATGGCCGGCCTCATTGAGAGCCACCCCCACGACGTGGTGGTCATCAAGGAGGCCCCCAACTACTCCCGCTAGTCGCCGAAGAGCCTCTTCAAGGCCTCGGCGCCCCCCTTTTTGCGGGCCAGGCGGTAGGTGCCCTCTTTTTCCTCCAAAAGGCCCTTGGCCACCAGGGCTTTGAGGGTGTCCTCCAACTCCTTCTTGGAAAAGGGCTCGCCTTCCTCGTCCAGGTAGCGCTGGATGTCCTTGAAGCTGGCGAAGCGCAACGCCTCCACCGCCCGCATGACCCAGGCCTCGCGGTCCATGGCACCATCCTACCCCGGCCCGCGTGGCATCCTGGGCGCATGGACCCTTACCGGGAGTACCAGGACTACGTGGTGGCCTCGAGGCTCCTCATCGCCCGGGGTCTTTCCCGGGAGGTGCTCGGCCTCGCCCAGTACGCCAGGCTCCGCTTGAAGCGCCTAGAGCTTGCCGCCTCGGGGAGGCTTTTGGCCCTGGAGCACCTGGACCAGAGGCTCCGCTTTGGCTTCTGGAGCAACCCCTTGCGCCTCAAGGAGGCCCTGCGCTGGCTTGGCGATGCCCCCTACCTGGAGGGCCCCTTGGCCTTTGAGGCCCTCCTTTACCCCGAGGAGCGGGGGAGGCTTCGGTACCCGGGCCAGGCGGGGGCCTACTACCTGGGCTGGCTCCGTCTGCCCGCCCTCCTCATGGACCCCGTGGCCTTTGAGGAAGCCCTAAAGGAGCAGGAGGAGCGGCAAAGGGAGCTTCCCCTCTTCCTCAACGCCTTCCACCGGGTGCCCGGGGTCTAGTGCCGCGTTTCCCAAGATCCTTGACCCTCTCGCCTAGGGCGTGTATAATCCGGGGAACGACGTGCATATCTTTGCCTACACCGTTTCCCCAGTCCAATGAAGGAGCCGAAGATGACCTGGAAGGAAGCTTACCCGGATATCCCCCTAGGCCAGGACGCCTGTGGCATCATCGCCATGGTGGAGAAGAGCGGCAAGCCTTCCCACCGCATCGTGCGGCGGACCCTAGAGAGCCTCTACCGCATGGCCCACCGGGCGGGGGCCATCCGAGGAGAAGGGGACGGCACGGGCATCCAGACCGATATCCCCCGGGAGCTTTGGGCCCGCTTCCTGGAGGAGGCGGGGCTAGAGCCCGAGCTTGCCTTCAACCCCCGCTTCTTCGTGGGCCACTTCTTCCTCCCCAAGGGGGAAGAGGCCCGGGTGGAGGAGTTTTTCGCCCTCCTAAAGCGGGAAGGGCAACGGCTTGGCGTGCGCCCCGTGCACTTCCGCCGAGGGGAGGTGGTGAGCGGGGTCCTGGGCCCCGTGGGGCGGCGCACCGAGCCCATCTTCCTCCAGGTGGCGGGGCTCAGCCCGGACGGGGATGGCCCTTTGTGGGAGCTCGGGCTTCGCCTCGAGGCCCTCTTCCCCGTGCACGTGGTCTCCCTTTCCACCCATAGCGTGGTCTACAAGGTGCGGGGGGCGGCGGAGCTTCTGAAGCGCTACTACCCCGAGCTTTCCCGTCCCGAGTTCAAGAGCACCATCGCCCTAGGGCACAACCGCTACTCCACCAACACCCTCTCCACCTTTGAACAGGTGCAGCCCTTTGGCCTCTTGGGCCACAACGGCGAGATCAACACCATTGAGCGCCTGAGGCGGGAGATGGACTACCTGGGCATCCCCCGCACCGGGGGCTCGGACTCCCAGGACCTGAACCGCATGCTGGAGGGGCTCATCTACCGCTACGGCCTCTCCCTGCCCGAGGCCATGGACCTGGTCTTCCCCCCGGTTCTAGGGGAGGTAAAGGCCCTGCCGGAGGAGCTCCAGGACCTCTACCTGGCCCTGAGGCAACGCTTCGGCCCCTTGGCCCAAGGGCCCGCCGCCATCGTGAGCCGCCACCGGGACGAGGCCGTCTTCGCCACGGACGCCATGGGCCTGAGGCCCCTTTGGCAGTTTGAAACCCCTTACGAGATCGTCTTCTCCTCGGAGCGGGGCGTTTTCAACGCCGAGGAGTTCGTGAGCGAGCCCAAGCCCTTGGCCCCGGGCGAGAAGGTCTACCTCCGCCTCACCCCGGAAGGCCCCAAGGTCCTGCCCTTTGACCGCCACCAGCGCCAGGTCCTGGAGAGGACCCTGGCCCGCACCCCGGTGCAGGGCTACCGGGTTCACCTCAAGGGGCCCATCCGCCAGGCACCCCCCCCGGTGGCGGGGGGAAGCGGGGTGGAGGTGGAGGAGAAGCCCGCCCCGCCCCCCTTGGGCCTGGAGAGGGCCTTCGGCTGGGACCGCTGGGACGGGGCCTACCTGGAGGCCCTGGCCAAAACGGGCAACGAGCCCATCGGCTCCTTGGGCTACGATGGCCCCTTGGCCGCCCTCAACCCGGAGAAACCCAACCTCTCCGAGTTCTTCAAGGAGACCGTGGCGGTGGTGACCAACCCCGCCATTGACCGGGAGCGGGAGATTGAGCACTTCTCCACCCGCACCCTCCTGGGCCGCCGCCCCTTGCCCGATGGGCGGGGCGGGGGAGAGGTGGTGGAGCTCCTCCTTCCTATCGTCCTGGAGTCCGACCCCGGCCTGGCGGAGGCCTTTGGCACCCTGACCCTGGCGGAGGTGCGCGCCCGCTTTAAGACCCGGACCCTGGTGCCCCAGTTCACCGTGGAGGAGGGGCTCCTCGCCGGGCTCAAGCGCTTGGAGGAGGAGGCGGTGAAGGCGGTGGAGGAGGGGGCCGAGGTCCTCATCCTCTCCGACCGGGAGGCCTTCCAGGGGGGGGTGTGGATTGACATCGGCCTGGCGGTGGCGGCGGTGAACCGGGCCCTCCTCAAGCGGGACGCCGAGGGCATCGCCTTAAGGCGGCGCACCTCCCTCCTCGTCCACTCCGGGGGCGTGCGCAACCTGCACGACGTGGCCTTCCTCCTGGGCCTGGGGGCGGAGGCGGTGGCGCCTTGGCTTCTTGAGGAAAAGGCGAGGGCCCTGGAGGGGCGCAAGGGGGTGGCGAACGCCCTCGAGGCCCTCCGCAAGGGCCTGGAGAAGGTCATTTCCACCATGGGCATCCACGAGCTCCGGGGCTACGGGAGGATCTTCAGCTCCATCGGGCTTAAGCCTGAGCTGGCGGAGTACTTCGGCACCCGCAACTTCCTGGGCTCGGAGGCCGCAGGCTACGGCTTTTTGGAGCTGGAGCGCACCCTTTTGGAGCGGGAAGGCTTCCTGCGGGCGGAAAAGGTCCTGCCCGCCAAGGACTTCCGCTTCAACCCGAGGATTTACAAAGCGGCCCAGGAGGTGGCCTCGGGCCAGGCCCCCTACAGCCATTTCCAGGAAAAGGTTCGCTCCTTGGAGCGGGAAAGCCCCGTGGCCGCCCGGCAACTCTTGGAGGTGCGCTTCCCCGAAAGGAGCGAGGTCTCCCCGGAGGAGGTGGACCTCTCCGTGGGGGGGCATTCCCTGCCCTTCCTCATCAGCGCCATGAGCTTTGGCTCCCAGGGGGAGGCCTCCTTCCGCGCGTACGTGGAGGCGGCCAAACGCCTCAACATGCTTTGCATCAACGGGGAAGGTGGAGAGATCCCGGACATGCTGGGCAAGTACACCCACTGGCGGGGGCAACAGGTGGCCTCGGGCCGCTTTGGCGTCCACGCCTACATGCTGAACTCCGCCAGCGTCATTGAGATCAAGATCGGCCAGGGGGCCAAGCCCGGGGAAGGGGGCCACCTGCCCGGCAAGAAGGTCTCCCCCAAGGTGGCGGCCGCCCGCAACGCCGTGCCCGGGGTGGACCTCATCAGCCCCTCCAACAACCACGACCTCTACTCCATTGAGGACCTGGCCCAGCTCATTGAGGAGCTCAAGACGGTGAACCCCAAGGCCCTCGTTTCCGTGAAGGTGCCCGTTATTCCGGGCATCGGCACCATCGCCGTGGGCATCGCCAAGGCGGGGGCGGACGTCATCACCCTCTCCGGCTTTGAAGGGGGCACGGGGGCGGCAAGGCTCCACGCCCTCAAGTACGCTGGCCTTCCCGTGGAGCTCGGGGTGCGCCGGGCCCACCGGGCCTTGGTGCGGGCGGGCCTAAGGGACAAGGTGGAGATCTGGGCCGACGGCGGGCTTAAGACCGCCTACGATGTGCTCCGGATGGTCCTCCTGGGGGCGGACCGGGTGGGCATGGCCACCATGGCCATGGTGGCCATCGGCTGCACCATCTGCCGCGGCTGCCAGCTGGACACCTGCCACGTGGGCATCACCACGCAGATAGAGACGGTGGAGGAGGCCCTGGCCCACGGCCTCAAGCGCTTCGTGCCCCAGGACCTGGAGCGGGCGGTGGAGCAACTCACCCGCTTCTTCGGGGCCATGGGGGAGGCCCTTAGGGAGATGGTGGCCGCCTTGGGGGCCCGTTCCCTGAGGGAGCTTCGGGGGCGCTCGGACCTCCTCTACCAGCGGGACCACCTGGAGGAGCTGGACCTGAGCTACTTCTTCGCCCCTGTGGAGGAGCCCGAGTGGCTCAAGGACACCTCGGCCCACGTGCTCAGGAAGCCTCTCAACCAGCTCACCCGCACCATCACCGAGGTGGTCATGGGGGCCTATGCGGAAGGGGGCAGGCGGCTTTTGTTCCAGGAGGGTCCCGTGGACTCCACGGACCGGGCCTTGGGCGCCCATTTGGCCGGGGAGATCGCCCGCAGGCGGCTTTACGGCAAGGGCTTTGAGGCGGAGGTGGAGCTCCGCTTTGACGCCGGGAGCATCGCCGGAAACGGCCTGGCCGCCTTCAACGTGGATGGGATGAAGGTGGTGGTGGAGGGCGGGGCCCAAGACGGGGTGGCCAAGAGCGCCTTTGGCGGCACCGTGGCCGTCCTGAAGGGGCGCAACCCCTACGGGGCCTACGTGGACGGTTCCGTGGGCAAGAGCTTCGCCTACGGGGCCATTGGCGGCCTCCTTATCGTGGAGGGGGTGGCCGATAGCCGCTTCTGTATCCGCCTTTCCGGGGCGGACGTGATCCTGGGTGGGGAGCCCGAGCGCCCCTTGAGGGACGATCTCGGCAACCTGGCCGCTCGGGCGCAGGCCAAGGGCTTCGCCTTTGAGTACATGACCCGGGGTCGGGCCTTGGTCCTGGGGGACCCGGGGCCTTGGATCTGCTCGGGGATGACGGGGGGAAGGGTCTATCTGCGCCACTGGCCGGAGATGGGCCTTACCGAGGAGGCCATGAAGCGCCGCTTGGCCAAGGGGGCCAAGGTGGCGGTGAAGCCCTTGGACGCTAGGGGCGTGGAGGACGTGCGGGAACTCCTTTCCGCCTACATCGCCGTGCTTCGGGAAGCCAAGCGGGAGGAGAAGGCCAAGCGGTTGGAGAAGCTCTTGGAAGACCCGGCGGCCCACTTCCGCATGGTGGAGCCGGTGAGCCAGCAGGTGGAGCAAGGGGTGAGCACGGAGTAGCGCGCTTCTGGGCTTCCGTCCCGGAAAAGCAAGGGCCCCCGGGAACCCCGGGGGCCTCGCCTTATGGACAGGGGGGCCCCCAAGGAGGTACATTTGTCCCGTGCATCCTGGGGCGCTCTTGGACCTCCTGAAACGCCGCACCGGCTTTACCGAGGCCCATGCCCGGCTCCTCGCTGACCTGGGCCAGGTGATGACCCCCATCGCCCCCGAGGTGGCCCTGGCCTTTTACGATTACCTAGGGCGGGACCCCGAGCTTTCGGAGATCCTCCATGCGGTGCCGGGGAGGGTGGAAAGGCTTTACGGCACCTTCGCCCGTTGGTATGGCGACCTCTTCTCGGGGGTGTACGACGGGGCCTATGCGGAAAGGCGTCGGCGCATCGGCCTGGTGCACGCCCGGCTGGGGATTGGGCCCCGGGCCATGATCCCCGCCATGGGCATCGTGCAGGAGCTTTCCCTGGAGCACCTGCGCACCGCCCTTAGGGGCCCTGAGATTTTTAGCGCCGTGGAGGCCTTTGAGAAGATTATCGCCATAGAGATCGGGCTCATTGAGGAAAGCTACCTCGAGGCCCTCTCCCTGGGGCTTTCCCTGGGCTACCGGGACCTCAAGGAGGCTCTTTCCCAAGGGGCGGCGGCCCTGCTCTCCTAGGGCTCCTTGGCCAGGTCGTTGAAGCGCACGTGCTGGGCGTGGAACTGGAGCTCCACCGTGCCCGTGGGGCCGTTTCTTTGCTTGCCCACGATGATCTCTGCCACCCCCGCTTTCTCCGAGTGGGGGTTATAGTACTCGTCCCGGTAGATGAACATCACCAGGTCGGCGTCCTGCTCAATGGAGCCCGACTCCCGGAGGTCCGAGAGCATGGGGCGCTTGTTGGGCCTGGCCTCTACTGCCCGGGAAAGCTGGCTTAGGGCGATGACGGGCACGTTGAGCTCCCGGGCCAGGGCCTTGAGCCCCCGGGAGATGGCGGCGATTTCCTGCTGGCGGTTTTCCCCCTGCTTGCCGCCCCCGGGCCCGGCCATGAGTTGCAGATAGTCAATGATGAGAAGGCCCACCCCGTACTGGCTCTTAAGCCGCCGGGCGCGGGCGCGGAGTTCCATCAGGGTCAGGTCGGGGGTGTCGTCAATGTAGATGGGGGCTTCGGAAAGGCGGCCCGCCACGTCCACCAGGCGGGAGAAGTCCCGGTCGGAAAGCTGCCCAAGGCGCACCCGGTTCATGTCAATGCGGGCCTCGGAGCACATCATGCGCAGGGTGAGTTGGGCGGCGGGCATCTCCAGGGAGTAGATGCCCACCCCCACCCCCTCCTTCAGGGCGGCGTGTTGGGCGATGGTGAGGGCGAAGGCGGTTTTGCCCATGGCGGGGCGGGCGGCGATGATGTTTAGGGAGCCCGGGGAGAGGGTGCCGATGAGCTGGTCCAGCTCCTTGAAGCCCGTGCGCACCCCCGCCACCTCGCCCTTGTTCTGGAAGAGGGCCTCAATGTGCTCAAAGGTTTCGTGGACCAGTTCCCGCATAGCCCGGGCCTCGGTGTCCGTCTGGGTGAGGGCCACCTCGAGGATCTTCTTCCCGGCGGTGTCCAGGATCTCGTCCAGGCTCCCCGCCTCCTCATAGGCCAGGCGCATGGCCTCCCCCGCCGCCTGGATGAGCTTGCGCAGGGTCCACTTCTCCGCCACGATGCGGGCGTAGTGCTCGGCGTAGGCGGCGGTGGGGGTGGCCTCGGAAAGCTGCACCAGGTAGCTCAGCCCCCCCACCCCCTCCAGCTCGTTCCTGCGGGAGAGTTCCTCGGCCAGGGTGACCAGGTCCACGGGCTTCCCCTGGCCCCTTAGGGCCTGCATGGCGGCGTAGATCTTGCGGTGGGCCTCGGTGTAGAAGGCCTCGGGGGAGGGGAGGAGGCCTTCCAGTTCGTCCAGGACGTCCGAATCCAGGAGGATGGCCCCAAGGACGCTCTGCTCCGCCTCGAGGCTATGGGGTGGAATACGTCCTTCGGGATAACCCGGCAACTGGGCCATAAGCCTTCCTAGGCTACGCCTAACCCCCCGCCGGATGCCAGGGGGCTTTCCTTGGGGGAAGGATTGCCTCTTTTCCGCCTCTCAGGGGGGTGGGGTAGGGTAGGGACGTGCGCTGGCTTGCCCTCTTCTTCCTCCTCGCCGCCTGCCAAGCCCAGGGGCTTCCCCCGGACTACGCCCGCTTGGAGAGGGGAAGCCTGGCCGAGCTCCGGCAGGTGGCCCTAGCGGGGGAAGGGTATGCCCGGATGCTCGCCGGCTGGCAGCTGGTGGAACGGGAAGAGGTGCCCTTGGCGGAAAGGGCGGAGTACGCCTGGCGCTACGCCCTCTTCTTGGAGGGGGTGAGGGCCTTTGAGCCGGGCTGGGAGGCCAAGGCCGCCTGGCGGGTGGCGGCGCCCCTTTTGGAGGCGGCAAGGGATCCCAGGGCCTTTTCCGCTTGGGAAAGGCTTCTGCCCGAGGAGGAGGCGGTGGCGGCCCTCTTGCGCCTTGGGGAGGGAGAGAGGCTTTGGGAGGCCCTCTTCCGGGGCCGGGCCTACGAGGCGCTCCTCCAGGTCCTTCCCCCGGGGGCGAGGCCGGACCTGCGGGCCCAGGCCCTTTACCGCCTAGGGCGCTACCGGGAGGCGTTGCCCCATTACCGGGCCTGGGCGGAGGCGGAGCCTCGAGGGCTATTGGGGCTCGGCTACGCCCTTTGGCGCCTGGGGCGGCGGGAAGAGGCTTTAGAGGCCTTTTCCCGCTATCCCCACCCGGAGGCCCGGTACGCCCAGGGAAGGGTTCTGGAGGAAATGGGCCGGGTGGAGGAGGCCTTGGCCCTCTATGAGGAGAGCACCCCTGAGGGCCTTTGGCGGGCCACGGCCCTCCTGGAGCGGCTTGGGCGCAAGGGGGAGGCCCTTGTCCGCTACCTAAAGCTTGCCCGCACGGAAAGCCCCTACGCCGACGACGCCGCCCTGCGGGCCTATTTCCTCGCGGGAACCCTGGGGGACGTGGGGGTGCAGGAGGCGGCCTTGGCCCTTCTCCAAGGGGGCTTGGGGCTCCTCTTGGGCAAGCGCCCAAGCCCGCCCCCTCCTCCACCCCCTGCGCCCCCCGTGCCGGAGGCCTCCCGGGTGGAGGCCCTCCTCATGGGGGGCCGGGAGGCCTGGGCCCGGGGGGAGGCCCGCTACCTCCTTTGGCAACGGCCCGAGGCCTGGCCCGAGCTCGTTCCCCTCTT
Organism: Thermus brockianus; assembly: GCF_021462505.1. Taxonomy (GTDB): domain Bacteria; phylum Deinococcota; class Deinococci; order Deinococcales; family Thermaceae; genus Thermus; species Thermus hydrothermalis. The sequence continues at coordinate 10,191 of NZ_JAKEDV010000001.1, forward strand.
CTACCGCCTCGGGATGTACCGGGAGGGGATCCGCGCCGCCTGGCCCACCGCCTTGGCCTACCCCCGGGCCTACCGGGACTGGGTGGAGGCCTACGCCCAGAGGGAGGGATTGGACCCCAACCTACTTTTCGCCCTCCTCCACGTGGAAAGCCGCTTTGACCCCCGGGCGGTGAGCCCCACGGGGGCCCTGGGCCTGGCCCAGTTTCTACGGAGCACCTGGGCGGACGTGGCCCGGATGCTCGGGGAGCCCCCCGCCGACCCCTTTGACCCGGAAAGCGCCATCCGCTACGCCGCCCGTTACCTGCGCTGGCTTGGGGAACGGTGCGAGGCTTTGGGCCTAAAGGACAGGGAAGGGCTCGTCTGCGTCCTCACCGCCTACAACGGGGGCATCGGCTACACCGCCCGGGGCATCGCCCGGGAGGGCAACCTTTGGGCCTTCCTCCGCTTCCAGGAGCGGGACGAGCCCCGGGAGTACCTGGGCCAGGTCCTTTCCGCCTACGCCGCCTACCAGGCTATTCCTTAGCCTGGCGGAGCCCCCGCTCCGTCCAGGCGATGAGGGGCTTCAGGGCGAAGGGGGCGAAGAGGGTGGTGAAGACCACCATGAAGAGCACGATGGCGTACTCCTCCTCGTTCACCGCTCCCGCTGCCAGGCCCAAGGCGGCCACGATGAGGCCCACCTCCCCCCGGGGGGCCATGCCCACCCCCACGGTGAGGGCGCTCCGGACCCCCTGGGTGAGGGCCCCCAGGAACCCCCCGAGAACCTTGCCCAGGATGGCGATGACCGTGACCACGCTTCCCGCCACCAAAACGGCGGGGGAGAAGAGGGCGGAAAGCTCCAGCCGCACCCCCACCATGGCGAAGAAGAGGGGGGCGAGGAAGCTTTCCACGGCGAAGATGGGCTCCTCCAGGCGGTACTTCTCCCGAACCTCGGAAAGGAGCATCCCCCCCAGGAAGGCCCCCACAATGGGGGCCAGGCCGATGCTGGCGGCCAGGGCGGCCATGCCCACCCCGAGGGCCAGGGCGAAGCCCAAGGGGCTTCCCACCGGCAGGCGCTCCAGGGGGAGCCGGACGAAGAGGGTGGAGAGGAGGATGGCAGCCCCCACGAAAAGGACGGAGAGGAGGATGAGTTCTAGGATGGCCCCCGTTTCCACCTGCCCGGTCTTGGCCACCCCGTTCACCACCGCCAGAACGATGAGGCCTAGAACGTCGTCAATCACCGCTGCCCCCAGGATGATGCGGGCGTAGGGGCGGGAAAGCACCCCAAGCTCCTGGAGCACGCGGGCGGTGATGCCCACGCTGGTGGCCACCAGGGCGGTGCCCAGGAAGAGGGAGGGGAGGGTGGCGAAGCCGATTTGAAGGCCAAAGAGGTAGCCCCCCACAAAGGGAAAGGCCACGCCCAAGACGGCCACCAAAAAGGCCTCCTTGCCCACGGCCAGGATGTCCCTTAGCCGGGTTTCCAGTCCCACCATGAAGAGGAGGAAGATGGCCCCGAGTTCGGCCAAAAACTCCAGGATCTCCCCCTCGTGTACCAGGCCCAAGAGGGAAGGTCCCACCAGTACCCCCGCCAGGACCTCCCCGATGACCACGGGCTGGTTGAGCCGCCGGAAGAGGAAGGCCATGACCTGGGCGGCGAGGAGGAGGTAGAAGACCTCGAGCAGGTGCCCTGCCCCGTGCATCAGCCCCTCCTTAGGAAAAGCTTGAGGAAATCGCTCCGGGTGAGGATGCCCACCACCTTGTTCTCCCGGTCCACCACGGGGAGGTGGCGCACCTCGGTGGTGAGGAGGACCCCTAGGGCTTTACCGGCGGGGTCCTCCGGGTGGACGCGGGGGATATCCGTGCGCATGACCGCCTTTACCGGGGTTTTTTGGTAACGGCGGTAGATGTCTTCCAGGAAGCTTTCATCTACCCACTCCCCAAAGAGTTGCAAAGCCTCCACGTCGGAGAAGGGGATGTTCTCGGGCCGGGGTAGGAGCTCCTCCACCTGGAGAAGCCCCAGGAGGTATCCTTCCCGGTCCACCACGGGAAGGCTCCCGTAGCGCTTTTCCAGGATGCGCCGGGCGGCTTCCTCGAGGGTGGCCTCGGGCCCGATGGTATCCGGGCTTGGGGTCATGAGCTCGGCTACCTTCATGGGCCAGAGTTTACCAGCGCCGCCACCTCCGGGCCAAGCGCGGGGCCAGGAGGACCCCGTAGAGGAAGCCTCCCAGGTGGGCCCACCAGGCCACCCCGGGGAGGCCCAAAAGCCCCTGGATGAGCTGGAGGAAGGCCCAGTACCCCAGGTAAAACCCGGCGGGGAAGGTGACGAACAAGGGGAAGATGAAGAGGACCAGGGAAACCACGTACGCCCTGGGGAAGAGGGCGTAGTAGGCGCCGAGCACCGCGGAAACGGCCCCGCTCGCCCCTATCATGGGTACGGGGGAGAAGGGGGTGAGAAGCCCCTGGGCCAGGGCAGCGGCCACCCCGCCCAGAAGGTAGAAGAGGAGGAAGCGCCCGTGGCCCATGCGGTCTTCCACGTTGTCCCCGAAGACCCAGAGGAACCACATGTTGGAAAGAATGTGGAAAAAGCTCCCATGGAGGAACATGCTGGTGAGAAGGTGGTACCCTTCCCCCAGGGGGTCGGCGAAGAAGCGGGCGGGGATGAAGCCTAGGGCGTAGGCGCTTTCCTCTAGACCCACGGAGAGCTGCCAAAGGAAGACCAGGGCGTTGGCCAAAACTAGCCCCTTAACCACCAGGGCGGGCCTGCGGGCCTGGTTCAGGTCGTAAAGGGGAAACAAGCTTAGGACCTCCCGGCTTTGGGCTCCTGGCGGTAGGGGAGGGGCACGTACTGGACGCTGGGCTTGCCGCCTTGGGCCTGAGGGTAGAGGTCCATGAGCTCGTAGACCTCCAGGGGCATGTCCGTGGAAACGTTGAGCCCCAAGCCCCTGGCCTGGGCCACGTCAATGGGGTAGTCGTGGGTCCAGGTCCCTTGGGATAGGAGGTGGGCCACTTCCTCCGCCTTCTCCTCGGGCATGTGCTTGAGGAGGAGGTTCTTCACCGTGGCCTTCACCTGCTTGAGGGCCTTTTCCGCTATGTCCGCCAGGATGAGGGTCTGGTCGTCAATCTCCGAGAGGGGCTTCTTTTCCAGGACCTTGAGGACGCTCGCCGCCGGGTACTGGCCGAGCTGGGGGTCCACGGGGCCTAGTACGGCGTTTTCGTCCATGACGATCTCGTCGGCGGCCAGGGCGATGAGGGTACCCCCCGACATGGCGTAGTGGGGGACGAAGACGGTTACCTTGGCCGGGTGGCGCAGAAGGGCCTCGGCGATCTGCTCCGCCGCCAGGACCAGGCCCCCTGGGGTGTGGAGGATGAGGTCAATGGGCATGTTCTTGTCCGTGAGGCGGATGGCCCGGAGGACCTGCTCGGAGTCGTCAATGTTGATGAAGCGGCTGATGGGGATGCCCAAGAAGCTCACCGCCTCCTGGCGGTGGATGAGGGTGATGACCCGGCTACCCCGCTTCCTCTCCAGCTCGGCGATCTTGCGGGCCCTGGCCCCCAAGAGCATCTGCTGTTGGAAGTAGGGGGAGAGGGCCGAGAGGATAAAGAAGAGCCAGAAAAGCTGGAAGAAAATGTCCATAGGTGACCTCCAAGGAGGAGTTTACCAGTCTAAGCCTTTCCCAAGGCCCCTATCCGGGCCTAGGAGCTTACCCGCCTGGGCCTGGGGGCCCTTGGGTAGAGGCGTTCGCCCAGCTCCGGGGCGTAGCGGATGAGGAGGGCCCCCAAGGGGATGGAGAGAAGCACCAAAAGCACCGCCACCTGGGCCACCAAGGGGTAGCCTTGGGCCAGGGCCAGGCTTCCCAGGACCAGGTTGAACTCGCCCCGGGGCACCAGGTAAAGGGCGCTATAGAGCCGCCGCTTGCGGCCAAGCCCGGCCTGGGCCCCGCCCAGGTGGTTGAGGGGGAGCTTGAGGAAAAGCCCCAGGACCACAAGCCCCACCGCCAAGGGGCTAAGCCCCTTAAGGAGCTTCAGGGCCTCGGCCCCCACCACCAGGAAGAAAAGGGCCACCCCCAGGTCCCTCACGGGGCCAAAGAGGTGCTCTAGCCTTTCCCTAAGGCCAAGGCCAGCGGCGATGACCCCGGAGAGGAAGGCCCCCACGCCTTCGGAAGCGCCCACGGCGTGGAAGAGAAGGGCGGTGCCGGCGGTGAAGGCGGCGCCCAGGAGGAGGACCAGCTCATCGGAAAGCCCCTCCATAAACCGGACAAGCCTCGGGCCCAAGTACCGGGCGAAGAGGAGGTAAAGGGTGGCGAGGGCGATCCCGCCCAGGAAGCCCGCTGCCCCGTGTCCGCCCAAGAGGGCGAGGAGGAAGGCCACCACCAGGTCCTCCAGCACCAAGACCCCCAGGACCACCTCGCTTTCCGGGTTGGCGGCCCGGCGCAGGTCAATGATGAGCTTGACGATGACGGCGCTGGAGCTTATGTAAATGACCCCCGCCAAAAGGGCGGCCCCCCGCAGGTCAAGCCCGGCGAGAAGCCCCAGGAGAAACCCCAGGGGCAGGGCCAAGGCGTCGTAAAGCCCGGCCCGGGTGGCCTTGCCGGAAAGCTCCCTAAGGCGGTCTGGTCCAAACTCCAAGCCCACGGAGAAGAGGAGGAGCAATAGCCCCAAGGAGGGCAGGGGCTCTAGCTCCTCCACGGGAAGCCCTTCCCCCACCGCAAGCCCTGTGAGGAGGTAGACGGGAAGGGGAGGAAAGCCAAAGCGGTGCACCAGGGCTGCCCCCAGGGCGAGAAGCCCTGCGGCTAGGGCGAAGGCCTCCACCGAGGGGTGCATCAGAGGCTCCTCTTCAAGGCTTCCACCGCCTCGCGGCTTCCCGCTACCACCAGGGTGTCCCCCACCTCCAACATCACTTCGGGGTCCGGGTTGGGGATCAAGGGAGCCCCGGGCCGGTCCACGGCCAGGAGGTGGGCTCCGGGCGGCAAGGGAAGCTCTCCCACCTTGCGACCGGCAAGCTTCGAGCCGGGGAGGACCTTGATCCACTCAATGACCTTGGCCCCCAGCTTGCTCTGGGTATCCCCCACCGCCTCGGGGTGGAAGAGGACCCCGGCCAGGATGGCCCCGAGTTCCCGGGCCTCCTCGTCGGTGAGGTCCAGGGTGGCGGTGGGCTCGTCCTCCTCCCCGGCCTCAAAGTACTGGAGTTCCCGCTTGCCCGAGTGGTGGACCACGATGACGAGCCGGTCCCCACTGCCCACGGTGACGGTGAACTTGCGCCCTACGCCAGGAAGCACCACTTCTTCCACCTTCATCGCGCCCTCCTTGGGGAAAACTGGACGGCCAGGGTGCGCCCCGCCACCAGGGCGAGGATTCCCAGGGCCCAGAGGAAGAGGTCTAGCCCCCCTATCTTCTCCGCAAAGAGCAGGAGGAGGAGCTCCCTTAGGGCTAGGGCCACGCCGATCTCCAGGAGGACCTCGAGGCGCACCCGCTCAAACTCAAAATATTCCACAAAAACCCGGACTAGCTCCAGAACGATAATCAGGCTTAGGACGTTGGTAACGAGCTCTTTCAGGCCCAGGCGCACCGTGGGCTCGCTGAGGGTGAGCCCAAGCTCCAAGAAGGTGCGCCCTACCCCCACGAAGAGGCCCACCAGGAGGGCCACCACCACCAGGTTGAAGACCAGGCGGGTGGCCCTCCGGTAAAGGGCGAGGAGGGCTTCCTGCATGGCTAGAGGAGGAGGTTGAAGACCCGCTCCGCCCGTTCGTGGTGGGAGGTTTCCGGGTTCTTGAGGGCGGGGTCCAGCTCCTTGAGCACCCGGGCGTAGGCCACCACCAAGGCCCCGGCGAGCTCGGGGAGGAGGTTTTGCACGTCCTCCGACACCGCTAGGTCCAGAGGCGGCAAAGCGGCTAGGGCGTCCAGGACGGGCTTGAGCTCCAGCTGGGTGTCCATTTGGCGGAACGCCCTAAGGGTTTCCTGGAGGCCCTTGGTCACGGGCAGGTCGGGTTCAAAGATGATGTCCCGCCCGTTGTACTTGGCGTTCCTTTCGGCCACCACCAAGAGGTCGTAGAGCTTGTTCCTGAGGAAATCGGAAAGCCGCTTGAGGTCGTTTTTGTCCACGTCCAGGCCTGCGGCCAGGCGGAAAAGCTTCTCAAACTCGGCTACTTTCATCAGCATAGCCATCCCTCCGTGTGTCATGGTAAAGAATTGCGCATGTGCTTGTCAAGTTAGTTGATAAAAGAAGGCCCCGCCGTGGGAGGCGGGGCACCCTCTAGGCCTCCTTCACGGGGATCTTCACCGGGGGCTCGGCGGGGCGCTTTTCCCGCGGGATCCTCACCTCCAACACCCCCTTGCGGAGGCGGGCCTCAATGCCCTCCTTCTTGGCGTCCTTGGGCAGGAGGTAAGCGCGGTAGATCCTGCCGTAGACGATTTCCGCCAGGTGCTTGGTGCGCTTTTCCTCCCGCTTCTCCCCCTCCACCACGAGCTGGTCCCCCTCCAGGCGCACCTCGAGGTTCTCGGGGCCGAGCCCGGGCACCTCCACCCGGAGGAGGTAGTGGTCCTCGTGCTCCTCCAGCTCGGAGAGGGGTTCCAAAACCTCGGTTTCCTGGAAGGCCTTCTCCAGGGCCTCTTCAAAGGCCTTGCGCACCCGGTTCTTGCCAAAGGGCCAAAGCTTTTCCAGCATCTTCCACCTCCTTCAGGCCAGGTAGGGCTTAAGGCGCTCCACCAGGACCCGCTTGGGGCTTGCCCCCACCCAGGTGGCCACCGGGTGGCCTCGTTGGAAGAGCACCAGGGTGGGGATGCTCCTCACCCCGTACCGGGCGGCAAGCCCCGGGTTAAAGTCGGTGTTCACCTTCACCACCTTGAGCTTGCCGGCGTGCTCCTGGGCCAGGGCTTCCAAAAGGGGGGCCACCATCCGGCAGGGTCCGCACCAGGGCGCCCAGAAGTCCACCAGCACCAGGGGCGCCCCCGCCACCTCCTCCGGGAAGCTCCGCTCGTCCGCCTCCACGATCCAGGGCAGGGGAGACTTGCAGGCCCCGCAAACAGGTACCTGGCCGGGCGGGGGCGTCCCAAGCCGGTTCTTGGCGCCGCAGTTGGGGCAGACCACCACCTTGTCCATCAGCGCACGTTGCCCGTTTCCAGCTTGCGGGCGCGGAGGTCTAGGAGGCTATACTCTCCTTCGGAAAGGTCCCCGGGGACCACCACCCAGCTTGCGCCCAGCATTTCGTGCTTCTGGCCCCTACCGGCCACGATGGCGAGGAGGGGGTTGTGGGTCTTGATGAGGTGGGCCACCTCGTGGGAGCCCCCCTCGCCCAGGCCCTTGTGGTAGGGGGCGGTGTGGAAGAGGAAGATCCGGGGGTAGTCCTTAAGCTCCCAAAGGGCCTTCAGGTGGTACTCCGCCACCCAGGCAGGGTAGCGCAGGGCCTCGTGCTCCTCGGGCTCCCCGTCCTCGGTGATGGTACCGCCTAGCCCCGCCACCAGGTAGGGGCCTTTCCAGAAGGTGAAGGTTTCGTGGACGCTCCGCATCTCGGGCCGGACCAGCTCAATGTTGGCCGCCTCCCGCAGGTACTCCCAGATGGGGGCGTCCTCGGGGCCGGGGATGTAGACGGTGGGGAGGTGCGCCTCGGACAGGATGCGGAAGAAGGCAGCGTAGTCGCGGCTTTTGGCCGTCTTGGGCATGAGGTTGCCGATGACGGCGATGGCGTCCGCCCCCGTGTCCGGGGCCACCTTGACGAACTTCTCCAGGGCCTCGAGGTCTCCCATGGGGTTAGAGGTGGCCAGGATGTACCTTACCGTGCGCCGCATACCTCACCTCCTTACTCCACCTGGACCTGGATCTTTTTGGGCTTCGTGGCCTCCGCCTTGGGCACGAGAAGGTGCAAGACGCCGTGGCGGAACCGGGCCTGTACCCGGGAGAGGTCGTAGGTGCTGGGCACGTTGAAGCTCCGGGCGAAGGTGCCGTAGGGGCCCTCGAGCCGGTGGTACGCCACCCCCTCTTGCTTCTCCAGGGGCCGCTCCGCCTTCACGGAGAGGACGCCCTCTTCCGCCACCACCTCCACCTTGGCAGGATCCACCCCCGGGAGGTAGACGAGGAGGTGGAGCCCTTCGGCGTCCTCCATCACATCCACCGGCGGGGCGTAGACCCGGGGGCCCTGCTGGGCCTGGGGAACGAAGGCCCGCGCCAGCCTTTCCTGAAGCTCCTCCAGCTCCCTAAAAGGATCAAACCGCAACATCTCCCATCACCTCCTTACCACCTCAAGAGCGCGGCCATCCCCCCGCGCTCAAGAAGCCTTTTTTCCGCCTCGCCGCGCACGAACTCCAGCTTGGTGGCGTAGCCTGCGGCGAGCTCGGGCAGCACCACGGCCAAGGGCTTGGCCTCGGGGCGCTCGCAGAAGGCCAGGACCTTGGCTTCCTCGGCGAAGTAGAGGCCATCGCAGGCGTAAACCCCCTGGTCCAGGGTCCAGGGCAGGACCCAGACCTCCACCCGCCCTTCCTGCACCCTCTCCAGCACCTCAGGGCCGAAGACCGCCTTGGGGTAGGCCTCTTCCAGGCTCTTGAGAAGCTCCACCTCCTTGGCCCGCTCAATGGCGGAAAGCTCCGGCTCCAGGCGCTTTAGCACCTGGCCGGGGGTGGCCCCGGGGTGGGGGAGGGAGGGGAGGAGGGCCACCACCTTCTCCTTCAGGCGCTTGGGCAGGTAGCCCAAGAAAAGCTTGGTGTGCTCCTCGGGGCCCATGAGGACAAGGCGGGTGAAGCCCCGGCCCTCCACGAGCTTTTCCAGGTCATGGGCCAAGGCCTTGTAAAACCGCTCTTCCCAGGCCTCGAGGCGCTTGGCGAAGAGGTCTTGCCCCGCCCCGCCCCGGGCGATGCCCCCCAGGTTGAAGCGGCGGCCAGGGGCGTCCAGGCTGAGGCGGCGCCAGGCCTCGGTGTCCAGGGCCAAGAAGGCGTCCTGGACCTCCTCAATCTCCCCCAGGAAGACCTCAAAGACCCGCCAGCGCTCCTGGTCCACGTAGACCACCCCGTAGCGCTCGTACTCGTCCAGGGCGTAGACCAGGGGGAGGAGGAAGGGAGGGCCGTAGTGGGCCAGGACGCCGCCGCTAAGGAGGCGGCTTTCCTTTTCGTCCAGGAAGTGGGTCTTCAGAGCGCTCACCAAGGGGAGTTCCACCTGCAGGAGAAGGACCTCAAAGAGGTCTTCCCCGGCGAAGAAGACGGCGGTCTTGGCCTCGAGGACCTGGTTCTTAAGGACCTCCAGCACCTTCTCCGCCAGGTCCTCGGGGACCTTAAGGGCCTTCATGGCGTCCTTGGCCCTCAGGGCGTAGGCCCTGGAAGCGTTTTCCGGCTTGGCCGGGTTCACGTCCAGGTACAGGGAGAGCACGGGACCTTCCGCCTTGCCGATGGCCTCGCGTAGCCGTTTGACTTCTTCCTTAGAGATCATAGGTTACCTCCGATAAGCGCCACCGCTTTCCGTACCGCTTCCTGGTTCAACCGCTCCTCCTGGCCGAGGCGGGTGAAAAGGCTTTCCAGCTCGGGGTCGGGGAAGGTGCTCTCCAGGTAATAGGCCCGGTCAAACCCCTCCTCGGAGAGGAGGCGGAGCATGGCCTCCCAACCCTCCTCCCCGGCCTTGGGGGCGGGGGGCAGGGAGGCCCCCCGCTTCCGCAGGGCCTCGGCCAGGGCCTCCGCGTGGGCCCGCTCCCGGGAAGCCACCTCCTGGAGGAGGGCCCGGACGTGGGGGTAGGGCACCCCTTCCGCCGCCCGCTCGGCCCTTAGGGCGTCCAGGAGCTCGTCCTGGTAAGCCTGCCGCAACACCTCCAGCACGTCCATCTTCTCCCTCCTTTAGGCCTCTACCCGGGTGGCGGTGTGGAACACCAGGCCTTGGGGCGTGGCGTCCACCACCACCCGGTCCCCCTCCTTCACCTCCCCGGCCAGGATCTTCTTGGCCAAGGGGGTTTCCAGCTCCCGTTGGATCACGCGCTTCAGGGGCCGGGCGCCGAAGACGGGGTCGTAGCCCCTTTGGGCCAGGAAGTCCTTGGCCGCCTCGGTGAGCTCCAGGGTGATGCGCTTTTCCGCAAGCCGGGCCCGGAGGTTCCCAAGCTGGATCTCCACGATGGCCCGAATTTGCTCCTGCGAGAGGGGCCGGAAGACCACGATCTCGTCCAAGCGGTTCAGGAACTCGGGGCGGAAGTGCTTCTGCAAGACCCCGAAGACCTCCTCCCGGATCCTCTCGTAGGGCAGGCCCTTCTGGATGCCCTCGAGGATGAGGGGGCTACCCAGGTTGGAGGTGAGGATGATGACCGTGTTGCGGAAATCCACGGTGCGCCCGTGGCTGTCCGTGAGGCGGCCATCGTCCAGGATTTGCAGGAGGATGTTGAAGACGTCGGGGTGGGCCTTCTCAATCTCGTCAAAGAGGATGACGGTGTAAGGCCTGCGCCGCACCGCCTCGGTGAGCTGGCCCCCCTCCTCGTAGCCCACGTAGCCCGGCGGGGCCCCGATGAGGCGGGAGACGGCGTGCTTTTCCATGTACTCGGTCATGTCAATGCGCACCATGGCCTCCTCGGTGTCAAAGAGGGTGGCGGCCAGGGTCTTGGCCAGCTCCGTCTTGCCCACCCCCGTGGGGCCCAGGAAGAGGAAGCTCCCGATGGGGCGGTTCGGGTCCTTGAGCCCGGCCCGGGCGCGGCGGATGGCGTCGGCCACGGCCCGTATGGCCTCCTCCTGGCCCACCACCCGCTTGTGGAGCTCCTCTTCAAGCCGCAAAAGCTTTTCCCGCTCGCCCTCCAGGAGCTTGGCCACGGGGATGCCGGTCCAGCGGGAGACGATCTCGGCGATGTCCTCCTCCGTGACCTCCAGGCGGACGAACCTGGCGCCCCTTAGCTTCTCGGAAAGCGCCTCCACCTCGGCCTCGAGGCGGGGCAACTCCCCGTAGCGGAGCTCCGCCGCCCGGTTCAGGTCGTACTGCCTTTCCGCAAGCTCTATCTGCCGCCGCACCTCGTCCAGGCGTTGCTGCGCTTCGCGGAGCTTCTTCAGGATTTCCCGCTCCGCCTCCCACTCCGCCCGGAGCTTTTCTATCTCCTTGGTGAGCTCGGCGATCTCCGCCTCAATGGCCTTAAGGCGCTCCAGGGAGTCGGGGTCCTTCTCCTTTTTCAAGGCCTCCCTTTCAATCTCCAGCTGGAGCTTCTTCCGCTCCAGGGTGTCTATCTCCTCCGGGGCGCTTTCCAAAGCCATGCGGAGCCTCGCCGCCGCCTCGTCAATGAGGTCAATGGCCTTGTCCGGGAGGCGCCTTTCCGTGATGTAGCGGTGGGAGAGGACGGCCGCCGCCACGATGGCGGGGTCGGAGATGCGCACCCCGTGGTGCACCTCGTACTTCTCCTTGATGCCCCGGAGGATGGAGATGGTGTCCTCCACGCTGGGCTCGTCCACGTATACGGGCTGGAAGCGCCGCTCCAGGGCGGGGTCCTTCTCAATCTCCCGGTACTCGTCCAAGGTGGTGGCCCCGATGAGCCTGAGTTCGCCCCGGGCCAAGGCGGGTTTGAGCATGTTCCCGGCGTCCACGGCGCCCTCCGCCTTGCCCGCCCCCACCACGGTGTGGAGCTCGTCAATGAAGAGGATGATCTCCCCTTGGGACTGCACCACCTCCTGGATCACCGCCTTCAGGCGCTCCTCAAACTCGCCCCGGTACTTGGCCCCGGCCAGGAGGGAGCCCATCTGCAAGGAGATGATGCGCTTGCCCTTGAGGCCTTCGGGCACGTCCCCCTTGACGATGCGCTGGGCTAACCCCTCCACGATGGCGGTCTTCCCCACGCCGGGCTCGCCGATGAGGACCGGGTTGTTCTTGGTGCGCCGGAGGAGGATCTGGATGACCCGCCGGATCTCCTCGTCCCGGCCGATCACGGGGTCCAGTTTCCCCTCGGCGGCCATCTGGGTCAGGTCAATGCCGTACTGCTCCAAAGCGTTGTAGGTGCTTTCTGCGTGTTCCGTCTGCACGGTCTTCCCTCCTCTTAGGTCTTGTAAGGCTTTTTTCAGGGGCTCTAGGCCGGGAAGCCCCGGGGTGGCCTCGCTCAAGGCCAGGACCAGGGTGTCCAGGGCCACGAAGCGGTCCTTGAGCTCCGCCATCAGGGCCTCGGCCCGGTGGAAGGCGCCCGAGAGGCGGCTCGTGAGGTACTGCCCCCCTTCCGCCCCTTCCACCTTGGGTAGCCGGGCGAGCTCCCTTTCCTGGAGTTCCTTAAGGGCCTTGGGGTCGGCCCCCGCCTTTTCCAGGAGGCGCCAAGCCAGGCCCTTGGGGTCTTTGAGGAGAACCACCCAGAGATGGGGCAGGTCAATGGCCTGGTGCTTCATCTCCCGGGCCAGGACCTGCGCCTGGGCCAGGGCTTCGCGGGCAGCTTGCGTCCAGCGTTCCAGGTTCATGCCCCTTACCTCCTGCTAAGCTAAGCATATCACTTGACATAAATTGTGTCAAGAAGATTGAGAAGCGAAAACCCAAACCCGATCGGGCCGGCGTCGGGGATACGGAGAGAAGGGAGCGCTTTGTCTGGAGTTTAGCAGGAAAAGGGGGGTAAGGATGTCCCAGCGGACCTACCGCCTCTCTAGGATCTCCACCACCAGGGCGGCCCCGATGAGGTTGGCCCCGAGGTCCTTACGGATGCGCTCAGCCTTGGCCATGCGCTGGAGGTCTTCTTGGCGGAAGTACCAGGTATCCCCCACCACCAAAGGCTCCACGAAGCCGATCTCCACGTAGGCCTGCACGGCGCTTAGGGTGAGGCCGTACTCCGCCAAGGCGTCCAGGGAAATCCACCCGCTACGCACGAGCATAGTACGCCTCCGCGAGCTTTTTCCAGAGGGCTTCTTCCTCGGGGGTGAGGCGCTCGGGGATGGTGAGGCGCACCTCCAGGTAGAGGTCGCCCCGGCCTGAAGGTCCGGGGAAGCCCTTGCCCCTTAGCCGTAGCTTCCGCCCCGCCTGGGTCCTTGGGGGGATGGTGACCTCCACGGGGCCTTCCAAGGTCTTTGCCCGCACCTTGCCCCCCACCACGGCGATGGGGGCGGGCACGTCCAAGGTGGCGTAGAGGTCTTGGCCCTCGAGGCGGAAGTAGGGGTGGGGGAGAAGGCGCACGTGGAGGAGGAGGTCCCCCGGGGGCTCCCCAGGGCCGCCCATCCCCGGCAGGCGGATCACGCTTCCCTCCTGCACCCCGGGGGGGATGCGCACGGAAACCCGGCGCCCCCCCACCTCCAAGACCTTTTCCCCCCCGTGGAAGGCCTCTTCCAGGGTGAGGGGAAGCTCGGCCCGCACGTCCCGGCCCCGCCTGCGTCCCCTACGGCCGAAAAGCCCCCCGCCGAAGAGCTCTTGGAAGAAGTCGGAGAAGTCCTCCACGTCAAAGCCCGAGAAATCGTATCCGCCGGGGGGTGGGGGTGGGGGGGCTTGGGTGGTGCCATAGGTATCGTAAAGCTTCCGCTTTTCCGGGTCGGAGAGGACGGCGTAGGCCTCGTTGATCTCCTTGAACTTCTCCTCCGCCTCGGGGCTCTTGTTGACGTCGGGGTGGTACTGGCGGGCCAGGCGCTTGTAGGCCCTCTTGATCTCCTCCTGCGTGGCGTTTCTCGGGACGCCCAAAATGGCGTAGTAGTCCTTCATGGCTTACTCCACGCCCTCTGCCTCCGGGCTTTTCTCCTCGCCCACCGCCACCCGGGCCGGGCGCACCAGGGCCTCCCCCAGGCGGAAGCCCCGCTGGAAGACCCGGGCCACCTTGCCGGGCTCCCCGGGCAGGAGGCCGATGGCCTCGTGGTACCGGGGGTCAAAGCGCTCGCCTTCCCCAGGCACCTCCTCCACCCCAAGCCCGGCCAGGATGCGGAAAAAGCCTTCCCGCACGGCCTTCACCCCTTGGAGGATGCTTTCTGGCCTGGCCTCGGCGAACTCCAGGGCCCGTTCCAGGTCGTCCAGGATGGGGAGGAGCGCCCGCACCGCCTTCAAAACCCCTTCCCGTTCCCGAAGCCTAAGCTCTTCCTCCATGCGCTTGCGGTAGTTGTCAAAGTCGGCGAGGAGGCGGAGGTACTGGTCCTTGAAGCGCTTAAGCTCTTCCTCCGCCGCTTGGAGGCGGCTTTCTAAAGCTTCCGCCTCCTTCTCCATCGCCTGGAGGTCTTGTTCTAGAGCGCTTTCTTTCCTCTCTTCCATCTTTCCTCCCGAGGGTGGGGGGCCCCGCCCGTGGGGGCGGGGCCTAGCGGTTTACCCCTACTCCGCCGGCTTGTAATCGGCGTCAATCACGTCGTCCGGGCCCTTGCCGCTTGCCGCCGTGGCCCCCTTCTCGTAGGCCTCCACCGCCTTCAAGAGCTCCTCCGTGGCCGCCTTGAGCTCGGGGTCGGGGGCGTCCCGCTCCACCAGTTCCTTGGCCTTTTGGATGGCCGCCTCGAGGCGGGCCTTGGCCTCGGGGGTACCCTGCTTCTCGGAGAGGACCCTTTCTGCTTGGACGCGGGCGGAGTCCAGGGTGTTCTTGAGCTCGGCGTGCTCCTTGCGCCGCCGGTCCTCCTCGGCGTGGCGCTTAGCCTCCTCAATGATGCGCTGGATCTCCTCTTCGGAGAGGGTGGTGGTGTTCTGGATGGTGATGGAGGCTTCCTTGCCCGTGGACTTCTCCCGGGCCGTGACGTGGAGGATGCCGTTGGCGTCAATGTCAAAGCAGACCTCAATCTGCGGCACCCCGGCGGGCATGGGGGGGATGCCCTCGAGGCGGAAGCGGCCTAGGCTCTTGTTGTCGGCGGCCATGGGGCGCTCGCCCTGGAGGACGTGGATCTCCACGGCGGTCTGGTTGTGCTCCGCCGTGGTGAAGATCTCGCACTTGCGGGTGGGGATGGTGGTGTTCCGGGGGATGAGGACGGTCATCACCCCGCCCTTGGTTTCCACGCCCAAGGACAGGGGGGTGACGTCCAGGAGGACCACGTCCCGCACCTCGCCCATGAGCACGCCCGCCTGGATGGCGGCCCCCATGGCCACCACCTCGTCGGGGTTCACGGAGCGGTTGGGCTCCTTGCCCAAGAGCTCCTTCACCACCCTTTGCACCGCGGGCACCCGGGTGGCCCCGCCCACCAGGATCACCTCGTCAATCTGGTTCGGGGAGAGGCCGGCGTCCTTCAAGGCCTGCTCCACGGGGCCCCGGAGGCGCTTCAGGAGGGGCTCAATGAGCTCCTCAAACTTGGCCCGGGTGAGCTTCTTCTCCAGGTGCAGGGGGGTCTTGCTGGCGGGGTCCAGGGCGATGAAGGGGAGGCTGATGGTGGTTTCCGTCATGCTGGAGAGCTCAATCTTGGCCTTCTCCGCCGCCTCAATGAGGCGTTGCAGGGCCTGGCGGTCCGCCCGCAGGTCCACCCCGTACTCCTTCTTGAACTCCTCCGCCACCCAGTTGACGATGGCGTGGTCCATGTCGCTCCCGCCCAGGTGGGTGTCCCCGGAGGTGGCCTTCACCTCAAACACGCCCTCGCCGATCTCCAGGATGGTGACGTCAAAGGTGCCGCCCCCCAGGTCAAAGACGAGGACGGTTTCGTTCCCCTTCTTGTCCAGGCCGTAGGCCAGGGCGGCGGCGGTGGGCTCGTTGATGATGCGCAGGACCTCGAGCCCGGCGATGCGCCCGGCGTTGGCCGTGGCCTCCCGCTGGGCGTTGTTGAAGTAGGCGGGTACGGTGATCACCGCTTTGGTGATCCTCTCCCCAAGCTTCTTGGAGGCGTCCTCCACCAGCTTGCGGAGGATCATGGCGCTGATCTCCTCGGGGGTGTAGAGCTTGCCCTTCACCTCCACCCGCACGCCGCCATCGGGCCCCGGGACCACCTTGTAGGGGACCCGCTTGGCCTCCTCCTGCACCTCCTCCCAGCGGCGGCCGATGAAGCGCTTGATCTCAAAGATCGTCCCCTCGGGGTTCAGGACCGCTTGGCGCTTGGCCATGCGGCCCACCAGGGTTTCCCCGTCCCGGAAGGCCACCACGCTGGGGGTCACCCGCTCGCCTTCGGCGTTTTCCAGCACCACGGGCTTGCCGCCTTCCATCACGGCGATGACGCTGTTGGTGGTGCCGAGGTCAATGCCCACTGCCTTTGCCATAGCTCACCTCTCAACCTCAAGCATAAGGCCTCCATTCTTTTCAGTCAAGAGAGTTGAGCAAGGTTTTGTCATAGTGCCGCGGGCTACCCTGAAGCCGGGCCTTGCGTGTACCCTAGGAGAAGACATGTCCCGGCTTCCTTTGAATTTCCTGGTTTTCGTCCTGGGCTTGCTCCTCCTGGCCTGGGCGTTTAGCTTGGCGGGCACCATGGGCAGCGCCGGCGGGGCGGTGAACTACACCACCTTCCTCGAGGACCTGCAGGCGGGCCGGGTCAAGGAGGTGGTGGTGCGCGCCGGGGACACCCGCATCCAGGGGACCCTGGTGGACGGGTCCACCTTCACCACCTACGCCGCAAGCCCCCCCGACAACGACACCTTGGAGGCCTGGATGAAGCGGGGGGTGAGCGTGCGGGTGGAGCCTCCCCAGGGGCAAAGCCCCTTGGGCTTCCTCTGGCCCTTGTTGCTGGTGGGCCTACTCATCGGGGCGCTTTTCTACTTCTCCCGCACGGGCAGGGCGGGGCCTTCCGATTCCGCCTTTAGCTTCACCAAAAGCCGGGCCAAGGTGCTCACCGAGGCCCCCAAGGTGACCTTCAAGGACGTGGCTGGGGCGGAGGAGGCCAAGGAGGAGCTTAGGGAGATCGTGGAGTTCCTGAAAAACCCGAGCCGCTTCCACGAGATGGGGGCCCGCATCCCCAAAGGGGTCCTCCTGGTGGGGCCGCCCGGGGTGGGGAAGACCCACATCGCCCGGGCGGTGGCGGGGGAGGCCAAGGTACCCTTCATCACCGCCTCGGGGTCCGACTTCGTGGAGATGTTCGTGGGGGTGGGGGCGGCCCGGGTGCGGGACCTCTTTGAAACGGCTAAGCGCCACGCCCCCTGCATCGTCTTCATTGACGAGATAGACGCCGTGGGCCGGCGGCGGGGCGCCGGGGTGGGCGGGGGGAACGACGAGCGGGAGCAGACCCTAAACCAACTCTTGGTGGAGATGGACGGCTTTGAGAAGGACTCCACCATCATCGTCATGGCGGCCACCAACCGCCCGGACGTCCTGGACCCCGCCCTTCTCCGCCCCGGCCGCTTTGACCGGCAGGTGGCCATAGACGCTCCGGACGTGCGGGGGCGGGAACAGATCCTGCGCATCCACGCCCGGGGTAAGCCCTTGGCGGAGGACGTGGACCTGGCCCTCCTGGCCAAGCGCACCCCCGGCTTTGTGGGGGCGGACTTGGAGAACCTCCTGAACGAGGCGGCCCTCCTCGCCGCCCGGGAGGGGCGGAAGAAGATCACCATGAAAGACCTCGAGGAGGCGGCGGACCGGGTGATGATGGGCCCCGCCAAGAAGAGCCTGGTCCTCACGCCCCGTGACCGGCAGATCACCGCCTACCACGAGGCGGGGCACGCCCTGGCCGCCCACTTCCTGGAGCACGCCGACGGGGTGCACAAGGTGACCATCGTTCCCCGGGGGCGGGCCTTGGGCTTCATGATGCCCCGGCGGGAGGACATGCTCCATTGGTCCAGGAAGCGGCTTCTGGACCAGATCGCCGTGGCCCTGGCCGGGCGGGCGGCGGAGGAGCTCGTCTTTGAGGACGTGACCACGGGGGCGGAGAACGACTTCCGCCAGGCCACGGAGTTGGCCCGGCGCATGATCACGGAGTGGGGCATGCACCCCGAGTTCGGCCCCGTGGCCTACGCCGTGCGGGAGGATACCTACCTCGGGGGGTACGACGTCCGCCAGTACTCCGAGGAGACCGCCAAGCGCATTGACGAGGCGGTGCGCCGCCTCATTGAGGAGCAGTACGCCCGGGTGAAGCGCCTTCTAGAGGAAAAGCGGGAGGTCTTGGAACGGGTGGCGGAAACCCTCTTGGAGCGGGAAACCCTCACCGCCGAGGAGTTCCAAAAGGTGGTGGAGGGCCTGCCCCTGGAGGAGGAAAAGCCCCAGGAACGGGAGGAAAGGGAAGCGCCCAGGGTGGTGCCCAAGATCAAGCCGGGCGGGGCCCTGGGCGGAGCGTAAAGGATAAACCCAGGGGGCTAAAGCCCCCTGGGGGAAGGGAATACTTACTTCTTGACCTTCTCC
The DNA here is from genome assembly GCF_021462505.1 of Thermus brockianus. Taxonomy (GTDB): domain Bacteria; phylum Deinococcota; class Deinococci; order Deinococcales; family Thermaceae; genus Thermus; species Thermus hydrothermalis. The sequence goes on from NZ_JAKEDV010000001.1 coordinate 28,265, forward strand.
TTGAGGGCCTTGCCCGGCTTGAAGGCGGGGTACTGGGTGGCGGGGATCTTGATCTTCTCCTTGGTGCCGGGCTTCACGCCGGTGCGGGCCTTCCGCTTGCGCACCTCAAAGGTGCCGAAGCCGGTGAGCTGCACCTTGTTGCCGGCGGAGAGCGCCTCTTCCACCTTGGCCAAGAAGGCATCCACCGCCGCCTTCACGTCCTTCTTCTTGAGGCCCGTGGCCGAGGCCACCTGGTCCACCAGATCCGCTTTGGTCACCGTTTTCTTTGCTGCCATTCCTCACCTCCTTCCTCTTTTCCCTTCCGCAGGGACTATATCACGCCTCAAAGCTTTGGTGCAATAGCCTGACCTATTTCTATCGCCATATATAGCAATGTGTGATAACGAAAGCATTGGCTCTAGCGGTACTCGGGGGGGAGAAGTTCCCGTACCCTAGCCTCTATCTCCCGGGTGAGGGTTTCTAGCTCCTGGCGGGAAATCCTCTCGGCCCTTGGAACGGGAATGGGGTTGCCGTAAACCACCCGGATGGGGCGGCGCAGGCGGAAGAGCTTGCGGCCCACGGGCCAGGCTTTATCGGTGCCGATGACCGCCACGGGCACCACGGGGCTCCCCGTCCTTAGGGCGATGGCCGCTACCCCGGTCTTGAAGGGCTGGAGCTTGCCCGTGCGGCTTCGGGTGCCCTCGGGGAAGATGCCGAAGGCCATGCCCCTTTCCAAGGCCCGGAGGGCGCTCTTGATGGCGGAGAGGTCGCTCTGCCCCCGTTCCACGGGGATGGCGTAGAGCCGGGGGAGAAGCCAAGCGAGCACGGGAAGCTGGAAGACGTCGGCCCGGGCCAGAAAGCTCACGGGCCGCCGCACCCCGGCCCCGATGGCGATGGGGTCCAGGATGGAGAGGTGGTTGGCGGCCAGGATCACGGGGCCTTCCTGGGGCACGTTCTCTGCGCCCTCCGCCCGGTAGCCGAAGAGGGCGTGGAGGAGGAAGCGGCCCACATACCAAGCGGCCCGGTAGACGGGGTTGGGCTTGGAGGCTTCCACAGGGCTCTAGTCTAAGGCGGCCAGGGCCCGGCCCGCCTCCAGGTGGGCGAGCCGCAAGGGTTCGGGTAGGCGGAAACGGGTGGGTAGGCGGCGCACGAAGGCCAAGGCCTCTTCCAGGCCCACGCGGTGGCCTGGGGAGATGTAAAGGGGCTTTACCCCAGTGCGGCTCCGGTAGGCGTAGCCTATGGGGCGGCCATCGGGGGCGAGGAGGCGCACGGCGCTTCCCGCCTCCTGAGGGAGGGGTTTTTCCAGGCGGCCAAAGAGGAGGCTTTTGGCCACCCCCACGCTGGGGAGGTCCAGGTGGACCCCCAGGTGGCTGGCGATGCCCAGGCCCCGGGGATGGGCGATGCCCTGGCCGTCCACCAGGAGGACCTCGGGGGCCTCGGGGAGGGATTTTAGGGCCTCCAGGTAGGCGGGGGCCTCGCGGAAGGAAAGGAGGCCGGGCACGTAGGGGAAGAGCGCCTCTTCCGGTACCAGGCCCTTACCCACGAAAAGGGGGCCTTTTTCCAAATGGTAAAGGAGCGCCACGGCCACCAGGGGCCTCCCCCGCTTGTGGGAGGCGTCCAAGGCGGCGAGGAGCTTCGTGCCCTCCAGGCTTCCGGAAAGGACCACGCGCTTCGCGAGGGCCTTTTGCAGGGCGATGGCCGCCTCGAGGCTCTCCGGCCTGGGAAAGGGGGGCACCTCCATCAGGTGATCTCCCGGAGCCTTTCCAGGACCTCCTGGTCCGAGGGGTCGGTGCCGTAAAGGAGGGCGAGGTAGTAGGCGGTCCAAGCCAGGCGGTACCAGAGGGCCATGGCCTGGGCCAGGCGGCTTCCTTCGGGGAGGGGTACCTCGGCGATGGCGTCCACCCGGGTTTCCAGGATCTCCTTGGCCAGGGCCGAGGCCTCCCCTCCGCCCAAGAGGACCGCCGCTAAGGGGTCTCCCTGCTCGTGGCGGGCCTCGAGGCCCGTGAGGAAGAACTCCAGGGCGCTAAAGGGCGGGGTTAGGGAGAGGCTTTTCCCGATGCGGGCGAGGAGGCTTTGCGCCGCCTCCTCCAGGGGGCGGAAAAAGGGGCAATAGAAGAGGGGAAGCCTCTCCAAGAGGGTGTAGGCCAGGAACTTGGCGGGGTTTTCCTCCAGGGGCACCTCGGGGGTGAGGCGGCGCCTTTCCAGGAGGAGGGCCTCGTCCACCTCCTTAAGGGCCTTTTCCTCCCCCATGGCGAGGAGGAGGAAGCGCAGGTAGCGGTAGGGGCTCAAGGGGCTTGGGGGCAGGTAGACGTCCACGCCCGGGCGGAAGCCCACCCGCACCACCCTAACCCGCCCCGACTCCGCCAAAAGGCCCATGGCCGAGGCCTCCCCGAGGTCGTAGCCGCCTTCCAAGAGGAAGAGGGTGCCCGTTTCCGTCCAGTCGGGCAGGCCCAAGGCCTTGGCAGCGAAGTGGCCTTCCCCGTAGGCGAGGGCGGCGAAGGGGGCGGGGTAGGCCTCCTGGGGCACGGGCCCGGAGCCCACCAGGTCCCTAAGCTCCAGGGCTAGCCCTTGTCGGTCCACCAGATAGGTTTCCTCCCGGTCCAGGTCGCGCATACCCCTTATGCTAACCCCCATGCGGCCCTGCCCGCCCAAACCCGTGGCCCGCATCTGGGGGGGAAGCGCCTTGGGCTTCGGCCCTGGGATCGGGGAGGTGTGGCTTTGCGAGGCGCCCCTTTTGGTGAAGCTCTTGGACCCCGAGGCCTGGCTCTCCGTCCAGGTGCACCCGCCCCACGCCTACGCCCTGGCGGTGGAGGGGAAGCCGGGCAAGTACGAGGCCTGGTACGTGCTCGCCCCGGGGGAGATCGTCTACGGCTTCCGCCGTCCCGTGGCCCCTGCGGAGGTGGCGGCGAGGGCCAAGGAGGGCACCCTGGACGAGGTCCTGAACCGGGTACAGGTGCGGCCGGGGCAGGTGGTCTACCTCCCCGCCGGCCTGGTCCATGCCTTGGGGCCCGGGGTGCGGGTCTACGAGGTCCAGACCCCCTCGGACCTCACCTACCGGCTTTACGATTACGGCCGCCCCCGGGAGTTGCACCTGGAAAAGGCCCTGGCCGTGGCCCTCCTGGAGCCCGTGCCGCTTCCCGAGGTACGGCCTGAACCCGTGGAGGGAGGGGAAAGGCTCCTCGCCACCCCCTTTTTTGACCTCTTCCGCTATCCCTTGGCGGGGCGGCTTTCCTTGCGGGCGGAGGCCCCCCTCGTCCTTACCCTGCTTGAAGGGGAGGCGAGGCTTGGGGGTGAGGTCCTGAAGCCTCCCGCCACCCTCCTCCTCGAGGCGGGGGAGGAGGCCGGTTGGGAGGGGGAGGGGCTTCTCCTTGGGGCTAGCCCAAGAGGCGGCTAAGGAGGGCTTGTAGGCGGGGCGAAGGCCTTTCCCCAAGCTCCTCCCATAGCCGCTTGCGGTAGCTCTCCAAAAACCTTAGGGCCCGGGCCCTCTGCCCCCTTTGGAGGCAGGCTTCCACCAAGGGAAGGAGGGCCTCCTCGTCCAGGGGGTCTAGCTCCAGGAGGCGCTCCAGGTAGGGGGGTTCGCCCTTTTGCAGGAACAGGGCCCGTACCCGGTGATAGACCTCCTCCCGCTTCCGGTCCAAGAGGGGGTGGTCCAGGCCGGGGAAGAGGGGTTCGCGGTAGAGCCTGAGCGCCTCCTCGGCCCTTTCCTCCGCCAAAGCCCTTTCCAGGGCGAAGAGGTCCGCCTCCACCCGAACGAGGCCCTCCTCCTGGAGGTAGGTGGCCACCCCCCAGGGCTCCAGGGTTTTGCGAAGCCGGGCAAGCCACACGTACAGGTTGTTGAGGGCGGCCTCCTCGGGCAGGTCGGGCCAGAGGGCGAAGGCCACCTCCTCCCGGGGAAGCCCTAGGAGGAGGAGGGCGAAGACCTCCTTGGCCTTCCCCTTGAGCTCCACCGGCCCCAAGGGGCCTTCTATGCGGAACCTTCCCAGGACCTCCACCCGTAACGGGGGGATCTCGGCGTGGCGGAGGAGGAGGGCCTCCTTCCACCCCGAGCGCAGGACCTCCTCCAAGGGGTAGGCCCGGGCGAGTTCGGGCTGGTTCCGGGGAAGGCGTTCTAGGGGGATGAGCCCGGGAAGGAGGCGCCCTCCCGCTTGGGTGAGGGCGAGGAGGGCTTGGAGGTCCTCCTCCTTCCCCAAAAGGCGATAGCGGGCGGCGTGCCAGTAAAGCCGCTCCTCCCGTTCCTCGGGATAGGGGGGGAGGAGGCGGGCATCCCCCTTCAGGAGGGCCAGGGTGAGGCGGGGGAGGAAGCCCTCCAGGCCCTCCACCAGGCCCGGGTCCCCCTGGACCTCCGCCCACAGGGCCCTTCCCCGGGCCACCAGGTAGGGGTTTTCCCATAGCTCCGCCTGGGCTACCAGGCGGGCCAGGGTTTCCGCATCCCCTTCCAGGTGGGCGAGGAGCATCTGGGCCTCGAGGGCGGCCAAGGGGTTCCCGGGGGCCTCCGCCGCCTGGCGGAAGTAGGCCTTGGCCCTCTCCCGTTCCCCGAGGAGGAGGTAAAGCCGCCCCAGGTCCCGCAGTTGGCCGGGGCGGTTGGCGGGGTGGGCCTTCTTCAGGGCCTCCTCCAGGGCGGCCATGCGCCCCAGGAAGTCCCCTTGGAGCTCAAAGCGGAGGAAGGCCAGGTTGGTGAGGGGGGCGATGCGGTAGGGGCTTTCGGGGGGCAGGCGCCTTAGGGCCTCCTCCAGGAGCCCCATGGCCTCCTCGGGCTTCCCCTCCTCGTAGGGCACGCGGGCCACGTCGTTGAGGAAGCGCCCCGCAAGCTCCCCGGGCACCCTTTCCAAAAGGGCGAGGCCCCTCTCCAGATAGGCCCGCGCCCGGGGGAGGTCCTTTCCCAGCATGGGCTCGGCCAGGTAGTAGGCGAGGTGGCCCATGGCGATTAGGGCGAGCCTGGGGTCTTCCGCCTCCACAAGCGCTTCCAAAAGGGGGAACCCCTCCTTCTTGCCGCACTGGAGGAGGGCTTCCCCCAGGCGTAGCCTCGCCCGCTTTCCCCCCTTGCGCAAAAGCCCCTCCCAGGCGACGAGGCGCTCCGCCGGGAGGTTGATGGGGATGGGCTTTTCCATAAGGGCGAGGAGGTCTTCCGTGAGGCCCGAGGCGAAGTAGGCCTCGGCCAAAAGCTCTGGGGGAAGCCTTCCCTCTGCCTCCCGCACCGCCTTCTGTACCTCGGGGAGGAGGCTTCGCAGGGCCATCTCCCGCATGAGGTCGTGGAGGCGGAACCCCTCTGGGGTAAGCCGCAGAAGCCCTTTTTGGAAAAGGCTTTCCGTTTCGGGGGTGGCGTGGGCTTGGGGGAGGAAGGGGAGGGCGGCCAGGAGAAGCCCTTCGCGGAACTCCCCTTCGCTCAGGCTTTCCCTTAGGCCCTGGAGGAGGGCCTCCGCCTCCGGGGGCTTCCCCGTGAGGGCGGAGAGGAAGAGGGGCAGGGGCCACCCCCCCGTGGCCCGGTGGGCCTCCTCCCAGGGCCCCCGGCCCCCAAAGAGGGCCTTGGCCTCCTCGAGGGTGAAGGCGAGGTCCTCGGGCCCCAGGCGCAGAAGCCTGCCCTCGGCCAGGAGCTTGGGGAGCTCGGGGTAGGGGAGGGGCTTGCGGCTCGCCAGGACCAGGAGGCAGGGGAGGGTGCGGAGGAGGGGGGAGAGGGCCTCCTCCCCGGTGAGGTCCTCGAGGACCACCAAGGTAGGCTCGGCCCTTAAGGCCTCCAGGATGACCCCCCAAGGGGCCTCTTCGGGTAGGCCCAGGCCCCTCGCCAAGAGGGCCCGGGGTTCCCCTAAGAGGGCGCTTCCCCAAAGGGTGCGCATCCCAAGCCGTGCGGAAAGTTGCCCGGCCAAGACGCTTTTGCCGAAGCCCGCCGGGGCCTGCAGGAGAACGGCGAAGCCCACCTCCTCGGGGAGCAGGTCCAAAAGGCGGGCCCTTTCCAGGTACACCGGGCTTTGCCAGGCCAGGGCCATGCTTGTCCCCCATTCTAGAAAAGCCCCCCCTTTCTTCCAAGCCTTGACCGAAGGCCCCCTCCCGCCCAAGACTAGGGGGCATGGACCGCGCCCACCTGGACCTTAGGCCCTGTGGCCCCTTGCGGGGGGCCTTGAGGGTGCCCGGGGACAAGTCCGTGACCCACCGGGGCCTCATGCTCCTCGCCCTGGCGGAGGGAGAGGGAAGGCTTTTTTACCCCTTGAAGGCCGGGGATACCCTCTCCACCGCCCGGGTCCTGAAGGCCTTGGGGGCGGAGATCGTGGAGGAAGGCCCGCACTTCCGCGTGCGGGGCCGGGGCCTTCGCCTCAAGGAGCCCGAGGACGTCTTGGACTGCGGGAACGCCGGGACCCTCATGCGCCTCCTCCTGGGCATCCTGGCGGGGCAGGAGGGGGTCTTTGCCGTCCTAACCGGGGATAGTTCCCTCCGCCGCCGCCCCATGGGCCGGGTGGTGGAGCCTTTGCGGGCCATGGGGGCCCAGGTGGACGGGCGGGAGGGGGGGAGAAGGGCCCCTCTGGCGGTGCGGGGCGGTCCCTTGCGGGGCATCCGCTACGCCCTTCCCGTCCCCAGCGCCCAGGTAAAGAGCGCCCTCCTCCTCGCCGGCCTCTTCGCCGAGGGGGTCACGGAGGTGGAGGAGCCGGTCCCCACCCGGGACCACACGGAAAGGCTCTTCCGCCATTTCGGCCTGCCCCTGAGGGTGGAGGGGAACCGGGTCCAGACCGAGAAGGCCTCCCCCTTTCCCGCCAAGGACCTCCTGGTGCCGGGGGATTTCTCCTCCGCCGCCTTCTTCCTGGTGGCGGCCCTCATCGTCCCGGGCTCGGAGGTGGTGGTGGAGGGGGTGGGCCTAAACCCCACCCGCACGGGGCTCTTGCAGGTGCTTTCCTCCATGGGGGCCGACCTGGAGTGGCAGGTCCTGGAGGGGGAGGCGGGGGAGCCCGTGGGCTACGTCCGGGCCCGGTATAGCCCCCTCAAGGGGGTTTCCGTGGACCCTGGCCTCATTCCCCTCATGGTGGACGAGGTGCCCGTTCTGGCCGCCGCCGCCGCCTGGGCGGAGGGGGAGACCTTTATCCCCAACCTTTCCGAGCTCAGGGTGAAGGAGTCGGACCGGGTAGCCGCCATCGCCCACAACCTGCGGGCCTTGGGGGTGGAGGTGGAGGAGGGCCCGGACTGGCTCCGCATCCGGGGGGGTGGGGTGCGAGGGGGAGAGGTGGAGCCCTTCCACGACCACCGCATCGCCATGGCCTTCGCCGTGGCGGGCCTCCCCGTGGGCGTGCGGGTCCACGAGCCCGAGTGGGCGGAAATCTCCTATCCCGGCTTCTTCCGGGACCTCCTTGGGCTATGCGGGGGATCGTGACCCTAGACGGGCCTTCCGCCTCCGGGAAGAGCTCCGTGGCGAGGCGGGTGGCGGAGGCTTTGGGGGTGCCCTACCTCTCTAGCGGCCTCCTCTACCGGGGGGCGGCCCTTTTGGCCCTGAGGGCCGGGGTGGACCCCAGGGACGAGGAGGGGCTTCTGCGGCTTCTTGGGGCCCACGAGGTGCGCCTCGTGCCGGGGCGGGAAAACCGGGTCTTGGCGGACGGGGAGGACCTCACGCCCTTCCTCCACACCCTCGAGGTGGACCGGGTGGTCTCGGAGGTGGCCCGCCACCCGGGGGTGAGGGCCTGGGTGAACGCGAGGCTCAAGGAAGTGCCCCCGCCCTTCGTGGCCGAGGGGCGGGACATGGGCACAAAGGTCTTCCCCGAGGCCCCCCACAAGTTCTACCTCACGGCAAGCCCCGAGGTTAGGGCGAGAAGGCGGGCCAAGGAGCGGCCCGAAACCTACGAGGCGGTGCTCAAGGACCTCCTGGAGCGGGACGAGAAGGACAAGGCCCAAAGCGCCCCCGCTCCCGACGCCTTGGTCCTGGACACCAGCGGGATGACCCTGGACGAGGTGGTGGCCTGGGTCCTGGAGCACCTTAAGGACTAGCCATGGTGCCAGGGGCGAAGGAAAGGCCGGTGCAGGAGTTCTTAAACGCCCTCCTCTTCCGCCCCCTGGCCCACCTCCTGGTCCGCCTCCTCCTCCCCACCCCGGTGCGCCCCCACCATTTGGTCCTCCTCCACACGGGCCTCGTCCTCCTGGCCGCCTGGCTCCTTTACCAGGGCGAGGACCTTTGGGCCGCCTCTCTCCTCCAGCTCAAGACCGTTCTGGACAACGCCGACGGGCAGCTTGCCCGGCTTAGGGGGGAGGTGAGCGCCTTGGGCCGCTACCTGGACACGGAGATGGACTTCCTGGGCAACCTCGCCCTCTTCCTCGCCCTGGCCCTGCGCACGGGGGAGGTGGAGCGAGCCGTCCTCGCCTTCCTCGTCTTCACCCTGGTCCAGTCCTTTGACTTCAACCTGGAAAGGCTTTACCGGGAGGCGCGGGGGCTTCCCCTTCCCCTTGAGCCGGAGGGCCCGGAAACCCCCTTCCTCCGCCTTCTCCGGGGGGTTTACGCCCTCCTCTTCCTTCCCCAGGACCGCGCCATCCGGGCCTTGGAGGTTTCCCTGCAAAGGCGCTTGGGCCTGGACCCCGTGCGTTTTTGGGACGAGGGGGCTTTGGCGGGGGTGGTGAACCTGGGGCTTACCACGCAGCTCCTCTTCCTCGGGGTTTTCCTCGCCTTCCACCAGCCTGGGGCGTACCTCACCTTTGTCCTCCTCCAGGCCCTGTATCTTGGCCTTGGGTACGTATGGAGGATCGTCCGCAGTATCCCATCCCCACGGTGGGGGCCTTAGTGGCGCAAGGGGACAAGGTGCTCTTGGTGCGCACCGCCAAGTGGCGGGGGCTATGGGGGGTGCCGGGGGGAAAGGTGGAGTGGGGCGAGCGCCTGGAGGATGCCTTGAGGCGGGAGATACGGGAGGAGGTGGGGTTAGCGCTCCAGGAGGTCCGGTTCCTCCTGGTGCAGGAGGCCCTCTTTAGCCCGGAGTTCCATAAGCCCACCCACATGCTCCTTTTCAACTATGTCGCCCAGGGGGAAGGGGAGGTGCGGCCGGGCGAGGAGATCCTGGAGTGGGCCTGGCTTCCCCCGGAGGCGGCCCTCGCCTACCCCCTCAACACCTTCACCCGGAGGCTTTTGGAAAGGTACCTGGAGGGGCCATGCGGGTAGCCCTGGTCACGGGAAGCGCCAAGGGGATTGGCCGGGCCATCCTCCTGGCCTTGGCCAAGGAAGGGTTCAACGTGGCCGTGCACTACCGCACCTCCGAGGGCCTGGCGGAGGCCACCCGGAAGGAGGCGGAGGCCCTGGGGGTAAAGGCCATCAAGGTGCGGGCGGACCTCACCCGGGAGGAGGAGGTGGCGGGCCTGGTGGAGGAGGTGCGCTACCACCTGGGGGGGATTGGGGTCTTGGTGAACAACGTGGGGGACTACCTCTACAAGCCCATTGAGGAGGTGGGCCTCGAGGAGTGGCGCTGGATCATGGACACCAACCTCACCGCCACCTTCCTCCTCACCCAAAGGGTCCTCCCCCTCATGGTGGCCCAAGGCTACGGGCGCATCGTGAACTTGGGCTACGCCGGGGCCACCAACCCCATCGCCCGGCCCCACATCACCCCCTACGCCATCGCCAAGATGGGGGTGGTTCTTTACACCAAGGCCATCGCCAAGCGCTTCGCCCAGGCGGGGATCACCGCCAACGTGGTGGCCCCCGGGGTGGCGGAGAACTCCGTTTCCAAGCCCCTCCAGGAGATCCCCATGGGGCGGCTCGCCCTCCTAGAGGAGGTGGCCCGGGCGGTGCTCTTCTTCGTCCGGGAGCCCTACCTCACGGGGCAGGTCCTCGAGGTGGCGGGGGGGTGGAACCTGTAGGATGGGCTTCGTGGACGGGAACGCTCCTGACCCCAAGTACTGGGAGAAGATGCGGCTTGTGGCCGAGGTCCTGAAAGCGGTGGAGGGCCCCATCTACATCGCCACCCACGTGGACCCCGATGGGGACGCCATCGGTAGCTCCTTGGGGCTTTACCGGGCCCTCAAGGCCTTGGGTAAGGACGCCCGCTGGGTGGCCGAGCCCCCCCGCTTCCTCCGCTTCCTCCCCAAGGAGGAGGAGTACTCCGACCCCGTGGAGAAGCTTCCTCCCGGGGCCACTTTGGTGGCCTTGGACAGCGCCGAGCCCTCGAGGGTGGTGGGGGTGCCGGTGGAGGGCTTCGTCATCAACATTGACCACCACGGCACCAACCCCCGCTTCGGCCACCTCCACGTGGTGGACCCCTCCAAGGCGGCCACGGCCCAGATGGTCAAGGACCTCATTGACCTCCTGGGAGTGGCCTGGACGGCGGAGATCGCCACCCCCGTGCTCACCGGCATCCTCACGGACACCGGCAACTTCCGCTTCGCCAACACCACCCCCGAGGTGCTCCGGGTGGCGGCGGAGCTCGTGGGCTACGGGGTGAAGCTCGCCGAGCTCACGGACCGCCTCCAGTTCCGCCCCCCCTCCTACTTCCGCCTCATGGGCCAGGTGCTCTCCACCGTGGCCTTCCACTTCGGGGGGCTCCTCGTCACCGCCCACCTCCCCGAGGAGGCGAAGCGGGAGGAGGAGGACTCCGACGACTTCGTGGGCCTCATCCGCTACGTGGAGGGGAGCGTGGTCTCCGTCTTCCTGCGCAAGCGGGAGGAGGGGGTGAAGGTGTCCATCCGTTCCCGGGGCGGGGTTTCCGCCCAGAACATCGCCCTGAAGCTTGGGGGCGGCGGGCACGTGCCCGCCGCCGGGGCCACGCTTAAGGGGGTAGACCTGGACCGGGCCTACGAGCTCGTTTTGGAGGCAGTCCAGGAGGAGCTTAGGCGGGCGGGGTACCTCTAGGAGGATCAAAGGGGAAGGGTGGGTCGCCCAGGAGGAGGGGCGCCACCGCTTCCCCCAGCTCCAGGAGGAGGCGGAGGCGGTAGCGGCTGCCCTTGGGCTCCCGGTGGACCTCCAGGGTATCCGTTCCCACCAGCCAGACCTCGGGGATGCCGGCCTGGGCGTAAAGGGGGAGCTTCACCCCTTCGTCCAGTTCCCGGGTGGAGGGGCTTACCTCCACCAACAATAGGACGTCCTCGGGCTGGGGGAGACGGGTTCGGTAGAAGTCTTCCCGGGGACGGAGGAGGGCCAGGTCGGGTTGGGGCAAGGAGGTGGGGGAGAGAAGGAGAGGGTTTTGCACGTAAACCAGCGCCCGGTCCCCGTAGTAAAGCTCTAGGCGTTTGGCTAGGTAAGTGACCAAGCCGGCGTGTTCGCTACCAATGGGGGCCATCTCGTACACCTCGCCGTCCAGAAGCTCCAACCGCACCCCTTCCGGAGCCTTTTCCAGAAGGGCTTGGAACTCCTCGAGGCTCAAACGGTGCCGGATCACCCTTCCATTTTAGGCCCCATACTTCAATAGCCGCCCGGCGTGGGCCAGGAGGAGGGGCATGAGCTCCACCCCCCTTAGGTGGCCGAGGCTTCCCTTCAGGGCCTCGGCCTCCGTGAAGCGCCTCGCCTCGTCCCGCCGCAGGTAGGGGGCCTTGAGGAGGAGGGGCACGGGGTGCCAGGAGTGGGCCTTGAGGAGGGCGGGGGTGGAGTGGTCCCCGGTGAGGGCGAGGACCTCGGGCTTTAGGGCGAGGAGCTCGGGCAGGAGGGCGTCAAAGCGCTCAATCTCCCGCACCTTGCCATAGAAGTCCCCGTCCTCCCCTTTGGCGTCCGTCTTCTTGAAGTGGAGGTAGAAGAACTCGTACCGCTCCCAGTTCTCCCGCAGGGCCTTGATTTTCCCCTCGTGGGCGTCCCCTTCCCCCTCCACGGGGAGGACCTCCATGCCCACCAGGGCGGCGAGGCCCTTGTACATGGGGTAGCTGGCGATGGCGGCGGCCTTTAGACCATACACCTCCTGGAAGCCGGGGAAGCGGGGGCCCTTGGGGGGNAGAGGAGGTTGAGGACGTGGGCGGTCTTCTGGGAGGCCTCGTCCAGGGGCTTGGCCTCCAAGGGGGGAAGGCCCGCCTTCTGCGGGTCGGTGTCCGTCACGCCATCCCCCAGGCCCTCGCCCCGTAGGATCACCAAGAAGCGGTGCTCGCTTTCCGTGTAGAAGTGGACCTCCACGTCCTCTATCCGGGGGATGGCCTCCTTTAGCTTGGCGATGACCCTTTGGTTTTCCTCCGTGGAGGGCCTGCCCGCCCGGCGGTCCACCACCTTCCCCTCGGCGTCCAAGGTGGCGAAGTTGCCCCTTAGGGCGATGTCCCCTTCCCGGAAGTCCGCCCCCAGGCCCAAGGCGCTCAGGGCCCCCCGGCCTACCAGGTAGCGGAAGGGGTCGTAGCCGAAAAGGGCCAGGTGCCCGGGGCCCGAGCCCGGGGCGAGGCCCGGGTGGACGGGGGTGAGAAGGCCCAGGGCGCTTTCCTGGGCTAGCCGGTCCAGGTTGGGGGTTTGGGCTGCCTCCAGCTCCGTGGGGCCTCCCAGCTCCAGGGGAAGCCCCCCCACGCCGTCCAGGACCACGAGGAGGATCTTGCCGCCGGGTTGGTGAAGCTCCTTGAGAACGGGGATAAGGTCCATGGGGCCATTTTACTGGGGTATGATGGGCGGGTATGGCGAAGGAGAAGGGCCTAACCCCTCAGAGCCAAGACTTCAGCGAGTGGTACCTCGAGGTCATCCAGAAAGCGGAGCTCGCCGACTACGGGCCGGTGAGGGGCACCATCGTGGTCCGCCCCTACGGCTACGCCATTTGGGAGAATATCCAACAGGTCCTGGACCGCATGTTCAAGGAGACGGGCCACCAAAACGCCTACTTCCCCCTCTTCATCCCCATGAGCTTCCTCAGGAAGGAGGCGGAGCACGTGGAGGGGTTTTCCCCCGAGCTTGCCGTGGTGACCCATGCCGGGGGGGAGGAGCTGGAGGAGCCTTTGGCGGTGCGGCCCACCTCGGAAACGGTCATCGGGTACATGTGGTCCAAGTGGATCAAGAGCTACCGGGACCTGCCCCAGCTCCTAAACCAGTGGGGGAACGTGGTGCGTTGGGAGCTTCGCACCAGGCCTTTCCTGCGCACCAGCGAGTTCTTGTGGCAGGAGGGCCACACCGCCCACGCCACCCGGGAGGAGGCGGAGGAGGAGGTGCGAAGGATGCTCGGCATCTACGCCAAGCTCGCCCGGGAGTACGCCGCCATCCCCGTGGTGGAAGGGAGGAAGACGGAGAAGGAAAAGTTCGCCGGGGCGGTCTACACCACCACCATTGAGGCCATGATGCGGGACGGGAAGGCCCTGCAGTCGGGCACGAGCCACTACCTGGGGGAGAACTTCGCCCGGGCCTTTGACATCAAGTTCCAGGACAAGGACCTCCAGGTGAAGTACGTGCACACCACCAGCTGGGGGCTTTCCTGGCGCTTCATCGGGGCCATCATCATGACCCACGGGGACGACCAGGGCCTCGTCCTTCCTCCCCGCCTGGCCCCCATCCAGGCGGTCATTGTTCCCATCTACCGGGAGGAGAGCCGGGAAAAGGTCCTGGAGGCGGCCCATGACCTCAGGCGCCGCCTCTTGAAGGCGGGGGTGCGGGTCCACCTGGACGACCGGGACCAGTACACCCCGGGGTACAAGTTCCACGAGTGGGAGCTCAAGGGGGTGCCTTACCGGGTGGAGCTCGGCCCCAAGGACCTCGAGGCGGGCGAGGCGGTGCTGGCAAGCCGCCTGGGAGGGAAGGAGAGGGTTTCCCTGGAGGCCTTGCCCGCCCTCTTGCCCCAAAAACTGGACGAGTTCCACGAGGCCCTCTACCAAAGGGCCCTGGCCTTCCGCGAGGCCCACACCCGCAGGGTGGACACCTACGAGGCCTTCAAGGAGGCGGTGCAGGAGGGGTTCGCCCTGGCCTTCCACTGCGGGGACAAGGCCTGCGAGCGGCTCATCCAGGAGGAAACCACCGCCACCACCCGCTGCGTGCCCTTTGAGGGGGAGCCGGAGGAGGGGGTCTGCGTGCGGTGCGGGAAGCCTGCGGCCTACGGCAAGCGGGTGGTCTTCGCCAAGGCCTACTGACGTGCGGGTCCTGGGGCGCAGGGTCTACTGGCGCTGGTACGGGGAGGTGCTCCTGGAAGGGGGCACCGTCCTCCGCATGTCGGGGGACGCCGCCAAGTGGCTTCGCCCGGGGGACCGGGTGCGCCTAAGCACGGAGTTCAAGAAGCCCCTCCTGGGCTTTGACGAGTACGCCCTGGAGGGGGCCTTCCCCATCTGGCCCCCCTTTAGCCGGGAACTCGTGCACGTGCGGGAAAGCCCCTTGGGCGGGGAGGCCTACCGCTACCGCCTTAGGGTGCGGGAGGCCACGTACGAGGGGGACTTTGAGGCCATCGCCGAGCTGGAGCAGTTCCACTACGCCTCGGAGAAGGAGGTGGTGGCCCTTTGGGTCTGCACCCGGTGCCAGAAAACCCTTCTGGCCAACACCAAGCCCGTTTGCGACTGCGGGGGAGAGGCGCGGCTTAAGGAGATTCGGGGCTCCACCCCGGCAAGCCGCTTTCTGGTGCTGGAACTCTTGGAGCGCCTCCCCTTTGAGCCCAAAATCCTCGGCTACCTGCGCCTAGACCCGCCCATCCCCCGCATGCACCGCAAGACCCCCGAAGGGGTGGAGCGGGACATCCGGGAAAGGATTTTTCCCAAGGACTGGTTCCACCCCACCTACGAGGGGGGAGGCGACTGGGAGGAGGCTTTAGACCGGGTCAATACCGCCGCCGCCCGCATCGCCCGGGTGGTGGTCCACCCCGACTACCGCTCGGAGGGCTTTGGGAAGCTTCTCGTGGAGATGGCCTTGGCGTGGGCCAAGGAGCGGGGTGCCCCCGAGGGGAGGCGGGAGAAGCACCTCGTCTACACCATCGCCCAGATGGCCCGCTACCACCCCTTCTTTGAAAAGGTGGGCTTCCGCTACCTCTTTGAAACCGCCTCGGGGCGGCCCGTGCTCTTCTATCCCCTAACCGAGGAGGCGAAGGCCTACTTGGAGTGCTTCCTCCGGGAGGACCCCTACGCCCGGGCCCACGGGGGGCGGCTCTTCCGGCCCCGGTTTGGGCGGGTGGCGGGGCTAAAGGGGCCCATAAGGCTCCAAGGGGTCCACAAGGCCTACCGGAGCCACTTAGACCTGGAGGGCCTCCCTCCGGAGGTGCAGGAGGCCTTGGCCGCCTTCGGGGTAAGGGCCCGGGTGGTGGAGCGGGCGGTGCTAAGGGGTGCGGATTTGGAAATCCCCCCGGGAAGCCTGGTGGTCCTGGCGGGGGCGAGCGGGGCGGGGAAGACCACCCTGCTCCGCCTCCTCCTGGGCGAGCCCCCGGACCTGGGCCGGGTGGTCCTTCCCCCGGGCAGGCGCGTGGCGTACATCCCGGGGGAGCGGGAGGTGGCGCTGGGGGAGGGGGCGGTCCTCGAGGCGGTCTACCGGAAGCTCGGGGACGTGGGGGCGGCCATTGAGGTCCTGAACCGCGTGGGGCTTTCCGACGCCGTGCTCTACCGGGCAAGGCCCAAGGAGCTTTCCACGGGGCAGAGGGAGCGCTTCCGCCTGGCCCTCCTCTTGGCTGAGAGGCCCGACCTTGTCCTCATAGACGAGTTCGCCGCCCACCTGGACGTGCCCACCGCCCGGCGGGTGGCCCTGGGCCTAGGGAAGTTGTGCCGGGAAGCGGGGATCACCTTGGTGGCCGCTACCCACCGCCCCGAGGTCATCGCTGCCTTGGACCCCGACCTTCTGGTCTTCGTGGGCTACGGGGGGCTCACCACGGTACCTCGGACAGGTCCACGAACATGACCCGGCCCTTGCGCCGGGGAACCCAGAGGGGCTTCTCGTAGCGGAAGGCGTTCTCCAAGACCCAGGCGTAGAGGGGGGCATCTTCGGCGTAGGCCCGGAGGAAGGCCTCCTCCGCTTGGTGCTTGGCGAAGTGGGGCAGGAGCTCTTCCACGCTGAAAGGGCCTTCCACCCCCACCAGGTCCGCCTGGCCAATGAGCCTCCCTCCCGTGACGATGCCCAAGGGACCTCGGTGGCGGGCGTAGCGCTTGCGGATCTCCCAGGTCTTCTTGCCGTCCACGATGAGGCTGGCGTAGGGCTCGCGCACGATGAGCCCGATTTTGGGCCTTTCCACGGCCCCATTGTAGAGTAGGGGGCGTGGGTTGTCCGAGGGAAGGCGAAAAGGAGAAGAAGGCTAGGGCCCTCGCCATCCTGAAGGCCCTCAAGGAGGCCTATCCCGGTGCCCGCACGGAGCTTCGGCATAATAGCCCCTTCCAACTCCTCGTGGCCACGGTCCTTTCCGCCCAGGCCACGGACAAAAGCGTGAACGAGGCCACCCCGGCCCTCTTCGCCCGCTTCCCCGACGCCCGGGCCCTGGCGGAGGCCACCCCGGAGGAGGTGGAGCCCTATATCAGGCGCATCGGGCTTTACAAGACCAAGGCCAAGAACCTGGTGGCCTTGGCGAAGCGGCTTGTGGCGGAGTATGGGGGCGAGGTGCCTAAGGACAAGGAGGCCCTCATGCGGCTTCCCGGGGTGGGCTGGAAGACGGCCACGGTGGTCCTGGGGGCGGCCTTCGGCATCCCCGGCATCGCCGTGGACACCCACGTGGCGCGGCTAAGCCGGAGGCTTTGCCTCACGGAAGCCAAGCGCCCGGAGAGGATCGGGGCTGACCTGGAAAGGCTTTTCCCCAGGGAGGACTGGGTTTTCGTCCACCACGCCTTGGTCCTCCACGGCCGCTACGTGTGCACGGCGAGGAAGCCCCGTTGCGGCGCCTGCGTCCTCGCCCCCTTTTGCCCAAGCCGGGAGGCTTAGGCCAAGGAGGTATTCGTTGAAGGGGCTTTCCCCCGCGTACCGCTTTGTGCTGGCGAGCTTTCTTTGGTCCTTCGGGGCCAACCTGGTTTACTTTTTCCTGAACTTTCACCTCGAGGCCCTGGGGTACACCCGGGCCCACATCGGCTACGCCCAGGCACTCCTCCTCCTCGTGGGGGTGGTGTCCGCCCTGCCCCTTGCCTACCTCATCCCCCGCCTGGGCTACCTGAAAAGCCTTTACTTGGCCTTCTTCCTGGCGGCGGGGAGCGGGGTGCTCCTCGGGCTTGGCCTTTTGGTCTTTCCCGCCCTCGGGGGGTACGGCCTGGCGGGGGCGCTCTTGCAGGGGGCGGCGGCCCCCCTCATGGCGCGGCTCGTGCCCCCGGAAAGGCGGGTGGCCCTTTTCAGCCTGCAGGCGGCCCTCACCACGGCGAGCGGCTTTTTCTCCACCCTGCTCGCCGGCCTCCTCTCCGAGTGGGTGGGGGCCAGGCACGTCCTCCTTTTCGCCCTGCCCTTCTTCCTCCTGGCCGTGCCCTTGGCGCTGGGCTTGCCGGAAGGGGAGGGGAAGGTCCCGCGGCTAAAGGGGCGGTTTGGGGTGTGGCTTCGCCTCCTCGTGCCCCAGGTGGTCATCGGCTTTGGGGCGGGGCTCGTCATCCCCTTTTTGAACCTTTACCTGAAGGAGAAGTTCGGGCTCACCTACGGGGCCACGGGCCTCGTCTTCGCCCTTTCCTCCTTGGCCACGGGCGGGGCCATGCTCCTCCAGCCCCTCTTGGTCCATAGGGTGGGGAAGCTTGGGGCCATCGTCTGGGTGCAGGCCCTCTCCCTTCCCTTCCTCGCCCTTTTGGCCTGGGCCCCTTGGCTTCCCGTGGTCACCTTGGCCCTTTTGGTGCGGGGGGCCCTGATGAACGCTGCCGGGCCCGTCTACGCCGCCTTGGTCATGGACTACTTACCCGAGGAGGAGCGCGCGGGCTTCTTCCTGGTGGAGTCGGCCCTTTGGAGCCTCCTCTTCGCCCTAGGAAGCGCCCTTTCCGGCAAGCTCCAGGCCGCCCTAGGGCTTGGTGCCTTCCACTACCTCTTTGGGGCCACCTTGGCCCTTTACGCCCTGGGCATCGCCCTCTGGCCCTGGGCCTTCCGGCAAAAGGCCCCGCCTGGAGGCGGGGCCTAGGGGAGGGTGCCGCCTAAGGTTGGGTGTAGGAGCCGCCTGCGCTTTCGGCTTCTAGCTCCAGGGCGGTGCCGCGGTCCACGAGGTCAAAGCCAAACCCTTGGGGAATGGGGTCGGCGGCCAGGAGGTGGCCAAGGGGTTGGTCCACACCCAGGGCTACCGCTTGCCAGTTGACCGGGTCTCCGCTTGCGGGCTTGAGGGCGCTAAGCCCAGCGATGCTTGTGGGGTCAGGCAGGGCGTAGTTGGTTCCTCCCAGGGCCCCCTGGCTCACGAAGTGCTGCCAGGAGGACCCGGTGGGCCAGCTCAGCACCAGGAGGTAGCCCCGGAGGTCTATTCCCCCGGAGAAGCCGCTTGCGGAGAGGGCCTGGAAGGTGGGAAGGTCTCCTGGGGCCGGTGTGGGCACGGTGGGGGTGAAGGTGAGGCTTGGCGCGCTGATGTTCACCGTGGAGGGTAGGTTCGGGGCGGGGATGCGCTTCAGAGCGGCGCTAGAACCGCTAAAGGTTAGAACCTGGTAGAGGTCGCTTGAAAGGGAGCTAGGTTTGGGGAAGGAGGAGCCTGTACCCAAGAAGATGTTCACCTCCCTGCCCAGAAGGTTGGCCTGGGCGGGGCTGGAGGTGGTGAAGGTTGCGCTCACCGGGCTCACGTTGATCGGGGGGATGCCCGTGGTGGTGGGGGTGATGTTGAAGAAGCCCCGTCCAAAGTAGTAGGTACCTCCCACTTCCCCGAAGATGGCCACTTCCCGGTTCTGGCCCACGGGGACACGGAAGGCGTTATCAATATCGTTGATTGAGCCGTCTGTTCCTTCGTCCGAAAGGGACGCCATTGTTGTGGCTGAGTAAGCTGTGGCGTACCCTCCGCTAAAATCCCGGCTGCTGGTGTTGTCGTCGGGTTGGTTTAGATTGGCCTCCGGGCCCGCGTACCCCCCGTAACAGCGCACTTTGAAAGAGGTGGCTTCCTGCAGGGTAAGCTCGTAGCTTACGGCCTGTACCTGCTGGGAGCTTAGCGTGCCAAAGGTAGGGCAACGGAAGACCACGGTGTAGCGGTCCTGCCCTGCGGGGACGGTGAAGGTGTAGATGCCGAGCCCGCTGGGATTTAGGGGTTGGAAGGGGCCGTTGCCCACCCGGTAGGCGGCGGCGGTGGCGTTGATGGGCTCGCTAAGCCCGTTCACCAGCTGGACCTGTACCTGGGTACCGCTGGGCCCTCCCCCATTGCAAGCGGCAAGGAGGGCGCTTCCAAGAGCCAGTGCCTGCCAAAGCCTTTGCACCTGGGATCACCTCCCGGCTTTTAGGAGAGCAAAGGGGGCGTGAACGGCGCCTGAGCGGAGGGTGAACGGGTTGGGTAGCATGGGGGCATGCCCCTTCTCCGCACCTTGGGAGGGCCCGAGCTTGAAGGGATGCGGTTTGGCCGGGAGAAGCCCCTGCTCCTCCTGGCCTACCTGGCGGTGGAGGGCCCTAAGCCCCGCCGCCACCTGGCGGAGCTCTTCTGGCCCCGGGCCCGGGATGCCCTCAACAGCCTGGCCGTGGCCTTGTTGCAGCTTCGCCCGCTTGGGGTGGTGGTGGGGGAGGAGGTGTTGGCCGCCCGGGTGGACCTAGACCTGCCCCTCGTCTTCCAGGCCCTTAAGGAGGGGAGGGTAGAGGAGGCCCTGCGTCTTTACCGCGGGGCTTTCCTGGAACGCCTTACCCTAAGGCTTCCGGAGGAACTGGAGGAGTGGGTGTGGCGCAAACGGGAAGCGGTGGCGCGAAAGGTGGCCCAGGGGGTCAAGCGCGCTGCCACGGGTTTAGCCGCCCTAGGCTTTTGGGAGGAAGCGGAGGCCCTTTGGGAGCGCCTCGCTTCCCTACCCGGGCTGCTTGAGCCCCCGCGCCTACCCCGCTTGGCGCGGTTCCTCTTGCCTGAGGAGGACCGGCGGGCCTTCTTCCGCCTACTCCTTGGTGGGGAGATACCTGGGGGGGAAACCCTGGTCCGGCTGCGGCTTCGGGGCCTTGTGGACGCCAGGGGCAGGCCTCTCCTGGAGCCCCCTTTAGGCCTCGAGGCCCGGGAAGAAGCCCTCGTGTTGGCGCGAAGGCGCCCGTTGAGGGAGGCGGCGTACCTGTACCGCCTGGCTTCGCCCTTGCTCCGAGGAGAGGACCTGGGGCGGGCGGTGGAGGCCTTTTTGGCGGAGGCCCAGGCCCTTCTCTCCCGCAATCCCAAAGACGTGTTGCGCCTTTTGGAGGGCGCCCCCGACCTTCCTCCCATCCGCCTTCAGCGCGCCCGGGCGTTGGAGCGGCTTGGGCGCTTCAGGGAAGCCCTGGAGCTCTTGAGGGGCCTTCCCGAAACCGAAGAGGTGCGCCTCTTGAGGGGCATCATCGCCTTCCGTCTGGGTCGGCGAGAAGAGGCCTGGCGGGTCCTGGAGGGTGCGAAGGAGGGCTCGGCGGAGGCTTGGAACCTAAGGGGGTATCTCCTCCTTGGGGAAGGCAGGTTCCAGGAGGCGGCGGAGGCCTTTGCCCGGGCGGCGGTGCGTTTCCTGGCCCAGGGGGAGGAGGAGCGCTATGCGGGGGCTTTGGGCAACCGCGCCCTGGCTCTGGCCGAGGGCCAGGTGGCGCGCGAGGTGGTAGAACGGGCCTTTCAGGAGGCGCTTTCGGGGGCCAAGGGGGCCTTGGCCCGCGCTAGACTCCTCCTCAACCTGGGGGTTTTCCGGGAGCGGCTGGGCGACGTTGCCGTTGCGGAAAGCCTCTACCGTGAGGCTTTGGAACTTGGGGAGGAGGGGGGAAGCCTCGAGGTGCTGGGCCGGGCCTCGAACAACCTGGGCGCCCTCTACCATCGCCAGGGGCGCAGGGAAGAGGCGGAGGATGCCTACCAAAGGGCCCTTCTCCTAGCCCGGGAGGCGGGGGAGGTGGTGCTCACGGCGGCGGTGCTGGCGAACTTGGCCGAGCTACGGGGGGAGGGGGCTTTCCTGGAGGAGGCGGTGGCCCTCCTGGCGGAAGCGGGGCACGAGGCCCTTGCCGAGCGGTACCGGGAGCGCATGGCCCGCCTTGGATAAAATTCCCCTATGGAGACCAAACCTGCCCCCGATGTGCCCTGGGGCTTGTTGGGGGGGTTGCTGCTGCTTTTGGGCGGGGCCTTTCTTTTCGCCCTAGGTCTTTTCCAGGAGAAGGTTGCCTCCTTGCCTCCGGGGGTCCTTTATCCCCGCAGGGCTATGGTGGGGGAGGAGGTGCGCCTGGGTATTGGGGAGCTTTCCCCAGAGAGGGTCCGCGTGACCGTGGATGGGGTGGAGGCCGCGGTGGTGGAGCGGCGGCCCGGGGAGGTGCGTTTCCGGGTTCCAGGGGTTCCCGGGGGAAAGCGGCGGGTCCGGGCGCAGGGGAGCCCCGCGGTGGAGGCGGAGCTGGTGGTCTTGGGCCAGGTGGTGCGGGAAGAGGCGCTCCTCTTCCTGCCGGAGGGGAAGCCAGTGAGCCTGCCCCCTGGCTTTCGGGTGTTGGAGGAGGGAAGCTTAGGACCGTGCGGCCTGCGGTTCTACCGGTTGGGTGTGGGGGGCCTTCCCTTGGGCCTTGCCCTAGAAACCCTCGAGGCCCAAGACCCCATGTACAAGGCGGATCCGGAAAGCCTCTGGTCGTTGGACCTGGAGGGGGTTGAACCTGTTGGGGCAGGCGGCTTTTGGGTGCGGGGCTTCCGAGGGGGAAGCGTGGCGGTGGCGGTGCTGGACACCGGGGTGGAGGCTCTTCCCGAAGGGCGGTTCCTCCCCGGGTACGACTTCGTGGAAGGGGATGCCCTCCCCCAGGACGCCTTTCCCGGTGGGCACGGCACGCAGGTGGCCTCCCTGGTCCTGCGGGTGGCCCCGGAGGCCCAAATCATGCCCGTGCGGGTGTGCGACAGCCAAGGGGTATGCCGGGCAAGCCGCGTGATCCAGGGGATCTGCTACGCCCTTGGGGGGCCTAGGCCCCTGGTCCTCAACCTGAGCCTAGGGGGAGACACGCCGGTGGAAGCCCTGGAAGGCCTGTTGCGCAGGGCCTTGGCGGAAGGGGTGGGGGTGGTGGCGGCGGGGGGCAACCAGGGGCCTCGGGGCCCCGCCCACTACCCCGCCGCCTTTGACCTCCCAGGGCTTTTGGCCGTGGGCGCCTTGGACGCCCGCTTCCAAGGGCCTGCGGCCTTCAGCACCTGGGGGCCATACCTGGACCTCCTTGCCCCGGGGGAAGGGTTGGCTTGCCGGGGGCCGGGGGGCAAGGAGGCGGTGTGCCGGGGAAGCTCCTTTGCCGCGCCTTGGGTAGCGGGAGCCTTGGCCCTCCTCATGGAGGAAAGGCCAGGCTTGCCTCCTAGAGCCTACGAGGAGCTTCTCAAATCCTGGGCCAAGCCCCTTCCCTATCCCGAGGAGGCGGTGGGGGCGGGGGCTTTGCGCCTACCTTAAACTTTGGGTTATGCGCGCGAACCTCAGCGTGGAGGAAGCCCTAGCCCTGGTGCTTTCGGAGGCCAAGGCGCCTTTGCCCGTGGAGGAGGTTCCCTTAAGGGAGGCCTACGGCCGGGTCCTGGCGGAGGACCTCGCCTCCCGGGTGGACCACCCGGACCAGGACGATACCGCCGTGGACGGCTACGCCTGCCGGGAGGAGGACACCCTTGGGGCTTCGCAGGCGAACCCCGTGCGCCTTCGGGTCATCGGGGAGTCCCCGGCGGGGCGGCCCTTCGGGGGCAGAGTGGGGAAGGGGGAGGCGGTGGCGGTGTACACGGGAGCCCCCATTCCCCAGGGGGCCAACGCCGTTGTTCGGGTGGAGGACACGCGGCGGGAAGGGGAGGACGTCCTCCTCTTCGCCCCGGCGAGCCCCAAGGACATCCGGCCCAAGGGGGATGACCTGAAGCGGGGAGAGGTCTACCTGAGGCGGGGGGATTTCCTCACGCCCGGGAGGCTGGGCCTGGCGGCGGCCATGGGCTACCCCCGCCTCAGGGTCTTCCGCCGGCCCCGGGTGGGGATCCTCTCCACGGGGGACGAGGTGGTGGAACCGGGGGAGCCCTTGCCCTTTGGTGGGGTGTACAACTCCAACGCCTATAGCCTCCTGGGGTTGGTCCTCGAGGCGGGGGGCGAGCCCGTCCTCCTGGGCAAGGTGGCGGACCGCCCCGAGGAGGTGCTGGCCCGCTTGGAGGCGGCGGGGCCTTTGGACCTCCTCCTCACCTCAGGCGGGGTTTCCATGGGGGAATACGATGTGGTGCGCAAGGTCTTGGAGGAAAGGGGGGAGGTGGTCTTCTGGAAGGTGAAGCAGCAACCCGGAGGGCCCTTGCTCCTTGCCCGGCTTGGGGGCCTGCCCGTCTTGGGCCTCCCGGGCAACCCCGTGTCCAGCATGGTCACCTTCTTCCTCTACGGGAGGCCCTTCCTCTTCCGCCTCCAGGAGCGCACCGACCCCCCTTACCGCTCCCTGAAGGCCAAGGCCCTCACCCCCTTCAAGGGGGCCAAGGGGAAGAAGGTCTTCCGGCGGGGGGTGCTCTCCTTTGAGGAGGAGCTCGTGGTGCGCACCACGGGCAACCAAAGCAGCGGGGTCCTCCGCTCCATGGCCTTCGGCAACGCCTTGGTGGTCCTCCCCCCGGACCAGGACGCCCGGGAGGGGGAGGTGGTGGAGGTCATCCCCTTGACATGCGTGCTCGTGCTTTAGTTCACTAAACTCAAAAGGTTTTACGGGCTTTACCCCTCCTTTTCGGGCGCGGGTGGGGCCCGGGAAGCGAGCGAGAATGGAGTTCAAAGACTTTCCCCTGAAGGAAGAGATCAAGGAAGCCTTGGCCCGGCGGGGCATTACCGCCCCTACCCCCATTCAGGCGGCCGCCCTCCCCTTGGCCCTGGAGGGCAAGGACCTCATCGGCCAGGCCCGCACGGGCACCGGCAAGACCCTGGCCTTCGCCCTGCCCATCGCCCAGGCCCTGGAGCCGAGCCCCGTGCGGGGAAGGAAGCCCAGGGCCCTCATCCTCACCCCCACCCGGGAGCTTGCCCTCCAAGTGGCGGGGGAGGTGGCGGCGGTGGCCCCCCACCTCAAGGTGGTGGCGGTCTACGGGGGCACCGGCTACGGCAAGCAGAAGGAGGAGCTGGCCCGGGGGGCGGACGTGGTGGTGGCCACCCCGGGGCGGGCCCTGGACTACCTAAGGCAAGGGGTCTTGGACCTTTCCGAGGTGAAGATCGCCGTCTTGGACGAGGCGGACGAGATGCTTTCCATGGGCTTTGAGGAAGAGGTGGAGGCCATCCTTTCCGCTACCCCTCCCGCGCGGCAGACCCTCCTCTTCTCCGCCACCCTGCCTTCCTGGGCCCGGAGGCTCGCCGAGCGCTACATGAAAGCCCCCGTGGTCATCAACGTGGTGCGGGAGGAGGGGGTTACCTACCAGGAGGAGGCCATCCTGGCCCCGGGGGACCGGCTGGCCCTGCTTTCCGACCTCCTTTACGTGAAGGCGCCCAAGCGGGCCATCGTCTTCACCCGCACCAAGGCGGAAACCGAGGAGGTGGCCACGGGGCTCCTGCGCCTGGGCCATCCGGCCCGGGCCATCCACGGGGACCTTTCCCAGACGGACCGGGAGCGGGTCATGCGGGCCTTCCGCGAGGGGGAGGTGCGGGTTCTGGTGGCCACGGACGTGGCCGCCCGGGGCCTGGACATCCCCGAGGTGGACCTGGTGGTCCACTACCGCCTGCCCGACAAGGTGGAAACCTACCAGCACCGTTCGGGACGCACGGGCCGGGCCGGGCGAGGGGGCGAGGTGGTGGTCCTTTACGGGGCCCGGGAGAAGCGGGAGCTCTCGGAGCTGGAGCGGGCGGTGGGCCGCACCTTCAAGCGGGTGAACCCCCCCACCCCCGAGGAGGTGCTGGAGGCCAAGTGGCACCACCTCCTGGCCCGCCTGGCCCGGGTGCCGGAGCGGGACTACAAGCCCTATCTGGACTTTGCCGGGAGGCTTTTCGCCGAGGGGCGGGTGGAGGTGGTGGCCGCCATCATGGCCCTCCTCTTGGGCGGGGCGCCCAAGGAGAAAAGCCTCCTCACGGGGGAGGAGGGCTGGCTCACCTTCAAGGCTACAGGGCCCCGGCTTACCCTGCCCCGGCTTGTGGCCCTCTTGAAGGAGCGGGGCCTCGAGGTGGGGAAGATCGCCCAAGGGGAGGAGGGTTTCTACGTGGACCTCCGTCCCCAGGACCTGCCCCGGCTGGCCGAGGTGCAGGGGATCAAGCTGGAAAGGGCCAAGCGGGTGGAGGCCTTGCCCGAGGCCGCACCCAGCCGGCGCCGGGCACGGGCGTAGGGCCCAGGGTGGCCTAGGGCGCTTTCAAAAATAAAGCGTTCGCCTATCCTCAGGGCATGGAGCTGGGCCTTTACACCTTTGGCGAGCGCACCTTTGACCCCGGGCTGGGCCGCCCTCCCACGGCGGAGGAAAGGCTAGAGCGCCTTTTGGAGGAGGCGGAGCTGGCCGACGAAGTGGGGCTTTCCCTCTTCGCCGTGGGGGAGCACCACCGGGAGGACTACGTGGTTTCGGCCCCGGCGGTGGTGCTGGCCGCCCTAGCGGCCCGCACGCGGCGCATAAGGCTTGCCAGCGCCGTGGTGGTCCTTTCCTCCGAGGACCCCATCCGGGTATTTGAGCAGTTTGCCACCTTGGACCTCCTCTCGGGGGGCAGGGCGGAGCTTTGGGTGGGGCGGGGTTCGTTTGTGGAGTCCTTCCCGCTTTTTGGGTACGACCTCCGGGACTACGAGGCCCTTTTTGAGGAGAAGCTTGCCCTTCTCCTGAAGCTCCGGGAAGAGGAAAGGGTCTTTTGGCCCGGGGGGCGCTTCACCAAGCCCATCCCCGGCCTTGGGGTGTACCCGAGACCCAAGCAGAACCCCCTGCCCCTTTGGGTGGCGGCGGGGGGGAGCCCCGAGTCGGCGGTGCGCGCCGGGAAGCTCGGGCTTCCCTTGGTCCTCGCCATCATCGCCGGAAGCCCCAAGCGCTTCCTGCCCTTCGTGGAGCTTTACCGGAAAACGGCCCTGGAACACGGCCACACCTCCAGGCTCGCCCTTGCGGCCCACGGCTTCTTGGCCGAGGACGACGCCGAGGCCTTCCGCCTTGCCGCTCCCGCCTTCCTGGAGGTGATGAACCGGATCGGGCGGGAGCGGGGCTGGCGGCCTGTGGACCTCAGCTACTTCGCCTGGTCCCGGGGCCTCGAGGGGGCCGACTTCATCGGCGACCCCCTTAGGGTGGCGGAGAAGGCCCTTTACTGGTACGAGCTCTTCCGCCCTGAAGGGCTCGTGCTCCAGCTCACCGTGGGCACCCTGCCCCACACTAAGGTGCTTCGGGCCATTGAGCTTTTGGGCGGAGAGGTCCTGCCCCGGGTGCGGAAAGCCCTCGCTACACCCCCTGCCGCAGGATAGGGAGGAGTTCGGGCCGCACCAGCTCGGGGGGTGGAGCCTTCCCTTCCCGCAGGAGGGCGCGCACCTTGGTCATGCTGATGGAAAGGCGCTTTTCCCGGTGCGCTTCGGGGCAGGTCCTTTCCGAGGCGATGCCGCCGCAGAGGGCGCAATGGAAGACGGCCCCCACCCGGAGGATCTCTATGCCCAAGGGGGGAAGCTCGTCAAAGATGCGGTGGGCGGCGTAGGGATCGTAGAAGTCCCCCACCCCGGCGTGGTCCCGGCCCACCAGGAAGTGGGTGGCCCCGAAGTTCTTGCGCACCAGGGCGTGGAAGACCGCTTCTTTGGGCCCGGCGTAGCGCATGGGGGTGGCGAGGCCGAAGAGGGCCACCCGGTTTTGGGGGAGAAACCCATGGATGAGGGCCTGGTAGGCCTGGAGGATCACCTCCGTGGGGAAGTCGTCCGCCTTCTTGGCCCCCAGGATGGGGTGGACGAGAACCCCGTCCGCCAGCTCCAGGCCGAGCCGGATCAGGTACTCGTGGGCCCGGTGGGGGGCGTTGCGGGTCTGGAAGGCCACCACCCGCCTCCACCCCCATTCCCGGAAGAGGGCCTTGGCCTCCTCGGGGGTTTTCTCCAGAGGGCTACGCGCCCTGAACTTTAGGACTTCCACCTTCCCCCCCAGGGCATAAGGGCCTTTGGCGTAGAGCCGGGCCACCCCGGGGTGGGCCTCGCTTTCCGTGCCGAAGACCTGCTTGGCCAGGCGCCTCAGGTCCAAGGCGTACACATCCTGCACGTGTAGGAGCGCCACCCGTTCCCCTCCGTGGACCAGGGCCACGGTGTCCCCTGGGCCCACCCGGGGTTTCTCGGGGGTCTGCAGGAGGATGGGAAGGGTCCAGACCTCCCCCGTGGGCAGGCGCATGGTTTCGGCCACGCTCAGGGCCTCCTCCCGGGTCAAGAAGCCTTGGAGGGGGGCGAAGGCCCCCGTGGCCAGGTTTTCCAGGTCCAGGCGCTCGTCCTCGCCAATCTCCAACGTGGGAAGCGTATCCACCATGGGCTACCTCCGTAGAAGCGCTTCGGCTTCTAAGCGGGCCTCCTCAAAGACCCGCACCGCTTCTCCCAGGATCCAGAGGGCGGGGGCTTCCACGGCCACCTTGCCTTGGGCTACCTCGCCCAGGCGGGCGGGGATGCGGCGCTCCTTAGGCGTGGTGGCCTGTTCCACGAAGAGGGTGGGCTCTTCTGGATTCCGGCCTAGACGTAGGAGTTCCTGGGCGATCCAGACCCGCCTTTTTACCCCCATGAGCACCACCAGGGTGGGAGCCTGGGCGAAGGGCCGGAGGTCGGGGTAGCCGCCCCCTTCCACCACGCCGGACACGGCGGCGAAGCCGTGGGCCAGGCCCCGGTGGGTGAGGGGCAGGCCCGTAGCGAGCAGGCTGCTCACCCCCGGTACCACCTCCACGGGGATCCCGTGCCGCAGAAGGAAAAGCGCTTCCTCCCCGCCCCGGCCGAAGACGAAGGGGTCCCCGCCCTTCAGGCGCACCACAAAGGGGTAGCGGCGGGCGTAGTGGAGGAGGAGGCGGTGGATGGCGGCCTGCTTCCCGCTTTCCCCCTCCTCCTTCCCCACGTAGACCTTCTTCCCCGGGGCGAGGTCCAGGATGCGCCCGTCCACCAGGCGGTCGTGAAGGACCACGGGGGCCTCCTGGAGGAGGCGGTGGGCCTTGAGGGTGAGGAGCTCGGGGTCCCCCGGGCCTGCCCCCACCAGGTAGACCTTACCCATGCGCCACCCCCCGGTAGATGAGTTGCCCCCCGATGAAGAGGAGCCAGAGGAGGAGGGCGAGCCGCAGGGGCTCCCGGGGTAAGCGGGTGGCGAAGAGGGCCCCCAGGGTGGCGCCCAGGATGCCCCCGGTGCCCAAGGCGAGGAGG
Source organism: Thermus brockianus (assembly GCF_021462505.1). Taxonomy (GTDB): domain Bacteria; phylum Deinococcota; class Deinococci; order Deinococcales; family Thermaceae; genus Thermus; species Thermus hydrothermalis. The sequence goes on from NZ_JAKEDV010000001.1 coordinate 56,316, forward strand.
AGGCCTGGGTCCACCTGGCCGAAGAGGAGGTGCACCCCGCCCCCCAGGAGGGAGAGGACCAGGCCGAAGAGGAGGTCCGTGCCCACCACCTGCTGGGGGGAAAGCCGGGTGGCGTAGAGGAGGAGGAGGGTGCCCAAGGCCCCGGCCCCGGCGGAGGAGAAGCCCACCTCGAGGCCAATCCCGAAGGCCGCGGGGGGAAGGAGCTTGGGCCTTTCCCTGCCCGCAGCGTGCTTCCGGAAGCTCCGCCAAAGCCCCAAGGCGGCGGAAGCCACCACGGTAAGCCCCACCAGGAGGAGGACGAGGTCCTTGGCCCCTTTGAGCCCGGTGAGGAGGAGGCTTCCCAGGAGCACCCCGGGTACCCCCCCGAGGAGGAGGAGCGCAAGCGCCCTAGGCGCCACCTGCCTCCGGGCGAGGTAAACCCCGCCTGCCGGGATCTTCACCAGGAAACCGAAAAGGAGGGCGGTGCCCACCGCCACCTCCGGGGGGAGGCCTAGGGCCAGGATGAGAAGCGGGGCGGTGATGGTCCCCGCGCCTACCCCCGTGACCCCGATGGCGAAGGCGATGAGAAAGCCCAGGAGAAAGGCCATGCTACCCCTCCTTCCCGTGCAGGTGGATGCCGCACTCCAGCTTGCCCTTGCCCGCCCAACGCCCCGAACGCGGATCGTTTGGATCCAGGGGCTTTGCGGTGCAGGGGGCGCAACCGATGGAGAGGTAGCCTTGGTCGTAGAGGGGAAGGTAGGGCAGGTCCTGCACCGCCAGGTAGGCGAAGACCTCCTTGAGCGTCCAGTCGTAGAGGGGGCTCACCTTCCTAAGCCGGTGGCCCGTAGGGAGCACCGCTTCTTCCAAAGGTTGGAGATTGGCCCGGGTGGGGGACTGCTCCCGCCTAAGCCCCGTGAACCAGGTGTCGTACCCTTCCAGGGCTTGGAAGAGCGGCTCCACCTTGCGGATCTGGCAGCAGCGGTGGGGGTCGCTCTCGTAAAGCCGCCCAAAGCGGGCTTCTTGTTCCTCTCGGGAGAGGGCGGGGGTCAGGTTTACGAGGCGAAAGCCGAGAAGCTTTTGCATCTCGTCCCGGTAGGCGTAGACCTCGGGGAAGTGGTAGCCGGTGTCCAGGAAGAGGACGGGGATGTCGGGCTTGGCTTCCAGGAGGAGGTGGAGCACCACCACGTCCTCCGCTTGGAAGCTGCAGGTGAAGCAAGGGTTTTGGCTATGGGCCAAAGCTTCTTGAACCAAGCTCTTGGCAGCCCTTACCTTGTCCATACTTCCTCCAGGGTTTCCTCTGCTTTGGCTTTGGCCTTGGCCAGGCCGTCCTTGGGGTCCAGGTCCAGTTCCTCCAGGGCCTGGTCCACGATGCGGTACCAAAGCCGCTTCCTTTCCTCAAAGCTCGGGATCTGGGCGATTTTAGGCCTTAGGGTGCGGAGAAAGGCCACAAGTTCCCCATAGGTTTCGGGGAAAAGCTGGGCAAGGCGCTCTTTAAGGCGCACCGCTAGGGCCGGGGCTGCGCCGGAGGTGGAAAGGGCCACGAGGAAATCTCCCCGGCGGAGGACGGCGGGGAGGATGGCGCTGGCGTGTTCTGGATCGTCCACCGCCACCAGGAAGATGCGCCTTTCCTCCGCTTCCCGGCGCACCCGGGGATGGATGGCCTTGTCCTTGGGGTGGCTTACGACCAGGAAGTAGCCCTCGAGGTCCCCCTCCCGGTAGCCCCGCCGGAGCCAGCGGATCCTCCCTTCCCTTTCCAAAGCGGCGAGGCCCCAGGCGTCCTCCTCGGCCAGGACCGTGACCCGGGCCCCGGCCTGGAGGAGGGCGTGGAGCTTGGCCTCGGTCTCGGGACCCCCGGCGATGAGAAGGACAGGGCGGTCCTTGAGGTCTAGCATCAGGGGGAAGTAGGTCATACCGCCTCCTGGAAAAGGGCTTTCTTGAAGCCCTGGAGCATGCTCCCTAAGCGCTCGGTTTCGTCCACGTAGAAGGGCTTTACCCCCCATTCCCTCAGGGCATCCCCCGTGACCCGGCCCACGGCCACCGCCTTCACCTGGGCGTTCAGGGCTTCCCGGAGCGCTTCGGGGTTCTCCGCGCCCTCAAAGAGGAACTCCACCTGGATGGCGGCCACGAAGGCCACGGCGTCCACGGCCCTTTCCCGGATGGCCTCCTCCAGGGCCCGGATGCCCTCAGGGTTAGGCAGGTGGCGGTAGGGCAGGAGGGGGAGGACCTGGTACCCCCTTTCCTCCAGGGCAGCCTCTAGGAGGGGTAAGGGTTTGCCGTAAAGCTGCAGCGCTGCCCTGCCTGGGCCTTGGGGGATTAGGGGGATGAGGCTTGGGCTCGTGCCGTCCCCCGTGGCGTGGGGGGGGAGGCCTTCCTCCCGCAGGATGCGGGCCGCCTTGGCGCCCCGGGCCAGGCGGTGGGCTTGGGCCAAGGGGTCTTTGAGGTCCAGGCCCAGGGCTTTGCCCGCTTCCAGGAGGTCCCGGACCCCAACCCCGGTGGTGGCGAGGAAAAGGTCCACCCCTCGGGAAAGCTCCCGGAGGCGGTCCTGGTACTCGGGTACGGGTACCTTCTCCGTGGTCTGGGCAGGGAGGAGCAGGGGGGTGAAGCCTAGCTTTTCCGCCAGGGCCTTGAACTCCTCCCTCCGCCTTAGGCCAGCGTAGGCGATGCGCATGGTGGCCTCCTATGCCGTCTACACGGCGCATTCCCCGCGCCCAAGCTGCACGCTGAAAGCTTCCCCTTCCGCCCCCAGGTCTTGGTAGAACTCTGGAGCCTCCTCGTAGGGAGGGATGTCTTGGAATTGCTCCAGTAGAGCCTTGAAGGAGGCTCCTCCCACCCGGTCCAGATAGGCTTGGAAGCTCTCCCCGTTTTGCCGTTCCTCCAGGTAGCGTCGGAGCACCGCTTCCACCGCCTCGGGGACCCGGCGGGCGGGAATGCGGCCCACCACCTGGCCGAAGCGGGCCTCCCCTTCCCGGGTCCGCCCGCCCAGGAGGAGGACGTAGTGGGGCACCTCCCGCTCCCCTACCTTGCGGCTAGAGCCGTAGAAGCCGATGTCGGCGATGTGGTGCTGGCCGCAGGAGTTGGGGCAGCCGGAGATCTTGACGCTTATGGCCTTCACCCCTGGGTCCTGGGCCAAGGGGAGAGCCTGGAGCTTCTCCCCCAGGGCCTGGGCCAGGCCCCGGGAGCGGGTGATGGCCAGGTTGCAGGTGTCGGCCCCGGGGCAACGGGTGATGTCCAGGAGGGTGTGGGCCTCGCCGTGGGCGAGCCCCGCTTCCAAAAGGGCCTCGTAGAGCCCGCCCAAGGCCTCCTCGGGCACAAAACGCAGGAGGAGGTTTTGGCTGATGGCGCTCCGGACCTCCCCGGCGTAGGTCTCGGCGATCTCCGCCAGGGCCCTTAGGCCTTCAGGGGTGATGTCCCCTAAGGGGAGGCGGACGGTGACGGTGTAAAAGCCCTCCTGCTTTTGCTTGAAAAGGTTGGTCCGCCGCCAGGCGTCAAAGCCGGGGGCGAAGGAGAAGGGTTTCCTGGGGGGAGAGGGCAGGCGGGGGGGTGGGGCGTCTTCGGGTGGGGCCCAGGCCTCGAGGTCGGCCCCGCTCGCCGTGAGCTTTACCAGGCGCCTTTCCTCCCGCACCGCCTCCCGGAAGGCGGCGATGCCCCACTTCTTCACCAGGAACTTGAGCCGGGCCTGGGTCAGGACCTTGCGGTTCCCGTAGCGGTCAAAGAGGCGGATGATGGCGAGCATGGTGGGGAGGAGGTCCTCCTCGGGGGTGAAGGCTTCCAGGAGTTCGGCGCTCATGGGAGCAGCGCCTAACCCCCCGCCCACGTAGATGCGGAAGCCCCGTTTGCCCCCCTCCACCGCCGCCACCACCCCGATGTCGTGGATGGGGGTGCGGGCGTGGTCCGTGGCGCACCCTTCAAAGGCCACTTTGAACTTCCGGGGCAGGTTCTGCCCCACGGGGTGGCGGAGGAAGTAGCGGTAGGCCCTTTCCGCATAAGGGGTGACGTCAAAGGGCTCCTCGGGGGAGACCCCAGCGTAGGGACAGCAGGTGATGGCCCGGATGGAGTGGCCGCAGGCCTCGCGGGTGGTGAGCCCCACGGCGTTCACCGCCCGGAGGACCTTGGGCACGTCCCGGCGGTGCACGTGGTGGAGCTGCACCGCCTGGCGGGTGGTCACGTGGGCCAGGCGGTTTTCCGTATAGCGTTCGGCCACCTCCGCCAGAACCCGGAGGCCTTCCGGGGTGATGCGGCCCACAGGGAGCTTGATGCGGATCATGTGGTGCTCCGGCCGCCCTCGGATCCCGTAGATCCCGTTCTTGAGCCGGTAGACCCGGAAGTCCTCGGGGTCTTCCTCCCCGGCCTCGAGGCGGGCGATCATCGCCTCCAGGTACCGGATTTCCGCTTCCACCACCTCGGAAAGCCCTGCCATCTTCGCCTCCTCGTCCCCTCCCGGAGGGAGGGTTGCCCGGCATGGTATACCATTGAGCCCATGAATGTCAAGGGTATAAGGCCCTTTGTGCCCCCCCTTCCATTCCCTGGGACTCCTCGTGGTAAAGTAACCCTTGCAGGCTAGGGGTGCCCCAATGGAGGGGCTGAGAGCTGGGTCCTTCCCAGCAACCCTTGGAACCTGATCCGGGTAATGCCGGCGGAGGGAAGCCTATGCGGAAGATCCCCAATCCCCAAAACCCAACACCCCTTGGGCCGCGTGGGCCTTTTCCGCTGGCCTAAGGGGGTGAAAGGTTGCTCGGCAGGCTCTACCTGGTGGTGACCCCACGGCCTTCCTGGACGTGGGAGGAGGTCCTTTCCCGCACCGAGCGGGCCCTGGCGGGCGGGGTGGAGGTTTTGCAGCTCAGGGCCAAGGACTGGGAGGCGAGGCCCATTCTGGAGCTAGGGGAAAAGATGCTGGCCTTGGCCCGGCGCTACGGGGTCCCCTTCTTCCTCAACGATCGCCCGGACCTTGCTGCCCTCCTGGGGGCGGATGGGGTGCACCTGGGCCAGGGGGACCTCACGCCCAGGGAGGCCAGGCGCTTCTTTCAGGGCCTGGTGGGCCGCTCCACCCACGCTCCCGAGCAGGCCCTAAAGGCCCTGGAGGAGGGGGCAGACTACCTGTCCGTGGGGCCGGTGTGGGAAACCCCTACCAAGCCCGGGCGTAAGGCGGCGGGGCTTGGCTACGTCCGCTTTGCCGCGGAGAACCTCGGAGAGAAGCCCTGGTTCGCCATCGGGGGCATTGACCTGAAGAACCTGCCGGAGGTCCTCGAGGCGGGGGCCCGGCGGGTGGTGGTGGTGCGCGCCATCCTGGATGCGGAGGACCCCGAGCGGGCGGCCCGGGCCTTCAGGGAGAGGCTTTATGGTGTGGCTTAACGGCGAGCCCAAGCCCTTGGAGGGGAAGACCCTAAAGGAGGTGTTGGAAGCCTTGGGGGTGGAGCCGGAACGGGTGGCCGTCCTCCTCAACGGGGAGGCTTACCCCGGCAAGGAGCTTCCGCCCCGTGTCCTCCAGGAGGGGGACGAGGTGGAGGTGGTGGCCCTGGTGCAAGGGGGGTAAAGGGGGTAAAGGAGGAGGGATGGACGCTTGGCAGGTGGGACCCATAACGCTCACGAGCCGCCTCATCCTGGGCTCGGGGAAGTTTCGCGACTTCGGGGTGATGCGGGAGGCCCTAAAGGCGGCGAGGGCGGAGGTGGTGACGGTTTCCGTGCGCCGGGTGGAGGTGGGGGCCCCGGGACACGTGGGGCTTTTGGAGGCTTTAGAGGGGGTGCGCCTCCTCCCCAACACCGCCGGGGCACGCACGGCGGAGGAGGCGGTGCGGCTGGCCCGGCTCGGCCGCCTCCTCACGGGGGAGAACTGGGTGAAGCTGGAGGTCATCCCCGACCCCGCCTACCTCCTCCCCGACCCCGTGGAGACGCTGAAGGCGGCGGAGATCCTCCTCCAGGAGGGCTTCTTTGTCCTGCCCTACATGGGGCCGGACCTGGTCCTGGCCAAAAAGCTCGCCGCTTTGGGCACGGCCACGGTGATGCCCTTGGCCGCGCCCATCGGCTCGGGATGGGGGGTAAAGACGCGGGCCCTTTTGGAGCTCTTCGCCCGGGAGCGCCCAAGCCTCCCGCCCGTGGTGGTGGATGCGGGGCTTGGGCTTCCCTCCCATGCGGCGGAGGTCATGGAACTGGGGCTGGACGCCGTTTTGGTGAACACCGCCATCGCCGAGGCCCAGGACCCGCCCGCCATGGCCGAGGCCTTCCGCCTGGCGGTGGAGGCGGGCAGGAAGGCCTACCGGGCGGGGCCCATGCGGCCTAGGGAGGGGGCGAGCCCCTCAAGCCCCACGGAAGGGGTGCCCTTGGGGAGGCCGGGGTGAGGGCCGAGGTGGCGGTGGTGGGGGCGGGCATCATCGGAACCCTCGCCGCCTATGAGCTTGCCAAGCGGGGCCTCGAGGTCCTCCTCCTGGATGCGGAGAAGCCCGGGGCCGCCACCCTGGCGAGCGCCGGGATGCTCGCCCCTTACCCCGAGGGCCTTTCGGGGGAGCTCTTGGAGGCGGGGCTTTTCGCCCTGGAGTATTACCGGGACCTCTTGGCGGAGCTTGGGGAGAAGGGCTTTGCCGTAGAAGCGGGCTTTTCCGGCACCTACGTGGCCGCCTTGAGCCCAGGGGAGAAGGAGGCCTGGGAGGCAGAAGGCCCCCCGCCCTACCCGGTGCGGGGAGCTTTGGGGGCCAGGGCTTTCCCCGGGGGGTATGTCCACCCACGGGCCCTTAGGGAGGCCCTTTTGGCCTCGCTTCGGGGCATGGGGGTGCCCTACCTGAAGGCCGAGGCCCAGGGGGTGCGGGAGGGGCGGGTGGTCCTTCCCGAAGGGGAGGTGCGGGCCCGGCGCATCCTCCTCGCCGTGGGGGCCTGGGGGGAGCGGTTTGGCCTCGGGGTGCGCCCCCTCAGGGGGGAGGCCCTCCTCCTCCAGGGACCTCCTCCCCCCGGCCCGCTCTTCGCCGGGGAAGGGTACCTCCTGCCCCGGGAGGGTGGGGTCTACGTGGGGGCCACGGGCCGGGAGGGGTGGGGGGCAGGGGTGGACCTCTTCGGGCTTCGGTGGCTTGCGGACTACGCCCACGAGCGCTTTCCCCTCCTGGAGGGGGCCCGCTTCCGGGAGGCGGTTTGGGGGTATAGGCCCATGGGGGAGGTCTTCGTGGGGGAGGTGGGGGAGGGGGTCTACGCGGCCACGGGGCATGGCCGCAACGGGGTCCTCCTCGCCCCTTGGACGGCGAGGCGGCTTTTGAAGCTCATGGAGGTGGAAGGATGACGCAGTTGGAGGCGGCAAGGAAAGGGATCGTCACCGAGGAGATGGCTTACGTGGCGGAGCAGGAGGGGGTTTCCCCCGAGTTCGTGCGGGAAGGGGTGGCGGCGGGAAGGATCGTGATTCCGAGGAACCCCAACCACCGCACCCTGAGGGACTTCAAGGGGATCGGGGAGGGGCTTTCCGTGAAGGTGAACGCCAACCTGGGCACCTCCTACGATTACGTGGACGTGGAGGAGGAGGTGGAGAAGGCCCGGGTGGCCATCCGTTACGGGGCGGACACCGTCATGGATCTCTCCACCGGGGGGGACTTGAAGGAGATAAGGCGGCGCATCCTCGAGGTGGCCACCGTTCCCCTGGGCACCGTGCCCATCTACGAGGCGGAGTTCCGGGCCGCCAAGCGCAAGAACTTCTTTGACATGTCCCCCGATGAGCTCTTTGAGGTCATTGAGGAGCACGGGAAGGAGGGGGTGGACTACATCACGGTGCACGTGGGCGTCACCCTAAAGAACCTAGAGGTCTACCGGCATGCCCCCCGCACCACGGGCATCGTAAGCCGGGGCGGGGGGCTCATGGCCGCCTGGATGCTCCACCGCGGGGAGGAGAACCCCCTTTACGCCCGCTTTGACGACCTCTTGGACATCGCCCGCACCTACGATATGACCCTCTCCCTGGGGGATGGGCTTAGGCCGGGCTCCCTGGCGGACAGCACCGACCGGGCCCAGATCGCCGAGCTCCTCACCATCGGCGAGCTGGTGGAAAGGGCCAGGCGGGCTGGGGTCCAGGCCATGGTGGAAGGGCCAGGCCACATCCCCCTGAACGAGGTGGCCACCAACGTCCAGATCCAGAAGAAGCTCACGGGGCATGCCCCCTTTTACATCCTTGGCATGCTCCCCGTGGACACCGCCGCCGGCTTTGACCACATCGCCGGGGCCATCGGCGGGGCCTTGGCGGGCTGGATGGGGGCGGACATGCTCTGCTACCTGACCCCGGCGGAGCACCTGGGCCTGCCCACGGCGGAGCACGTGAAGGAAGGGGTGATCGCCTTCAAGATCGCCGCCCACGCCGCCGACGTGGCCCGGGGGAACCCGAGGGCGCTGGAGCGGAACCGGCGGATGTCCGAGGCCCGCTACCGCCTGGACTGGGAGGCCCAGTTCGCCCTCGCCCTCTTTCCCGAGGAGGCCAGGCGGCTTAAGGAGGAGCGGGGAAGCCGCACCAAGGCCTGCAGCATGTGCGGCCCCTTCTGCCCCATGAACCTGGTGGAGGCGGTGCTGCGGGGTCGGGAGCGCCTCGAGCTTCCGGTAGCCTAAGGGCATGGACGTGCTTTCCCGTTTGGAGCGCCTGCCCCTGGGCAGGCCCCATTACCGTTTGCTCTTCCTCCTGGGCCTGGGCTGGGCCTTGGATGCCATGGACGTGGGCCTCATCAGCTTCACCCTGCCCGCCCTTTCCCGGGAGTTTGGCCTTAGCCCTGTCCAGGCGGGCCTTTTGGGGAGCGCTGGGCTTTTGGGCATGCTCCTGGGGGCCGCCCTGGGCGGACGGCTTGCCGACCGTTTGGGGCGTAAGGCGGTGGTGGGGTATAGCCTTTTTCTGGCGGGTCTCGGGAGCCTCTTCACCGCCTGGGCTCCGGGTCTTGGGTGGATCTACCTCTTCCGCTTCCTCACGGGGGTCGGCCTGGGGGCGGAGCTTCCCGTGGCGGCAAGCCTCATGGGGGAGTTTAGCCCCCGGGTCCACCGGGGGCGGATGGTGGTTCTCTTGGAGGCCTTTTGGGCGGTGGGGTGGCTTCTTGCTGCCTTGGTGGGGTACCTTTTGGTGCCGGACCTGGGTTGGCGGGCGGCCTTTTTGGTGGGGGCCCTCCCTGCCCTCTACGCCGCCTACCTGCGGCTTTCCTTGCCCGAGTCCCCCCGCTGGCTTGTGGCCCAGGGGCGTTTGAAGGAGGCGGAGGCCCTGGTGACCGCTTGGGAGAGGGCCTTTCCCCACCCCTTGCCTCTGCCGTCCCCTGTCCCCGCCCCGAAGGCTTACCCTTACGCCGCCCTCTTCCGCCCGCCCCTTCTCCGCCGCACCCTTTTCCTCTCGCTGGCTTGGTTCGCCTTAAACGCTGGCTACTACGGGGCCTTCATATGGCTTCCCTCCCTGCTCGTGGCCCAGGGGTATACCCTGGTGCGCTCCTTGGAGTATGTGCTCCTCATGACCCTGGCCCAGGTGCCGGGCTACTTGACGGCCGCCTTCCTGGTAGAGCGTCTGGGGCGGAGGCCCGTTTTGGTGGGCTTCTTGGCCCTGTCGGCCCTCTCCGCCTACCTCTTGGCCCAGGCCTCCTCTCCCGGAGAGCTCCTTCTTTTTGGAAGCCTTCTCTCTTTCTTCAACCTGGGGGCTTGGGGGGCCATCTACGCCTATACCCCTGAGCTTTCCCCCACAACGTTGCGGGGAAGCGGAGCGGGGCTAGCCGCTGCCGTAGGCCGGGTGGGGGGTATCCTGGCGCCCTACGCCACCGGGGCCCTCCTCCCCGCTTGGGGGCCGGGCGGGGTGCTTGCCCTTCACGGGGGGCTCCTCCTTCTGGCGGGACTTTTTGCCTTGGGGGTGGGGGTAGAGACCCGGGGAAGGCCCTTGGAGGAAACATGAGGGTGGCCCTTAGCATCGCCGGCTCGGACTCTGGGGGCGGGGCGGGGGTGCAGGCGGACCTCAAGGTCTTCTTCCGCTTCGGGGTCTACGGGACGAGCGCCCTCACCTTGGTCACGGCCCAGAACACCCTGGGGGTGCAGGCCGTCTACCCCCTGCCGCCCGGCCTGGTCTACGCCCAGATCCAAAGCGTGGCCCAGGACCTGCCCATCCATGCCGCTAAAACCGGGGCCTTGGGGAATGCCGAGATCGTCCAGGCAGTGGCGGAGGGGGTGCGGCGCTTCGGCATCGCTCCCTTGGTGGTGGACCCGGTGATGGTGGCCAAGGGCGGGGACTCTCTCCTCGCCCCCGAGGCGGTGGAGGCCCTGAAGGTAGCGCTTTTTCCCTTAGCCCTCCTCATCACCCCAAACCGCCTCGAGGCCGAAGCCCTCTTGGGAAGCCCCATCCGGACCCTAAAGGAAGCGGAGGAGGCTGCTAGAGCCCTTTTGGCCCTAGGGCCCAAGGCGGTCCTCCTCAAAGGGGGGCATCTGGAGGGGGAGGAGGCGGTGGACCTCCTCGCCACCCGGGAGGGGGTGCGGGCCTACCGGGCCCCGAGGGTGAACACCCGGAACACCCACGGCACGGGCTGTACCCTTTCCGCCGCCATTGCTGCCCTTCTGGCCTTGGGCAAGCCCCTCGAGGAGGCGGTGGCGGAGGCCAAGGCCTACCTCACCCGCGCCTTAAAAACGGCCCCTCCCGTGGGCCACGGGCATGGGCCCCTCAACCACTGGGCCTAAAAAACTCCCCCCTCCTGGGAGGGGGGAGGCCTTCTGGTGCGCCCGGAGGGATTCGAACCCCCGACCTAGGGCTTAGGAAGCCCCCGCTCTATCCTGCTGAGCTACGGGCGCCCACGCCCTTGGGATTTTAGCACCCCTTGGAGGCCATGGCAACCGCCCCCGGTCCGGTATAGTCTTTCGCGGGGGATGAGGGGCGTTCCATAAGTCCCCCTTTATGCACGAATGCCCCAGGCTTCCTTGCGCTCGCGCTTTGGGGAGCCTACCCTGGAGGGAACATGACCAAGACCCAGGACCTCACCGCCCTATCCGTGAACGCCATCCGCTTCCTGGCCATAGATGCCGTGGAAAAGGCCAAAAGCGGCCATCCGGGTATGCCCATGGCCATGGCCCCCTTGGCCTACCTCCTCTTCCGGGAGGTGATGCGGCATAACCCCCTGGACCCCGCCTGGCCCAACCGGGACCGGTTCGTCCTTTCCGCCGGCCACGGGTCCATGCTCCTTTACGCCGCCCTCCACCTCACGGGGTACGACCTCCCCCTGGAGGAGCTTAAGCGCTTCCGCCAGTGGGGCTCCAAGACCCCGGGCCACCCCGAGCGGGGCCACACTCCTGGGGTGGAGGTGACCACGGGGCCCCTGGGCCAGGGGATTGCCACGGCGGTGGGCCTGGCTCTGGCGGAAAAGAAGCTTGCCGCCGAGTTCAACCGCCCGGGCCATCCCGTGGTGGACCACTACACCTACGTCCTGGCCTCGGACGGGGACCTGATGGAGGGGGTTTCGGGGGAGGCGAGCTCCTTGGCAGGGCAGTGGGGGCTTTCCAAGCTCATCGTCTTCTGGGACGATAACCGCATCTCCATAGACGGCCCCACGGACCTGGCCTTTAAGGAGGACGTCCTCCTGCGTTACCGCGCCTACGGCTGGCAGACCCTCAGGGTGGAGGACGCCAACGACCTCAACGCCCTCCGCCACGCTCTAAGGCTCGCCCAACTGGACGAGCGCCCCACCCTCATCGCCGTGCGGAGCCATATCGGCTACGGCTCGCCCAAGCAGGACTCCCACAAGGCCCATGGGGAGCCCTTGGGCCCGGAGGCGGTGGAGGCCACCCGCAAGAACCTGGGCTGGCCCTACCCGCCCTTCGTGGTGCCCGAGGAGGTCTACCAGCACATGGACATGCGCGCCCAGGGCAAGGCCTGGCAGGAGGCGTGGGAACGCGCCTTAGAGGCCTACGCCCGGGCGTACCCGGACCTGTACCAAGAGCTTCTCCGCCGCCTCCAAGGGGAGCTTCCCCCGTTGCCGGAGGAGCCCCCTACCTTTGACAAACCCCTGGCCACCCGGGCGGCGAGCGGCAAGGTCCTGGACCTCCTCGCTCCCCGCATGCCCGAACTCCTGGGGGGTAGCGCCGACCTTACCCCCTCCAACAACACCAAGGCCGAGGGCATGGAGGACTTCTCCCCGCAAAACCCCACGGGGCGCTACCTGCGCTTTGGGGTGCGGGAGCACGGGATGGGGGCCATCCTGAACGGGCTTAACCTCCACGGGGGCTACCGGGCCTATGGGGGCACCTTTCTGGTCTTTTCCGACTACATGCGCCCCGCCATCCGCCTCGCCGCCCTCATGGAAACCCCCACGGTGTTCGTCTTCACCCACGACTCCATCGCCTTAGGGGAGGACGGGCCCACCCACCAGCCCATAGAGCACCTGATGAGCCTTAGGGCCATGCCGGGGCTTTGGGTGGTCCGTCCCGCCGACGCCTACGAGACCTTTTACGCCTGGCAGGTGGCCCTGAAAAGGAAGGAGGGCCCCACCGCCTTGGTCCTCACCCGCCAGGCGGTGCCCCTCCTTTCCCCCGAGAAGGCCAAGGGGCTTTTGCGGGGCGGGTACGTCCTGGAAGACGCCGAGAAGCCCCAAGGGGTGCTTTTGGCCACGGGGAGCGAGGTCCACCTGGCCTTGAAGGCGAGGGACCTTCTGAGGGAGCAGGGCGTTGGGGTGCGGGTGGTGAGCCTGCCTTGCCTGGAGCTCTTTGAGGCCCAGCCCGAGGCGTACCGCAGGGCGGTCCTGCCCCCGGGCCTCCCCGTGGTGGCGGTGGAGGCGGGGGCCTCCTTGGGTTGGGAGCGGTACGCCCACAAGGTGGTGGGCCTGGACCGCTTCGGGGCCAGCGCCCCTTACCCCGAGGTCTACGAGCGCCTGGGCTTTACGCCAGAGCGGGTGGCGGAAGCCCTTCTAGAGCTGGTGTAATCACACGAGCTTCTCCCTCCTAGGTGAAGGGTGTCCTCGAGGCTATCCTTTCTCCATGGAGGGGTTTTATCGCTTTTTCCCCCGCGCGGAGGCAGTGATTTACCTCTTTGCGGGGGTATTGGTCGTTTTGGGTGCAGCCTACCTTTTGGCCGCAGCGGTGGTGGAGGGGGTTGCGCTTCTCCTGGGTGGTGAAGGGGGCAAGCTGGCTGTTTTTCTTTTGGACCGCGTTCTCCTCGCCCTAATGATGGCGGAAATCCTTTACACCCTGGTGCGTTTTGCCAAGGAAGGTCAACTTCAGGTGGAACCCTTCCTTATCATCGGGGTGATTGCGGGGGTACGGCGCATCTTGGTGGTGACTGCCGAGGGGCTCCAGAAGTTTCCCTTTTCCCTGGACCATCCAGGTTTTCAGGCGGTTTTGGCGGAGCTCCTCTTGCTTTCGCTAATGATTTTGGCTTTGGCCTTGGCGTACCGTTGGGTGCGTCGCTGAGGAGGGGGTATAGTTTTTTCGTGCGCTTCGCCGTTTCTATTCTCACAGCCGATTTCGGTAGGTTGAAGGAGGTCGTCCAGGAGGCGGAGAGGGCTGGGGTGGACTGGATACACCTGGACGTGATGGACGGGGTTTTCGTCCCCAACCTCACCTTTGGCCCCCTTGTGGTGGAGGCGGTGCGCCGGGCGACCTCCTTGCCCTTGGATGTGCACCTTATGATCGTGAACCCCGAGCGCTACCTCGAGGACTTCGCCCAGGCGGGGGCGGACCACATCACCGTCCACGTGGAGGCCACCTACCACCCCCACCGGGCGGTGGAGCGCATCAAGGAACTGGGCAAGAAGGCCGGGCTCGCCATCAACCCCGGAACCCCCCTCGAGGCCTTTGAACCCCTTCTCCCCTACCTGGACCTGGCCCTCCTCATGAGCGTGAACCCGGGGTTTGGCGGGCAGAAGTATATCCCCACCTCCACCGAGCGGCTTAGAAGGCTCAAGGCCCTTAGGGATAGGCTGAACCCCGCCTGCCTCCTCGAGGTGGACGGAGGGGTGAACCCAAAGACCGTGGGGGAGGTGTACCAGGCAGGTGCCGACGTGGCGGTGGCGGGGAGCGCCCTCTTCAACGAAAGGCCTGTGGCGGACAACCTGCGGGTTTTGCGCGAGGCTTTGAAATAAGCTTGGGCCCCGCCCTTGGGCGGGGCCTTTTGGTCGGGGAGGCCGGATTTGAACCGACGACCACACGCACCCCAAGCGTGTGCGCTACCAGGCTGCGCTACTCCCCGGCGCGCAAGGGTTAGTGTAGTACCCGAGGCAGGGAGCGTCAAGAGGTGGGCGCATCCAGGGGTTGAGAGAAGGGGTTGGTTCACTGGCATTCCTAAAAACTCTAGGCGGGCTAGGGGAGGGGCTGATCGGGGGATTTTAGTTCAAGGTGCTCCGGGCGGGCTTCTGGTAGACTGGGCTCCTAAGTAGGGCAGCTTTACAGGCGGATGTTGGGCATATAGAGGAGGGGAGGGGCATAGGAGGCGGACATGAGGGAAGCGGTGATCCTCGAGGCGGTGCGCACCCCCATCGGCAAGCGGAACGGGGCCCTTAGGGAGTGGCGGCCCGATGCCCTGTACGCCGAGGTCCTGAACGCCCTCCTGGCGCGAAGCGGCCTGGACCCCACCCGGGTGGAGGACGTGGTCACGGGGTGCGTGACCCAGGCGGGGGAACAGGGGGCCAACGTGGGGCGGCTTGGGGTGCTCCTTTCCCGCCTGCCCAAGGAGGTGCCGGCGGTGACCCTCAACCGCATGTGCGGCTCAAGCCAGCAGGCGGTGCACTTCGCCGCCCAGGCCATCGCCGCCGGGGACCTGGACTTCGCCATCGCCGGTGGGGTGGAGAGCATGACCCGGGCCCCCATGTTCTCGGACATCGGGGGCGGCTTCCACACGCTAAACCCCGCCCTTTTCCAGAAGTATGCGCTCATCCACCAAGGGGAAAGCGCCGAGCGCATCGCCCGGCTTTACGGGTTTTCCCGGCGGGACCTGGATGAGTGGAGCCTCCTCTCCCACCGCCGGGCGCAAAGGGCCACGGAGGAGGGCCGCTTCCTTGGGCAGCTGGTCCCCCTCACCGGCCTGGACCCCGAGGGAAAGCCTTTTCTCCTAGATCGGGACGAGGGCATCCGCCCGGACACGAGCCTGGAGAAGCTCTTAGCCCTCAAGCCCGCCTTCCTGGAAGATGGCCTCATCACCGCTGGCAATAGCAGCCAGATCTCCGACGGGGCGGCGGCCCTCCTCCTGGGGGAAAAGGAAAGGGCCCAGGCCTTGGGCCTTAGGCCCCGGGCCCGCTTCCTCGCCCGGGTGGTGGTGGCGGGGGACCCCACCCTGCAACTTTTGGAGATCCTCCCCGCCACCCGGAAGGCCCTGGAGCGGGCGGGGCTTTCCCTCCGTGACCTGGACGTGATAGAGGTGAACGAGGCCTTCGCCAGCGTGGTCCTGGCCTTTCTCAAGGAGTTCAACCCGGACCCCGAGAGGGTGAACCCCAACGGGGGGGCCATCGCCTTGGGCCACCCCCTGGGGGCCACGGGGGCTATCCTCATGACCAAGCTCCTCCACGAGCTGGAGAGGCGGGACGGGGAACTCGGCCTCCAGGTGATGTGCATCGGCCACGGCCAGGCCACGGCCACGGTGATCCAGAGGCTTTAGGAGGCGGGTATGGAGCGGAGCGCCTTGGTGACGGGTGGGGCCTCGGGGCTTGGGCGGGCCGCCGCCTTGGCCCTGAGGGCGAGGGGCTACCGGGTGGTGGTCCTGGACCTCAAGCGGGGGGAGGAGGACCTCCTCTATGTGGAAGGGGACGTGCGGGAGGAGGCGGACGTGGCGAGGGCGGTGGCCCTGGCGGGGGAGGGCGGGCCCCTTTTCGCCGTGGTGAACGCCGCGGGCATCGGCCTTGCCCAGAAGATCCTGGGCCGGGAGGGCCCCCATGACCTCGAGGCCTTCCGGAAGGTGCTGGAGGTGAACCTGGTGGGCACCTTCAACGTCCTCCGCCTGGCGGCCTGGGCCATGCGGGAGAACCCGCCCGACGGGGAGGGGCAACGGGGCGTCATCGTAAACACCGCCAGCGTGGCCGCCTACGAGGGGCAGATCGGCCAGGCGGCCTACGCCGCCAGCAAGGGGGGCGTGGTGGCCCTCACCCTGCCCGCCGCCCGGGAGCTCGCCGAATGGGGCATCCGGGTGGTGGCCATCGCCCCGGGCCTCTTTGACACCCCCCTCCTTCAGGGCCTTCCCGAGAAGGCCAAGGCCTCCTTGGCGGAGCAGGTGCCCTTCCCAAGGCGCCTGGGGCGCCCGGAGGAGTACGCCCTTCTGGTCCTCCACATCCTGGAAAACCCCATGCTGAATGGGGAGGTGGTCCGGTTGGATGGCGCCTTGCGCATGGCCCCCCGGTAAGGTCCTGGACCTCACCCGCCTCCTGCCGGGGCCTTTGGCGGGAAAGCTCCTCCTAGACCTGGGCTTCCCCGTGGTCAAGGTGGAGCCCCCGGGGGGCGACCCCTTGCGGGCCCTGGCCCCCGAGGCCTACCGCTTCCTGAATGGGGGGAAGGAGGTGCGGGTCCTGGACCTGAAGGCCGCGGAGGGACGGGAGGCGCTCCTTGCCCTGGCGGCGGAGGCGGCCATCCTCTTAGAGTCCAACCGCCCCGGGGCGATGGAGCGGCTCGGCCTGGGCCCGGAGGTCCTCCTCAAGCGGAACCCACGCTTGGTCTACGCCCGGCTTCGCGGCTACCCGGAAGGCGAAGATCCCGGGCACGACCTCACCTATCTGGCGGAGGCGGGGCTTTTGGGCCGCTTTCCCTGGCGGGCCTTCCAGTTCGCCGACCTGGCCGGGGCCTACGCCCTGGCCCTCGCCGCCCTCAAGGGGCTTCTCCTGGGGGGCGGGGTGTACGAGGTGGCCCTCTCCGAGGCGGTGCGGGCCGTGGCCTACCCGCCCATCCCCTTCCTGGACGGCTCGGTCCTCTGCTACGGCGTCTACCCCGCCCAAGGGGGCGAGGTGGCCCTGGCCGCCCTGGAGCCCCACCTTTGGGCGCGCTTTTGCGAAAAGGCAGGGCTTCCGGAGCTCTTGGGCATGGCCTTTTCCCCCGCTACCCCGGAAAACCCGGCTTATCGGAAGCTTTTGGACTTTTTCCGGGAGAAGTCCCCTGAGGCCTGGGAGGCCTGGGCCAGGGCGGAGGGGCTTCCCTTGCGGGCGGTGCGGGGCTAAACCCACCAGGCGAGGGGCCTCTTGGGGAAGGCCTTGGGGGCTACCCTCTCCCCTTTGGGGTAACGCTCTTCCAAGTAATGGGGGAAGGCGAAGACCTCCAGGACCTCCTCCACCAGGTTCACGATCCAGATTTCCGGCACCCCTGCCTTCTGGTAGAGGGGAAGCTTCAGGGTGCGGTCTTGGACCAAGGTGGTGTCGGCGATTTCCACCACCAAGAGGGCATCCTTGGCGGTAGGGGGGCGGCGGTCGTAGCGGTCTTCGGGGGGCATCAGGAGCAGGAGATCGGGTTCGGGTTCCGACACCTCGGAGAGTTGCAGGGGTATTTGGGAAACCACCAAGGCTTCCTCGCCGAAGGTTTCGCTGAAGACCTTGGTCAGGTGAATAAGGTAACGGATGTGCTTTTTCCCCATGGGCGACACGGCGTAAACCTCCCCCTCCAGAAGTTCCACCCGTTCGGGAAGCGCCCCCGCCTCGTAGGCTTTGTGGTAGGCCTCTAGCGTGAAGCGGTGTTTGACCATCTCCTTGAGTATACTCGGGGCCGTGCTGGCCCTTTACCAAGCGGCGCGGGAGGAGGGGCTTCGCCCTGCCCTTTTGGAGTCCTTGGGTTTCCGCACCCCTTTCGCCCGCCTCTCCCTCCTGGGCGTAAGGCCCCGGCACCGCCTCGAGGTCCTGGAGGGCCGGCTTTACCTGGACGGGAAGCGGGTGGGGGAGGCCCTGGACCTCTTCGGCTACCTGGAAAGGGGTTTGGGGAAGGGGTTTTTCCCCGCTTGGGTGGGCTTTTTCGCCTACGAGTTCGCCCGCCACCTGGGCCTGCCCGCCCACGACCCCTTGCCTGGCCTCCCCGAGGCGGCCTTCTTCTACTACCCCGAGGGGTACGCCCTTTTGGAGGGGCGGCTTGTGGAGCGCCCCTCTTTCCCCTTACGCCCCTCTCCTTACACCCCGCCGCCCTTGCCCCACCACCCCCTGGTCTCGGACTTCCCCAAGGCGGCTTTCCTTAAGGGGGTGGCGGAGGTGCAGGAAAGGATCCGGGCCGGGGTGGTCTACCAGGTGAACCTTTCCCACCGCTTCCGCCTCTTGGGCCCCGTGGACCCCCTCCTCCTCTACGCCCGACTCCGGGCCCTGAACCCTTCCCCTTTCATGGGCCTTCTGGAGGGGGAAGGGTGGGCCGTGGTCTCGGGGAGCCCGGAACGGCTATTCCAGAAGGTGGGAGGCCGCCTCCTCGCCCGGCCCATCGCCGGCACGCGGCCTAGGGGAAGGACGGAAGCGGAGGACCTGGCCTTGGAGGCGGAGCTTTTGGCCTCGCCCAAGGAGCGGGCCGAGCACGCCATGCTGGTGGACCTCCTGCGCAACGACCTGGCCCGGGTGGCCCTGCCGGGGACGGTGAGGGTGCGGGAGCTTTTCACCGTGGAGCGCTACGCCCACGTGATGCACCTGGTTTCCGAGGTGGAGGGGTACACCCGCGCCCCCTTGGGGGAGGTCTTCCGAAGCCTCTTCCCCGGGGGCACCATCACCGGGGCCCCCAAGGGCACGGTGATGGAGGCCATCCGGGACCTGGAGCCCGTGCCCCGGGGGGCCTACACGGGAAGCCTGGGCTACGTTTCGGGCCGGGGGGCGGACTTCAACATCCTCATCCGCTCCTTCCAAAGGGTGGGGGAAGAGGTCCTCTTTTCCGCCGGGGCGGGCATCGTCATCGCCTCGGACCCCGAAAGGGAGTACGAGGAAACCCTCCACAAGGCGCAAAGCCTCCTCCTGGCCCTGGAGCGGGGGAAGCCGGGGAAAGCCCCTAGGCCCCCTAAGCCCCAGGCCGCCTGGAGCCCTCCCCCTCCTCCCCGGCGGCTTCGGGCCCGGGTGCTCTTTTTGGAAAACCGGGATTCCTTTAGCTACAACCTGGTGGACTACCTCTCGGCCCTGGGGGCGGAGGTCCACGTGGTGGACCAGGAGGAGGCCCCCTGCCTTTCGGGCTTCACCCACCTGGTGGTGGGCCCGGGGCCCAAGGACCCCTATACGGCGGGCCAGGTCCTGGCGTGGACGGAAAGGGCTTTGGCGGAGGGTATTCCCTTCCTCGGGGTCTGCCTCGGCCACCAGGCCCTGGGGGTGGTCCTGGGGGCGGAGCTTTACCGGGAGGCCCCGGTGCACGGGGAGGCCCACGCCGTTTTCCATACTGGGGAAGCCCTCTTTCAGGGCTTCCCCAACCCCTTGCCCTTCGCCCGCTACCACTCCTTGGCCCTCAGGCGCCTTCCCCCCCGCCTCCGCCTCCTCGCCTGGACGGAAGACGGCGTGCCCATGGCCCTTTGGGACGGGAGGAGGGCCTTTGGCGTCCAGTTCCATCCGGAGAGCATCCTCTCCCCTTGGGGGATGGAGCTTTTGGCGCGTTTCTTGGAGGTGGGATGAGGCTTTTAAACGGCGAACCCTTCACCGGCCCCTTGCCCGAGGCCTTCTTCTACCACGGGGCGAGCGTCTTCACCACCCTGCGGGTGGAGGGGGGTGTGCCCCTGTGGCTGGAGGCGCACCTCTCCCGCCTCCGCCGCCACGCCTCGGCCTTGGGGCTCCCCTACCCGGGCGACGAGGCCTTCCTCCAGGATCTTGAGGAGCTCCTTGCGGCGTTTCCCCAAACGCCCTGCCTCCGGGTGCGCCTGACCCTGGGGGAGGGGGTGCGGCTGGCCGAGGCCCGGCCCTTTGCCCCTCTGCCCCCAAGCCTCTACCGGGAAGGGGTGAAGGTGGTCCTCACCCCCTACCGCGTCCACCCCGACCTCGCCCGCTACAAGACGGGGAACTACCTCCCCTACCGCCTGGCCCAGGCCTGGGCGGCGGCGCAGGGGGCCTTGGAAGGCCTCCTCTTGGACGCCTGGGGGCACGTGGTGGACGGAAGCCGCACGAGCCCCCTCCTCTTCCGCGAGGGCACGCTTTACGTGCTGGAAGGGGGTCTCGAGGGCATCACCCGGGAGAAGGTGGCCGAGAAGGCGAGGGAGCTAGGCTTTCGGGTGGTGCGGGCCTACCTTCGGCCAGGGGAGCTTTTGGGCACCCTTCTCCTTGCGGGAAGCGGGGTGGGCCTTTTGCCCGCAGGGAAGCCCGAGGAGGCCCTTCTCCCCCTGGTGGAGGCGTTTCTTCCCGCCTGCTATACTAAATAGCGGTACCGCCAGCCCAAGGCCTTGGGCTGGTGCCCCTTTTTACCCGGAGGGATGCGCATGAAGAAGCCGGTTTACCTCACTCCCGAAGGTTTTAGGCGCCTTCAGGAGGAGCTACACCACCTGAAGACCACCAAGCGGCAGGAGATTTCCGCCGACTTTGAGCAGGCCCTCGAGGAGGGCGACCTTAGGGAGAACGCCGGGTACGACGAGGCCCGCAGGGCCATGTGGCAGAACGAGGCCCGCATCGCCCAGCTGGAAGACCTTCTGGCCCGGGCGGTGGTGGTGGAGAATGGCTCCTACGACCAGGTGGCCCTCGGCTGCCAGGTGGAGCTGGAAACCGAGGCGGGGGAGAGGCTTTCCCTGGCCATCGTGGGGAGCCACGAGGCGGACATCTTCAGCGGGAAGATCTCCGACGAATCCCCCCTGGGCCAGGCCCTTTTGGGCAAGAAGGTGGGGGACGTGGTGGAGATCCGGGGCAAGAAGGGCGCCCAGGTCTACACCATCCTGGAGATCAAGCCCCTATAGGAGGTCCGCGCTCCTCAGGGGGCCGAGGGTTTCCTCCGCGTGGTGCTTGAGCGCCAGGAGAAGCCTCTCCAAGGGGGCTTCTTCCAGGTAGGTTAGGGCTTCCCCCCCGGGGAGGTGGAGGATGGCCCTTAGGGCCTCCACCCCCTTTTCCCCCAGGTACACCCCCTCCTCGGCCAGGCGCCCCTCCTTCAGGTGGAGCCCGGGGCCCAGGAGGTGAGGGGCAAGCCCCCCTGCCTTCACCACCCGCCACCCCGCCCAGACCAGGGGCAGGAGGGGGTTTTCGTGCTTGGCGATGCCCCTTAGCCCGGAGACGAAAAGGGGGTAGACCTTGGGGGCGGCCTCCGGGGAGGCCAAGCGGTAGGCGAGCTCGGCTAGAAAAGAGGCGTAGAGGTAACGGCGGGGTTCTTCCAGGCCAAAAAGCTTTCCCAAAAGCTCCGCCTGGGTCAGGGTGGGGAGGCCTTCCTTTTTGGCATAGACCTGGAAGCGCACGTGGTGGAAGAGGGAGAGCCGCCCCGAGCGCCCCGTGGGCCTGAGGCCCTTCTTGGCGATGGCCTCGAGGCTCCCCTTGGGCGTGACGAAGCGGAGGAGGAGGTCCCCTTGGGGCAGGGCTTTGCGGCCCACCACCACGCCCTCTTCCAACCGGTAGCGTTCCACCTTTCCAGTGTATGCTTAGGGCATGGAACGGAGCCTGCGGGACATCCTGGAGTGGGTGGTTTTGGGCCTTTTGGTGGTGGTGGGGGTCCTCCTCGCCCTCTGGGTGGGGGGGTGGGTCTTCTCCTTCCTGGGCAAGGTCTTGTTGGCGCTTTCGGGGCTCATCTGGACGCTCCTCGTCTACGCCATCCCCCTTCTCATTCTGGCGGGGATCGGTTACGCCGTGGTCTACTTCTTGCAGAAGCGAAGCGCCGCCTGACCCCTTGACACCGGGAGGGCAAGGCCTTCCTTCTCCCCCCAACCCACGGCTACATCAAGGTAGGTTAGACCTCAAAGACCGCATGGGGGCCATATAATGCCCCCATGCGGGTTTTATTCATCGGGGACGTGATGGCGGAACCGGGCCTGCGGGCGGTGAGCCTCCACCTGCCCGATATCCGCCACCGGTACGACCTGGTCATCGCCAACGGGGAGAACGCCGCCAAGGGAAAAGGCCTAGACAAGCGCGCCTACCGCCTTTTGCGGGAGGCGGGGGTAGACCTCGTTTCCTTGGGGAACCACGCCTGGGACCACAAGGAGGTCTACGAGCTTTTGGAAAGGGAGCCCGTGGTGCGGGCCCTCAACTACCCTCCGGGCACCCCTGGGCGGGGGTGGTGGCGGCTTGAGGTGAACGGGGAAAGCCTCCTCTTCGTTCAGGTCATGGGCCGGGTCTTCATGGACCCCCTGGACGACCCCTTCCGCGCCCTGGACGCCCTTTTGCGGGAGGAGAAGGCGGACTATGTCCTTGTGGAGGTGCACGCCGAGGCCACCAGCGAGAAGATGGCCCTGGCCCACTACCTGGATGGCCGGGTGTCCGCCGTCCTCGGCACCCACACCCACGTCCCTACCCTGGACGCCATGCGGCTTCCCAAGGGGACGCTTTACCAGACCGACGTGGGGATGACCGGCACCTACCAGTCCATCATCGGGGGGGAGATAGAAACCTTCCTGGCCCGCTTCCTCACCGGCCGCCCCCAGCCTTTCCGCGCCGCCCAGGGCAAGGCGCGCCTCCACGCCGCGGAGCTCGTCTTGGAAGGCGGCAAGCCCGTTTCCCTAAGCCCCTACGTCTGGGAGGAGCCGTGAACGACCCCTTTGAGCTCCTAAAGGCCGAGGTGGACCTCCTGGGCCGCCTCCTTGGGGAGGCGATAAGGAAGGTTTCCGGGGAGCGCTTCTTCGCCTTGGTGGAGGAGGTGCGCCTCCTTTCCAAGGCCAGGCGCCAAGGGGACAGGGCTGCGGCCGAGGCCCTTTCCCGGCGGGTGGAGCGCATGCCCGTGGAGGAGATGGAGGCTTTGGTGCGGGCTTTCACCCACTACTTCCACCTGGTGAACCTGGCGGAGGAACGCCACCGGGTGCGGGTGAACCGCCTGAGGGCGGAAGGGGAGACCTTGGAAAACCCTAGGCCCGAGGGCTTTTTGGCCCTGGCCAAGGCCCTGAAGGAGCGGGGCCTCTCCCTGGAGGAGGCGGAGGCCCACCTGAACCGGCTGGAGCTCCTCCTCACCTTCACCGCCCACCCCACGGAAACCCGCCGCCGCACCCTCCGGCACCACTTGGAAAGGCTTCAGGAGGAGTTGGAAGGAGGGGACCGGGAGCGCCTTCTGGCCCGGGTTGTCCTCCTCTACGCCACGGAGGAGGTGCGCAAGGCGCGACCCAGCGTGGAGGACGAGATCAAGGGAGGGCTTTACTACCTGCCCACCACCCTGTGGCGGGCCATTCCCAAGGTGGTGGCGGGCCTCGAGGCTGCCCTAGAACGGGTCTACGGCAAGCGCCCCCGGCTCAAGAGCCCCGTGCGCTTCCGTAGCTGGATAGGTGGGGACCGGGACGGGAACCCCTTCGTCACCCCCGAGGTCACCGCCTTCGCCAGCCGCTACGCCCGGGAGGTGGCCAAGGGGCGGTACCTGGAGGAGTTGGAGGCCTTGGTGCGGGACCTCTCCCTTTCCGAGGCCCGCATTCCCGTGCCCAAGGAGGTGCGGGAAGGGGGGGAAGGGGTGGAGCGCTTTCCCGGGGAGCCTTACCGCCGCTACTTCGCCGCCCTTTACCGGGCCTTGGAAGGGGAGGCCCTTTCCACCGAAGGGCTTTCCCGGGCCCTAAGGGTGGCGGAAAAGGGCCTGGAGGGGGTGGGGCTTACCCAGGTGGTGCAGGCCTTTTTGCAGCCCTTGGAGGCGCGGCTTTCCGCCTTCGGTCTGGAGCTTGCCCCCTTGGACCTGAGGGAGGAGTCGGGCAAGCTCCTGGAGGCCGCCGCAGAGCTTCTCCGCCTGGGCGGGGTCCACCCGGACTTCCTGGCCCTCTCCCCGGAGGAAAAGGAAGCCCTCCTCACCCAAGAGCTCCAAACCGCCCGCCCCCTTCTGCCCGTGGGGGAGGCGCCGCAAGGCGAGGCGCTAAGGGTGGCCCTGGGGGCCCTTCGGGCCTGGGGGGACAAGGGGGCCCACGTGGTTTCCATGACCCACCACCCCGCCGACCTCCTCGCCGTCTTCCTCCTGGCCCGGGAGGTGGGGCTTTACCGCCCCGGGAAACCCCTCCCCTTTGACGTGGTCCCCCTCTTTGAAACCCTGGAGGACCTGGAGCGGGCTCCTGAGGTCTTAAGGCGCCTCTTGGCCAACCCCGTCTTCCGGGCCCACGCCCAGGCGAGGGGCGGGGTGGAGGTGATGATCGGCTACTCCGACTCCAACAAGGACGCCGGGTTTCTCATGGCCAACCTGGCCCTCTACCAGGCCCAGGAGGCCCTCCACGCCGTGGGGGAAGCGGAAGGGATCCCCGTCTTCTTCTTCCACGGGCGGGGCACCTCCACCGCCCGGGGCGGGGGGCCGGCGGGGCGGGCCATCGCGGGCCTCCCGCCCAAGAGCGTGGGCCACCGCCTGCGCCTCACGGAGCAGGGGGAGGCCTTGGCGGACCGCTACGCCCACCCGGACCTGGCCGTGCGGCACCTGGAGCAACTCCTTTACCACTTCGCCCAGGCCGCCTTGGGGGACGGGGTGGAGCCCAAGGCCCATTGGCGGGAGGCGCTTTGGGAGGCGGGGGAGAGGAGCATGGAGCGCTACCGGGCCCTCCTCTCCCAGGAGGGGTTTTTCCCCTTCTTTGAGGCCTTTACCCCCATTCGCGAGATCGGCGAACTCCCCATCGCCAGCCGGCCCGTCTACCGCCACGGCCGGGTGCGGGACATCCGGGACCTCCGGGCCATCCCCTGGGTCATGGCCTGGACCCAGGTGCGCCTTCTCCTGCCGGGTTGGTACGGGCTCTCCGCCTTGGAGGCCTTACCCCTTTCCCTGCTCCAGGAGATGTACCGGGAGTGGCCCTTCTTCGCCACCACCTTGGAAAGCGCCGCCATGGCCTTGGCCAAGGCGGACTTGGGCATCGCCGAGCTTTACCTCAGGCTGGTGCCCGAGGGGCTCCAGGGCTTGTACCACCACCTGGCGGAGGAGTACCGCAAAACCGTGGCGCTCCTGGAGGCCATCTTTGAGGCCCCCCTCCTCCACAACCAGAAGACCCTGGACAGGCAGATCGGCCTCAGGAACCCCTATGTGGACCCCATCAACTTCGTGCAGGTGGAGCTCCTTGCCCGCTACCGGGCCCCCGGGGGCCGGGAGGACGATGCCCTTAGGCGGGCGCTTCTCCTTTCCCTCCTCGGGGTGGCGGCGGGGCTTAGAAACGCCGGCTAGGTATGATGGAGGCGATGGAGCCCCTTGGCCACCACCCCGAGCAGCGGGTCGGCGTCTTCGTGGACACGCAAAACCTCTACCACTCTGCCCGGGACTACTACGAGCGGAACGTGAATTTTGAAAGCCTCCTCCGCTTCGCCGTGGGGGGAAGGCGCTTGGTGCGGGCCACCGCCTATGTGGTGGAAAAGGAGGGGGACACCTCCGCTTGGCCCTTTATTTACAAGCTTTCCACCATCGGCTACCGGGTGCGGCGCATGTACCTCACGGTGAAGGAGGTGGGGGAGGGGGGCAAGCCCATCTACGAGGGGAACTGGGACATGGGCATCGCCGCGGACATGGTGCGGCTCATGCCCTATCTGGACGTGGTGGTGCTGGGGAGCGGGGACGGGGACTTCGTGGAGATCCTCGAGGTCCTCATGGAGCGGGGGATCCGGGTGGAGGTCATCGCCTTCCGCGAAACCACGGCCCAGAAGCTCATTGACGCCGTGGACCGCTTCGTCCACCTCCCGGACATCCCCAACCCCTTCATGGAGCCTAAAAACGCAGGATGAGCGAGCTTGACCTCTACGATTACCACCTGCCCCCCGAGCAGATCGCCCAAGCGGGGGCGGAGCCCCGGGACGCCGCCCGGATGATGGTGGTCTACCGGGAAGGCCCTTTTAGCGTGGAGCACCGGCGGGTGCGGGACCTTCCCGAGTTCCTGCGGCCCGGGGACGTCCTGGTCTTCAACGAGAGCAAGGTGATCCCCGCCCGCCTCCTCTCCCAGAAGCCCACGGGGGGCCGGGTGGAGATCCTCTTGGTGCGGGAAAAGGCCCCGGGCCTCTGGGAGGCCCTCTTGGGCCCCGCCCGCAGGGCGCCCGTGGGCACAAGGCTTCGCCTCCTTTCCCCCAAGGACCTAAGGCCCGTGGAGGGTTTGGAGGCGGAGGTGGTGGGGGTAGAGCCCGATGGGGTGCGGCTTCTCCGGTTCCAGGGGGACCTCGCCGCCCACCTTTTGGAGGTGGGGGAGGTGCCCCTGCCCCCCTACATCAAGGCCCAGATCCCCCTGGAGCGCTACCAGACCGTGTACGCCAAGCGCCCGGGGTCGGTGGCCGCCCCCACCGCTGGGCTTCACTTCACTCCCGAGCTTCTGGCCCGCTTGGAGGCCATGGGGGTGGAGCTTTGCTTCCTTACCCTCCACGTGGGCCCCGGCACCTTCCGCCCCGTCAAGGGGGACGTGGCCAAGCACGAGATGCACGCCGAGCCCTTTGAAATCCCCGAGGAAACGGCCCGGGCGGTGAACCGCGCCAGGGCCGAGGGGCGGCGGGTGGTGGCGGTGGGCACCACGGTGGTGCGGGCCTTGGAAAGCGCTTGGCGGGAGGGGGATGGGGTGGTTCCGGGAGCGGGGGAAACCCGGCTCTTCATCCGCCCCCCTTACACCTTCCGGGCCATAGACGCCCTCTTCACCAACTTCCACCTGCCCCGCTCCACCTTGCTCATGCTGGTGGCCGCCTTCTTGGGGCGGGAGCGGACCCTAGAGGCCTACCGCTTGGCGGTGGCCGAGGGGTACCGCTTCTACTCCTTGGGGGACGCCATGCTCATCCTTCCCCAAGCCCCCTGAGCCAGGCCCAAGCCTCCTCGTCCCCCAGGAGGGTGGGCCTGCGCTCGGGCGCAAACCAGGCGAGGAGGGGCGCTAACGCTTCTTGGTCCAGGGCGCTTGGTTCAGGCGCAAGCACGAGCTTGTGGTCCCCGTCGGAAAGGGCCACCATGCCTAGGAGGAACCCTTCCGCCTCGGTGCCTGGGGAGAGGGGTGGGCCCAGGTAGCAGGCGTCCACCTCCTCCCCGTCGGCGGGGTTGAGGAGGCCCGGGATGAAGCCGTAGTTCACCGGGGCCGGGGCGTCTTGCCCCACGGGGACAAGCTTTCCTTCTTTGAAGGCATAGCGCAGGGGGCTTCCCCTGGACCACTCCACCACCATGCGAAGCCGCCTCATTCTAGGTTCAAGAGGAGCCGGGCCACGGAGAGGTAGATGAGGAGCCCGGAGATGTCGGAAAGGGTGGCCACCAAGGGGTTGGAAACCAGGGCGGGGTCCACCCCAAGCCGCCTTAGGACCACGGGGAGCATGGCCCCCACCAGGTTGGCGAAAAGCACCAGGAGAAAGAGGGCGAGGCCCACCACCGGGGCCAGGGCGGCGTGCCCGTCCAGCACCACCTTGCCGAGGAGCAAAGCGGCCAGGGTGAGGCCCAGAAGGCTTCCCACCAGGCTCTCCTTGAGGAGCACCTTCCGCCAGTCCTTGAGGTCCAGGTCCCGGGTGGCCAGGGCGCGGATGATGAGGGTGGCCGACTGGTTGCCGGTATTCCCCCCGGTGCCCAGGAGCACGGGCACGTAAAAGGCCAGGGCGGTCACCGCCTCCAGGAGGCTTTCAAAGCCTTGGAGGATGGAGCTCGTCACCATCCCCGTGAGGATGAGGATGACGAGCCAACGCACCCGGGCAAGCCACAGGGCGATGGGGGAGGCTTGGCTGTAGACGAGGTCGGGCACGTCCACGGCGGCGAGCTTGTGGATGTCCTCCGTGGCCTCCTCTTCCAACACGTCCAGGACGTCGTCCACCGTGACGATACCCACCAGGCGCCCTTCCTCGTCCACCACGGGCAAGACGGTGAAGTCGTAGTCGGCCATGAGGCGGGCCACCTCCTCCTGGTCGGTGTCCGTGCGCACGTGGACCACCTTGGGGTTCATGATCTCCCGCACCCTGGTCCTGGGGTCAGCCACGATGAGGTCCCGCAGGGAGAGCACCCCCTTGAGCCGGCCCGACTCGTCCACCACGTAGAGGTAGTAGATGGTTTCGGCATCGGGTGCCGCCCGGCGCAGGAAGCGGAGGACCTCCTCCACCGTCATCCCCTCCCGCACCGCCACGTACTCGGGGGTCATGAGGCCGCCCGCCTCGTCCTCCTCGTACTGGGTGAGCTCCTCCACCTCGGCCCGGGTCTTGGGGTCCAGCCCCTCCACGAGCTTGCGGTAAAGCTCGGGGTCCTCCTCCTCCACCGCCTGGAGGGCGTCGGCCAGGTCGTCTAGGGAGAGCTCCTCCAGAAGCTCCCGGGTGCGCCAGGGGGGGAGGGTCTTGAGGTACTCCGCCTGGGTTTCCGGGGGAAGGTTGGAGAAGACCTCCGCCGCCTTGTCCTTGGGCAAGAGGGTGAGGAGGACGTAGCGGTGCTCGCCCTTGAGCTCGTCCCAAAGGGCCAGAAGGTCCTGGGGGTGGGCCTCTTCCAGGAGGCTTTTGAGCTTCAGGGTATCGCCCTCTTCCAGGGCTTGAAGCAGGGGGGAAAGGGTGGTTTCCACAGGCGGCCTCCTTTCCGGCTGAAGGCCGCCCGTGGGCGGCCCTCAGCGCCAAGGACTCGAGGGCAAGGGCCCTAACATAACCTTTTCCAGGGTATTCCCTGGCCCCCGCCCCGTCAACCTAGCCCGCTAGAAATGTAGGAAAAATTGAGGTTGACACGCTCAAGGGGCATGGCCTATCCTGGAGCCCGGCCTGGGGGCCGCCACGCCATGTTTGCCCAGCTAGCGGCAAGACTGCAAGAAGCCATAGACCGGCTCCGGGGCCGGGGCCGGATCACGGAGGAGGACCTCAAGTCCACCCTCCGGGAGATCCGCCGGGCCCTCATGGACGCCGATGTCAACCTGGAGGTGGCCCGGAGCTTTGTGGAAATGGTCCGGGAAAGGGCCCTGGGCCAGCAGGTCCTGGAAAGCCTCACCCCGGCGGAGGTCATCCTGGCCACGGTGTACGAGGCCCTGAAGGAGGCCCTAGGGGGTGAGGCGAGGCTCCCTGTCCTCAAGGACAGGAACCTATGGTTCCTGGTGGGGCTTCAGGGCTCGGGCAAAACCACCACCGCCGCCAAGCTCGCCCTCTACTACAAGGGCAAGGGGCGCCGCCCCCTCCTGGTGGCTGCCGACACCCAGCGTCCCGCCGCCCGGGAGCAGCTCCGCCTCCTAGGGGAAAAGGTGGGAGTGCCGGTTTTGGAGGTGATGGACGGGGAGTCCCCCGAGTCCATCCGCCGCCGGGTGGAGGAGAAGGCCCGCCTCGAGGCCCGGGACCTGGTCCTGGTGGACACCGCCGGCCGCCTCCAGATTGACGAGCCCCTCATGGCCGAGCTCTTCCGCCTCAAGGAGGTCCTGCGCCCGGATGAGGTCCTCCTGGTCCTGGACGCCATGACCGGCCAGGAGGCCTTGGGGGTGGCCAAGGCCTTTGACGAGCGCATCGGGGTCACGGGCCTCGTCCTCACCAAGCTGGACGGGGACGCCCGGGGCGGGGCGGCCCTTTCGGCGAGGCACGTCACGGGCAAGCCCATCTACTTCGCCGGGGTTTCCGAGCGCCCGGAAGGTCTGGAGCCCTTCTACCCGGACCGCCTGGCGAGCCGCATCCTGGGCATGGGGGATGTGGCCACCCTGGCGGAAAGGGTGCGGCAGGCGGGCCTCGAGGCGGAAGCTCCCAAGTCCGCCAAGGACCTCACCCTGGAGGACTTCCTCAAGCAACTGCAAAACCTTCGGCGCTTGGGCTCCTTCTCCGAGATCCTCGGCATGCTCCCCGGTATGGGGAAGGCCCTCCCCCCGGGGGTCCAGGTGGACGAGAAGGCCATCAAGCGCCTGGAGGCCATCGTCCTCTCCATGACCCCGGAGGAGCGCAAGGACCCCCGCATCCTGAATGGCTCCCGGCGCAAGCGCATCGCCAAGGGGAGCGGCACCACCGTCCAAGAGGTGAACCGCTTCATCAAGTCCTTTGAGGAAACCAAGGCCCTGATGAAGTCCCTGGAAAAACGCAAAGGCCGGGGACTCATGGGAATCTTCAGGAGGTAAAAGAAGCATGGTCAAGATCAGGCTTTCCCGGTTTGGCTCCAAGCACAACCCCCACTACCGCATCGTGGTCACCGATAGCCGCAGGAAGCGGGACGGGGCGTACATTGAGAAGATCGGCTACTACGATCCCCGCAAGACCACCCCGGACTGGCTCAAGGTGGACGTGGAGCGGGCCAAGTACTGGCTTTCCGTGGGGGCGCAGCCCACGGACACCGCTCGCCGCCTCCTGCGCCAGGCGGGGGTTTTCCGGCAGGAAGCGTAGGGTAGGCCCCTTCCGAGGGCGGGGACTCCCCCGCCCTTTTCCCGTACCATGGAGCCATGAAGGACCTGGTGGAGTACCTGGCAAGGAGCGTGGTGGACCACCCGGAGGCGGTGCGGGTCCAAGAGCGGCGCACCCGGGAGGGCCTCGTCTACCTGGTGGAGGTGGCCCAGGAGGACAAGGGGCGGCTTATCGGCAAACAGGGCCGGGTGATTGAGGCCATCCGCACCCTGGTGCGGGCCTACGCCAAGCGCAAGGTGGGGGTGGAGGTGCGCTAAACTAGGGGTATGCGCCTGGTGGAGATCGGTCGGTTCGGCGCGCCCTACGCCCTTCAGGGAGGGCTAAAGTTCCGGGGGGAGCCCGTGGTGGCCCACCTGGAACGGGTCTACGTGGAGGGGCAGGGTTGGCGGGCGGTGGAGGACCTCTACCAGGTGGCCGGGGAGGTGGTGGTCCACCTGGCGGGGGTCACCACCCGGGAACTGGCGGAGGCCTTGGTAGGCCTCAGGGTCTACGCCAAGGTGGAAGACCTCCCTCCCTTGGAGGAAGGCCAGTACTATTACTTCGCCCTCATGGGCCTTCCCGTTTTCGTGGAGGGGAAGCAGGTGGGGGAGGTGGTGGACATCCTGGACGCCGGGGCCCAGGACGTCTTGGTGGTGCGGGGGGTGGGGGAGAGGCTGAGGGACCGGGCCGAAAGGCTCATCCCCCTGCAGGCCCCCTACGTCCGCGTGGAGGCGGGAGGGATATACGTGGAGCCCATCCCCGGCCTTTTTGAAGAGGAGGTCTAGGGGGCCTAAGGGCTTGTGCCGAGGCCTAAAAGCCGCTTAAGCCCCAAGGCAGCCTCCACCCCTTGGGTGCCGTAGTTGTTGTTGAAGATCACGAAGACCTTCTCGGCCCTTTCCGCCAGGGTCCGGGTGGCCTGGGCCAGGTCCTGGAGCTCATCCTCGGAATAGCGCCAGTTGAAGCGCTCGTAGGGCTTGGCGTGCGGGCCCTTCCAGGTTTCGGCGTTCCGGCCGTGGCAGCGAAGGACGCTCACGGGGTGGGTGGGCTCGAGGACCCTCGGGGGAGCCTCGGGGTGGGGCGGGGCGTCCACGCTCACGTGGATGAGGCCCAGGCGCAGGAGCTCCTTCTTCACGAACCCCCAGGCCACGTACCACTTGGGGTTGCGGAACTCCACCGCCACCCAGTAGCCCTGGGCCCTTTCCGCCAAGCGCTCTAAATACTGAAAGCTCCTCGGTTTGGGCTCCGTCCACGGGGGGAGGCCAAAGTGGAGGTAGCCCAGCTTGCCCGCCCGCCTAAGGGGTTCTATGGCGGCGAAAAAGCGGTTCCAAGCCTCCTCCACCACCTCCTCGGGTACCTCCCGTTGGGCCAGGTGGCCTTCTTGGCGGGGTAGGAGGGCGCGGAGGTCCTTGGGGAGGGCCTGGGCCTCGAGGCCGTGCCCGGTGAAGGCGGAGTAGGCCTTGATGTGAGAGAGGAAGCCTTCTGGGGTCCTCTCCGCCCACTTCTGCACCACCTCGGGCCGGGGCAGGGCGTAGAAGGTGCTGTCCACCTCCACGGTGTCAAAGTGCTTTGCGTAGTAGCGGAGGCGCTTTTCCGGGTTTCCCCGCACCTCGGGCGGGTACCAGCCCGAGGCCAAGAGGGTTTCGTCCGTCCAGCTGGCGGTGCCCACCCGGATCTCCGCCATGCCCCCATGGTAAGCCCTATCAGGGAACCTTAGGGCTTCCCTAGCGGTATGCGGCTTTAAGCGCCCTGGACCCTAGGGCGCGAGGGGCGCGGTAGAAGCCCAAAAAGGAACAACCCGGGGAACCCCCCGGGTTGTTTTCCGCCTAGCCTAGAAGGCGAAGTCTTCCAGGTACCAGCGCTCCGTCTTCTTGTGCTCCTCCTTGGGGTCCATCTTCTCCGAGTGGGCCAAGAGGACAAGGAGCTTCCGCCCCGGGGCGATTTCCACGTCCGTGGGCTCCCCGGTCTTCAGCTTCCGGCTGAACTCCACGGTCCACTTGGTGCCCTCGTAGGTGGCGCTGGCGGCCAGGATGGAGTTCTTCCCGCCCTCCTTCTCGTCCGGGGAAGGGGCGCCGGTGCGCTTCACCTGGTACATGTCCAAGGCCACCAGCTTGCCGCCCTCCATGTAGAAGAGGTACTGGTCAGCGCCCTTCTTCTTGTCGCTCTTTTCTGGCAGGAAGCCGATGCCAATCCAGCCCTTGCTTTCGCCCTCGAGGGCCAGGTAGAGCGTGTCCCCCACCACGCTCCAGTAGAGCGTGATCCCGCTCTTTTCGTGCTTGTAGCTCTTGGCGTATTCCCCAGGGGCGATCTTCCCGTCCACCTTGGGCGCCTGCGCCAACGCCACGCTTAGGGCCAAAACCATGAGTCCTACGATGCCTCGCCTCATCCTGCACCTCCCTTAGTCCCTTATGGTGATTCCCACCACGAAGGCCACAGCGCCCACGTGGGTATGGGCCAACGCCGCTAGAACCGGCCGACTCCCCTCAAAGGCCTCCAAGAAGCCCCGAAGGGTGAAGAGGTTCACCTCCGCATCCTGCGCATTCCAAAGCAGGTGAAAGTAGGCCCCCGCCACCCCGGTGGCCACGCTCACCAGCATCCAAAAGAGGAAGGGATAGCGCACCCACTTCCCTCGGTGGAAGAACATGAGGAGGGTGAGGGGGAAGCCCACCAAGGATACGAAAAAGGGGATTTTGCTCTGCCAGCTTTCCGTCCAGTGGTCCAGCACCCAGTGCTCCATGCCGTAGAAGGCAAACCCCACCAGGGCGATCAGGAGGAAGGTGGAGCGCAAGAACTCCAAAACCCGCTCCTCCTCGGTTTTGGCGCGGATCAGGGCTTCAATCACGGCACACCTCCTAACGGGCCCGGTAGACGGAAAGGAGCCCCGTCACCCCCATGTGGGTGAAGGCCAGGGCCGCCAGCACCGGACGGCTTCCCGCCATGGCCTCCATGGCCGCTTCAAACTCCCAAACCACCTCGCCCTCAAAGTTCCAAAGCAGGTGGAAGTAGGCCCCGAGAATTCCCGTGAAGACCGAGGCCCACATGGTGAGGATGAAGGCAAGGCGCACCCACGGGGTCTTGCGGTCAAAAAGCACCCAAAGGGTAAACACAAAGCCCGGCACGGCCACCAAGAAGGGGATCTTGCTCTGCCAGCTCTCCGTCCAGTGCCCCAAGAGGAGGAGCTCTAAGGGGTACATCACCCAGCCCACCAGGCAGAGGAGAAGCATCGCCAAGCGGATGAACTCTAGCGCCCACTGGGTCGGGTTGCTTGCGCTTCTAAAGGCGGGTATCACCCTTCACCTCCTTACCCCCATCATGACCTTATCACAGGTATTCGGGAGGTTTGTCCCCCCGGGGTAACCCGGGGGGACGGCCTCACACCGGCAAGAGGTTCACCTTGGTTTCGTAGAAGACCACGCTCCCGCCCACCACGTCCGTCAGGGCGGTGTCCTTGAGGTACGGGTCAAGGCGCATGGCGGCGTTGGCGTGCACCCCTGCAGCCCGCCTGGGGTCGCCCTTCACCACCTGGCCGTTGATGACGAGGTCGCTCGCCCCATACGCCCAGTGGCCCCAGCCCAAGGGGAAGGCCACGCACCCTGGCCTCAGGCCCTGTACCACCTTCACCCGGCCCACCATGGGCTTCTTGCCAAAGGGGCCCAGGTCCCACTCGCCCTTGGGGTTGGTGGCGGAAACCACCTTGACCCTCTGCCCGTCCTTAAGCCCAAGCCGCTCGGCGTCCAGGGCGCTCACCAGGATCTCGTTTTCCGGCTTCACCGCCAGGAGCCAGTAGTTGCTGATGGTGCGGCTCTTGGTTTGCAGGATGCTCCGGTGGGTCAGGAGGGTTAGGCCGTAGCCGGGGTCCCGGAGCTGCCGCCCCAAGACGTCCTGGTAGGGCGGGAAGTAGGCGGGAAGGGGCCAGTAGGGCTTCCCGGTCATGGGGTGGAGGGAAAGCGCCTGCTTTTCCAGGAAGAGGTTAATCTGCCGGCCATACCGGTTCGCCACCAGGTCGTTGGCGGCGTAGGCCTTGGCAAACTCCTGGAACCGGCCGCCCCGGTTCAGGAGGTAGACGGTACGGCGGAAAAGCCCCTCGTCCCCCACCGCCTCCCGCCAGCGCTTCTCGTCAAAGACCGAGGGAGGAAGGTGGCGGCGGGCCTGGCGGAAGACGGCGAGCTCCCTCTCGTCCGCCTCAGGCAGGGCCTCGGAGCCGTCGGCCTTCTCCCCGTAGGCCAGGTTGGCGGCGAGCTTCAGGTAGAAGTGGTCGGGGTGGGTGAAGGGCATCCCGTTGGCAAAGCCCTTGGGCCCAAAGCCGGGTAGGCCCAGGTGCTCGGCCAAGGCCAGGAGGAAGCTTTCCAGGGAGATGGGCATCCTTTGCCCGAAGACCTCCACCTCCTCGGGGATGGGCGGGATGGCGGGCTGCCGCACGGGCTGCACCTTCCAGAGGATGGAGGGGTGGCTTCCGTGGAACTCCCAGCGCTCCAGGTAGGAAAGGTCGGGGATGATGTAGTCGGCGTAGAGGTACGAGTCCCCCACCACGATGTCAAAGGCCACGATGAGGGGGATTTTGTCCGGGTCCAGCATGGCCCGGATCTGTTCGTGGCCGCCCGGCAGGGCGTAGGCGGGGGAGCCCATGTAGTGGAAGAGGATCTTGATGGGGTAGGGGTAGCCTTGGGCGGCGGAGGGGAGGATCTCCTGGTAGACGTCGGAGGCGTGGGGGTACCAGGGGCGCTTGGCGGGGAAGCCTTGGAAGAGGGTGGTGTCCTCGTACTTCACCTCGTGGCGGATGATGGAGATGCCAAAGGGGCTTAGGGGCTTGGGGTGGAGCTTGCTGAGGACGAAAGGCCCTCCCGCTTTGCCACCGGTGATGTCGTAGGTGCTGGCCTGGACGAAGCCGCCCTGGTGGTCCACGTTGCCCAAGAGGACGTTCACGGTGAACCAGGCGAAGCAGTTGTAAAAGCCGTTGGTGTGCTGGCTGGCCCCCCGGTGTACATCCACCACCGCCTTCTTGCCGTACTGGGCGAGCTTCTCCGCCAGGAAGCGGATGTCCTCCTCGCTTACCCCGGCCAAGGCGGCCCAGGTCTTCACCTGGTGGCGGAAGGCCTCCTCCTTGATGAGCGTGAGGGCGCTCTTCACGGGGATACCCTGGAGGACCGTGTCCACAAAGAGGTCGCCGAACACCGCCTGGTTTTCGTCGTTGGGGTTGAAGGCCACGGGCTTGCCCTGGACCAGGACCACCGGGGCGTCCAGCTCCACCTCCTTGTCCCCCACCTTGGCCTTGGGCTTGGGAAGGCCCAGGTCGCTTGCCCGCACAAGCCTTTCCGGCTTGCCGTCTTTCAGCTTCACAAGCCAAGCGGCGTTGGTCCAGCTGGCCTCGCCGATGGCCTTGGCGGCGGCCTTGTTGGCGGCGGAGAGGAAGCGGGTGTCCACCTTACCCCACTCCAGGAGGAGGCGGATAACCCCCAAGGCGATGGCGGCGTCGTGCCCCGGCTTGGGGGCGATCCAGCGGCTTGCGCCCTTCACCGCTTTCTGCGCCCGCGGGTCAACCACGGCGTACTCCAGCTCGCCGCGGCTTGCCCGCTCCGTGATCCAGCCCACGCGGAGGGGCGGCCCGTAGTTGCCCTCAAAGACGTTGGCCCCTACGAAGACCACGAAGCGCGCCTTGGAGAGGTCCGCCTGCCAGTAGAACTTGGCCCCGCCCGACCAGGAGAGCTTGCCCGTGGCGTCAAAGGTGGGCTGCTCGCTCATGGCCTTGCCGGTGAAGTACATGGAGCCCTGGCAGACGGTGGTGTGGCCGTGGAGGTTGACGGTGCCGAAGCTTTGCCCGAAGAACCAGCGGATGAAGTCGGAGCGGCCCGCCTTGAGCCGGCCCCAGGCGAAGACCACCTGGTTGTTCTTGGGGCCCAGGTCGGGGTGGTCGGGGTCAATGAGGGCGGGGAGGTAGTCCTTGAAGTCTTCCTTGAACTTGGCCACCAGGGCCTTCTTCTTTTCCTTATCCTTTTCCGCCCAGATGGCCCGCACCGCCTGGGCCATGCGGCTCATGACCTCGGGGTCCTTAAGGGCCCAGAGCTCTTTGAGCCCGGGGTAGTGGCGCTCGTCCCCCAGGTGGGCGAAGAGCTTGCCCCCCTCCACGATCTCCTTCACCGCCTGGTGGAAGGGGATTTCCTCCCACTTGCCGCTTCCCCGGGGCCCGGCCCGCTTGAGCACCTTGCGGATGCGGTAGGGATCGTAGGCGGTTTGGATGCCCGCCTGGCCCTTGGGGCAAAGGGCCCCGTCCACCTTGGCCACCACGTCCACGGGGGTATTCAGGGGCAGGTGGGGGCGGAAGGTCCAGGGGGAGAGGGGGTTGCCGTCAATCTTGCTGGCCACGCCCTCGTAGAGCTTCACCTTGATGGGGCAGCCGGTGTTGCACTGGAGGCAGGAGGAGTAGATGGTGTTTTCGGGAAGCTGGATCTCGTAAGCCTCCATGCCCTGGGCGCTGGCCTCCTGAAGGCCCAGGGCCAAGGGGCCCAACAGGGCGCCTGCGCCGGAAAGCTTCAAGAGTTCACGCCGGGAAAGCTTTTCCATGAGGCACCTCCTACACCAGGTAGTAGACCCGGGGCTTGGTCCCCGCCTCTTCCTTGAGGCGCATGACGTTGGGCTTCTTAACCAGTTCGGCCACCAGGGAGTTGGGGTCTTCCAGGTCGCCGAAGTAGGTGGCCCGGCCGATGCAGGTCACCACGCACTGGGGCAAGAGCCCCTGTTCAATGCGGTGCAGGCAGAAGTGGCACTTGCGCACCTTGTCCATGGGGCCCGCCTCGTCTTCCCGGTCCACCTTTTTGCCCCACTCGTAAACGGGAAGGGTTTCGTAGGGCATCTTGCCTTGGCCCGGGGTGTTTTCCGTCCAGAAGTAGCCGTCGTCCTTGTGGCGGGAGTTGTAGGGGCAGGCGGGCACGCACTTCTCGCAACCCACGCAGAGCTCGTAGTCAATCTCCACGATGCCGTCTTTGCGCTTCCAGGTGGCGTCGTAGGGGCAGGCGGGCACGCACGGGGGCTCGTCGCACTGCATGCAGGGCCGGGGAACGAAGCGGTAGGTGACGTTGGGGTAGGTGCCCACCTCCTCCTCGCTTACCGGGCGGTAGACCACGCCCGGGGGCAGGCGGTTTTCCGCCATGCAGCTCACGGTGCAAGCGTGGCAGCCCACGCACTTCCTGAGGTCAATGACCATGCCCCACTTGCGGTTGGGGTTTTTGAGCGCCCGCTCCAGGTCTTTCTGCATGCGCAAAAGCACGTCCTCCGCCGCCCCGTCCTCGGGCGGGGCCGCCTGGGGCACGCCCTGGGCCAGGCCCGGGGCCACCATGGAGGCGAAGATGGCGCTTGCCATTTTGGCGAGAAAGCGCCGGCGGTCCTCCGCGCTGGTGAGGGGTTCTTTTTCCATCTGCCCCACCTCCTTTCGCCTCCCAAACTAGGACCCCGGTAGGGCGACGGGTAGCGGTAGGGTGGCGGACGGGGCTGTCGGAAAACCTCCCGACAGGGCCTGGGACATCTATACCCCTTGGCCTTACCTATCCTGGGGTAGATGCGAAAGCTCCTGGCCCTCCTTCTCCTTGCCGCCTGCGCCAGGCCACCCGAGGTGGCCCTCGGGCCTCCCTACGCCAAGGAGGCGGAAAGGGGTGGGGTGCGCATCGTGGTGGCGGGGATGCGTTCCCCCGTGGAGGCGGGGCCATACCGGGAGTTCTTGCAGGGCCTCGAGGCCCTTTTGGGCGAGCGGGTGGAGGTGTTTGGGCGCCGCACCTACTGGGAGGTCTTGGAGACCTTGCGCCAGGGAGAGGCGGACCTGGGCTTCCTTTGCACCCTGGCGGCGGGGCTTGGGGTGGAGGAGGGGTTTTTAGAGGTGCTTTTGGCATCGGATACGGCGGTGCCTTACCAGAGCCTCATCGTGGTGCGGGAGGACGCTCCTTACCAAAGCCTGGCTGAGCTAAAGGGGCGCCCCTTTGCCTTCACGGACTCCCTATCCAACACCGGCCATGCCTGGCCTCGCCTTTTGGCCAGGGATTTAGGGGAGGGCTTCTTTGCCCAAGCCTTCTTCACCTACAGCCACGACCGGGCCCTTGGGGCTGTGCGGGAGGGGTTGGCGGAAGGGGCGGCGGTGGATGGGGTGGTCTACGCCACGTTGGGCGTGAAGGGGCTTAGGGTCCTGGCTAGGGGTCCCGCCGACCCCCCTCCGCCCGTGGTGGCACGCAAAAGTCTTCCCGAAAAGGAAAGGCTCATGCAGGCGCTCCTTGCCCTGGTGAAAAAACCGGAAAACGCAAAGGCCCTAAGGGCCTTGGGCCTAAAGGGGTTCCGCCGGTCGGAAGACGCTCCTTACCGGGTCGTCTACCGGAGGGCGCGGGAGGTGTTGCCGTGAGGCTTGGGACCCAGCTTCTTCTCACCGTCCTCCTGGCGGCGACCGCCACGGGCGGGGCCTTGCTTTTGGGCGGGGGTGCCTTTCTCTACGCCGAGGGGGAACGGGCCTTGTGGCAGCAAACCCGCTCGGCCGCCTGGGACCTCGCCACCCTGCTCACCGATGACCTCCTGCTCCAGGACCGCTTGGCGGTGTGGGAGAAGCTGGGGGCCGCCAAGGAACGCTATCCGGGGTTCGCCTACGCCTACGTCCTCTCCCCGAAGGGGGAGGTCCTGGCCCATACCTTCGCCGAGGGGGTGCCGGAAGCCCTTCTGGCTTTGGGGGGCGAGAGGACCCTGCGGTTAGGGGGAAGGCTGGTGTACCAGGGGGAGGCCCCGGTGTATGGGGGGGCGGCGGGGGTGGTGCGCTTGGCCCTGGCCCAGGACCCCTTAAGGGAGGAACTGGCCCAGGTCCTGCGCACCGGGGCTTTTGGCTTGCTTTGGGCCGTGGGGCTTGGGGTGGGGCTCGGCTACCTTCTCCTGGAGCGGGTCCTGGAACCCCTCAAGGGGATGGCGGAGCGGGTTGCCCTCCTGGGGAAAGGGGGGAAGGTGGCGTTTCCGGAGCCCAGGAACGAGCTCGGTGCCTTGGGTCGGGCCCTCAACCGCATGGGGGAGGAGGTGGAAAGGCGGGAGCGGGAACTCACCCTCCTAAACCGCCTCCTGGCGGAAAGCCAGGCCCTGAGGCTGGAAGAGCTGGCGGAGCGGGTGCTTTCCCTGTTGGTGCGGGAACTCGGCTTTACCTGCGGCGACCTGTGGGTGGAGGGGCGGGTCGTCCACTGCCGCGCCTGCCAAGCCGCTTGCCCCTTGGGGGGTGTGAAGGGGTTGGCGGAGGAAGCCTTGCGGGAGGGGCGGGTGGTGGTGGCCCAAGGGGGGGTGGGGGTGCCGGTGCCCCCTCGAGGGGCCCTGGTCCTCTACGGAAAACCCAAGGTGGAGGAGGCGTGGCTTGTGGGCTTCCTGAAAGCCCTTTCCGGCCCCTTGGCCACCGCCTTGGAGAACGCCCGGCTTTACAGCCTCCTGGAGGAAAAGGAGAGGCAGCGGGCAGAACTTTTGAAGGCCTGGCTTCGGGCCCAGGAGGAAGAAAGGGCGCGCATCGCCCGGGAACTCCACGATGAGGTGGGCCAGGCCCTCACCGGTCTGATCCTGGGCCTGGAAGGCCTTCCGGGGGACGCGGCCCAGGCGCTCAAGGAGCTGGCCCGCTATACCCTGGCCGAGGTGCGGCGCCTGGCCCTGGACCTTAGGCCTTCCGTGCTGGACCACCTGGGTTTGGAAGCCGCCTTGGTGCGGTATGTGCGGGAGTTCGCCGACCGCACGGGGATTGAGGTGGACCTTTCCTTCCACCTCCGCCGGCCCTTGTCCAAGGAGCTGGAAACCGTGGTCTACCGGGTGGTGCAGGAGGCCCTCACCAACGTGGCCCGGCACTCGGGAAGCCCCCGGGCGGCGGTGGGGGTCTTGGAGGCGGAAGGGGAGGTGCGGGTTTTCGTGGAGGACGAGGGCCGGGGCTTTGACCCCAAGGCGGTGGGCCCCGGGCACCAGGGCCTTTTGGGGATGCGGGAGCGGGTGGAGCTTTTGGGGGGAAGGTTTTTCTTGGAAAGCGCCCCTGGCGAGGGCATCCGGGTCCAGGTTAGGCTTCCTTTAGAGGTGGTGGCGTGATCCGGGTGGTTTTGGTGGAGGACCACATCCTGGTGCGCTCGGGCATCCGCCATCTTCTGGAAGCCCGGGGGCCCATCCGGGTGGTGGGGGAGGCGGGAAGTGGCCGGGAGGCTTTGGCCCTTTTGGAGGGCCTCGAGGCCGACCTCGCCATCCTGGACGTTTCCCTACCCGACTGCACCGGCATTGACCTCTGCCGAACCCTTAAGGCCCGTTTTCCCCGCCTGCGCCTCCTCGCCCTTTCCATGCACGAGGACCCCGAGTACGTGCGGGGCTTTTTGCAGGCGGGGGGCGAGGGGTACGTGAGCAAGGCGGCGGTGGACCACGAGCTTTTGGACGCCGTCTTGGCCGTGGCCCGGGGGGAGCGGTACCTAAATCCGAGCCTCGCCATGCGCCTTGCCATGGAGATGGTCCAGGGAGAGGTGAAGGAAGAGGGCCTCTCCCCCAGAGAGGAGGAGGTCTTGCGCCTTCTCGCCCAAGGCCTTTCCCACAAGGAGGTGGCCGAGCGCTTGGCCATCTCGGAGAAGACCGTGGCCACCTACCGGGAGCGGGGCATGGAAAAGCTCGGCCTCAAAACCCGGAGCGACCTCTTGCGCTACGCCGTGCGCCGGGGCTGGCTTTCGGGCTAAAGGGGCTTGGCGGCCTTGAGCCGGGCGTAGAAAGCGTGGGTGAGGGCGATGGCTAAGGCGTCCGCCAGGTGGCTTGGGCTTGGGGGTTCCTTGAGGCCCAAAATCCCCCGCACCATCAAGGCCACCTCCTCCTTGGCGGCGTGGCCGTGCCCGGCCAGGGCCTGCTTCACCTGCATGGGCCCGTAGGCGTAGACGGGCACCCCGGCCTCAAAGGCCGCCACCAACACCGCCCCCAAGGCCCAGCCCACCTTGTAGGCGAGCTCGTTTTGCCGGTAGAAAAACTGCTCCTCCACCGCCAAGGCCTCGGGCTGGAAGCGGAGAAGGGCTTCTTTGACCCGGGCGTGGATCCGGCCCACCCGCGCCTCCGCCTTTTCCTTGTGGGAGGTCTTCACCACCTCCCCGTGGAGGAGATGGGCCTTGAGGGCTCCCCTTTCCTCCACGGCCACCACGCCAAGGCCCAGGTGGGTGATCCCCGGGTCAATGCCCGCCACCACCACGTCAGTTGCCCCGCTTGGGCGGATAGTCCCCGTCCCCGTAGCGGATGAAGGCGGGGATGTCAAAGTTGTAGGGGTCGGCGTGGGTGGGGAAGTCCACGGGGCGGATGGGCTTGGGCACCACGGTGCTTTCCCCGAAGCCCGCGGCGATGAGGATGACCCTAAGCTCGTCCTGGGCACGGTCGTCGTAGGTGACGCCGTAGAGGATGTCCACGTCCTCGTTGCCCGTGGCCTCGCGGATCCTCTCCACCACCTCCGCCGCCTCCATGAGGGAAAGCTCCTCCGAGCCCACCACGTTGAGGAGGAGCCTCCTCGCCCCTTCAATGGAGCGTTCCAGCAGGGGGCTGTGGGTGGCGGTTTTGGCCGCCTCCTCCACCCGGTTTTCCCCGCGGCCGGCGCCGATGCCCATGAGGACCTGGCCGGCCCCTTCCAGGAGCGCCTTGACGTCGGCGAAGTCCACGTTGATGAGGCCGGGCAGGTTGATGACGTCGGTGATGCCCTTGACGCCGTGGTAGAGGACCCGGTCGGCGATGAGGAAGGCGTCCTTCAGGGTCATCTTCTTGTCCACGGCGGAGAGGAGGCGGTCGTTTTGCACCACCACCATGGCGTCCACCCGTTCCTTGAGGCGCCGGATGCCCTCTTCCGCCGCCTTTTGCCGCTTGGGGCCCTCAAAGCTAAAGGGGCGGGTGACCACGCCCACGGTGAGGGCGCCTAGGCGCTTGGCGATCTCGGCCACCACGGGGGCGCTTCCCGTGCCGGTGCCGCCCCCCATCCCGGCGGTGATGAAGACCAGGTCCGCC
The DNA here is from genome assembly GCF_021462505.1 of Thermus brockianus. Classification (GTDB taxonomy): domain Bacteria; phylum Deinococcota; class Deinococci; order Deinococcales; family Thermaceae; genus Thermus; species Thermus hydrothermalis. The sequence continues at coordinate 98,435 of NZ_JAKEDV010000001.1, forward strand.
CCTTCCAAAGCCTCGGCGATGAGGTCCTCCGCCTCCTGGGCCGCCTTTTCCCCAATCTCGGGGTTGGCCCCCGCCCCCAGGCCCCGGGTGAGCTTCTCCCCAAGCTGGATGCGCACGTCCGCCAGGCTCTTGGCCAGGACCTGGGCGTCGGTGTTGGCGGCGATGAACTCCACCCCCTGAAGCCCTGCCTCAATCATGCGGTTCACGGCGTTGTTCCCCGCCCCCCCGAGCCCGATGACCTTGATGACCGCTCCCTCCATCTCTGCCTCCTCTCCCAAATTGCGATTCAAAATAGATTGTTGAGAATTTCCTTGATGCGGGCCCAGAGGCCCTCGGATTTGCCGGTTTCTTGCCGTTTTTCCTTTTTCTGCGGGCGTTTGGGCTCCGCCATGCGCACGGGCAAGGTGGCTCCGTGGCGGACCAGGCCCACGGCGGTGGCGTGGGCGGGGGTGGCCACCACGTCGGTGAGGCCGGAGACGCCCTGGGGTTTGCCCAGGCGCACGGGGAGGCTGTACTGTTGCCGGGCCAAAAGGTCAAACCCCCGGAGAAGGGCGGTGCCCCCCGTGAGGACCACGCGGTTCACCTTGATCTCCAAAGGCCCTATGGCTTCGTCCACGGACTGGCGGGCCAGGTGGAGGATTTCCCGGAGCCTGGGCCGGATGATGCGGGCAAGCTCCGGCGCCGGCACCTCGCCCAAGGAGCCCCCTTCCTGGTTAATCTCCAAGACGAGCTCGGGGTCGGCGAGCTCCGGAAGCGCCGCCCCGTACTTGCGCTTGACCCTCTCCGCCTCCTCAAAGGGGATCTTGAGGAGCTGGGCGATGTCCTGGCTCACGTGGTCCCCCCCGAGGGGCAAGACGGCGGAGTGGGCGAGCCTACCTTCCCGGAAGACGGCCACGTCCGTGGTCCCCCCGCCCACGTCCAAGAGGAGGACGGTCATGTGCTCCTCGTCGGGGCCTAGGACGCCCAGGCCGCTCGCCAGGGGCTGGGCCACCAGGGCTTCCACCTCTAGCCCCGCCGCCTCCACCGCCCGGCGGAGGTTGGCCAAAGGCCCCCGCCCGGCGGCGATCAGGTGGACGTCCACCTCGAGGCGCACCCCCGCCATGCCCACGGGGTCCCGGATCCCCTCCTGCCCGTCCACCTTGAACTCCAGGGGCAGGGCGTGGAGGAGTTCCTGCTCGGCGTCAAAGGGGTAGGCCTTGGCCTGCTCCACGGCCCGCTCCACGTCCGCCTCCGTGATGCTCTGCCCGCGGCGGATGGCGGCCAGGCCGTGGCTGGTGACGCTCCTTAGGTGGGGCCCTCCCACGGAGAGGACCACCCGTTCCACCCGTACCCCGGCCACCCGCTCCGCCTGGTGGACGCTTTGGCGGATGGCCTCCGTGGTGCGCTCCAGGTTCACCACCACGCCCCGCCGCATGCCCTGGGAAGGGGCGGTGCCCTCGCCGATAATGTCCAGGACGCCATCGGGGGCGAGCTCCCCGATGACGGTGGTAACCTTGCTGGTGCCGACGTCCAATCCTGCGATAATCATGGGCGTAAACTCACCCCCCAAGAATACAGGTACACGTGGCCCTGGGGCCAGGTCGCTTGCGCATACTCTAGCAGAAGTTCAGCGCTTGCGGCAAAGAGGGTGGTGCCAGGAAGCTCCACGTAAAAGCCTGCCGGGGTATAGCGGATGCGCTTGGCCTTCGGGTAAGCCCGGGCCAGGGCCAAGAGGCTTTGGGTGGGCAAGGGACCCTTTCCCTCCACCCGAGGCCCCGGGGCGTACGGGGCCCCGCCCGGGAGGAGGGTGCCGTCCGTGGCTAAGGCGGCGCCCCCTGCCAGGGGGAGGAAGGGTTCCCGCTCCCGCAGGAAAAGGCGCACCACCCCGGGTTTGGGCTTCTCCAGGCGGGCCTCCGCCACCCAGGGGTCCTGGAGGAGAGGGGAGAGGCGGGAGGGGAGGACCCAAAGCCAGGGGTCTCCCGGGTGGAGGCGGGCCTTGGCCAAAACGGCTTTTTCCTCGAGGTGGCGTAAGCCCACCACCTCCACCTCCTCCACCGGGAATAGGACCAGGCTTCCCACGTGGAGGGTGCCGAGGAGAAGGAGGAGGAAGAGGGCGCGCACTAGCTTCATCTTACCCCCTTGGCCTTACGCAAGGCTTAGCCTTCAAGGCCACACCTCCCACTCCAGCTCCAGGGGAAGCTCTTCCTGGATGCGTTGCACAAGCGCCAGCACGTCCTTGGCCGTGGCCTGTCCCAGGTTGACGATGAAGTTGCCGTGTTCCAGGGATACCATGGCGTCCCCCACCCGTAGGCCCTTAAGGCCCCTTTGGTCAATGAGCCGCCCCGCCGACTGGCCTGGAGGGTTCTTGAAGGCGCACCCCGCGCTCCTCCGCTTGGGCTGCCCTTTGCGGGCGGCGTCCACCTCGGCCATGCGCTTGAGGATTTCCTCCACGGGCCGCTCCTTGAGCCTGAGGCGCACCCGGGTCACGATGCCCCCAGGGGGCAGGCGGCTTTGCCGGTAGCCGAAGCCGAGCTCCTCCGGCCGGTAGAGGTGGAAGGCCCCGTCGTGGAAGATCTCCACCACCTCCAGGGCGTCCGCCATCTCGCCGAAGCGGGTGCCGGCGTTCATCTTCACCGCCCCTCCCACCTGGGCGGGGATGCCGAGAAGCCCCTCTAGCCCCGAAAGCCCGGCCCGGGCTGCCTCCTGGACGAGGAGGGGGAGGAGCGCGCCCGCCCCCACCCATCCCCTTAGGTCGTAGGCCTGGAACTCGCCGGCTAGGCGGATCACCCTTTCCGGCACCCCCTCGTCCATCACCAGGAGGTTGGAGCCGTTGCCCAGGATGCGGTAGGGGGCCTCGGTGGCCCGCTTGAGGTCTTCCCGGGTTTCCACCGTCCAAAGCTCCGCCGGCCCCCCCACGCCCAGGGTGGTGTAGTCCCTTAGGAGCACCCGCTCAACCTTCACGGACGAGCCTCCGGGCAAGTTCGGTAACGTCCCCCGCCCCTAGGGCAAGCCAGAGGTCCTCAGGCCTTGCCGTGGCCTTGGCGTAGGCCAGGGCCTCCTCCGGAGGGAGGAAACGGGCTTCCTTGCCCGAAGCGGCAAGGCGTTCGGCGATCCTTTGGGAGAGGGCTTCGGGGGAGACCTCGCCCCTTTCCCCTGCGGTGTAGACGGGGAGGACCACCACTTCCTCCGCCGCCTCGAGGGCCCTGGCGAACTCCTCCCAAAGCTCCAGGGTGCGGAAGAGGCGGTGGGGCTGGAAGAGGACCCGCACCCGGCGGCCCAGAAGCTTGGCGGCGTTTAGGGTGGCCCGCACCTCCGTGGGGTGGTGGGCGTAGTCGTCCACCACCAAGGCTCCCCGCACCTCCCCCAGGCGCTCAAACCGCCGGCCCACTCCGGGGAAGCGGGCGAGGCCCCGGAGGATGGCCCCTTCGGGCACGCCCAAGGCCAAGGCGGCCAAGGCGGCGGCCAGGGCGTTTTTCACGTTGTGGGCCCCGGGCACCTTGAGCTCCGCTTCCCCCAGGGCCTTTCCCCGGTGGACCAGGCGGAACCGGCTTCCCGTGGGGGAAAGCGCCACCCCTTCCGCCCACAGGTCCCCCCCTTCGCCAAAGCGGAGGGGAGTGAGGCCATGGGCTGCTGCCGCCAGGAGGGGGTCATGGACGGGGAGGACGGCCACCTCCGCCTTTCTCAGGAAGCCCGCCATGGCCGAGAGGAGGGCCTCGAGGCTCTCGTGGTAGTTGGGGGCCTTCTTCCCCTCGGGGGCCACGTGCTCCTTCTCCAGGTTGGTGGCCACCGCTATGCCTACCCGCACCTCCTGGAAGAGGGGGTCCGACTCGTCCACCTCGGCGAGCCGCGGGCCCAGGCCGAAGCGGGCGTTCTCGGGAAGGAGGGAAAGCTCCCCGCCAAGGAGCACCCAGGGGTCTAGCCCAGCCTCCAGCAGGATGCTCGCCAGCATCCCCGTGGTGGTGGTCTTGCCGTGGGTGCCCGTGACGCCCAGAGAGGGTTTTTGCGCAAGGAGGTGGGCGAGGAGCTCCATCCGCCTGAGAACGCGCATCCCCCGCCGCCTCGCCTCGAGGACCTCCGGGTGGTCCAGGGGGATGGGGGTGGGGACGATGAGGGTGTCCTCCGCCCCCAGGTGGGCGGGGTCGTGGCCCGGGTAGACGGGAACCCCGAGGGCAAGGGCGCGCTTCCCCGGGGCCAGGTCGCACCCCGTGACCTCCACCCCTTCCGCCCGGAGGAGCCGGGCTAGGGCGCTCATTCCCACCCCTTCAATGCCCATGACGTGTGCCCGTTTCATAAGAACGCCTCCAGCCAGTCCGCGATGCGGCCCGCCGCCCCTTCGGGGGAGAGGCGGGCCATGCCCCCTTGGTAGGCTTCCCGCCTTTCCAGGACGCCCATCACCTGGTGGGCCAGCCTTCCGTAATCCCCAAGCTCCGCCGCCCCCGCCTTCTGGTAGGCCCGGGCGTTGGCCGCCTGCGCCCCCCCGTCCAGGCTTGGGGGAAGGGGGAAGAGGAGGGCGGGCAGGCGGTGGAAGGCGGCCTCCGCCAAGGTGCCCGCCCCCGCCCGGGAGAGGAGGAGGTCGGCGGCGCTCATGGCCAAAGGGGTATCCACGAAGCCGGCGATGCGGTAGTCCTGGGCCTCCAGGAAGCGGTAGCGCTCCACCCACCGCTCCCCCACCTGGTGGAGCACGGGGAGGCCCAAGGGTTTTAGGAGGGGGGGAAGCTTCTCGTTTAGCTCCAGGCTCCCCTGGCTCCCCCCCAGGACGAGGAGGAGGGGCTTTTTGGGGTCAAAGCCCAGGCGGGCCTTGGCTTCCCCTTGGGGGTAGCGCACCTCCCGCACGGGGTAGCCGAGGACCCGGGCCTTCTTGGCGAGCCAAGGGGGAAGGCCCGTGGGGACGCTTAGGGCGAGGCCCTTGGCCCAGGGGGAAAGGGCCCTTATGGCCAGGCCCAGCTTGGCGTTCTGCTCATGGAGGAGGAGGGGAATGCCCTTGAGCCCCGCCAGGAAGGCCCCAGGGAAGCCGGCGTACCCCCCGGTGGAGAGGACGGCCTTGGGGGGGTGCGCCTTGAGGACCTGCCGGGCGGCCCAAAGCCCAAGGAAGAGCTTCAGGCCTTCCTTGGGCCTCAGGGCGCTCCGGTCCAGTTTCCCCGCGGGGATGAGGGCGTGGGGGATGGAGGTTTGCGGGAGGAGGCGGGCCTCGAGGCCCTCCTCGCTTCCCAGGTAGAAGACGGCATGCCCCCGCCTCCTGAGCTCCTCCGCCAAGGCCAAGGCGGGGAAGAGGTGCCCCCCCGTGCCGCCCCCGGTCAGGAGGACCACGCTTCCACCCCCTTTCCCTTGGCCTCTTTGGCCAGGCGCAGGAGCACCCCTAGGGCGAAACCGGAAACGAGGAGGGAGCTCCCCCCATAGGACACGAAGGGCAGGGGTACCCCCGTCACGGGCAGAAAGCCCACGGTAACCCCGATGTTGATGGCCGCTTGCAGGGTGAGGTAGAGGGTGAGGCCCAAGGCGAGGAGGCTTAGGGGCCCTTTTAGGGCGAGGGCCAGGGCAATCCCCCGCAGGAAAAGGAGGAGGTAGAGGAAGAGGACCACCAACCCCCCAAGCCACCCCGTGGCGAAGACCACGCTGGCGAAGACCATATCGTTGTGGGCCTCGGGAAGGTGGGGCAGCCTCCCCCCGGGGCCCTGCCCCAAGGGCCCCGCCAAGAGGATGGCCTTTTGCGCCTGCAGGACCTGGTAGGCCGTGTGGGCGGGGTGAGCTTCCCCTTGCAGGTAGTCCAGGAAGTTCGTGAAGCGCTCGGAAACATACCGGAAGCGGTTCAGGTAGTAGCCGGAAAAGGGGGCCACGGTGAGGAGCCCGGCGAGCCCCACCATGAAAAGCCTCCGCCAGGGCACCCCCGCCAGGATGAAGAGTAGGGCGGCCAGGGTGACGAGGAAGAGGGCGGTGGCGAAGTCCGGTTCCACCAGAACCAAGCCCGCGGTAGCCCCCGAGAGGATGGCGGCCCCCAGGATGGGGGTATCGCTCCCCTTCCGCCCCACGAAGGAGGCGAGGTAAAACACCAAGGCCACCTTGGCCAGCTCCGAGGGCTGGAAGGCCACGGGGCCCAGGTAGAACCAGCGCCTTACCCCCCCAGGCCCATCCCCCAGGAAGAGGACCAGAAGGAGAAGCCCTAGGGTGAGGGCGAGGAGCAAAAGGGCGTGGCGGAGAAGCCTTTCCGGGGGTAAGAGGAGCCCAAGGAGCATGGCGGCGAGCGCTAAGCCCACCCGCAGGAGGTGGCCTTGGAGGAGGTCGGGCTCCGCCACCCCCACGCCCAAAAGGCCAAAGGCCATGAGGAGAAGGCCGCTTAGGAGGAAGACGGGGTCCACGGCTCACCTCCCAGGGCGAAGACCGCCTCCCGGAAAGCCTGGGCGCGGTCCTTGTAGTCCTTGAACTGGTCAAAGCTGGCGGCTAAGGGGGCGAGGAGGACGCTCCCTTCCTCCAGCCGGGCCAGGGCCTCGGCCACGGCCTGCCGCATGGCCTTATACCCGTCCTTTTCCCCGATGACCACCACCTCCGTGCCGCCGCCCAGGGCTTGGGCCATCTGCGGGCCATCCCGGCCCAGGGCCAGGATGACCCGCACCCGGGAGAGGAGGGGCTTTAGGGGGCCGAGGTCCGCGCCCTTGTCCTCCCCGCCCAGAATCCAGGCGATGGGGGCGGGGGCGGCCCTGAGGGCGGCGGCCACAGAGGGGGTACGGGTGGCGATGGAGTCGTCAATAAAGACCACCTTGCCCTTCCGGGCAAAGGTCTGGAAGCGGTGGGGGGCGTGGGGCAGGGTGCGGAGGCTTTCCCCCAGGGCCTTTTCGTCTAGGAGCTTTCCAAGGAGGTCCAGGTAGGCCCGGGTGGCGGCCAGGGCCGCCCTTAGGTTGCTCTCCCGGGGGTCTTCCGCCGGGTCAAAGGGGTAGAGGCGGGCAGGGCTTTTCTCCGCCGCCTGCCGCACCTTGGGGTCTTGGGCGTTGTAGACCAGGGCGTCCTCTTGGGTGAGGTTCTTGAGGAGGTTGAGCTTGGCGGCGTGGTAGGCCTCGAGGCTCCCGTGCCGGTCCAGGTGGTCCACGCCCAGGTTAAGGAGGACCGCCACCCGGGGGCGGAAGGTGGAAACCCGTTCCAGTTGGAAACTGGAAAGCTCCGCCACCGCCACCTCCGCCTCGTCCACCACGCTCACCAGGGGGGGGTCCACGTTGCCCCCCTCCAGGGCCCTTAGCCCTTGCCCCCTAAGGAGGTGGGCGGTGAAGAGGGTGGTGGAGGTCTTCCCGGCGGTGCCCGTGATGCCCACGATGGGGGTGGGGCTTAGGCGGTAGGCGAGCTCCGCCTCGCCCATCACCTCGGCCCCTTCCTCCCGTAACCGCTTTAGGTGGGGGTGGTCCAGGGGTACCCCGGGGGCGGCCACCACCTGGGCGTAGCGGCCCTTCAGGCCGAAGTCGGGGGAAAACCCCAGGGCCAAGGCGGTTTCCACCTCTGCCTCCTTGGGGCGGTCGTCGTAGAAGCGGGCGGGAAGGCCCCGCGCCTTCAAGAAGCGCAGGACCCCAAGCCCGCTTCGGCCAAGCCCAAAGACCAGGATCACGCCCCACCTCCAAGCCCAAAGGCCAGGGCCGTGGCCAAGGCGGTGAGGATGGCGAAGCGGAAGACGATCTTGGCCTCTTCCCAGCCCAAAAGCTCAAAGTGGTGGTGCAAGGGGCTCATGCGGAAAAGCCTCCTTCCCGTGCGGCGGAAGTAGGCCACCTGGGCCACCACGGAAAGCACCTCCAGCACGGGAACGATGGCGGCGAGGGGCAGGAGCCAAAGGTGCCCCGTTAGGGCGAAAAGCCCCGCCACCATGGCCCCCAGGGCCTGGCTTCCCGTATCCCCCATGAAGACCTTCGCCTTGGGGGCGTTGTGCCAGAGGAAGCCGAGGAGGCTCCCCAGAAGGGTTTGGGCGAAGGGGTAAGGGTAAAAGGGCAGGAGGAGGATGGCGGTGACGCTGGCGAGAAGCCCGTCCAGGCCATCCGTGAAGTTGAACGCGTTGGCAGCCCCTACCACGGCCAGGAAGATGAGGAGGACGTCCAGGATGGGCCAAGGGGTGTAGGCCACCTGCCTTGCGGCGTAGAGGGCGAAGACCAGGGCCATGAGCCCTTGGAAGAAGAGCTTTTCCCGGGCCTTGAGCGGGCGGGCGAGGCTGTTGCCCAGGTCGTCCAAAAGCCCGAGGAGGGCGAAGCCTAGCCCCAAGAGCCAAAGCCCCAGGAAGGGGTCCTTGCCCAAGGCCCAGTAGGCCAGGAAGGCGGCGAGGAGGAAGGCCACACCCCCCATGCTGGGGGTCCCTTCCTTGGCCAGGTGGGACTGGGGGCCGTCCTGGCGCACGCGTTTGCCTAGCCCCAGGCCCCGCATGAAGGTGATCCAGATGCCGGTGAAGAGCCAGGAGAGGAGAAGGGCTAAGGCCATACCACCTCCTTACAGGAGAGGATGCGTTCCCCGGGCACCAGGTAGACCCTTTCCCCAAAGGCGGCGAAGTCCGTGGCCTCGGCCAAGGGCTTCGCCCCTTCTGGGCGCACCAGGTAGACCGCCTTCCCCAAAAGGGCCACCACCCCGCAGGCCCCCGCTTGGGCCTTTAGGGCCGGGGCGGGAAGGGGGAGGGTCTTCCCCTCGGGGTAGAAGAAGGCCTCCTTCCCCAGGGCCACGGCCCCCTCCCAGGCCACCACCTGGCTGTAGGCTCCCCTTTGGAGGAGGGTCCTTTCCCGGTAAAGCCCTTCCCTTCCCACCCAGAAAAGCCCCTCCTCGCTGAGGAAGGCGTCCTGGGCTGGGTAGGGAAGGAGGTTCCCTTCCACCCAGACCGCCCCCTCGAGGCCCACCACGGGCCTCGGGCGGGCGCGGAGGAAGCGGGGGACGCCGGGGAGGGGAAGGCTTTCCAGAGCGCCTCCCTTGAGGACCAAGAGTTGGTAGGGGTAGGCGGCGTAAAGGGCCTCTTCGCTTGCGTCCAGGAAGAGGGGTGGGCCGGGGAGGATGGCCTGGAAGCGGCCCTCCACCAAGCCCCCACGGGCGAAGCCCCCGGGGTAGGGGAGCGTGGGGGCGGCGGCCTGCAAGGGGGCGCAGGCGGCGAGGAGAAGGAGAAGGGGGCTTAGGCGTCCCATAGCTCCAGGATCCTTTCCAAGCCCACGGCCCTCGAGGCCTTCAGGTAGACGAGGTCCCCCGGGGCCACGCGGGCTTTGAGCCAGGCCAGGGCTTCCTCCAACGTTTCCGCCGCCTCGCCCCCAAGGGCGGCCTGGGCCTTGGCGTGGGGGCCCAGGTAGAGGGGCCTTAGCCCCAGCCTGGCCGCTTCCTCCGCCACCTCGAGGTGGAGGCGCTCCGCCAAGCTCCCAAGCTCCCGCATCTCCCCCAGGACCACCCACTTCCGGCCAGGCTGGGCGGCGAGCCAGGCGAGCCCCGCCTTTACGGAAAGGGGGTTGGCGTTGTAGGCATCGTTGAGGAAAACCACGCCTCCCAGGACCCTCCGCTCCATGCGCCCTGGGGGCAGGCACAAGGCGGCAAGCCTTTCCGCCACCCCTTCCAGGTCCTTCCCCAAGAGCTCCGCCACCGCCAAGGCGGCCAGGGCCCCCAAGGCGGGGCCGAGGCCAGGATAGGGAACCTCCACCCGGAGGTGGCGGTAGCGGAAGCGGGTCTTCCCGGCCAAAAGCTCCAGGCTTTCGCCGGAGAAGGTGGCCTCCCCGAAGCCGTAGGTGGGCTCCCCCTTATAACGGCGGAAGGCCAGGAGCACCTCCTTGGCCTGGAGGCTCACCAGGGCCTGGGGAGCCTTTAGGAGCTGGGCCTCTTCCGCCACCACGCCTTCCAGGCTCCCGAAGGCTAGAAGGTGTTCCTCCCCCAGGGCGGTGAGGACGGAAAGGGTGGGCTCGGCCAGGGCCATGAGCTCCGCCATCTCCCCCACCCGGTCCACCCCGAGCTCCACCACGGCTCCCTCCGCCTTGGGGTCTAGGTGGAAAAAGAAGCGGGCTAGAGGCGGGGCGGTGTTCTGGTTGCCGAAGGGGGCGGGAAACCCTAAGCCCTGGGCCAGGGCCTCCTTGGTGGTGGTCTTGCCCGAACTCCCGCCCACCGCCACCACCACCCCTGGGAAAAGCCGCCTCAGGGCGTTCCCCAGGCGGAGAAGCCCTTGGCCAGGGTCTTCCACCTCCACCGTGGCCTCGCCGGGGGTGTCCGCCAGGACGAGGCTTGCCCCCTTGGCCCGGGCTTCGGGGATGAAGGCGCGCCCGTGGGTCCGGGTTCCGGGGAGGGCCACGAAGAGGCTTTGGGGCGTCACCTCCCGGCTGTCCCAGTGGAGGTCCCGCACCGGCCCTCCCCCCGGGTGGAGCCGCCCCCCGGCGGCCTCCGCCACCCACTCCGGCGTCACTTCCCTAACATGAGCAAGATACACAATACCCTCACCGCTCCTCAGCATAGGGGGCGATGCCCCGGTAGGCCAAGAGATGGCTAGCGATCTCCCGGAAGATGGGGGCCGCCACCTGGCTCCCATGGACCTCGCCCTTGGGGTGGTGCACGGCCACCACCACGGTGTAAAGGGGTTCGTCCCCGGGGACGAAGCCCGCGAACCAGGCGGTGAAGACCTCGCGGGAGTACCGCCCGTTCACCACCACCTGGGCGGTGCCCGTCTTGCCGGCCAGGCGGTATCCCGGGAGGTGGGCCCGGGGAGCAAGGCCATCCGTAAGGGCCTGGCGCACGGCCTTGGCCGTGGCCGGGGAGAACACCCTTTCCCCCTGGCGCTGGCTTCCGGCGAGGAGGATGGGCGGGCGGTAGACCCCGTCCACCAGGGTCCCGAAGGCTGCGGCCAGGTGCAGAGGGGTTACTAGGAAGCCCTGGCCGAAGGTGTGGTTGGCGTAGGCGGCCCGGCTCCACTCCCTGGGGGGCGTGACCAGGGGAGCGGCCACCCGGATCCCGGGGAGGAGTTCGGGGTCGGTGAGGTGGAGGCGCTCCATGTACCGGAAGAAAAGCTCCTTGGGCAAGGCCTCGGCCAGCAGGCTAATGCCCACGTTGGAGGAGTACTTCAGCACCTCCGCCAAGGTGAGGACGGGGGGGTGGGGAACCACGTCCCGGATGGTCCACCCCTCCACCACCCGGTACATGGGGGCCTCCACCCGGGTGGTGAGGCTTGCCGCCCCTTCCTCCAGGAGCATGGCGGCGGTGAGGGCCTTCATGGTGGACCCGGGTTCCAAGGGCACCAGGAAGGCGTGGTTGCGCCAAGAGAGGTCCTTTTCCGGGTCCTTGCGCGGGGCCAGGGGGTCAAAGGCGGGGCCGTTGGCCACGGCGAGAAGCTGCCCTTCCCGGTCTAGCACGAGGGCGGTGGCGAAGCTTCCTCGGCTCTTCGCCAGGCCCTGCCAAAGCGCCTGCTCCGCCATGGCCTGGACCCAAGGGTCTAGGGTGAGGGTGAAGGAGCGCCCTTCGGTTAGGGCTCTGTTCAGGTCCCGCTCAAGCCCTTCCAGGCCTCTCCCCGAGCCCCGCTCGCCGAAGCCCAGGAGTTGGCTTGCGCTTTCCCCTAGGGGGTAGGTGCGGCCTGCCTGGAGGGTGAGGGCCAAGGGAGTGCCGTCTTGGGCGTACAGGGCCCCTCGAGGCGGGGGCGGGGAGGGCGGGGGAGGGGCCAGGCGGGGCGGGTGGGCGAGGAGGGTGTACACCCCTAGGGCGAAGAGGAGAAACCAAAGGAAAAGCCCGGCGAAGACCAAAGGTACCCGGCTTACCCCGGTGGTCACGGCGCCCACCTCCCTTGGCTCATGGGGATGAACCCCTCCTTCTTGGCCCACTCCAGGACCCGCAAGGGGCGGCTTGCCCGCCAGGCTTCTTGGAGCAGGGCTTCCTCTTCCGCCTGGAGCTCGGCGAGCCTTTTCTGCATCTTGGCGAGCTCCTTCTGGGTGGCTTGGTTGTGGTGGCCCAGGGCAAAGAGGAGGAGGAGGGCGAGGAGGTAAAGGAGGCCAAAGCGCACCGCCGCCCTCATGCCGCCTCCTTTTCCCCTGCCCGCAGCTTGGCGCTCCTCGCCCGCGGGTTCTGGGCCACCTCCTCAGGGCTTGGGGTGAGGGGTTTTTTGGTGAGCACCTTGAGGCCGCTTTCCCTTAGGAAGCGCTTGACCAAGCGGTCTTCCAGGGAGTGGAAGGTGATGACCACCAGCCTGCCCCCGGGCTTTAGCGCCTTCTTGGCCTGGTGGAGGAAGTCTTCCAAGGCCCCAAGCTCGTCGTTCACGTAGATGCGCAGGGCTTGGAAGGTCTTGCGGGCGGGGTGTCCCGCCTTGCGGAAGCCCACGGCCCTTTGCACCACCTCCGCCAGCTGGGTGGTGGTGCGGATGGGGGCCTTCTTCCTCGCCTCCACGATGGCCTTGGCGATGCGGTAGGCCTGCTTCTCTTCCCCTAGGTCCCGCAGGATGCGGTAAAGCTCCTCCAAGGGGAAGGTGTTCACCACCTCCATGGCCGTGGGGCCTTCCAGCCCCATGCGCATGTCCAGGGGCCCTTCCTTGTGGTAGCTAAAGCCCCGCTTCGGGTCTTCCAGGTGGAAGCTGGAAACCCCCAGGTCCGCCAGGATGCCCGCCACTTGGCCCACGCCGGCTTCTTTCAGGATCTCCTCCAGGTGGCGGAAGTTCTTCTGGAACACCCTCAGCCCCGAAAGCCCCAAGGCTTCCGCCCGGGCCACGGCCTCGGGGTCCTGGTCCAGGCCGATGACCAGCCCCCCCCGTTCCAGGATTCCCCGGGTGTGGCCCGCCCCGCCCAGGGTGGCGTCCACGTAGACCTCTCCTGGTTTCACCGCCAGGAGGTCCAAGGCCTCTTGGTACATCACGGGAACGTGCGCGGTAATGCCCTCCATAAATCCCTAGCCAATAAGTCCCCGCAGGGCCTCGGGGGCCGGCGGGTTGTGCAGGATCTCCTCAATGGCCTTCCACCAGCGCTCCAGGCTCCAGATCTCCAGCCTTCCCGGCGCACCGGCGATGACCACCTCGCCCCCTTCCGTAAGCCCGGCGAACTGGCGCAAGGGGGGAGGGATGAGGACCCGGGAGGCGTTGTCCATGCGGGTTTTGTGGGCGCCCGAGTAGAAGAAGCGCACGAAAGCCCGGGCCTCCTTGTCGGTGAGGGGCAGGTTGACCAGCTGCTCCTCAATCTTGCGCCAGCGGTCGGAGGGGAATACGTAGAGGCAGCCCTCCATGCCCCGGGTGAGCACCAGGCCGTCCTCGAGGAAATCGCGAAAAGGGCCGGGGATTACCACCCGCCCTTTGTCGTCCAGGCTGTACTGGTACTCGCCGAAGGGCATCTCCCACCTGCTCCCACCTTCCGGGGCTTAGGCCCAAGGTGCCGGGGGATGTGGCCACCGTGCCCATGGAAGGCTTTGCTGGCGGCAGTATACCACGGAAGTCCCACAGTTTTCCACCACCTCCCACTTATCACCCACCTGTATCCCACCTCGCCCAAGAAAAAACCCCCGAGCCGAATGTAATGGAGCGCGCTTGTTGTAATGGAGCGCGCTTGTTGTTAGTTGGGGCGGGCCCGACTAAAGGCGAAGGAAGGCGAAGGAAGGCGATAAAGAAGGCGAAAAAAGGCGGCGGGCTCCCGAAAAAAGGCGGCGGTTTGGCGGAGGGCGGCCGATCACGCTTTCAGGACAGTAATGCGGGTCAGTGCGATGCCCATCGGAAAAGGACGCTGTGCCAGGTTGATTTTTGTTGACCTGGAGCCGCTGACCGGGGCAATCTTTGACTTAGGTGAGTCATGCTTTTGGGGCAAATCGCTCACGCTTTCAGGACACTAAAAGCAGGCCTTGGGGAAGGCAAAAACACCCCTTGATGTGAGCCTAGTTGATAAGGGACGGCGCATACTTGATGAGAGGAGGCAGGCGGCTACAGAAGCCGAAAAATGCTGTTATGCAGTCATTTGTATAGTTGGCACAGCGTGGCACGGCGTGAAAGGGGGGGTGCGGCACAGCGTGGCACGGCGTGGCACAGCGTCCGAGTGAGGCACAAAAGCCTTCGTTATCGCATTATGCATTCTTTGCATAGCTGGCACAGCGTGACGCTGTGCCAGCCCTACTGCTAAAGAGTTCTTTAGAGTATGCTAATGAAAAACTCATCTTGTCTACTACCCTCGAGGGCGCCCATAGGCTTCTGCGCTTGAAGACGCCCGCCCCCCGGGTTTCACCCGGGGGGCTTGGCGCGGAGGTAGCGCCTTTCCAGCCAGAGGGCTTGCCGCGCGAGTTCTAGGAAGGCCTCCGGATCCTCTGGAGGTTCCCGGTGGAGCCAGTAGCGGATGAGGGCGGAAAGCTGGGCGAGGGGTGGAGGGTCACGCTCCAGCTCCGCTAACCGGCCTGGAAACCCAAGGCCTCCAGGATGCCGTTGGCGGCGGTGAGGGCGAGGCCGGGCTTCTCCGCGGTGGCGCGGGCCCAGGCCTCCTGGTCCAGGGCGAGCTCGCGGGTGAAGTCCAGGGCGGCGCTCAAGGGCGCCCGGGCCATGCGGCTGGTGAAGCGGTCCACCTGGGCGATGTCGGGCCTGCGGAAGGCGAAGGTGGTCTCGCCGTGGGTGAAGGTGTAGAAGGGCTTTTCCCGTTCCATCTAGCCTCCTAGCCGTGCTGGATCTCCCCGAGCACCACGAACTCCAGCTCCACGGTGATCCGCTCCGTGTCCTGCTCCACCCCGCCGAAGGAGCGCTTGGTGAAGAGGCAGTCCTTCAGGGTGTCGGTGACGGCGGTGCCGTTGCCCTTGTCGTAGGAGATGACGATGTCAAAGGGGTCAAGCTTGTAGACGTTTCCCTTGGGGGCGGCGGCGCGGAGGCGATCGTACTCCTCCCGCAGGAGGGTGAGCTTCCCCGAGGCCTCCCAGTTGCCCTTGGTGTAGCCCCTGGGGGTGCGGCCCTTGCCGTAGATGGCGTTGACCTTCTCGGAGTCCTCGTAGTCAATGGAGAGGACGTCCGCCAGGGGCACGCCCTTCACCTGGATGCTGATGTGCTCCCAGTCGTAGTAGCGGCCGTTAATGGGCATGCTTCACCTCCTCACCCCACCAGGAAGGGGTTTTCAAAGCCGATGTCCATGACGATCTCCCGCAGGTAGCCCAGAGGGACGATGCGGATCTGGAGGCGAAGGGTCTGGGAGGCCAGGATGTCCTGGCCGGGAGGGGCCACCACGCGGCCCCGGGCGATCTCCCCGGCGGCCTGCATGAGGCGGAGGGGGGTGTTGGCCCGGGCCAGGAGGCTCGCCAGGCTGGCCTTGAGGTCGGTCGGGTCCACGTGCCACTGCACGAAGTCCAGGAGGGCCTGGCGCACCTGGAAGGTAGCCTTGTCCATGACCCGGCGGTTCTGCACCAGCTTGTAGTCGCTGGTGGGGGCGGCGGCGGTGCGGCCGTCCACGAGGAACCAGCCGTCCCGGCCGATGAGGCGGTAGACGGTGGTGAAGCCCGCCTGGTCCAGGGCCAGGGCGTGGGCGTTGTTGAAGAGGCTCTGTTTGCCGAAGGGGGTGTCCACGAAGGGGGCCACCTGCACCACCCCGCTCAGGGGCCCGAGCTGGACCCAGGCGGGGGAGACGTGGACCCGCTGGCTGGAGATGCGGGCCCCCACGCGGGAGGCGAGGCTCTGCACTTCCAGCCTGCCCGTGAGGGTGTCCACCACCTCCCCCCAGGCGGCCACGATCATCACCCGTTTGTGGCTGAAGCTCGCCTTCTCGCTCAAGCGGGCGTTGACCCAGGCGTCGGGGTCGTTCCCCGGGGGCAGGGTCTCGGTGAGGAAGAAGATGTAGCGGAAGTTCGCCTCGGCCTCGTCGGCCAGGGCGCCCAGGGCGGCCCACATGGCGGGGCCGGTGGGCTGGGCCACCTGGATGTACTCGTACTGCAGGTTGGTGTTGAGGGCGGCGCGGACGGCGGCCTGGACGCTAGAGACGCTGGCCTGGGGGGCGGTGGCCTGGAAGCGGTAGGTGGCCCCCGCGGCGTAGGTGCCGGTGGCGAAGTTCAAGGCGAGCCCCGTCCCCGGCAGGGTGTAGGTGGCGGCGGTGGCGATCTCCTGGCTGGTGGTGTCCCCGCCGTCCAGGCTGTAGGTGAAGGTGGCCGTGCCCAGGGCCCCTCCCTTGGCTATCCTTACCACGATCTCGTAGGCGTCCAGGGGGCTTCCCGTGATGGTGACGGCGGGGGAAGAGGGGTTGCCGCTGTCCGCGGCCACGCTCCCCGCGATGTCGGCTTGCGCCCGCACCGCGTAGACCTGGCCGCCCCCGTAGGCCAGCTGGTCGGCCACGGCCCGGGCCAGGGGGCCGGTGCCCAGGACGCCGGGGACGGCGGCGAGGTCGCTGAAGGCCAGGACCTGGTTCACCGGCCCCTGGCTGGAGACGCCCACCACCACCCGCTGGCCCTCGCCGCTCGGGGCCACGATGCCCAGGCCCCCGTCTTGGATCTCTGGGTAGACGCCGGGTAGCCTTGCCATCCTCTATCTACCTCCTACCTGTGGGTGGGCCCCTGGAGGAACTCCTTCAGGGCCTTCTCAAACTGGGCGCGGGAGACCCGGGTCCCCTCGGCCCAACCGGCATAGACCTTGAGCCCCGCGAAGGCCCAGGGGGGCACCCCCAGGGCCTGGGCGTGCTCTTCAATGGTGGGGAGCTCCTCTTGCGCTTCCTTCACCTCTTCTTTGGTTTCCTTGGGCATGCTATACCTCCTCTTCCAAGACGGCCTCTTCCACCTCCACCCGGACGGGCACCCAGGCGGTGTCCTCGTAGAGGGCAATCTCCACGGGGACTTCCAGGGCCAGGGCGTTTTCCCCCACCAGGAGGCCTTCCTCGTCCAGATAGGAGAGGGCGATATCGTTCAGCTTGGCGTGATAGTCCTCCCCCACGTGCAGGGGGGTGTCCCACATATAGAGGAGAACCCCAGCGAGGAGCTGGTCCAGCTCCTCGCTGGAGCGGGCATAAAGCTCCAGGCGGATACGTAAGGTGCCTCCATAGAGCCTGCGCCGGGTCTTGACGGGCCCGGCCACTATCCGGCTCCCGTCCCGCTTGAGGGCGCCGGAGAGGGGCTGGACCAGGGCGGCGGGGGCCATCCGGTAGGCCTCCTCCCGGCTCCGGCCCACCAGGACCCGGGTGGGGGGAAGGCCCGCGTGGGCGCAGGCGGCCTTGAGGTACTCCAGCACCGGGGCGATCACCGCGTCGCCTCCTTCATCCACTCCAGGAGGAGGGCCTTGGCCTCCTCGCGGTCTTCCTCGGTGAGGCCCAGGAAGGGGCGGGCGGGGATGTAGACCTTCCGCCCCCTCCCGGCGTAGCCCCCGAATTGGTGGATGCGGGCGTACTCCAGGTTAGTGCCCACGTAGATGCGGCTTCCCGCCACCTTCCAGGAGATGGAGTTCTTCAGGCGGGCCGTGACGACCAGGGGCTTGCGCAGGGCCACGCGCCTCTGGGCGGCGGCGGAGATCCCGCCCCGCTTGAGCCGGTCCCTGGGCCGCACCTCCTTCGCCAGGGTGGCGGGGGAGAGGGGCGGCCAGGGGGAGCCGTCCGGGGCCCGGCTCTCCTCAAAGCGGCGGTGGGTGCGGGCGAGGATCCCCTCGGCGATGGCCTCCTTGACCTTCTGGGGGACGCCCCGCCCGAGCTTTCTCAGGGCCTCGTTTAGCTCCCGCCAGTCCCCTTTGAGGCGCACGCCCATCAGAAGTCCTCCAGGCTCTCCCGGGAGAAGACCCGCTTCCCCCGGACGGCGGCCCCGCCCTTGGGCCTCGCGGGCTCCCCCGTGGGGGGGAGGGGCAGGGAGGCCTTGCCCACGGCCACGTCCCGAAGGAAGGCCACGGCGTCCCGGTATCGGGTGAGGGCGGCCTCGTCGGCGGTGCCGGGCCGGATGCCCCGGCGGAGCATGAGGCGGTAGACGGCGATGTCCACCGCCTTGGCCTTCAGCACCTCGGGGAGGGAGGGGAGGGGGAGGGCGTAGCGCTGGGCGAGGTAGCTCTCCACCTCGGCCCAGGCCTCCCTCAGGGCGGCTTCGGCCCGGGCCTGGCCCTCGGGCGTGAGGACCCCCGCCCCCTCCTCGTCCACCAGGTAGAGGAGGGCGTCTAGGGGGAGGGCTTGGCGGAGGTCCTCGAGGGTGATCATGCGCCGGTGCCGGTGCCGGTGGAGCCGTAGGCCAGCTGCCAGAAGAGGTAGCCCGCCGCTTTACGCTCGTAGACCCCGTAGATGAAGACGTTGCGCTTGAAGACCTCGTCGGAGGTCTCGGGGTCGTCCTTCGCCACCCACTCGGGGCGGCTCCGCCGCTGGAGGACGAAGGGGCGGATGGCCTGGCTCCCATCCACCAGGAACCAGTAGGTCTCGTACTCCTCCACCAGCCAGGGGCTGACCAGGATCTCGGCCTTCCCGTAGTCGGGGTTGGCCCCGCCCGAGGGCAGGGTGGGCACCCCCACGATCTCGTAGGCGGTGCTCTCCAGCCCGGGGCCCACCACCAGGTAGATGGGCTTTTGCAAGAAGAAGCCCAGGGGGTAGCCTCGGGCGTCGGTGAGCTGCCTCATCTGGCTCAGGGCCTGACGGAAGGCCTCCCGGGTCAGGGGAGCATTGCTCGCGTTCTGGAAGGTCCGCTTCCCCACCGTGTGGGAGCCGAAGAAGGGGCGGCCGTCGTAGCCCTTCTGCTGGAACCCCTTGCGCAGGAGGTCGGCGATGAGGAGGTCGTCGTGCTCGGCCCACCTCCGGGCGTACTGGAGGGCGGTGATGCGGATGAGGTCCATCTGGTCGTCTTCCACGTCCGTGCGGGACACGGCGAAGGTGGCCTCCCAGTCGGCGTTGGTGATGGCGAAGGTCTCGGCGGTGAGGTTCTGAACCTGCCGCTCCCCCTCCCAGAGGCGCATGGTGGGCATGTTCTCCATCCAGGCGTAGTAGTTGGCCCGGCCGTTGGACTGGACCTCCAGGGCCAGCTTCGGCCAGAGGGGGGTGTACCCCTCCTTGGCCTCAAAGACCAGGGCCTTGAGGGTCCGGCTGAGGGCGCTCAGGTTCTCGCGGTTCAGGATCATCTACCACACCTCCACCCAGACGTAGTCCGGTTCCACCTTCAGGGCCCGGCCCGCCTTGGAGCGGCCCGTGCCCGTTTTGCCCACGGTGTTGGGCCCGGTGGCGTACACGTCCCGCCCGAGCTCCGTGGGCCCCACGGGGTCGGCGGGGTCGTTCTCAAAGCGGAACACTCCCCGGCGCACCAGGACCTTCTTCGCGCCGTCCGTCCCCCCGGTGTTGTCCACCGTCTCCTGGGCCACCCCCAGGGCGATCTTCCCGGTGCCGGGGGCCGCCTCCTCGGCGTAGCCCCCGCTCACCATCACCAGGGCTCCCTGCCGGATGACGGCGTTCGCCTTCACCGGGAGGGGGATGAGGTACTCGTCCGCCCAGCGCTCGGTGTCAAACATCACTCACCTCCAAACCGCTTCAGGGCCTCCTCGGAAACCCTGAAGACCTGGGCGAGCCTGCGCAGAGGCTCGTCCTCCTCCAAGGCCTTCCGCTCCGCCTTGGGCAGCTCCACGGGCACCAGCCGGGGCATCCCCTCCAGGGCCTTGCGGGCGGCCTCGAGGTCGGCCCGGGCCTGGGCGAGCCAGAACTCCCGCTGGTGGGGGAGGATGCGCCCTTCCTCCAGGGCCTTACGCACCAGGGCCTGGGCCTTCTCCTCCCGGGTCTGGACCTTGATGGCTTCCAGCTCCTTCCGGGTGCGCTCCAGCTCCTCCAGGGCGTCCTGCGCGGCCAGGAGGCGCAGGAGCTTGGCCTTGAGCTCCGTGGGGTCCTCGGCCCCGAGCCCCACCTCCAGGACCACCCGGCCCACGGCGGCCTCTCGCTTGAGGTCCTCCAGGGCCTGGAGGGCCGCCTCCTCGGTGGCCTCCGGGTCCAGTCCTAGGGCCTGCCTGAGCTTTTCCAGCATGTCCGCCTCCGCTTCGATGCGCTTTTGGAACCGGATGCCGGGGTTGTTGGTGAGGGCGAAGGAGTGGTAGCCCAGCACCCGGTGCCTGCCCATCTCGTCCGGGGTGGGGTCGTAGTAGAAGACCGGGGAGACGTAGGCGTACTCTCCCTTGGCCACCCGCTCGCGGCCCGTTTCCGACCAGTCCACCAGGCCGTAGACGAAGCCGTCCTCCCCCACCACCAGCCCGGTGATGAACCCCGCCGCGGGGGCCTCCTGGGCCTGGCCCTCCTCCACCCGCACCGTCTGGTGGTGGAAGTCCAGGACCCAGGGCACGCCCCGGGCCCTAAGGTCCTCCAGGGCGGCCTGGAGGCTTTCCTCGTCGTAGAGGAAGACCGTCCCGTTCCCCACGAACTCCCCGAAGGGGTGGAGGGGGATGCGGTCAGGCGCCTCGGCCAAGGCGGCGCGCAGCGTGCCGGAAAAGGTCGGGGTGGAGGTATCGGTATTCTTGGGGAAGCCGGTCAAACTCGTCATAGGGCCGCCTCAGCACCACCCCCCAGTAGGCGCGGTTCTCTGCCCTCGCGGTCTCCGGGGAGAGGGGCCAGCTAGGCCCCGGCCCCTTGAGGCTGAGCGTCCGCGCCCTTGCGAAAGGTGCCGTCCCGGTTGAAGAGCGCCACGATCTGGTCAATGGCCCAGCCCAGGATGGGGTCCGGGATCCAGGCGGGCCAGAAGCCGAGGATGGCGTTCACCACCTCCTTGACCCGCTTCATGGCCTCCTCCTTCTTCTGGAGGCCCGGGACCCCGTCCATGAGGTCCTCCACCACCAGGACCGCGAGCCCGAGGGCGAAGTAGGCGATACGGATGACCTTGAGCATCTTTCCCTCCAAAAGGTTTTGCCCCCGGGCTTCCCCGGGGGCACGTTTCCCACCTTAGCCCCAGTTTAACCCAGGGGGTGGGGGGGTGTCAAATCTAGAGCCTGCTCCGCACCTCCACCACCCGGCCCACGATCTCCGCCACCTGGTCCAGGGGAATGACGGGAGGCCCGTTCTCCTCGGGGTTGGTGGAGTAGAGGGCCCCGTTCTTGAGGAGCTTCACCACGTACTCCCCGTTCTCCAGCCGGGCCACCACGATGGCCCCTGGGTGGCCCTTGTCCTCGGTGTTGACGATGATGACGTCCCCGTGGCAGATGGGGCGCTTCCCGGCGCACATGGAGTTGCCCCGCACCTTGAAGGCCGCGAGGTGCCGGGCGTCCCCCTTGACCCGCACGGGGACGGTGCGCTCCTCAATCTCCTCCAGCTGGGAGGGGCCGCCGCCTACGTAGCCCACCACGGGGACGTGAACCTCCTCCCGTTGCCCTAGGGTGGGTACCTCGTCTTCGTAAAGCTTGGCGATAAGGTCTTCCACGGGGATGTTAAGGGCCAAGGAGAGGCGGACCACGGTGTCTAAGGAGGGTTTGATCCACTTATTCCCCACTTTGCGGCCCAGGACAAGGTTGTAGACGGTGGTACGACCCAGACCGAAGGCGTCGGCGAACTCTTCCAGGCGCCGCATGCCGAGGCGCTTCATGGCGGCCAGGATTTCCTCGGCGAAGGGGCCTTCCAACCGCGCTTTCTCTTTTTTCAGTTTTGCGAGTTGGCTGTTTCGCATAGCCCCCCCTTGACGCACATGCGAGAACAGAGTAAACTTCTCGCAGGTGCGTGTAAAGGGGCACGGATATGGTGAACCGGGACCGACTCATAACCCTGATGCGGAGTAGGGGGCTGCGCCCCTCGGACTTGGCCCGCCTCAGCGGCCTTTCTACCGGACATGTGTCCCAGATCCTTAAGGGGGAGCGCACCCGCCTCGAGGTGCGTACCTTGGTGCGTTTGGCGAAGGCCCTAGACGTGCCCGTTCAGGAGTTGCTCTTGGAGGAAAGCGATGTCCTGGCTTCCCGTGGATGAGGCCGCCGCTTCGCTTGGCGTATCCCGCAGGTGGGTGGAGAAGCTCATCCAGCGCTACCGGGTCCCCACCCGCAAGGAGAAGCGCGGCCGTACCTACCGCACCCTGGTGGACGTCAACTTGCTCGCCTTGGTCTTGGGGAAGGGGCCTATCCCGGGGGCCGATGTAGAGGCTTTGCCTCTTCCCGAGAGGGCTCTTCCCACCGCTAGGCCCGCCCTCGAGGCCCACCTCTCCCGGATCGCCGCGGAGGCCCGGGACCTCCCCCGGGGGCTCAAGTGGGACCTCATCAAGGAGGAGGCGCAGCGGCTCGGCGTCACGCCCAACTACCTGGCCCGGCTCCTCCGCCGCTATGAAGCGGGGCAACTCCTGTATGCACGGCGCCCTCGGCGGGACCGGGGAACTCACCGGGTGCCCGCGGAGCTGAGGAAGCTCGTGGTGGGTCTCAAGCTCGCCCACCCCCGGGCGAGCGCCCGGAGGATCCTGCGCATCGTGGAGGCCAACGACCCGGGCCTCCTCCTCTACCGGCCCTACTCCACCGAAACCCTGTTCCGGCTCTCCGAGGCCACGGTGCGGCGCATCCTGCGGAAGGCGGAGGACAATCCCGCCTTCCGCTACGCCCTCCTCTCCGAGGAGGGGAGGCGGGAGTTCGCCCGCACCTGGGCGGGGCACGTCCTGGCCGAGTACCCCATGCAGATGGTCATGGTGGACATGACCAGGTGCGACGTTTTCGTCTACCTCCCCGAGGAGGACCGCATGGTCCGCCTCCGCATCCACGTGGCCCTGGACGTCTACTCGGGGGCGGTGCCCTCCCTCGTCTTCAGCCGGGAGGAGAGCCAGGTCCCCACGGACCAGCTCCTCATCCTCATGACCCAGGACAAGACGGCCATCGTGCCGGACTGGGACGTCCGGGGCGTGCCCGAGCGCATCTACTGGGACAACGGCAAGGTCTACCGCTCAGAGAAGTCGGAGCACTGGGCCCGAACCCTGGGGATTGAGCTCGTCTACTCCAGGCCCCACGTCTCTCACACCCGGGGGAAGGTGGAGCGCTTCTTCGGGGCCTTCCACCAGACTTTTGAGGCCCTGCTCCCCGGCTACGCGGGCTCGGACGCCACGGAGCGGGACTCCTCCGAGCTCCGCCGCCTCCTCCAGAACACCCGGCGCTGGGTGGCGGAGGGGATGCCCCCCGAGCGGGACCCCTACCCCGACCGCCTCCTCCTGGAGGAGGAGTACAAGGGCCGCGCCCTCCAGTGGCTCCTCGGCACCTGGCACCGGGAGCCCCTGGAGGACGGCCTCACCCGTCTGGACCTCTTCCGGGCCTTCGTCCCCCGGCACCGGCTCGCGGACTTCCGCCTGGAGGACCTGTACCTGGCCGCGGCCTACCAGGTGGAGCGGGTGGTGCGGGGGAACGGCACCGTGCAGTACCGGGGGCGCACCTGGTACTTGGACCCCCGCCACGGGAGCCTCCTGCCCTGGCAGGGGCAGAAGGTGGTGCTCCTGGACGTGCAGGTCCTCCCGGGCCAGCCCCTCCGGGTGGCCCTCAAGAACCCGGACGGCACCCTCAAGGTCCTCGGGGAGCTCCTCCCCGAGCCCCTGCGGGCGGACAGCCTCGAGGCCCGCGCCAAGCGGGCGGCCGACCGGGCGGCCATCCGCGCCCTGCAGGAGGAGGCGCGCCGCCTGGTGGAGGAGCTTTCCCCCGCCATGCGGCTTGAGGACATGCTGGAGCGCCTCTCCGGCCTCGCCCCCCTGCCCCGGCGGGAGCGCATCACCCTCCGGGCCCAGGAGCTCCCTGCCCCTTCCCCGGAGGAGATCGCCCGCGGGGCGGAGGAGCTCGCCGCCGAGCTGGAGGACGACCTGGTTCTGGACCCCATCGCCCTGGGGGAGCAGTGGCTCAGGGAGCGCGGCCTGCTGCCCCGGGGCGAGGAGGAATAGGAGGTAGCGCATGGGAAGGAAGGCGAACGGCGACCAGACCTTGGCCCTCATTGACGAGGCCCTGGGCATCGTCATGGGGGAGGCGGAGCTCTGGAAGGACCCCCGGGACGGGTTCATCCCCACGGAGGGGGCGAAGGCCCTCTTGGGGCACCTCCACCTGGTGGCCCAGGAGGGCTTCCCCCTGGCCCTGGTGGTGGGCCCGGCGGGGGTGGGGAAGACCCTCACCTGCCGCTACTGGGCCCGGGAGCACGAGGCCCCCTGGGTGCGGGCCCAGCCCAGCTACTCCCCGGCGGCCCTCCTGGAGGACCTGGCGGTGGAGCTCCGCATCACCCGCACCAAGACGTTCCGCGTCCTCCTCAGCATGGTGCGGGACGCCCTCCTCATGAGCCCCAGGGTGATCTTCGTGGACGAGGCCCAGCTCCTGGACCGCCCAACCCTGGAGACGGTGAAGTACCTGGCGGACGAGACCGGGAGCTCCTTCGTCCTCATCACCTCGGAGGAGTTTGAGGGACAGATCCGGCGCCACCGGGACATTGAGAGCCGCATCGGCACCGTGGCCCGCATAGGCCCCATCTCCCTCCAGGAGACCCAGGCCATCTACAAGGACTCCGGCTACTCCCCGGAGGTCCTGGCCGAGGTCCACACCCTCACCGGGGGGATCCTCCGGGACATCGTGCGGCTCATGCGGCAGATGGACCGGGTGGTGGAGTGGAGCGGCGAGCGGGGCCTCACTAAGGCCGCCTTCACCCCGGCCCACGTGCGCCGGGTGGCGAGCCGCCTGAACCTCGCGGGGGGTGCGCGGTGAGGTCCAAGAAGCCCCCGGAGATACCTGCCGTTAAAGCGGAGGGCACGTACATCTACGTGGCGGAGGAAGGGAAGTGGCCGGAGAAGCCCTACGTCATCCTGACCACGGCCCTCTTCTGGCTCCAGGAGGGGATGCTTTTGGAGCTTCAAGACCTGCGGCCTTCTTCGGTGATGGGCACACTCATGCGTGTAAGAGTTTTGGAAGTTCGCCCGCAAGTGCGTGTCTTCCCCGGCTGGTACGGGCAGGTGGTGGTGCACGTTCTGGTGGAGCCCTTCCCGGAAGGGGAGGAGGCCCTTCGGCTCGTTGAGGAGGTCCTTCGTGAACAGGGTTGATTACACCCTCGAGGCCGCCCGCCTGGTCATGCGCATCCTGGAGCTGCCCGGGCTCATCGGGGAGGTGAAGCGGCAGATGACCGCGCTCCGGGCGGAGAGGCGGGAGCTGGAGCGGTGGATGGAGGCCCGGGAGGCCCAGGCCTACCTCGAGGCCCCCGGCAAGACGGAGCGGGAGCGCCAGGCCCGCGCCAGGGTGCTTCTCGCCCAGGACCTGAAGTGGCAGAAGGCGGGAAAGAGGCTGCAGCAGATTTTAACCCAGCTGGACAAGCTCCAGGCGGAGCTTGAGGTCCTGGAGCACGAGCGAAAGGCGGTCTACGGGGCGCTGGTGGCCCGGCACGCGGAGGCCCTGGAGGCGGCCCTCGCGGCGGGGCTCTTCGGGGCGAAGCCCCCGGCGCCCCGGGGAGGGAACTGATGACGCGGGAAGAGCTCATTCGGCTCCTCAGGGAGGACCCGGAGGTCCGGGCCGCCCTTGTGGAAGCCCTCCGGGGGGCGCGCCCCCGCCCCCTGGAGGAGGCGGGAAGGGGCATCCAAGCCGTCCTTGCCGAGGCCGAGCGGGAGTGGCTGGCCCGGCACGAGGAGGTGCGCCGTGAAGGGTAAGCGGACCAAGCTGGAGGAGTTGGTGGACGAGCTGGCGGAGGAGGGGCTTCCCCGGCACATGCGGGTGGCCTACGCCCTCTACGACCTGGCCCGGGACATGGTGCGGGCCGCCAACGAGGCCCGGGACACGGAGGCGGTGGACCAGGGGGAGCTGGAGCGCCTGGCCCGCAGGGCCCTGGCGGTGGTGGCCGCCGCCCAGGCGGAGAACGACGCCAAGGCGAGGGAGCTCCTCTCCCACCCGCACCGCATGAAGGGGGTGGCCTGTCCATGAGGCCCCGGCCGTTCCGTAGCGTCCTGGACACCATCCGGGGCCACGGCCTCACCCCGGCGGAGCTCCGGGAGCGGGCCCGTTTGGCCCTGAGCCACAAGCAGGCCTTCCTGGCCCAGCTCTACCTGGACGAGGCCGAGGCCCAGGAGGCGGCCCTGCGGGCCTCCCGCTCCCAGGCCTGCGACCTGTGCGGGGGGCGGGGGATGCTGGACGACATCCCCTGCTGGCGGTGCGATCCCGAGCTTTTGGGGCGCCGCCTCGTGGAGGTGCGCCGTGAGGCCTGAGGCCGTGATCCGCCTGGCCCGGGCGAACCCCGGGACCCCCCCCCCCCCCCCCCCCCCCCNGCCTCAAGTTCTGGCTGAGGCCCCTGCGCCTCTGGGACGGGCCCAAGGCGGAGCCCGAGGCCCTTCGCGTCATGGAGCCCTGGCGGATCCTGGAGGCCTGGCTGGAGGGGGAGGATGGGGGAGCGGTCTAAGGGACCGGTGCTCGTGCCCTGCCCGGTGGAAAGGTGCGAGAGGGCCCTCACTGTTCCAGCCCTGGCTCCTGACGGAGCGGTGGGGCTTTGCGTCTGCCTGGCCGTGCGGCTCCGGCTCACGTGGATCTACGGGGGGCCGCCCGAGTACGGGCGCACGCCGCACTTGACCGTCGTGGGGCCTGCAAGGGGGAGGACGTATGATCCGGGAGCGGCTTAGGGAGATGGGCCTGGACCGCCCCCTCCTCACCCCCGCCCCCGCGGCGGCGGTGCTGGAAGTGGGGCGGCCCGCCGTGGAGCGCCTCATTAGGGAGGGGCGGGTCCGCACCGTGCGCGTGGGGCGCAAAGTCTACATCACCGCCGCCAGCCTGGAGCGCCTGGTGGAGGGGGGTGTGCCCGCGGCCCAGGCCGCCTGGCTCGCCCTCCGCCTCATGGAGCGGGCGGGCCTGCGGGTGGAGCTTTTCACGGACCCAAAGGGTGGCTTCCGCGCTTCGGCCGGGGGGAAGGAGGCCCTTGGGGTCTCCCCCGAGGAGGCCCTCCTCGCCCTGGCCGAGGCCTTGGCGAAGGAGGAGGAGGCATGAAGGTCCCCAAGATCACGGACGGGGAGCTTAGGGCCGCGGTGGACCTCCTGCTCATGCGGGGGGCGTGGGGGGTGCCGCGGGAGGAGTTTGGGCGCCACTTCGGCGGGGATCGCCGGGGCCGGGCCATCATCGCCGAGCTCCGCAAGCGCGGGGTGCTCCCCGTGGTGGTGGCCGAGTCCCCCGCCGGGGACGAGGTCTACAAGGTGGCGGACTCGGAGGAGGAGCTTCGCGCTTACCGCCAGAGCCTCCTCTCCCGCATAGAGGAGCTGCACGCGGCGGTGCGGGGTCTGGACCTGGCCTGGCGGCACTGGAAGGCCCACCGCTCCCCCCGCTGGGCCCAGCCCGGCCTGTTTGAGGTGGCCGATGGAGGAGGGCGATGAGGTCCTGGCCGTCCTGGAGGGGCTGGTGGCGCGCTACCCGCGCGAGCGCGGGGGGCTTCTGGTGTGGGCCTTCCTGGACGAGGAGGGGCGCTGGACGCTGGCCCTCTTCCGGGGGGAGGACCTTTTGGAGCTGGACTGGGGCTACGACCTCGAGGCGGTAGAGGAGGCCCTGTGGCGGCGCTACTCAAGCTCACGCTGATCTACGTGGCGGCGGCCCGGGTGGGGCTTCTCCTCCTCCTCGCCTACCTGGCCCTTTCCCGGCGGGGCCCCCTCCCCGAGGGGGCCTCCGTGGGCCTCCTGCTCCTGGCCTCCCTCTTCGGTCTTCTGGGGGTCGTTCTGGCCCTGGTCTGGAGGTGGGTATGAGGCGCGAAGACCATTTCCGCCCCTTTTCCTCGTGGCTTTCGGACCTAGAGCGCGAGGTGGCCCGCCGCACCCAGGCGGTGCCCCTCTTCTCCGGCATCACCGCCCAGGGGTGGCCCTACTGCCCCGGGGTGGGGCGGCTTTCCGCCTCCTTCCGGGTGCCCGGGGGGCTGGTGTGGTGGGGAGAGCAGAGGGGGCGGGCCTACTGGATGTGGCAGCCCTTGAAGCCGGAGGGGTGATGGAGCCCAAGGATGCCCTGACCATCCTCACACAAGCCGCCCTCGAGGGGGCGGCGGGCGGGGAGATCCTGCGGGTCTACCAGGCCCAGGAGACCCTGGCCGAGGCCCTCAGGCTTCTGGAGGAGCGCAGCCGGGCCCTGGAGGCCCTGGAAGCCCGCCACCGGGCGCTGGAGGCCCGCTTCCGCCAGCTGGACGAGGCCCGGGGCCGGGCCCTCCTCCTGGTCCTGGAGGCCCACAGCCTGCTCAGGAGGCAAGCATGAGGAACCTTTTGCTTTTCCTGCTGATCCTGGCCTATCTCAGCACCCTTTCCATGAGCACCGGACATTTGGCCCAGTGGTACGCCCTTTCCCTGGGGGGGCTCCCCCCCTGGCTCGCCTGGGGCCTGGCGGCGAGCCTGGAGTTCACCGCCTTCCTCCTCTCCCTCCTCTCCAACTCCCTCCTTCGGGGCTCGGCCTGGGCGGGGGGTGGGGCGGTAGCCGCCCTGGCCCTGGTGTGGCTCGGCAACGCCCTCTCCATGCACCGGGCCGCCCCCGGGGTGGCCCTCTGGGAGACCCTGGCCATGAGCCTCTTCGTCCCCGTGGGGACCTACGTGGTGGGGAAGGTGGTGGGGGAGATGGTGGCCGTTCAGCCCGGGGGAAGGGGTGTTCAGGGAGCGGCCGAACAGTCCCGGATGACCCCCCTCGCTGTTCGGCCCAAGCCTGAACATGGCCCCCCCCTTGTTCAGCCTTCCGTTCAGGAACTTAGAGCGGTCGTTCAGGGGGGAGTCCCGGAAGCCGAACAAGGGGAGGGAGCTCGTCCGGTCCCTTCCGGCGTCCGGTACCGGGAGCGTCAGGTGGAAAGGGAGCGCACCCTGGAGGTGGACCTGGACGAACGGGGCCTGGCCGTCCTGAACGCCCTGCGTTCGGCGGAAGGGGCCCTCTCCCTTTCCGAACTCTCCCGGCGAACGGGCATTCCCAAGTCCACCCTGGCCGGGAAGCTGAACGGCCTGGCGGAGGCCGGGCTGGTCGTTCGTACGGAACAGGGGTGGACCCTGAAGGAGGAGGGCCGCTATGCATGAACCCCTGGACCTCTGGCGGGCGGCCTGGGTGGCCCTGGCCCTCTGGCGGGTGGAACACGGGGAGGCCCGCTGGGTCCCGGTCCACCCCCAGGACCCCAGGCCCGGGACGTTCGGGGGCCGCGCGGACCTCCACGCCCGCCCCCCCGAGGCCCCGGCCTTCTTGCCCATTTACGTCCCCCCGGTCCCGCCCCTCGGCATAGAGGGGCACAACCTGCGCCTGTGGCGGCACGACGCCCGGGCCTTCGTCCGGGGGCTGGGATACGGGGAACGGCAGCTCATGGAAGCCTACCTGGGCAAGGGGAAGCCCCAGACCCTGGTGAGCTTCAACCCCTCGGCGGGGCGGCTCCAGACCCACGCCCCCCTGGACCTCTTGGACCTCTTCGTGCGCCTCGCCCGCCGGGCCGAGGTAGACACCCCCCCACCCCCCGGGGTAGAATAGGCCTAAGGTGGGAAACCTGCCCCCCGGAAGGCTCCGGGGGGCCAAGCTTTTGGGGGTGCCGTGGATGAGCGCGATCTGGAGCTGGAGCTCTGGGCGGGGGCCCTGGACCTCCTCGCCCGCATGGGGGCTCCGGAGGAGGAGCTCCGCCCCTTGCGTGAGCGCCTCTGGGCCCTGCGCCTTTTCCGCATGATGCCCAAGCCCCAGCCCCCCTCCCTCTGGAGCCGCCCCCTCTTCTGGACGGTTCTGGCCCTCCTCCTCGGCATCGTGGCCAGCCTCCTGGGCCTTCCCGTCCACAAGCTCTTCCCGTGAAAGGAGCGCCATGTTCAGGGATCCGAACCGCCAGCGCTTGATCCGAGGCACGATCCTCCAGGCCCTGTACCTGAACGCCTTCGGGGTGGACGCCCCCGTCAACATCCAAGACCCCTACGCCATGCCGAGAGGGGTCCTGGCCCGGGTCCTGGAGCTCTCTCACGTCCTCCCCGCCCGCTCCGAGATGAACGCCGCCGTGCGCTACCTGCAGCAGAAGGGCTACGTGGAGGCGGTTTGGGACGAGGACGGGGAGTTCACCCTGGTCCGCCTCACCACCCAGGGCATGGACCTGGTGGAGGGGAACCTGAAGGACCCCGGGGTCCTCCTGCCCAGGAGGTAGCCGTGGAGCTCAGGGAGGAGATCCACGCCCTCGCCGTGGCCTTCCGCCGCCACCACGAGGAGATCCTCGCCGAGCTCCGCCTCCTCCGGGAGGAGTTGGAGAGGGAGCGCCGGGCCCGGTTCTGGGAGCGGGGACTCCTGGCCCTGGCCCTGGTGGCGGCCCTGGTGGGCTGGGTGCGGCCGTGAAGGGCTACAAGCGCCACCGCCTCTGCAAGGTCTGCACCCTCCCGGAGGACCTTCGCGACCGGGTGGACGCCATGCTCCTGGGGGAGGAGACGGAGGAGGACGGCAGGCCCTACAGCATGGAGGGGATCGCCCTCTGGCTCAGGGCCCAGGGGCACGAGGTGAGTCCCTCCAGCGTCCGCCGCCACGCCCGCCACCTGGCCCCTGCCTTGGATCAGGTCCTGCAGATGGAGCGCCTGGTGGAGGCGGTGGAGGAGGCCACGGGCAAGCGCCTCTCCTACGCCGCCGCCTTGGCCAACATCGTGGTGCACAAAGCTCTCCGCTACCTCCAGGACCTGGAGCTCGGGGAGGAGGTGGATCCGGAGAAGGTGGTGCGGCTCGGCCTCGAGGCCGCCCGGGTGGCCCTGAGCCTGGAGAGGCTGGACCGCTCCCTGCGGGAGGAGGCGGCCCAGAAGGTGGAGGAGAGCCTCCGGGCCCGGCAGATTGAGCCCGAGGTCATAGAGGCCATCAAGCGGGACATCTATGGACTCTGAGCGCCTCCTCCTCCCGTACCAGCGGCGCTGGGTGTGGGACCAATCCCGCTTCAAGATCGGCCTCTGGGCGAGGCAGACGGGGAAGAGCTTCGCCGGGACGCTGGAGGTGGTCCTGGACGCGGTGGAGCGCCCCGGCACCCTCTGGGTCCTCCTCTCCGCCGGCGAGCGGCAGAGCCGGGAGCTCGCGGAGAAGGCCAAGCGCCACCTCGCGGCCCTGAAGCAGGCGGCGGAGACCCTGGAGAGCCGCTTCTTTGAGGCGGGGGAGGAGGTGACCCAGCTGGAGATCCGCTTGCCCAACACGTCCAGGCTCGTCTTCCTCCCCGCCAACCCCCGCACCGCCCGCGGCTACACCGGGAACGTCTTCCTGGACGAGTTCGCCTTCCACCAGGACTCCGAGGCCATCTGGGCCGCCATGTTCCCCATCATCACGCGGAGGCCCGATCTCAAGATCAGGATCATGAGCACCCCCAACGGCCCCCGGGGCAAGTTCTACGAGCTCTGGGAGAAGGGGGGAGAGGTCTGGAGCCGGCACCGGGTCACCCTCCTGGACGCGGTGGCCGAGGGCCTGCCCATAGACCCGGAGGAGCTCCGGGCGGGCCTCGCCGACGACTTCATCTGGCAGCAGGAATACCTCTGCGAGTTCGTCTCCGAGGAGGAGGCGTTCCTCCCCTGGAGCCTCATCCTCGCCGCCGAGGCCAGGGAGGACCCCCGGGGGGAGTGGGACCCCGAGCGGGCCTACCTGGGGATGGACGTGGGCCGCCACCGGGACCTCACCGTCTTCGTGGTCCTGGAGCGGGTGGGGGACGTGTACTGGGCGCGCCTCGTGGAGGCCCTCCACCGGGCCCCCTTCGCCGAGCAGGAGGCCCGCCTCCACGCCCTCCTCCCCCGGGTGCGCCGGGCCTGCCTGGACGCCACGGGCCTCGGGGAGATGCTGGCCGAGAACGCCCGCCGGGCCTTCGGCTACAAGGTGGAGCCGGTGAAGTTCACCCTCGAGGTGAAGGCCGACCTGGCGCAGCGCCTCCGGCTCTTCTTTGAGGACCGCCGGGTGCGCATCCCGAGCGACCGCGCCCTGCGGGAGGACCTCCACAGCGTGCGGCGGATCGTGACCCCGAGCGGGAACGTCCGCTACGACGCCGAGCGCTCCGAACGGGGGCACGCCGACCGCTTCTGGGCCCTGGCCCTCGCCCTCCACGCCGCCGAGACCCGTAGGGGCCCCGTGGAGTACCGGAGCGTGGCCCGGCGGCTCTTCGCCGGCTGGAAAGGAGCCTTCTGATGCCCATCCTGGACCCTTACGGGAACCCCATCCCCAAGGAGCCCCCGCCCGCCGCCCGCGGCGCTCTGGCCCTGGAGGCCCCCTTCCGGGTGTACCCCGCCCGGGGCCTCACCCCCGAGCGCCTGGCCCGCATCCTGCGGGAGGCGGACGCGGGCGACCTCAGCGCGCAGGCCGAGCTCTTTGAGGAGATGGAGGAGCGGGACGCCCTCCTCTTCTCCCTCCTGCAGACGCGCAAGCTG
Organism: Thermus brockianus; assembly: GCF_021462505.1. Classification (GTDB taxonomy): domain Bacteria; phylum Deinococcota; class Deinococci; order Deinococcales; family Thermaceae; genus Thermus; species Thermus hydrothermalis. Next base: position 130,499 of record NZ_JAKEDV010000001.1, read on the forward strand.
GCGGTGGTGGGCCTGGACTGGCGCCTGGAGCCCGCCGAGGAGGGCCGGGACGCCCGGCGCATCCTGCGGGCGGTGGAGGAGGTCTGGTGGGGCCTGCCCCTGGAGGACCTGATGACCGACCTCCTCTCCGCCATCCCCCAGGGGGTGAGCGTGGTGGCGGTGGCCTGGGAGTGGGACGGCCTCCTGTGGCGCCCCAAGGCCTTCCGCTGGGTCCATCCCGGCCTCCTGGCCTACCGCGAGCCCGAAGACCGCTTCTACCTGGTGTTGGGCCCCGGCCGGGAGGAGGCCTTCCCCTACGGCGGGGCCATAGAGCACCGCTACCGGGCCCGTTCGGGGTTGCCCACGCGGGCCGGGCTCATGCGGAGCCTGGCCTGGCTCTATCTCTTCAAGCACTTCGCCCTCAAGGACTGGGTGGTCTTCGCCGAGGTGTACGGGCAGCCCTACCGCATCGGCAAGTACGACCCCGCCGCCGGGGAGGAGGAGCGCCGCCGTCTGGAGGAGGCGGTGAGGAGCCTGGGGGCGGACGCCGCCGGGGTCATCTCCAAGGACACCGAGATAGAGATCGTGGAGGCCGCCAAGGGCCAGGGCCCCGACGTTTACGAGCGCCTCATCCGCCTGGCCAATCGGGAGATGACCCAGGCGGTCCTGGGCCAGACCCTCACCTCCTCGGAGGGGGAAGGGGGGAGCTACGCCCTGGCCAAGGTCCACGAGCGGGTTCGTATCGATCTCCTCAAGGCAGACGCCCGGGCCCTGGCCCGGACCCTGCGGGAGGGCCTCCTGAAGCCCTTCGTGGCCTTCAACTTCGGCCCCGAGTACCTGGACCTGGCCCCCCACGTGGTCCCCGAGGTGGAGGAGGAGAAGGACCTCGAGGCCCGGGCCCGCGTCCTCCAGACCCTCCTGCAGATGGGGCTTTCCATCCCGGAGGCATGGCTCAGGGAAGAGTTCGGCGTCCCCGCCCCCGAGCCGCAGGCCCCGGTTCTGGCCCCCCAGGAGAGGAAGCGAAGGGGGCTGGTGGCCGGCCAGGCCTTCGTGGACGCCCTGGGGGACCGCCTCCTGCGGGAGGCGCCCATGCCTGGCCTCCCGCAGCTCCTGAAGGCGATTGAGGAGGCGGCGGACTACGAGGACCTCCGCCGCCGCCTCCTCGCCCTCTTCCCCAACATCCCCTTCGCCGAACTGGCGGAGCTCTTGGACGCCGCCCTGACCCTCGCCGAGCTGGCGGGCCGCCTCGCCCAGCGCCAAGACAGTGGCCTGGACGGTTGAGCCCAACCCCCTGAACCCGGACGAGGCCATCGCCTGGTTCCGGCGCCGCCTCTCCCTGCCGGACCCCGCCTTTCGGGCCCTGCGGGAGGAGGCCCGGAGGCGGGCCTTCTGGGTGGCGGGCCTCGCCGCCTTGGACATGGTGCAGGAGGCGAAGGACGCCCTGGAGGAGGCCCTGGCCAAGGGCCTGCCCTTTGAGGACTTCCGCCAGCGCCTCTCCGAGCGGGTGAGGGGCGCCTGGGGGGAGGGAACCCGGCACCGCCTGGACACCGTCTTCCGCACCAACCTGCAGCTCGCCTATGGGGCGGGGCGGCACCGGCAAGCGGAGGAGACCAAGGCCCTCAGGCCCTACTGGGGCCTCTCCGTGGTCCTGGACGGGCGGACCTCCGGCGTCTGCCGCCCCCTGGCGGGGGTGGTCCTGCCCGCCGACCACCCCTTCTGGCGCAACCATATCCCGCCCCTCCACCACAACTGCCGCACCGCCCTGGTGACCTACACCCGCGAGGAGGGGGAACGCCGGGCCTGGAAGGAGGCGCCGGAGCACGAGCCCCAGGCGGGCTTCGGCCGGCCCCCGGGCCAGGAGGAGTGGAGCCCGGACCCTAGGGACTACGACCCCGCCCTGTGGCGGGCCTACGTGACCGCCTTGCCCCAGGCGCATCCTGAGGCGCTGGCCCGCTTGCGGGCCATAGCCGAGGGGCAGGCGGAGCCCGAGCCCCGCGACTGGCTTTGGGCGGCCGGGGCAATGGGCCGGGCTCCCTTCAACCGCTGGACCCGGAAGGTGCCCGAAGAGGAACGGGAACGCTTGGGTATCACTTGGGGGAGCTCCTTGGAGGTCCACAGGCTCAAGCGGATTGCCGACGGGCAACTGGCTGGAGACGCCACCGCCGAGGACTACGAGCGGATCTGCCAGCACGCTCCTCTTTCCCCCGAAGCGGCGCTCATGGCCTACCGGCGGGCCCCAGGGCCCGTTTTGGCGGCGCTCCTCCCTGTGGAGTGGGCCGTGCCCGAGCCCCTGCGCGGCCCCACGCTCAGCGGGTATTGGTTCGTGGTATACTCGTTTTGGAGCGGAACTTTGGTCACGGGATACGCCGAGGAAGACCTCTCCAAGCTGGACATACCCTGGAACGAGGTGAAATGGCTCAGGAAACCCGCTTGGTTGAATTTACCCCCTTAGAGCTGGCCTCCTGGTCGTGGTCGGAGCTCAAGGATTTTCTGGGCAATCCCGAGGACTACAACCCCGATGAGGTCCTGGCCCTCATAGAGGAGTTCCCCTGCCTGAAGCGCTACCTGAGGCGGGCTTATCAGGATGACCCTGAGCCCGCCCTAGCCTTGGCGCGGGAAATCCTGGCCGAGCGGGAGCGCCTCTCGGCTCATGGCATCCGCGTGCCCGAGACCCTGGAGGCCCTGCTGAGTCTTACGGGCTAGGGATGGCGTCCCCGGAAGGGGTCTCTGAGCCCCTGTAACCCCCCTAGAAGGCTTTGGCGGGGGGTGCCACGGATTTCCCCTTTGCGCCTCGGACCCCCCGCCTTATCGGCCGTTTTAGGGCCCGTTTTGGGGTGCGTTCGCAGGTGCTTGGGCTTTGGGGATGGGGAAAATGGCCCATTTTTGTCCCTGAACTTGACCGAAACGCTCAATGCTTTCACAATAGGAAGTGCCCCGGGTCAGGGGTGCGGTCGCGCTCAAGGGTCCGAACCCCCTTGGGTGAGGAAAGTCCGGGCACCATAGGGCAGGGTGCCAGCTAACGGCTGGGCGGGGTAACCCGACGGAAAGTGCCACAGAGAAGAGACCGCCAGCGGCCGGGCCCAAGGCCCGGTGCGGGCAAGGGTGAAACGGTGGGGTAAGAGCCCACCGCCTGGCCTGGTAACAGGCTGGGGCACGGCAAACCCCACCCGGTGCAAGGCCCAGTAGAGGGGAAGGGCTTGCCCGGCCCGCCAGAACCCCTGGGATGGGCCGCTTGAGGCCGGTGGCGACACCGGTCCCAGAGAGATGACCGCAGAAACAGAACCCGGCTTACGCCCTGTCCCGGGGCTTATAAAGCGCTGCTATGACCGAGCGGGTCTTGATGGTTGTTAAAACCTACCCTAGCCCGAGCCGGAAGTACGGTGAGATCACTTGTACGGCAGGAATAAGGCTCAGGGATGGACAGTGGGTGCGTATTTATCCCTACCCTTTCCGTTTGTTAGAGGGAGACTATAGGTTCCAAAAGTATGACATCTTAGAGATGCCTTTAGAGCGGGCTCAAAACGACCCCCGCCCTGAAAGCTTCCGACTGGTGGACCATCGGAGCATTCGGAAAGTAGATCACATCGGCACGGATGAGGGGACTTGGCACAGAAGAATGGAGTTTATCCGCCCCACCCTATTTCCCAGCTTGGCGGCTTTTGAAGAACAAATGATCCGTAGGGAAAGAAAGCCGATCCAGGAACAAAGCCTCTTCGCGGGGGAACAAAGGGAGGTAGTTTGGCGACGGGTTTGGGGGCGTACGATCGGGGTTGTAGCGGCTGTGCCGGGTAGTGCCGAGCTGGTAGCTCAGTACCGAGGGGAAGATTGGAGCGAAAAGGAGAAGGCAAAGTTGGCTGTGCCTCAGATACTCGCCGAGGGGCTTTTTGAAGATATAGAGCCGGCTTTTTCTTTGCCTAAAACACCACTGCGCTTTTGCCCTTACCAGTTTCGCCTTTCCTTTCTGGACGCCACCGGGAAAAGGTATGAGAAGGTGGTTTTGGACTGGGAGATCTACCGGCTTTACTTCAAAGAGGAGCAACGCCTTGGTAGCAGGGAAAGGGCGGTCAATAGCGTGCGCCAAAAGGTTGAGCGGGAAATCTTCTCCTTAGAAAGGGAACCTTACCTTGTGGTAGGGAGTATCCACTACCGATATGCTCGCCCAACCCTCTACGCGGTGATTGGGTTCATCTGGCCGAAGAAGCAAGCTTGTACGCCTCTTTTCTGAGGTCTAGGGCCTCCTGAACCCAACCAGTGGCTAGCAATGCTTCGGCAATAATGGACCGATGGCAAGTCGCTGGGTCTGCTTCAAAGCACAAGAGCGCGGTTGGGTATTCGCACGCGAGCATCCCCAACTCCTCCAGCACACCGGGGCGCTGTTGGAGTAACTGGAGGTAATTCTGACGATAAGTGGGCCAGTCTCCCGTCCTCTTGAGATAGTCCCTTAGAGGTTTCGGAGCACCGAGCTCGCGGATATGGCGGTAGTAGATGCCGGCGTCTTCAAGGGCGGCTCTCAAGCTGACTTTGGAAAAACCGGGTTTTCGGCTCAAAGGGAGTTCCCGCACATCGGCTACGACAACGATCCCCTTCCCGCGAAGAAAGCTGATAAACTCCGGAAGTTTCAGGCCCTCGTAGCCGATGGTATAAACAACCCTCATTGTGGGGAAATCCTACTCCTCCAATACGGAGGTTGGCAAGCCCTTGACGCCTGATGGTTCAGTTCTTGCCGATACCATTTGAGCACTTTCTTGTGGGGTCGGTCTTTTTCGCTATAATGACCGTTCCCGAGAAGATGGCCAGTTTCCTAAGCGGGTTGTTGGGTTGGCTTGGGGGCTTTCTGAGCCGGAAGTAGGCGCATAGCGCTTCTCCTCGTTGAAAGGAGCTCCCCGGCCATATGACCGGGGGTTCGCTTTACTGGCGAAAACTCAGGGTATGCACCACTTGGGCCAGGTTTTGCCTGGCGTGCCGTGTCGGGTGAAGGCGAGAAGCATACTTCCAAACCCCGTGATGTCTTTATAGCCCGCGAGATCTACGGTCACAGGGCCAAAGTTCCGGTTGAACTGACCGGTGCCTTCGCTCCTGATCCGCTCAGTCCTGTCGGCCAGCCAGTACATGATGTTGTCACTGGTCTGCTTGGCCAGCCCCAAACACAATACCTCAACGATCCCGGAGAGGTAGGCGACGCCATAAAGCGCCTCGTCAAAGTTAGGTGCTTCTTCAAAGCGGATGCTCAGGAGGTTGAAGTAGCGCCCGCCCTTCGGGGCTCCAAAAAAGACTATGTACTCCGTAACGCGGTCTGTTTCGGGGTTTCTCACCCAGACGCGGTATTTCCGTTCGGCGGAACGTTCAGGCGGAGGCGGAGGGAGTTTTTCCTCCACCACCTGGACTATGTGGTCCACCTTCTTAAGTTTGGCCATCGCGTCGCTTATCTTCGTGGCCTGAGCCTGTACCGTGCCGATAAGCGTACCCGCCAAGACCAGGATCCAGGGTGCCTTTTGCATGACTTTGAGTTTACTCCCGAATCACCTCAATCAACTCATCCAGCTCCACCCGGCGCCCGAGGAGGACCTCGAGGGCGCCGTGGATCTTGGCCAGGGTTTCTAGGGTGGGCTGATGGCGTCCTTCCGCTGCGTTGTACACGGTGTTCGTCAATAGGCCACTAGTCCGCGCGATGCGGTATAGGGTGATGCCATTGGCGTCTGCGAGCTCTTTGATGCGGACCCGGTACCTAATCATGCGTGAAGCATATACCAATTCATCTGACCATCTGAAAAGACAAAGGTCTTGACCTCCTATAGACAAAGCCCAAGAAGGTTGGCCCCAACACGCATCCCTGGCAAGGAGGCTTATTCTTCCTCGTATTCCAAAAGGTCACAGACGTCATAGGGTTTTCCCGTGAGCTTGCGTAGCCCCCAGATGACCCAGGCGAGGGCCTCGAGGTCGGGGCGTGCCGGGGCACTTCGTACCCACCGGTATACCGTGGCCCGGCTAATCCGGTCGCCAAGAAGCCTCTCCAGGCGGTAGGCGCTCAACCCCTCCTGTTCAAGGACCTCCTTCAGTTTGAAGCGCACCCGTGGCATGCCTCAATAGTAGCAGATATATAGCCCTATTGACTGATAGTCGCAACTATGCTACCCTAAGGGCACCTAGGGGCCCCCCTACCAAGCAAGCCCCTAGGGCACCGGAGGTACTGGAGGTAGTGGAGGTAGTGGAGGTGCTTATGCATCGTACCACAAGTTTCGCGGCGATAATAGCGGCCTTTAGGACCACCCCCGGGTTGACCCTTTCTCCGGGTCAGGGGATTTTGTTCAACCGGCTGGCCCCATATCTGGAGGCCATCTGGGACGCGGCCCGTCAGGATGACTGGCCCGCTTTTGTTGAGGCGGTGCGGGAGGTGTACCTCGCCGGCCTGCTGGACGGCCCCCTGCCCCTCTCCGTGCTCCTAGCAAGCGCTCTGGAGGAGGACGATGACGACGCCTGAGGCCAAAATCATCCGGATGCGGGACCTCGAGGCCCCCGCCGGCACCCACCTGCCCGTGGCCTGGCTGGACGTGGGGGGGCGGACGGAGGTGGCGGTGCCCCTGGCGCGGTTGGCGGAGGCGGTTGGCTACGATCTGGGGCCTTTGAGGGGCATTGTCAAGCGGGATCCCGTTCTCGCTTCCTACCAGAGTATCGTAACGATCCTCCGGGACGGAGTGCCCCACAAAACGGCCTTCCTCCAACGCCCGGGCGTCCTTGGGGTCTTGGTCAAACTCTCCGCCTCCCGCATCCAGGATCCCGCCAAGCGGCAGAGGGTGATCGCCTTCCAGCGCTGGGCCTTTGAGACCCTGGACAGGCTCCTCTTTGAAGGGGCGGCCCCAGCCCCCGCCCAGCCGCCTCTTTTCCCAGTGGGGCAGGGCAGGGGAGACCGGGCTCTGGCCGTGCGCATGCTCACCGGTGAGGTGCGCGCTCCAGACGGCTCCTTGCTCTCGTACGGGGCCATTGAGCGGGCCACCGGGGTACCCAAGACCACGCTGGGCCGCTGGGCTCGCCGCCTAGGGGTCTTCCACCTGCGCAAGAGCCCCTACCCGACGAAGCGGGCCAAGAAGAAGCCTTTGAGGGCACAGGAGAAGGCGCCCGAGAAGGAGCGGGCCTCGGAAACCGACCTGGCCCGGCTCCTCATGGAACAGGCTAGGCTCCTGGGGGAGATCGCCCGCCGGCTACTGGACAAGCCCCAAGCTCTGGCGTAAACTTGGGCTAAGGTGCCAAACTGCCCCCCGGGCAACCGGGGGGCAAACCCTTATGCGCCTCATCTGGCCCTTTCCCGAACCCGACAAAGTGCGTGTGGACGCGGGTTTCCTGGACCCCGCCTACCCCACCTGGCGCCGGAACGCGGGGCTTCCCCCCGCCGAGCACCCCGGGGCCGATCTAAACCTGAAGGGCACCTCGGGGGACGGGGACTTGGGCTACCCGGTGGTGGCCATCGCCGAGGGGGTGGTTCGGCACGCCAGGCCCCACCGGGTCTGGGGGAACATCGTGCTCTTGGAGCACGACCTGCCGGGCCTGGGGCGCTTTTACACGCAGTACGCCCACCTTCTCTTCATGACCGTCCGCGAGGGGGACTGGGTCATGGCGGGCGAGCCTGTGGGGAGCGTGGGCAAGGGCGATCCCGCCCGCCCCTTCCTGGCCCACCTGCACGTGGAGGTGCGCCGGTCCCCCATCCCCCCCGACGCCTGGCCGGGCATGGACCGGGGCTACATCCAGGCCCACTACCTTGACCCGGTAGCCTTCATCAAGGAGAACTACGCCCCCGCGCGGCGCTACTACCGGGTGGGCGTCCTCTTCAACCCCACCCGGCAGGAGCTCGGCCCGGTGGTGCTGAACCTGGAGCGCCCTGACCTGGCGCAAATCGCCGTGAGGAAGCTGTGAACGCCTTCTTCCGCCTCCAAGTCCTCATGGAGCTCGTGGACCGCATGACGGGGCCCCTGGGCCGGGTAGGGGAGAGCCTGCGCCGGGTGGAGGAGCTCACCCACCGGGCGGACCTCGCCCTCCAGCGCATGGGGGCGGGGCTCAGCGTGGCGGGAGCCGGGGCCGCCCTGGCCACCCCCCTCGTCCTCGCCACCCGGGCGGCGATGGATTTTGAGGACGCCTTCGCCGACGTGCGCAAGGTGGTGGACGCCCCGGCCCCGGCCCTGGCGGCCCTGCAACGGGAGCTCCTCGGCCTGACCCGGGTCATCCCCATGACCGCTCGCGAGCTCACGGAGATCGCCGCCGCCGCCGGGCAGGCGGGCATCCCCATCGCCGAGCTCACCCGCTTCACCCAGGACGCCGCCCGGGTGGGGGTCGCCTTCGGCATTTCCGCGGGCGCCGCGGGGGACGCCCTGGCCAAGCTCCGGAACATCTTGGGGGTCTCCCAAGAGGGCGTCATGCGGGTGGCCGACGCCATCAATACCCTGTCCAACAACCTGGCGGCCACCGCCCCCGAGATCCTGGAGGTGGTCCGCCGCGTGGGGAGCACGGGGAAGCTCATCGGCCTCACAGGCCAGCAGGTGGCGGCCTTCTCCGCCAGCCTCCTGGCCCTGGGCACTGCCCCCGAGGTGGCGGCCACGGGGCTCAACGCCCTCTTCCAGCGCCTGGCCACGGCCCCGGCCCAGCCCAAGGCCTTCCAAGAGGCCTTGGCCCGGCTCGGGCTTTCCGCCACTGCGCTACAAGCCGCCCTCAAGCGGGACGCCACCGGGGCCATCCTGGACTTCTTGGGCCGGCTCAGGGCGGTCCCTGACCAGCTCGCCGTCCTCTCGGACCTCTTCGGCATGGAGTACGCGGACGATATCGCCAAGTTGGTGGGCTCCCTGGACGTCCTCCGGCGGGCCTTCGGCTTGGTGGCGAGCCCGGCGGGCTACGCCGGTAGCGTCATGGCCGAGTTCCAAAACCGCTCCGCCACCCTGCGCAACCAGCTCATCCTCCTCAGGAACGCCCTGGAGCGCATCTGGATCACCCTGGGGAACGCCCTCATCCCCGTGGTGAAGCCCGTGGTGGAGCGCCTCGCCGCCCTCGCCAACCGGGCGGCGGACCTCTTGGACCGCTTCCCCGCCCTACGGGTGGCGGTGGTGGCCGTGGGCGCTGGGTTGGGCGGGCTCCTGGTCGTGGGCGGGCTTTTGGTGGCGGGCCTCGGGGCCTTGGGCTTCGCCCTGGCCAACGCCCGGATGGGCCTCTTGGCCCTCCAAGGAGCCCTCGTGGGCGCCAGCCGCCAAGCCCGCCTCTTCGGCCTGGGGCTGGCCCTGTTGCGGGCCCAGGTGGCGGGGATGGGTGGGCCTTTGGCCGCCGCCCGGGCCGGGCTCCTGGCTTTGGAGCGGGGGGCCATCGCCGCCGGGCGGGGGGTACTCCTCCTGGGGAGGGCCATCCTCCTGAACCCCATCGGCCTGATGGCCACCCTGCTGGCGGGTCTGGCCTGGGCCTTCTGGCGGGCCTGGCAGGCCAGCGCCCAGTTCCGGGAGGGCGTCATGGGCACTCTGGGCGTCATCCGTGGCGCCTTCGCTCCCGTGGTGGCGGAGCTTCGGGGCGTGGGCGCCGCCTTGGCCGAGGCGTTCCGCCCGGTGGCGGGCGCGGTGCGGGCCTCCTTGGCGGCTATCCCGCAGGCCCTAGACCGGGTCCTCTACCACGTGGCCTTCGGGTTGGGCTTCATGGTAGGCCTCGTGGAGCTCCTGGCCCGCCGCCTCGCCCCCATCCTCGGGGAGGGGCTGGCCGGGGCCGTGCGGGTGGTGCGGGGAGCGGTGGACGTTCTGGTGGGCCTCTTCACCCTGGACCTGGACCGGGCCCGCCTGGGGGCTCTCCGGGTGTGGGAGGGCATCCGGGCTGTGCTGTCGGTGCCCATCCGGGTGGCGGGGGTGGTGGTGGACCTGGCTATCGCCGCCCTAGAGCGCCTGTGGGACGTGGCCAGCCGGCGCTTCCCCGCCCTGGCAGCTTTGGGCGAAGCGGTGGGGAGGGCCTGGCAGGGGCTCGTGGGCCTGGCCCAAGCCGTCTTTGGCTCCTTGCGGGCGGTGGTGGCCTCTGTCGTTCAGGCCATTTCCGCCCTCCTCCGAGGCGACCTTTCCCAGGCCCTGGGGTGGGCACGCGAGGCGTGGGGTTCCCTGGTTTCCCTCCTTTCCGCGCCCCTGCGGCTGGCGGGGGTGGTGTGGGAGGCGGTGCGGGGCTCCCTTTCCCAGGCCCTGGGATGGGTGCGTTCCCTCGCCGCTCCCTTCGCTGAGGCGGGCCGGGCCATCGTGCAAGGGCTCGCCGAGGGGATCCGGAGCTTGGCGCTGGCCCCGGTGAACGCCGTGAAGGGGATCGGCCAGAGCGCCCTCGCCACCCTCAAGCGCCTTCTGGGCATCCGCTCGCCCTCTCGGGTTTTCGCCCAGTTGGGGGCCATGACCGCCCTGGGGATGGCGGTGGGTCTGCAGGGCATGGCCCCCGCGGTGCATCGGGCGGCCCAGTCCCTGATTTCCCTGCCCCAGGTGGAGGTGCCCGCTCCTCGCCTGCCCGAACTCCCCGCCTTGCGCCTGGGCCTCGAGGGCGCCCCCGCCCTCCAGCCCCCCACCCTTGCGGCTTCCCCCGCCCAGGCCCCTGGGGCCTCCGCCCCGGCGTCCCCCCGGGAAGGGAGGGTGGTCCAGGTGGTGCGCATTGAGCGCATTGAGCTCCCCTCGGTCCAGGATCCCGAGGGGTTCCTGGAGGCGCTCAAGCGCCTCATGCTCCCCTACCTGGAGGAGGCCTGATGCCCTACTTGCGCTTCGCCACCGGCGACCGCCTGCGTCTGGACGGGGAGGAGATGCCCGGGATCGTGGTTTCGGTGGAGGTGGAAGGGGAGAACGCCGTGGAGAGCCTGCCCCGGGAGGGGAAAGCGGCGGACATCCACGTGCTCAGGGGCTACCGCGACCACCGGGTGCGCATTCTCCTCCGCCTCGTGGGGGGCGACCCTCTGGCGGAGGTAAAGCGGCTTCAGGCCAAGTTCGCCAAGAGCAAGACCGAGCCCCTGCGGGTGGTCCACCCCCACCTGGCGGCCCGGGGGATAGAGAAGGCCCTGTTCGCCCGGCTCACCACCCGGGAGGAGGGCGGGGAGGACGGCCTCTACGCCGTGCTGGAGCTCACCCAGACGGAGCCCCGGGAGGCCCTCAAGGAGGGAAACGCCCGGGAAGAAGCCGCCCTCCAGGCGGCCGTGCAAAGGGGGCCCGTGGCCGGCCCTCCCAAGGGGAGCGCCCAGGCGCAGCGCAACCCCCCCACGCCCCCCAAGCCGCCCGCGTTCGTCCAGGGCTTCGTGGACGGGCGCCAGTCCGCCCTGGCCCTCGGAGGAGGCCGGTAATGGTTCACCTGCCCCAGCCCAAGACCCCCTACGGGGTCCCCTCCCGGGTGGAGCTGTGGGAAGGCCTCTTCGTCCCCTGGCGCACCTGCCTCCTGGAGGGGGTGGAGGCCCCCGTGGGCGGCGAGGTTTCCGTGGAGCTGGAGGGTCTCCTCTTCCTGGGGGTGGCGACCGCCTCCCCAAGCCCCCTGGAACGGGTCTGCTGGGGGCTTCCCGCCTGGCGAAAGGAGGTGGGGCCGATGGGCTTCCAGGACGTGGACGCCGCCACCCTCCTCCGCTGGATCGCCGGCCAGGTGGGGGCAAAGATCCAGGTGGACCTGCAGGCCCCCCAGCGCCGGCACTACGCCCTGCCCCGCCTCCCCGCCTACCAGGCGGTGGAGCGGATCCTATCCCCCTGGGGCGCCGGGGCGGTGGCCCACGAGCTGGATGGGGGCGTGCTCTACGTGGGGCCCGCCTCCCGGAGCCCCCACTACGGCGTGCTGCACGTCTTGCGGGAGCAGGAGGTGGCGGTGGCGCGGGACCTGGGCGGGCGGACCTACCTCAAGATCGCCCCCCTCCCTCGCCTCCGCCTCCTCCACCGGGTGCGCTGGCCCGAGGGGGAGGGGAGGGTGGTGGAGCACCGCCTGGTCCTCGCCCCAAAGGGTTCGTACCACGAGGTGTACCTGGTATGAGGAGCGAAACCCTCAAGCACGCCCTGCGCCGCATCGTGGAGAGCCTGTGGCCGGAGCTCGCCCACCGCACCCACCTGCCCCACAAGGCCAGGGTTCTGCGGGTGCGCTCCGAGGCGGGGGTGGCCGGGCCCCCGGGGAGCGTGCGCTACAGCGTGGACCTGGAGCCCCTCACCCCCGACGGCCGGCCCGATCCCAGGCGCCCCGTCCTGCGGGACGTCCCCCTGGACGTGCCGTGGGCCGGCCCCGGGCGGGGGGTCTTCGCCCTGCCCGCCGTGGGGAGCGTGGTGCGGGTGGCCTACTACGACGGGGACCCCGCCTATCCCTATGTGGACGGGATCCTCCCCGAAGGCCAGGCGGTCCCCCAGGTGGAGGAGGGGGAGTACCTCCTGCAGAAGGACCCCGACACCTGGGTGAGGCTGAAGGCGGACGGGGGGGTGGAGGCCCAGGCGGCCCCCGGGGTGGTGTTGCGCCTGAAGCCGGACGGCACGGCGGAGCTCCGGGGCACGGCGGTGGTGCGCGTGGACGCCCCCCGGGTGGAGCTGGCGGGGGGAGGCCCCGCCGTGGCCCGGGTGGGGGACCCCGTGCAGGTGGGGGCCTCCATCGGGGTCATCGTCGGGGGCTCGGGCAAGGTGTTCTCGGGGTGAGGGATGTACCGGGATTGGCTTTGGGAGGATGGCGACTTCCGTTTTTCGCCCCGGGGCGATGCGGTCCTGGTGGAGGGGCTCGCGGTGGTGCGGCAGGACCTCTTGGCCCGCCTCGTCTCTCCCCGGGGAAGCCACTGGGCCTTCCCCGCGGAGGGGAGCGACCTGCTGGACTTCGTGCAGGCCGCCGCGGACGAGCTCACCCGCGTGGAAGCCCAGCAGGAGGCGGAGCGAACCTGCCTGGAGGACGCCCGGGTGCGGGAGGCGGCCTCGGAGTGGCAGGGGGACCGCCTGCGCCTCGTCCTCACCCTGGAGGAGGGGACGCTCGTGCTCCTGCCTGAGCTAAGGAGGGCCTGATGCCGGATATCCCAGTCCCTACCCTGGAGGAGGTCACGGAGGAGCTCCTCGGCTATCTGCCGAGCAATTTCCCCGTTCGCAACCCGGACGCGTTTAGCGCCTTCGGCACCTACCTGCGCCTGGCCGCCCAGGTGGGCCTGGACGTGCGGGCCACCCTCCGGGCCCTCCTGCCCCAGCTCTTCGTCACCACGGCCACGGGGGAGTGGCTGGACGAGCACGCCCGAGGGCTCGGCCTGGCGCGCAAGGTTGTCCGGCCCGCCCGCCTGCGGGCGCGGGTGGAGGCGAGCGGCGCGGGCACCTTCCCCCCCGGGGCCCTGGTGGGCCTAGACGACCTGCGGTACCGGGTGGAGGGCCCCTTCGCCCCCGGGGCGGAGGTGGTCCTCACCTCCGAGGGGGTGGGGGCCCGTTACAACCTTCCCGAGGGGACCCGCCTGTACCCCGTGACCGTGGTCCCTGGGGTAGAGCACCTCCAGGTCCTCGCCGTGGAGGAGCCGGGGCTGGACCGGGAGACGGACGAGGAGCTGCGGGCCCGGTGCCTCCTCTCTTGGCCCGCCCTGGGCCTGGGGAGCACGTACCACGCCTACATGAGCTGGGCCCTCGAGGACCCCGAGGTGCGCAAGGTGGTCGTCCTGGATGACCACCCCCGGGGCCAGGGGACCGTGGACGTGGTCATCGCCCCGGCCCAGGGCCTGCCCTCGGCGGAGCTCATCGCCCGGGTGCAGGCCGTGGTGGACGCCCGACGTCCCCTCACGGTGAACGCCCTGGTGCGGGGGCCGAGGGCAAGGACCTTGGACCTGGCCCTCCGCCTCTACCTGGAGCCCGGGGCCCCGGCCCCCGAGGTGTGGGCGGGGCGGGCGTCCGCCTTCCTCCACAGCCTGGGCATTGGCGAGGCGTTTTGGCCCTCGAGGCTCATGGACACCCTGCACGGCTACGGGGGCCTGAGGGCGGTGGAGCTCCTCTCGCCCGCTGGGAGCGTCTCCGTGGCCCAGGACGAGCTCATCGTCCCCGGGTCCGTGGCCGTGGAGGCGGTGAATGCTTAAAGAAGCCGCCTACCGCCACCTCCTCTCCCTCCTCCCTCCCGGGCGCTACCCCCGGGAGGGAGGGGCGGCGGATGGGATGGTCCGAATGTTGGGGGGGGTGGAGGGGCGGCTTCTGGAGGAGCTTTTCGCCCTCCTGCGGGAGGCCTTCCCCCACCAAGCCTCAGAGGAGGCCTTGGCAGAACATGCCAAGGCCCGGCTGATCCCTACGTTGGCTGGTGAACAGCCAGAGGCGTTCCGGGCGCGAGTAGTTCACGCCCGTACATTCTGGCTCCTCGCGGGTACCCTCTCGGGAGTCCAGCAAGGCCTCCTGGTTGCCGGCTACCGTGCGCACGTGCGGGAGCACTACCTGGACGACCCTACCCTATGGGCGGAGTTCAGCGTGTGGCTCTGGCCGGAGGTAACCGCCTACATCTCGGACTGGTGGGACGACGGGGCGGGGTCATGGGACGATGGGACGCCTTGGGACTATACGCTCGGAGCCACCGAGCTTAGGCGTATCCCGAACCTCATCAGGGAGCTTAAGCCGGCCCATGCCAAGCTTTGCGGCCTGTACTACACGCCCTCACCCTACGATGCCTGGGATGACGGGGCCGCCTGGGACGATGGCGGAGTGTGGAGTCCAGATGCCATTCAAATCCTTTAAGGAGGTAGACCATGCCTAAGAACCTGACACCGCAGAACCGGTGGGAAGACGAGTTTCAGGTACCCCTCCCTGGCGAACCGCGCAACATCGGGCCGTTAGAGACCTTGTTCCAACGCCTGCTCAACCGGACCGAGCGCCTGAAGAACCGCATCGCGGATATCCTGGGGGTGGCGTGGGACGCCACCCCACCGGACACCCTCGCCGGGGTCCACAACCGCGTGGCGCGGCTAGAGAACCCCTCCTCCCTCCCCGCCCTCACCCCGGTCGTGGGCGGGCTAGTGGTCGCTCTGGGGACGAGCGGCCTGGGGAGGGTCAGCCTGGGGACTCATGTCCCGGTGTCCGTTGACGGCGAGGTGGGCTTCAACGGGGTGGATTGGAATACCCTAGGCACCCACGGGGTTTACCGGGTGACGGATGCGGGCACGGGCGGTGCGAACCCACCCCCCGCGGCGTACCGGCATGGGGTACTCATCGTCGCCAGAGGGGGCCAGGACGCAGTAGCGCAGATATACGTACCCCACGATAGCGGGATTGACCCCTTTATCTACGTGCGACAGCGGTGGGTATGGGGTGGGTGGTGGTCTGGTTGGGTGCGGCTGGGCGTCCAGTACGGCCAAAACACGAACGGGCGCTTTGCGCGTTTCGGGGACGGGACGCAGGTTGCGTGGTTCTCCGTGGATGACGCCGACGGGGGTATATACACATGGGTATTCCCGGCGGCCTTCTCCGCGGCACCAACCATACTCGCGACGGCCAGCGTGATTGGTGGGAACGAAAACTGGTCGGGCAAGATGCTCCTGGCGACCAGCAACACAACCTCCGCCTCCATATACCCTTACAACAACACGAATACCGCCGCTCTGTTCACGGGCGCCATCCGGTATCACCTCATGGCCATCGGGAGGTGGCTCTGATGATCCACGTAGTGTACATACCCCAGGTCGCTTTGCCTGGGCACACGTTGACGTACTCGTGGGCAGCACGGGTCCTGACTGCCCGCTTGCAACGCGGTGAGGAGGTTTTGGAAGAGGTTTACGACCTAAGTGGGCTGAGTCCCGGGGATACGGTGATCGGGGTAGAGCCAGAGGTGATGTCCTTTTCTCCGCTCATCTCCGTGTGGGTAGACGACGATCATACACTGCACGTGCGCTTGCTGCGCTGGTACGAGGGCCCAGAACCCGACGTACTAGAGGAGGTCCTAGATGGCTAGGCTTAGGGTTCGTACACTGGCTGACCGCCTACACGAGGCATGGGCGGCCTTTCGAGCAGAACGTGACCGGAGGTTGGCAGCAAGCGACTGGGTGGTGGCTAGGGCCTACGAACGCGGTGAGCCCGTGCCGCCGGAATGGGCGGCCTACCGCCAGGCCCTCCGGGACCTGCCGGGCCAACTCACGGACGAGCAGGTGTTAGCTGGAGAGATACCCTGGCCTCAGTTGCCAACTAACGAACAATCCAGTTAGCCCATAGGGACTCATATAAAGTGTGCATAAAGACTCACATTACTGCCTCGGAACTTGACTGAACTCAGTCAAACTATCTAAAAACGTGATCAAAAATTGTCCTCTGAATGCGACGCATGACAGTGGGGTTTGCCGTGCCCCAGCCTGTTACCAGGCCAGGCGGTGGGCTCTTACCCCACCGTTTCACCCTTGCCCGCACCGGGCCTTGGGCCCGGCCGCTGGCGGTCTCTTCTCTGTGGCACTTTCCGTCGGGTTACCCCGCCCAGCCGTTAGCTGGCACCCTGCCCTATGGTGCCCGGACTTTCCTCACCCAAGGGGGTTTGGCCCCTTGAGCGCGACCGCACCCCTATCCCGGGGCATCCTTTAGTTTAGCGGTTCTTTCTGGTAAGGTGAAGGGGTGGGCCTGCGTCTGCCCTGGTATGTGCCCTTCCTGCTCCTCTTCCTGAGCTTGGTGGGCCTTGGGGTTTTGGCCACCCTATGGTTTTTGGGCGTGCTTTTCCTGCTTGGGGGCGCCGCCTACTTGGCCCTTAAGCGGCTATCGGGTCCCCGCTGGCGCCGCTTGCCCCCGCCCCGCTAGGCCTTGCCTTAAGGGCTTATGGGCCCTAAACTAGGAAGCGGTTTTCGCACGGCCAAGACCGTGCGGGAGGAGGCGAGCGTGAAAGAGGGCATTCATCCCAAGCTGGTTCCTGCCCGCATCATCTGCGGGTGCGGCAACGTGATCCATACCTACTCCACCAAACCCGAGATCCACGTGGAAGTGTGCAGCAAGTGCCACCCCTTCTACACGGGCCAGCAGAGGTTCGTGGACACCGAGGGGCGGGTGGAGCGCTTCCAGCGCCGCTTCGGCGACTCCTACCGCAAGGGGCGCTAGCGGTAAAGGGCCGGGCCGGGGGCTTCGGCCCCCGGTTCTTTTTAAAATGCCCCCTGGAGGAAAGGATGCCCCCCGTACTGCACCGTCAAGGGTGGATTGAGGTCATCGCCGGGCCCATGTTCTCCGGAAAGAGCGAGGAGCTCATCCGTAGGGTGCGGCGGGCCCTTATCGCCAGGCAGAGGGTTTTGGTCTTTAAGCCGAGGCTGGACGACCGCTACCACGCAAGCCACGTGGTGAGCCACGACGGGGAAAGGGTGGAAGCCATCCCCGTGGAGCGTGCGGCGGAGATGGAGGCCCACCTTGCCCCCTTGCCCCAGGTGGTGGCGGTGGACGAGGTGCAGTTCCTGGACCGGGGCTTCCTGGACCTGGCGGAGCGGCTGGCCCAGGCGGGGGTGAGGGTCATCGCCGCCGGGTTAGACCTGGACTTCCGAGGAGAGCCTTTTGGCATCATGCCCGAGCTGCTCGCCCGGGCGGAGTTCGTGGAGAAGCTCACCGCCATCTGCCCCCGTTGCGGGGCCCCTGCTACCCGGACCCAGCGCCTGGTGGACGGGAGGCCCGCCCGTTACAGCGACCCCGTGATCCTGGTGGGGGCCAAGGAGCACTACGAACCCCGGTGCCGGGCCTGCCACGAGGTGGCTTACTGAGCTAAGGGTAAGGGCGTTCCCTTCTTTTTCCTAAAGCGCACCTCCAATACCCCCTGGCGGAGGCTGGCCTGGGCGGTGCCCTCCTCAATGGGGCCGGGGAGGTCCAGGGTGCGGCGGAAGGTGCCCATGGGCCTTTCCTCCAGCAAGTAGGTTCCGGGAAGGGGGTGGCGCACCCCAGCCAGGGTGATGCGGCTTCCCTCTTCCAAAAGCTCCAGGTCCTCGGGGCGCACCCCGGGGAGGTCCACCAGGAGGACGTAGTGGTCCTCGTCCTCCAGGAGGTCCACCCGGGGGGTCCAGGCGGCGGGCTCCTCGCCGGTGAGCTGGTAGGCCAGCTCGGCGATGCGCTCTTGCAGCTCCTTTAGCTTGCGCAGGGTTTCCAGGCGGTCCAGGCGCTCCAGCATGCCCTTAGCATAAGGGATGTGGAAGCGGTGCCGGTGCTGGCGGGTCCCACGGGAAGCGGCAAGACCCTCCTCGCCTTGCGCCTGGGGGAGGAGGTGCCCCTCGAGGTCATCTCCGCCGACGCCACCATGGTCTACCGGGGCCTGGACATCGGGACGGATAAGCCAAGCCCAGAGGAGCGGCAAAGGGTGCCCCACCACCTGGTGGACGTGCTCGAGCCCTCCGAGGCCATGAGCGTGGCCCGTTTCGTGGAGATGGCGGAGGCGGCCATTGGGGACGTGCTCGCCCGGGGCCGCCTGCCCCTGGTGGTGGGGGGAACGGGCTACTACATCCGGGCCCTTTCCGAGGGGCTTCACGACCTGCCGCCGCCGGAGCCTGCGGTCCAGGCTGCCCTTTGGCAAGAGCTAGAGGAGCGGGGGCTTGCCCCCTTGTGGGCGGAACTTTTTCAGGCAAGCCCCCGGGATGCGGCCCGGGTAGGGCAAAACCCCAGGCGGCTCGTGCGGGCCCTGGAGGTCCTGCGCCGCACCGGAAAGCCGCCTGCCTGCTTTCCCAAACGCCCCCCGCGCTTTCGCTACAAGAAGCTCGTGCTCTGGCCGGAGCGGGCCTGGCTTTGGCCGAAGCTAGAGGAGAGGGCCCGCTCCCAGTTTGCCCGCGGGCTCGTGGAGGAGGTCCGAAACCTCCTCGCCCGCTATCCCGAGATCCCCACCGCCCTTCAGGCCATCGGCTACAAGGAGGTGGTGGGTTACCTGAAGGGGCAGTATTCCTTGGAGGAGGCCCTTTTGCGGGACATCCAAGCGGTGAGGGCCTACGCCAAACGGCAGTACACCTGGTTCCGCCACGAGCCGGGGGACGTCACCTACCTGCCCCGTGGGGGGGAGGCGGCCTACACGGGCTTTCGCGACTGGCTTGGCCTTCACTTCGGGCTATAGTGGGAGCATGTTGGCCTATGAGATCCGCGCCCGGGTGGCCCGGGGGGAGCTTACCCCAAAGGAGGTGGTCCAGGCGTACTGGGAACGGGTCCAACGGCTTGACCCAAAGCTCGGCGCCTTCCTCACCCTCAACGAGGCCATTGGGGAGGAAGCAGAGCGCCTAGACCCACGCCTTCCCCTGGCCGGGGTGGTGGTGGCGGTGAAGGACAACATCGTCACCCGAGGCCTGCGCACCACGGCGGGGAGCCGGCTTTTGGAAAACTTCGTTCCTCCTTACGAGGCCACGGCGGTGGCCCGGCTGAAGGCGCTTGGGGCCTTGGTCCTGGGCAAGACCAACCTGGACGAGTTCGGGATGGGCTCCTCCACGGAGCACTCCGCCTTCTTCCCCACCAAGAACCCCTTTGACCCGGGCCGGGTGCCGGGAGGGTCCAGCGGGGGAAGCGCCTCCGCGGTGGCGGCGGACCTGGCTCCCGTGGCCCTGGGCTCGGACACGGGGGGTAGCGTGCGCCAGCCTGCGGCCTTTTGCGGCGTCTACGGCCTGAAGCCCACCTACGGCCGGGTGAGCCGGTATGGCCTGATCGCCTACGCCTCGAGCCTGGACGGGATTGGCCCCATGGCCCGCTCCGTGCGGGACCTGGCCCTCCTCATGGACGCCATGGCGGGCCCAGACCCCTTGGACGCCACGAGCCTGGACCTTCCTCCCCGTTTCCAAGAGGCCCTGGGGGAGCCCTTGCTCCCTTTGCGCCTCGGGGTGGTGCGGGAGGGGCTAGGGGGCAACAGCCCGGGGGTGGAGCGGGCGCTGGCGGAGGCCTTAGAGGTGTTCCGGGGCCTGGGGTTTCGCATCCAAGAGGTTTCCTGGCCCTCCTTGCCCTTGGCCCTCAACGCCTATTACATCCTGGCCCCGGCGGAGGCCAGCTCCAACCTGGCCCGCTACGACGGGACCCTCTACGGCTACCGGGCGGAAGGGGAGGAGCTTTGGCCCGTGGTGGAGGCCACGCGGGCCCGGTTTGGCCTCGAGGTCAAGCGCCGCATCCTGGTGGGCACCTTCGTCCTCACGAGCGGCTACTACGAGGCCTACTACGGCCGGGCCCAGGCTTTCCGGAGGAGGCTTAAGGCGGAGGCCAGGGCCCTTTTCCAGGAGGTGGACCTCCTCCTCCTCCCCACCACCCCCCACCCTGCCTTCCCCCTCGGGGGGCGGCAGGACCCCCTCGCCATGTACCGGGAGGACCTCTACACCGTGGGGGCGAGCCTTTCGGGGCTACCCGCCCTCTCCTTCCCCGCCGGGTTTGAGGGGAACCTTCCCGTGGGGCTCCAGCTCCTCGCCCCTTGGGGCCAGGACGAGGGCCTCTTGCGGGTGGCCTTGGCCTTTGAAGAGGCCACGGACCGCGCTTTCCTGAAGACGCCTTTGGGAGAGGCCCTGTAGCATGCAGGACCCCTTCCTGCGCTACCGCCTGGCCACCCGCCTGGCCCGCGCCCTCAGGGAAGCGGGCCGGCCTTTACCCCTCCCTGCCTTGGGCGAGACCCTGGGCCTCCGGGGCCCGGTGGAGGGGGTGGTGCGGCCCCTCTTGGACGGGCGCTTCGTATTGGAGGAGGAGGTGGGGCTATGGGAGTGGCGCTATCCCTTTCCCCCCAAGGGGGAGGCGGTGGTGGTCCTGGACCTGGAAACCACGGGCCTGGCCCCCGGCTTGAACGAGATCATTGAGGTGGCCCTGGTGCGCCTGGAGGGGGAAAGGCGCATCCCCTTCCAAAGCCTGGTCCGGCCTGAGCGCCCGCCGAGCCCCTTCATTGAGCGCCTCACGGGCATCCGGGCGGAGATGCTGGAGGAGGCTCCTCCTTTGGAGGCGGTTTTGGAGGGGGTGTATCCCCTCCTTTCCGGGGCCACCTTGGTCATCCAAAACGCCGCCTTTGACCTCTCCTTCCTGCGCCCGGCCCTGGAGGGGATGGGCTACCGGTTGGAAGGCCCCGTGGTGGACTCCGTGCGCTTGGCGAGGCGCGCCTTCAAGGGGCTAAAGCGCTACGGCCTGGACGCCCTTTCCGAGGTGCTGGAGCTCCCCAAAAGGGAGGTGCACCGGGCCCTTGGCGATGTGGAGCGGACCCTTGCCGTGGTCTACGAGGTGTATTATATGCTCACTTCAGGGAGCCCCCGTCCCCTCGAGGACCTTGGGAGGTGATATGACCGCGCGCTATGTCCTCACCAGTGCGTGTATTCAAACGGGAACGATGGCCCTCACCGTCTCCTTGCGCCAGAGGCTATTGGGCAAGGAGCGGGTCCGCTTCGTGGACGAGGATGGCGAGGTGTACGAGGCGGAGGTGGACTGGAAGGCGGGGGTGGTCCGGGGGCTCGGCCCGTATTACGCCAAAAGGCGTTTGGCGGTGAACGAGGCCATTCTCCTCCACTTCCGGGGCGAGGAGGTGGCGCTTCAGGCGGCCCCCAGGGGGCAGGTGCGGCCCCCCGAGCCCCGCTCCGAGCGAAGGGAAGAGAAGGAGGAGGGCAAGGAAAAGCGCCGGGTCCGGGTGACCCCTTACCCCAAGGAGGTCCTCTTCCCCCACGAGCCCCAGGTCCTGGAGCCGCCGGGGGTCACGGAGGACCTGAGGCGGCTTGGCTTCGTCCTGGAGGGGGGGCTTCCCTGGGTCTACAAGGCCCCCTTGGGAAGGCGGCAGGTGGTCTTGGCCCTCCTGCGCTTGGGGGAAGGGGAGCCGGCCCTATTAAAGCCTTACCGCCGGGAGGGGAGTTACCCCGCCTACCTCGCCCCCGAGTCCCACAAGGACGAGGTGCCTGAGGGCTTCGGCCACGTTTCCCCCGAGGCCATCGGCCGCTTGGTCCGCCTGAAGGCCCGCTTCCCCGTTTCCGCCTTGGACCTGGAGGACCTCCTGCGCCAGGGCCGGGTGGACCTGGAGGCGGTGGAGGCCCTGGAGGACCGCCTCGTGGCGGAGCTCGCCGAAAGGGGGGCCTTTGCCGCCTTGCTCCTCCTCCTGGCCAAGAGGCCTTTGGGGCAGGTCTTCTTGCTTTCGGACCTCGAGGCCGAGGCCCTGGAGGAGGGCCTCATCCCCGAGGTGGTGCGCAAGGGGGTGGAGCTTTTGGCAAGCCCGCCCTTCCTCGTCCTAAAGAGGCTTTCCCCGGGGGAGTTCCTCTTAAGGCAGGAGGTGGAAGAGGCCCTAAGCGACCTCCAGGCCTTTGCCGAGGGGCTTAAGGCCAGGCTTAGCCGCGTCCGTGAGGGCGCTTGACCCGGGTGGTTTCCCCGAGGGCCAGGTCAAAGCTCTGCCGCGCCCGCTCCTTGAGGGCCGCCACCTTTTCCCAGTCGGGGCTACGGCCGTAAAGGGCCGCCTTGGATAGGGTGGTGGGGTCCCCGGGGAGGTCTTGGTAGTAGGCCCCCGTTTCCTTGGCGAAGGCGGCCACCTTGGGGTCGTAGGCCACCCCGGCGAAGGGGGTTCCCGCCGCCGCCGCCAGGATGAGGCCGTGGAGGCGCATGGAAATCACGTACCCCGCCTGGGCCGTTAGGTAGAGGAGGCGGCGGGGGTCCGAGGTCTTTTCAATCCGGTGGAGATAAAAGACGTTCGCCACCTCGTCGTCGTAACCGGGCTGGAGGAGGAGGACGATCACCTGCTTCCCCTCGTGCACCAGGTTGTTGGCGGTGATGTAGAGGTTCTTCAGGGCCTCCGGGTCCACCCCGGCCCGGGGGATGACCAGGACCAGGTCCTCCTCCCGCTTCACCGGGGGAGGGGTGAGGAGGAGGGCAGGGTCGGCGCCCAAGAGGGGGTCTAGGCCCAGTTCCCTGGCGTAGGCGTAGGAGTCCTGGTCCCGGACGATGAGGGGTACCCCCTTGAGGGCCCGGCGCACCTGGGCCTCGCCCCAGGGGGAGAGAGGGCCCAGGGACTGGTTGAAGACCACCACCTTCTTGCGGAAGAACCGGGCCAGGCGCAAGACGGAGAGGTAGTAGAGGAGGCTTAGGGAGCTCGTGGCGTCCTGCAAAAGCCCCCCGCCTCCCAAAAGCCAGAGGTCCGCCCGGAGGAGGGCCAAGGGGTTCAAGCGGTGGTAGGCGCGGATGCCGTGTTCCTCCCGGGTGCGCTTGGGGTCTCCGGAGAGGGCCGCCACCTGGTGCCCCCGGGCCTTGAGCTCCCGGGCGATGGCCTCGAGGATGGCCTCGTCCCCCGTGTTCCTAAAGCCGTAGTACCCCGCTACCCCAACCACCATGCCCTTAGCCTCCTTACCAGGATAACCCCGATTAGCCCCAAAAGAAGGCCCAAGATGGCCCCGTTCACCACCCGGAAAAAGGAGATGGGAAGGGGGGTGTGGAAGTGGCTAAACGTGTTCAGAATGGAGGCCATCCCCAAGGCGGCCAGAAAGAGGAGGCCGTTTTGCACGAAGCGGGGCCAGGGGAGGAGGAGGGCCAGGGGGAAGAGGGCGTGGCCGAAGACCTCCTTGAAGCGGGGGCGGACCATGAGGTCTTGAAGGAGGCTTCGCAGCTTAAGCTCAAGCTCCGGGACCAGGGGGGCCTCGTTCCCCCGGCGGAGGAGGGCGAGGGCCAGGAGGAGGAGGGCAAGCCCCGCCAAGGCCACCTCCCCGAGGCGCAGGGGGTGTTGGTAGAGCCGGGCCAGGGCCTGCTTGAAATCCTTCTCTAAAAAGCTATAGGCCACCAGGAGGGGCGGCACCAAAAGGGTCAAGGAAACGCCCTTGAAGGGGGTTAGCCCTTGCACCGTGGCCGGGGTGGAGCCCAGGGCGGAGAGGAAGACCACCCCCGCCAAGGCGTAGCCCAGGGTGCGAAGCCACATCCAAAGGCCGTTCCTCGGCCCCAGGAAGCCCAGCACGGGGAAGACCAGGGCGGCGAGGAGGGCTCCCGCCTGGCTTCCGGCATAGCCCAAGGCCAGAAGGAGGAGCCCGAAGGCCACCAGGGGTCCGTAGACGGGAAGCCCCAAGGCGAGAAGGCCAAGCCCCGCCAGCACCCCCACCCAGGCGGCGTGGCGCAAGGGGCTTGGGGCGAAGTCCCGGGGGGCGGGGCGGCCTAGGGGGATGCCGCTTGCCCTAAGCTCTTCCGTGAGCCGTTTGAGGAAGCGTTCCGTGTCCTCTCGGTAGGGGTAGGGCCTCAGGTAGAGGAGCTGGTGCCCCCGCTCCCGGGCCGCCAAGGCGTACTTGTCCGCCGCCTCCTCGGGGCTTAGGGTGAGCTGCCACTCGTAGCGGAGGCTAAAAAGCCGGAGGACCCCCTTTTCCCTATAGGCCTGAAGGCCCGGCTGGGGCGTGCCCTCAATGAGGGCCACGGGGACCCCCACCAGGGCCTTGGCCTCCTCCAGGCGGTAGGGGTAGCCCAGGGCCTCGAGGCCGGCGAAGACCACGGCGTCCGCCTCCTTGGGCACCAGGGGGAGGCGAGGGTCAAGGAGGCGCAGGCGGTGGTTGATGGGCCGCACGGCCACGTAAAACCCCGCCGCCTTGGCCTGGCGGACCTCCTCAAAGGGGTAGAAGGCGGGGAAGGCCTGCACGTCTAAGGGAAAGCCCAACCATTCCCCGAGGCGGTGGGTGGGGAGGGCGTACGCGTTTGCCAAGAGGTCCAGAAGCCCCTTTTCCCCCTTCACGTAGTACCAGCCCCTCCGGGCGGGAAGCCCTGCCTCCAGGAGCTCGCTTCCCGGCCGGTAAAGGAGAACCCCTTCGTCCACCCAGTCCTTGAGGAAGCGCTCGGGGAAGGCCACCCCCTGGACGCCCAAGGCCCTATAGCCTTCCAGGACCTCCAGGAGGCTTTTCCCCTCCACCCTGGCCTCCTCGCGGACGGACTCGGCGTCCAAAAGGAGGACCACGGGCCCAGGCCGTTCCGCCCTTAGGCGGGGCTCGAGGGCGAGGAGGGAGGGGAAAAGGGCCAGGAGGAGGAGGACATGGAAGAAGGTCCTCACGCTACCCCCATCTCCGCCAGGCGGGAAAGGGCCTTGGCCTTGAGCATCTCCAGGGCCACAGCGTTCTGTCCGCCACCCGGTAGGATCACGTCCGCATGGCGTTTGCTGGGCTCCACGAAGGCCAGGTGCATGGGTTTCACCTTCTCCAGGTACTGGGCCACCACGCTCTCCAGGCTCCGCCCCCTTTCCCGCACGTCCCTCTCCAGGCGGCGGATGAAGCGCTCGTCGGCGTCGGCGTCCACGAAGACCTTAAGGTCCATGAGGGCGCGGAGCTCGGCGAAGTGCAGGACCAGGATGCCTTCCAGGATCACCACCGGGGCGGGGGCGACCCGCACCGTCTGGCCCCCCCGGGTATAGGCCTTGAAGTCGTACGTGGGCCTTTCCACCGATTTCCCCGCCAGGAGGGCTTGGGCGTGGGCCAGGTAAAGGGGGAGGTCAAAGGCCTCGGGGTGGTCGTAGTTTAGGGAAAGCCTTTCGGGAAAGGGCAGGTGGGAGAGGTCTCGGTAGTAGTGGTCCATGGGCAGGAGGGCCACCCGCTCCCCCAGGGCTTCCGCCAGGGACCGGGCGAGGGTGGTCTTGCCGCTCGCCGTACCCCCGGCGATTCCGATGACAAAGGGCTTGGTCAAACCCACCACCCCTCCATCATAAAGGCGGGGGGCCATCCCCCCGCCCAGACCCCCACGGCCTACCGGGCCACCGCCGCCTTCTCCTGGGCGTGGCCGATGGTCCTGTCGGTGTCCACGTCAAAGGCGTGGAGGCGGGAGGTGTCCGCCAAGAGCTCCACCTTGTCCCCGGGCTTCACGGGGGCGTGGCCGTCCACCTTGGCCACCAGCACGGTGCCGTCCACGCTCACGTGGATTTCCGTTTCCGCCCCCAGGGGCTCGGCCACCTCCACCTCCCCCCGGATGACGTTCTCCTCCTCGGGGATCACCGTGTAGCCCTTGAGGCCCAGGTGCTCGGGCCGGATGCCCATCCAGACCTCTTTCCCGGCGTAGGGGCGCAGGGCTTGGGCCAGGACGGGGTTGGTGCGGATGCGGAAGCCCGGGGCGAAGAGGTAGACCTTCTCCCCTTGGGCCTCCACCCGGGCGCGGATGAAGTTCATGGAGGGGCTACCGATGAACCCGGCCACGAAGCGGTTGGCGGGGAAGTCGTAGAGGTTTAGGGGGGTGTCCACCTGCTGGATCTCCCCGTCCTTCATCACCACGATGCGGTGGCCTAGGGTCATGGCCTCCACCTGGTCGTGGGTCACGTAGATGGTGGTGACCCCAAGCCGCCTTTGGAGCTTGGCGATCTCGGCCCGCATCTCTACCCTTAGCTTGGCGTCCAGGTTGGAAAGGGGCTCGTCCATGAGGAAGACCTTGGGCTCCCGGACGATGGCCCGTCCCATGGCCACCCGCTGGCGTTGCCCGCCGGAGAGCTCCCGGGGCTTGCGGTTTAGGAGGTGCTCAATCTTCAGGATGCGGGCCGCCTCCTTCACCCTGCGGTCAATCTCGTCCTTGGGGTAGCGGCGGAGGCGGAGCCCGAAGGCCATGTTCTCGTAGACGTTCATGTGGGGGTAGAGGGCGTAGTTCTGGAAGACCATGGCGATGTCCCGGTCCTTGGGGGGGACGTCGTTCACCAGGCGGTCGCCGATGTAGATCTTCCCCTCCGAGATCTCCTCGAGGCCCGCAATCATGCGCAGCGTGGTGGTCTTGCCGCAACCGGAAGGCCCCACGAAGACCACGAACTCCCCGTCCTCGGTTTCCAGGTTGAAGTCCTTGACCGCCACCACCTTGCCGAAGCGCTTCCACACGTGCTCCAGCTTGACCTTGGCCATCCTAACCTCCTTGGCCCCGCGCTTTGAGCCCTTTGGCCCATCGGGGGTTCGCCGCCATTTTAGCAGGCCTTTCACAGGGGCGCGGTATAAAGACCTCGTGGCTTCCGCCACAAGGTTTGGGAGGTGGGTATGCTTCAAGGGTTTAAGAACTTCCTCATGCGGGGCAACGTGGTGGATTTGGCGGTGGCGGTCGTCATCGGCGGCGCCTTCGGCCAGGTGGTGAACTCCTTAGTGGCGGACGTCCTCACCCCCTTGATCGGGGCTATAGGGGGTGCGCCGGACTTCTCCGCCCTCAAGCTTGGGCCCATCGCCCTCGGCAAGTTCATCAACGCCCTGGTGAACTTCGTGGTGGTGGCGGCGGCCATCTACTTCCTGGTGGTGGTGCCCATGCAGGAGGCGCAAAAGCGCCTGAAGAAGGAGGAGGCGGCGGCCCCGCCCGAGCCCCCCGAGGAGGTCAGGCTTCTTCGGGAGATTTTGGAGGAGTTGCGGAAGAAGGCCTAAGCCGGTTCCAGAAGAAAAGGGCCAGGTACCCAAGGCCCAGTTCCGGCCTTGGGTTAAGGCTTACGGAAAGGGCGAAGGCGTGGAAGAGAAGGCTTTCCAGGGCGTGGCGGGGGCTTCTTCGCAAGAGGTCCTTGAGGGCGGGGCCCTGCCGGAAGGCCACCAGGGCGAGGTAGGGAAGGTAGGGCCAGGGCCCCGTGGGGAAGCCCAGGGCGGAAAGCCCCAAGGAGGCGAAGGCCATGGCCCTTAAAGGGGGTAAGGGGTCGGGCCTGAGGGAGCGGAGCTCTTGCCAAAGGAGGCCCTCCTCCCCAGGCCAAGGAGCCCGAAGGAGGAGGAGGCGCTTTCCCTCGTGCCCTCCCAGGTAGACCCCGGGGTCGGGGGCCACGCCCAGGGGGAGGAGGTGGGCGGGGTTTTCCTGGAGGGCCTGGTGGAGGAGGGGGTCTAGGGGGACGCCGTCCACTAGGAACCAGGTGTGGGGCCTTCCCGAGAGGAGGAAGCCCAAGGCCCTTTCCACCCTGTGCCCCCGGTGGGCCAAAATCCCCGGCCAAGCCTCCGGGGGCTCGCGGAGGAGGGCCTTGCGCCACGGGGGGCTTTCCCGCACGGGATACGTCTTCAGGCGGAACCTTAGCTCCAGGGCCTCCCCCTCCCTCAGGGCAAAGCGGGCCCAGAGGGTTCCCCGGGCCTCGTAGGCCTCGAGGGGCTTCTGCGAGAGGAAAAGGCCCTCCACCTCCTGCCCGGGAAGGCTTTGGGGGAGGGGCAGGAGATAGGTGTCCGGGGCGGGGGCGAGGAAGCGGAGGGCAAAGGCCACGGGACTACGATACACTTTTCCCATGGAGTGGCTCCTTACCCCAGGTCCTGTGCGGCTTCACCCCAAGGCCCTGGAGGCCCTGGCCCAGCCCCAGCTCCACCACCGCACCGAGCCCGCCCGCGCCCTCTTTTTGGAGGCCCGTTCCCTCCTCAAAAAGGCCTTCGGCACGGAAGGGGAGGTCCTCATCCTTACGGGCAGCGGCACCCTGGCCATGGAGGCCCTGGTACAGAACCTCTTTGCCCCCGGGGAGAGGGTCCTGGTCCCCGTCTACGGCAAGTTTTCCGAGCGCTTTTACGAGATCGCCCTGGCGGCGGGCCTAGAGGCGGAGCGCCTGGACTTCCCCTATGGCCGGGTCCCTCGCCCCGAGGACGTGGCCAGGAAGGGGTTTCAAGGGCTTCTCCTCGTGCACTCCGAGACCTCCACGGGGGCTTTGGTGGACCTCCCCGCCCTGGCCCGGGCCTTCAAGGAGGCGAACCCCGAGGGCCTGGTGGGGGTGGACATGGTGACGAGCCTCCTCGTGCGGGAGGTGGCCTTGGAGGCTTACGGGGTGGACGCCGCCCTCTCGGGAAGCCAAAAGGGCCTCATGTGCCCTCCGGGCCTTGGCTTCGTGGCCCTTTCCCCGAGGGCCCTGGAGCGCCTGAGGCCCCGGGGCTATTACCTGGACCTCGCCCGGGAGCTCAAGGCCCAGCGGGAAGGGGAGAGCGCCTGGACCCCCGCCATCAACCTGGTGGGGGCGGTTAGGGCGGTGCTGGAGGCGGTCTTGCCGGACCTGGAGGCGCACCTGGCCCTCAAGGCCTGGCAGAACGCCCTCCTTTACCAGGTGGGGGAGGCGCTTGGGCTAAGGCCCGTGCCCGAGGTGCGAAGCCCCGCCGTGGCCGCCTTTTACCTGCCCGAGGGGGTGCCCTACCGGGCGGTCAAGGAGGCCTTTGCCCGGCGGAAAGCGGTCATCGCCGGCGGGCAGGGGCCCTTAAAGGGCAAGATCTTCCGCCTCTCCCTCATGGGGGCTTACGACCGGTACGAGGCCTTGGGGGTGGCGGCCCTCTTCAGGGAAGCCTTTGCCGATATTCTTCCACCTTCTTGAGCATCTCCTCCCGGGTGTAGACCGCCCGGGCCCCCCCGATGAGCTTGGGCCGGGTCTTGGCAGCGAGGAGTACCGCCTCCCCCAGCTTGCGCACGGAAAGGCGCACGGGCACGGCCACGGGCCTTAGGTGCATGCCGATGAGGACCCCGCCGATGTCCATCCCCCCGTGGGCTTGGGCCTTTAGGCTTTCCACCACCACGGGCTCCCGGAAGCGGAGGAAGGCCGCCGTGGCCAAGGCCCCCCCGGCCTTGGGGTGGGGGAAGACCGTGACCTCCTCTAGGCCATAGGCTAGGGCCGCCTCCCTTTCCACCACCAGGGCGCGGTTCAGGTGCTCGCACCCCTGCACGGCCACGTGGATGCCCCGCTCCAAGAGGGGCGGCAGAAGCCCTTCCAGGATGGCCTCGGCGGCCTCGAGGCTCGGCCTCGTGCCCACCCTTTCCCCCAGGACCTCGCTCGTAGACCCCCCGAGGACGAAGAGGCTTCCCCTGGGCATAGGGAAGAGCTCCAAGAACTCCCGGATGGCCGCCTCCGCCTGCCGCTTTAGGCCCTCCATGCCCCAAGCCTACCCTAGCGGAGGAGGTCCAGGAGGATGAAGAGGAACATTCCCAGGCTCACCCCCACGTTGGCCTGGAAGAAGGCCACCTCCACCTTGGAGAGGTCCTCGGGGGATACCAGGCGGTGCTCCCAAAGGAGAAGCCCCCCCACCAGGAAAAGCCCTAGGTAAAAGGCCCACCCCGCCCCGTAGCTCAGCCCGGCCATCAGGAAGGCGAGCCAGGCGAGGAGGTGGGTGGCCCGGGCCACACTGAGGGCCTTGGGGATGCCGAAGCGGGCCGGGATGCTTTTTACCCCGTAGGCCCGGTCAAAGGCGTAGTCCTGGGTGGCGTAGAGGATGTCAAAGCCGGCGATCCAAAGCCCCACCCCCGCCCAGAGCCAGTAGGCGGTGGGGGCGAAGCTCCCCGTGACGGCGATCCACCCCCCAGGGGCGGCGGCCCCGATGGTGAGCCCGAGCACGTAGTGGCAAAGCCAGGTGAAGCGCTTGGTGTAGCTATAGGCGGTGAGGAAGAAGACGGCCACCGGGAGGAGCCTGGCCGTGAGGGGGTTTAGGGCGAGGCCCGCGTAGACCAAGAGGCCAAGGCCGAGGAGGGCGAGGAGAAGGGTCTCCCAGGGCTTCACCAAGCCCTTGGGCAGGTGGCGGTTTTGCGTGCGGGGGTTTAGGGCGTCAATCCGCCAGTCTATGAGGCGGTTTAGGGCCATGGCCATGGTCCTCGCCCCCACCATGGCCAGGGTGACGAGGAGGAAGGTGCGCCCACCCGGCCAACCCCCCGCCGCCAGGAGCATCCCGGCGTAGGCGAAGGGGAGGGCGAAAAGGGTGTGCTCAAAGCGCACGAGCTCCAGGTAGAGCTTGAGGCGGCTCACCCCTTCCTGACCTCCAGGATGCGGTTTTGCCCGTCCACCAGGACCACCGTGGGCTTGAGGGCCCGGGCCTCCTCCTCGTCAAAGATCCCGTAGGCCACAAGGATCACCAGGTCGCCGGGCTTCACCAGGTGGGCGG
Source organism: Thermus brockianus (assembly GCF_021462505.1). GTDB lineage: Bacteria > Deinococcota > Deinococci > Deinococcales > Thermaceae > Thermus > Thermus hydrothermalis. Next base: position 161,070 of record NZ_JAKEDV010000001.1, read on the forward strand.
CGGCCCCGTTGATCTGGACCACCCCCGAGCCCCTGGGGCCTGGCAGGGCGTAGGTGGTGAGGCGGGCCCCGTTGGTGATGTCGTAGATGTCCACCTGCTCGTAGGGCAGGATGCCGGCGGCGTCCAGGAGGTCTTGGTCCACGGTCACCGAGCCCACGTAGTGGAGGTCGGCCTGGGTCACGGTGGCCCGGTGGATTTTGGCGTGGAACATCACCCTCTTCACGGGGTCTAAGTTTATCCCGCCTCGAGGCCCTCGGGAAGCGCCCCTTCCACGAAAAGGGTCTTGGCCTGGGTGTAGAGGACCTGGCCGGGTGGGGCTTTGCGGGGCCGCCAGACGTGCTTCTTGCGGGTGTAGTCCACGGGCACCTGCCGCTCTCCCCGGGCCTTGGAGTGGTAGGCGGCGAGCCTGGCGGCGAAGAGGAGGTCCTCCAGGGGGGGGTTCTTGCCCTCCGCCTTTAGGATCACGTGGCTCCCCGGCACCCCTTGGGCGTGGAACCAGAGGTCCTCGGAGTGGGCCATGCGGGTGAGGAGGTCGTTCTCCTTGGCGTTCCGCCCCACCAGGACGGGAAAGCCTGAAGGGGAGGTGTAGCGGAGGCCAAGCCTCGGGCCCTTTTCCCCCTTGGGCCTTTGGGTGAGGGCGAGGAGTTCCTGTAGGTCTGCGCTGGCGATGCGGGCCATCTCCCCTTCCAGTTCCGCGATGCGGGCTTCCGTCTTGGGGATGAGGTCCAAGGCCCTTTCCGCAAGCTCCTCCAGGCGCCGGGCCCTTTCGTAGAGCTTCTTGGCGTTTTCCTGGGGGGAGAGGGCGGGGTCCAGGGGGATTTCCACGGGGTGGCCGTCAAACCCCTCCAGGACCACCTTTGCCTCCCCCTTGGGCACCTCCTTGAGCCGGGCGAGGAGGAGGTCGGCCTTGCGCCTGTGGGTCTCCGCCTCCTCCAGGCGGGCGAGGGCCTGGTGGTAGTCGGCAAGCCGGGCCCTAAGGGTGCGCACCTCCCGGGCCAGGGCCTCGAGGAGGGGCTTCCTCAGGGCCTCCTTCTCCTCCTCCTGCCACTTCGCCCTGAGCTCCTCGGAAAGCGCCGTGCGCAGGGTGGGGTCCTCCACCAGGCCCTTGAGGGCCCGGTGGAGGCGGGCAAGCTCCCCTTCCCCCAGGACGCTTTCCGGGGTGAGCCCGGTCCGGCGGGCGAGTTCCCGCATGAGCTCAAGCCCCACCCCGTCCACGTGGCGCACCACCTCCTTGAGGGGCTTCCCCAGGAGGACCCTAAGGTCTTCCTCCTTGAGGGTTCTCGGGTCCAGCTTGGCGTAGGGGGGGGGTGGGGTGTAGGGGAGGCCGGGCTTGAGCTCCCGGTAGCGGTTCACCTCCCGGGTGATGACCCGGTCCACCCCCAGGATGGTGCCCTTCTCGTCCAGAAGGAGGAGGTTGGCGTTCCGCCCCGTGGCCTCAAAGACCAGGACGGAGGGCGGGGTGTCCACGAAGCCCTTCTCCCCAGCGAAGCGGAAGAAGACCACCCGGTCCAGCTTCCACTGCTCCGCCGCCACCAAGGGCCCCTTGACCCGGGCGGCGAGCTGCCGCTGGAAGGGGGTCTTGGGCTCCCCCAGGAGGCTCCCCTCCTCCAGGACCAGGCTGGGGTTTGGGGGGCGGTAGTGGAGGACCAGGTTGAAGATCCGCCCCGTCTTCCCCTTGAGGAGCACGGCCAGGGTGCCCTCGTCGGGGAAGGCGAGGCCCAGGTTCAGGGCGGGAAGCTCCGGGAAAAGCCCCCGCAAAAGGGCGTGGATCAGGAGGCCTTCCATCTGCGAAACGCCAGCAAAAAGGCGGTGTGCCCCACCTGCTGGAAGCGGGGATGGGCCACGGGAAGCCTCACCTCCCACTCCCGCCAGCCCACCTCCAAGACCCTCTCCAAGCGCAAGGGAAGCCCCTCTGCCGCCCGCACGGTTTCCAGGACCTGGGTGATGTTGGGGAGGTAGGCCACCAAAAACCGGTCCGGCATCAGGGCCTCCGCTGCCTTGGGGAGGACCTTCCAGGGCTCCATGAGGTCCAGGGCCACCCCGTGGAAGCTTTCCGGTTTTAGCTCCGCCTCCTCCAGGCCCTGGGCGTGGAAGCGCACGTTTTCCACCTGCCAGAAGGCCTTGACGTTTTCCTCCGCCTGCCTTAGGTGGTGGGGGCGCTTCTCGTAGCTTTCCACCAGGCCCTCTTTCCCCACCGCCCGGGCCAGGAAGAGGGTGAGGCCCCCCGAGCCCGTGCCCGCCTCGAGGACCCGCATCCCCGGGGCCAGGTCCAGGAGGGTCACCATGGCGCTGGCGTCCTTGGGGTAGGTGGGGGTGGCGCTCCGCCGCATGTGGAGGACGTACTCCTCCAGGGTGGGCCTGTGGACGGAAAGGGGTTCGCCCAGGTGGGTCGCCACCACCCCCCCGGGCCCTGCCTGCAGGATGGCCTCGTGGGGGACGCTCCCCTTATGGTGATGGAAAACCCCCCCGGGCCGCAGGCGCACCAGGAAGGCGCGGCCCTTGGTGTCTTTGAGGAGGAAAAGCTCGCCTTCCACCCCGCCCACTTTAGCGGGCGAGTTCCAGGTAGTCCAGTACCTGGGTGAGGCTAAAGGGGTTGGGCACCAGGTAGGGTCCGGCCAGGACCGTGGGGGTGCCACGGAAGCCAAGCCGGAGCGCCAAGGCCCGGTCCTCCTCCACGAGGGCCTTGGTCTTTGGGTCTTCCAAGCACCGGCGAAAGGCCTCCAGGTCCAAGCCCAGTTCCCGGGCCAGGGCCAGGTAGTTCCCAAGCCGCCCCGCCATGAGGCGGTCATGGTAGGGCCAAAAGGCCTTTTGCGAGGCAGCGCACTCGCTGGCTAGAGCGGCGGGGAGGGCCTCGGGGTGGATTTCCGTGAGGGGAAAGTGGCGGTAGCTTATCCGAAGCTCCCCCTGCGCCGCCCGGGCCTTGAGGGAGGGTAGCACCTCCCGGGCCAGGCGCTGGCAGTAGGGGCACTGGAAGTCGGAGAAGATCCGCAACATGGGCCCCTTTTCCCCCAGGACGAGGCGGTCTTGGTCCAAGGCGGTGGCCTCCACCCTCCTGGGGGCGAGCCGGGCGCGGAAGGGCTCGGAAAAGGCGAGTTCTAAGAGGAAGGCTCCTTCCAGGTTCAGGGTAAGGGCGCGCCCCTTAAGGCCGGGGGCGTTTTCCTTGTACCAGGTGAGGAAGGCTTCCGAGAAGGGGAGGCCTGTGGCCCGGTCCAGAAGCCGCCCCAGGAAGGCGGCGTTTTCGGGACCTTGGTAGCGCACGGCGAGGAGGCGGTTGTTTCGGGTTTCCACCTCTACCTGGGCGCCCGGGGGAAGGGGGCCCAGGGCTTTTTGAAAACCTTCCGGCGGCTTGGCGATCTGGGCTAGGGCCAGGCCCCCAAGAAGGCCAAGGAGGGCCCCTAGCCTCCTCATACCTTGAAGAAGCCTTCCACCGGCAGAACGAAGACCACCGCCCCTCCCACCTGTACCTCCACGGGCTGGGCCAGGAAGGGGTCGGGAGCCTCGGAAAGGGGAAGGCCCCGGGTCACCAGCCGGGTGCGGGTGCGGCACTTCTCCCGGATGAGCTCCAGGACCTCCTCCACCCGCCCGTCCTCCACCCCGATGAGCAGGGTGGTGTTTCCTTCCCTTAGGAAGCCTCCCGTGGAGGCCAGCTTGGTGGACTGGAGGCCCCGCTCCAAAAGGGCCTTGGTGAGGCCGGGGGCGTCCGTGTCCTGCACGATGGCGATGATGAGCTTCATTGCCGCCTATTGTACACCCGCCTTTAGGCGGGCGTGCCACTCCTGGAGGCTCTTCGCCTCTTGGGCCCTCTCCCGGGCCTTGAGAATGGCCTTGAGGCTCCACCAGGCCCCCTCCAGGGTGGTGATGAAGGGGAGCCCTTTCTCCACCGCGCGCCGGAGCTCGGGGTGGGGAACGGGGCTAATGAGGAGGTCGTACTCCCCTTCGCTCAGGCTAAACCCCGCCTCCTCATAGGCCTTTTTGAGCGCCTCCAGGTGTTCTAGCGCCTCCTTGCGGAGCCCATCGCCGATGAAGCGCACCCTGCCCTCCAGGGGAAGCCGCTGCCCGGCGCCCAGTTCCGCCTTGTAGTAGGCCAGGTAGGGGTCCTCGTCTATCCCCATGCTCTCCCCCGTGGAGCGCATCTCCGGCCCCAGGACGGGGATGACCCCGGGGAACTTGAGCCAGGGGATCACCACCTCCTTCACAGCGTAGTAGGGGGGCACGGGCTCCAGGTCCTTGACCCCAAGCTCCTTCAGGGTCTTCCCCACGGCGATGAGGGCGGCAAGCTTGGCCAGGGGCACGCCGATGGCTTTGGACACGAAGGGCACGGTGCGGCTCGCCCGGGGGTTGGCCTCGAGGACGTACACCTCCTCCCCCAAGACGGCGTACTGGACGTTCAAAAGCCCCTTCACCCCCAAGGCCAGGGCCAGGCGGCGGGTGTAGTCCTTCACCTTGGCCAAGGCCTCGGGGGAGAGGTGCACGGGGGGGAGGACCGTGGCCGAGTCCCCCGAGTGGACCCCGGCCCGCTCCACGTGTTCCATCACCCCGGCGATCATCACCGTCTCCCCGTCGGAAAGGGCGTCCACGTCCAGCTCCAAGGCCCCTTCCAGGTAGCGGTCCAGGAGGATGGAGGGCTTTTCCTCTAGAGGCGCATAGACCTCCTCCAGGTAGCGCGCGAGTTCCCCCTCGTCCCACAGGACCCGCATGGCCCGCCCTCCCAGGACGTAGCTGGGCCGGGCGAGGAGGGGGAAGCCGAGCTCCTTGGCCAGCCTCAAGGCCTCCTCCGGGGTGGCCGCCACCCTTCCCTCGGGCTGGGGGATGCCCAAGGCCTGGCAGAGCTCGTGGAACGCCTCCCGGTCCTCCGCCTTGTGGATGGCGGCGTAGGGGGTGCCGAGGAGCTTGACCCCGTGGGCCTCGAGGCCCTGGGCGAGCTTTAGGGGCGTCTGCCCTCCCAAGGTGGCGATGACCCCCAGGGGCTTCTCGTGCTCCACCAGGTTGAGGATGTCCTCGAGGGTCAGGGGCTCAAAGTAGAGGCGGTCGGCGGTGTCGTAGTCCGTGGAGACCGTCTCCGGGTTGGAGTTCACCATGATGGTCTCGTACCCCGCCTCCCTTAAGGCCCAGACGGCGTGCACCGTGGCGTAGTCAAACTCCACCCCTTGCCCGATGCGGATGGGCCCCGAGCCCAGGATCACCACCTTGGGCTTTTCCGAGGGCCAGACCTCGTCCTCCTCCTCGTAGGTGGAGTAGTGGTAGGGGGTGTAGGCCTCAAACTCGGCGGCGCAGGTGTCCACGGTCTTGTAGACAGGCACCACCCCGAGGGCCTTGCGCGCGGCGCGCACCTCCGCTTCCCCCTTTCCGAGGAGCTCCCCTATGCGCCGGTCGGGGAGGCCTAGGGCCTTGTAGAACCGCCAGTCCTCCCGGTCCTTGGGGGGGTGCTCCTTTAGCCAGGCCTCCGCCTCGGCGATCTCCTTCATCTGGTGGAGGAACCAGGGGTCTATGCGGGTGGCCTCGTGGAGTTCCTCCACGGGCATGCCCCGCCTCAGGAGCTCCAGCACGGCGTAGATGCGGTCCGGGTTGGGGTAGAGCTTCTTCTCCAGGTCCTCCGTGCGCACCCCCGCCAAGGCCCGCACGTCCCGCTCTAGCCCCCGGAGGGCCTTAAGGAGCGCCTCCTTGAAGGTGCGGCCTATGGCCATCACCTCGCCCACGGACTTCATCTGGGTGCCGAGCTCGTCCTTAAAGCCTCCTAGGGTGTTGGGGAGGTCTTGGAACTTCTCAAAGGCGAAGCGGGGGATCTTCACCACCACGTAGTCAATGGTGGGCTCAAAGGAGGCGGGGGTTTTGCGGGTGATGTCGTTGGGAAGCTCGTCCAGGCGGTAGCCCACCGCCAGGAGGGCGGCGATCTTGGCGATGGGGAAGCCCGTGGCCTTGGAGGCGAGGGCCGAGGAGCGGGAAACCCGGGGGTTCATCTCAATGACCACCTGGCGGCCCGTCTTGGGGTCCACGGCGAACTGGATGTTGGACCCGCCCGTGTCCACCCCGATCTCCCGGATCACCGCCTTGGCGGCGTCCCGCATCCTCTGGTACTCGGCGTCGGAGAGGGTCTGGGCCGGGGCCACGGTGATGGAGTCCCCCGTGTGGACCCCCATGGGGTCCAGGTTCTCAATGCTGGTGATGATGACCACGGTGTCGGCGTGGTCCCGCATCACCTCCAGCTCAAACTCCTTCCACCCCAAGACCGATTCCTCCACCAAGGCGGTGTGCACGGGGGAGAGGGCGAGGCCTCGCCCCAGGACCTCCCTAAGCTCCCCTTCGTTCCGGGCGATGCCGCCCCCCGTGCCCCCCAGGGTGAAGGAAGGGCGCACCACCACGGGGTAGCCCACCTCCCGGGCGAAGTGGAGCCCCTCCTCCACGCTCCCCACCATGAGGCCCCGGGGCACCTCGAGGCCGATCTTCCGCATGGCCTTCTGGAACTCCTCCCGATCCTCCCCTTTTTTGATGGCCTCCGCCTTGGCCCCGATGAGCTCCACCCCGTAGCGCTCCAGGACGCCCTCCTCGTGGAGGGCCATGGAAAGGTTGAGGGCGGTCTGGCCCCCCAGGGTGGGGAGGAGGGCGTCGGGGCGCTCCTTGGCGATGACCTTTTCCAGGTACTCCAGGGTCAAAGGCTCCACGTAGGTGCGCTCGGCGAGCTCGGGGTCGGTCATGATGGTGGCGGGGTTGGAGTTCACCAGGATGGCCTCGTAGCCCGCCCCCCTTAGGGCCTTCACCGCCTGGGTGCCGGAATAGTCAAACTCGGCGGCCTGGCCGATGGTGATGGGTCCAGAACCGATGATGAGGATCTTCTTGAGGTCTCTTCTCGGCGGCATCGCGTACCCGGTGGAAGAGCTTACCACAGGCTTGGGTTTCGGCCAAGGGTTGGTGCGAAGTCTATGCACAAGGGGCGGGTCTAAATGCATAGACTTGCGGCCAAGCCCCCGGCGCCCCCGCCCGCTATACTCAAGCCATGCGCAAGGTGCGCCCCGAGGAGCTTCCGGCCCTTCTGGCCCAGGGGGTCAAGGTGGTGGACGTGCGCCCCGCCGACCGGAGGACCACCCCCTTGCCCTTTCCCGCCGAGTGGGTACCTCTAGAAAAAATCCAAAAAGGAGAGCACGGCCTCCCCAAAGTCCCCCTCCTTTTGGTGTGCGAGAAGGGGCTTTTGAGCCAGGTGGCGGCCCTCTACCTGGAGGCGGAAGGGTACGAGGCCATGAGCCTGGAGGGCGGGCTTCAGGCCTTGACGGAGGGCAAGTAGCTCCTTAGAATGGCGGATGCTGAGCGTGGTGAGCGTAGCTCAGCTGGTTAGAGCACCGGACTGTGGATCCGGGGGTCGTGGGTTCAAGTCCCATCGCTCACCCCAAAACCACCACCCCGCAAGGGGTGGTATTTTGAAGGGGGGCCTCGCCCCCATGCGAGGATGGCGGAACCGGTAGACGCGCCGGACTTAGGATCCGGTGGGGCAACCCGTGCGGGTTCAAGTCCCGCTCCTCGCACCAACCGGGCGGGGCCCCTCCCTAGATGCGTGCGAGGTGTGGCGTGGCGGAGATCCTGGAGCGTTCCGGCTATCGGGTAAGGGTTCGGGTGGAGGTCCCGGCGGAGAAGGTGGAGGAGAGCTACCAGGCCCTCCTCAAGGACCTGGCCAAGCGGGTGAGGATCCCGGGTTTCCGCCCGGGAAAGGCCCCTTTGAAGGTGGTGGAGGCCCGTCTGGGCCGCGAGGAGCTCCTCGCCGACCTTAAGGAGCGCCTGGTGGAGGAAACCTACCCCGAGGCGGTGCGGGAGCTGGGCCTGACCCCCGTGGCCGCCCGGGTGGTGGAGGAGGAGCTTAAGGAGGGGGAAGGCTTCCGTTACGTGGCGGAGGTGGAGAACTACCCCGAGGTGAAGCTCCCCGACTGGCGCTCCTTTACCCTCGAGGTGCCCTCGCCTGAGGTCACGGAGGAGATGGTGGAAAAGGCCCTGGAGGAGCTTCGCCACCGCTATGCCGAGCTCGTGCCCGTGGACCGGGAGGCCCAGGAGGGGGACCACGTCTTCGTGCGCACGGAGGAGGGGGCGGAGTTCCCCATTGACCTTTCCAAGGCCCTGCCCCACGTGAAGGAGGCCCTTTTGGGCAAGCGGGCGGGGGATGTGGTCATGGTCCCCGTCCTGAACGAGCAGGGGGAGAAGGTGCGGGAGGTGAGGACCGAGGTCCTGGAGGTGAAGACCCTGGAGCTCCCCGAGCTGGACGAGGAGTTCGCCAAGACCCTGGAGGCGGAGAGCCTGGAGGACCTCAAGGCCAAGGTGCGGGAAAGCCTAAAGCGCCAGGCGGAGGCGGCCTACCAGGAGGCCCGGGAGCGGGCCTTTTTGGAGAAGCTCGCCGAGGGGCTAGAGGCGGATATCCCGCCTTCCATGTTGGAGGCGGAGGAGCGCCACCTCCTAGAGCACCTGGCGGAGGACCTTTACCGGCAGGGGATTGGCCTCGAGGCCTACCTCAAGGCCTTGGAGGAGCGGGGCGAGCTTGCGAAGTTCCAGGAGGACCTGCGGCAGGAGGCCCTCAAGCGGGTGCGCCGTTCCTTGGCCAAGGAGCGGCTTGCCGAGGAGCTCAAGCCCGAGCTCACGGAGGAGGAGTGGCAGGCTTACCTGCAGGCGGTGGCCCGCTCCTACGGCCTTTCTGTCCAAGAACTCAAGCGGCAGTTTGGCGAGCGGGGCCTGGCCCGGCTTAGGGCCGCTTACCTCCAGGACAAGGCGGTGCGCCAGGCCCTGGCGGCCCTGGCCTAACGGGGCATGGTGGCCCAGGGGGGATTTCCCCCTGGGCTTCCCCTTAGAATGGGAAACGGTATGGTCATACCCTACGTCATAGAGCAGACCGCCCGCGGCGAGCGGGTCTACGACATCTATTCCCGCCTCCTCAAGGACCGGATCATCTTCCTGGGCACCCCCATAGATGCCCAGGTGGCCAACACCGTGGTGGCCCAGCTTCTCTTCCTGGATGCGCAAAACCCCAACCAGGAGATCAAGCTCTACATCAACTCCCCTGGGGGGGAGGTGGACGCCGGGCTCGCCATCTACGACACCATGCAGTTCGTCCGGGCCCCGGTTTCCACCATCGTCATCGGGCTTGCGGCCAGCATGGCGGCGGTGATCCTGGCCGCCGGGGAGAAGGGCCGGCGCTACGCCTTGCCCCACTCCAAGGTGATGATCCACCAACCTTGGGGCGGGGTCCGGGGCACGGCCAGCGACATCGCCATCCAGGCCCAGGAAATCCTCAAGGCCAAGAAGCTTCTCAACGAGATCCTGGCCAAGCATACGGGCCAGCCCTTGGAAAAGGTGGAGAAGGACACGGACCGGGACTACTACCTCTCGGCGCAGGAAGCCTTGGCGTACGGCCTCATTGACCAGGTGGTGACCCGTGAGGAAGCCTAGGCCCCACTGCAGCTTCTGCGGCCTGCGCCCGCCCGACACGGGAAGGCTTCTGGAAAGCCCTATAGAGGACGTCTTCATCTGCGAGGACTGCGTGGCGCGGGCCCAAGAGGTCCTCCGCGGGGAAAGCCATCGGCCCAAGGGGCCAAGCCGCCTGCCCAAACCCCAGGAGATCAAGGCCCACCTGGACCAGTACGTGGTGGGCCAGGAGGCGGCGAAAAGGGCCCTAAGCGTGGCGGTTTACAACCACTACAAGCGCCTCCTCCACCCCGAGGCGGAGATCGGCAAGGCCAACATCCTCCTCATCGGCCCCACGGGCACGGGGAAAACCCTCCTGGCGGAAACCCTCGCCCGCTTCCTGGAGGTGCCCTTCGCCATCGCCGACGCCACCACCTTGACCGAGGCGGGGTACGTGGGGGAGGACGTGGAGAACGTCATCCTCCGCCTCCTCCAGAACGCCGACTTTGACGTGGAGCGGGCGGAGATGGGCATCGTCTACATAGACGAGATTGACAAGATCGCCCGCAAGTCGGAAAACCCCTCCCTCACCCGGGACGTCTCCGGGGAAGGGGTGCAGCAGGCCCTCTTGAAGATCATTGAGGGCACCATCGCCAACGTGCCCCCGCAAGGGGGCAGGAAGCACCCCCACCAGGAGTTCATCCCGGTCAACACCAAGAACATCCTCTTCATTCTGGGCGGGGCCTTTGAGGGCCTGGAAAACATCGTCAAGGCCCGGGTGGGCCGCACCGCCATCGGCTTCACGGGGGACAGGGAGAAGCGGGAAGAGCCCCTGGAGGTCATCCCCGAGGACCTGGTGAAGTTTGGCATGATCCCCGAGTTCGTGGGCCGGGCCCCCCTCATCGTCCAGCTCCACCCCCTCACGGAGGAGGACCTGGTGCGCATCCTCACCGAGCCCAAGAACGCCCTGGTACGGCAGTACCAGGAGCTTTTCCGCATGGAAGGGATTGAGCTCCGCTTCACCCCTGCCGCCCTCAAGGAGGTGGCCCGCAGGGCCCTCAAGCGGGGCACGGGGGCCCGGGGCTTACGGGCCATCCTGGAGAAGACCATGGTGGACCTGATGTTTGAGGCCCCGGGGAGCGGGGTGAAGGAGCTCGTCATAGACCTCCCCCACCTGGACAACCCCCTAAAGGCCCTGGAGGAGGCCCGGCTAAAGCAGGCCTCCTAGGCCTATCCGGCGAGCCGGGCCACCAGGGCTTCTTTTAGGGCGAAGAGGCGCTCGGTGAGGGAAACGTGGTAGACGTGGGGGTTCACCAGGCGGCGCACCCCGGGGTCTAGCCGGGACACGTCCTTGTGGCGCCTTTCCCGCAGGACCTCGAGGGGTAGGGGCGGGAAGAGGCGCTTGCCCCGGAAGGCTTCTTCCAGGAGGGGCTCGAGGGTGAACTCCCCGGGCCTTAAGGTGCGGCGCTTGGTGGGGTCGGTGGGGTGGCGGAGGTGGAGGGGGGTGTCCGCCCGCACCTCCTCGTCAAAGGTGGCGAGGAGGTCCGCCGTGGCCAGGCCCCGGTGATCGTAAACCCGGTAGACCTTCTTGTGCCCGGGGTTGAGCACCTTTTCCAAGGAGTCCGAGATCTTGATGGCCGGGGCCCAGGTGCCGTTTTCCCGGATGGCCACCAGCTTGTACACCCCCCCTAGGGCCGGGTACCCCCAGGAGACCACCATCCGCGTCCCCACCCCGTAGACCAGGCGTTTGAGGAGCCTTTCCGGCTCCACCCCGTAGCGGGGGGCCTCCTCCAGGATCTGGCTTTTGATCTGCCAAATCACGAGCTCGTCCAGGTCCCCGGAGAGCACGATGAGGGTGTCGGCAAAGCCCGCCTTGTCCAGCTCCTTGGCCACCTGGATGGCCAAGTAGGCCAGGTCCCCGGAATCAATCCGCACCCCCACGGGCCGGTGCCCCTTGCGCCTTAGCCTTTCAAAGACCTTGAGGGCGTGGGGTAGGCCGGAGTGGAGGGTGTCCACGGTGTCCAGGAGGAGGATGGTGTCGTCGGGGAAGACCTCGGCGAAGGCTTGGAAGGCGTCCTCCTCGGAGTAGCCCAGGGCCAAAAAGGCCTGCACCAGGCTGTGGGCGTGGGTGCCGGAGGAGGGGAGGCCCAGGAGGTGGGAGAGGCTTACGGCGCTGGAGCGGTTGGCGCCGCCGATGAGGCTTGCCCGGGTGGCGCTTTCCCCTCCCTTGCCCGGGGCCCGGCGCAGGCCGAACTCCAGGACGATGGCCTCCTCCCCCGCCGCCTCCCGCACCCGGCTCGCCTTGGTGGCGATGAGGGTCTCGTAGTTGATGCGGTTCAGGAGGGCGGTTTCCAGGAGCTGCGCCTGGAGGAGGGGGCCTTCCACGCTGAGGAGGGGCACCTGGGGGTGGGCCACCCGGCCCTCGGGGAGGGCCCTCACCGTCAGGCCGGAAAAGCCGCCCATCTCCTTTAGGTAGCGGAGGTAGTCCTCCGCGAAGAGGGGCTTGCCCGAGCGGCCCTTGAGGGCCCTGAGGGCCTCCAGCTCCTCGTTCCCGAAGCGGGCGCTTTCCATCCAGGAAAGCAGGGGGTCCAGGCCGGCGAAAACGGTATAGCCCGCCTGGTGGGCCCCGTAGTCCGGGTTTTTGCGATAGAAGGCCTCAAAGAGGGCCTCCTTTTCGTGAAGCCCTAGGCGGAAGTAGACCTGGCCCATGGTGAGCTGGTAGAGGTCAGTGTAGAGGATGCCGAAGGGGTCCATGGGCCTAGCATAGCCCTCCGCTTTTGGCTACACTAGCGGGATATGGTGGAGGTCCACACCTGCAGTCCCGGTTGCCGCCACCACCTGGGGGGGGCGGGGTGGGGGGATGCCCCTTTGGTGCGCCTGGGCTACAACAAGGAGGCCCGGGCCAAGAAGTTCCCCTACCTAAAGGCCCTTCTGGAGCGCCCCCTGGTCTTTGACGGGGCCATGGGCACCGAGCTGCAAAAGAGGGACCTCACCCCCGAGGACTACGGGGGGGAGGCGTACTTCGGCTGCCCCGAGGTGCTCAACCGCACCCGGCCCGAGGTGGTGCAGGAGGTCCACCGGTCCTACCTCGAGGCCGGGGCCGAGGTGATTGAAACCAACACCTTTGGGGCCTTGCGGCACGTGCTGGCGGAGTACGGGCTCGGGGAGGAGGCGGAGGCCCTCGCCTACCTTGGGGCCAAGCTGGCCAGGGAGGTGGCGGAGCCCTACGGGGCCTTCGTGGCGGGGGCCCTGGGCCCAGGGACCAAGCTCATCTCCTTGGGCCAGATCTCCTGGGACGAGCTCTTCGCCGCCTACAAGGAGGCGGTGCGGGGGCTACTCCGGGGCGGGGTAGACCTCATCCTTTTGGAAACCGCCCAGGACATCCTCCAGGTGCGCTGCGCCGTCCTGGCGGCGCGGGAGGCCATGGCCGAGGTAAAGCGGGAGGTGCCCCTGCAGGTCCAGGTGACCTTTGAGGCCACGGGCACCCTCCTGGTGGGCACGGACGAGCAGGCGGCCTTGGCCGCTTTGGAGAGCCTGCCCGTGGACGTGGTGGGCATGAACTGCGCCACGGGCCCCGACCTCATGGACAGCAAGGTGCGCTACTTCGCCCAGAACAGCACCCGCTTCGTGGCCTGCCTGCCCAACGCCGGCCTGCCGCGGAACGAAGGGGGGAAGGTGGTCTACGACCTCACCCCCGAGGAGCTCGCCCGGTGGCACCGCAAGTTCGTCCTGGAGTACGGGGTGAACGCCGTGGGGGGGTGTTGCGGCACGGGGCCCGAGCACATCCGCAAGGTGGCGGAGGCGGTCCAGGGGGTTCCCGTCAGGGAGAGGCCCAAGGCCTTCCCGCCCCAGGTGGCCTCCCTCTACCAGGCGGTGCCCCTCCGGCAGGAGACGAGCCTTTTCCTGGTGGGGGAGCGCTTGAACGCCACGGGGAGCAAGCGCTTCCGGGAGATGCTTTTCGCCAAGGACCTCGAGGGCATCCTGGCCCTGGCCCGGGAGCAGGTGGCGGAGGGGGCCCACGCCCTGGACCTCTCCGTGGCCTGGACGGGGCGGGACGAGCTTGCCGACCTCAACTGGCTTCTCCCAGGCCTCGCCACCGCCGTCACCGTGCCTATTATGGTGGACTCCACCTCCCCCGAGGCCATGGAGCTCGCCCTCAAGTACCTGCCGGGCCGGGTCCTCCTGAACTCCGCCAACCTGGAGGACGGCCTGGAGCGGTTTGACCGGGTGGCCTCCTTGGCCAAGGCCCACGGGGCGGCCCTGGTGGTCCTGGCCATTGACGAGAAGGGCATGGCCAAGACCCGGGAGGAGAAGGTCCGGGTGGCCTTGCGCATGTACGAGCGGCTCACGGAGCACCACGGCTTCCGCCCGGAGGACCTCCTCTTTGACCTCCTCACCTTCCCCATCACCCAAGGGGACGAGGAGAGCCGCCCCCTGGCCAAGGAGACCCTTTTGGCCATGGAGGAGCTAAGGGAGCGGCTTCCCGGGGTGGGGTTCATCCTGGGGGTTTCCAACGTGTCCTTCGGCCTAAAGCCCAGGGCCAGGCGGGTCCTCAACTCCGTCTTCCTGGACGAGGCCAGGAAGCGGGGCCTCACCGCCGCCATCGTGGATGCGGGGAAGATCCTCCCCATCGCCCAGATCCCCGAGGAGGCCTACGCCTTGGCCCTGGACCTCATCCACGACCGAAGGAGGGAAGGGTACGACCCCCTCATGGCCTTCATGGCCTACTTTGAGGCCCACCAGGAGGACTTGGCCCAAAAGGAGGACCTTTTCCAGGCCCTGCCCCTCTTGGAAAGGCTCAAGCGGCGGGTGGTGGAGGGGAGGAAGGTGGGCCTCGAGGCCGACTTGGACGAGGCCCTAAGGCAAGGGCATAAGCCCTTGGACCTCATCAACGGCCCCCTCCTTGCGGGCATGAAGGAGGTGGGGGAGCTCTTTGGGGCGGGAAGGATGCAGCTTCCCTTCGTCCTCCAGGCCGCCGAGGTGATGAAAAGGGCCGTGGCCCACCTGGAGCCCCACATGGAAAAGCGGGGTGCGGGCAAGGGCCGGATGGTCCTGGCCACGGTGAAGGGGGACGTGCACGATATCGGCAAGAACCTGGTGGACATCATCCTCACCAACAACGGCTACCAGGTGGTGAACCTGGGCATCAAGGTGCCCATTGAGGAGATCCTAAGGGCGGTGGAGGAGCACAAGCCCCACGCCGTGGGCATGTCGGGCCTCTTGGTGAAGAGCACCCAGGTGATGAAGGAAAACCTGGAGTACATGCGGGATAGGGGGTATACCCTCCCCGTCATCCTGGGCGGGGCGGCCCTTACCCGGAGCTTCGTGGAGGAGGAGCTTCGGGCCATCTACCCCAACGTCTACTACGCGGAGGATGCCTTTGAGGGCCTGAAGCTCATGGAGGAGCTCACGGGCCACGCTCCTCCCGAGCTCACCCGGAAGGCTCCGGCCCGCCCCAAGCGGGAGGCGCCCAAAGTGGAGGCCCGCCCCAAGCCCGTGGGCGAGCCCCCCGCCATCCCCCGCCCCCCCTTCTTCGGGGTGCGGGTGGAGGAGAACCTGGACCTGGCCACCATCGCCCACTACGTGAACAAGCTCGCCCTTTACCGGGGGCAGTGGGGGTATAGCCGAAAGGGCATGAGCCGGGAGGAGTGGCGGGCCTTGGTGGAGCGGGAGGCGGAGCCCGTGTTCCGCCGCCTCCTCAAGGAGGCGCGGGAGGAAGGGTGGCTTCGGCCCAGGGTGCTCTATGGCTTCTTCCCCGTGGCCCGGGAGGGGGAGGAGCTTTGGGTCTATTCCCCGGAAACGGGGGAGGTTTTGGAGCGCTTCCGCTTTCCCCGGCAACGGGGCGGGGGCCTGAGCCTCGTGGACTACTTCCGCCCCCGCTACGCCCCGCCCCTAGGAGACGAGGAGGCGTGGCTTCCCGCCTTCAGCGAAGGGGCCCGGGATGTGCTTGGGGTGCAGCTCGTCACCATGGGGGAGGAGCCTGGCAAGAAGGCGCGGGCCCTCTTTGAAGGGGGGGCGTACCAGGACTACCTCTTCGTCCACGGCTTCGCCGTGGAGATGACGGAGGCCTTGGCGGAGTACTGGCACAAGCGCATGCGGCAGATGTGGGGCATCGCCGGCCAGGACGCCACGGAGATCCAGAAGCTCTTCCAGCAGGGCTACCAGGGGGCCCGCTACTCCTTCGGCTACCCCGCCTGTCCCGACCTCTCGGACCAGGCCAAGCTGGACCGGCTTATGGGCTTTGCCCGCATCGGCGTGCGGCTCACGGAAAACTTCCAACTGGATCCCGAGCACGCCACCAGCGCCCTGGTGGTCCACCACCCCGAGGCCCGCTATTTCAGCGTGGACTGAAAAGGCCCCGGGATGCCCCGGGGCCTCCCCTTACTCCTCCCCTTTGGCGATGGGTACCCCCACCAGGTTGCCCCACTCCGTCCAGGAGCCGTCGTAGTTCTTCACGTGGGGGTAGCCCAGGAGGTACTTGAGGACAAACCAAGAGTGGCTGGAGCGCTCGGCGATGCGGCAGTAGACCACCACGTCCTTGTCCTTGGTGATGCCCAAGGGCTCGTAGAGGGCCTTTAGCTCCTCAGCGCTTTTGAAGGTCCCGTCGGGGTTCACCGCCTTGGCCCAGGGGATGTTCTTGGCCCCGGGGATGTGCCCGGCGCGCAGGGCCCCTTCCTGCGGGTAGTTGGGCATGTGGGTGAGCTCGCCCCGGTACTCCTCGGGGCTCCGCACGTCCACCAAGGCCCCCTTCCCCTCCTTGACCTTGAGGATGTGCTCCAAGACGTCGTCCCGGTAGGCGCGGATGGACTCGTCCCGGTAGGGGACCTCGTAGCGGCCCGGGGGGTAGCTCGGGACCTCGGTGGTGAGGGGCCGGCCCTCTTCTACCCACTTCTGCCGTCCCCCATTCATGAGGCGCACGTCCTTGTGCCCGTTGTACTTGAAGAACCAGAAGGCGTAGGCGGCCCACCAGTTGTTCTTGTCGCCGTAGAGGACCACGGTGGTGTCGTTGGAGATGCCGAGCCTTTCCATGAGCTGGGCAAACCCTTCCTCGCTGATGAAGTCCCGCACCACCGGGTCCCAGAAGTCCCTCTGCCAGTCAATCTTCTGGGCCCCTGGGATGTGGCCCGTCTCGTAGAGGAGGATGTCCTCGTCCACCTCGAGGATCCGTACCCCAGGGTCCTCCAAGTGCTCCTGCACCCATTGGGTGCTGACCAGAACCTCCGGATGCGCGTATCCCATAGGCACCTCCCGCTCCCAATATACCCTTGAGTGTCTGAATGCAAAGAACAGGGGACACAATTCCCATAACCTCCTTGTTCCCCAGGGCGGGGTCTGGTATAAAGGTACCTGCGGGGAGTAGCCGCCCCCATTCGGGGGCCAGCCGGTCGTCAGTACGGGAGGTTTCCCCGGTCGGCTGGGGCGCTTTAGGCGCATGGCGAGACCACCTAAAAGGTGGCCTCGGTTTTTGCTACGTCCCGCAAGGAGGTGAAGCATGGACTTACTGGCGATCGCGCTCATGGCCGTGGTTTTCGTGGCTAGCCTGGCCATTCAAGGGGGTCTGCAGGCCACCTTCGCCCGCTTCAGCCGGGTGGCCAACGCCCGGGGGCTCACCGGGGCCCAGGTGGCCCGGGCCATCCTGGACGCACACGGGCTCACCCACGTGCGGGTGGAACCGGTGCCCGGGGCCTTGACGGACCACTATGACCCGCACGCCAAGGCGGTGCGGCTATCCGAGCCCAACTACGCTTCGCCAAGCCTCGCCGCTTTGGCGGTGGCGGCCCACGAGGTGGGGCATGCGGTGCAGGACGCCCAGGGCTACGCTTGGCTCAGGGTGCGGGCAAGCCTTTGGCCCGCGGCGAGCCTCGGGAGCAACCTGGGGCCCATCCTGGTGGTGCTCGGGCTCATGGTGGGGGCCTTGGGCTTGGCGAAGCTCGGGCTTTACCTCTACCTGGCGGTGGCCTTCTTCCAGCTCATCACCCTGCCCGTGGAGTTTGACGCCTCCCGGAGGGCCCTGGACTTCCTGAAGCGCATGGGCTTCCTGGACGCCCGGGAGATGGGCCCGGCGCGGCAGGTGCTCACCTGGGCGGCCCTGACCTACGTGGCGGCCCTGGCCAGCTCCCTGGCCACCATCCTCTACTACGCCAGCCTCCTCATGGGGCGGAGGGAGGAGTAGATGCCCCTTCTCCTCTGCCCCCAGTGCGGCGTGGGCATGAAGGAGGTGGAGCGCCGGGGGGTGCTCATAGACGTCTGCCCCCAGTGCGGGGGGGTGTGGTTGGACCGGGGGGAGCTGGAAAAGCTCCTCGCCGAGGCCCGGGCGGTGGAGAGGGCCTACGAGGAGGAGCGGGAGGCCTACTACCGCAAGGAGGGCAAACCCTACAAGAAAAAGAAAGGCTTCTTGGAATTCTTTGACCTTTTTGACTGAGGGAACACCCCCTGGGTCCTTACCCCAGGGGGTTTCCCTTAGTCCGCCCGCTTCAGGCGCAGGTACCAGCGGCGGTATTCGGCGTACGCGTCCTTCCTAGCCTCATCGGCGTTGAGTTCGTCCCAGGTGGCGGGGGGCTTGACGTAATTGTGCAAGCAACTCTCGTTAGCGATTATCCCCAGACCCCGAAAGCTTCCCACGCGCCTTGCGGGAGCGGAGCTTCTCCAGGTTGGCCTGGGCCACCGCCTCGAGGCGCACCTCCAGGTCCGTGGCCACCTGGGCCACGTACCAGAGTACGTCCCCAAGCTCCTGCAAGAGGGCTTCCCGGATCTCGGGGGTAAGCCTGCCCCCGTGGTCGCGGAGGACCTTCTTCACCTTGTTGGCCAGTTCCCCCGCCTCCCCCGCCAGGCCCAGGGTGGGGTAGAGGAGGCGGTAGGCCTCGGGGTAGAGGGCGGTCTTCTTGGCCTCTTCCTGGTACGCGTCAAAGGTCATGGGCCACCTCCTTGCGGATGGCGTACACCCGGCTCACGCCCCTGTCCGAGGTGACGCCGTAGAGGGCGTGGCAGGCTTCCATGGTGCGCTTTTGGTGGGTGACGAGGATGAACTGGCGCCCCGAGGCCAAAAACCGGGCGAAGCGGAGGAGGTTGGCCTCGTCCAGGGCGGCGTCCACCTCGTCCAACACCGCCAGGGGAAGCCCCCCTTGGAGCTCCCCCAGGGCGAAGAGGAAGGCCAAGGCGCCGAGGGTTTTCTCCCCCAGGGAAAGGAGGCGGAGGTCCTGGGTGCGCTTGCCCTGGGGCACCAGGAGGAGCTTTAGCCCCCGGCCCTCCCGCCTCACCTCCGCCTGGGCCCCCAGGAGGGCCAGGGCCTGGGTGCGGAAAGCCTCCTGGAAGCGGAGGAAGCTTTCCTTGAGGCGCTCGGCGTAGGCCCTTTCCACGGCTTGGGTTTCCGCCTCCAGGCGCAAAAGGGCTTCCTTGGCCTCCGCCACCTCCCGCTCCCGCAGGGCGAGTTCCTCCAGGAGGGGCGCTAGCTCCCTTTCGGCCAGGGCGTTCACGGGGCCCAGGCTTTCCCGCTCCTTGAGGACCTGGGCTAGACGGGCTTGGAGCGCTCTTGGGGAGCCCGGTATCCTCTCCGCCTCGGGTAGGGGGGCGAGTTCCCGGGATAGCTCCTCCAAGGTGGCTTCCCGCCTTGCCAGGAGGAGGCGGAGGCTTTCCCGTTCGGCCAGGAGGGTGTTGGCCTGGGTGAGGGTGCGGGCCTCCTGCTCCTGCAGGGCTTGGCGCTCCTGCCGGAGCTTGGATAGCTGGGCTTCCAGGACCTTGGCCTCCTCCAGGAGGGGAAGGGTGGCCTCGAGGCGCTCCTTGAGCTCGGCGAGGCGTTCCCTTACCCGGGCCGCTTCCTCCGCTGCTTTCTGCCAGGCGGCGTGGGCCTCGGCCAGGAGGCGCCAGCGGGCGTGGGCCTCCGCCTGGGCCAAGAGCCCCTCCAGGGCCTGCCGCTCCTCCGCCAAGGCCTTGAGCTTCCCCTCGTCCCAGGCGGCCTCGGGCGGGGTGGGGGGCTTGGGGGCTGGGGGAAGGGGGGCCTTGAGCCTGGCCTGGAGGGCCGCCACCTTGGCCTTGGCCTCGGCGAAGGCCTGGGCGGGGGGGAGGGGCTTAAGGGCCTCCTCTAGGGCGTGGATGCGTTCCCGAAGCCGGGTTTCCTCCTCGGCCAGGTCCTCGAGGCGGCGGCGCAGGAGGAGGGTTTCCCCGCCCCCCTTGACCCGCCCCCCGGTGAGGGCCCCGAGGCGCTCCAGCACCTCGCCTTCCCGGGTCACGAGCCGCTCCCGGCCCCCGGCGCGGCGGTAGGCCAGGGCGGCCTCCAGGTCGGCGAAGACCAGGGTATCCCCCAAAAGGGCGAGGAGGATGGCCTCGGCGGGAAGCCCGGGGGCGCGCAAGGAGGCCAGGCGGTAGGCGGGGCCGAGGAGCCCGGGGGCGGGCTTGGGGTTGGGGGCGGGGGGTGGGTGGAGGAGGGTGAGGGGCAGGAAGGTGGCCCGCCCCCCTTCCCGCTTGAGGAGGGCGATGGCCGCCTTGGCCGCCTCCTCGTCCTGGGCCAGGACCCACTGGAGCCTGGGGCCTAGGGCCACCTCCAGGGCCACTTCCAGCCCGGGCTCGGGCCGCACCAGGTCCGCCACCACCCCCAGGATCCCCCTTAGCCCCCGCACCCGCTTGGGGCCCTCGTGCAGGTCCATCCCCGCCTCCAGAAGGCGGCTTAGGCGTTCCCGCTCCCGGGAAGCGGCCTTGAGCTGGGCCTTGGCCTCTTCTAGCTGGGCTTCCAGGGACTTCCTTTTTTCCCAAGCTTCCTCAAGCCTGGCCAGGGCCGCTTCCTTTTCGGCAAGCTCCGCCTGGAGGCGCTCCCGTTCCGCCAGGGCTTCTTGGTACTGGCGTAGGCGCTCCTCGTGGCGGGCGGCTTCGGCCTCGTAGCGGCGCCAAGCTTCCTCCAGGCGGCGCCTTTCCGCAAGGAGCTTGGCCTCCTCCGCCTTCAGCCGGGCGAGGCGGGCCCGGACCTCCTTCGCCTCCACCGGCGGGGCGGGGATGGGGGGTCCAGGGTCCTCCGGGGGCGGCCGGTCCAGGGCCTTGAGGACCCGGGAAAGCTCCCGCTCTTCCGCCTGAAGCCCCTCCCGTTCCTTGAGGAGGAGGCGCACCTCCTCTAGCCGGCGCCGCAGGGTTTCCTCCTCGGCGCGGAGGGCTTCTTGGCGCTCCTTGAGGGCCCGTTGCGCCTCCTTGAGGAGGGCTTCCTCCTTTGCCAGGTCCTCGAGGCGGGCCCGGGCCTTGGCCATCTCCGCCTCCGCCTCCTCCATGCGGGCCAGGAGGAGGCTTCGCCGAAGCCTCAGCGCCTCCAGGTCCAAGGCCCGGGCCCGGGCCGCCCTTTCCGCTTCCCCTTGGAGCCGGCTGGCCTCCGCCTTTAGGCGCCCCAAGGCCTCCTCCCGCTCTTTTAGAAGGGCAGAGGCCTCCTTAAGCCGCTCCTCCGCCATCTTGGCCGCCTCCGCCACGGGCCTGAGCCCGGCGGCCTCCTCCAGGTGGGCGAGGAGCACCTCCTCGGGGGCTTCCAGCAGGGCCCCGATCTCCCCTTGGCCCACGATGGCGTACCCCCCCCGGCCCAGGCCGGTGCCCGCCAGGGCGAGGGCCAAGGCCTTGGCGCTGGCCGGGCGGCCGTTCACCTTGAGGAAGGTGCGCTCCCCCTCAAGCCGCCTTTCCACCACCAGGCGCTCCTTCCCCCGGGAAAGCTCCAGCCGTACCTCGGCGTAGCCCAAGGGCGGGCGGCCCTCCGCCCCGTGGAAGAGGAAGGCGGCGAGCTCCTGGCCTCTTAGCTCGTGGGCCCGGGCCCCGGTGACGAAGCGCAAGGCCTCCACCAGGTTGCTCTTGCCCGAGCCGTTCGGGCCGATGATCCCCGTGACGGGGTCGGGGAAGTCCAGGGTGGTGCGCTCGGCGAAGGACTTAAACCCTTGAAGCGTCAAGCGGTCAATGCGCCAGGCTTCGCTCATGGCAGGCGGATGGGTTTTTGCAGGTCCAGGTGGGCCAGGCCGGGGGTGGGCTTCCCCTCCACCAGAAAGCGCACCTCCTCCGCCTCGGGAAAGGTGGCGAGGAGGGTGTAGGCCAGGCTATAGAGCCGGAAGGCCTCCCCGGTGGCGTCCAGCCCTTGGGCGAAGTTGGCGGGCAGGTCCACCACCAACGTTTTGCCCGTGCGGAAGAGGGCCCTGGGCCTGGGGGACTGGGTGGCCTCGGCCCAGGCGGCGAGGGCCCGGCCCTCGGGGCTTTCCCCGGGGGCGA
Organism: Thermus brockianus; assembly: GCF_021462505.1. Classification (GTDB taxonomy): domain Bacteria; phylum Deinococcota; class Deinococci; order Deinococcales; family Thermaceae; genus Thermus; species Thermus hydrothermalis. The sequence goes on from NZ_JAKEDV010000001.1 coordinate 182,661, forward strand.
GGGTGAGGGTTTCCGTTTCCTTCAGGAAGCCCCGGGGTGGGTCGGGGCGGTGGAGGACCAGGACGAGGGCGTTCGCCTTGGCCTCGCCTTCCGAGGGCAGGGGCAAGGCCCCCGTGGCCTCTTTCCCGGCGCTTTTCCAGTAGACGAAGGCCCCCAGGGCGAAGATGAGGAGGCCGAGCACGTTCCAAAAGGTAAATAACCCGCGCACGCTCATTCCTCCAGGTAGGCTTGGATGCCCCGGGCGATGGCCTCGGCCAGGGCCTCCCGGTCTTGCGGGTTTTTGAGGCGCTCTACGCCGACTTCCAAGAGGACCGCCGCCCCCGGCAGGTCCGTGAGGGCATAGGGCCCCTCCGCCCGCGCCAGGACCAGGCCCAAGGTGGAAAAGGACCGTTCCAGGGCGGCGGCAAGACGCCTGGGATCCCCGGCGTAGGTTTTGAGGAGGGCCCGCTCCTCGGCGGGGGCGGTGGCGAGGAGGCTTTCGGCGTTTTGGGCCAGGGCTAGGGAGCGCTCCTTGGGCAGGTAGAGGTTGAGGGCGCTTCCCCGGATGGCGTGCAGGGATAAGAAGACCGCTGCCCCTTGCGCCTGGGCCATGCGGGCCTCGAGGGGCAGGCTTTGGTCCCGGGTCCGGGTGAGGCGGCTTCCCGGGAGGCGGGCCGCCACCCGGCGGGCCAGGTCCAGGGTGAGGTCCTTTTCCGGGAGCCCCCCGAGGTCTACCCCCCGGTCCTCGCCCCCGTGCCCGGGGTCCAGGAGGACCAGGGGCTTGGCCCTGGGCAAGGGCCCCCACTCCAGGGCCACCTGGCCTCCCCCCGGGTAGTAGAGGCGGTCGGGGGGAGCGCTAAGGGGCAGGAAGAGCCCTAAGGGTTCCTGCCTTAGCCCCGCTCCCTCCCCCTTGGCGAGGAGGAAGAGGACCCCGCCCTCCTGGAGGCGGGCGTTCACCTCTCGGGAAAAGCGGAAGACCATGCGGCCATGGCCCTGGTCCACGCCCTGGAGCTCCGCCCAAGGCAGGTCCAGGAGAATGCCCTCCTGGGCCCGGTAGGTGAGGCCGAGGGCCTCGGCCAGGGGGCGGAGGGGCACGTAGACCTCGCCCCCCCGCCGCCAGGCGGCCAGGCGGGAGACGGCCTGGGCCTCCTGGTCCAGGATGGGGAAGACCTTCTGCCGGCTCCCTAGGCCCAGGGCCAGGCGGCCTTCCCCCTGCCAAAGGGCAAGCCCCAGGCCCTGGGCCACCAGGCGGGCGGGCCCGTAGGCCACCCCCCGCCCCCCAGGGTAGAGGGCCTCCCCCGTGAGGCCGCCCACCCTTAGGGGCTTGGGGGCCTGGGCGAAGGCCAAGGCGGCGAAGAGGACCAGGGCCCAAAGCCTCATAGCTCCTCCAGGGCGCGGCGCACCGCCTTCTTCTTATCGTCTTCCTTCTTCTGGTAGGCCTTCTTGCCCCGGGCGAGGCCCAGGAGGACCTTGGCGTAGCCCCGCTCGTTGAAGTAGATCTTGAGGGGGACCAGGGTGAGCCCCTTCTGCTCCACCTTGCCCCGCAGGCGGTTGAGCTCGTGGCGGTGGAGGAGGAGCTTGCGCTTGCGGCGGGGGTCCACGTTGGTGTAGGAGCCCTTTTCGTACGGGGCTATGTAGAGATTTTCCAAATAAAGCTCCCCATCCTCAAACTTGGCGAAGCTCCCGGTGAAGTCCACCTTCCCCGCCCTCAGGGACTTCACCTCCGTCCCCTTGAGGACCAGGCCCGCCTCGTAGGTCTCCAGGATCTCGTAGTCGTGCCGCGCCCGGCGGTTCTCCAGCACAGGGGCTATCTTACCAGAGGCGGTAGGCCCCTTCCCGGCGGTGCTTCAGGAGGGGATACCGGGCCCGGTAGGCCTCGAGGAACCCCCAGTCCGGCTCGGCAAGGAGAAGGCCCTCTTCCTCCCTCCGCCCGAGGACCCGGCCGTCGGGGCCCACGAAGAGGCTTGGGCTTCCCGTGTCCGCCCGGCTCGCCAGGAGGAGGTAGGCCTGGTTCTCCGCCGCCCGGGCCCGGGCCAGGACCTCCATGAGCTCGGCGTAGGCCCCGGGCCAGGCAGCCCCCACCAGAAAGCCCTGGGCGCCCTCGAGGGCGTAGGCCCGGAAGAGCTCGGGGAAGTCCAGGTCGTAGCAGAGGGCGAGGCCGAAGGTGCGGCCCCCGTGGACGAGGGGTACGGGACCCTCCCCTGGGCGGAGCCCCATGTCCCCCTCTTCCTCCTCCGTCAGGTAGAGGTGGACCTTGGCGTAGGCGGGGCCGTGGGGAAAGACCTGGAGGCGGTTTTCCCCTTCCAGGAGGAGGCCCGCCGCCACCTTTAGGCCCTCTTCCCCCGCCAGCTCCTCCAGGGCCTGGGGCAGGTCCGGCGCTTCCCGCTTGCCCAGGAGGAGCTCGGGAAGGAGCAAAAGCCCCGCCCCCTCGGCCCGCGCCTCTTGGGCCAGGGGGCGGAGGGCCCTAAGGAGCGCTTTCGGGCTATCCCGCCTGGCGAGGTGGGCCAGGGCGAGGCGCATCTACCGCCGGCCCAGGAAGCGCCAGGCCGTGGGCAGAAGGAGGGCGGCGAGCACCGCCTTCACCAGGTCGCCGGGGATGAAGGGGAAAAGCCCCATGGCCAAGAGCCCCCCTATCCCCGTGAACTTGCCCACCCCCATGAGCCAGGCCCCAAGCCAGGGGAGGCCCACCAGGTAGAGGAGGGCGTTGCCGGCGAGCATGGCGAGAAGGGTGCCGAGGAAAGTGCGGTCCAGGCCGAACCGCTCCACCAAGAGCCCCGCGAGCCCCGCCGCCAGGGGGAAGGCGAGGAGGAACCCCCCCGTGGGCCCGAGGATTTTGGCCACCCCGCCCGTGCCCCCGGCGAAGACGGGAAGCCCCATGGCCCCCTCCAGGAGGTAGGCCAGGAGGGCTAGGAAACCGAGCCGGCTCCCCAGGGCCGCCCCCACCAGGAGGAGGCCCAGGGTCTGGAGGGTGATGGGCACCGGGGTGAAGGGGAGGGGGATGGCCACCTGGGCGGTGAGGGCCACGAAGAGGCTTCCCGCCAGGACCAGGCTTAGGTCGCGGGCCAAGGTGCGCTTGGGCCAAAGGGTCTTGGCCAAGGGGGTGTAACTCAGGGCTTCCGTCTTCATAGTCGTCAACCAAGTTATTGCTTGGCGGTTTACATGTCAAGGCCTTAAAGGTGTGGGCCGGGAGGCTTAAGGATCTAGGGGTATACTGGAGCCGTGCCTTCTTCCCCTTGGCCTCCCATGCCTTTCGCGGTGGGGCGGTGAGGGTGGAAGGGTTTCCATATAGGAGGTGAACCATGAAGGTAGGGATTAACGGGTTCGGCCGCATCGGGCGCCAGGTCTTCCGCATCCTGCACACCCGGGGCGTGGAGGTGGCCCTAATCAACGACCTCACGGACAACCGCACCCTGGCGCACCTTTTGAAGTACGATTCCGTCTATCACCGCTTCCCCGGCGAGGTGGGCTACGACGAGGAAAACCTTTACGTGGACGGCAAGGCCATCCGGGCCACCGCCATCAAAGACCCCAAGGAGATCCCCTGGAAGGCGGTGGGCGTGGACCTGGTGGTGGAGTCCACCGGCGTCTTCACCGACGCCGAAAAGGCAAAGGCCCACCTCGAGGCCGGCGCCAAGAAGGTCATCATCACCGCCCCCGCCAAGGGGGAGGACATCACCATCGTCATGGGGGTGAACCACGAGGCCTACGACCCCGCCAAGCACCACATCCTCTCCAACGCCTCCTGCACCACCAACTCCTTGGCCCCCGTGATGAAGGTCCTGGAGGAGGCCTTCGGGGTGGAGAAGGCCCTCATGACCACGGTCCACTCCTACACCAACGACCAGAGGCTTCTGGACCTGCCCCACAAGGACCTGCGCCGGGCCCGGGCCGCCGCCATCAACATCATCCCCACCACCACGGGGGCGGCCAAGGCCACCGCCTTGGTCCTGCCCTCCCTCAAGGGGCGCTTTGACGGCACCGCCCTAAGGGTGCCCACGGCCACGGGGAGCATCTCCGACATCACCGCCCTCCTCAAGCGGGAGGTGACGGCGGAGGAGGTGAACGCCGCCCTCAAGGCCGCGGCGGAGGGGCCCCTAAAGGGCATCCTCGCCTACACCGAGGACGAGATCGTCCTCCAGGACATCGTCATGGACCCGCACTCCTCCATCGTGGACGGCAAGCTCACCAAGGCCATCGGCAACCTGGTGAAGGTCTTCGCCTGGTACGACAACGAGTGGGGCTACGCCAACCGGGTGGCGGACCTGGTGGAGCTCGTCCTGAAGAAGGGGGTCTAGATGCGCACCCTGCGCCAGTTGGACCCCAAGGGGAAGCGGGTCTTGGTGCGGGTGGACTACAACGTCCCCATCCAAAACGGGGTGGTCCAGGACGAAACCCGCATCCAAGAGAGCCTCCCCACCCTGCGCCACCTCCTGGAAGGGGGGGCCTCTTTGGTCCTCCTCTCCCACCTGGGCCGGCCCAAGGGGCCCGACCCCAAGTACTCCCTCGCCCCCGTGGCCGAGGCCTTGGCCCGCCACCTCCCGGGGGTCCGCTTCGTGCCCCACAGCCCGGGCTCGGAGGAGGCCTACCAGGCGGTGCGGGCCTTGGGGGCAGGGGAGGTGGCGCTTTTGGAAAACGTCCGCTTTGAGCCGGGGGAGGAGAAGAATGACCCCGAGCTCGCCGCCCGCTACGCCCGGCTTGGCGACGCCTTCGTCCTGGACGCCTTCGGGAGCGCCCACCGGGCCCACGCCAGCGTGGTGGGGGTGGCGCGGCTTCTCCCCGCCTACGCCGGCTTCCTCATGGAGAAGGAGGTGCGGGCCCTCTCCCGCCTCCTCCACGAGCCCGAGCGGCCCTACGCCGTGGTCCTGGGCGGGGCCAAGGTTTCCGACAAGATCGGGGTCATTGAGAGCCTTCTGCCCCGCATTGACCGGCTTCTCATCGGCGGTGCCATGGCCTTCACCTTCCTCAAGGCCTTGGGGGGTGAGGTGGGGAAGAGCCTGGTGGAGGAGGACCGCCTGGACCTGGCCCGCGACCTCCTCAAGCGGGCGGAGGGCCTGGGCGTCCGGGTTTACCTTCCCCAGGACGTGGTGGCGGCCACGGAGATCGCCACGGGGGTGGAAACCCGGGTCTTTCCGGCGGACGCCATCCCCGTGCCCTACATGGGCTTGGACATCGGCCCCAAGACCCAGGAGGCCTTCGCCGAGGCCCTCAAGGGGGCCAAGACAGTGTTCTGGAATGGGCCCATGGGGGTCTTTGAGGTGCCCCCCTTTGACCAGGGGACCTTGGGCGTGGGCCGGGCCGTGGCCGCCCTCGAGGGCGCCTTCACCGTGGTGGGCGGGGGCGACTCCGTGGCGGCGGTGAACCGCCTGGGCCTGAAAGAGCGCTTTAGCCACGTTTCCACCGGGGGCGGGGCCAGCCTGGAGTTCTTGGAAAAGGGCACGCTCCCCGGGATTGAGGTCCTGGAGTAGGCCCCCTTCCTTCCCGCCCCCCTCGAGGGGGGCGGGGTTTTCGTTATGATGGCCCCATGCGCCGGGTACTGGTGGCGGGCAACTGGAAGATGCATAAAGTCCCTTCGGAAGCCCGGGTTTGGTTCGCCGAGCTCAAAAGGCTCCTTCCCCCCTTGCAATCGGAGGTGGCCCTCCTTCCCGCCTACCCCATGCTCCCCGCCGCCAAGGAGGTTTTCTCGGGGAGCCAGGTGGCCTACGGGGCCCAGGACGTCTCCGCCCACCGGGAAGGGGCCTACACGGGGGAGGTTTCGGCCCGGATGCTCGCCGACCTCGGGTGCCGCTACGCCATCGTGGGCCACTCGGAAAGGCGGCGCTACCACGGGGAGACGGACCGCCTGGTGGCGGAGAAGGCCAAGCGGCTTCTGGAGGAAGGTATCACCCCCATCCTCTGCGTGGGGGAGCCTTTGGAGGTGCGGGAAAGGGGGGAGGCGGTGCCCTACACCTTGGCCCAACTCCAAGGAAGCCTGGAGGGGGTGGAGCCCCCTTCCCCGGACGCCCTCGTCATCGCCTACGAGCCCGTCTGGGCCATCGGCACCGGGAGGAACGCCACCCCGGAGGACGCCGAGGCCATGCACCGGGCCATCCGCCAAGCCCTGGCGGAGCGGTACGGGGAGGGCTTTGCGGGGCGGGTGCGCATCCTCTACGGGGGAAGCGTGAACCCCACGAACTTCGCCCAGCTCCTCTCCATGCCCAACGTGGACGGGGGTTTGGTGGGCGGGGCGAGCCTGGAGTTGGAGAGCTTCCTCGCCCTCCTGCGCATGGCGGGCTAAACTCATATTTATGCGGCTCCACCCCCGGACCCAGGCGGCGAAGGAGAGCATTTTCCCCAAGATGAGCGCCCTGGCGAGGGAGCTCGGGGCGGTGAACCTGGGGCAGGGCTTCCCCTCCAACCCCCCGCCCCCCTTCCTCCTGGAGGCGGTGGGGCGGGCCTTGGGGCGGTACGACCAGTACGCCCCCCCAGCGGGCCTTCCCCTTTTGCGGGAGGCCTTGGCGGAGGAGTTCGGCGTGGCGCCCGAGGGCGTGGTGGTGACCTCGGGGGCCACGGAGGCCCTCTACGTCCTCCTCCAAAGCCTGGCGGGGCCGGGGGAGGAGGTGGTGGTCCTAGAGCCTTTTTTTGACGTCTACTTGCCCGACGCCTTCCTGGCGGGGGCGGAGGCGCGGCTCGTGCGCCTGGACCTGACCCCAGAGGGCTTCCGCTTGGACCTCGCCGCCCTGGAAAGGGCCATTACCCCGAGGACCCGGGCCCTCCTCCTCAACGCCCCCATGAACCCCACGGGCCTGGTCTTCGGCGAGGGCGAGCTCAAGGCGGTGGCCGAGCTCGCCCGGAGGCACGGCCTCTTCCTCATCTCCGACGAGGTCTACGATGAGCTTTACTTCGGGGAGCGGCCTAAGCGCCTCAGGGACTTCGCCCCCGAGCGCACCTTCACCGTGGGGAGCGCCGGGAAGCGCCTCGAGGCCACGGGCTACCGGGTGGGCTGGATCGTGGGCCCGCCCGAGTTTATGCCCACCCTGGCGGGGATGCGCCAGTGGACGAGCTTTTCCGCCCCCACCCCCTTGCAGGCGGGGGTGGCGGAGGCCTTGAGGGTGGCGCGGCGGGAAGGGTACTACGAGGCCTTGCGGGAAAGCTACAGGAAGCGGCGGGACCTCTTGGTGGAGGGCCTGAGGTCCTTGGGGCTTAGGGTTTTCCTCCCCCAGGGGACCTACTTCCTCATGGCCGAGCTTCCGGGCTTGGACGCTTTTTGGCTCGTGCGGGAGGCGAAGGTGGCCCTCATCCCCGCTTCCGCCTTTTACCGGGAAAATGCCCCTCAGGACCTCTTCCGCTTCGCCTTCTGCAAGAGCGAGGAGGAGCTTGCCCTGGCGCTGGAGCGGCTTGGGCGTGTGGTAAACTCCCCCCGTGAAGCCTAAAGTGGTCCAGTACCTGGAAAAGGGGGAGTTCCCCTTGGGGGCCGAGGAAGCCCTCGCCCTCTACCGGGCCATGCGGCGGGCCCGGTTCTTTGACGAGAAGGCCCTGACCCTGCAACGGCAGGGGCGGCTTGGGGTTTACGCCCCCTTCATGGGGCAGGAGGCGGCCCAGGTGGGGGTGGGCCTGGCCCTGGGGGAGGGGGACTGGGTGGTGCCGAGCTACCGGGAAAGCGCCCTGCTCCTCACCCGGGGGCTTCCCATCCACACCCTCATCCTCTACTGGCGGGCCCACCCCGCCGGCTGGCGCTTCCCCGAGGGGGTGCGGGCGGTGAACCCCTATATCCCCATCGCCACCCAGATCCCCCAGGCGGTGGGGCTCGCCCTGGCGGGCCGTTACCGGGGGGAGGGCTGGGTGGTGGCCACCAGCATCGGGGACGGGGGGACGAGCGAGGGGGACTTCCACGAGGGGCTCAACTTCGCCGCCGTCTTCCAGGCCCCGGTGGTCTTCCTGGTGCAGAACAACGGCTACGCCATCAGCGTCCCCAAAAGCCGGCAGATGCGGGTGGAGTACATCGCCCAAAGGGCCGAAGGCTACGGCATGCCCGGGGTGGTGGTGGACGGGAACGACGCCATCGCCGTCTACCTGGAGGCCAAGAAGGCGGTGGAGAGGGCGAGGCGAGGAGAGGGGCCCACCCTCCTCGAGGCCCTCACCTACCGCCTCGCCCCCCACACCACCTCCGACGACCCCTCCCGCTACCGCTCCAAGGAGGAGGAAGAGGCTTGGCGGCAGAAAGACCCTGTTTTGCGCCTGCGGAGGGCCTTGGAGGAAAGGGGGCTATGGGACGAGGGGAAAGAGGAGGCGCTTTTCCAGGCGTTGGAGGAGGAGTTCCAGAGGGAGCTCGCCCTGGCGGATAGCGTCTCCGAGCCCCGGCCCGAGGAGATCGTGGAACACGTTTATGCCGAGATGGGGCCTGACCAAAAACGGGCCTGGGAGGCCTTGCGCCAAGGCCTGCACGTGGAGGAGGTATGGTGAAGGAAAAGGCGCGCGTCCTCAACATGGTCCAGGCCATCAACGAGGCCCTGGACCTGGCCCTCGCCCGGGACGAGCGGGTCCTGGTCTTTGGGGAGGACGTGGGGCGGCTTGGGGGGGTGTTCCGGGTCACGGAGGGCTTGCAAGGAAAGTACGGAGAGAACCGGGTCTTTGACACCCCCTTGGCGGAAAGCGGCATCCTGGGCCTGGCCATCGGCCTGGCCATGGGCGGCATGCGCCCCGTGGCGGAGATCCAGTTCGCCGGCTTCCTTTACCCCGCCTTGGACCAGATCCTCTCCCACCTGGGGCGTTGGCGGCACCGCAGCCGGGGCCGGGTGGGGTTGCCCGTGGTGGTGCGGGCTCCCTATGGCGGGGGCGTGCACACCCCCGAACAGCACGCCGACTCCCCGGAGGCCATCCTTTGCCACACGCCGGGGGTGAAGGTGGTCATCCCCTCGAGTCCCGAAAGGGCCAAGGGGCTTCTCCTCGCCGCCATTGAGGACCCGGACCCCGTGTTTTTCCTGGAGGCCATCAAGCTCTACCGGGGCGCGAAGGCCGAGGTGCCCGAGGGCTACTACACCCTTCCCCTGGGCAAGGCCCGCATCCTGAGGGAAGGAAAGGCGGCCACCCTCATCGGCTACGGGGGTATGGTGGAGGTGATGCTGGAGGCGGCGGAGGTGGCGAAGAGGGAAGGGGTGGAGGTCATGGTGGTGGACCTGGAAACCCTGGTGCCCCTGGACGAGGACACCCTCCTTTCCGCCGTGAAGGAAACGGGCAGGGCCATCGTGGTCTACGAGGCCATGCGCACCGGGGGCTTCGGGGCGGAGATCGCCGCCCGCATCGCCGAGGGGGCCATAGACTACCTGGAGGCCCCCGTGGTGCGGGTGGCGGGGTACGACGCCCCCTACCCGCCCTTTAGCGCCATTGAGCACCTCTACCGCCCCAACGCGAAAAGGGTTCTCGCAGCTTTGCGCCGGGTGATAACCCATTAGGCCCGGCGTAACCCCACGGAAGGCTTGATGGCCTTCCGTGGCTATTCTTGTGTGCAGAAAAGGCACATTCTGCCCATGGATGGGCTATAAAACTCGGCAGTAAAAGCCTAGTGTAATAGGTTAACTTGACATATGGTCAATGCTATCCCATCATCAAGCTATGAGTTGGGGACCCATGGGCGCTCCACTACTCAAGGATCTCATGCGGACCGAGCTGGTGGTGGCTGGGCCCCAGATGTCCCTAGAGGAGGCCCACCGCCTGATGGCGCAGACGGGGGTGCGCTACCTACCCGTGGTGGAGGGGCAGCGCTATTTGGGGCTTTTGGGGGAGCGCCAGCTCCGCTTGCTCCTGGCTCCTTGGGCTCCCATGCACCATCGGGCGGACCTGAAAGCTCCGTTGGCTCGCTTTCTCCAGACCGTTCCCGTGGCCCATCCGGACGAGCCCCCGGAGGAGGTGGCCTTGCGCATGGAGAGCGTTCGCATCGGGGGCATGCCGGTGGTGGAGGAGGGGCGTCTTCTGGGTATGGTTACCGCCTACGACCTCCTGCGGGGTCTTCTGGCCCTCCTCCGTCCGCAAGCACCGGCAAGCCGGTTAGAGCTCCTGGTGCCCGACCTGGAAGGGATTGTGACCGTTCTCCAGGCTTTGCGGGCCACCCGTACTCCCCTGGTGGGTCTTCACGTCTATCCGGAAGCGGGGAGGCTCGGGTTCAGGCTTCTCCTGCAGGTGGGAGCCTTGGACACAAGACCCCTGCGGCAGCGCCTTCTCGCCTCGGGCCTGCATCTTCTTCGGCCCTAGGACCCGGTTCTCCTCTAGAGGTCAGCGCTAAGTCCCCATGCCCTATCATTCCAACCTCGGCGCTCCTTAGGACTCGCCTTAAAACCAAGCGCTCCTGCGCCTTTCCCAAGACGCCAAGGCGCGGGAGAAGATCCGGCTTTGGGGAGACCTCCTGGAGAGGCCTACCCCCGAGGTGGTGGAGGCGTGTTGGAGGAAGAGGGAAAGGGTCTCAATCTGTGGAGGTATAAGGGTGGCCTATCTAGACGAGGGTTGCTTTACCCTGGGCCCGCTACTAGGGTGCGCTGGGTGCCGAAGGGAAGTGGGGTGCCTGCCAGCATCCGGTCCGTACCGCCATCCCGTGGAGGGGGTGTGGCGGTGGTGAAGGGGCATGGGATGCCGCGGCGGTGCTATGAGCGTTTCAGACGTTACGGGAGGCGGTGGTGGGAGTGCTGCGGGCTTTTGGAGAGGACTGGCCTGAAAGGCTAAGGGGAGGCACTTGGTAAGGGCTTGCTACACTAGATAGCGCAGGGTCCGGGATCCCCCCGGTAGCCCTAGGAGGCGTATGCGCGCGCACATCATTACCTACGGTTGCCAGATGAACGAGTACGATTCCCACCTGGTGGCGAGCGAGTTGGTGAGCCTGGGGTGGGAGCTGGTGGACTCGGTGGAGGAGGCGGACTTCGTCCTGGTGAACACCTGCGCCGTGCGGGGCAAGCCGGTGGAGAAGGTGCGCTCCCTTTTGGGCCAGCTTCGCAAGGAGAAGGAGAGGCGGGGCCTTCTCGTGGGCATGATGGGCTGTCTGGCCCAGCTGGACGAGGGCCAGCAGATGGCCAAGAAGTTCGGCGTGGACATCCTCTTGGGCCCGGGGGCCCTCACCTCCTTGCCCGAGGCCCTGAAGCAAAACGAGCGCTTCTTTGACCTCACCTTCCGGGACGACCTCCTGGACTACATTCCCCCACCCCCCAAGGGGGCCCTTTCCGCCCACGTGACCATCATCCGGGGGTGCAACCACCACTGCACCTACTGTATCGTCCCCACCACCAGGGGTCCCGAGGTCTCCCGCCACCCCGACCTCATCCTGAAGGAGATTGAGCTTCTGAAGAAGGCGGGGGTGGTGGAGGTTACCCTTCTCGGCCAGAACGTGAACTCCTACGGCAAGGACCAGCCGGGCTACCCGAGCTTCGCCGAGCTTTTGCGGATGGTGGGGCAGATGGGCATCCCCAGGGTGCGGTTCCTCACGAGCCACCCGGTGAACTTCACCGACGACATCCTCGAGGCCATCGCCGAAACCCCCGCCATCTGCCGCTACATCCACCTCCCCGTGCAGTCAGGCTCGGACCGGGTGCTTAGGCGCATGGCCCGGGAGTACCGCCGGGCCCACTATCTGGAAAGGATCCGGCGCATCCGGGAGCTGTTGCCCGATGCAGTTCTCTCCACCGACATCATCGTGGGCTTCCCCGGGGAAACGGAGGAAGACTTCCAGGAAACCCTCTCCCTCTACGATGAGGTGGGCTATGACCAGGCCTACATGTTCATCTACTCCCCCCGCCCCGGTACCCCCGCCTACAAGCACTTCCAGGACCTGCCCCGGGAGGTGAAGGTGGAAAGGCTGATGCGCCTCATTGAGAAGCAGAAGGAGTGGAGCTACCGCCGCAACCTGGAGTGGGTGGGGAAGACCGTGGAGGTCCTGGTGCGGGGCCAGGCCAAGGAGGAGGGCTTTGCCCAGGGGCACGACCGGGGGAACCATCCGGTCCTCATCCCCGCCGCCCAAGCTCCCACCCCGGGCCTTTACCAGGTGGAGGTCAAGCAGGCCACGCCCCACCTCCTCTTCGGCGAGGTGGTGGGGGCCAGGGAGCCCGCGCCCATTCCCCTGCCGGTGGCCTAAGGAGGCGGCGTGGCCCGGGTCCTTCCCCTAAGCGCCGCCTTGGCCCTTTTCCTCCTCCTGTGGGCGGGCTTAGGGTTTTCCGCTTTTGGCCTTGTCTTGGCCTTGGGGGCGGCCTTTTTGGGCTACCTGGGCGTGGCCCGCTGGCAGGGGCGGGTGCTTTCCCAAGGGCCTTCCCCAGCGGCTTTAGAGCGGCTTGCCATGAAGGAGGCCTGGCGGCGGGGCGGCTTCTTGCGCCCGGAAGACCTCTCCCCTTACATGGGGGAAGGGGAGGCCCAGGCGCTCTTGGAGGGCCTGGCCGCCCGGGGGCTTTGCCGGAAGGAGGGGGAAGGGTTCCGCTTTTGATGCGGGAAGCGGAGCTGGTGGTCCTGGGGGCCGGGGTGGCGGGGCTTACCCTGGCCCGCCTCCTTTGGGAGGCGGGGCGTTCCGTGCTGGTGGTGGCGGAGGCCCTAGGGGAGGCGAGCCGCCCCCCTGTGGCCCTGGTGAACCCCCTAAGGGGGCGGCGCTTCACCTTGGCGGAAGAGGGGGAGAGGGCCTTGGAAGCAGCCCTCGCCTTCTACGGCCGCTTTGCTCCCCTTCACCTCGGCGTTTACCGCCCCGTGCCCGAGAAGGACCGGGATAGGGTGGCGGAGCGGCTTGGGGGGCTTAGGCACCGCTGGGAGGGCGGGGGCGTGGTGCTGGAAGAGGCCTTTTGGCTGGAGCCCAGGCCCCTCTTGGAACGCTTGGCCCAGGGGGTGCCCCTCCTAAAGGGGCGGGTTTTGGCCTGGGAGCCCCCTTACCTACGCTTGGAAGGCGGGGAGAAGGTGCGGGGTGAGATCTTGGTCTACGCCGGGGGTGGGCGGGGGGCGCACCTCCTTGGCCTCCTGGGCCGGCACATCCCGGGCCTGGTGCTCACCCTTTTGGACTACTTCCCCCGGGCCCTAAGCTACCGGGTCTATCTGGCGGGAAGCGCCCTTGGGGGAAGCTACCTGCCCGAGGGGGAAGGTCCAGACCCTCCGCCCCCCACGGAGGGGGAGGTGGCGTGGCTCTTGGAAGGGGCGGAGGCCCTGGTGGGCTACCGGCCCCAGGTGGCCTCCGCCTGGCGGGGGGTGCGCTTCCGTCTTTCTGGGCCAGGGGAGGGTCTTCCTTACCTCTTTCCCGTGGAGGGAGGGTATGCCCTCACGGGCTTTGGCTCCACGGGCTTTCTGTATGCGCCCCTTCTGGCAAAGGGGCTTGCGGCAAGGCTTTAGGGGCGGTGGGGGGCGGTAAACTGGGGGCGTGTACAGCGGGGCGGTCCTTGCCGGGGGAAGGTCTAGGCGCTTTGGGGAAGACAAGGCCCTTTTCCCCTACCGGGGAAAGCCCCTGTTGGCTTGGGTTCTGGAAAGCCTTTCGGGGGCGAAGGAGCGCTTTATCGTGGCGAACCGCCCCTACGAGGGCTTTGGCGTGCCCGTATACCCGGACCTCCTTCCAGGGGCGGATAGCCTCTCTGGGCTCCACTCGGCCTTGGTCCACGCCCAAAACCCTTGGGTGGCGGTGGCGGCCACGGACCTTCCCTTCCTTTCCCAAGCCTACTGGGACTTCCTCTATGAAAAGGCCCTAGAGTCCTCCTACCCCGTGGTGGTGCCGGTGAACCCGGAAGGCCACCTGGAACCCCTCATGGCCTTTTACCACAAGGACTGCCTGCCCCAGGTGGAAGGGCAGATCCGGGAGGGGGACTTCCTCCTGCGGCGGGTAGTGGAGGCCCTGGGGGCTACCCTCGTGGCGCCAGAAGAGGTGGTGGCCCGGTTTGGCCGGGAGGTGTTTGTGAACGCCAACCGAAAGGAGGCGTTGCCCTAGGCCCCTGCGCCCGGTTGCGGCCGGTCCCCTGCGCCCACGGGCGGGGGAGGAGGGGGCAGGAGGAGGAGCCTCAGGACCTCTCCCACCTCCTCCACGAAGGTAATCTCAAGGTCCTTGAGGATTTCCTCCGGCACCTCCTTGAGCTCGGCTTCGTTTTCCTTGGGCAGGATCACCCTATGGATGCCCGCCTGGTGGGCGGCGAGGAGCTTTTCCTTGACCCCCCCGATGGGGAGGACCTTGCCCCTTAGGGTGATCTCCCCGGTCATGGCGATGTCCATGCGCACCGGGCGGCCCGTGAGAGCGCTGGCCAGGGCGGTGGCCATGGTGATGCCGGCGGAGGGGCCGTCTTTGGGCGTGGCCCCTTCCGGCACGTGCACGTGGAGGTCAAAGTCTTTGTGGAAGCCCTCAGGCAAGCCCCACTCCTCCCGGTGGGCCCTTAGGTAGGTAAGGGCGGCGTGAGCGGACTCCTTCATCACCTCCCCCAGGTTGCCCGTGAGGTTCAACTTGCCCGTGCCGGGCACGGCCACCGCCTCAATGGTGAGGAGGGCGCCCCCGTAAGGGGTCCAGGCCAGGCCTTGGGCCGCCCCCACCTGGGGGACCTTTTCTGCCCGGTCGGGGCGGTACTTGGGCACGCCCAGGTAGGCCTCGAGGTCCTTCGCCTCCACAACCCGCACCCCCTCCCAAGGGGCCTCCAGGTAGTCCTTGGCCGCTTTGCGGGCCACCTTGGAGAGCTCCCGGTCCAGGTTGCGCACCCCCGCCTCCCGGGTGTACTCCTGCACGATGCGGTCAATGGCGGCATCGGTGATTTCCAGCTTCCCCTCGAGCCCCGCCTCCTTCACCTGGAAGGGCCAGCGGAAGTGGCGGGCGATGGCCCGCTTTTCCGGCAGGGTGTACCCGGGGATCTCAATCACCTCCATCCGGTCCAGAAGGGGCCTGGGGATGGTGGCAAGGGTGTTGGCGGTGGTGATGAAGAAGACCTTGGAGAGGTCGTAGGGCACGTCCAGGTAGTGGTCGGTGAAGGTGTGGTTCTGCTCGGGGTCCAAGACCTCCAAAAGGGCCGAGGCCGGGTCCCCCCGCCAGTCGGAGGAGAGCTTGTCAATCTCGTCCAGGAGGAAGACGGGGTTCACCACCCCCACCTGCTTCATCCCCTGGATGATCTTGCCGGGAAGCGCCCCGATGTAGGTGCGGCGGTGGCCCCGGATCTCCGCCTCGTCCCGCACCCCGCCCAGGGAGATGCGGTGGAACTTGCGGTTCATGCTCCGGGCGATGCTCTTGCCCAAGGAGGTCTTGCCCACCCCGGGCGGCCCCACGAAGCAGAGGATGGGGGCGTGGCCCCGCACCTCCTTGCCCTGGGTGAGCTGGCGGACCGCCAGGTACTCCAGGATGCGCTCCTTGACGTCCTTGAGGCCGTAGTGGTCCTCGTCCAGGACGCGCTTGGTGACGGCGATGTCCAGGACCTCGGGGTCCGCTTCGGTCCAGGGCACGTCCAGGAGCCAGTCCAGGTAGGTGCGGCTTACCGTGGCCTCGGGGGAGCCAGGCTGCATCCTTTCCAGGCGCTTGAGCTCCTTGAGGGCTTTTTCCTTCACCGGCTCAGGCATGCCCTTCTTCTCAATGCGCTCCCGGAGCTCTTCAATCTCGGTTAGGAAGTCCTCCCCGCCCCCGAGCTCCTTCTGGATGGCCTTCATCTGCTCCCGGAGGTAGTACTCCCGCTGGTTCTGGTCCATCTGTTCCTTGACCCGGGCGGCGATCTTTTTGTCCAGCTCAAAGCGCTCCAGGTCGCGCAGGAGAAGGGCCAGGACCTTCTTCAGGCGCTCTTCCACCTCCGGGGTTTCCAGGAGGTCCTGCTTCTCCTCGAGGGACCAGGTGGCGTGGTGGGCTACCAGGTCCGCCAGGATAGCAGGGTCCAGGGTGCTCCTGATGGCCTCCTGCTGGTAGCGGTCCAGGCGCAGGGTCTTGTGGTTTTGCAGGTAGCGCTCAAAGGCCTCCTGGACCTCGTTCACCAAAACGCGGGCGAGCCCAGGGTCCGCCAAGGGGGGCTCGGGGAGCACCTCGCCCAAGGCCCTGAGGTAGGGGGCGGCCACGAACCCTTGGAGGCGCACCCGGTTCCGGGCCTCCACCATCACCTGCAGGGTGCCGTCGGGGAGGCGCATGGCCTGCTTGACCACCGCCAAGGTGCCCACCCCGTAGAGGTCTTCGGGCGTGGGGTCGTCCACCTCCGGGTCCTTCTGGGCCACCAGGAAGATGAGGCGGTCAGCGGCCAAGGCCTCCTCCACCGCCTTCTTGCTCTTGGGGCGGCCCACGTCCACCCCGGTGGTGGTGTGGGGGAGGATTACGGTGTTCCTCAAGGGGAGAACGGGAAGTTCCAGGCGCAAGACGTCCTTCATCTGCCTTCCATGATAAGGCAGGGGGCGGGCGCTTTAGCGCCCGAGGGCACAAAGGAGGCCTAGAGTCCCACGGTGACGTGGGCCTTCATCTCCTCCAAACGGATTTCACCAAGGCCGGGCGGCACGTTGCCCTCCACGGCCACGCCCAACCAGAGTCGCCCATGGCGTAGGCCCTGGAGCAGGGTATCCCCCGCGAGGGTAAAGGGGGTTTCTGCCCGACCTCCGAAGTCCAGGGTTCCCACCCTCTCCCCGGCCTTGCTGGCGGGGCAAAGAACAAACTGGCTCGTGGCGTAGCATTCGGATCCGGGTTCTTGGGCGCGGGCGTAGACGAGGACACGCGCCTTTAGGGCCAGGTTAGCCCTGGCTATCCCTTTCACCTCCAGGGCCCGCACCGCATCCAAGGGAGGGGGGGTTAGGGTGAGGGGCGTTGTGGGGTAGACCACGTAGGGCTCCCCAAAGGGGTTTGTGGGAGGGAGGCCGTCTAGGTTGAGTTTTGTGGAGCCCAGGTCCACGGTGAAGGTGTAGCTACAGGCGGCGAGGAGGGTAGCCAGGATGAGAAGGGAAAAGCGCGTCTTCCGCACGGGGCCATTCTACCGGAGAATGGAAAGGATGCACCGCCTCCTCTTCGCCCTGGACCCGGAAACGGCCCACGAGGTTGCCCTGAAGGCCCTCGCCTGGTGGTCGGAAAGGGGGCCCCTTTTGGAGGCGCCGGCGAGGCTTCTTCGGGTGGAGGACCCGAGGCTTACGGTGGAGGCCCTGGGCCTCACCTTTCCGAACCCCTTGGGCCTGGCGGCGGGCATGGACAAGGACGCTCGCGCCCTGGGAGCCTGGTGGGCCTTGGGCTTTGGCTTCGCCGAGGTGGGGACCCTCACCCCAAGGCCCCAGGAGGGAAACCCAAGGCCGAGGCTTTTCCGCCTCCTCGAGGACCACGCCCTCATCAACCGCATGGGCTTCAACAACCAGGGGGCTTTAGAGGCGGCCAAGCGGCTAGAGGCCTTCCGGGCGCGGGGGCTTCCTTTCCCGGTGGGGGTGAACCTGGGGAAGAACCGGGAAACCCCCCTGGGAAGGGCGGCGGAGGACTACCTGGAGGCCCTTCGCCTCTTGGAGCCCCACGGGGACTACTTCGTGCTCAACGTGAGTTCCCCCAACACCCCGGGCCTGCGCACCCTGCAGGAGGGCCCCTTCTTGGACGAGCTCCTCTCCCGCCTCCGCCCCGCCACGGCCAAGCCCCTCCTCCTCAAGGTGGCCCTGGACCTTTCCTTTGCGGCCTTGGACCAGGTGGCGGCTCTGGCCCTAAAGCACCGCTTGGAGGGATTGGTGGCGGTGAACACCACCCTAAGCCGGGAAGGGCTCCGAAGCCCCCTTGCCCGGGAGGCGGGAGGGCTTTCGGGGAGGCCCCTTAAGGGGCGGGCCCTGGAGGTGCTCAAGCACCTGGCCCAGGTCCCGGGCTTAACCCTCGTGAGCGTGGGGGGGATAGAAACCCCCGAGGACGCCTGGGAAAGGCTTCGGGCGGGGGCAAGCCTCCTTCAGGTCTACACGGGCTTCGTGTACGGTGGGCCCCTTTTCCCGAGACGGCTTCTAAAGGGGCTCCTTTCCCTCATGGAGGCGGAAGGGCTTAAAGCTTTGGGAGAGCTTCAGACGGTGAGGACGCAGCCGCAGCGCAACGCCAGCTCCACGGGGGAAACGTAGCGGAAAGCCCCGTCCTGGCGCAGGTGGAGGACGAGGAGGGTATAGGGGTCAAAGACCACCACGTCCTTGACCCATTGAAAGGTAGAAGCGGGGGCCGATCTCCAGGTCCTTGGCCTCGTAACCCCGGCGCACCGCCTCGGGGAGAAGGGTGATGGCCTCGTCCAACTCCTCGGGCTCCCGGCAGAAAAGGGCGATGTCTGGCCGCTTGTAGGAGCCATCGGGAAAGCGCACGTAGACGTCGGCCACGTGGATACAAGGGCAGGGCGAGCCCTCCTTGGGACGAATGCTTTGGCGGATCCGGTCCACGGCCTTTTGGTGGCGGTAAGTGGGCTGGGCCTCCCAAAGGGGAAGCCCACCCACCCATTCCAGCCGGAGGCCGATGGCGTCCGCCTCCAAAAGCTTCCTCAGCACCCCTTCATTCTAGCGCCTCGTGGGCCACCCTTCCCGCCACCAGGGTGAGGACGGGCCACCCCCCGAGGACCCACCCCGCCCAAGGGGAGAAGCGGGCCTTGGAGGCGAAGGCCTTGGGGTCCACGGGCTTTTCTTTGGGGGAGAGGAGGACAAGGCTCGCCTCCGCTCCCGCCTCCAGGTGGAGGGGCTTTAGGCCCAGAACCCTCCTTGGCCCGTCCGTGAAGAGGGCCACCAGCCGGGGGAGGGGGAAGCCCCGCTTGAGGTGGAGCTCGGTGTAGAGGAGGGGGAAGGCCACCTCGAGGCTCGGGATGCCAAAGGGAGCCCTCAGGAGGTCCATCTCCTTCTCCGCCGGGGTGTGGGGGGCGTGGTCCGTGGCGATGGCGTCCAGGGTGCCGTCCAGAAGCCCCTCTAGAAGGGCCTCCTGGTCCTCCTTGGTCCGGAGGGGCGGGGCCACCTTGAAGAGGGGGTCAAAGCCCTTTAGGGCCTCCTCCGTGAGGGTGAGGTGGTGGGGGGTGGCCTCGGCGGTCACGGGAAGCCCGGCCCGCTTGGCCTCCCGGACGAGCTCAAGCCCCCGCCGGGTGGAGAGGTGCTGGATGTGGAGGTGGGGCCTGGCCTGGCCTCGCCTTAGGGCGTAGCGGAGGACCTCGAGGTCCCGGGCGATCCGGGCCGCCTCGGCTTCCGGGGGGTTTCCGGGAAGGCCCAAAAGGTCCGCAAGCGCCCCGTCGTTCATCACCCCGCCCCGGCGCAAGGTGGCGTCCTCCGCATGCACCGCCACGGGAAGGCCCAAGGGAGCGGCCTGGAGGAGCCCTAGGGCCAGGACCCCTGCGTCCTCGTTGGTGCGGCCATCGTCCGTGAGGAGGGCGGCCCCCGCCGCCTTAAGGAGGCCCGCCGGGGCGAGGTGCTTCCCCTCCTGCCCCAGGGTGAGGGCGGCGGCGGGGTGGAGCCGGGCGAGGCCCAGGGCTTCCGCCTTCTCCTTCAGGGCCCGCACCGCCTCCGGGGCGTCCACGGGGGGCTTGGTGTTGGGCATGCTCACCACGTCGGTGTACCCGCCCCGGACCGCCGCCAAGAGCCCCGTGGCGAGCTCTTCCTTCACCTCCTCCCCCGGCTCGCGAAGGTGGGCGTGGAGGTCCAAAAACCCGGGGGCCAGGAAGAGGCCCGTCCCGTCAATGACCCGCTCGGCCTCCCCGCCCTCCAGGGAGAGGATCCGGCCTTCCCCGATGAGGACGTCCGCAGGGCCCCGCTCCCCACGGGCGTCCACAAGCCGCACGTTCTTGATGAGTATCATGCCCCCTCCCTTCCCACCAGGAGGTGGTAGAGCACCGCCATGCGCACCGCCACGCCGTTTTGCACCTGCCGGTTCACCAGGCTCCTTTCCGAGTCCGCCAAGGCCCCCTCCAGCTCCACGTCCCGGTTCATGGGGCCCGGGTGGAGGAGGGGGGCCTGGGGCTTCGCCAGGCCTAGCCTCCTTTCCGTCACCTGGTAGCGGGCGATGTAGTCGTCCAGGTGAACCAAGCCCGTTTCCATGCGCTCTTTCTGGAGCCGAAGCACCATGACGGCGTCCGCCTCCCTCAGGGCTTCCTCCAGGCTAGGGGTGAGCCTCGCCCCGGGCAGGGCCTCGGGCAGGAGGCTTGGGGGCCCGGCGCACCACACCTCTGCCCCCAGGAGGGAAAGGAGCTCGGCGTTGGAGCGGGCGACCCGGGAGTGGAGGATGTCCCCCACGATGGCCACCTTCTTCCCCTCCAAGGTGCCCAAAGCCTCCAGGAGGGTGTAGGCGTCCAGGAGGGCCTGGGTGGGGTGGGCCCGGCGCCCGTCCCCCCCGTTGATGACCGCCCCCTTCACCCAGCGGGTGGCCTGGTGGGGTACCCCGGCGGCGTCGGCGCGGATGACGTAGGCGTCTATCCCCATGGCCTCGAGGGTGAGGAGGGTGTCCTTGTAGCTCTCCCCCTTCTGCAGGCTGCTGGTGGCGGCGGTGAAGGAGACCACGTCCGCCGACATGCGCCGGGCCGCCAGCTCAAAGGAGATCCGGGTCCGGGTGGAGGGCTCAAAGAAGACGGTGGCCACGGTGAAGCCCTGGAGGGCGGGCACCTTTTTCACCGGCCTCTCCAAAACCTCCCGCATCACCTTGGCGGTGTCCAGGAGGCTTTCCACCTGGGCCCGGGTCCAGCCTTGGAAGTCCAGGAGGTGCCTCATAGGCCCTCCCTTTCCCAAAGCTCCACCCGGTCCTCCCCGTCCACCTCCTGGACCTTCACCTTCACCACCTCGCTTTTGGCGGTGGGGACGTTTTTGCCCACGAAGTCCGCCCGGATGGGAAGCTCCCGGTGGCCCCGGTCCACGAGCACCGCCAGGTAGATGCGCTTGGGACGGCCCAGGTCCATGAGGGCGTCAAGGGCGGCCCGGGCGGTGCGGCCCGTGTAGAGGACATCGTCCACCAGGACCACCGCCTTGCCCGTGAGGTCAAAGGGGATGCGGGTTTCCCGCACCTTGGGCCTCACCCCGATCTCCGTGAGGTCGTCCCGGTAGAGGGTGATGTCCAGGGTGCCCACGGGCACCTCCTTCCCCTCAAACCCGAGGATGTACCGGGCGATGCGTTCCGCCAAGGGGATACCCCTGGTGTGGATGCCGATGAGGACCAGGCCCTCCACGCCCTTGTTGGCCTCCACGATCTCGTGGGCGATGCGGTAAAGGGCCCGGCGCATCTCCTCGGCGTTCATCAGTTCCGCCTTAAAGCGCACGGCCTACCCCCCTAAAAAAGCGGGGGCGAAACCCCCCGCGCCGTTTTCCTTTTGCCGCTAGCCCTTTGCGCTTCATGTTTCCCCCTTTCCGGCCTCGCTGGACCGGTTTAAAGGCCACCCCCACCTTACACCTTGGGCCTTTTGGGCGCAAGGGAAACCCGCCCAGGAGGTCCTGGGCGGGAAGGGGGGTAGTTCTTAAGCCGCCTTGGGCTTTTCCCGGGTGACGCTTAAGGCCAAGGCCCCCACCAGGACGCCCACGATGAGGGCGTTCCACAGGGCGTTGGCCTCCCCGCTAAACCCCAGGATCCAGGGGGAGAGGATGAGCCAAACGCCCAAGAGGACGTTAACCCACTCCTCCCACAGGGGGCCGCCCCTCAGGTGCATGAGGGCCATAAGCCCCACCACCACCCCCACGATGACGGCGTTCCACATGGCCGCAGGGGTACCGCTAAAGCCGAGAAGCCACGGCGAGAGGATGAGCCATACGCCCAGGACGAGATTGGCCCAGTCCTGCCAGCGCGTCATGGTTGCCCACCTCCTTTCACCCCTTATTGTGAAAGGGCTTGAGCGTGGCGAATAGTGCAAAAGGTTACTTTCGCCCCCCCGAGGGGCGAACGTACCGCCACCCCGTCCAGAGGAGGACGGCGGCGAAGACCACCCGCAAGGCCCCTTCGGGCAGGAAGTGGGCGAGCTCCCCCCCAAAGAAGGTCCCCACCAAAACCCCGGGCACGAGGCCCAGGGCGAGCTTCTCCTCTACGTTCCCCAGGCGCAGGTGGGTGTAGGCCCCCACCAGGCTTGCCGGCACCATGGCGAGGAGGCTCGTCCCTTGGGCGGTGTGCTGGGGCATGCCCAGGAGGAGGACCATGGCCGGCACCATGATGGTCCCCCCGCCCACCCCCATCATTCCCGAGAGGAAGCCGGTGAGGGCCCCCGCCAGGAGGAGGGTGAGGTCCTCCAAGACCTCGCCCCGCACCAGGCCCATGGGGGCCAGGTAGGGCCTGAGGAGAAGGAGGAAGCTCACGGCCACCAAAAACCAACCGAAGGCCCGCTTGAGCTCCCTCTCCGGGAGGCCGTGGGCGTAGCGGGCCCCCAGGCGGGCGGTGAGGATGGCGGTGAGGGCCAGGAAAAAGGCGGCTTTGAGGTCCAAGGAGCCCTGGAGGCCATAGGTGAAGGCCCCCACCAGCCCGGTGAAGAAGACGGCCACGAGGCTCGTGCCGTGGGCCTTGTGTTGGGAAAGCCTGAGGACGCCCACCATGAGGGGGATCATCACCGTGCCGCCCCCAAGGCCCACCAAGCCCCCAAACGCCCCGCCCAGGAAACCGATGAGGAGGCTCATGGGGCTCATACTACCGGGTTTGGCGGCTTGCGGCCTTCCAGGACCGAAAGCAGGTTTTCCACCGCCACCTCGGCCATGCGCTCCCTTGTGCGCCTGCCCGCCGAGCCGATGTGGGGGGTGATGACGGCGTTTTTGAGGGCGTAGAGGGGGTGGCCAGGGGGCAGGGGCTCGGGGTCGGTGACGTCCAGCCCCGCCCCGAAAAGGTGGCCCTTTAGGGCCTCCACCAGGGCCTCCGTGTCCACCAGGCCCCCCCGGGCGGTGTTGATCAGGATGCTCCCGGGCTTCATGGCGAAAAGCCTTTCCCGGTTGAGGAGGCGGTGGGTTTCCGGGGTAAGGGGGGCATGGAGGGAGACGATGTCCGCGGTGGCGAGGAGGTCTTCCAGGGGAAGGAAGGGGTGGGGGAGGGGCTTTGGGGTGCGGCTCGTGTAGACCACCCGCATCCCGAAGGCCAGGGCCCTCTTGGCCACCGCCTGGCCGATGCGGCCCATCCCCACCAGGCCCAGGGTGAGGCCCTCGAGGTCCAGGCCCAGGAGGAGCTCGGGGTGCCAGGCCCGCCACCGGCCCTCCCGGGCGTAGTCCACCCCCTCCACCACCCGCCGGGCCACGGCGAGGAGGAGGGCGAGGGTGAGGTCGGCGGTGGCCTCGGTGAGGACGTCCGGGGTGTGGGTGACCCGGATGCCCCTTTGCCGGGCGGCCTCGAGGTCCACGTGGTCCACCCCCACGCTGTAGCAGGCGATGACCTTGAGGGTTTTCCCCGCCCGGTCCATGACCTCGGCGTCAATGCGGTCCTCCACGGTGGGGATGAGGCCGTGGACGCCTTCCACCTTTCTCAGGAGTTCCTCCCGGGGGAGGAAGAGCCCCTCGTGGACCTCCACCTTCAGGCCCCGCTCCCGAAGGCGTTCCAGGGCCTTTCCCGGTAGGGTGCGGGTGACGAAGACCCTCATGCCCCGGCGAAGGAGAGCTCGGCCACGGCCACCAGGGGGCTACCAAAGGCGCTTGGCCCCATGGGAAGCCACTCCAGCGCTGCCCCTAAGGCCTCTATCCCTTGCAAAAGCTCCAGGAGGTTGCCGCTTACGGCGAAGTTCTCCACGGCGTACTGGGGCTTCCCTTCCTCCACCCAAAGCCCCAGGGCCTGGAGGGAGAAGTCCAGGGTGATGGGGTTGGCCCCGGCGTGGAGGCCCATGAACTCCGTGACCAGGACGCCCTCCTCGAGGGCCAGGTTCCCCAGGGGCTTGAGGTAGAGGTTGCTCGGGGCCACGTCCAGGGCGGAGCGGTAGCCCCGGTGGGCGTGGCCGGTGTTCTCCTGACCCAGGGCCCGGGCGGTTTCCGTGTTGTGGAGGAAGGTGCGGAAGACCCCCTCCTCCATGAGGGCCACGGGCCTGGCCGGGGTGCCCTCGGCGTCAAAGGGGCGGGAGGCGAGGCCCTGGGGCAGGGTGGGGTCGTCCAGGAGGGTGACGAGGGGGCTTGCCACCCTTTCCCCTAGGCGCCCCAAGAGGCGGCTTTTCCCTTCCAGGGCGTTCTTTCCGGAAAGGGCCTGGGCCAAGACCGCCAGGAGGCTCGCCATGGCCTTGGGCTCCAGGTAAGCCCGGTAGCGGCCCGTCCTCAAGGGTTTGGCGTGGAGGAGGCGGGCGGTCCTTTCCCGGAAGTCCAAGGCGGTGCGCCCGGGGTCCAGGGCGTGGAACTCCTTGCTGGGGGCGAGGTCAAAGCCCTGCTTGAGGCTATCCCCTTCGGCCAGGACGAAGCTCGCCATGAGGGCGGCAAGGCCCGTGCGGTAGCCCCCTTCCGCCCCCAAGGTGCTGGCCAGGCTGAGGCGGCGTTCCCGCTCGCTGTAGGCGGCGAAGGCGAGGGCTTTCGTGCGGGGGTCTTGGCGGAGGGCGGCGTCCAGGGCCAAGGCGGCCTCCTTTTTGGCCTCCAAGGGGGCGGAAAGCCCCTCTCCCAAAAGGTCGTGCTCCCCCAGGGGCCTCCCCGGGGGCAGGTGGGCGGGTCTTCCCCCGAGGAGGGCGTTTTCCCGGGCCTCCTCCAGGGCCCAGTCCAAGGCCTTTGGGGAGAGGTCCTCCGTGTAGGCGTACCCCACCCGGCCTTGGGCCAGGACCCTCAGGCCCAAGCCCCCTTGCCGCGCCTCCTTGATCTCCTCCAAGGCGCCTTCCCGGGCCCGCAGGGAAAGCTCCCTGTCCTCCAGGAAAAGGAGTTCCGCCTCGAGGCCGAGCTCCTTGGCCCGCCGGAGCAGGTACCGCTTCGCCTCTTCCAGGGTCATGCCCGTCCTCCCACCACCATCTCCGAGACCAGGACGTGGGGCTGGCCCACCTCCACCGGGACGAAACCGGAAAGGCTGCCGCACATCCCAGGGGCGTTCTCCCAGTCCTTGGCCACGGCCACCACCCGCTTGAGGGTTTCCGGCCCCTTGCCCACCAGCATGGCTCCCCGCACCGCCTCCTCTATGCGGCCCTTGCGGATGATGTACCCCTCCTGCACGGCGAAGTTGTACTCCCCGGAGCCCGGCTTCACCTGGCCGCCCCCCATCTCCTTGGCGTAGAGGCCGAAGGCAATCCCCTGGAAGAGGTCTTCCACCTCCGCCTCCCCGGGGGCGATGAAGGTGTTGCGCATGCGGGAGGTGGGGGCGAAGGTGTAGTCCTGGCGGCGGCCCGAGCCCGTCATGGGGTAGCCGGTGAGGAGGTGGCCGAGCCGGTCCACCATATAGGCCTTGAGCACCCCCTTTTCTATGAGCACCGTGCGCTCCGTGGGGCGGCCTTCGTCGTCCACCTCGCTGGAGCCCCAGGCGTGGGGCAGGGTGCCGTCGTCTATGTAGGTGACGGCGGGGCTCGCCACCGCTTCCCCAAGCCGGTCCGCCAGGACGCTCGCCTTCTTGGCCACGCTGGTGGTTTCCAGGAGGTGGCCCACCGCCTCGTGGAAGAGGACCCCGCCGAAGCCATTTCCCACCACCACGGGGAAGGTGCCCGCGGGGGCGGGCCTGGCCCGGAGGTTGGTGAGGGCCTGGCGGGCCGCCTTCTCCCCCACCGCCTTGGGGGGAAAGAGCTCAAAGAGCTCCAGGCCCACGCCCTTCCCGGGGGCGCTCACCCCGGTCTGGACCTCGGCCCCGTCCTGGGCCACGGCGAGGACGTGAAGCTGCGTTCGGACCCGCTTTTCCTCCGCCCAGGTCCCCTCGGTGTTGGCGATGAGGACCTCCTGCTCCCACTCCAGGAGGCTCGCCTCCACCTCCTTGATCTCCGGGGCGATGCGGGCCCCCGCCTCCGCCTCCAGGAGGCGTTCCAGGCGGTAGCTCTTGTCCTTGGCGGAGAGGGGCACCTGGGGGGCGTGGAGGCCTTGGGGGGCGCGCCTGCGGAAGTCCAAGCCCCCCTGGCCCCGCTCGTCCACCTGGCCTAGGGTCCCCCTGGCCCTAAGGAGGGTTTCCAAGGCCTCCAGGAGGCCTTCCTTCGTGAGGTGGTTGGTGTAGGCGTAGACCACCTGGGTGCCGAAGAAGAGCCGGATACCCGCCCCGTAGTCCAGGCCCGAAAGGGCCTCTTCTAAGCTTCCCGAGCGCACCCGCATGCGCCGCCTCAGGGAGCGTTCGGCGTAGACCTCGGCGAAGTCCGCCCCGCCCCTCAAGGCGCGCCGGAGCACTCCTTCCACCAGTTCGGGTGGGAGCATGGCAAGACTCTACCGCGTGGCTGACCGGCCGGTCAAGGCGCTATGGAGGAGGGCGAAGACCGCCCCCTCCAGGGCGAGCCAGGGGTCCTTCCCCTCCTTGGCCCGCCTTTCCGCCTGGATCAGGGTGTCCAGGGCCTGGCGGAGAAGGCCTTCCTCCAGGGTCCGGGCGAACTCCAGGGCCTTCTTGGCGGCGTAGGGGTGGGCCTCGAGGCGGTGGAGGTCCTCCTCCTTGGGCCTCGGGTTCTCCTTGAGGAGGAGGTGCGCCCGGGCGAGGAGGGCAAACTGCCAGGAAAGCGCCCCCAGCACCCGCAAGGGCTCTTCCCCCTCTTCCCGTAGGGCCTTCAGGCGGCGGAAGGCCTCCTTGGCGTTCCCCTCCAGCACCGCCCGCACCAGGTCAAACCCCGTGACGGGGGGCTTTAGGGCCACCACCCTTTCCACCTTTTCCAGGGTGAGGGGCGGGGTGAGGAGGGCGAGCTTCTCCAGCTCCCTTTCCAAGGCCTCCAGGTCGGCCTCGAGGCCCGCCAGGTACTGGGCCACCCCGGCGGGCAGCTTTAGGCCAAGCCGCTTGGCCCGGTTTTCCAGGTGGCGCACCAGGTCCTTGCCCTTGGGGGTGGGGAAGTCCCGCCTTTCCCGGCCCCGGTAGAAGGCGGCCCGGGCGGGGGTCGGCTTGGGGTCTAGGAGGAGGACCGGCACCCCCTCGGGAACCCCCTCCAGGAGGGGCTTTAGGGCCTTCCACTCCCCCTCGCCCACCTCCCTTAGGTCCAAGAGGGCCCCCGCCCCCCCGAATAGCCCGGGGGAAAGGGCCTCGGCCAGGGCCTCGGGGGTGGGCTCGGTGAAGCGGGATAGGCCCCGAAGCCTGGCCTCCTCCAGGAGGGCCTCCTTGGCCAAAAAGGGGTCGCCGGTGAAGGCGATGACCATTTAAAAGGCGCTAAGCCCCGTGGCCTCCCGGCCCAGGACCAGGGTGTGGATGTCGTGGGTGCCCTCGTAAGTGTAGACGGTTTCCAGGTTGAGCATGTGCCGGATGGCGTGGTACTCCAGGGTGATGCCGCTTCCCCCGAGGATGTCACGGGCGAGCCGCGCGGCCTCCAGGGCCTTTTTGACGTTTTGCCGCTTGGCTAGGGAGACCTGGGCCGGGGTGAGCTTCCCCTCGTCCTTGAGCCGGGCAAGCCGCCAGGCCAGGAGAAGGCCTTCCGTGTGCCAGGCGAGCATGTCCGCCAGCTTGGCCTGCACCAGTTGCTTCTGGGCGATGGGGGTGCCGAAGGTGGCGCGGCTTTTGGCGAAGGCCACCGCTTCGGCGTACACCGCCTCCAAAGCCCCCAAGACCCCCCAGGCGATGCCGAAGCGGGCTTGGGTGAGGCAGGAAAGGGGCGCCTTAAGCCCTTCCGCCCGGGGCAGGCGCAAGGACTCGGGCACCCGAACCTCCTCCAGGACGAGCTCGCTCGTCACCGAGGCGCGGAGGCTCATCTTGTGCTTCACCTCGCTGGCCTGGAACCCTGGGGTGTCCGTGGGGACGATGAAGCCCAAAACCCGCCCCTCCTCGTCCTTGGCCCAGATGATGGCGATGTGGGCCAGGTTGCCGTTGGTGATCCACATCTTGGTGCCGGAAAGGACCCAGGTGTCCCCCTCCCGGCGGGCTCTGGTCTTCATGTTCCCGTAGGGGTCCGAGCCCCCATCCGGCTCCGTGAGGCCGAAGCACCCTACTAGCTCCCCCCGGGCGAGCCTAGGGAGGAACTCCCGCTTTTGCGCCTCGCTCCCAAAGGCGTAGATGGGGTACATGACCAAGGAGCTCTGCACGCTTACGAAGCTCCTTAGCCCCGAGTCCACCCGTTCCAGCTCGTAGCAGATGAGGCCGTAGGCGGCGCTAGACACCCCTGCCCCCCCGTACTCCGGGGGCAGGGTGGGGCCTAGGAAGCCGAGCTCGGCGAAGCGGGGGATGAGGTGGGTGGGGAAGACCCCTTCTTCCCACCAGTCCCGGATATAGGGCAAAGCCTCCTTTTCCAGGAAGCGGCGGGCGGCCTTTTGCACCTCCTTCTCCTCGGGGGTGAGGAGGTCTTCCAGGGCGTAAAGGTCCAGCATGGGGCACCTCCCCTAGAGCATACCCGCCAGGAAGCCCTCTTCCCGGATGGTGCGGATCAGGTCCATGACCGTGAGGGACTGGGGGTCGTACTCCACCAGGACCTGGGCGGGGCCCGTGGCCTGGGCCTGGGCCACCCCTTCCAGGGCCTTCAGGGCCTTGAGGATCCGCTCCATCCCCTCTGGGGTGGGCTCCCCCCGGATGCCGATGAGGACGCGGTTCATGCCCCTATTCTAAGACGCCCCGGGTCTCGCCCCTGGCCCCCCGGCTCCCCAGGACCCGCACCGCCAGGACCAGGGGGCCGATGGCGAAGCCCTGGGCCCTCAGGGCCTCCTCCAGGTCCTTCCGCTCGGGGTCCAGGTGGAGGGCCACCTCGTAAACCCCGGCGTCGTAGGCGCTTTTCACGATGGCGGCGAGGAGGCCTTCCAGGACCTCTGGGCTTTTCCCTTCTATCCGGGTAACGAAGACCGTGGCCCTTTCTCCCTGCCAGACGGCCTGGGCCAGGGCGAAGCCCAGGGGCTCTTCCCCTTCCTCCGCCAAAAAGGAGTGGCCCGTGCGGGCGAAGTGGCGCACGGCCCCCAGGCTTAGGGGGCGGTTTCCCGCCACCCGGTTCAGGGCCTCGAGGTCTAGCTCGCTAAAGGGGCGAAAGCGCATGGCCCCATTATCGCCTTGGGAAGAGGAGGGCCTCCAGGAGGAGGACCAGGGCGGCGAGGAGGGCGAAAAACCGCCCCCCGCCCCCCGGGGTCTTGGGGAGGAAGCTCCCTTCGGGGGTGGGCAGGAGGGTTTCCTCCGGGGCGAGGAGGCCTTGGCGCACCTCCCGGTAGGGCTTGAGGAAGTTGTAGACCAAAAGGGGGAAGAAGGGCCTATCCTGGATGGCCTCGAGGGGGGGAAGGTAGAGCCCCTTTTCCGCCGCGTAGAGGAGGCCCACGCCCCCTTCTCCTTCCGCCAGGGGCTTCCAGGGGCCTTGGGGCTTTGGGGGTGGGGGAAGGCTTTCCCCGAGGAGGGCCACGCCCTCCAGGAGGGGGTGGAGGGCGGTGAGGAGGACGGGGGTGGGGGGGCCAGATGCGGGGGCGAGGAAGAGGGTGGGGGTTTCCGGCGCCCCCTCCGGCACCCCGAGCCGCACCCGGACCTCCCCCCCAGGGCCCACCCCGAGGAGGGCGAAAAGCCTCTCCAGGGCGGGAAGCCTGGGGTAGTCCGCCCCAAGCCGCCTTAGGCCAAAGGCCGCCCCGTCGTCCAGGGCCAGGGCGTCCTCCCCAAGAAGCCGGGCGGAGAAGGTGGAAGGAAGCCCCTCCAGCCGGGCGAAGCCCCGCGCGGGCACCGCCACCTCCAAGACCCTTCCCGCCACCTCCACCCGGGCGGTGAGGGGCCGGCTTGCGCTATTGCCCAGGGCCAAAAACCCCCTGGCCACCGCCACCAGGCCCAGGTTCTCCTGGGGGCTTCCCACCCCGATGTACCCCTCGGCCCCCTTGGGCGGGGGGCCGTCCGTGGCCACCACCACCGGGGCCTTAAGGAGCCGCCTCCCGAGGGCCATCCCCCCCTCCAGGTCCGCCCTGGGGTCCCCCGCCTCCAGGGCCAGAAGCCTTCCCTTGAGGGCCACCCCGGGGGCGGGGCCGTGGGCCTCGAGGGCCTCCCCCGCCCGCACCAAGACCGCCTCCGGGGCCCTTTCCAAGAGGGGAAGAAGCCTCTCCTTGGCCAGGTCCAGCCGGGTCTTGGCCCCCTCCTTGGCGCCCATGCTGGCGGAGGCGTCCACCACGAGGACCAGGGGAGAGGGGCCCATGGGGGGGTTGTCCAGGGCCAGGACCAGGAGGCTTGCGGCGAGGAGGAGGAGAAGAAGCCTTAGGTCCAGCCGGGGGCGGAAGCGGCGCCCCTTCCCCTTCCGCCAAAGCCACACCCCGGCCCAGGCCCTGGGCCTCGGCCTTAGGGCCCGGTAGAGGAGGTAGACGAGGAGGAGGGTGGGGAGCAAAAGCCAGAGCACCTTCCCCCTAGCCTAGCCTTGGTAGGGTGGAAGGGTGTGGGTTTTGGGGATTGACACCTCTTGCGACGACACCGGGGTGGGCCTGGTGAGGGACGGGCAGGTGGTGGTGAACCTGGTGGCGAGCCAGGTGCGCCTCCACGAGGCCTACGGCGGGGTGGTGCCGGAACTGGCAAGCCGCGAGCACCTGAAGGCCATCCGCCCCCTCACGGAGAGGGCCCTGGCCGAGGCGGGGCTTCGCCCCAAGGACCTGGACCTGGTGGCGGCCACCCGGGGTCCGGGGCTCATCGGGGCCCTCCTCGTGGGCTACACCTTCGCCAAGGGCCTGGCTTGGGCCTTGGGAAAGCCCTTCTACGCCATCCACCACCTCGAGGGCCACATCGCCGCCGCCTGGCCCGAGGGGCTAGACCCCCCCTTTTTGGCCCTGGTGGCCTCGGGGGGGCACACCCACCTCTTTGAGGTCCAGGCCCTGGGCCGCTACCGCCTCCTGGGCGCCACCCGGGACGACGCCGCCGGGGAGGCCTTTGACAAGGTGGCGCGGCTTTTGGGCCTCGGCTTTCCCGGGGGGCCGGAGGTGGAGCGGCTTGCCCAGGAGGCGGAGGAGGCCATCCCCTTCCCCGTGCCCCTGCGGGAGCAAAGGGGCTATGACTTTAGCTTCTCGGGGCTCAAGACCAAGGCCCTCCAGCTCGTGGAGCGGGGCCTCCCCAGGCCCGCCCTGGCCAAGGGCTTCCAGGAGGCGGCCATCCTCCACCTGGCGGAGGTGGTGCTAAGGGCGGCGGAGGACACGGGGCACAGGGTCCTCCTGGTGGCGGGAGGGGTGGCGGCGAACCAGGCCCTCCAGGCCCGCTTTAGGGAGGCGGGGCTTCAGGTCTACTTCCCCCCCAAGGGGCTTTCCCAGGACAACGGGGCCATGATCGCCCTCGCCGCCTACCGCCGCCACCGGGCGGGTTTTCCCCCAAGCCCCCTCGCCCTAGGGGCCACCGCCTACTGGCCCCTGGAGGAGGCCTAAAGGGGTTTCTCATCCCCAAGGAGTACAATCGGCCCTAGGATGCTAGGCCTTTTGCGGAAGCTCTTTGACAACAACGAGCGGGAGATCGCCCGCTACTACAAGCAAGTGGTGGAGCCCACCAACCGGCTAGAGCCCGAGGTGGAGAAAATCCCCGACCTGGCCGCCGCTTACCGGGAACTCAAGGAGAAGCACCAAAAGGGAGCCTCCCTGGACGAGCTCCTTCCCATGGCCTTCGCCCTCACCCGGGAGTCCGCCAAGCGCTACCTCGGCATGCGCCACTTTGACGTGCAGCTTATTGGCGGGGCGGTCCTCCACGAGGGCAAGATCGCCGAGATGAAGACCGGGGAGGGGAAGACCCTGGTGGCCACCTTGGCCGTGGCCTTAAACGCCCTCACCGGCAAGGGCGTCCACGTGGTCACGGTGAACGACTACCTGGCCAAGCGGGACGCCGAGTGGATGGGGCCCGTCTACCGGGGCTTGGGCCTGAGCGTGGGGGTGATCCAGCACAGCTCCACCCCGGAGGAGAGGCGCAAGGCCTACCTGGCCGACGTCACCTACGTGACCAACGCCGAGCTCGGCTTTGACTACCTCCGGGACAACATGGCCATCAGCCCGGACCAACTGGTCCTCCGCCACGACACCCCCTTGCACTACGCCATCATTGACGAGGTGGACTCCATCCTCATTGACGAGGCCCGCACGCCCCTCATCATCTCCGGCCCGGCGGAGAAGGCCACGGACCTCTACTACAAGATGGCGGAGATCGCCAAGAAGCTAGAGCGGGGCCTGCCCGCCGAGCCTGGGGTGCGCAAGGAGCCCACGGGGGACTATACCATTGAGGAGAAGAACCGCTCCGTCCACCTCACCCTCCAGGGCATCGCCAAGGCGGAGAAGCTCCTTGGGGTGGAGGGGCTTTTCAGCCCCGAGAACATGGAGCTCGCCCACATGCTCATCCAGGCCATCCGGGCCAAGGAGCTTTACCACCGGGACCGGGACTACATCGTCCAGGATGGCCAGGTCATCATCGTGGACGAGTTCACGGGCCGCCTCATGCCGGGGCGCCGCTACGGCGAGGGCCTCCACCAGGCCATTGAGGCCAAGGAGGGGGTGCGGATTGAAAGGGAGAACCAGACCCTGGCCACCATCACCTACCAGAACTTCTTCCGCCTCTACGAGAAGCGCGCCGGCATGACCGGCACCGCCAAGACGGAGGAGAAGGAGTTCCAGGAGATCTACGGCATGGACGTGGTGGTGGTGCCCACCAACCGCCCCATGATCCGCAAGGACTACCCCGACGTGGTCTACCGCACGGAGAAGGGGAAGTTCTACGCCGTGGTGGAGGAGATCGCCGAGAAGTACGAGCGGGGCCAGCCCGTCTTGGTGGGCACCATCAGCATTGAGAAGTCGGAAAGGCTTTCCCAGATGCTCAAGGAGCCCAGGCTCTACCTGCCCCGCCTGGAGATGCGCCTGGAGCTCTTCAAAAAGGCGAGCGCCAAGCAGCAGGGGGAGGCTTGGGACCGGCTCAGGAAGCTTCTGGAAAAGCCCACCCAGCTCAAGGACGAGGACCTTGCGCCCTTTGAGGAGCTCATCCCGCCAAAGGGGAACCTGCGCACCGCCTGGGAAGGCTTGAAGCGGGCGGTGCACACCCTGGGCATCCTCCGCCAAGGCATCCCCCACCAGGTCCTAAACGCCAAGCACCACGCCCGGGAGGCGGAGATCGTGGCCCAGGCGGGCCGGAGCAAGACCGTCACCATCGCCACCAACATGGCGGGGCGGGGTACGGACATCAAGCTTGGGGGGAACCCCGAGTACCTGGCCGCCGCCCTTTTGGAGAAGGAGGGCTTTGACCGCTACGAGTGGAAGGTGGAGCTCTTCATCAAGAAGATGGTGGCGGGGCAGGAGGAGGAGGCGAAGGCCTTGGCGGCGGAGCTTGGGGTGAAGGAAGAGCTCCTGGAGAAGATCCGCCAGATCCGGGAGGCGTGCAAGGAGGACGAGGAGCGGGTGCGGGCCCTGGGGGGGCTTTTCATCCTGGGCACGGAACGGCACGAGTCTAGGCGGATTGACAACCAGCTCCGGGGCCGCGCCGGCCGCCAGGGGGACCCTGGGGGAAGCCGGTTTTACGTGAGCTTTGACGATGACCTGATGCGCCTCTTCGCCTCGGACCGGGTCATCGCCATGTTGGACCGCATGGGCTTTGACGACTCCGAGCCCATTGAGCACCCCATGGTCACCCGCTCCATTGAACGGGCGCAAAAGCGGGTGGAGGACCGCAACTTCGCCATCCGCAAGCAGCTTCTGCAGTTTGACGATGTGCTTAGCCGCCAGCGGGAGGTGATCTACGCCCAGCGCCGCCTCATCCTCCTGGGCAAGGACGAGGAGGTGCGGGAGGCGGCCATGGGCATGGTGGAGGAGACGGTGGCCGCCTTGGCGGAGAACTTCCTCAACCCCCAGGTCCACCCTGAGGACTGGGACCTCGAGGGCCTCAGGGCCGCCCTCCTGGACACCGTGCCCCAACTGGCGGACTTCCCCTTTGAGGAACTGAGGAAGCTCAAGCCGGAAGAGGGCGTGGAGCGCCTGGCGGAGGGGGCCCTCAAGGCTTACGAGGCCCGGGAGGCGGAGCTTTCCCCGCCCCTGATGCGGGCCGTGGAGCGCTTCGTCATCCTCAACGTGGTGGACTCCGCCTGGAAGGAGCACCTGCACAACCTGGACGTGCTCCGGCAGGGCATCTTCCTCCGGGGCTATGGGCAAAAGGACCCCTTCCAGGAGTACAAGATTGAGGCCACCCGCCTTTTCAACGATATGGTGGGCTTCATCAAGGGCGAGGTGGCCAAGTTCCTCTTCCGCCTCAAGGTGGAGGCCGAGCCCGTGCGCCCGGTGCGGGAAGCCCCCTACGTGCCCGTGCCCGAGGCGCCCAAGGCCCCGGAGGCCTTTGGGGTGGAAAGGAAGCGTCCCCCAACCCCCACGCCCCAGCCGGGCCTCTCCCGGGCGGAGCGCCGGCGGCTCATGCGGGAGGAGAAAAAGCGCAAGAAGGGATAGGCGTCCGCCCGGGGTGACCCCCGGGCGGCCTCTTTACGCCTCCACCTGGAGGCTTGCCGGGTCTAGGTTGGTGTAGACGTTCTGCACGTCGTCCAGGTCCTCTAAGGCCTCCACCAGGCGCATGACCTTGGCGGCCTCCTCGGGGGAGAGGCTTACGGTGTTCTGGGGGTGTTGCACCACCTCCACCGCCTCCACGGGGATGCCCCGCTTCTTGAGCTCCTCGGCGATGCGGTAGGCCTCGGCGGGGTCGGTGTAGAGGGTGAGGCTATCCCCTTCCTCCTCCAGGTCCAAAGCGCCGAGCTCAATGGCCGCCTCCTGGGCAGCTTCGGAGTTTTGGCAGACGATGACGCCTTTCCGCTCAAACTGCCAGGCCACGCTCCCCGAGGTGCCCAAGGAACCCCCGTACTTGGAGAAGACGTGGCGCACCTCGCCAGCGGTGCGGTTCCGGTTGTCCGTGAGGGCGTAGACCAAAAGGGCCACCCCGCCCGGGGCGTAGCCCTCGTAGACGATCTCCTCGTACTGCTCGGCGCTCTCCCCGCCCCCTTGGAGCTTCTGCAGGAGGCGCTCAATGTTCTCCATGGGCACATCGTCGGCGCGGGCGGCCTCAATGGCGTTGCGCAGCTGGACGTTGGCCTCGGGGTAGGGGCTTCCTCCGGCGCGGGCCGCCGCCTGGATGGCCCTGAGGTGCTTGGAGATGATCTTGCCGCGCTTTAGGTCGTTGGCGGCTTTCTTGCGCTTGATTTGTGCCCACTTGCTATGACCGGCCATGGCTCACCTCACCCATTATAGCGAGCCTTTCCAGTACCTTCTCCGCCAAGCGCTCCCCCGCCTCCCGGAAGGGGTGGAAGAGGAGGCTCACCCCGGCGGCCTCCAAGGCCGGGTCCTCCTCCAGGTGGAAGCTGGTGGCCGCCACCACGCCCCTAAAGCCCCTTTCCTTGAGCCAGCGGGCGGCGAGGAGCTTGGCCTCGAGGTCCGGCAGGGCCAGGACCACCGCCTTGACCCCCGAGAGGTCCAGCCTTTCCCAAAGCTCGGGGTCCTCCGCATCCCCGTAGAGGACCCGCCGGCCCTTGGCCCGGTGCCTTTCCACCTTCTCGGGGTCGGCGTCCAGGCCGAAGGGCCGCTCCCCACCCGCCTCCAAGACCCGGTAGACCGCTCCCCCCGTGCGCCCCATGCCCACGATGAGGACCGTGGCCCCGTCCAGGCGCTCGGGCTCCTCGTCGGGGTGGCGGCCCTTCCGCTCTAGGCGGAGGAGCAGGGGCTCGAGGCGCTTATAGAGGGTGTGGCTATAGCGGCCAAGGGGGGCGGAGAGGGCCATGGAAAGGGCCACCAGGAGGGCCAGGTTGCTCAGCGTCACCGGGAGAAGCCCGGCCTTCTCCAAGGCCACCCCCACGATGAGGGCGAACTCCGAGTAGTTGCCGAGGTAGGTCCCCGCCACAAAGGCGGTGCGGGCCCGGAGGCCCAGGAGGAGGAAGAGGAGGAAGAAGAGGGGGGCTTTGAGGAGGGAAAGGAGGAGGAGGCCCAGCACGAGCTTTGCCTCCACCCCGCTTAGCCCCTCCTTTAGGCCGATTTCCAGAAAAAAGGCCACCAGGAAGGCTTCCTTCAGGCTCCACAAGGACTTGGCCATCTCCGTGCCCTTGGGGTGCCCGGAGAGGAGGGTGCCCATGAGGAGCGCCCCCAGCTCCGGGGATAACCCCACCTGGCGGAAGGTTTCCCCGCCCAAAAGGGCAAGCCCCATGCCGAAGAGGACCAAGAGTTCCTCGTGGCCGCTCCTTTCCAGAAGCCAGCCCACCTGGGAGCGGAAAAGGGGGAAAAGGAGGACCAAAAGGGTCCAAGGGCTCACCGAACCCGCCCCATAAAGGGTGAGGAGGCCCACCGCCACCAGGTCCTGGAGTACCAGGATGCCCAAGGAGAGGCGGCCGTGGTAGGTGGTGAGTTCCCGCTTGTCTTCAAGAAGCTTGGCCACCAGCACCGTGCTGGAAAAACCCAGGGCCACGGCCAGGGGAAGAAGGCCCACGAAGGGCAGGGCCAGGAGGGCGAAGAGGAGGAGGTGAAGCCCCCCTGCCCCCAGGACCCGGGGCTCCAGGAGGTCCTTAAGCCGAAGCTTGAGCCCCACGCTAAAAAGGAGAAGGAGGACGCCGATCTCGGCGGCGTGGCGCAAGAACTCCGTTTCCCTAAGGCCCAGGGCGTGAAGGCCAAAGCCTGCCCCCAGGTACCCCACCAAGGGCGGGAGGCCTAGCCGGGTGGCGAAAAGGCCTAGGGCGAAGGCGGCGGCGACCCAGAGGGCCTCCATGCCCCCAGGGTAGCAGAGCAAGGGAAAAGGGGCGGGGGTGTGCTTCCCCCGCCCCTACACCGCTTGGCCTATTTCTGGGAAAGGGCCTGGTCCAGGAGGGCTTTCCATTCCTCGTAGGGCAGGAAGCCCGTGCGCTTCTCCCCGGCGATGAAGAAGGTGGGGGTTCCGGTGAGGCCGAGGTCGTTTGCCAGCTTCTGGTCCGCCAAAACGCCATCCCGGTGCCGCCCGGAGGCCAAGCAGGCCTGGAAGGCCTGGGTGTCCAGGCCCAGTTGCCCCGCCAGGTCCACCAAATAGCGGTCCAGGACCTCCCCCGCCAGGTTGCCCCAGGCGCTCGCCGCGCGGAAGAGGACCTCGTGGTACTCGTAGTAGCGCCCCGCTTCGCTGGCGCAGGCGGCGGCCTCGCTCGCCCGGATCACGTTGGCCTGGCCGGGGAAGGGGAAGTCGCGGAAGAGGTAGCGCACCTTGCCCGTGTCTATGTACTCCGCCTTCAGCCGGGGAAGGACGTTCAGGGCGTGGTTCTGGCAGTGGGGGCAGAGGTAGTTGGAGAAGTCCACCACCACCACGGGGGCGTCCTCCCGCCCCAAGGCGAAGCGGGCCCCCTGGGTGGGGTCCAGCCCCGCCTTGCCCTTGGGTCCCCACAGGATCCAGCCCAGGCCCAAAAGGGCCAGGGCCACCACCAGGAGAACAATAGCGCGCGGCATGGGCTTACTCTACCACCTACCGGATGTAGGGCGCTTGGCGGGCGTCCCCTTCTGGGGTGACGTAGAAGGGGTTGGCGTCGGTGGAAACCATCTCCTCCTTGTCCAAGGCCTCCTGCAGGTCCTTGGGCAGGACGAACATGGCCTCGAGGTAGGGGGCGTTCAGGTGGCGCAAGGGGAGGTTCCGCTCCCGGATGCGGGCCTCTATGACCCCTTCGGAGAAGGCGGCGGGGTCAAAGGCGTCCGAGGCCAGGAGGAAACCGAAGTTTAGGAAGAAGCCCGGGATATGGTTCTTGTAACTCCGCACGTAGCGGAAAGCCTCCCGCACCGTGCGGTGGACCACGGGGTGGACCCGGTGGTGGGTGAGCATGATCATCCCCGCCTGCATCCCCATCACCCCGCCCGGGTTCAGGTGCGCCTTCACCAGGCGGTAGAACTCCACAGTGTAGAGGAGGCGGGCCGGGTTGTCCTCCCCCACGGGGTCGGTGAGGTCAACGATCACCACGTCGTAGGCGTCCTGGGTCCGCTCCAGGTAGGCCCGGGCGTCGTCAATGACGAGGACGGTCCGGGGGTCGTCAAAGGCCCCCTGGTGCCATTCGGGCATGTGCTGCTTGGCCACCTCCACGAGCTCCCCGTCAATGTCCACCATCACCGCCCTTTCCACCGTGGGGTGGCGGAGGACCTCCCTCAGGGTCGCCCCCTCCCCGCCCCCCACGATGAGCACGGTCTTGGGCTCGGGGTGGGCGAGCATGGCGGGGTGGACCAGGGTTTCGTGGTAGATGTACTCGTCCTTTTCCGTGCTTTGCACGTCCTTATCCAGGATCAGCACCTTGCCGAAGCCCTGGCTCTCAAAGAGGAAGTAGTCCTGGTACCGGGTGCGGCCCGAGGCGATGACCCGCTCCATGCGCCGCACCATGGTCTCAAAGGGGGTGATGTGTTCAAAAAAGTACATGCCGTATTCCATCGCTAACCTCCTTGGTTGCCCGCAAAGCTCCGGCGCCGGATGGCGTGCTCCGTGCCCCGCCAGTAGCGGAAGGCGGACTCCTCCTTGGCCCCAAAGGCCCGGGAAAGCCCCTTGAGGACCTCCTCCGGGTCCACCCCGTCCCGGTAGAAGTAGAGGTCCAAGGTGGCGGAGGCGTTGTCCTCGGGCCAGGTGTGGATCATCACCGCCGCCACCGGGCTCACCACGGCGGCGGAAAGCCCCTGGGGGTGGAACTTGTAGACCACGGACTGGGCCGAGTCCTTAGGGGCCCCCAGGCGCATCACCGCATCCAGAAGGGCCGCCTCCACCATCTTGGGGTTTTCCAGCACGTCCAGATCGCAGCCGTAAATCTCCGCTACCCAGCGCCCACCCGGCACCATTTCCACAAGGGGCCATGATAGCACACCCCTAGCCGAAGAAGTCCTTGAGTTGCTCCTTGGTGATGAGGACCTCCCGGGGTTTGGAGCCCTTGGGGGGGCCCACGATGCCCATGGCCTCGAGGGCGTCCATCAGCTTTCCGGCCCGGGCGTGGCCGATGGAAAGCCGGCGTTGCAGTCGGCTCACCGACCCGTAGCCTTCCTCCACCACGATCTCCGCCGCCTTCTTCAGGAGGGGGTCGGAGAAGTCCACCTCTCCCGGCCCGGTACCCTCCGGGGCCTTGGGGGGTTCAAAGTCGGCCCCGTAGGCCTCGGCGAAGCGGTCCTCAAAGCTCTGCCCCCGCAGGTACCCGGCCAGGCGGGCCACCTCCTCCTCGGAGAGGTAGGGCACCTGGAGGCGCACGGGCTTGGTGAGGCCGGGCTGGTGGAAGAGGGCGTCCCCTTGGCCGATGAGCTTCTCCGCCCCTTGCGTGTCCAGGATGGTGCGGGAGTCAAAGCCGCTGGCCACGGCGAAGGCCAGGCGGGCAGGGATGTTCACCTTGATGAGGGAGGTGAGGATGTCCACGCTGGGGCGCTGGGTGGCGAGGATGAGGTGCATCCCCGTGGCCCGGCTCATCTGGGCGAGGCGGAGGATGGCCGCCTCCACCTCCTTGGGGGCGGTCATCATCAGGTCGGCGAGCTCGTCCACCACGATGACCAGGTAGGGCAGGGTTTCGCCCCCCTCCTTCTCCATCTTGGCGTTGTACTGCTCCAGGTTCCTGGCCCCCACCTGGCTCATGAGGCGGTAGCGCCTTTCCATGTGGGCCACCGCCCCTTGCAGGACCCCGGCGGCCTCCTCGGGGCTCGTCACCACGGGGCGCACCAGGTGGGGGATGCCCTCGTAGGGGGTGAGCTCCACCATCTTGGGGTCAATGAGGAGGAGGCGCAGGTGGGTGGGGAGGTGTTTGAAGAGGAGGCTTGCGATGAGGACGTTGATGGCCACGCTCTTCCCGCTTCCCGTGGACCCGGCGATGAGGAGGTGGGGCATCTTGGCCAGGTCCCTTACCCAGATCTCCCCCTCAATGCTTTTGCCCAGGACCAGGGGCAGGAGGGCCTTGGCGTTTTGGAAGCTTGGGGAGAGCACCGCCTCGGAGAAGCGCACCAGCTCCCGCTTGGGGTTCGGCACCTCCAGGCCCACGGTGTGCTTCCCGGGGATGGGGGCCTCAATGCGCACCGCCCCCACCGCCAAGGCCCGGGCCAGGTCGTTTTGCAGGCTTTGGATGCGGCTGATCTTCTCCCCGGGGGCGGGGAGGAGCTCGTAGCGGGTGACCGAGGGCCCCCGGGCGTGGCCCACCACCTCCGCCTGCACGCCGAACTGCTTGAGGGTTTCGGCGATGGCCCCCTTGAGCCTTTCCGCCTCCTCCTCCAGGGCGCGGAGGTGGCCCTTGGGCTCGGGGGGGTCAAGGAGCCCGGGGGTGGGCAGGGTGAGGGCGGTGCTCGGCGCCACCGCCACCCGGACCTCCCCTTGGGGGCGGG
This sequence comes from Thermus brockianus, assembly GCF_021462505.1. Lineage (GTDB taxonomy): Bacteria > Deinococcota > Deinococci > Deinococcales > Thermaceae > Thermus > Thermus hydrothermalis. The sequence goes on from NZ_JAKEDV010000001.1 coordinate 222,690, forward strand.
GGGGGTCTTTGGGGGGCGGGGTGGGTTCGGGGAAGACCAGGTCCAGGTCAAAGGGCTCGGGTTCGGGCTCCGCCCTGGGGGCTTCCTTGGCCTCCGAAGGCGAGGGTGGGGGGTTGCCGGTGAGGAGGGCCTTGAGGGCCTCCTTCTCCGCCTCGGGCCCAAGGGTGAGGAAGGGGAGCCAGCGGGATAGCTCCTCCTGGCGGGCCTCCAGGTCCTCGAGGAGCCCCGCCACCTCCTCCCAGCGCCCCCGCCGCTCTTCCCGCAGTTTGCGGCCCAGGAGGAGGCCCCTAAGGGAAGGGGTTAGCCGGGGAAGGGTTTGCAGGGCTTTAAGCCGCGCCTTTAGGGCCTGGACCTCCAGGTATAAGGCGGCGCGCCGCTCCTCCAGGGCCTCCCGCAAGGGCCCTTCCCCCGGGATGGGGGCCTTGAGGGCGCCCTCCAGGGCGAGGAGCCTGGGCTCGAGGGGCCTTTGGTCCGCTTCCATTTGGCGCCTAAGCTCCGCTACCCGTTCCTCCAAAAACCTTCGCAAGGCCCCTTCCACCTCGGGGAGTTCCTCGGGGGCGAGGCTTTTGGCCAGGGCATGGAGGGCGGCGTGCTCGGGGTAGAGCCGGGCTAAGGCCCGGATTCTCTGCCGCAAGAGGAGGGCTTTTAGCGCCTGCCGCGTCCGCCGCACCCCCTCCACCCCCTTCCGCATCCCCAAAAGGAGGAGGGAGAAGGGGGGGCGGGAACGCCAAAGGTCCAGGACCAGGCTCCCGAGGAGGAGGGGCGCCAGGAGGCCCAAGGCCCCCGCCCGTTCCTCCAAAAGGCGCCTAAACCCTTGGCCCCATTCCCCCGCCAAGGGCCCCGCCAGGGGGAGGAGGCTAAAGGCGAGGAGGTAGGCGAAAAGGAGGTGGCGGAGGAGGGGCTTGAGGGGCTTTTGCCGGTACAGGGCCACCGCCAGGAGGAAAAGGCTTGGGGGAAGGAGGTAGCCGGGCAGGCCCACCGCCCGGTAGAAGGCGCCCAAGGCCTCGCCGAGGGCTCCGGTGTCCAGGGGGAGGAAGGGGGAGGAGAGGAAGATGGCCAGGGCCCCGAGAAGGGCGACGTAACCCTCCCGCTCGTACCCACGGCTAGCCTTGGCGGGCTTCCGCTTGGCCATCGGGACGATTATAAGGCGCACTCCGGGCAACGGCCATAGACCGTGACCTCGTGGTCCTCGGCCTGGAAGCCGGGGGGGAGGTGGGTTAGGGCGAGCTCGCACCCCAAAAGCTCAAACACCCGGCCGCACCGCCGGCAGAAGAAGTGGTGGTGGTGCTCCAGGCCGGCGGGCTCGTACCGGGGGGGCTCGCCCGGCAGGGCCACGGGGGTGAGGAAGCCTTCCTCCACCAGGGCCTTGAGGTTGCGGTAGACGGTGGCGAGGCCCAGGGAGGGCACCTTCTTCCGGGCCAGGGCCAGGACCTCCTGGGGGGAGAGGGGCCTTTTCGCCTCCAAGAAGGCCTCCCGGATGGCCCGCCGTTGCTTGGTGGCCCGCTCCATGCCCCTTAGCATACAATCTGAGAAGCTCCTTTCATCTTCCCGGGCTAGAGTGGGGGCATGTGGCAAGGGCTTTTCCTTTTTCTCCTCCTTTCCGCTTGGGCCGCGGGGGAAGGAGGCTACCTTTTGGGGCAGATCCTGGCCCTGGACCCGGCGCGGGGCGTGGCCCAGGTGCGGGTGGCGGAAGGGGTCCAGGAGGCCCTCCTTCCCGCCGACGGGGGCGGCTTCCGGGTGGGGGAGCGGGTGGTCCTCTACCGCGAGGGGGGAAGGCTTTACGTCACCGAGCCCGACCGGTTTCCCCACCTTTTCCTTCTCCTCGGCCTCTTCGCCCTTTTTGCCCTCCTCCTCGGGCGGGGAAAGGGGTTTAGGGGGCTTTTGGGCACCTTCATGAGCCTTCTGGTGGTGGTCTACTTCGTGGTGCCCCGGGTGGCCTCGGGGGGAAACCCCCTTCTCTACGCCTTCTTGGGGAGCGTGGGCGTGCTCTTCCTCACCCTTTACCTGGTGCACGGGGTGAACCGCAAGACCACGGCGGCCCTCCTCGGGACCCTGCTCTCCGTGGCCTTCGTCCTCCTCTTAGCCCTTTTTTTCACCCGGGCCATGGGCTTCACGGGCCTCGCCTCCGAGGAGGCGCTTCTCCTCCGGCAGTGGGGTGGGGTGGACCTCGTGTCCCTGTACCTGGCGGGGGTGGTGGTGGGGGCCTTGGGGGCCCTCACGGACGTCACCGTCACCCAGGCGGCGGTGGTCCAGGCCCTAAGCCACGCCAATCCCCACCTGGGGCTTTGGGAGCTCTACCGCCGGGGGATGGAGGTGGGGTACGACCACATCGGGAGCCTGGTGAACACCCTGGTCCTGGCCTACGCCGCCGGTTCCTTGCCCCTTTTCCTCCTCCTCACCAAGGACCCCACCCCCTTGCGCTTCCTCCTCAACACCGAGCCCTTCGCCGCCGAGCTCGCCAGCATGGTCTTGGGCTCGTTGGGGCTTCTCCTCGCCGTGCCCCTCACCACCTGGGTGGCGGCCTTGGCCTTCCGCGGGGGGCGGGGCGGGCCGCCGGACCACGCCCACCCCCACTAGGGCATAATGGGGGCGATGCGCCTCCTTCACACGGCGGACTGGCATTTGGGAAAGCTATTAAAAGGTGTGGACCGCACCCCGGAGATCGGCGAAGCCCTGGAGGCGCTTCTTTCCATCGTCAAAAGCGAGGGGGTGGACCTGGTGGTGGTGGCGGGGGACCTCTTTGACCGGCCCCAGGTTTCCGCCGAGGCCGAGGCTTTGGCGGTGGAGTTTTTCCTAAGGCTTCGCGAGCTTGGGGTACCCGCCCTGGTCATCGCCGGGAACCACGACCCCAAGGAGCGCCTCGAGGCCCTCTCCCCCCTCCTCGCCCTGGCCGGGGCCACGGTGCGGGGCCGGCCCCTTTTTCGCGAGGAGGGCGGCGTGGTGGAGGTGAAGGGCGTAAGGGCGGCCCTCCTCCCCTTCGTTTCCGAAAGGGTGCTCATGAAAAGGCTTTGGCAGGAAGCGGAGGAGCGCCACCGCACCTACGCCGAGAACATGCGCCGCATCCTGGATAACCTGGCGAGCCCCCTCATGCTGGGGCACTTCGCCGTGGAGGGGGCGAGGCCCGGGGGAGGGGAGTTCGCCTTCCACCTCTCAGAGAGCTACGCCGTGCCCGTTTCCGCCCTGCCCACCGCCGCCCGGTACGTGGCCTTGGGCCACCTCCACCGCCAGCAGCAGGTTTCCGAGGCCCCCTTGGCCTGGTATTCGGGAAGCCTCATCCAACTGGACTTTGGCGAGGGGGAGGAGGCGGAGCGGGGAGCCCTTCTGGTGGAGCTTCCCCCTTCGGGCCCGGCCCAAATCCATCCCATCCGGGAGCGCTGGGGCAAGCCGTTAAGGACCTACCGCCTGGCCCCCGAGGCCTTGGATGGGCGGCTAGAGGAAATCAAGGGCTTCCCCGGCTACGTGCGGCTCGTCATAGAGGGGAGGCTTTCCCCGGCGGTGAAGGAGCGGCTTTTCCAGGCCCTGCCCAACCTCCTCGCCGTGGAGACCGCCGGGGCCTTGTCCGAGGAGGTCCAGGGCCAGGGAGGGGCGGAGCTTGGCCTTCTGGAGGCGTACGCCCGCTACCTGGAGGAGAAGGGGCGCAAAGAGGAAGCCCTTGTGGGAGGCTTGAAGCAGGTCCTGATGGAGGTGGAGCTTGCGGCCCTTGCGCCTGGAGCTTGAGGGGTTCGGCCCCTACCGGGAACGCCAGGAGGTGGACTTCTCCGACGTGGAGCTTTTCGCCATCACCGGGCCCACGGGGAGCGGCAAGAGCACCCTTTTGGACGCCATCGCCTTCGCCCTCTATGGCCGCGTGCCCCGGGTGGGCCGGGAGGTGGCCAACCTGGTGCACCCCGCTTTGGGAGAGGCCCGGGTGCGCCTCACCTTCCAGGTGGGGGAGAGGGTGTACCGGGTGGAACGGGTGAGGGGCAAGAGGGGCGAAGGGCGGCTTTTTGAGCTGGGGGCCTGGGGCGAGCGCCTGGTGCCTTTGGAAACCCTGGACCGGCTCAACCAGGGGATTGCGGACCTCCTGGGCCTCTCCTACGAGGCCTTCACCCGCGCCCTCCTCCTGCCCCAGGGGGAGTTTGACCGCTTCATGAAGGGGGAGGCGAAGGAAAGGCGCCAGATCCTTTTTGACCTCTTTGAGCTCACCCGCTTAAGGAAGGCCCGGGAGAGGGCGTCCGAGCGGCGAAGCGCCCTCTTGGAGGAGAAGGGGCGCCTGGAGGGGGAGCTTGCCGGCTTGGAGGGGGCTACCCCGGAGGCCTTGGAGGCCTTGGAGGCCGAACTGGAAAGGGCCCAAGAGGAGGCTGCGGCGCTGGAGGGGGAAAAGGCCCGGCTCGAGGGGGAGGTCAAGAAGTGGGAGAAGCTAGTCCAGGACCTGGAGGAGCGCCAGGCCCTGGAGGCGAGGCGAGCCCGCCTGCAGGCGGAAGCCCCCGCCATGGAGGCCCTGCGGGAGCGCTTGGCCCGGGCGGAGGAGGCGGCGCGGGCCCTTCCCCTTTGGCAGGCGTATCGGGAAAAGGAGGCGGCCCTTAGGGGCACGGAGGCGAAGCTTGGGGAGTGGGAAAGGGAACTGGCCCGCTTGGAGGAAGAGCGGAAGCTCCTTGCCTTTGACCCCGAGGCCCTGAGAAAGGCCCGGGAGGCCCTCCTGGAGGCCCAGGGGTTGAGGGCCCAAGAGGCTCTTTGGCGGCGGGTGGGCGTTAGGGAGCACCCCAAGCCGCGCCTAGACCCCAAGGCCCTGGAGGCCCTTTTGGAAAAGGAGCCCCTTCTGGAAGAGGAGGTGCGCGCCCTCGAGGCCTGGGCCAGGGCCGAGCAGGCGCTTCGGGATGCAGAGGCGGCCTTGGATAGGCTCAAGGAGGAACTGAAGGCGGTGGAGGCCCAGGGCAAGGCCAAACGGGAGGAAGTTTCCGCCCTGGAGGAGGCCCTAAAGGGGGCGGAGGCCCACGCCCTAAGGGAGGAGCTTGTGGCCCTCCAAGGGGAACTAGGCCGCCTCCTTCAGGAGAAGGCCCGTTTGGAAGGGGAGCTTGCCAAGCTCAAGGAGGCGGAGAGGCGGCAGGGGCTATTGGCCTACCACGACCTTCTGGAGCCGGGAAAGCCCTGTCCCCTTTGTGGCGGCGTGGTCCACGCCCTGCCCCCAAGGCCTGAGGGTCTGGACCTTTCGGGAAGGCGAAACGCCTTGGAGAAGGCCTTAAACGAGGTCTTGCGGACGCTTGGAAGCCTAGAGCGGGATGTTTCCGAAAAGGAGAAAGCCCTAAAGGCCCTAGGGGTGGAGCCCAAGCCCGGGGACCTCGAGGCCCTCAGGCAGGCCCATCTAGAAGCGCAAAGGGACCTGGAGGACCTGCGGGGCCGCTACCAGGAACTTAGAGGAGAGCTAAAGTCCAAGGAGACGGCGGTGAGGGAGCTAAGGCAAGAGGAATCCCGCCTCCGCCAAGGCCGGGAAGGGGAGGCGGAGGCCCTCCTCGCCGAGGCCCAGTCCGCCCTGGCTGCCCTTCGGGAGGAGAAGGCCGCCTTGGGGGCCGGGCTACACCGCCACCTCCAGGAGGCCACCCGGGGCCTGGGGGTGGAGGCCCACCTGCGGGCCCTCGCCGATGAGGTGAAGGCGCTAGAAGAAAAGGAGAAGAAGGACCGGGCGCTTTCCCAAAAGGTGGAGGAGACCCTCCGAACCCTTTCCGCCTTGCGGGCCAAGAAGGAGGAGCAAAGGAAAGCCCTCGCCGAGGCGGAGGCTTCCCTCCAAGGGCTTTTGCCCGAGGAAGAGGCGAAGCGGTTCCACCTTTCCCCTGAGGAGGAGGCGGCCTTGAGAAGCCGCCTTCAGGGCCACGAAAAGGAGCTCGCCGAGGTGGAGGCCCGTTGGCGCGCCCTGCCCCCTTTACCCGAGATCCCCTTGGAGGAGGCGAGGGCTCGCCTTGGGAAGGCCCAGGAGGCCCTCAACCGGACCCACGAGGGGCTTCGGGAGCTGGGGGAAAGGATGGCCGTTCTGCGGGACCGGGCGAAGACCCTGCGGGAAAATCTGCAAAAGCGCCGGGAGCTGGAGGGCCGGCTGGCGCAGGTGGTGCGGGAGGTGGACCTGTGGGACAAGCTCGCCCGCGACCTCCAGGACAACCAATTCCCCGCCTATCTCCTGGGCCTCAGGCAACAAAGCCTGGTGGAGCGGGCCGACGCCCTCCTCGTCACCCTTTCGGGCGGGCGGTACCGGCTCCTCGCCAAGGAGGACGAGTACGAGGTGTACGACCTCTGGACCGAGGCCCGCCGCCCGGTGAAGACCCTTTCCGGGGGGGAGAGCTTCCTCGCAAGCCTCTCCTTGGCCCTGGCCCTTTCCGAGGAGCTTTCCCGGGGCCGTTTGGGGGCGCTCTTTTTGGACGAGGGTTTCGGCACCCTGGACCCGGAGACCCTCGAGGTGGTGGCCGGGGTATTGGAAAGCCTTCCCACCCGGGGCAGGCTCGTGGGCGTGGTGACCCACGTGGAGGCCTTGGCGGAAAGGCTTCCCGCTAGGCTCCGCGTGCGCAAGCACCCCTCGGGTAGCCGGGTGGAGTGGGTCTAGGGGACGGATGTCCCTGGCCAAGGGCATACCCCTTTGGGTACCTTGAGGGTGCCCGGAAAGCCTTCCCCGAGGTTCGGGCAAGGAGGTGTCCCGTGAAAAAGGCCAAGGACATCATGTCCACCGAGGTGGTGATGATCCAAGGTTCGGCCACGGTGAAGGAGGCCATCAACCTCATGAAGGAAACGGGCCTCCGCGCCCTTATCGTGGACCGCCGGAACGAGGAGGACGCCTACGGCATCGTCACCGAGACGGACATCGTCTACAAGGTCATCGCCTACGGCAAGGACCCCTCCACGGTCCAGGTGCACGAGATCATGACCAAACCGGTGATTACGGTGAACCCCGACCTGGGGGTGGAGTACGTGGCCCGGCTTTTCGCCAACACCGGCATCCGCCGCGCCCCGGTGATCCAGGGCGAGGTCCTTGGGATCGTTTCCGTGAGCGACATCCTGCGCAAGGCGGTCTTTTAGGGAGAGGGGTCCTTAGGGGCGGCCTTGGGGCCGCCTTTTCTTGACTCGGTCCAAACCCTCTTTTAGACTGGGGGCGGAGGTGGAAATGAAGCGGCTTCTAGCCCTCCTTTGGCTTTTGGGTTTGGCCTTGGCCCAGGGGCTTGCCCTCTGGCAGGCGGTGGAGGTGCCGGGCGGGGTTTGCGCCGACGGCTCCCCCTACCGCTTTTACGTGAGCCCGGGGGACCCGAAGAAGGTGGTCTTGGACTTTCAAGGGGGCGGGGCCTGCTGGGACGCCGCCACCTGCGGCCCGGAAAGCCGCACCTACCGCAAGCGGGTGGACACGCAAGAGCTCGCCCTCGCCCAGGGCATCTATAACCGCCTGAGCGTGGCGAACCCCTTCTACGGCTGGACCCACGTCTTCGTCCCCTACTGCACCGGGGACCTCCACGTGGGCAGGGCCACGGTGGACTACGGGGGCTACCGGGTGCACCACCAGGGGGCGCGGAACGTGCAGGCGGTGCTGGAGTACCTTTTCAAGAACCACACCAACCCGGAGCGGGTCTTCGTGACCGGGTGTAGCGCCGGGGCCTACGGGGCGGTCTTCTGGGCGGACAAGGTGCTTGCCACCTATAAAAACGCCCAGGTGGCGGTCTGCGGGGACGCCGGGGTGGGGGTGCGCACGGAGGGCTTCCCGGGGTTCGCCCGCTGGAACCCCCGGTTGCCCGAGCTCCCCGGCCTCGCCCCGAACCCCGAGGTTGCGGAGATCTACCTGGCCTTGGCCCGGGCCTACCCGAAGGCGGTCATCGCCCAGTACACCGCCGTCCTGGACGGTACGCAGATCTTCTTCTACGCCCTCATGAAGGGCGAGGCCACCCCCTCCGAGGCCACCGCCCGGGAATGGGCCCTGAAAGCCCAGGAGGCGGTGCTCCGTCCGGCCCAGGCGGAGAACTACACCTTCTACCTGGCCCCGGGGGGCCAGCACTGCATCCTGCCGAGGCCCGAGCTCTACACCTTGAAGGTGGGGGAGGTGAGCTTCCTGGACTGGCTTAGGGGGTTGGCGGAGGGGAAGGCGTCCCCTCGGGTGCGGCCTTGAGGCCGAAGCCGGCGAACCAGTCCTTTAGCCCGGGGTAGAGCGCCAAAAGGAGGCGGTGGCCCTTCCTCCGGTCCAGGGGGGCCGCCGCCAAAAAGGTTTTGAGGAGCCGGTCGCCGTCTTCCCGGAGGAGCGCTTCCGCCTTTAGGGTGAACTGGGCCTGGAACCAAAGCGCCCCCGCCAACCCCCCCCGCCTTCTCTCGTAGGCGGAAAGGCTCGTTTTGGGGGGTGCCAGGCGGGCGAGGTAGCGGCACCAGGCGAGGAGGTTTTCCGCCAGGTGGGGCCAGGCCTCCTTCAGGGCCAGGAGGAAGAGGTAGTTGGCGAAGAACTCGTCCAGCCACCTGGCCCCGGTGCGGAGCCGCCAGGCCACCTGCACGGCGTGGGCGTACTCGTGCCCCAGGTTGAGGTCCAAGAAGGCGGGGATCTCCCCGGGCGGGGGGCCCAAGGGCAAGAGGGCTTCCCGCAGGCGGTGGAGGAGCCTTTCCGGGTAGGTCAAGGGCGCATAGAGGGCGAGCCCCTCCTTTCCCGCATGCTGGAAGGGGAGGCCATAGGGGTAGGGAACCCGGGCCCGCCAGTCCTTTTCCGAGAGGACGTAGAGGGTCACCTGGGGCAGGGGGGCGTAGCGGGCGTAGGTTTCCCCGAGGGCCAGGAGGTAGTCCCTGAGGGCCTTGGCCCGGAGCACCCCCCCTTCCGAGGCGAAGGCGGGGAGGAGGGGGTGGGGGAGGGCCCGCATCAGATCACTTCCCTAAAGCCGATGCGCGCCGCCTGGGCCCTGAGCTCCTCCTTCAGGGCCTGGTGCTCGGGCCGGGAGAGGTCCGGGTCGGCCTCGAGGATCCGCTTGGCCAGGGCCCGGGCCCGCTCAATGATCCCCGTGTCCTCCGCCAGGTCGCCGAGCTTGAGCTCGGGGTAGCCCGACTGCCGCGTGCCCCTAAGCTCCCCCGGGCCCCTTAGCTTCAGGTCCATCTCGGCGATGTAGAAGCCATCGGTGGACTCCTCCAAGACCCGAAGCCGCTTCAGGGTCTTCTGGCTCGCCTCCCCCGCCAGGAAGATGGCGTAGCCCGGTAATCCCCCCCGGCCTACTCGGCCCCTTAGCTGGTGGAGTTGCGCCAGGCCGAAGCGCTCGGCGTTCTCCACGATGATGAGGGTGGCCTTGGGGATGTCCACCCCCACCTCAATCACCGTGGTGGATACCAGGAGGTCAAAGGCCCCCTGGCGGAAGGCCTCCATCACCTCCTCCTTCTCCCGGGCGGGCATCTTGCCGTGGAGGAGGGCCATGCGCACCTCGGGGAGGAGGGCTTTGAGCTCCTCGTAGAGGGTTTTCGCCGCCTTCAGGTCCAGTTCCTCGTTCTCCTCAATGGCCGGGGCTACCACAAAGACCTGGTGGCCCTTTCGCACCTCCTCCCGGGCGAAGGCGTAGGCCTGGAGGCGGAGGCGGTGGGGGAGGACCTTGGTCTTTACCGGGGTGCGGCCCGGGGGCATCTCGTCCAGGACGCTCACCTCCAGGTCCCCGTAGAGGGTGAGGGCCAGGGAGCGGGGGATGGGGGTTGCGGACATGACCAGGACGTCGGGGGGCACCCGGGCCATCTTGAGGAGGGCCCGCCGTTGGAGGACGCCGAAGCGGTGCTCCTCGTCCACCACGGCGAGGCCAAGGTCCCGGAAGGCCACCCCCTCCTGGATGAGGGCGTGGGTGCCCACGGCCACCTGGGCCTCCCCCGCCGCCAGGCGCCCGATGGCCGCCTCCTTCTCCTTGGGGCTCATGGAGCCCAGAAGGAGCTCCACCCGCACCCCCAAGGGGAAGAGGTAGCGGGTGAGGTTTTGGAAGTGCTGCCGGGCCAGGATCTCCGTGGGGGCCATGAGGGCCCCTTGGGCCCCGTTTTGCGCCGCCAAAAAGAGGGCGAAGGCCGCCACCACCGTCTTCCCCGAGCCCACGTCCCCCTGGAGGAGGCGGGCCATCTGCCTCGGGCTTTGCATGTCCTCGGCGATCTCCCCCATGACCCTTTCTTGGGCCCGGGTGAGGGGGAAGGGGAGGGCCTTCTTGAAGGTTTCCACCCAGGCCTCCTCCACCCGGAAGCTCCGGCCCAGGACCATTCCCCCGGCGTCCAAAAGGGCCTTCAGTTCCAAAAGGAGGTACTCGTCAAACTTGAGCCGCAGGAGGGCCCGCTTAAGGGCCTCCTCGTCCTCGGGGAAGTGGATGTTTTTGAGGGCTTTGCTGTAGTCCTCTAGGCCCTCCGCCTCCCGGTAGGGCCCCAAAGGGTCTGGAAGGGGCAGGGCAAGTTCCAGGGCCCGGTGGACCGTGCGCCGGAGGAAGGCCTGGCTGATCCCCTCCTTGGCGGGGTAGATGGGGACGATGCGCCCGGTGGAGAGGGACTCGGTGCCCTCGTCCTCAAAGTGCTCCACGAAAAGCTGCACGCCTCCCCGCCGTTGCACACGGCCCGTGACGATCAGGGTGGTGCCTTCCTCTATTTGGGAGAGGACCCAGGGCTGATTGAACCAGACCAGGGTGAGGCGGAAGCCCCAGGCGTCCTGGGCCTTCACCTGCACCACCTGCATGCCCTTCTTGGGGGTCTTGATGAGCTCCTTGCTAAGCACCTTCACCTGCAAGGTGGCCTTCTTGCCGTCCTCCAGAAAGCGCACCCCGGGGAGGGTGCGGCGGTCCTCGTAGCGGCGGGGGTAGTACTGGAGGACGTCCCGCACCGCGTGGAGGCCGAGCTCGGAGAGCTTCTTGCGGCTTTGCGGGGGGGCGAGGCGGTGGGCGGGCTCCTCGAGGCCCAGGCGGGAAGGGGGAGGCGTGGGCTTCTCCTGGGAAAGGCCGTCCTGGAGAAGGCGGATGGCGGCTTCCAAGACCTCTTTCCGCGCTTCCGGGGTTTTGGCCCCGTAGCCCTGGAAGAGCCGCTGGACCTCGGGGAAGGGCCGGGCCAGGTTCGCTATCAGGCTCTCCAGGCCCCCCACCACCACCCGGTCCTGGGCCCCGTCCTTGAGCTCGCGAAGAAGGGGCCTGAGAAGCCTTTCCTTAAGTTCCCCTTCCCTCACGCTCCCCATGATACCCTTAGGCCTGTGAGCCGCGTGGAGCGACTGCCGAATGGCCTCCTCCTGGCCCTGGAGGAAAGGGACTACCCAGGGGTGGCCTTCCAACTTTTGGTCCCCGCCGGGGCGGTGAACGAGCCCGAGGGGCTTTTGGGGGCGAGCACCCTCCTGGAGGGGTGGCTTTGGAAAGGGGCAGGGGAGCTGGACGCCCGGGGCCTGGCGGAGGCGCTGGACGCCTTGGGGGTGCGGCGGAGTAGCGGGGCGGGGCTAGAGTACACCGCCTTCGCCGCCGCCTTCCTGCCCGAGGTGCTGGAGGAGGTCTTCCGCCTCTACGCCCTCCTCCTCACCCGCCCCCGCCTCCCCGAGGAGGGGTTTGAGGCGGTGCGGAGCGTGGCCCTTCAGGCCCTCCTTTCCCAGGAGGACCAACCGGCGCGGAAGCTCTTCTCCGAGCTTCGCCGCCACGTCTTCCTCTCCCCCCACGGGCGCGACCCCTTGGGGGAGGAGGAGAGCCTGAAGGGGGCGAGCCCCGAGGCGGTGCGGGAGGACTTCCGTAGGCGCTACACCCCCAAGGGGGCCATCCTGGCGGTGGCGGGGGGGGTTTCCTGGGAGAGGCTCTTGGCGGCCCTCGAGCCCCTTTTGGCCTGGGAGGGGGAGGAGGCCTTTTACCCTACCCCCAGGCTCTCCGAGCCCCACCGCTTCGCCCTGGACAGGCCCACGGCCCAGGTGCAGATCGGCTTGGCCTACCCCGACGTGGGGCCGGAAGACCCCAACTTCTACGCGGCGAGGCTCGCCCTGGAGGTCCTCTCGGGGGGCATGGCTAGCCGCCTCTTCACGGAGGTGCGGGAGAAGCGGGGCCTGGTCTACGCCGTCTCCGCCTTCCCCGCCGGGGTGAGGGGCCAGGGCCTCCTCATGGCCTACGCCGGGACCACCAAGGAGAGGGCGGGGGAGACCCTGGCGGTGATGCTAAGGGAGATGGAGCGCCTACAGGAAGGCGTGGAGGAGGAGGAGCTCGCCCGGGCCAAGGTGGGCCTGAAGACCGCCTTGGTCCTGGCGGACGAGTCCATCCGGAGCCGGGCCGCCTCCATGGCCCGGGACCTCTTCTACCTGGGGCGGGTGCGCCCCCTGGCGGAGATTGAGGCGGCCATCGCTGGGACGGGCCTCGAGGCGGTGAACCGCTTCTTGCGGGAGCACCCCTACCGGAACCCTTGGGTGGGGCTCCTGGGGGAGGTGAGCCATGTTTCGTGAAGCGGAGCTAAAGAACGGCCTTAAGGTCATCGCCGAAGTCCTGCCCGAGGCCCGCAGCGTGGCCTTGGGCTACTTCGTGAGGACGGGGGCCCGGGACGAGCGGGAGGAGGAAAGCGGGGTCAGCCACTTCCTGGAGCACATGGTCTTCAAGGGGCCCGAGGGGATGGACGCCCTTTCCGTGAACCTGGCCTTTGACCGCCTGGGGGCCCAGTACAACGCCTTCACCTCGGAGGAGGCCACGGTCTACTACGGGGCGGTGTTGCCGGAGTTCGCCTTTGAGCTTCTTGCCCTCTTCTCCAAGCTCCTGCGGCCCGCCCTCCGCCAGGAGGACTTTGACACGGAGAAGAAGGTCATCCTGGAGGAGATCGCCCGCTACCAGGACCGCCCCGGGTTCATGGCCTACGACTGGGCCCGGGCCCGCTTCTTCCAGGGCCACCCCTTGGGGAATAGCGTCTTGGGCACGGTGGAGAGCATCACCGCCCTCACCCGGGACCAGATGGCCGCCTACCACCAAAGGCGCTACCTTCCCAAGAACATGGTTCTGGCCGCCACGGGCAGGGTGGACTTTGCGAGGCTTCTGGAGGAGGCGGAGGCCCTCACGGCGGACTGGCCCCAAGGCGAGGCGGAAAGGACCTACCCTCCCCTTAGCCCGGCCTTGGGCGTGGAGGAGCGCCCCTACGAGAAGGCCCGGGCGCTTTACCTGGTGGGGCTATTCCCCGGGGTGGCCTACCAGGAGGAAAGCCGCTTTGCCGCCCAGGTCCTGGCCCATCTCTTGGGGGAGGAGGGCTCGGGGAGGCTGCACTTTGCCTTGGTGGACCGGGGCTTGGCGGAGGTGGCCTCCTTCGGCCACGAGGAGGCGGATAGGGCGGGCTTCTTCCACGCCTACGTGCAGGCGGACCCCGAGAACAAGGAAAGCGTCCTCGCGGCCCTAGAGGAGGAGCTTTCCCGTCTGCGGCGGGAAGGGGTGGGGGAGGAGGAGGTGGAAAGGACCAAGACCCCCTTGGCCACCGCCTTGGTCTTCGCCGGGGAGACCCCCATGGGCCGGCTCTTCCACCTGGGGATGGAGTACCTCTACACCGGCCGCTACCTCTCCCTGGGGGAGCTCAAGGAGCGGATTGGCCGGGTATCCGCTAGGGAGGTGAACGCCCTCTTGGAGGAGGGGCTCTTGGACCGGGGCCTCTACTATCTGGTCGTGCCCCATGGAGCCTAGGGCCTTAGGGGCGGCGCTTCTCACCATCCTCTTTTGGGCGAGCGCCTTCGCCGGCATCCGGGCCGGGCTTCAGGGCTTCGCCCCGGGGCACCTCGTGCTCCTCCGCTTCCTCGTGGCGGGGGGCGTGCTCCTCTTGTACGCCCGCCTCCGGGGCCTACGCCCGCCCAGGCGGGAGGACCTGCCCCGGCTTTTCCTCCTGGGTTTCCTGGGCATCACCCTTTACCACACCGCCTTGGTCTACGGGGAGCTCACGGTGAGCGCCGGGGCGGCGAGCCTCCTCATCGCCACCGGGCCGGTCTTCACCGCCATCCTCTCCTACTTCTTCCTGGGGGAAAGGCTCAGGCCCCTCGGGGTCTTGGGCTTGGGCCTAGCCCTTCTGGGCTCGGGCCTCATCGCCTTAGGGGAGGGGGGTGGGGTGGCCTTCAGCCCGGGGGCGTTCCTCATCCTGCTTTCCGCCCTGGCCACCTCCTTCTACTTCGTCCTGCAAAAGCCCCTCTTCGCCCGCTACCGGAGCGAGGAGATGACGGTCTACACCTTGGTCCTGGGCACCCTGCCCCTTTTGGCCTTCCTCCCGGGGTTGGGCGAGGCCCTAAGGGAAGCGCCCAGGCCGGCCCTTTGGGCCGCCTTGTACCTGGGGGTGTTTCCCGGGGCCTTGGCCTACCTCACCTGGACCTACGCCCTTTCCCGTACGCCGGCCTCGAGGCTCTCCTCCTTCCTCTACCTCTCCCCCCTCTTGGCCCTCCTCATCGCCTACCTCTGGCTTGGCGAGGTGCCTTCCCCCCTTTCCCTGGTGGGCGGGGGGCTTGCCCTTTTGGGCGTCCTCTTGGTGAACCTCCGGGGCGTAAAATAGCCCCCGAGAGGTGGCCTATGGAGGTGAAGACCATCGGCGTGGTGGGGGCGGGCCAGATGGGAAGCGGCATCGCCCAGGTGGCGGCCCAGGCGGGGTACGAGGTGGTGCTGGTGGACGTGGCGGAGGGCTTCTTGGAACGGGGCTTAGCCGCCATCCGCCGCTCCTTGGGGAAGTTTTTGGAAAAGGGGCGCCTCAGTCAGGAGGCCTACGAGGAGACCCTTGGCCGCATCCGGACAAGCCTTGCCCTCGAGGCCCTCGAGGAGGCCGACCTCATCGTGGAGGCCATCGTGGAGGACGAAGGGGAGAAGCGGCGGCTCTTTGAGCGCCTCTCCACCTTGGCCAAGCCCGAGGCCATCCTGGCCAGCAACACGAGCTCCATCCCCATCACCGCCTTGGCCCGCTATTCCGGGCGGCCCGAGCGGTTCATCGGCATGCACTTCTTCAACCCCGTGCCCCTCATGCAGCTCGTGGAGGTGATCCGGGGGGAGCTCACCGCCCCGGAAACCCGGGACGTGGTGGTGGCGGTGGCGAAGCGCATGGGGAAGACCCCCTTGGAGGTGCAGGACTACCCGGGCTTCATCTCCAACCGCCTCCTCATGCCCATGATCAACGAGGCCATAGAGGCCTTGCGGGAAGGGGTGGCCAGCAAGGAGGCCATTGACGGGATCATGCGCCTTGGGATGAACCACCCCATGGGGCCCCTGGAGCTTGCCGACTTCATCGGCCTGGACACCTGCCTGGCCATCATGGAAGTGCTCCATAAGGGCTTCGGAGACGACAAGTACCGCCCCTCGCCCCTCCTTCGCCGCATGGTGCAGGCGGGGCTTTTGGGGCGCAAGGCGGGCAGGGGCTTTTACACCTACGACGAGAAGGGCAACAAGGTGGGTTAGGGGGGCTGGAAGCCTTTCCACGTAGGGGGTAGACTGGGGGCATGGACCTACCCCGCGCCTACGGTTTGCTCCTCCACCCCACGAGCCTTCCGGGCCCTTGGGGCGTGGGGGTGTTGGGGGAAGAGGCCCGGGCCTTTCTCCGCTTCCTGAAGGGAGCCGGGGCCCGCTACTGGCAGGTTCTGCCCCTCGGCCCCACGGGCTATGGCGACTCCCCCTACCAGTCCTTTAGCGCCTTCGCCGGGAACCCTTACCTGGTGGACCTAAGGCCCCTGGCGGAGCGGGGCTTCCTCCGGCTGGAAGACCCCGGTTTCCCGGAGGGCAGGGTGGACTACGGGCTCCTTTATGCCTGGAAGTGGCCCGCCCTACGGGCGGCCTTCCAAGGCTTCCGCCAAAAGGCCTCCCCGGAGGAGCGGGAGGACTTCGCCCGCTTCCGGGAGGAGGAGGCCTGGTGGCTCCGGGACTACGCCCTCTTCATGGCCCTCAAAGCCCACCACGGCGGCCTACCTTGGAACGCCTGGCCCCTCCCCCTGAGAAGGCGGGAGGAGCGGGCGCTTAGGGAGGCGGAAGCTTCCTTGGCGGAGGAAATCGCCTTCCACGCCTTCACCCAGTGGCTCTTTTTCCGCCAGTGGGGCGCCCTCAAGGAGGAGGCCGAGGCCTTGGGCATCGCCTTCATCGGGGACATGCCCATCTTCGTGGCCGAGGACTCCGCCGAGGTCTGGGCCCACCCCGAGTGGTTCCACCTGGACGAGGCGGGGAAGCCCACGGTGGTGGCAGGGGTGCCCCCGGACTACTTCTCGGAAACCGGGCAGCGCTGGGGCAACCCCCTTTACCGCTGGGAGGTTTTGGAACGGGAGGGCTTCTCCTTCTGGATCGCCCGTTTGCGGAAGGCGTTGGAGCTTTTCCACCTGGTGCGCATAGACCACTTCCGGGGCTTTGAGGCTTATTGGGAAATCCCCGCCTCCTGCCCCACGGCGGTGGAGGGGCGCTGGGTCAAGGCCCCGGGGGAAAGGCTTTTCGCCCGCATCCGGGAGGTCTTCGGAAGGGTCCCCATCCTGGCGGAGGACCTGGGCTTCATCACCCCCGAGGTGGAGGCCTTGCGGGACCGCTTTGGTCTGCCCGGGATGAAGGTGTTGCAGTTCGCCTTTGACGACGGGATGGAAAACCCTTTCCTCCCCCACAACTACCCCGAGCACGGGCGGGTGGTGGTCTACACCGGCACCCACGACAACGACACCACCCTGGGGTGGTACCGCACCGCCACGCCCCACGAGCGGGACTTTATGGGGCGGTATCTGGCGGACTGGGGGATAACCTTTAGGGAGGAAACCGAGGTGCCCTGGGCCCTTATGCGCCTCGGGATGATGTCCCGGGCCCAGCTTGCCGTCTACCCCGTGCAGGACGTTTTGGCTTTGGGGTCCGAGGCGCGGATGAACTACCCGGGAAGGCCAAGCGGCAACTGGGCCTGGCGGCTCCGGCCGGGGGAGCTGGGCGAGGTGCACGGGGAGAGGCTTTTGGCCATGGCGGAGGCCACGGGCCGAACGTGAAGGGGGCCCCAAGCGGGGCCCCCCTGGGGCTTAGGCCCCTTAGCCCAGGGCCTTTTTCACGAGCTCCACAATCTCGTCAATGGTGTCCGCCACGGGGATGCCCGCCTCGGCGAAGGCCCTGAGCTTGGACTCCGGGGTGCCCACGTTCCCCATGATGATGGCCCCGGCGTGGCCCATGCGCTTCCCCTTGGGGGCGGAGCGGCCGCCGATAAAGCCCACCACGGGTTTTTTCATGTTCTCCTTCACCCAGGCCGCCGCCTCCTCCTCGTCCGAGCCCCCGATCTCGCCGATGAGGACCACGGCCTCGGTCTCGGGGTCCTCGTTGAAGAGGGGGAGAAGGTCCTTGAAGGTGGTGCCGATGACCGGGTCGCCGCCGATGCCCACGGTGGTGGTGGTGCCGATGCCCGCCTGGGATAGGGCGGCCGCCGCCTCGTAGGTGAGGGTGCCCGAGCGG
Source organism: Thermus brockianus (assembly GCF_021462505.1). Classification (GTDB taxonomy): domain Bacteria; phylum Deinococcota; class Deinococci; order Deinococcales; family Thermaceae; genus Thermus; species Thermus hydrothermalis. The sequence goes on from NZ_JAKEDV010000001.1 coordinate 240,014, forward strand.
CTGATGAGCCCCACCTTGCCCCGTTTGAACACGTGGCCCGGCATGATGCCGATCTTGGTTTCCTCGGCGCTGATGATGCCCGGGCAGTTCCCCCCGATGAGGCGGCTACCCAGGGCCTTGATCTCCGCCACCGCCTTCACCATGTCCAGGGTGGGGATGCCCTCCGTGATGAGGACGATGAGGGGGATGCCGGCGTGGGCCGCTTCCAAGGCGGCGTCCGCCGCCATGGGGGCAGGCACGAAGATGATGGAGGCGTCTATGGCGTGGTGGGCCACCGCCTCCTTCACGGTGTCGTAAACGGGTAGGCCGAAGACCTCGGTCCCCCCTTTCCCCGGGGTGACCCCGGCCACGATCTTGGTGCCGTAGTCCAGCATCTGCTTGGTGTGGAACTGCCCTTCCCGGCCGGTGATGCCTTGGACCAGGACCCGGGTTTCGCGGTTCACCAGGATCACGCCGCACCTCCCACCATGGCCACGATGGCCTTAGCCGCTTCTATGGACGTGGGGTACATGTAGATGGGCTTGCCTTCCAGAAGCCGCTTGGCCTCCTCCTCGGCGGTGCCCGCCACCCGCATGACCACCGGTTTGGTGAGAAGCCCTTCCTCCAGGGCCCGGATCACCCCCTTGGCCACCTCGTCCGCCCGGGTGATGCCGCCGAAGATGTTGATAAAGACCCCCTTCACATCGGGGTCTTTAAGGACCACCTTGAGGGCGTTGTAGACCACTTCGGCCTTGGCCCCGCCCCCGATGTCCAGGAAGTTGGCGGGCCTGCCCCCCACCCGGTTCACCAGGTCCAGGGTGTACATCACAAGCCCGGCCCCGTTTCCAATGATGCCGATGTTGCCGTTAAGCTTCACGTAGGCGAAGCCGTAGTTGCTGGCCTCCACTTCCAGGGGGTGTTCCGCCTCAATCTCCCTTAGCTCCGCCAAATCGGGGTGGCGGAAGAGAGCGTTATCGTCCAGGACGATCTTGGCGTCGGCGGCCACCACCTGGCCGTCCGTGGTCACCACCAGGGGGTTGATCTCGGCGATGGAGGCGTCCACCCCCTCGTAGGCGCGGTAGAGGGCCACCAGGACCTGGGCTAGCTTGTTGAGGTTGCCCTCGAGGCCCGCCCGCTTCACCATCTCCCGGGCCTCAAAGGGACGGAACCCCTTGTGGGGGTCAATCCAGAACTTGTGGATGGCCTCGGGGCGTTCCGCCGCCACCTCCTCAATGTCCACGCCCCCCTCCTTGGAGAGCATGAGGACCACCCGCTTCTGCGCCCGGTCCAGGATGAGGCCGGCGTAGTACTCCTTGGCGATGTCCACCGCCTCGGCCACCAGGACCTTTTTCACCGTGAGGCCCTTGATGTTCATGCCCAGGATGGCCTGGGCCTTCTCGTAGGCCTCCTGGGGGGTGTCGGCGAGCTTCACCCCGCCCGCCTTGCCTCTCCCGCCCACGTGCACCTGGGCCTTGATGACCACCCGCTTGCCGAACTCCTCGGCGATGCGCTTCGCCTCGTCTGGGGTGTAGGCCACCTTGCCGGGCGGCACCGGCACCCCGTAGCGGGCCAGGATTTCCTTGGCTTGATACTCGTGCAGGTTCAAGCTCCACCTCCTCGGCCGGCCAAGGCCGAGGGGCATTATACTCCTAGGCCTCGTGAGCGGGACGGGCGAAGAAAAGGCGGCCCACCTGGGTCTGGATGGCCTGGGTCACCACCACCTCAATCTCCTGCCCCCGGTAGCGGATCCCCCCGTCCACCACCACCATGGAGCCGTCCTCCAGGTAGCCCACCCCCTGGTGGGGCTCCTTCCCCTCCTTGAGGATCAGGAGCTTCAGGGTGTCCCCCACCTGGAGTTGGGGCCTTAGGGCCTGGGCCAGGGCCTGGACGGAAAGGGCTTTTACCCCGTAGATGCGGGCCATCTGCAAGAGGGCGAGGTCGTTGCTCACGAGGGCGGCCCCCAGGTCCCGGGCCAGGAAGAGGAGCTTCTCGTCCACGCTTTCCCCCTTGGGGGTTTCCTCTAGGACCTCGAGGGGGACGTGCTCCTTGAGCTTTTCCAGGGCCTCGAGGCCCCGCCTTCCCTTGGCCCGCTTGAGGGGGTCTTGGCTGTCGGCGAAGTGCTGCAGCTCTTTGAGCACGAAGTGGGGCACATAGAGGGGCCCTTCCAAAAACCCCGTGGCCGCCACCTCGGCGATGCGCCCGTCCACCAGAACGCTCGTGTCCAAGAGCTTGCCCCCCTTGGCCCTTTCCGGCCGGGGCAGGCGCAGGTAGTCCCGGTAGCCCAGGGCCAAGTAGGAAAAAAGCCCCACCAAAAAGAGGGCGAGGAGGAGGCTATGGTAAGGGGAGAAGCCCGGCACCTGGGAAAGCAGGGTGGTGAGGAGGACCGTGAGGAGAAGGCCTAAGGTGGCCCCCAGGGTCAGGGCCACGGGCACCTCGGGAGGGAGGTCCTTTAGGCGGCGCAGGGGCCTTTCCGCCAGGGCCTCCAGCCTCGGGACGAGGAGGACGCCGGCGAGAAAGCCCGCCAGGAAGAGGTAGAGCCGGTTGAGGGAAAGGAGCCCGGCGGAGCGGGGAAGGAGGCCCAACCCCTCCAGGACCACCGCCAGCTGGTAACCCAGGAAAGCAAAGAGAAGATACAAGAAGACTTGGCCGCTCATTCCAGGTACCTCTCCACGGCCTCCTTCAGGCCCCGGGTGTTCCCGGGGTGGAGGAAGCGGGAAAAGCCCGCCCGCTCCCCTTCCTTAAGCCGCCTCTCCAGGCCCACCACGTTCCGCACCTCGCCGAGAAGCCCCACCTCTCCCACCACCGCCAGGTCCTGGGGAAGGGGCTTACCCACCACCGCAGAATACACCGCCAGGGCCACGGCCAGATCCAGCCCGGGGTCCAGCACCCGAAGCCCCCCCGCCAGGTTCACGTAGACGTCCAGGTTGCCCAGGGGGAGGCCGAGCCGCCTCTCTAGCACGGCGAGGACCATGTCCACCCGCCTCCCGTCTAAGCCCTGCACCACCCGGCGGGGAGCGGGGAAGGGGGTCTTGGCCGCCAGGGCCTGGACCTCGAGGGCCAAGGCCCTTTCCCCGGCCAAGGCCAGGGCGATGGCGCTTCCCGGCACCCCAATGGGCCTTTCCAGGAGGAAGGCCTCGGAAGGGTTTTTCACCTCTAAAAGCCCCCCTTCCTCCATGCGGAAGACCCCAAGCTCCCCCACGGGGCCAAAGCGGTTCTTGGCGCTCCGGAGGACCCGGTACACCCCAGCGGTCTCCAGGTAAAGGGTGGCGTCCACGGCGTGCTCCACGCTCTTGGGCCCCGCCACCACCCCTTCCTTGGTCACGTGCCCCACCAGGACCACCGCCGTGCCCGTGGCCTTAGCGAAGCGCACAAACGCCCCCGTGGCCTCCCGTACCGCCACCAGGCTCCCGGGGCTTCCCCCCGCCTCAATGGTCTGGATGGAATCCACGAAAAGCGCCTCGGGCGGCGTGCGTTCCAAGAGGGCCAAAAGGGGCTCCAGGCGCGTTTCCTTTAGGAGGAGAAGGTCATCTAGGCCGAGCCGCCGGGCCCGGAGCTTGATCTGCGCCGGGGACTCCTCCCCGGCCACGTAGTACACCTCCCGGCCCATGCGCTTGGCCATCTCCAGGAGGAGGGTGCTCTTGCCCACCCCAGGCTCGCCTCCCAAGAGCACCACCTCCCCCGGGACGAACCCCCCGCCCAGCACCCGGTCCACCTCCGCAAGCCCCGAGGAAAAGCGCCGCTCCTCCCCTTCGTCCACCTGGGAAAGGGCAAGGAGGGAGGCCGCCTCCTTTGGGGCTTCCCGGCGGGTGGTGGGGGCCACCTCTTGGAAGCTTCCCCAAGCCCCGCACCCCGGGCACCGGCCCAGGGGCTTGGGCGTGCGGTAGCCGCACTCCACGCAGGCGTATGCGGTCTTGGCCATGGTCAAAAAGAGGGGAAAGGGCCCTAAAACCCTTTCCCCCACCTTGCGCTACCCATCTAGACCAAGAGCTCCTCGCCCTCCACCTCGTGGAAGGCCAGGCGGCCTTCCTCCACGGCCACGTAAAGCCGCCCCGTGGGCTTTTTCAGGAGGGCCAGGGAAAGGGGGTCTTCTATGCGCTCCCGGATCACCCCGCGGATGGCCCGGGCGCTTCCCGTCTTGGGGGCCTGTTCCACCACGAAGCGGGCCACTTCCGGAGCGAAGGCCACCTCTATGTCCCGGCTCTTCAGCTCCTTCTGGATATCCTCCAGCATGAGCCGGGCCACCTGCACCAACTCCTCCTCCGTGAGGGGACGGAAGCGGATCACCTCGTCCAGGCGGTCCAGGAACTCAGGGGTGAAGAGGGCCTTCAAGGGGGACTCGGTGTCCACCTCCTTGCTGGTGAAGCCGATGGCGGGGCCCACGTTGTAGCCGGTGTTGGAGGTCATGATGAGGATGACGCGGCGGAAGTCCACGGTGCGCCCCATGCCGTCCGTGAGGCGGCCTTCGTCCAGGACCTGGAGGAAGGTGTTGTAGATGTCGGGGTGGGCCTTTTCAATCTCGTCCAGGAGGACCACGCTAAAGGGTTGGCGGCGCACCGCTTCCGTGAGACGGCCCCCTTGCTCGTAGCCCACGTAGCCGGGCGGGGCCCCGATGAGCTTGGAGATGGAGTGGGGCTCCTGGAACTCGGACATGTCAAAGCGGATGAGGGCCCGTTCCGAGCCGAAGAGCACCTCAGCCAGCGCCTTGGCCAGTTGCGTCTTGCCCACGCCGCTTTGCCCCACAAAGAGGAAGCTCGCGGCTACCCGGGTCCTGCCCCCGAGGCCCACCCGGGCCCTCCTTAGGGCGTTCGCCAGGGCGCGGATGGCCTCCTCCTGGCCCACCACCCGCTTCCTTAGCTCCTCTTCCAGGCGCATGAGCTTTTCGTCGTCCTTGTCGTCCACGTAGACCCCGCCCCAGGAGTCCACCACCGCCTCGATGTCCTCCCGGGTCACCACGGGGGTGCCGTCCTCCTCCTCGGCCACGGGCAGGCCCAAGGAGGCATTGAGGCGCACGCGGCTTGCCGCCTCGTCAATGAGGTCAATGGCCTTGTCGGGGAAGTTGCGCCCGGGCAGGGAGCGGATGCCGATTTTGACCGAAAGCTCCAGGATCTCGTCCGGGATGATGACCCCGTGGTGGGCCTCGTAACGGGGGCGGAGGCCCTTGAGGATCTCCAGGGTTTCCTCCGGGGAGGGTTCCAGGACGATCACCGGTTGGAAGCGGCGCTCCAGGGCGGGGTCCTTTTCAATGTAGCGGTGGTACTCCCCGGTGGTGGTGGCCCCAATGACCTGGATCTCCCCCCGGGCCAGGGCCGGCTTCAGGATGTTGGCGGCGTCCAGGGTGCCCTCGGCCCCCCCGGCCCCGATGAGGGTGTGGAGCTCGTCAATGAAGGCGATGACCTTGGCGTTTTTGAGCTCCTCAATGATCTGGCGAAGCCTCTCCTCAAACTCGCCCCGGTACTTGGTGCCCGCCACCACCCCGGCCAGGTCAATGGCCACCACCCTGGCCCCCCGCAGGATGGGGGGAACCCGGCCCTCCACGATGGCCTGGGCCAGGCCTTCCACGATGGCGGTCTTGCCCACCCCCGGGTCCCCGATGAGGACGGGGTTATTCTTGGTGCGCCTCGCCAGGATCTGGATGACCCGGTTGATCTCCTCCTGCCGGCCGATCACGGGGTCCAGCTTCCCTTCCCGGGCCTCCTTGGTGAGGTCGCGGCCGTACTCGTCCAGGAAGGGGGTGTTCACGGGCTTTTCCCGCTCCCGCCCCTCAGCCATGGACAGGACCCGCCAGCGGATGGCGTCCACGTCCTTGGCGAAGTGGGAGAGGATGCGGTAGGCGATCCCGTCCCCCTCGCGGATGATGCCCAGGAGGATGTGCTCGGTGCCGATCACCGAGGCGCCCATGTTGCGGGCCTCGGCGCTCGCCAGCTCCATGACCCGCCTCGCCCTGGGGGTGATGGCGGGGGGCTCGCCCGTGCGGCTCCCCTCACCCCGGCCCACCAGCTCCTCCACCATGCGGCGCATGGCCTCGAGGCTCGCCCCGTACTCCTGGAGGATGCGGGCCGCGGTGCCCCCCTCGCGCATCAGGCCCAGGAGGAGGTGCTCTGGGCCGATCATGGAGTGGCCTAAGCGGCTCCCCTCCTCCCTTGCGTAGTGAAAGACCAGCCTGGCGCGGTCGTCGTACCTGTTCATGCTCCCCTCTACCTCACATTCTAGCCTAAGCCCTGCCCCTTCGTGGGTTTGCGCCCCCGCTCACCTTGGCCTTAAGATGCCCTTTAACCGGGGCTTGGCCCCTTGGGGAGGAGAGATGCCAGCGAGCACCCTTGACGAACTGGTGGCGCTTTGCAAACGGCGTGGGTTTATCTTTCAGGGCTCGGAGATCTACGGGGGCCTTCAGGGCACCTACGATTACGGGCCCTTAGGGGTGGAGCTCAAGAACAACCTGAAGCAGGCCTGGTGGCGCAGGAACGTCTACGAGCGGGACGATATTGAGGGGCTGGACGCCAGCATCCTCACCCACCGCCTGGTCCTCCACTACTCCGGCCACGAGGCCACCTTCGCCGACCCCATGGTGGACAACCGCATCACCAAGAAGCGCTACCGCCTGGACCACCTCCTGAAAGACCAGCCCGAGGCGGTGCTTTCCCGCCTTTACCGGGCCATGGAGGTGGAGGAAGGCCACCTCCACGCCCTGGTGCAGGCCATGATGGCCTCCCCGGAGCGGGCCGGGGGGGCCATGACCGCCGCCGGGGTCTTGGACCCGGCCACGGGGGAGCCCGGGGACTGGACCCCACCCCGGTACTTCAACATGATGTTCAAGACCTACGTGGGGCCGGTGGAGGAGGAGGCGGCCTTGGCCTACCTGCGCCCGGAGACCGCCCAGGGCATCTTCATCAACTTCAAGAACGTCCTGGACGCCACAAGCCGCAAGCTTCCCTTTGGCATCGCCCAGATCGGCAAGGCCTTCCGCAACGAGATTACCCCCAGGAACTTCATCTTCCGGGTGCGGGAGTTTGAGCAGATGGAGATTGAGTACTTCGTGCGCCCGGGGGAGGACGAGTACTGGCACCGCTACTGGGTGGAGGAACGCCTCAAGTGGTGGCAGGAGATGGGCCTAAGCCGGGAAAACCTGGTGCCCTACGAGCAACCCCAGGAGGAGCTCGCCCACTACGCCAAGGCCACGGTGGACATTCTCTACCGCTTTCCCCACGGCCTGGAGGAGCTAGAGGGCATCGCCAACCGCACGGACTTTGACCTGGGAAGCCACACCAAGGACCAGGAGGAGCTCGGGATCACCGCCAAGGTGCTCAGGAACGAGCACTCCACCGCCCGCCTGGCCTACCGGGACCCGGACACGGGGAAGTGGTTCGTCCCCTACGTGATAGAGCCCTCCGCCGGGGTGGACCGGGGGGTCTTGGCCCTTTTGGCCGAGGCCTTCACCCGGGAGGAGCTGCCCAATGGGGAAGAGCGCATCGTCCTCAAGCTCAAGCCCCAGCTCGCCCCCATCAAGGCGGCGGTCATTCCCCTCGCCAAAAACCGGCCCGAGATCACCCAGTACGCCAAAGCCCTTAAGGCCAAGCTCCAGGCCCTGGGCCTCGGGCGGATCCTCTACGAGGACACGGGCAACATCGGCAAGGCCTACCGCCGCCACGATGAGGTGGGGACCCCCTTCGCCATCACCGTGGACTACGATACCATCGGCCAGAGCAAGGACGGCACCACCCGGCTCAAGGACACGGTCACGGTGCGGGACCGGGACACCATGGAGCAGATTCGGCTCCACGTGGACGAGCTGGAGGGGTTTTTGCGGGAGAAGCTTAGGTGGTGATACCATGGGCGGCATGAGGGTAGCCGTGGTGGGGGCCACGGGGGCCGTGGGGCAGGAGATCCTGAAGGTCCTCGAGGCCCGCAACTTTCCCCTAAGCGACCTTAGGCTCTACGCCTCCCCCCGCTCCGCCGGGAAGCGCCTGGCCTTCAGGGGGGAGGAAATCCCCGTGGAGCCCTTGCCGGAAGGCCCCTTGCCCGCCGATATCGTCCTGGCGAGCGCCGGCGGGGCCCTTTCCAAGGCCCTCGCCCCCCTTTGGGTGGAGGGGGGTGCGGTGGTGGTGGACAACTCCAGCGCCTTCCGCTACGAGCCCTGGGTGCCCCTGGTGGTGCCCGAGGTGAACCGGGAGGCCATCTTCCGCCACCAGGGGATCATCGCCAACCCCAACTGCACCACCGCCATCCTGGCCATGGCCCTTTGGCCCCTGCACCGGGCCTTCCGGGCCAAGCGGGTTATCGTGGCCACCTACCAGGCGGCCTCGGGGGCGGGGGCGAAGGGGATGGAGGAGCTTCTAAGGGAAACCCACCGCTATCTCCACGGGGAGACGCCAGAGGCCCAGGTCTTCGCCCACCCCCTTCCCTTCAACGTCATCCCCCACATAGACACCTTCCAGGAAAACGGCTACACCCGGGAGGAGATGAAGGTGGTGTGGGAAACCCACAAGATCTTCGGGGACGAGTCCATCCGCATCAGCGCCACCGCCGTGCGGGTACCCACCCTTAGGGCGCACGCGGAGGCGGTGAGCGTGGAGTTCGCCGAGCCCGTCACCCCCGAGGCGGCGCGGGAGGTCCTGCGGCAGGCCCCCGGGGTGGAGGTGGTGGACGAGCCTTTGGCCAAGCGCTACCCCATGCCCCTCACCGCCAGCCACAAGTGGGACGTGGAGGTGGGGCGGATCCGCCAAAGCCTCGCCTTTGAGAACGGCCTGGACTTCTTCGTGGTGGGGGACCAGCTCCTGAAGGGGGCCGCCCTCAACGCCGTGCAGATCGCCGAGGAATGGCTTAAGGGCGCCTGAGCCAAAGCCAGACCTCCCGGTTTCCCTCCTTGCCCGGGAGGGGGCTTTCCTTTTCCCCGAGCACCCGGAAGCCCAAGGCTTCCGCCTTCTCCCGCACCCGGCGGAGGGCCTCTCGCCTTAGGGCCTCCTCCCGCACCACCCCCTTGTGGGCTCCAGGCCAGAGCTCAAACTGGGGCTTGACCAGGACCAAGGCGTCCCCCCCGGGCTTGAGAAGGTCCAAGACCTTGGGCAGGAGGAGGGTGGAGGAGATGAAGGACACGTCCATGACCAAGAAGTCCACGGGCTCGGGGAGGTGGAGGGTGCGGGCGTCCTGCTTCTCGAGGCTCACCACCCGGGGGTCCTGGCGCAAGGTGGGGTGGAGTTGCCCTTTCCCCACGTCCACGGCGTAGACCCGCCTCGCCCCCCTTTCCAAGAGCACCTGGGTGAAGCCTCCCGTGCTCGCCCCCAGGTCCGCCGCCACCTTGCCCGCCACCTCCAAGGGAAAGGCCTCCAGGGCCCCCAGGAGCTTGTAGGCACCCCGGCTCACGTAGCGGGCCTCTTCCAGGACCTCCACCCGGGCCCCTTCGGGCACAGGGAAGGCGGGCTTCGCCACCACCTTGCCCTCCACAAGAACCTTGCCCTGGGCGATGAGGGCTTTGGCCTTCTCCCGGCTTTCCGCAAGGCCCTTTTCCACCAGGTACCGGTCCAGGCGCACGGAAGGTATTATCTACCCGTGGAGCCCGAGCTTTCCGGGGTCTGGTACGTGTTGGAAGGGGAGCCGGGGGAGCACCTGGTGGTGGAGGCCCTGGGCCAGAGGCTTTCCGGCATCTGGACGCGCCGGGAACTGGCCGAGGCCTTTCTCGCCCACCATCCGCATCTGGGCATGCGGGTGAGCCCTTTGGAAAGCAGGGCCCTAAAGGAGGCCTTCCTCAGGGCCTTGGGGATGCTCAAGGTGGAGGCGGTCATGGTGGACTACCGGCCCGGGGTGCACCGGGCCCAGGTGGCCAAGGTGGCGGAGCTCTTAGAGGAGGTGCGGCGTGCGTAGGGCTTTGGCGCTACTTGGGGTTCTTTTGGCCTTGGGGCTAGCCCAGCGGGCGGAGGTGAGCCTGGGTAGCCCCTTCGGCGTGCAAGGGGGCGTGCGCTTCGCCCTGGTGCCTTTTTTGGCGGAGGGGCGGGTCTACGGGGGGGTGGGCCTCGAGGTCCTGGGGGGTGGGGTGGACCTCCTCCTCAAGCTTCCCCTCACCGACCTCTACCTGGGCCTGGGGAGCTTCTACGGCACGGGGCCCGCCTTAAGCTACCCCGGGGACACCCGGGGCCAGGGGGGCGTGCGGGCGGTCTTGGGCACCTGGCTCAACCTGCCCCTCCCCCTCCTCGGGGCCTACCTGGAGGTTCACCCCACCTACTACCTAACCCCCACCCAGGGCTTCGGGGTGGGGGCGGCCTTGGGCCTAAGCCTGGGGCTTTAGGCCTTGTACCCCTCCTTGAGGGGGACGATGCGGTTTAGGACCAGGGCCCCGGGCCTCGAGTCCACAGGGTCTTGCCAGAAGTAGCCCAGCCGCTCCAACTGGTAGCGGGTGTCCTTGGGGTTTTGGGCGAGGCTCGGCTCCACGAAGCCATGCCTGACCACCAGGGCCTCGGGGTTCAGGTTCTTCAGGAAGTCCCCGCCCTCCTCCGGGTCCTTGGTGAGGAAGAGGCGGTTGTAGAGGCGGAACTCCACGGGCAGGGCGTGGCGGGCGGAAACCCAGTGGATCACCCCCTTGGGCTTGACCCCGTCCTCCGGGTTGGCCCCCAGGGTCCCGGGGACGATGCGGGCCTTGAGGAGCTTCACCTCGCCCCCTTCCTCCACCACGTCCTCCAGCTCTATCACGTAGGCGTGGCGGAGGCGCACCCGCTGCCCGGGGGCGAACCGCTTCCAGCCCTTGGGGGGGTTGAGGGCAAAGTCCGTGCGCTCAATGTAAAGCTCGGGGGAAAAGGGCAGGGGACGGGTACCCTCCTTGGGGATGTCCCGGGGCCAGTAGGGGGCCTCGAGCCACTCCTCCCCCTGGTAGTTGGTGAGGAGGACCTTTAGGGGCTCCACCACCCCCAGGACCCGGGGGGCGATGGGGTTCAAGTCGTCCCGCACCACCTCCTCAAAGAGGTCCATCTCAATGAGGGCCTCGTTGCGGGAAATCCCCGTGCGGCGAACGAACTCCAGGATGGCCTCGGGCCGCACCCCCCGCCGCCTAAGCGCCCTTAAGGTGGGAAGCCTGGGGTCGTCCCAGCCCGAAACGTACCCCCCCTCCACCAGCCGGATGAGCTTGCGCTTGGAGAGGACCGTGTGGCTCAGGTCCAGCCGGGCGAACTCGTACTGGTGGGGCCTGGGGGCGAGGGGCAGGCCGCACTTCCCCTTGAGGTTCTCAATGACCCAGTCGTAGACCGCCCGGTTGTTCTCAAACTCCAGGGTGCAGAGGGAGTGGGTCACGCCCTCAATGAAGTCCTCGAGGGGGTGGGCGTAGTCGTACATGGGGTAGATGACCCACCGGTCCCCGGCGTGGTAGTGGGGGGCGTGGACGATGCGGTAAAGCACCGGGTCCCGGAGCTTGAAGTTGGGATGGGCGGGGTCAATCTTGGCCCTCAGGACCCGGCTTCCCGTGGGGAACTCCCCCCGGCGCATCCTCTCAAAGAGCTCCAGGTTCTCCTCCACGCTCCGCTCCCGGTAGGGGCTCGGCTTGCCCTCGGCCCTGAGGGCGCTCATCTCCTCCTCGGAAAGGTCGTCCACGTAGGCCTTGCCCTCTCGGATGAGGACCAGGGCGCATTCGTACATCGTTTCAAAGTAGTCCGAGGCGTAGAGGATGCGGTTCGGCGTGAACCCGAGCCAGCGCACGTCCTCCTCAATGGCCCGGGCGTACTCCTCCTTCTCCGTTTCCGGGTTGGTGTCGTCGTAGCGGAGGTTGCACTCCCCACCATAGTCCAGGGCGAGGCCGAAGTTGAGGAGGATGCTCCGGGCGTGGCCGATGTGCAGGTAGCCGTTGGGTTCGGGGGGAAAGCGGGTGAGGAGCTTAGGGTACTTTCCCTCCTTGAGGTCCCGCTCCACGATCTCGGTGATGAAGCACTCGGGGACGAGGCCCATAACCCAAGTCTACGAGAAGCGGGGCTTTCTCTTCTCAAAAAAGGCGCGGATGCCCTCCTTGAGATCCCCGGTTTCCCGCACCCAGGCGTTGGCCAAGGCGGCGAGGCGGAAGCCGTCCTCGAGGCCCATCCCCGGCAGGGCGAGCAAAAGCTCCTTGGTGAGGCGCAAGGAGGTGGGGGCGTTTTGCGCCACCTCCTCCGCCAGGGCCACCGCCTCCTCCAGGGCCTTCCCGGGAGGGCTTATGCGGTTTGCGAGCCCTAGGGCCCGGGCCTCTTCCGCCCCCACGAGGCGCCCCGTGAGGAGGAGGTCCTTCGCCACCTTTTCCCCCACGGCCCGCACCAGGATCACGGAAACCAGGGCGGCCACGAAGCCGATCTTGACCTCGGTGTAGCCCAGCTTGGCCCCCTCGTCCATGACCACGAGGTCGCAGGCGGTGGCAAGCCCGGCCCCGCCCGCCACCGCCGGGCCGTTCACCGCCGCCACCGTGGGCTTGGGGAAGGTGTAGAGGCGGTGAAAGAGGCGCATGAGGGAAAGGGAGTGGCGGTAGTTTTCCTCCGCCCCCATCTCCGTGACCCTTTCCAGAAAAGCCAGGTCCGCCCCAGCGCTAAAGGCCTGGCCTTTCCCGGTGAGGACCACCGCCTTGGCCTCGGGGTCTTCCTCCGCTTCCCCTAGGGCCTTCAGGAGGCCCTCCACCATGGCGGGGGAGAGGGGGTTTCGCCGCTCGGGGTCATTGAGGTAAAGGCGGTAGACCCGCCCGCGTTCCACCTGGACCATGCCCCCATTGTAGTGGGGAAGGCTTCCTGCTAGACTGCCCTTAGCCCGCACAGGAAGAGGCCAAGGCCCTGCGGGCTAGGAGGTGGTGTAGATAAAGGAGTACCTGGTAAACGAACGCATCCGCGCCAAACAGGTGAGGGTCATCGGACCCGATGGGCAACAGCTCGGCATCATGGACACGCGGGAGGCCCTGCGCCTTGCAGAGGAGCAGGACCTGGACCTGGTCCTGGTGGGCCCCACCGCCGACCCGCCCGTGGCCCGCATCATGGACTACTCCAAGTGGCGCTACGAGCAGCAGGTGGCGGAGAAGGAGGCCCGGAAGAAGGCCAAGCGCACCGAGGTCAAGTCCATCAAGTTCCGGGTCAAGATTGACGACCACGACTATCAGACCAAGCTCAACCATATCAAGCGCTTCCTGGAGGAGGGGCACAAGGTCAAGGTCACCATCATGTTCCGGGGGCGGGAGATGAGCCACCCCGAGCTTGGGGAAAGGCTTTTGAACCGCGTGGCCGAGGACCTCAAGGGCCTTGCCGTGGTGGAGATGAAGCCCGAGCTCTTGGGCCGGGACATGAACATGCTCCTGGCCCCCGCCAAGGTGTCCGCCTAGACGGAGGGCGTTTCCCTTGGTATAGTGGGAAGGCTTTTGGGGAGCCCTCAAGACCCCTTCTAGGGGCGCTTCCCAAGGGCAGGAGGAAGCGTATGCCGAAGATGAAGACCCATAAGGGCGCCAAGAAGCGGGTAAAGGTGACCGCTTCGGGCAAGGTGGTGGCCATGAAGACGGGCAAGCGGCACCTCAACTGGCACAAGTCCGGTAAGGAGATCCGGCAGAAGGGGCGGAAGTTCACCCTGGCCAAGCCCGAGGCGGAGCGGATCAAGCTCCTTCTCCCCTACGCGTAAAGGAGGTAGAGGATGCCGCGCGCCAAAACCGGGGTTGTCCGCCGCAGGAAGCACAAGAAGATTCTGAAGCTCGCCAAGGGCTACTGGGGCCTTCGCTCCAAGAGCGTGCGCAAGGCCCGGGAAACCCTCTTCGCCGCTGGGAACTACGCCTACGCCCACCGCAAGCGGAAGAAGCGGGATTTCCGCAAGCTCTGGATCGTGCGCATCAACGCCGCTTGCCGCCAGCACGGGCTCAACTACTCCTCCTTCATCCACGGCCTGAAGAAGGCGGGGGTGGAGCTGGACCGCAAGGTCTTGGCGGATCTGGCGGTGCGGGAGCCCCAGGCCTTTGCCGAGCTCGTGGAAAGGGCCAAGGCCGCCCGGGCCTCGGCCTAAAGCGTGCCCCTTGGCGCCCTGCGGGAGGCTTCCTGGCAGGGCGCTTTTTTTGACCATGCCGCCTGAGCTTTACGTGGTCTTGGTGGCCGCCCTGCCCGTGGTGGAGCTAAGGGGGGCGATCCCCTTGGGGGTAGCCTTGGGGCTTCCCCCGTGGGAGGCTTTTCTCTTGAGCCTTCTCGGCAACCTCTTGGTGGCCCCCGTGGCCCTGGCCCTCCTGCCCTGGGCGGTGGGCCTAATCACCCGCCACCCCTTCTTTGCCCGGCTCTGGCGGGCCCTCGAGGCCCGGGTTCGGCTAAAGGGGGAAGAGCAGGTGCAAAGGCTCGGCGCTTTGGGCCTTTTCCTCTTCGTGGCCGTGCCCCTTCCCGGCACCGGGGCCTGGAGCGGGGCGGTCCTCGCCGTGGTGCTCGGGCTTAGGCGGCGCTACGCCTTCTTGGCCATTTCCTTGGGGGTCCTGGCCGCAGGGCTTATCGTCCTCCTCCTCACCGGGGGAGCGGTGGCCGGGCTAAACTACCTGCGATGACCGCCTTCTTGCTTCCCTTGGCATACGCGGTGGGGGCGCTTCCTTTGGGGTACTGGCTCGCCCGGCGGCGGGGGGTAGACCTGCGCACGGCAAGCCCCTACACCTTGGGTCTGGAAAACGCCGTTAGGCGCCTAGGTATAGGGTTTACCCTCCTGGCCTTTGCCCTGGACTTCTTGAAGGGGTACCTCCCCCTCCTCTTGGGGCGCGCCCTCGGGCTTTCCCTGGCGGAGCTTCTCCTTCTGGCGATGGCGGCCTACCTGGGCCACCTCTACCCCCTTTTCCTGCGCGACCCTTGGCCGCTTCGGGCCAAGGGGGCCGGGGTCCTCTTGGGCATCGTGGCGGGGCTTCCCTTGCCCCCCGCCTTGGGGATGGTGCCCGTGGCCCTGGGGCTTGCCCTTTACGCCCTCACGGGCTACGCCTCCTTGGGGGCTTTGGGGCTTCCCTTGGGCCTCGTCTTGGCGGGGTTCCTCGGGGGGTGGGGCGGGGTGGAAAGGCTTCTCGCCTGGGGGCTCCTTCTCCTCGCCCTTTGGCGCTACAAGGAGAACCTGGGCCGGATCCTCGAGGGCACCGAGCCCAAGCTGGGAAACCCCTTGCCCCTCCCCTCGGAAAAGCAGGTGGTCTGCGCCTTCCTCATCCACCCCCTTACCCTAGAGGATTTTTGGCAAAGCCCCCGGTTCCGCTGGCTTAGGCCCTTGGTGCGCCTGGGGCTTCTGCGAAAGGAGTGGATAGAGGGGCTTGCGGAGCGCTTCCGCCCCATGAAGGTGGGGGAGGTGCGCGGGGTGAAGACGGCGGACGGGCGGGAGGTGCTCTGCCACCTGATCTCCGCCCCCCTCCTGCCCCACCAGATCAAGGGGAAGCCCGAGCTTGCCGTGAGGCGGGCCATCCAGGGGGCGAGGCTCGCCCAGGAGCTTGGGGCCACGGTGGTGGGCCTGGGGGCCTTTTGGAGCGTGGTGGGGGAGAAGGGGAAGAGGGTGCAGGAGGCGGTGCCGGGGATCCAGGTGACCAACGGCGGCGCCTACACCGCTGGCACGGTAAAGGCGGCCATCCCCCAGATCCTCGCCCACTTCGCCCAAAGCGGCAAGGACCTAAAGGCCACCACCGCCGCCGTGGTGGGGGCCAACGGGGTGGTGGCCTTCGGCATCGCCCGGCAGATCGCCCCCCTGGTGGGCCGGCTCATCCTGGTGGGGCGGGACCTGGAACGGCTTGGGCGGGCGGCGGAAACCTTGAGGAAAAACCTGGAGCGGAAAGGGGAAGCCCCCGAGATCCAGGTGAGCACCGAGGTGGGGGCCATCCGGGAGGCGGACCTCGTCTTCACCGCCACCAGCGACCCCAACCCCGTCATCTACCCCGAGCACGTGAAGCCCGGGGCCTGGATCTACGATGAGGGGGTGCCCCCGGACGTCCACCCCTCCGTGAGGGAGGTGCCGGGGGTGCGGGTCATCCCCGGGGGGGTGGTGCGGCTTCCCGGGGAGGCTTGGGCCACCCTGGACCTCCACTTTGGCGCCCGGGACCAGGTCCCCGCCTGCCTGGCGGAAACCATGATCCTGGCGGCGGAGGAGGCCTTTGACCGCAAGAGCCTGGGGGGAGAGCTCAAAGGGGAAAACATCCAGTTCTTCGTGGAGCGGGCGGAGGCCTTGGGCTTCCGGGTGGTGGACTAGTGTGGCTCCTCCTTTCCCCCACGGCCCTCGAGGCCCCCTTCCTCCGGGGCGAGCCCTTCGCCTTCCTCGGGCGGAAGGGGCTTAGGGGGGAGGGGTTCGTCTACCTGGAAACGGGCATCGGCAAGGTCAATGCCGCCCTCGCCCTGGCCCTTTGGGCGGCCACCCACGAGGTGGAAAAGGCCCTCCTTTTCGGCATCGCCGGGGCCTACCCGGGTAGCGGCCTCCGCCCGGGGGATCTGGTCCTGGTGGGGGAGGAGGTAGAGGCGGACCTGGGGCTAAAGGAGGGCCTTGCTCCCTTGGGCTTCCCGGCCTTGGAGCTTGGGGAAAAGCTCTACTTTTTTAACCGCTTTCCCCTGGATCCTGGCCTCACCCAAAGCCTGGCCCAGAGCCTCGGCCTTCGGGTCGTCACCGGCCTCACCCGGGACCTGGTTTCAGAAGGCCTCGAGGAGGCCCTGGCCTTGGCCAGCCGGTGGAACGCCGCCTTGGAGAACATGGAGGGGGCGGCCTTCGCCCGGGCCTGCCTCGCCCTCGGCATCCGGGGGGCGGAGCTTCGGGCCATCTCCAACCCCGCCGGCGTCCGGGACAAGGGGGCCTGGCGGGTGAAGGAGGCGGTGGCGGCCCTGGAGGAGGCCCTGGCCCGCCTCTTGGAAGGATAAAGGGGGCCTCTCCCGGCCCCCTGGAGGCGCGAGGCCTTTAGGCCTTCTTGTAGAAGGCCTCCGCCACGTCCCAGTTGAGCACGTTCCAGATGGCCTGGAGGTAGTCCGCCCGGCGGTTTTGGTACTTCAGGTAGTAGGCGTGCTCCCAAACGTCAATGCCCACGATGGGGGTGAAGCCCTCCATCACGGGGTTGTCCTGGTTGGGGGTGGAGAGGACGTGGAGCTTGCCGAAGGGGTCCTTCACGAGCCAGGCCCAGCCCGAGCCGAAGCGGCCCATGGCCGCCTGGGTGAGCTTCTCCTTTAGGGCCTGGAAGCCGCCCAGCTGCTCGTCAATGGCCTTCTTGAGCTCCCCCACGGGCTCCTTGGCCCCGCCCGGGGTAAGGAGTTGCCAGAAAAGGCTATGGTTCAGGTGCCCGCCCCCGTTGTTGCGCACCGCCATCTGGATGTCCTGGGGCAAGGCGGCCAAATGGCGGAGGAGCACCTCCAGTTCGGCCCCGTGCAGGTAGGGGTACTTTTCCAGGGCGGCGTTGAGGTTGTTCACGTAGGCCCCGTGGTGCTTCTGGTGGTGGATCTCCATGGTCTGGGCGTCAATGTGGGGCTCCAGGGCCTCGTAGGGGTAACCGAGTTCGGGTAGCTTGAACGGGTACGGCATACCTCACCTCCCAAGCCCCACTATAAGGCACCCACCCCTTTAGGGGGTGGGCGTCCTCACAAAGCGCCCTAGCCCTCGTGGGGCTTGGCGAGCTTTAGGGGCACCACGATGCGGTCAAACTCCTCTTCGGTAAGGTAGCCCAGCTCCAAGGCCGCCTGCTTCAAGGACTTCTTCTCCTTGATGGCCTTCTTCACAATCTCCGCCGCCTTGTCGTAGCCGATGGCCTTGTTGAGGGCGGTGGCCAGCATGGGGTTTTTCTGCAGGTGCTCCTCAATCCGCTCCAGGTTGGGCTCAATCCCCTTGGCCAGGTGCTCGTCAAAGGATTCCATGGCGTCCGCCAGGAGCTTGATGGACTCGAGGGCGGCGTCCACCATCACCGGCTTGTAGACGTTGAGCTGGAAGTTCCCCTGGCTTGCGGCAAAGGCCACGGCGTGGTCGTTGCCGTAGACCCGCACCACCACCATGGTGAGGGCCTCCACCTGGGTGGGGTTCACCTTGCCGGGCATGATGGAGGAGCCGGGCTCGTTGGCGGGGATGAAGATCTCCCCAATCCCCCCGTAAGGCCCCGAGGCCAGCCAGCGGATATCGTTCCCGATCTTCATCAGGGCCCCGGCCAGGGTGCGCAAAGCCCCCATCACGTGGGCAAGCTCGTCGTGGGCGGCCAAGGCGGCGAAGCGGTTTTCCGCCACCCGGAAGGGAAGGCCCGTCTCCTCCGCCAGGTACTGGGCCACCAGCTCGCCGAAGCGGGGGTGGGCGTTGAGCCCCGTGCCCACGGCGGTGCCGCCGATGGCGAGGTTGTAGAGGCCCTTTCCCGCCTCCTTCACCATGCCCAGGGTGTTCCTAAGTTGCGCCGCCCAGCTTCCCACCTCCTGCCCCAAGGTGATGGGCACGGCGTCCATAAGGTGGGTGCGCCCGGTTTTGACGATGGTGTCAAAGGCCTTGGCCTTCTCCTCAAAGGTGGCGATGAGGGCTTCCGCCGCCGGGTAGAGCCGTTGGTGAAGGGCCAGGGCCGTGGCCACGTACATGGCGGTGGGGAAGGTGTCGTTGGAGCTCTGGCCCCGGTTCACGTGGTCGTTGGGGTGGACGTACTTGCTCCCAAGGGGCTTTCCCAAGATCTCCGAGGCCCGGTTGGCGATGACCTCGTTCACGTTCATGTTGGTCTGGGTGCCCGAACCCGTCTGGAAGACCACCAGGGGGAAGTGCTCGTCCAGCTTGCCCTGGACCACTTCTTCCGCCGCCTGGATGATGGCCTTGGCGATTTCCTCGGGAAGCTCCCCAAGTTCCAGGTTGGCTCTGGCGGCGGCCTTTTTCAGCATGCCGTAGGCCCTTATGACCTCTATGGGCATGCGGAAACGCCAGGCCCCAATCTTAAAATGCTCCAGGGAACGCTGGGTCTGGGCCCCCCAGTACTTGTCCGCCGGCACCTTCACCTCGCCCATGGTGTCCCGCTCAATCCGGTATTCCATAGGACCACCTCCGGCCCGATTTTACCCTTCCTCTTCATACGGCTGGTGGAGCTTCACGGGCTTGCCCCTGAGCCCCGCCCGCAGGTTCAGCCACTCCACGAAGACGGCGAAGCCCATGGCGAAGTAGACGTAGCCCTTGGGGATGTGAACCCCTGTTCCTTCCGCCACCAGGGTGAAGCCGATGAGGAGGAGGAAGCTTAGGGCGAGCATCTTCACCGTGGGGTGCTCGTTCACGAAGGCGTAGATGCCCTTGGAGGCGAGGAGCATGATGGCCACGGAGATGAGGATGGCCGCCACCATCACGGGCACATAGCGGGTGAGGCCCACGGCGGTGATCACGGAGTCAATGGAGAAGACGATGTCCAGCAGGAGGACCTGGGCGATGACGCTGGCGAAGCTCGGAGCCACCCGCTTCACCGCATGCCCCGGCTCCCCTTCCAGCTTCTCGTGGATTTCCTTCACCGACTTGTAGATGAGGAAAAGCCCCCCAGCCATCAGGACCAGGTCCTTCCCCGTGACCTCGTGGCCCAAAAGGGCGAAGAGGGGTTTCTTAAGCGCCATGATCCAGGCGATGGAGAGGAGGAAGAGGATGCGGGTCACCGCCGCCAGGCTCAGGCCCAGAACCCGGGCCCGGTCCTGCTCCTCTTTGGGAAGCTTAGAGGCCAGGATGCTGATAAAGATCACGTTGTCCACGCCCAGGACCACCTCCAGCACCGTGAGGGTGACGAGGGCGATCCAGACCTCGGGGTTAGCGAGCCACTCCATGGGCAAGAACTATACCCCATAAACTGGGGAGCATGGTGGACGTGTTGGTGGTGGGGGCGGGTCCCGTGGGGCTTGCCTGCGCCATAGAGGCCAAGCGCCATGGGCTTTCCCACCTGGTGTTGGAAAAGGGCACGGTGGCGGAAACCATCTACCGCTTTCCCCGGAACATGCTCTTTTTCTCCGAGAGCAAGAACATAGAGATCGGGGGCCACCCCTTGGTGTCCCACGGCCCCAAGCCCACCCGCAGGGAGGCCCTCCTCTACTACCAGCGCGTGGCGGAGCGGGAGGCCTTGAACGTCCTCACCTACACGGAGGTTCTCCGCATCCAAGGCCAGGAGGGGGCCTTTCAGGTTTTCGCCCGGGGACGGCAAGGGGAGAAGACCTTCCTCGCCCGCTACGTGGTCCTGGCCACGGGCTACTACGGCAACCCCAACCGCCTGGGCGTGCCCGGGGAGGACCTGCCCCACGTCCTGCACCGCTACGAGGAGGGGGAGGCCTTCTTCGGCCGCAAGGTGGCGGTGGTAGGGGGGAGCAACTCGGCGGTGGAGGCGGCTTTGGAGCTTTACCGGGCTGGGGCGAAGGTGGTCTTGGTCCACCGGGGGAAGTGGGTGCGCCCTAGCGTCAAGTACTGGCTTCTTCCCGATTTTGAAAACCGGGTGAAAGAGGGGAGCATAGAGGCCTTCATGGAGGCGGAGGTGGAGGCGATTACCCTCGAGGGCCTCTGGCTTAGGCGCCCCGCTGGGCGGGTCTTCTTGGAGGCGGACTTCGTGCTGGTCCTCATCGGCTACCGGGCCGAGGACCGCCTGCTGCGGGAGGCCGGTGTGGTTTACGAAGGGGAAAAGCCTCGCCTAAGCCCTGAGTTGGAAACCTCCATTCCGGGCCTCTTCGCCGTGGGCTCCTGCGCCTTTGGCCCCGACACCCGCTCGGTGTTCATAGAAAACGGCCGGGAGCACGCCAGGCTGGCCCTCTTTGCCATCGCCAAGCGGCTTGGCCCCTTGACACCCCCGCGGGGTGCGGGCTATCCTTAGCGGCAAGATGCGTTTCGCTCTCACCCTATCCCTAGGCCTGGTCCTAATCGTAGGGCCAGCGGGGGGTAGGGTGTAGCGGTTTTCAGGCGCATCCAAACCCCCCGGGAAACCGGGGGGTTTCGGTTTAGGAGGGGGCGATGAAGGGAGCGGAGGCACTTTTAAAGGCGCTGGAACGGGAAGGGGTGGAGTTGATCTTCGGCCATCCGGGCGGGGCCATCATGCCCACCTACGACGCCCTCTATGACAGCAAGATCCGCCACATCCTGGTGCGGCACGAACAAGGAGGGGTGCATGCGGCCACAGCCTATGCCCGGGCGAGCGGCCGGGTGGGGGTGGTCATGGCTACCTCGGGCCCCGGGGCGCTCAACCTGGTCACGGGGCTTGCCGACGCCTACATGGACTCCACCCCGGTGGTGGCCATCACCGGCAACGTTCCCCGGGCCCTCATCGGCACGGACGCCTTCCAGGAGGCGGACGTCACCGGGGTCACCATGCCCATCACCAAGCACAACTACCTGGTCCAGGACGTGAACGAGATCCCCCGGGTGGTGCGGGAGGCCTTCCACATCGCCTCCACGGGGCGCCCGGGGCCCGTCCTGATTGACATCCCCAAGGACGTGCAGCTCGCCGAGTTCACGGGGGATTTTGAGGTGGAGCTGGACCTGCCCGGCTACAAGCCCACCACCAAGGGCCACCCCAAGCAGATTGAGCGGGCCCTGGACGCCCTGGAGAAGGCGGAAAGGCCCATCCTGATGGTGGGGGGCGGGTCCCAGCACGCCCACGCCGAGCTCCTCGCCTTCGCCGAGAAGACGGGCCTGCCCGTGATCACCACCCTGATGGGCCTCGGGGCCTTCCCCGGCAACCACCCCCTCTGGCTCGGGATGCCGGGGATGCACGGCACCGTGGCCGCCAACCGGGCCATCCACCACGCCGACGTGATCCTGGCCATCGGCCTTCGCTTTGACGACCGGGTCACGGGCAAGGTTTCCCGCTTTGCCCCCCACGCCCACACCATCATCCACGTGGACATAGACCCGGCGGAGATCGGCAAGGTGGTGCGCACCCACATCCCCATCGTGGGGGATGCCCGGCTGGTCCTGAAGGAGATGCTCAAGGGGGCCAAGCCCCTGAAGCTTGCGAGCTGGTGGCGGGAGCTGGAGGAGTGGCGCACCCGCTACCCCTTGCGCTGGAAGCCTAGGCCCCACCTGCAAAGCCAAGAGGTGATCCGGGCCTTCTTTGAGGCCACCGGGGGGAACGCCATCGTCACCACGGGGGTGGGGCAGCACCAGATGTTCGCCGCCCAGTTCTTCCCCGTGACCCGGCCCAGGAGCTTCATCACCTCTGGGGGCCTGGGTACCATGGGGGTGGGGCTTCCCTTCGCCATCGGGGCCAAGTTCGCCCGGCCGGACGAGCTCGTCATTGACTTTGACGGGGACGGCTCCTTCCAGATGACCCTGCAGGAGCTGGCCACGGTGGTGAAGTACGGCCTGGACGTGAAGGTGGTGATCCTGAACAACGGCTACCTGGGGATGGTGCGCCAGTGGCAGGACCTCTTCCACGCCAAGCGCTACTCCGAGGTCTACCTGGCGGACTCCAACCCGGACTTCGCCCGCCTGGCCGAGGCCTACGGCATCCGGGGCATCAAGGTGGAGCGCAAGGAGGACCTGAGGAAGGGCGTGGAGGCGGTCCTGAACGCCGATGGGCCCGTGGTGGCGGAGTTCAAGGTCTACCACGAGGAGGGCGTCTTCCCCATGATCCCCGCGGGCGGCGCCGCGGAGGACATGATCCTCGAGCACCCCGAGGAGAAGGAGGAGGTGGAGGCGTGAGGCACGTCATCTCGGTCCTAGTGCAGGACCATCCCCGGGTCCTGAACCGCATCACCAGCCTGTTCGCCCGCCGGGGCTTCAACCTGGAAAGCCTGGCCGTGGGGACCACCCATGTGCCCGGCCTTTCCCGCATCAGCCTGGTGGTTTCCGGGGACGACCACACCCTGGAGCAGGTGGAGAAGCAACTCAACCGGCTCATAGAGGTGCTCAAGGTCACGGACCACTCCGAGCCCCACGTGGAGCGGGAGCTTTGCCTGGTAAAAGTCCACGTGGCCGGGGTGGAGGAGCGGCTTGCGGTGAAGGACATCCAGGAGGCCTTCCGGGCCCGGGTGGTGGACGTGGCCCAGAGGAGCCTGATCCTGGAGCTCACCGGCGACTCCAAGAAGGTGGACTCCTTCATTGAGGCCCTGAGGCCTTACGGGATCCTCGAGGTCATGCGCACCGGGGCCGTGGCCATGAGCCGCGGCGAGAGGACCCTTAAGGTCAGGGAAAAACGGGAGGCGGTATGAAGATTTACTACGAGCACGATGCGGACCTAGGCTTCATCCTCGGCAAGAAGGTGGCGGTACTGGGCTTTGGCTCCCAGGGGCACGCCCACGCCCTGAACCTGAAGGAGTCGGGGGTGGACGTCCGGGTAGGCCTCCGGCCCGGTTCCAAGAGCTTCGCCAAGGCGGAGGCGGCGGGGCTCCGGGTGCTTTCCGTGGCCGAGGCGGTGCGGGAGGCGGACATCGTCATGGTCCTCCTCCCCGACGAAACCCAGGGGCGGGTCTACCGGGAGGAGATAGAGCCCAACCTGAAGGAAGGGGCGGCCTTGGCCTTCGCCCACGGCTTCAACATCCACTTCGGCCAGATCAAGCCCAGGCGGGATCTGGACGTCTGGATGGTGGCCCCCAAGGGGCCCGGCCACCTGGTCCGGAGCGAGTACCAAAGGGGTAGCGGAGTGCCCGCCCTGGTGGCGGTGCACCAGGACGCCTCGGGGAGCGCCTTCCCCACCGCCTTGGCCTACGCCAAGGCCATCGGGGCCGCCCGGGCCGGGGTCATCGCCACCACCTTCAAGGACGAGACGGAAACCGACCTCTTCGGGGAGCAGGCGGTGCTCTGCGGGGGGCTCACCCGGCTCATCCAGGCGGGGTTTGAGACCCTGGTGGAGGCGGGGTACCCGCCGGAGATGGCCTACTTTGAGACCGTGCACGAGGTGAAGCTCATCGTGGACCTCATCTACGAGGCGGGCTTCGCCGGGATGCGCTACTCCATCTCCAACACCGCCGAGTACGGGGACTACACCCGGGGCGAGGTGGCGGTGCCAGTGGAGGAAACCAAAAGGCGCATGCGGGAAATCCTCCGGCAGATCCAGACCGGGGAGTTCGCCCGGGAGTGGATGCTGGAGAACCAGGTGGGCCAGCCCGTCCTCGAGGCCAACCGCAAGCGCTGGAAGACCCACCCCATTGAGGAGGTGGGGGCGAGGCTGCGGGCCATGATGCCCTTCCTCAGGGCGAGGGTATTGGAGGAAGTGGGGTAGCGAGAAGGCCCCCTTTTGGGGGCCTTCTGCGTAAGGGAGGGAACCATGGAGCGGCACATTCGGATCTTTGACACCACGCTCAGGGACGGCGAGCAAAGCCCAGGGGTGGCGCTTTCCTTGGACCAAAAACTGGAAATCGCCCACGCCCTGGCCCGGCTCAACGTGGACATCATTGAGGCGGGCTTCCCCGTATCCGGGCCCTTGGAGTTTGAGGCGGTACGGCGCATCGCCACGGAGGTCAAGGGCCCCATCATCGCCGCCTTGGCCCGCACCCACACCCTGGACATTGACCAGGCGGCCAAGGCCCTGGAGAAGGCGGAAAAGCCCAGGATCCACGTCTTCACCTCCGCCTCCAAAATCCACCTGGAGTACATGCTGAAGAAGACGGAGGAGGAGGTTTTGGAGATGGCCGATAAAATGGTCCGCTACGCCCGTCGCTACGTGGACGACGTGGAGTTTTCCGCCCAGGACGTGATGCGGGCGGACTGGGACTTCGTGAAGCGGCTTTACGAGGTGGCCATAGAGGCGGGGGCCACCACCATCAACATCCCCGACACCACGGGCTACGGAACCCCCGGGGAGTACGGGGCCCTCATCCGCCGCATCCGCGACGAGGTGGTGCGGGGCCGGGACGTCATCATCTCCACCCACACCCACGACGACCTGGGCCTGGCCACGGCCAACGCCCTGGCGGGGATAGAAAACGGGGCGGGCCAGGTGGAGTGCACCATCAACGGCATCGGGGAGCGGGCGGGGAACACCTCCTTGGAGGAGGTGGTCATGGCCCTCTACGTGCGCCGCGACTGGTACAAGGCCTACACCCAGATCAACACCCGGGAGATCTACCGGGTTTCCCGCCTGGTGGAGCGGTACACGGGGATGCCCGTTCCTCCCAACAAGGCCATCGTGGGGGACAACGCCTTCGCCCACGAGTCCGGCATCCACCAAGACGGCGTCCTGAAGCACCGGGCCACCTACGAGATCATGGACGCCGAGCTCATCGGCCGCCGGCCTGCGGTGATCGTCCTCGGGAAGCACTCGGGACGGGCGGCCTTTAGAAAGGCCCTCGAGGACCTGGGCTACAAGGACCTCTCCGAGGAGGACCTGAAGAAGCTTTTCGCCCGCTTCAAGGAGATCGCCGAGAAGAAGGGCCCCCTTTCCGCCGAGGAGCTTCAGGCCCTGGTGGAAAGCGAGCGCGAGCCCGCCTCCCACTTCTTCGCCCTGGAGCACGTGCAGTTCTTCTCGGGCTCGGGCCTCCTGCCCACGGCCACGGTGAAGGTAAGGACCCCCGATGGGGAAAGGGTGGCCACCCACACGGGGGACGGGCCGGTGGACGCCGTGTACAAGGCCATCCAGGAGGCCATTGGCCTCAGGCCCGAGCTTGAGCTCTACCGGGTGGAGGCCATCACGGGGAGCACCGAGGCCTTGGGCCAGGTGACGGTGCGGCTCAGGCTCGGCGAGCTCCAGGCGGTGGGGGTGGGGGTTTCCCCCGACATCATTGAGGCGAGCGCCCTGGCCTTCTTGGACGCCGCCGGGAAGCTGGCCTCGGGCCGGGCCACCCGGCACCCCCCTTCCATCGCCGAGGTGGAGCGAGGGGTTTAGGCATGGTGGAGATCCTGGACACCACGCTCCGGGACGGCACCCAAGGGGAGGGGGTGAGCCTCTCCGTGGACGACAAGGTGGCCATCGCCAAGCGTTTGGCCGCCTTCGGCGTCCACGTGATTGAGGGGGGGTGGCCTGGCTCCAACCCCAAGGACGCCGAGTTTTTCGCCCGCATGAAGGGGGTGGACCTGGGGGCGGCGAGCCTCGCCGCCTTCGGGGCCACCCGCCGCAAGGGGCTTTCCCCAGAGGAGGACCCCTCCGTCCTCGCCCTCCTGGAGGCGGAGACCCCGGTGGTGGTCCTCTTTGGCAAGAGCTGGACCCTTCATGTCCTCGAGGCCCTGGAGACCACCCTGGAGGAGAACCTCCGCATGATCCGGGACACGGTGGCCTTCTTCGCCCAGAGGGGAAAGCGGGTGATCTACGACGCCGAGCACTTCTTTGACGGCTACAAGGAGGACCCCGCCTACGCCCTCGCCACCCTCGAGGCCGCCCGGGAGGGAGGGGCGGACACCCTGGTCCTCTGCGACACCAACGGGGGAAGCCTCCCTGAGGAGGTCTACGCCATCACCAAGGCCGTGGTGGAGCGCTTTCCCGGGGTTCGCATCGGCATCCACCCCCACAACGACGCCGAGCTCGCCGTGGCCAACGCCCTGGCGGCGGTGCGGGCCGGGGCCACCCACGCCCAGGGCACCATCAACGGCTACGGGGAGCGGTGCGGCAACCTAAACCTCACCAGCTTCCTCCCTACCCTGGTCTTCAAGTACGGCATCCCCGCCATCCCCCCGGAAAGGCTAAAGGGCCTTCGGGAGCTCTCCCACTTCGTGGACGAACGGGCCAACCTTACCCCAAACCGCCGCGCCCCCTATGTGGGGGAGGCGGCCTTCGCCCACAAGGCGGGGGTGCACGTGTCCGCCGTTCTCAAAAACCCCCGCACCTACGAGCACATCCCCCCGGAGTGGGTGGGGAATACTCGCCGCTTCCTGGTTTCGGACGTCTCGGGCCGCTCCAACCTCCTCGCCAAGCTCCAGGAGCTCGGGGTGGACCTCTCCAAGGAGGAGGCCAGGCGCCTCCTGGAGGAGGTGAAGGCCTTGGAGTACGAGGGCTACGCCTTTGAGGGGGCGGAGGCGAGCTTCTACCTTTTGGCCCACCGCCTGAAGGGCGGGGCCCTTCCCTTTAGCGTGGAGGGGTTTAGCGTCTTCGTGCACGGCTCGGGCCTGGACACCGCCTGGGCCGAGGCCACGGTGAGGGTGCGGGTGGGGGAGACGCTCCAACACACCGCCGCCGAAAGCCCCTTCGGGCCCGTTTCCGCCCTGGACCGGGCCTTCCGCAAGGCGGTGTTGCAGTTCTACCCGGAGCTCGCCGAGGTGGAGCTCACGGACTACAAGGTGCGCATCCTCTCGGGCCAGGAGGCAGGCACCAACTCGGGGGTGCGGGTGATGACCGAGATGCGGCGGGGGGAGGAGCGCTTCGCCACGGTGGGGGCCAGCGAGAACATCCTCGAGGCCTCCCTCAAGGCCCTCACGGACGGCTACGCCTACGCCCTCCTCTTTCCCGTGCGCGCCCTTACCCCCAGGGAAGCCTGACCTCGGGGAAGGCCAGGGGGCTTGCGGGCTCTTCCGGGGTGAGGAGGCGGATCTCCCGGTACCGCCCGCCCCGGGGGTCCCGGTACACCTCTAGGAGGTTTTCCTGGAGGTTTAGGAGCCACACCTCGGGGATGCCCGCCTCGGCGTAGAGGGGAAGCTTCACCTCCTTGTCAAAGGGCAAGGAGGTGTCCGCCACCTCCACCAAGAAGAGGACGTCCTCCGGGGCAGGAAGCCTTTCCGCATACCGCTCCAGGGGGGGCTTGAGCACCAGGAGGTCCGGCTCGGGCTGCGAGTCTTCGGAGAGGCGCAAGGGGCTTTGCACCAAGATAACGGCTTTGCCCCGGAAGGCTTCCTGGAACCGCTCGTCCAGTTGGGCTACCTTATGCACGTGCCTAGGGCCGATGGGGCTCATCTGGTACACCTCTCCCCGCAGTAGCTCCACGTGCGGCACCCCTTGGAAGGCCCGCTCAAACTCCTCCACGCGGAACCGGTACCGGGTGGCCATACCCCCATTATGCCCCTTGGCCGGAGTAGTGCCTAAGCCCAAGCCGCCAAAGCCCCCGCCAAAGGAGGAGGAAGAAAAGCCCCCAGAGGAGCATCACCCAAAGGCCCGGGAAAAGGCGCACCTCCTGTCCGGCAAGGAGGGCGGCGGGGAGGTAGACCAGGTAGGGGAAGGGGGTGAGGAGGGCGAGGGAGCGCAAGGGCTCGGGGAAGACCTCGAGGGGGGCGATGGTCCCCGAGAGGAAGAGGTAAAGGAGGAAGAAGACCTCCTCCACCGCCGTGGCCCGCTCGCTCCAGAAGGTGAGGAGGGCGGTGACGTACTGCATGAGGTAGCGGAGCAAAAAGGCCAAGGCGGTGAGGAGAAGCCCCAGGAGGAAGGGCAAGGGCTCGGGCCGGAAGCGGGCCTCGGGAAAGAGGAGGAAGAAGAGGAGGGTGAGGAGGACCACAAAGGGAAGCCGGGCGAGCCTTTCCGCCACGTGGGCCGCCAGGTGGTCCAAGAAGGGGTCCAGGGGCCTCAGGAGGCGGAAGGAAAGCCTCCCTTCCACCACGTCCCGCTCAAACTCCCACACCACCCAGACCACCGTGGCCTGGCGCACCAGGAAGACCATGAGGAAGTAGCGGGCGAACTCCCCAGGGCTTAGGGGAAAGTCCCCGTGCCGCGCCGCCTCGGTCCAGACCCCAAGGAGGATTAAAGGAAGCGCCCCCGCCAAGGCCCAAAGGAAAAGCTCCGCCCGGTACTCCAGCATGTAGGCGAGGTAGACCGCAAGAAGGGTCCTGGCCTTCCTCATCCTTCCACCTCCTTGGGGCTTTGGAAGACCCGGGCGATGACCTCTTCCAGAGGGGGTTCCTTGACCTCGAGGTCCTCCACGGGAAGCCGCTTTAGGATCAGGGCCACCCGCTCCGTGAGCCCATCCCGGGGGACGAGGAGGCGCGCTTCCTGCCCCTCCACCTCCCGCACCTCCCCAAAGGGCGCAAGGGCCTCCCGGGGAAGGGGCCGGGCGAGGACCAGGCGCACCTCCCGGTAGGGGGCGAAGCGGGCCGTGAGGCCCGCAAGCTCCCCGTCGTAAAGGAGCCGGCCTTGGTGGATCACGAGGACCCTGTCCGCCAGGGCGGCGATGTCCGCCATGTAGTGGCTCGTGAGGAGGACGGTGGCCCCGTAGCGGGCGTTGTAGGCCCGCACGAAGGCCCGCACCGCCACCTGGGCGTTCACGTCCAGGCCCAGGGTGGGCTCGTCCAGGAAGAGCACCTCCGGCCGGTGGAGGAGAGCGGCCAAAAGCTCCGCCTTCATCCTCTCCCCCAAGGAGAGCTTGCGCACGGGTTGGTGGAGCTTGTCCCCTAGGCCCAGCATCTCGGCGAGCTCCCCCACCCGCCGCCGAAACTCCCGCTCGGGGATCTCGTAGATGGCGGCGTTCAGGCGGAAGGTGTCCATGGCCGGGAGGTCCCAGATGAGTTGTTGCTTGTTGCCCATGACCAGGGTGATCTTCTTCAGGAAGGCCTTTTCCCGCCGCCAGGGCACGTGCCCCGCCACCAGGGCCTGGCCCCGGGTGGGGTGGATGAGGCCCGTGAGCATCTTCAGGGTGGTGGTCTTGCCCGCCCCGTTGGGGCCCAGGAAGCCCACCACCTCCCCCCGCCGGATGGCGAAGCTCACCCCCTCCACGGCCCGCACCAGGCGGTACTGGCGGAAGAGGAAGTGGCGCAGGGTACCCAGGAGGCTTTCCTCCTTTAGGGCCACGCGGTAGTGCTTGGTGAGGTCCTGGGCCAGGATGATGGCCTCTTCGCGCACCCCCTAAGTCTACCCTGTGGTGTAATGGTTTTCGTGCGTTATCTACGGGTTTTCGGCCTGTTCCTACGCCTTTCCCTGGCGGCGGAGATGGAGTACCGCCTGAACTTTCTCCTCGGGCTTTTCTCCTCGGCGCTTACCCTTCTTGGGGCCCTCTTCGGCCTCGTCCTCCTCTACCAAGGGGGGTACCGGCCAGGGGGATGGGCCTGGGAGGAGGCCCTTTTGGTCCTCGCCGCCTTTACCCTCCTCCAGGGGCTTGGGAGCACCCTCTTCGCCCCCAACCTCAACAAGATCGTGGAGCACGTGCAACAGGGCACCCTGGACTTCGTGCTCCTGAAGCCTTTGGACCCCCAGTTTTGGCTCTCCTTGAGGGTCTTCTCCCCTTGGGGCCTCGGGGATTTCCTCCTGGGGCTTGGGCTTCTCCTCTATGGGGGAGGCCGGCTTGGCCTGGGGCTTCAGGACTACCTCCTCTTCGCCCTCTACTGGCTTTTGGGGGCGGTGATCCTCTATAGCCTCTGGTTCCTCCTCGCCACCACCAGCATCTGGTTCGTGAAGATCTACAACGTCACCGAGGTCCTGCGGGGGCTCTTGGAGGCGGGGCGCTTTCCCGCCTCCAGCTATCCGGCCCTCTACCGCTTCTTCTTCACCTTCGTGGTGCCCGTGGCCTTCCTCACCACGGTGCCGGCGGAGGCCGCCTTGGGAAGGGGGGCGCCCTGGGTGGCGTTGGGGCTTGCCCTGGGCCTTTTCCTCCTGGCGCGGGGCTTCTTCCGCCTGGCCCTTCGGAGCTACACATCGGCGAGCAGTTAAAATCCACCCCATGGACTGGCTTTGGGTCCTCCTTCTCGCCTACCTCTTCGGCTCCATCCCGGCGGGGGTCCTGGTGGCCCGCACCTACGGGGTGGACATCCGCAAGGTGGGTTCGGGGAACATCGGGGCCACCAACGTCCTTAGGACCTTGGGCCCTGGCCCCGCCTTCGTGGTGGCCTTCTTTGACGTGTTCAAGGGGGGCATTGCCGTGCTCATCGCCCGGGCGGTGGGGATAGAGGGGCCCTTGCTTGGGGGGGTGGCCTTGGCGGCGGTCTTGGGGCACAACTACTCCGTGTTCTTGGGGTTTAAAGGGGGGAAGGGGGTGGCCACCAGCTTCGGCACCCTTCTCTTCCTGGACCCAGCCCTCGCCCTTTGGACCCTGCCCATTGGGCTATCCGTGATGCTCCTCACCCGCTACGTTTCGGCGGGGAGCATGACCGGGGGGGTGGCGGCCTTGGTGCTCGCCTTGGCCCTGGGGCGGCCCCTCTGGGAGGTGGGCACCGTGGCCCTCATGGCCTTCCTCATCTTCTTCACCCACCGGGAAAACCTAAAGCGCCTCCAGGCGGGCACGGAAAGGCGGCTTGGGGAGCGGGTGGAGGTGAGGGATGCTTGACCTTTTGGTCATCGCCCCCCACCCCGACGACGGGGAGCTCGGGTGTGGGGGGACCTTGGCCAGGGCCAAGGCGGAGGGGCTTTCCACGGGCATCTTGGACCTTACCCGGGGGGAGATGGGCACCAAGGGCACCCCGGAGGAGAGGGCCCGGGAGGTGGCGGAGGCGAGCCGCATCCTGGGCCTGGACTTCCGGGGAAATCTAGGGCTTCCCGACGGGGGGCTTGCCGACATCCCCGAGCAGCGCCTTAGGCTTGCGGAGGCCTTGCGGAGGCTTCGGCCCCGCATCCTCTTCGCTCCCCTCGAGGCCGACCGCCACCCCGACCACACGGCGGCAAGCCGCCTGGCGGTGGCTGCCCTCCACCTGGCGGGCCTGAAGAAGGCCCCCGTGGAGGGGGAGCCCCACCGGGTGGAAAGGCTTTTCTTCTACCCGGGCAACCACCCCTTCACCCCCAGCTTCCTGGTGAAGATCTCCGCCTTCATAGACCAGTGGGAGCAGGCGGTCCTGGCCTACAGGAGCCAGTTTTCCGGGGAGGCGGCGAGCGAGACCGTGGGGCCTAGAGGGGTGGAGGCCCGCAAGGCCATGCGCCGCTACTTTGGCAACTACCTGGGGGTGGACTACGCCGAGCCCTTTGTGAGCCCGCTTCCCGTGCTCTACGTCCCCTGGTCCCGGGCCTAGGGTCTTGCATAACTTTGCAAGGGCGGGGTATCCTAAGGGCCTCATGGGGGGAGACGCCCTGACCCTGCCCAAGGACCTTTTGGACTTTTCCGGCTACGGCCCCGAGGCGCTTAAAAGGCTCCTTTCCCTGGCGGAAAGGCTTAAGCGGGAGCGCTACCGCGGGGAGGACCTCAAGGGCCAAGTCCTCGCCCTCCTCTTTGAAAAGCCCTCCTTGCGCACCCGGACCACCCTCGAGGTGGCCATGCTCCACCTGGGAGGGAATGCGGTTTACCTGGACCAGAAACAGGTGGGCATCGGGGAGCGGGAGCCCGTGAGGGACATCGCCAAGAACCTGGAGCGCTTTGTGGAGGGGATCGCCGCCCGGGTCTACCGGCACGAGACCGTGGTGGCCCTGGCCCGCCACGCCCGCATCCCCGTCATCAACGCCCTCTCCGACTGGGCCCACCCCCTGCAGGCCCTGGCGGACCTCCTCACCCTGAAGGAGGCCTTCGGGGGGTGGGAGGGCCTCGAGGTGGCCTGGGTGGGGGACGGCAACAACGTCCTCAACTCCCTCCTAGAGGTGGCGCCCCTGGTGGGGCTAAGGGTGCGGGTGGCCACGCCCAGGGGCTACGAGCCCGACCGCACCCTCCTGGAGAGGGCCCGGGCCTACTTCACCCACGACCCCAAGGAGGCCGCCTTCGGCGCCCACGCCCTTTACACCGACGTCTGGACCAGCATGGGCCAGGAGGCGGAAAGGGAAAAACGGCTAAGGGACTTCCGGGGCTTCCAGGTGAACGGGGAACTCCTCTCCCTCCTCCACCCCGAAGGCATCTTTCTCCACTGCCTTCCCGCCCACTACGGAGAGGAAACCACGGAGGAGGTGGTGCACGGGGCCAGGAGCCGGGTCTTTGACCAGGCGGAAAACCGGCTCCACACCGCCAAGGCTGTCCTCCTTACCCTGCTAAGCTAGGGGTATGGTCCGCCCCTACCGCTTTAGCCTGGAAGAGTTCCTGAGGCTTCCCCTGCCCGAGCGGGGTGTGGAGCTTCTGGAGGGGGAGATTTACCAGATGGCACCCATTGGTCCCCGCCACGCCTATGTTCTGAACCGTTGGAACCGCCTTTTTGTGGAGCACTTTCCGGGGGTACTGGTGCAGGTCCAGGGTCCTTTGGCTTGGGTTCCTGATGTCTACCTGGAGCCGGACCTGGTCCTGTTGCGCCTGGGGGAATATCAAGACCGCTTCCCAGGGCCAGAGGATGTTCTTTTGGTGTTGGAGGTTGCCGACACATCCTTGGCGTATGACCTGGACAGAAAGGTGCCCCTTTACGCACGCATGGGTGTGCCCGAGGTTTGGGTCCAAGACCTCCAGGGTGGCCGGATCCTCGTCTTCCGCACCCCGGAGGAGGACCACTACCGGGAGCGGATTTGGCTTCGGCCCGGGGAGTGCCTGGCTCCCCTAGCCTTTCCGGAAGTGCTCCTGGAGGCACCGTGGTAAGGGTGGGCATCCTCGGGGCCTCGGGGTACGGGGGGGCAGAGCTCCTCCGCCTCCTCAAGGCCCATCCCGGGGTGGAACTGGTGGGCTTTTCCAGCCGTAAGCACGAGGGCAGACCCCTTTCCGCCGCCTGGCCCCAGCTTTGGGACGAAAGGCTTTTTGCCGCCCAGGAGGAGGTCCTGGAGGAGGCGGAGGTCCTCTTTTTAGCCCTCCCCAACGGCCTCGCCATGGGGATTGCCCCGGAGGCCCTGAAGGCGGGGAAGCGGGTCATTGACCTTTCGGGAGACTACAGGCTTCCCCCCGACGTGTACGAGGCCTGGTACGGCATCCTGCACCAAAGCCCCGGGCTCTACCGGCAGGCGGTCTACGGCCTGCCCGAACTCCACCGGGAGGAGCTTAGGGGGGCCCGCTTGGTGGCGAACCCCGGGTGCTACGTTACCGCCGCCACCTTGGCCCTGGCTCCTCTGGCGGCTATTGGGGCCCTGAAGGGGGCCATGGTGGTGGGCCTAAGCGGGGTTTCCGGGGCGGGGCGGGAGGGAGAGGGCACCTTCTTCGCCGAGGTGAACGAGAACCTAAAGCCCTACAAGGTGGGCGGCACCCACCGCCACATCCCGGAAATGGAGCGGAACTTGGGCCGCCTCCTGGCCCAGGGGAAGCGGGTGCGCACCCACGGGGAGGTGCGGGAGGTGCGGCTTTCCTTCACCCCCCACCTGGTGCCCATGACCCGGGGGATCCTGGTCACCGCCCAGGTAGAGGTGGCGGGGGACTGGAATGGGAAGGCCCTGGAGGAGCTCTACCAGGACTTTTACAGGGAAGAGCCCTTCGTGCGGGTCTTGGCGGGGCTTCCCGAGACCAAGGGCACCTACGCCTCCAACCGGGTGGACGTGAAGCCCCTTTACGAGGAGCGCACCGGGCGCATCCTGGTCTTCGCCGCCTTGGACAACCTGGTGAAGGGCATGGCGGGGCAGGCGGTGCAAAACTTCAACCTCATGATGGGCTTTCCCGAGGGAACAGCGCTTCCCAAGGAGGGGATATGGCCGTGAGGTTACCCAGGGGTTTCCGCGCGGGGGCCACGCGGGCGGGGATCAAGCCTTCGGGCAAGCCGGATCTGGCCCTTTTGGTTTCCGGGCTTCCCGCCCACTGGGCCTACGCCGCCACAAGGAACCGCGCCGCCGCCCCTTCCATCCACCGGGGCCGGGCGCTTTACGCTACTGGGGCTCCCTTGAGGGCGGTGGTGGTAAACGCCGGCAACGCCAACTGCGCCACCGGGGAGCAGGGCTTTCGGGACGACCTTCGGATGGCGGAGCTCGCTGCCCTTCGCCTGGGGCTTGCCCTTGAGGAGGTCCTCACCGCTTCCACTGGGGTCATCGGGGTTCCGTTGCCCGTGGAGCGGATTGCGGCGGGCCTTCCCCAGGTGGAGCTCACCCCCTACGCCGACGCCTTCGCCGAGGCCATCCTCACCACGGACCTGGTGCCCAAGGTGGCGGAGGCCGAGGTGGAGGGGGCGCGGGTGGTGGGCATCGCCAAGGGGAGCGGGATGATCCACCCCAACATGGCCACCATGCTGGCCTTCCTGGTCACGGACGCCCAGGTCCCCCAGGAGGCCCTGCGGGAGGCTTGGAAGGGCATTGTGGACCGCACCTTCAACCAGGTGACCGTGGACGGGGACACCTCCACCAACGACCTGGCCCTGGTCCTGGCCAACGGGGCCCATGGGGAGGTGCCGCTAGAAGCCCTCTTCCAGGCCTTGGAGGAGGTGGCCCGGGAGCTTGCCAAGAAGATTGCCCGGGACGGGGAAGGAGCCACGAAGCTCCTGGTGGTGCGGGTGGTGGGGGCGGCCACGGAGGAGGAGGCGAGGCGGGCGGCGAGGGCCGTGGCGGGAAGCCTCCTCTGGAAAAGCGCCCTCTACGGCAACGACCCCAACTGGGGCCGCATTCTGGCCGCCTTGGGCAACTCGGGGGCCCGGTTTGACCCCTTGCGGGTGCGCATCCTCCTCCAGGGCATCCCCCTCTACGCAGGGGGCGTCCTCCCCTTTGACCGGGAAAGGGCAAGCCAGGCCATGCGCCAGGAGGTGGTGGAGGTCCTGGCGGACCTGGGGGAGGGGGAAGGGGCGGCGGAGGCCTACGGGTGCGACCTGACGGAGGGGTATGTGCGGATTAATGCGCTCTACACTACTTGACGGGCTTTTGGGAAAGTGTTAGCATTCGGTTAGAGGGTGGAAGCCCTCTATGAGGAGGTAAAACATGAAAAGAGCCTTGGTTGTAGCTCTAGCGGGTCTTTTGACGGCGGCTATGGCGCAGAAGTTCTCCGTGGAAGCCGGTGCCGGGCTATATGGCAACCTGGGCGGGCAACTCGCCGTGGTGGCGGAGGACCTGGCGCCGGGGCTTCCTCTGGGCGTGCGCCTGGGTGTGGGGTTCGCCACGAGCGATGCGCTGGATGATGGGGTGGATTATCTTCCTGGACAAAAGTGGGGTGACTATAAGAAGAACAACGAGCTCACCGAGTGGGGCCAGAACATCACGCTTTCCCTGGACGTCCTCTACAAGGTGACGGGCCTTGGCCTGCCGGTGGAGGTGGCTCCTTACGCTGGCCTCCGCTACAACCTTTTCTCTGGGGGCTATACGGATCCTAAGGACAACATCTCTGGTCCCTTTGGGATCAACAGCTATACTGTGTCCTCTAACCAGCTCGGCTTCGGCGCTGGCGTCCGGGTAGCCTATCCCCTTATGCCCAACGTGAGCGTGGTGGGCGACCTGGGGGTGGACTACTACCTGAAGGCCTGCTTTAACAGAGTTGTTGAGGACGACAACGGGAACGTAAATCGCCTTAGCTTCTGCCCGGGGGATAGCGGCTATGATGATCTCGACAAGCTCGTCACCCAACCCGAGTGGGTCTTCAAGGCCCGGGTGGGTGTGGCCTACCGCTTCTAAGGCATAGGCTAGGATAGAGGGGATGCGTAGGCATCCCCTTTTACTTTTGCTCCTTCTTTCCGCCTGCGCCCGGCCGGATACCACCCCACCCGAGCTCGGCCTGGTGGAACCTTTAGGGGGAGCGGTGGCCCCGGGGAGGGCCTTGATGGTGGAGGGCTACGCCTTTGACCCTTCGGGGGTGGCGAGCGTCCAGGCCCAGGGGGCAGAGGTGCTGGCGGAGGGGGAGAAGGGGAAGCGGCTTGTCCGCTTCCGCTTCCGCCTCCAGGCCCCCACCTCGGGGGAGGTGACGCTTAGGCTGGAGGCGGTGGATGCCCAGGGCCACCGGGCGGAGCGGCGCATCCCCCTGGTGTTGGATGCTGCCCCGCCCCGCATCGTGGTGGAACGGGTGGAGCGGGAAGGGAACCTTTTCCGGGTTTACGGACGGGTGGAGGACAACGTGCGGGTGGACCGGGTAGTGGTGCAAGCGGGGGGGCGGTACACGCCCCTTTCCCTGCCCAAGGAGCCCAAGGTGTCCTTCCTGGCGGAGGTGCCCTCGGGGGCGGTGCTGGTGGCGGTGGATGCCGCCGGGAACCGTACTTCTCGGCGCATTCCCTAGGAAGAGCCTTGTGGTACACTTGGGGCCGGTATGCCGCTCGGGGAAGCCCTTCACGACCTGGCCCGGGCCCTGAGGGAGACTCCCCTCGAGGCCAAGGAGGCGGGGCGCTTCCGGGAAATCGCCAAGCTCCTCCACCGCCTGCCCCCGAGCCGGGAGCGGGACGGGCTCTTGGCGGTGGCCTACCTTCGGCTTTACCAGCTATTGGGCCAGGAGGAGGATTACCTCAAAGGGTATAGCTACGCCCGCACCGCCCGCCTCGAGGCGGTGCGCCTTCTGAGCGAACGTCTAGGAGAGGGCCGATGAAGGAGCTTTTGGGACTTCTCGCCGTGTGGAGCATCGTGCTTTCGGGGCTTGCCCTCCTGGTGGGGGTAGGGCTCATCCGCCGGGGCGAGCGCGTCTGGCACCACCGGGCCATGCTCGCGGCCACGGTGCTGGCCGCCTTGTTCCTGGTCTTTTACCTCACCAAGTGGGGCCTCTATGGCACCACCGCCTACGGGGGGCCGGAGGCCTGGCGGGGGGTCTACTACTTCATCCTCATCACCCACACCCTCCTGGCCGCCCTGAACGGGCCCTTGGCCCTTTACGTCATCTGGCGGGCCCTTAGGGGCGAGTTTGCCCTGCACAAGCGCTGGGCCAAGGTCTTGGTCCCCATCTGGCTCTACGTGGCCCTCACGGGTTGGGTCATCTACCTCGTGCTCAGGCGCTACGGGGTGGCGTCGGGGGGGATCGCCTTCTAGCCCAGGGCTCCACCACGATCCTTCCCTCCACCACCCGGGCGAGCTCCGGGCCTTCCGCCGTCTCCCCTTCGGGGGCCTGGGCCAGGTGGGGCCCGATGCGCAGTTGCTTGGCGGCGAGGCTCAGGGCGAAGATGAAGCGCTCCTCGTCCCCCCCCGCCCCGGCGTGGGCGAGGCCCCGGAGCTTCCCCACCACGATCACGTCGCCCCCCGCCACCACCTCGGCCCCCGGGTTCACGTCCCCTAGGACCACGATGGTGCCGGGGTGCTCCACCCGCTCCCCGGCCCTCAAGGTCTTGGCCACCACCAGGGTGCCGAGGCTTTTTTGGCTTCGGGCGGGCACCAAGGTAAGAGGGCGGCCCAGGGCGAGGAGGGCTTCCAAGACCGCTTGGGACACGGGGCCCGCCACCTCCACCTCCAGGGGAAGCCCCTCGGGGAGGGCGAGCTTGGCGATGTCTTCGGCGCTTTCCCCGCCGTCTAGGCGCAGGGCCAGGGCCTTGGGTGTGGCGCGGAGGCGCATGGGGCTATTCTACGGGGACCTGGCTTCCTCGGGCACCTTCCAGTAGGCCGCCATCACCTTGCGCACGGCGGGGAGGGCCACCCGGCTACCCTCCCCGCCGTTTTCAAAGAAGGCCACCACCACCAAGGGGGGGTAGGGGCTTTGGGGGTCCGTGGGGCCATAGCCCATGTACCAGGCATGCTCGAGGCCCCGCCTTTTCCCCGGGGTTTCCGCCGTGCCCGTCTTCCCCCCGGTGGGCACGGGGAAGTTGCCGAGCACGTGCCGCGCCGTGCCCTCGGTCACGGTCTTGCGCAGGCCCTCCTGGAGCACGGCGAAGAAGCGCCCCGGTACCGGCTCCAAGGCGGGCCTCACCTCCTCTTCCCCGATCCGCCTTACCAGGTGGAGCCGGGGCTTCCTGCCCCCGTTGGCCAGGGTGGCCAGCATGCGGGCGATCTGGGCCGGGGTGGCGAGGACCGGGCCCTGGCCGATGGCCACGGAAAGGGTTTCCCCGGGGTACCAGGGCTCCCCCAAGGCCTCCCGCTTCCAGGCCCGGGTGGGGAGGAGGCCCGTCTTCTCCGCCACCTCTACCCCCGTGGGCTCCCCAAGGCCCAGGAGCCGGGCGCGGGCCGCCAGGCGGTCTGGGAAGCCCAAGGGGTCTTGCGCCACCGCCTGGTAGTACCAGGTGTTGCAGCTAAAGGCGATGGCCTCCCGCACCGTCATGGTACCCAGGTCCCGGGTGGCCCAGTTGCGGCGCACCTGGCCCCCGTAGACGATGTAGGGGCTACAGCGGTAGGTGGTGCTTGGGCCCACGTAGCCCTCCTCCAGGAGGGCGTAGCTCGTGGCCAGCTTGAAGGTGGAGCCCGGGGTGTAGGGTTGGAGGGCGCGGTTGAGGAGGGGGAGGTCGGGGTCCTTTAGGAGGTCCTGGACCTCCTTGGGCACGGGGCGCCTGGCGAAGAGGTTCGGGTCAAAGGAGGGGGCGCTCGCCATGGCCAGGATCTCCCCGGTCCTCGGGTCCAGGGCCACGATGGCCCCCTTGACCCGGGTGGCGGGGGGGAGGCCATGGAGCCTGCGGCCGGTATTGATGTCCGCTAGGGCTTCCTCTAGCGCCCTTTCCGCCGCCCGTTGCAGGTCCAGGTCCAGGGAGAGGACCACGTCCTTCCCCGGGGTGGGCTCCTCCAAGATGGTCTCCCGCAGGCGCTCCCCCCGGACGTTCACCTCCACCGCCCTGACCCCTCGCTTGC
Source organism: Thermus brockianus (assembly GCF_021462505.1). Lineage (GTDB taxonomy): Bacteria > Deinococcota > Deinococci > Deinococcales > Thermaceae > Thermus > Thermus hydrothermalis. The sequence goes on from NZ_JAKEDV010000001.1 coordinate 279,078, forward strand.
CCCGAAGGTAGGGCTCGAGGGCGGCCTCGAGGCCCGCCTGCCCCACCTGCTCCTCGGGGCTATAGCCCTGTTTGACCTGTTCAGCGTTGGCCTGGAGCACGTAGCCCAAAACGGGCCCCGAGATGGGGTTGGGGTAGTAGCGCTCAATGCGCTCCACCAGCTTCAGGTTCCCCTGCCCGGCGGTGAGCTCCGCCAGGGTGGGGAGGAGGTGCTCCGGCACCCCAGCCTTGAGCACCCCCGGCTCCTTGGGGAGCTCCTTCATGCCCAAAAGCGGGAGAAGCCTTTCCTTAAAGGCCACCTCCCCTCCCTCGTAGACCAGGTCCACCACCAGCCGGTCTTGGGCGATCACCCGGCCCTTGCGGTCCAGGATCCGCCCCCGGGGGGCAGGGATGCCCTCGGTCTTCAGGTAGTTCCCCTGGCTCTTCAGGGCATACTTCTCGTGCTCCAGGACCTGGAGTTGCCAGGCCCTCAGGCCAAGGAGGCCAAAGGCCAGGAGGAAGAAGAGCATGAGGGCGTAAAGGCGTGCGGTCATGTTCCCTTGCCAACCCGTAGGCGCAGGCTAAGGAGGAAGAGGGGCAGGGTGAAAACCCCTTCCAGGAGGAGGTCCAGGAGAGAGAGGGGCGGCAACTCCAGGCGGAGCCAGTAGGCCACCAGGAAGTAGCCGAACCACTTGGCGAGGAAAGCCCAGAGGAAGGCGAAGATGGTTCCCAGGCCTTCCCCGGCCACCAGGCGGCGGCTTGCGGCGTAGAAGGCGTAAGAGGCGAAGAGGAGGCCCGTGGCGTGGAGGCCCAGGAGGCCATACCCCAAAAGGTCCTGGAGGAGGCCGAAGAGGAAAGCCATGGGAAGCCCCAGGTAGTAGGGCCTTCCCCCGGCGTACCAAAGGGCGAGGAGGAGGAAGAGGTCCGGGGCCATAAGCCCTTGGGGCCAAAGGGCGGAAAGGAGCCCGGCCAGGAAAAGGGTGAGAAGAAGGGCTACAAGCGCCGTCATAAGGGCCTCAGGACGATGACCTCTTCCAAGAGGGAAAGCTCCACCAAGGGCTTAGCCCAGGCCCTTAGTTTGAGCCCGCCCTGTACCCGCTCCACCCGCTCCACCAGGCCCACGGGGATGCCCGCCGGGAAAAGGCCTAAGGGCGCCCCCGTGAGGAGGAGGTCTCCCGGGGCCACCTTGACCGTGGGGGGAAACTCGGCGAGGAGGCGGTCCGGCGGGGCGCCGCGGGCGATGCCCCGCCCCGGGGCCTTCTCGGGCCGCACCCCCACCTGGCTTTCCGGGTCTAGGAGGGTGCGCACCAGGGCCCGGTTGGCCTCCACCTCCACCACCAGGCCCACAAGCCCCTCGGGGGCGGTGACGGGCATGCCCACCCGGATCCCGTCCCGCTCGCCCAGGCCAATCACCAAGCGGCGGTAAAGCCCCGAAAGGTCTTCTCCCACCACGGGGGCCACCGCCACCACCCCCGGGGCCTGCTCCTCCTGGACCTTCAGGGCCCGGGAAAGGCGCTCCACCTCCAGGCGGAGCCTGCGGTTTTCCGCCTCTAAGGCCGCTACCCGGTCTTTGAGGAGGCGGTTTTCCCGGTAGAGGTCTTGGCGGTTTAGGAGGGCGGAAACCCCCGCGTGGAGGTTTTCCCCAAACCGGTGCCCCAAGGCGGGCAAGGGAGCGGTGAGGGGGGAGAGGCGGAGGGAAAGCGAGGGGGCGAGGGGCCGGGTGAGGGCGGCCAGGGTGAGCCCTAGGGCGAGGAGGGCGAGGAGGAAGAGGCGGCGCCAGGCGGTTTCGCTCACGGCCTAAACCCCCTTTCCCAAAGCAGGGCGAAGACCCGGGAGACGGGGAGGCCCACCACGGTGTAGAAGTCGCCCTCCACCCCTTCCAAAAGGGCCATGCCGAGCCCCTGGGCCCCGTAGCCCCCTGCCTTGTCCAGGCCTTCCCCGCTTGCCACGTACCAGGCGATTTCCTCTTCGGAAAGGGAACGGAAGCGCACCTTTGCCGTGTGCACCTCCAGGACCAGGTCCTTGGGGGTGCGCAGGTAGATGGCGGTGTGGACGAGGTGCGCTTTCCCGGAAAGGAGCCTGAGGAAAAGGCGGTTCTCCTCCGGGTCCTTGGGCTTACCGAGGGCCTTGCCCATGAGGTCCACCACGGTGTCCGCCGCCAGGACCCATTCCCCTTCCACGCTTTCCCCCTTGCGCCGGGCGAGGGCCTGGGCGAGCTCGGCCGGGGGGAGGTCCAGGCCCTCTTCCTTGACCCCCGGGACCACCACCTTGAGGGGGTAGCCCAGGGCCTCGAGGAGGGCCCTGCGCCTGGGGCTACCGGAGGCCAGGACTAAAGGGGTTCGCCCGCCTCCCAAAGCCTTAACACCTCCTTTCGGTAGGCCTCCGCCAGGGTGGGGCTCCTTAGGACCAGGAGGTTTTCGTTGTTCACCTCCCGGGCGCGGAAGGAGAAGTTGTAGCTTCCCGTGATCACGTGGCTTCCGTCCAGGACCATGACCTTGTGGTGCAGGGTGTAGGGGTTGGCGTCCTTGCGCACGGGGATACCCTCCTCGCGGAGCCTTTCGTCTTGGCTATCCCCCAGGTTGCGGGCCTCGAGGACCACCCGCACGTCCACACCCCGCTTCTTGGCCTCCAAGAGGGCCCCCACGATTTCCCGGTCCGTGAGGACGAAGGCGGCCACCAGGATTTCCCTCTGCGCCGCCCGGATCTGGCGAAGGATTGCCTCTTGGGCGAGCTTGCCCCCTTGGGGGCTGAAGTAGGCGGTACCCTCTACCCCCTCCAGGGCGAAGTCCACGGGGCGGCCCAGGCCCTCCTTGGCGCCCCCATAAAGGGCCTGGAACTCCCGGGCGTAGCCTTCCGCCAAGGTGGGGGAGGGGAGGAGGAGGGCGTTTTCGTTGTTGCGGGCGAAGGCGTTCCAGGTCATGTTCACGCTTCCCGTCCACACCGCCTTTTGGTCCGCCACCAGAAACTTGTGGTGCATGAAGCCTTCCTGCTCGTCGTAGCAGACGGGGATGCCGGCGATTTCCTCGCAGTCTAGGGAAAGGGGCTTGACCCTTTCCCTTAGGAGGGCGCGGGGTACCCTTGGAGGTTCTTCCCCTTGCCCTAGGGAGGCCGCCACCAGGTAGCGGCGGAAGTCTTCCCGGTAGTCGCTTTCCCCGTAAAGCCGGACCCTTACCCCCCGCTTGTGGGCGGCGAGGAGGCCTTGGGCGATCTTGAGGTCGCGGAACTCGTAGAAGGCCCCCTCTAGCGCTTCCTGGGCCGAGGCCATGAGGGCGAGGAGGCGGGCCTTGGCCCGTTCCCCATCCTGGGGCATGAAGTAGACCTCCGTTTTCCCCGCCTCCACCGGGGGCGGGGCGGGCCTCCGGAGTTCTTGGTAGGCCCAAAGGAGGAGAAGGACGAGGAGGAGCAGGTAGCCGGGAAGCCCCCCTAGGGTCTTTGGCTTCCGCCTAGTACCCACCGGCCTCCTCCCCCCGCACCAGGGCCACGCCGCTGGAGGTGCCGAGCCGGCTCGCCCCCGCCGCCAGGAGCTTCAAGGCGGTTTCCCGGTCCCGGATGCCCCCCGCCGCCTTCACCTGGGCCCGGCCCCTCGCCACCCGCACCAGGAGCTCCACGTCGGGCAGGCTCGCCCCCCGGGGGCCAAAGCCCGTGGAGGTCTTGAGGAAGTCCGCCCCGCCTTGGATGGCGGCCTCGGCCAGGGCCTCCAGGGCTTCGGGGGGGAAGTGGCCCGTTTCCAGGATCACCTTGAGCACCGCCCGGGGCACCGCCCGGCGCACGGCGCGCACCTCCTCCTCCACGTAGGCCAAGTCCCCGGATAGGGCCCGGCCCAGGTGGAGGACCATGTCAATCTCGTCCGCCCCTCGGGCGTAGGCCAGGCTAGCCTCGAGGGCCTTCACCTCCTTTTCCTGGTACCCCAGGGGAAAGCCCACCACGGTCACCAGGCGGAAGGGGGCATGGGGGTAGCGCTCCCGCACGAAGCCCACGTAGGAGGGGGGAATGCAAAGGCCATAAAAGCCGTACTCCAGCGCCTCTTCCGCCACCTTTTGGATTTCCTCCGGGGTGGCCGTGGGTTTCAGGAGGGTGTGGTCAATGTGGGCGGCCAGGTCCATACCCCGCCATCATACGCAAAGGGCGTGATAGGATGGAAAGAGGCCCCCAAGCGGGGCTTTTTTTGAGGTAAGCATGCTTGCAGTCGGCATCGTAGGTCTACCCAACGTGGGCAAGTCCACCCTCTTTAACGCCCTGACCCGAGCCGGGGCGCTCGCCGCCAACTACCCCTTCGCCACCATTGACAAGAACGTGGGGGTGGTGCCCCTAGAGGACGAAAGGCTTTACGCCCTGCAGAAGGTTTTCGCCAAAGGGGAAAGGGTACCCCCCGTGGTCCCCACCCACGTGGAGTTCGTGGACATCGCCGGCCTCGTGAAGGGGGCCCATAAGGGGGAGGGGCTCGGGAACCAGTTTTTGGCCCATATCCGCGAGGTGGCGGCCATCGCCCACGTCCTCCGGTGCTTTCCCGACCCCGGGGTGGTGCACGTCATGGGCCGGGTGGACCCCTTGGAGGACGCCGAGGTGGTGGAGACCGAGCTCCTCCTCGCCGACCTCGCCACCTTGGAGCGCCGGCTTGAACGCCTGCGCAAGGAGGCCCGCGCTGACCGGGAGAAGCTTCCCCTTTTGGAGGCGGCGGAAGGCCTCTACGCCCACCTCCAGGCGGGAAAGCCCGCCCGCACCTTTCCCCCTTCCGAGGAACTAGGCCGTTTCCTCAAGGAAACCCCCCTCCTCACCGCCAAGCCGGTGATCTACGTGGCCAACGTGGCGGAGGAGGACCTACCCCAGGGGGCGGGGAACCCTCACGTCCAGGCGGTGCGGGAGAAGGCGGAGGCGGAAGGGGCGGAGGTGGTGGTGGTGTCCGCCAAGCTGGAGGCGGAACTGGCCGAGCTCTCGCAAGAGGAGGCTAAGGAGCTCCTCGCCGCCTACGGCCTTAAGGAAAGCGGCCTGCAGCGTTTGGCCCAGGCGGGGTACCGGGCCTTGGGCCTCCTCACCTTCTTCACCGCTGGGGAGAAGGAGGTGCGGGCTTGGACGGTGCGCCGAGGCGCCAAGGCCCCGGAGGCAGCGGGGGAGATCCACTCGGACATGGAAAGGGGCTTCATCCGGGCCGAGGTCATCCCCTGGGACCGGCTGGTGGAGGCGGGGGGGTGGGCCAAGGCCAAGGAGCGGGGCTGGGTGCGCTTGGAGGGCAAGGAGTACGAGGTGCAGGACGGAGATGTCCTTTTCGTGCTCTTCAACGCGTGATGCCCTTGCTGCTTGACCGAACCCGAAGCCTCCCCTAAGATGGGGGTTGCCTGGCGCCCTTGGCGGCGTAGCTCAGGTGGTTAGAGCACACGACTCATAATCGTGGTGTCGTGGGTTCGAGTCCCACCGCCGCCACCAGTCCAGGACACAAAGCTTCACCCCCCGGTAGTTAGCCGGGGGGCCTTTTTTACGGCCGAGTTACGGCCCAAAACTAGGCTTTTGGGCGGTTTGCAAGAAGCTCCTCCGGGTCCACCACAAAGCCCCTCCTCTCCTCCTCCAGAAGGTGGCGGTACACCCCTAGGGTGATGTTGGGGTTGGCGTGGCCCATTCTCTCCGCCACCAGCTCCACCGGAGCCCCGGCGGCGAGGAGGAGGGAGCCGTAGGTGTGCCGGAGGTCGTGGACCCTCACCGGGGGAAGGCCCAGGCGTTGGCAAATCCGGCGAAGGGCCCAGTTGGGAGCGTGCGGGTTCAGGGGGCGGGAGGGATCTTCACCGGGAAAGGCCCAGGCCTCGGCCTTCGCCTCGCCGTAGACCCCTTCCCACCAGGTCTTATAGACCTTCAGGCGCTCTAAGGTCTGGTGGGGAATGGGGACGACCCGCCTCGAAGAAGCCGTCTTGGGCTCCGTCACCAGGGCTTTCCCTTCACTCTCCGTCCAAACCCTCCTCACGGTGAGGAGGCCAGCTTCCAGGTCTATATCCCCCCATTGGAGACCGAGGGCTTCCCCCCTCCGAAGGCCCAGGTTCAGCATGAGGCGAAGGGCCATGGCGGTGCGGGGATCGGGGTGGGCCTCCAGGGCCTTGAGGAGGGCGGCTACCTCGGCAGGTTCGAGGGCCCGGCCCGCCTTCTCCCTCCCTCTGGGGGCCTTGACCTTCACCGGGGCCACAGGGTTTCGGGGGATCATCTCCAGGTTCAGGGCCTCCTCAAAAACGGCGTGAAGCCTCTGGCGCACCATCCGGAGGGTACGGACGGAAAGCCCCCGTTCGGCCAGGGAGTCCAGCACGGCCCGGATGTGGGCGGGCTGGACGGCCTGGAGGCGCATCCTCCCCAGGGGGTCAGGGGCCTGGGGGTTCTTGAGAGAGGGGAGGGCGTAGGCCAGTTCGTCCCGGTACATGGCGGCCGTCCGGGGCCGGACCTCCTTACGCTTCCTCTCCCACCAGGACTGGGCCCACTCCGCCAAGGTGACGGCCTCCGGCCTGGGAAGGGTTCCCTTCAGGTATCGGGCCACCAGTTCGGCCAGAAGGGCCTCGGCCTCCTCCCGGCTGTCCGCATAACGCACCACCCTCTCCCGCTTCCCCCCAGCGCTCATGAGGGTCAGGGAGGCGCACCAACGGCCGGAGGGGGCATGGAAGTAGACGCTTCCTTTTCTCCTCCCCATGACCGGACCTTACCCCCCTGGGGCCCGTCAGTTCAACCTATCTGCGCGAAAGAAAAGTTTCGCGAAGTTACTCCCCAAGGGTGTGTAACCCGGTCCCTGACCCCTTCAAGACCGCAAAAGCCTTCTGAGGCCCTGTAAGCCCTTTTAAGCCGGGGGGGAAGGAGGTCAAGGAGGAAGTACCCCCCTTCTCTCCCGACCCCTTAACGGCCGTTTTAGGGCCGGAGTGCCCCGTAGGCCTCCCTGAGACGGTCCAGGGGTCTCCACCCCTCCACATCCCGGAGGTCCGCCACCAGGGAGGCCACCTTCTCCAGGGACCGGAGGCTCCACTTGGTCGGGGGGCTGTAGCGCCCAGGGGGGATCAGAAAAACCCTCTCACTCGTCAGGAGTAGGACGCTCACCCCGTTGCGAAGCTTCACGACAAGTTCGGAGGTGGTGGGAGGGGCGAGGGTGCCGTAGTTCTCCGCCTCCCAAGCGACCTTGAGGTCCACTAGAGCCTCCTTGTCGGGGGCCGTGACCCGGTAGTCCCACTCCACGACCTCGTCCGAGGGGGAGAGAGTGACGTTGATCCGGTCAATGGGCATAGACCAGACGGCCGAGAAGACCCGGTAGACCACAGGGAGAAGGTCCAGTTCAACCTGGAAGAACCCGATACTTGTCTTCGTGATAGTATCTTCCATAGAGCCTCCTCCTATGGCCCCCACCGAGTCCTCCCCCGGTGGGGCTACTTTATTTTGCACCCTTTACAGGAGGAGGGATTTCTCCAAAAAGGAACCCCCTCCTTCCGGAGGGGGGAGAACGGGAAGCCTATGGAGCTTTCCCTATCCTAGCCGCTTACCGTAGATACCGGAGATAGACCGCCTCTCCTTGGGCCACTCGGCCGAGAAGTAGACCCTGAGGGGACGGGGGGCCGTCCTCTTGATCTCCTCCCACGTCTTTGAGGTCCACTCCCGGAGGTCAAAGCCCTCCTCCTCCCAGGGGATGGGGAAGGTCACCTTCCACAGGTCAACAAGGACTCCCAGGACGGGGGGACGAAGCTCCTTCAGCTTCTCCACCAGGCGCTCCACCCGCATGCGGTCCCAGAGGGGGGCCCGGAGGCGGGCGTAAGCCTCCTCTAGGGTGACCTCCTCACCCTCTTCCAGGGCGGCCTGGAGCATAGGGAGAAGCCCCAGAAGCTCGTAGTATTCGTTCTCCGTCAGCTCAGGGTTGAAGACCAGGACTCCCCCCGTTAACCGAACCGTCCGATTGCGTTCCCCGATCGCTTTCATGTCTTCCTCCTCCTTTGGACCCCTCCACCCCGGAGGGGGCTTCCCCCACTTTGTATCACATACGGAATACTGTCTCCTTCGTTATCAAAAAACGTCCTCAAAGATTCTCAAAAGATTCTCCAAGGGTGGGGAAAACCTCCACCAGGAGGGGAGGTACTTCCCCTTCAAGGATTCTCAAAAACGTTCTCAAAACATTCTCAAAACATTGAACAACCCCCGGATCACACCGGGGGTCTCTCGGCCAGGAGCCTGCGGGGGGTAGGAGACGCTTCTTTCCATCAGGGGTTCCCTCCTCGGAGGATTTCCGGCCCAGACCCCGAAGACCTCCAGGGAGGGGAACCTCTCCCGTAGCCTTCCTAGGAGTTCACCCGCCCACTCGTAGGGGTCAAAGCCCTCAGACCAGGGCACCACCAGGGCGTTGTAGACCAGGGTCTTGTCCGGGCCCCAGACCTGGACCTTCGGGGGACGGACCCTCTCCAGGGCCTCCCCTAGGGCCACCCTCTCCAGGGCCTCCGGGAGGGGGGCGACCTCCCCCTCCTGGAGGACGCGCTTCAGGTGTTCAACCTTGGGCCTCAGCTGGTCCACGACCTCCGGGTCCGAGGGCTTAAGAAGGAGCCTTCCCTCGGACCGCTTCACCAAGTAGAGTTCTCCCACGACCAGACCTCCCTTCTTTTTCCCCGGCCGCCCCCCCTTTTCCTCCACCTTTGCCCGTTCAGGGTGGGGGGGGCTATATATGCAGGTTTTTGACGTAAAAAAATCCTTCCCCCCCGTCCTGAACGGCAAAAGATTTAACGACAAGGGGGTGTCGTCAAATCGTAGGTCTGTCGTCAAATCGGGGGAGGGGGGAGGGGGAGGATTTGACGACACCAGGACCATTTGACGACAGGGGGGTGTCGTCAAATCTTTTGCCGTAACGAAGGGCCAAAGCGATTTTTTCACGACAACCGACATATATACGCCCCTCCCCTCTCTCTCACCGTTCTCACCCCAGGACGTACCACCCCTCTTCAGGGGAAGCCGAGGTAGAGTCTTGATCCTCCTCAGTTGGGGAGGCCTCCTCAGGTGGAGAAGCTTCGGCCCAGCGGTACCCGATCGGTGCTCCCCTACCGGGCATGTAGACCTTGGACAGGTTCATTTCTTCCACGATCTTGTCTAGGTACCGCTCGGCGGTCCTCCTCGTCACGTTCGCTTCCTGGGCGATCTTCTCCAGGAGGGCTTTTCTCGTCACTACCTCCCCGGTGGAGAGCGCGTTGACCACCACCGCCTTGGCCTTGTCCTTTTGGGGGTTCCCCACCCCCTCCGGGAGGGGTGTCTCCACCACGTACACCTTCTCCGGTTCAAAGATCACCTCTACTCCGAAGGGGTCGGGGATTCGGGCGAAGGTGTTTTTCTGCACCTCCCACTTCAGGACGTGCCGCCCTCCGACATCCCTAGGTGGAACTCTGACCAGGACGTGGACTGCCCTGGCCGCCGCCGTCTTGGCGATGGACCCCAGGACTCCCCTGACCCCGGCCTGTTCACCGTTTATGGGCTTCGGAAGATGGTCAACGACCACCACGGCGGCCCCGGTTCTTGCGGCCAGGTCGGCGAGGGCCCGGAGGGGGGCGTATACCTGCTCGGCCCGCCTGGGGTCCACCGGAAAGGCGGCCAAAAAGGAGTCCACGATGACCAGCCCCACCCCGGTCTGTTTCACCACCTCTTCCAGTTGGGCCAGCTCCTCCTCTCCTAGGCCGTAGGTGTTCTTGTCCGGTTCGTAGATCATCAACCGGTCTATGTCCCCATCCGGGTAAGCGGCCTTGTGCCGTTCAATCCACCATCTGATCCCCCTACCGTCCCCAGAGGCCGCGTCAAAGTCCACGTAGACGACCGGGGTGCTCTCCACCTTCCGGCCCAAAAGCTCCCCCTGGGGCCGGGTGGCCTGCCACGCCAGGCCGGTGAGGATGGCGGTCTTCCCCACCCCCGGAAGGGCGGCCACCACGCTCACAAACCCCCTTGGGGCAAGGTCCTCCCACACCCAAGTGATCTTCGGGAGGGGGGTATGGAGGTCAATCTTTTTGAGGCCCATTACTTCCACCTCCCGAAGTTGAGCCGGGGCTTGTAGCAAAGCCGGGGCTTGGCAAACCGAAGCTTAGGGGAAGGCTGGGGAGGTAGGGGCCTCTCCTCCAGGGGGAGGGGACGTTTCTCCCCCTTCTCCAGTCCCCACCTCGCCGCATCCCTCGCCTCCCTCTCCGGGAGTCCGGACCTCATGGCGGCGGCCACCAGGACTTCTTCCGCCTCCCTGGGGTCTAGGCCGTGGGGGATGAGCCCCCCGGCGGCAACGGCGTAGCGGATGAGGGTGTTGTGACGTGCCCCCACCGGGGCCCCCTCTACCTGCCTGGCGTAGGCCTCCAGGTAGGCCCTTAGTCGCCTGGGGCTCACCCCTTCCGCCGGGGTCCAGTCCCTGGGCGGTGGCGGGGGAGGGAGGAGCTTCAGAAGGAGTTCGTCCGGCACCAGGGGAAGCTCCTCCGGCCTCACCAGGGGCACCTCCCACTCGTACCCCCTCCCGTCCTTGAGCCGGGTAGGCGCGGCCACCACGTAGGCCCGCCCCATGCCCCGGAGGTCCACCCCCTTCAAAACCCGCACGCTGGCGGAAAGCCTCACCCCATCAGGGAGCCGGAGGAAAAGGTGTACCCCGCCCTTGGGAGTCCTCTGCCGTGGGGCGGCCTCAAGCTCCGGGAAGTCCCGGCGTAGCTCCTCCCAGACCTCCTCCGCGTCCACGTCAAGGACCAGGACGGGCTCAGGGGCCAGGAGGCCCACCCCGGCCTCCGGGCAAGCCTCCCACCAAGAGGCGATCACCCCAGGGTCGGGGGAGGCGTTCCTGAAGCCGTTGGGGACCAGCCCCCCATGGGGGGCCTTCTCTCCGGGACGGAGGGGGAGGACGGGGTAGCCCAGCTCGGCGTAGTAAAGGGCCCAGTCGGTTGTAGAATGGGAGTGATCCTTTTGCAGGGCCACCATGGGCTACCTCCCCTCTACGGGGAGGGTCTTCTCCTTGAGGAAGGCCTCGAAGGACTCCCGGTCCACCAGCACCCTCCCCGTCCTCCTTTCACCCGAAAGGACGAAGGCCTTCAGCTCCCCCCGGCGGACGAGTCGGTAGATGGTCTCGCCGGAGACTCCAAGGAACTCCGCAATCTCTTTGACCGTCAGGAAGTTCTTCCGCTTCAGCTCTTCAGGAAGCATTTTGTATTTCCCCCCAGACCTTTTCCCAAACGGTGGGGGAACCGCTTGGGGACGGAAACCTTTTGCCGAAAACCGTCCTCCCGGTCTAGGTCTAGGGTCCGGCTGTCGGGGTAATGGCGCTCTTGATCAGGAGTAGGGGAAGGGGCGGAGCCCTCTCTTCGGCCTCCAGGGGCTCATGTAAGCCCTCATGGGGCTCAGGTTCAGGGGGAAGGCCTACCAGGGCGAGGAGAAGCCCCAGGAGGGTCTTTAAGACCTTCAGGAGGGTGGCGGCCAGGGAACGCCGGAAGGCCTGAAGGTACCCCTCCCCAAGCCTCTCCCCCACCTTGAGGGCTAGGGCTTCCTGGCCCCTCCTCCAGGCCTCAAGGGGGGCCCGGTAGAAGGCGGGAAGGGGGAGGGTCCGGGGGGGGAGAGGAGACCTCCCGGCCCTCCTGGTGCGTCTCACCTGGAGGCGAAAGGCCCTGCGCAACCTCCAAGGTGGTCCCTGGTACCTCTCTACCCTCACGCCTCAATGTTATCACACCCGACATAGCAGGAAAAGCGTCCAGGACGAAACAAGTTAGCTCACCTGTGCCATCTTGTCAAAAGTAGTTCTGCGAAACGAGGGGCACCGGGGAGGGGATTCCCCCGTTTTTGTTAGATCAAAATGATACTTCTTGCCCTCCTCTACCCGGAGAAAGTCCAAAGACTTTACGGCCGAGTTACGGCCCAAGTTGGGCCGTAAAGGGCGTTATCTGAAAACTGTCCAAGTCCACTTGGAAAAACTCTAAGCGAGATTTTCCCGTTTTGATGGGGGGTGCCTGGCGCCTGGCGGCGTAGCTCAGGCGGTCAGAGCACACGACTCATAATCGTGGTGTCGTGGGTTCGAGTCCCACCGCCGCCACCAGCGCCCCCGGGAAGGGACTTCCCGGGGCTTTCTTATCGCAAAATCCTCGCTTCCCCAGAAACAGGCGAACACCCCCTTGTCCCGCGTCATCCGAACACAATCATGTGGTCGTACCCGGTACAAAACCGAACACGGGAGGGGTTGTGTGGAAAGGCTATCGGAATGGTTTGGGGTGTTCTTGCAGGACGGGAAGGCTAGAGGGTTGTCGCCCAGGACCTTGGCCTTTTATGGGGAAGGGGTTAGGAGCATGCTTAGGATTGTGGGGGACAAGCGGGTGCAGGATTTAACGACGCAGGACCTTAGGGTCTTCCTCGCGCGGTCCCACGAGGAAGGGCTTAGCCCCGGTGGGGTTGTGGCGCGCTACCGGGCCGTGCGGCCCTTCCTCCGGTGGCTTGTGCGGGAGGGCGTCTTGGAACATGACCCCACGGCCAGGATGAAGCCGCCCAAGGCGCCACCCCCCGACCTTGCGGTGGTGAGGCCCGGGGAGGTACGCAAGATGCTCCTAGCGGCGGATGGTGGGAAGCACCCCTTCCGGGACAAGGCGATACTGCTTCTGCTTTGGGATACGGCGGCCCGGATAGGGGAGATTGTTGGCCTTAGGCTCGAGGATGTTCGCCCTGAAGGGATAAGGGTAAAGCGCAAGGGTGGGGCATACCAGGTGCTTCCCATTTCGGCGCCCACGCGGAGGGCGGTTTGGGCCTATCTTAGGAACGAAAGGCCAGAAAGCACAAGCGATGCCCTATTCCTTAGCGGTACGGGGAGGCCGATAACGGCTGATGCGGTCCGGCAAATGCTACGGCGGCTTGCTAGGGCGGCGGGCGTCCCCTACAAGTCCCCCCACGCCTTTCGTAGGGGCGCGGCGGTGGTCATGGTCAAGAACGGGATGAACCCCTATGCCCTGCAAATGCTTATGGGGCACCAGTCCCCAGCCATGACCGCCCACTATGTGCGGCTTGCGGAAAAGGACCTGAGGGAAATCCATGGCAAGGTATCACCTACCCTGGGCCTCCTTCGGGATGGTTAGCACGGCGCCTTCTACTTCCCGCAAAGGGACGCGCCAAACCACGCTATACCAAATGCGTCCGCCGCGGCCTTCGGTTTTCGTTATGTCCAAGTAGGGGCCCCATTTCTCCCCCCTTTCGGCGGCGATGGCGCGCAGGGTGGGAAGGTGGAGGGCAAGGGGCTCGTCGGCGTAGGCGATGACCAGGAGGTCGGCGGGGCTTGTCCACAGCCACCCCGGGGTGCCCCTGTCCAGGTCCGCGATGTCCTCTAGGAAGACCAGGGCGGTGCGAAGGGGGTGCAGGGTTCCCCGGTAGCGCTTGACCTGGACAGGGACGGGGAAGCCGGGGCGGTCAATGACAAGGTCAACGCCCTCGAGGTCCAGGCCGGGGGGCGCAGGGGTGATGGGGTAGCCCGGGTAAAGTTGGCCTAATAAGGCCCGGACTTTGGGGTCCGCTTCCGCCGCGCGGCCGTAGGCCAAGTCGGCGAAGAAGGAACGCGGGGTCATGGGCCACCCCCTTCCGCAAAGGCCGCAAGCGTTTGGGGGTCAGGAGGAAGCCCCGTGGCCTGGCAGAAGGCGCGAAGGGCCGTGGCCGAGGCTTTGCGGACGACGGGGGAAGGGCTTCGCAGGCCTGCCAGGTTAGCCCGCAAGAAGCGGGGGATGTCCACTACCACCACGCCAGGGGCTAGCCGCACAGGTTCAGCGGGGAGGGAGCGCGCCTTTTGTGTACCCGGGTACACAACCCTCCCCGTGGAGGCCCAAAAGCCCCGCGCGCCTTGAATGGCGTCGTAATGCCGACGTTGGGCGGCCTTCGCGAGGTACCGCGCCGCGGCCCGGGGGTCGCGCAAGGCTTCCGCGTGGAGCGTCAGCCCCGAACGCGCCGCCAGGACCTTTAGGCGGGCCAGAGGCACCCCGGCTACGATGCCGTGGGCATGGGGGAAAAAGGCGCCAGCGTCCGACCGCGTTTCTACCACGACGGCGAAAAGGGCCCCTTCCCGGCGAAGGCGAGCCGCGAACGCGGAAAAGCATTTGGCGATGGATGGGTGGACGGCGGCCAGGCGGCGGGCCTCATCCGGGGTGGGGGTGGTGGGGGTTAGGGTGAGGAAAAGGGCGGCAGGGCGCCCCGCCAGAGCCTCGGCGATGGCGTCCAAAATCGCGCGGCGCTTTTTATGCGTTCTATGTGAAGGGAAGGCCCGGAAGCGGCGGGTCTTTCCCGGACGGCCCCGGCGCTTGGGGGCGGCCCTTAGCGGCGGCGGTGGGTCGTCCTCCTGGTCCCCGCCTTCCCCGCCGTCTTCGCCACCCCCGCCCTCAGGTGGCCCGTTGGCGGCGGCGTCCGAGGTTCGGGTACCGGAAGCCTTGGAAGGGTGCGGCTTGGAGCGAGCGACGTTGGGACGGCGGGCGAGGAGGGTTTGCCGCCATATCAACCCGGGCATTACGTAACCCAAGTTGCTACCCAAGCATTCTCTGCACCATGAGCCCAAGGTTCTGGGCCAGGACGAAGGAGCGCACCTCCATGACGAAGCCCTCCTGGGTCACGGCGCGAACCCGCCTGGGAAAGGAGGCGTGGAGGGTGCTCCCCACCGTCTCCACCACCCGCCGCCCCACCACGGCCAGGTACTGGGGCCAAGGCACATAGCGCCGACCCTTCCCCCTTCGGATCCCCATGGGAACAAGCCCCTGCGCCTCCTTGAGCAGGTCCTCATGGAGATGGCGCTCGTACCCCCGGTCCAGGTAGCGCTCCGCCCCCTCGGGTAGCTCCAGGGGGAGGAGAAGGAAAGGGGTCAAACCATGCGGGCTTCCCGGGGTCAGGTTCACCTCGTGGAGGGACTTCCCATCGTCCACCCGGAGGTGGTGCTTCAGGCCGTGGAAGGGGACCCGCTCCCTGGGGATGAAGCCCCGGTAGACCCCATCCGGGAAGGGCCTGGCGCGAGGGGCACGAATGTTCTCACAGACCGGGAGGGGGAAGGTGTCCAGGGCACAGGCCTGGGCCTGGTGGAGGTTCTTCCAAACCTGGGCCAGGAGGTAGTGGAGGGGCAGGAGGAGGGGGGAGAGGGCGTGGAGCCTGCGGTGGAAGCGGCTTGGGGAGGGGATGTGGGTGAAGCGTTTCAGGTCTTGGGCGAGGGCCAGGGCTTTGTTGTGCTTGCCTCCCCGTTCCATGGCGGCCAAGATGGCCAGGGTGAGGATGGCGGATGCGGGGGTCTTGGCTTGGGGGTCATCCCGGTGGCCCAGGGCTTGGAGGGCATCGTCTAGGGTGCAGAGGGCCGGTAGGATGCGCGAAGGCATACCGGCCGCTATGGTTTCAAAGCCGGGGACAGGTGGCAACTTGGGTTAAAATAAAAGTGGGCTGTCCCAGGTGATGCGCTCCCAGGTAGTAAGCAAAGAATGGGTACTGACTGACGAGGACGGGACGGTGTAAAGGGTTTTGAACGATGTGACAGTTCGCTTCGGGTTGGTGATCGTTCTGAAGGGGTACCTATGGTAAATCTAAGGGTGGAAGAAGTCAGGGAAATCCTCCCTTTGTAACCTGAAGAGGTCGATCGCCACCGAGCAATGGGTCCTCGTTTGTTTGATTGGATGACTGGAGGGTAATACCATGATTTCCCGTATCGAAGCGCTCAATTACAAGTGCTTGCATTACATCAGCCAAGATCTTCGTCCATTCCAAATCTTGGTCGGACCGAACGCTAGCGGCAAGAGCACATTTTTGGATGTGCTAGTCTTTTTGCAGGATTTGTTGGAAGAAGGAGTTGAAGCGGCCGTTTTGGCGCGAGCGAATACCCTTCAGGAAATGACATGGAAGCGGCAATCGCAGACCTTCGAGTTGGCGATAGAAATGGAGGTTCCTCTGCCATTGTCGTCTAGTGGCTATCGCTCTTGTCGCTACGAAATTCGGGTCGGAGTTGGTACCGAGGGCGGCATTGTGCTTGAAAGGGAGACCTTTTGGTTGAAGCGTTCAAGTGATGAGGAGGAGAAGGGTCAAAGATTGCTTTTCCCTAGCGAACCGAGCCCGCCGGAAAGGATTGTTGCTGAGCCGGGGCAACACGCACCTGCTGGATGGCGGAAAGTCATTGGTCGCATAGCCGATGGCAGAGTCTATTTTCGTTCTGAGACCAGCGGCTGGAACTCGCCTTTCCGAATTGACCCCCGCAAAGCCGCCCTTGCCAATTTACCCGAGGACGAGGAGAGATTTCCGGTATCGCTATGGGCAAGGCGGATCATCCTTTCTGGGCTCCATCGCTTGATGCTAAACAGCCAACGAATGCGCGAACCCTGTCGTCCTGATGCGCCCAGGGCATTCCAGCCTGATGGTAGCAATTTGCCGCTCGTGGTGCGTCAACTGAGGGAAGGCTCACCTGAACGCTTTCACCGGTGGCTTGCCCACGTGAAGCAGGCGTTGCCCAACATCGAAGACATCGCTGTTCGGGAACGGGAAGTTGACCGCTTCCTCTTTTTGGACGTTCACTTTCCCCAAGACCTGAGATTGCCGAGTTGGATGCTGTCAGACGGGACTTTGCGTTTTTTGGCGCTTTCTCTACTAGCTTACCTTCCTGAAGCCGGAAAGATTTACCTGATTGAGGAGCCAGAGAACGGGATTCATCCGAAGGCTTTGGAGTTGGTTTTCCAGTCCATTTCGTCGGTATACGATGGTCAAGTGTTTGTCGCGACGCACTCGCCCTTGCTCTTGCAGTTGGCGAAGCCTGATGATTTGCTGTGTTTTGCCCTCACCCCTAACGGAGCGACAGACATTGTTCGTGGCGACATGCATCCCAAACTCCAAAAGTGGCGCGAAGAAGCGACTTTGGGCGACTTGCTGGCAGCGGGGGTGCTGGGGTGAAGGATATAGTGGTCCTCGTTGCGGACAAAAACATGGAAGCAGTCGTGCGAACCCTGTTGGAAAAGCGTTATCCTGCTTTGCAAATTTGTCCAGTGCAGGTTGATATATTTGTGCATCCAAGGCGTGACCCTGGGGTTTTGCGCGAGGCGGAAAAATTCTTAAGTCCTTTTTCCGAAGAATACCGTTACGCCTTAGTTATATTTGACTACGAGGGTTGCGGTCAGGAACAAGATCCGCCTGAAAAACTTGAAACTGACCTCAAGAGCCGTTTAGAGCAATCGGGTTGGCAGGAGCGGTGTGAAGTGATAATTTTGGTGCCCGAGTTGGAGGTTTGGGTTTGGTCCAATTCGCCCCATGTACCTCAGGTTCTGGGTCTAACTCAGCAGCAGGTGAACCAGGTGTTGATAGGCTTTCCGAGGAACAAATTGGGTAAACCAGAGCGACCCAAGGAGGCAATGGAGAAATGCTTGCATTTGTCCAAGTTGCCGCGCTCGTCCAGCATATACGCTGAATTGGCGGGAAGTGTAAGCTTTCAACATTGTGCTGACCCAAGTTTTAACAAGCTGCGCGTCGCTTTACGGAAGTGGTTCCCTCCTTCGCGTTCTACTTGATCTCCAAGGTTAAATGCCTTGGTGTGCTACTTGATTTCCAGGCTCAGATGTGTAAGGAGAGGGGGTGCTATAAAACTTAACGAACCTTTACCTTCTCCACACAAAACCTTTTTGGTATCCATCCACATTTGGGCGAACGACACCCTCAAAGCCCTCCAAGCCCAAGGCCGCAAACTCCCAAAACCCCAAAAGCGCCAAAAAGCTACCCTCGCTGAACTCCTATCCCTCGCCCTCTTCTTCCTCGTTAGGAGGTCCAGACCTCGCCAAAGGCTACCCGGCTAGCAAAACCCTCCTCAAACCCTTCTTCCCCCTCCCTACCCTACCCCTCCCGCTTCTACCGCGTCCTCCAAGAAGCCGCCGACCTCCCCGCCCTCCTGGCCCAACGCCTGGCAGGCGGACCCGGCCTCCTCCAAGGGGTGGACCGCAAACCCCTACCCCTAGCCCACGGCCACCGCATCCACACCCTCTTCTTCCCCCATGCTGCTATAGAGGTGGGACCTTTGGGAGCGTTGGCTGGGCTTGTCCTGGGGGCGGTGATGAACGAGCGGGGACGCTTCTTTCGCTTTGCCCTTTTGACCGGGAACGCTCGGGAGAAGTGAAGCGAGGGGCTATCCGCTGTGCTGGGGGATCGGGGATTTCGGTGGGTAGCGGGGGTTAAGACACTTCCCTGCCGGTTGCGTGGAGGGAAGCGGGTGGAAACGGGAGGGGAGGGATGGATGGGGCGGGTGAGGAACTGGATGGAGACGCGGTTGAGCGTGTTGGTGCGTTCGCTTGGGTTTCACCGGATGGAGGCGAGGTCGTGGTTGGGGTTGGTGGCGCGGGTGGGTCCCCTTCGCTTGGCCCACAACCTCATCCGGAGCCGGGTGTTGTTGAAGATGGCGGGAGATGAGGATTTCAAAAGCTTCGGCCAAGGACAACTTGAAAACCTTGTCCAGCACCCGGTTCCAAAGGGGAAGGGTAGCAGCCACTTAGCCCCGTAAGGGGATTGATACGGTCTTGCCCGTCAAGCCACCCGGGCTGGCTTGTCGCCGTGGAGTCGTCATGGGCTACCCTTTTCGCCTTTTAAGCCGCTAGAGTGGGAGGCATGGAACGGCCTACCTCTGCCCGGCTTTTCGCCGAGGCGAACGAGCACATTCCAGGCGGCGTTTCTAGCCCTGTGCGGGCCTTTAGGGCCGTGGGGGGAACCCCCGTCTTCCTCGTGCGAGGGGAAGGGGCCTACGCCTTTGACGCCGACGGCAACCGCTACCTGGACTACGTGATGAGCTGGGGTCCCCTCATCCTGGGCCACGCCCACCCGGAGGTGGTGGCCCGGGTGAAGGAGGTGGCGGAAAAGGGGCTCACCTTTGGGGCGCCGCACCCCTTGGAGGTGGCCCTGGCCCAGGCGGTGAAGCGGGCCTATCCGGGGGTGGACCTGGTGCGTTTCGTGAGCACAGGGACCGAGGCCACCATGTCCGCCATCCGTCTCGCCCGGGGGTACACGGGCAGGAAGTACGTGGTGAAGTTCCGGGGCAACTACCACGGCCACGCGGACGGCCTCCTGGTGGAGGCGGGCTCGGGGGCCCTCACCTTCGGCGTGCCCTCCAGCGCCGGCGTGCCCGAGGAGTACGCCCGGCTCACCCTGGTCCTGGAGTACAACGACCCTGAGGGGCTAAGGGCGCTTTTGCGCACGCGGGGCGAGGAGGTCGCCGCCATCATCTTTGAGCCCGTGGTGGGGAACGCTGGGGTACTCATCCCCACGGAGGAGTTTCTCAAGGCCCTCCTCGAGGCCCAAAACTACGGCGTCCTCCTTATCGCCGACGAGGTGATGACGGGCTTCCGCCTGGCCTTCGGCGGGGCCACGGAGCGGCTTGGCCTAAAGCCCGACCTCATCACCCTGGGGAAGATCCTGGGCGGAGGGCTTCCCGCCGCCGCCTACGCCGGGAGGCGGGAGATTATGGAGAAGGTGGCCCCCTTGGGGCCCGTCTACCAGGCGGGGACGCTTTCCGGAAACCCCTTGGCCATGGCGGCGGGCCTGGCCACCCTGGAGATTTTGGAGAAAAACCCCGGCCACTACGCCCACTTGGAGGCCCTGGGGGCCAAGCTGGAGGCAGGCCTAAAGGAGGTCCTCTCCGCCAAGGGCATCCCCCACGCCGTGAACCGCATGGGCTCCATGCTCACCGTGTTCTTCACGGAAGGCCCTGTGGTCACCTTCCAGGACGCCAAGCGCACGGACACCGAGCTCTTCAAGCGCTTCTTCCACGGCCTCCTGGACCGGGGGGTGTACTGGCCGCCCTCCAACTTTGAGGCGGCCTTCCTCTCCGTGGCCCACACGGAGGAGGACGTGGAGAAGACCCTGGAGGCGCTGCAAAAGGCCCTGTGATGCGGCTTAAGGACCCCATCTGCGCCATCGCCACCCCGCCCGGGAAGGGGGCCATCGGGGTGGTGCGCCTCTCCGGGGAAGGGGCATTGGAGGTGGCGGCGAGGGTGTGGCGGGGGAAGGACCCAAGGGGGCTAAAGGGGGGGCGCTTCACCCTGGGGGAGGTGGTGGACCCCGAAACGGGGGAGGTGCTGGACCAGGCCCTCCTCCTCGTCTTCCGGGCCCCCCGGTCCTACACGGGGGAGGACGCCTGCGAGTTCCACACCCACGGCTCCCCGGCGGTGCTCCGGCGGGTCCTCGAGGCCCTCTACCGGGCGGGGGCGAGGCCCGCTGGGCCTGGGGAGTTCACCCTGCGCGCCTACCTCAACGGCAAGCTGGACCTGGCCCAGGCGGAAGCGGTCTTGGCCCTGGTGGAGGCGGAAGGGGACCTGGCCCGCAGGCAGGCCCTAAGGGCCCTGGAGGGGGCCTTTTCCCGCCGGATAGAAGCCTTGGAAAACCGGCTTCTGGACCTCTTCGCCCACATCCAGGCCCTTTTGGACTACCCCGAAGAGGGGGTGGAGCCTGTGGAGGCGGAACGCACCATCCGGGAGGTCCTGGGGGAGGTGGAGGGCCTCCTCGCCCAAGCCCGGGCCTCCCGGCTTGCGCAGAAGGGGGCCCGCCTCGCCCTCATCGGGGCCCCCAACGCCGGGAAAAGTAGCCTCCTGAACGCCCTTTTGGGCTACGAGCGGGCCCTCGTTTCCCCCATCCCCGGCACCACCCGGGACTACCTCGAGGCCCCCCTGGAGCTTTCCGGCATCCCCCTAGTGGCGGTGGACACCGCCGGGGTGCGGGACACGGAGGACCCCTTGGAGCGGGCCGGTGTGGAAAGGGCCCTGAGGATCGCCGAGGAGGCGGACCTCATCCTCTACGTGGCCGACCGCTCCGCCCCCAGGCCCGCCCCGCCCCCCTTGCCCTGGGAGCGCACCCTGAAGGTGGCCACCAAGGCGGACCTGCCCCCCGCCTGGGAAGACCCCGCCTTCCTCCCCGTTTCCAGCCGCACGGGAGAGGGGATGGACCGGCTCAAGGAGGCCATCCACCGGGCCCTCCTCGGGGAGGGGGCTGGGGAGTTCCTCCTCACGGAAAGGCAGGTGGAGGCCCTCCACCGCATCCGGGAGAGGCTCCTTGAGGCCCTCTCCTTGCCCCAGGACCTCATGGGCCTGGCCCTGCAGGAGGCCCTGGAGGCCCTAAGCGCCCTCCGCGGCCGGGGAGAGGTGGCGGAGGCGGTGGTGGCCCGGGTCTTCCAGAACTTCTGCGTGGGCAAGTAGCTAGGGCAGGAAGCCCTCCAAAATCTCCTCCACCTGGTCCGTTTCAATGAGGAAGGCGTCGTGCCCGTGGGGGCTTTTGATCTCCCGGTAGCGCCCCCCGCTCAGGCGGGCGAGGTGCCGCACCTCCCAGGCGGGGTAGAGGAGGTCCGTGTCAATCCCCACGAAGAGGGAGGGGATGGACCGGAGGCGCTTCAGGGCCTCCTCCACCCCCTCCCGGCCCCGGCCCACATCGTGGGTGTCCATGGCCCGGGAGAGGACCAGGTAGCTTTCGGCGTGGAAGCGCTTTAAGAACTTCTCCCCCTGGTGGTCCAGGTAGGTTTCCCCAAGCTCCGGCTCCCCGCCCCAGCGGGCCTCAAACCCCTCGGGGGCCCGGTAGCTCATCATGGCGATGCCCCGGGCGAGGGCCATGCCCTTGGGGGCGGGATGGCCCTTCTGGTACTCGGGGTCTTGCAGGATGGCCTGGCGGGCGAGGTGGTTGAAGGCCCGGGCCCAGGGCCCATGCCGGGCGGGGGCCGCCAGGACCACCAGCTTTTTCACCCGCTCGGGGTACATGAGGGCGAACTCCAAGGCCACCATCCCCCCGAGGCTTCCCCCGATCACCGTGGCCCTTTCTACCCCCAGGTGGTCCAAAAGCCTCGCCTGGACCCGGGCCAGGTCGCGGATGGTGAGGGGGGGGAAGTCCTTGCCGTAGGGCCTCCCTGTGCGGGGGTCCAGGGAGAGGGGGCCGGTGGAGCCGTAGCAGCTTCCCAGGTGGTTGGCGGAGACCACGTAGTAGAGGGCGGGGTCCAGGATGCGGCCTGGGCCCACCAGGCTATCCCACCAGCCCTCCCGGCCGAAGGCCTGCTCCAGGGGGGAGAGGCTTTGGAAGGTGGCCTCATCGTAGGTTCCCGCCAGGTGGGCGCTGCCCGTGAGGGCGTGGAAGACGAGGACGGCGTTGTCCCGCTTGCGGGAAAGCCTCCCGTAGGTTTCAAAGCGGAGGCGCACCTCGGGCAGGAAGCCCCCAAGCTCCGTGTAAAACCCTTCCCGCCTGGGGAAGAGGACGGCGGTGCGGGGTTTGGGCGGGGGGATGGAGAGGGGGGAGCGGGGCGGCTTGAGGAGGAGGGCCTCGTGGTCCCCCCAGGCCTCGAGGGTGATCTCGCTCATGCTAGGGCCTCCTCTAGCTCCGCCTTTAGGTCCTCCACGTGCTCCAGGCCCACGCTAAGCCGCACCATCTCCGGGGAAACCCCCGCCAAGGCCTGCTCCTCGGGGGAGAGCTGGGAGTGGGTGGTGGAGGCGGGGTGGATGGCCAGGGTGCGGGTGTCCCCCACGTTGGCCAGGTGGGAGATGAGCTTAAGCCGGGAGATGAAGCGCTTCGCCCCCTCGTACCCCTCCTTCAGGCCAAAGGTGAGGACCGCCCCGGGCTTGCCCCGGAAGTACTTCTGGGCCCTGGGGTAGTGGGGGTGGTCCTCGAGGCCCGGGTAGTTCACCCAGGCCACCTTGGGGTGCTCCTTGAGCCAGTGGGCCAGGTGCAAGGTGTTCTCCACGTGGCGCTCGGCCCTCAGGGAGAGGGTTTCCATCCCCAAAAGGACCACCCAGGCCTCAAAGGGGCCCAGGGCCTGCCCCTGGTCCCGGAGGCCGTCCACCCGGGCCTTGACGATGAAGGCGAGCTCGCCGAAGGCCTCCGTGAGCCTCAGGCCGTGGTAGCCCGGCTGGGGTTCGGTGAGGAGGGGGTAGCGGCCGTTGTCCCAGGGGAAGCTCCCCCCGTCCACAAGGCCTCCGGCGATCACCGCCCCGTGCCCCCCCACCCACTTGGTGAGGGAGTGGGTGACCAGGGCGGCCCCCCATTCCAGGGGCCTCAGGAGGTAGCCCCCCATGCCGAAGGTGTTGTCCACGATGAGGGCCACCCCGGCTTCCCGGGCCGCTTGGGCCAGGGCCTCGAGGTCGGGGATGTTCAGGGCGGGGTTGCCCACGGACTCCACCCACCAGGCCCGCGTCCTTTCGTCGGTGAGGGCCAAGAACTCTTCCGGCCGCTCCTCGCGGGAGGTGAAGCGCACCTCAATCCCAAGGCGCTTCAGGGTCACCTTGAACTGGTTGAAGGTGCCGCCGTAGAGGTTCGGGGTGGAAACGATGTTGTCCCCCGCCTGGGCCAGGGTGGTGAGGGTGAGGAACTGGGCGGCGTGGCCGCTGCTCGTGGCCAGCGCCGCCTTTCCCCCTTCTAGGGCGGCGAGGCGCTTTTCCAGCACGTCCACCGTGGGGTTCATGATGCGGGAGTAGATGTTGCCAAAGGCCCGCAAGGCGAAGAGGTCGGCGGCGTGCTCGGGGCTTTGGAAGACGTAGCTCGTGGTGGGGTAGATGGGAACCTGGCGGCTTAACGTGGTGGGTTCCGGCTCGTAACCGGCGTGGAGCTGCAGGGTCTCAAAGCGCATCCTTGGCCTCCTTTCCAACACCCGGCCTGGGGCGCTTGGAAGGGGCCAGAAAAAGCCCCTTCCCGGCAAGACCGTTCTCTCGCCAAGAAGGGGTTGGGCGTGGCGCTTACCCCCCTCTCTTATCGTCCCCGGGCGTTTCCCCCGCCCGGGCCGGCGTTGGCACCAGCCCCGCCCGCTTCCGGCCATGGAACGGAAGGGACGGGAGGTTGCCGCGGTTTCACTGGGCCGTACCCTCCACCGCTCTGGATAAGAGAACGGGCTGGTTTTCGCCGCGCCCCGGCGCGGTTAGGAGCTAGTGTAGGAAAACCCGCCTCCCCCGTCAACCCCTTTGACCTTTTCCCCTCCATGGCCTATACTGGCTTCCGCTACGGGGAGTAGCGCAGCCCGGTAGCGCACCTCGTTCGGGACGAGGGGGTCGCTGGTTCAAATCCAGTCTCCCCGACCAGGGAAGCCGGCCTAAGGGCCGGCTTTTCCGTATACTCCGGGCGTGGGCTTCTGGGCGGGGCTTGCCCTACTCTTGCTTGGGCTCCACCTGGTGGGGGAGGGGCTTTCCGCCCTCAAGGCCAGGCGGCACCTCCTGGCCCGGGCCCTCGGCCATCCCTTGGGCGTTTTGGGGGCAGGGTTTTTCTTGGGGCTCCTTTCGGGGAGCGGCACGGGGTTCTCCCTCCTGGCCCTGGGCCTTCTGGAAAGCGGGGTGCTCGGCCTTGGGCGGGCCGCCCTCCTCTCCTTGGCCGCCACGGCGGGGGCGGCCTTCTGGGTGGGGGTGGTTTCCCTGGCGCAGCGGGGGTTGGCGGAGGCCCTCCTGGCCCTTGGGCTTCCCTTCCTCCTATGGCCGAGCCTCCGCCGGGTGGCCTTCTTTTTCCTCGGGCTTGGGCTCCTTTTCCTGGGCTTTTTGCGCATGGGGGAGGGGGTGGAAAGCCTAAGGCCCCTTTTGGCCCTCTTGGACCCAGGCCCCTTGGGCCTTTACCTTTTGGGCTTTTTCCTGGCCTTCCTGCTCGCCACCGCCAACGGGGTGGCGGCCCTGGCCTTGGCCCTTTCCCCGGCCTTGGGCCAGGCAGGGGCCATGGCCTTGGTCCTGGGGGCGGGGGTGGGGGTTTCCGGGGCCCTCTTTTGGGCCTATGTGGCGGGCAGGCGGGAGGCCTTGCCCCTGGGGGCGGTGCTCCTCGCCCACCGCTTTCTCCTTTCCTTGCCCCTTCTGGGGCTCTTGCCCTGGTTTGGCCCCTTGGGGGTGGTGGGGTTTCACGCCCTGGCGCACCTCGCCTTCGCCTTGGGGTTCTTGCCCTTGGGGGAGCGGTATGCCGCCTTGGCGGGCAGGCTTTTTCCCAAGCGGGGCGTGGCCCCCAAGTACCTCTCCCAGGAGGCCCTGGAAACGCCGGGCCTTGCCTTTGCCTTGGTGCAACGGGAGCTTGCCCGGGTGGCGGATGCGGTGCGGGGGATGTTAGCCCAGGCGGTGAGGGTCCTGGCCCAGGAAGAGGGGGGCGAGGCGGAGCTTGTCCCCTTGGAGGAGAAGGTGGACCGCCTCACCCGGGAGGTGGTCCTCTACACGGCGGAGCTCTCCACCCGCACCAAGGACGAGCGGGCGGTGCGCTTTTTCGTCATGGCCTCGGAGCTGGAGCACCTGGGGGATTTGGTGCGGCGGATTGTGCGCCAGGCGGAGAGGCTTTGGGCGCAGGGGCTCACCTTTAGCCCGGAGGGGCGGGAGGACCTTTTGGAGGCCATGCGGGAGGTCCTAAAGCGGCTTGAGCTTCTGGCGGCCGCCTTGGGTACCGGGGACAAGGCTTTGGCGGAGGAGGTCCTGCGGCAGGCTCCCGCCCTGGAAGCGTTTCTGGACCGCTTGCGCCGGGCCCACCTGGCCCGCCTCGAGGGGGGAAGGGCGGAGAGCCGGGCCACCACCTTGGCCCACCTGGACCTCCTCATCACCCTGGAGGAGCTCGGGGGCGGGGTGGAGAGGCTTTGCCGCCTGGTCCTGGAGCTTTAAGCTAAGGGGCGTGGTGAGGATTCTGGGCGGCAAGGCCAAGGGGGTGCCCCTCAAGGTGCCCGCCTCGGCGAGGCCCTCCCCGGTGCGGCTCAGGAAGGCCCTTTTTGACTACCTGCGCCTTCGCTACCCGGCCAAGGGACGCTTTTTGGACCTCTATGCGGGGAGCGGGGCGGTGGGCCTCGAGGCCGCCAGCGAGGGCTGGCAGGCCACCTTGGTGGAAAAGGACCCCGAGGCCGTCCGCCTCCTTCAGGAAAACGCCCGGCGCACGGGGCTTCCCGTGCGCATCGTGCCCCTGCCCGTGGAGGTCTTCCTGCCCGAGGCGAAGGCCAAAGGGGAGCGCTACACCGTGGCCTTCATGGCCCCGCCGTACCTCCTGGACCTGGTGGCGGCCTTCCAGGCCCTTTTGGAAAGCGGTCTGGTGGAGGAAGGCGGGCTTTACATCCTGCAGCACCCCAAGGACCTCCTATTTCCCCTAGGGGAGCGGCGGGTTTACGGGGAAAACGCCCTCACCTTCGTGGAGGTATGAATGCACGTGGTCTATCCCGGAAGCTTTGATCCCCTCACCAACGGCCACCTGGACGTGATCCAGCGGGCGAGCCGCCTCTTTGACAAGGTGACCGTGGCCGTCTTGGAAAACCCCAACAAGCGGGGCCAGTACCTCTTCACCGCCGAGGAGCGCTTAAGCATCATCCGGGAGGCCACGGCCCACCTGCAAAACGTGGAGGCCCACACCTTCTCCGGCCTCCTGGTGGACTTCGTGAGGCGGGTGGGGGCCCAGGCCATCGTGAAGGGCCTCCGGGCGGTTTCCGACTACGAGTACGAGCTCCAGATGGCCCACCTCAACCGCCAGCTCCTGCCGGGGTTGGAAACCCTTTTTATCCTGGCGGCCACCCGCTACTCCTTCGTGTCCAGCACCATGGTGAAGGAGATCGCCCGCTACGGGGGGGATGTCTCCAAGCTGGTCCCCCCCGCCACCCTCCGGGCCCTCAAGGCCAAGTTCGGCTAACGCCGCTGGGTGACGTAGACCCCGAGGGCGATGAGGAGGAGCCCCGGGAGGTCCATTCCCTTGGGGGCTTCCCCCAGGAGGAGGATGCTCAGGAGGAGGGCGAGGGCGGGGGTCAGGTTCATGAAGGGGGCCACCAGGCTTGCGGGGTGGCGCTTGAGCACTTCCCCCCAGAGGGTGAAGGCGAGGAAAGCGCCCCCCAAGGCGGTGTAGAGGAGGGCGGCCCATCCCTTGGGGCTCGCCTCTGGGAAGGGCCAGGCGAGGGCTAGGGGAAGGAGAAGGAGGCTTCCTAAGAGCATGCTGGCCGCCGTGACCTCCAGGGGCTCGCGCCTTTGCACCGCCAGGGTGACCCCCACGCTATAGCCCCCCCACAGGAGGGCGGCCAGGACCAGGAGGAGGTCCCCAAGAAGCCGGTTTCCACCCCCGCCTGCGGCGTGGCTTAGGGCCAAAAGGACCACCCCGCTCCCCGAAAGGAGAAGCCCGAGAAGGAGCTTGGGGGCAAAAGGTTTGCGGAAGTAAAGGCTGTAGGCGAAGGCGGTGGAGAGGGGGTAAAGGGCGGCCACCGCCGCCGCGTCCGAGGCCGGGGCGAGCCGCACCCCGGAGAAAAAGACCAGGTTGAACACCGCTACCCCGCTTAGGGCGAGGAAAAGGGTCTGGCCCAAGGGCCTTAGGCGGGGGAGGCGGCGGAGGACGAGGAGGAAGAAGGGGAGGGCGAGGGCGAAGCGCAAAAAGGAGCCCCACGCCGGGCCCACCTCGCCCATGGCTATGCGGGAGGCCACCACGTTGAGCGCCCAGAGGAAGGGGGGCAGGTAGACCAAGGGGTCGCGGTGGGGCGGCATAGGCCCAGTATCCGCTAAAATCCCCTTGGAGGTCAGCATGAAGGCGTTTTCCGCCAAGTACGGGAACACCCTGGAGTTCGGCCACCTCATCGGGGGTGAGGAGGTATGGGAAGGGGAGGCCTTGGAGCGCCATAACCCCTCGGACCGGGAAGACCTGGTGGCCCGCTTTCCTGAGGGCACCAAGGACACCCTGCGCAAGGCGGCCCTCAAGGCCCGGGAGGCCTTTGAGGTCTGGAGCCGCACCCCGGCCCCGGTGCGGGGGCAGGTGCTCTTCAACCTGGCGAAGATCCTGGAGCGGGAAAAGCCCACCCTGACCCGCCTCATGGTGCGGGAGGTGGGGAAGACCTTCAAGGAGGCGGGCGGGGACGTGCAGGAGGCCATAGACACCGCCCTCTTCTTCGCCTCCGAGGGGCGGAGGCTCTATGGGCAGACCGTGCCCAGCGAGATGCGGGACAAGGAGCTCTTCACCTTCCGCAGACCCCTAGGGGTGGTGGGCATGATCACCGCCGGCAACTTCCCCATCGCCGTGCCCAGCTGGAAGCTCATCCCGGCGGTCCTCACGGGAAACACCGTGGTCTGGAAGCCCTCGGACGACTCCCCCACCCTCTCCTACGTCTTCGTCAAGCTCTTTGAGGAGGCGGGCCTGCCCCCTGGGGTCATCAACGTGGTCTTCGGCGGGGGTAAGGGCTCCACCGGCCAGTGGCTGGTGGAGCTCATGGACGAGGGGCTTCTCAACAAGTTCGCCTTCACGGGGAGCACCCAGGTGGGGCGCTGGATCGGGGAGGTGGCGGGGCGGAACCTCATCCGGCCCACCCTGGAGCTGGGGGGCAAGAACCCCCTGGTGGTCATGCGGGACGCCGATCTGGACCTGGCGGTGGAGGGGGCCTGGTGGAGCGCCTTCGCCACGGGAGGGCAACGGTGCACCAGCGCCGGGAACATCCTGGTGGACGCCCCTATTTATGAAGAGTTCAAAAAGCGCTTCCTGGAGCGCAC
Organism: Thermus brockianus; assembly: GCF_021462505.1. Classification (GTDB taxonomy): domain Bacteria; phylum Deinococcota; class Deinococci; order Deinococcales; family Thermaceae; genus Thermus; species Thermus hydrothermalis. Next base: position 307,402 of record NZ_JAKEDV010000001.1, read on the forward strand.
CGAGGCCACGGTGGTGGGCAACCCCCTCCTCCACCCCGAGGTCACCTACGGCCCCTTCCTCAACGAAAGGCTTTTCCGCCGCTGGGAGGAGCACTACGCCTGGGGCAAGGAGGACGGGGCCACCCTCCTTTTCGGCAAGGGGCGGATTACCCGGGACAACCCCTACCCCCGCTTCCTGGGGGACCCTGAGGCGGGGCTTTACGGCTGGCCCACGGTGTGGGAGGCGGCCCCCGGCATGCGCCAGTTCCAGGAGGAGATCTTCGGGCCCACCATCAACCTGGTGAAGGTGGACGGGATTGAGGAGGCCATCCGGGTGGCCAACGCCACGCCCTACGGCCTTTCCAGCGCCATCTACACCAACCACCGACACTGGGCCTACCTCTTCAAGGTGGGCATCCGGGCGGGCATGACCAGCATCAACAACGCCACCGTGGGGGCCGAGGCCCACCTGCCCTTCGGCGGCGTGAAGGCGAGCGGCAACGGGGCCCGGGAGTCGGGCATCTGGGTGATTGAGGAGTACACTTACTGGCATGCGGTGAACGAGGAGTATTCGGGGCGGCTCCAACTCGCCCAGATGGACACCGGCTACGTGAGCCCCAAGGAGCCCACCCCTTGGGCGGAGGTGTTGGGCTTTTAGGCTACTGGGCGCTTTCCAGGTCGGGGCGGAGCTTTACCGCCTCCCGTAGGTAGACGTGGCGTACCCGGTCCTGGGGGGTGTCGGTGTTCCACAGGGCCAGGACCCGGATAACCCGGGGGAGGCTTCCCGGCACCGGTACCTCCCGGGCGGAGAGGAGGGGCACCCGGTGCATGCCGATCTGCCGGGCGGCCTCCGCCGGAAAGGCGGAGGTGAGGTCCTCCGTCACGGTGAAGATGATGGCGGCAAGCTCCTCGTGGCTTTGGATGCCGTTGGCCTCCAGCATCTTCAGGAGAAGTTCCCGCGTGGCCTGGTGGATGGCCTCTGGCGTGTCCTCCTCCACGGTGATGGCGCCCCGTATGCCCCGTACCATATTAGGCCCCATGCTAAGGGGTTTCCCCTCCTGGGGCAAGGCGGGTAGACTCTAGCCCATGAACCTTCTCGCCGTGTTTGCCCACCCCGATGACGAGATTGGAGCGGCGGGGACCCTGGCCCTGCACGCTAGGAGGGGCGACCGGGTGATGCTCGTCTGGATGACCAAGGGGGAGCTGGCGAGCCAGTTCGGCGAGGCTCCTCCTGAAGAGGTGGCGCGGGTGCGGGAGGGGCACGGGGCCCATGTGGCGGGGCTTATCGGCGCCGAGCACCGCTTTTTGCCCTTCGGCGACACCCTCCTCACCGGGGGAAGGGAGGAGGCCTTGGCCCTGGCCCGGATCATGGCGGAGTTCCGCCCCGACGCCGTCCTCACCTGGGACCCCCTGGATGTCCACCCCGACCACCGGGCCACCCACCAGGCGGTGCTTTCCGCCTTGAAGCTTTGCCGCATCCCCAAGCTGGTGGGGGAGGCCCACCGGAAGCCCGTAAGGCTCTACCATTACCCCCGGAAGGAGCTTGCCCGCCCCTGGGTGTACGTGGACACCACCTCCACCCAGGAGGTGGCGGAGGCGGTCTTTCAGTTTTACCGGGAGTTTTACCGCTGGCCCTTTAGCCTGGAGGAGTTTCGGGCCCGGCGGCGGCTTCTGGGCCTCGAGGCGGGGGTTCGCTTTGCGGAGGCGTTTCAGACGGATGCCCCTCCGGCGTGGCCGGCGCTTCCTTAAGGCCCTCCTCCGGGTCGTGGGCGGGGGTCAGGGCGTAGGCCAGGAAGACGGCGGGCAGGGCTAAGGGGAGGCTTGCGTACCCGCCCCACTCCGCCGCCAGGGCCAGGCCGGCGAAGGGGGCCCGGGCCACCCCGGCCAGGACCGCCACCCCGCCCGCCAGGGCCAAGGCCTCGGCCGGAAGGTTGAAGGGCCCGGCCAGGTGGGCGAGGAAGGCGCCCAAAAGCCCCCCTAGGACCAGGGCCGGGGTGAAGGGCCCCCCGTACGCCCTTACCCCCAGGGCCAGGATGAGGAGGAGGAGCTTGGCGAGGAGGAGGTAGAAAAGCGCCCAAGGGGCGAGGAGGGGCGTGGTGGCCACCGCCACCCAGCCGAGGCCGTTTCCCAAGGCCTCGGGGAGGAAGAGGAGGGCGAGGGCGAGGGCAAGGCCCAGGAGGGCGTGGCGGAGGGGGAAAGGGAGGGGCTTAAGCCAGGCGGCAAGGGCCCTTCCCCCCTCGGTCCACAGGGTGGCCAAGGCGGCGGCCAAAACCCCCAGGAGGAGGCCTGCGGGGAGGCTTGCCAGGTCCAGGCGCACGGGAAAGGGAAGGAGGGGCTCATAGCCGAAAAAGGCTCCGTAGACGGCGAAGCCCGAAAGGGCCCCGATGAGGGCGGGGGTGAGGGCCCGGGCCTCGAGGAGGAGGGAGCGGTAGAGGATCTCCGTGGCGAGGAGGGCCCCCGCCACCGGGGCGTGGAGGGCGGCCCCGAGCCCGGCGGCAAGCCCGGCAAAGGCTAACCCTCCGCCCAAGCGGGGAAAGCGGCGGTCCAAAAGGAGCCCCAGCCAAAGCCCCAAAACCCCGAAAGGCCCCTCCCGGCCCATGGGGGAGTAGAGGGCGATCTGCAACGCCCCGCCCAGGACCGCCCGGGGGTGGGCGAGCCGGGGGGCCGGGGTCCCTTCCCGCGCCTGGCGCAGAAGGGCGGCGAGCCCCTGCCCGGTGCCCAGGTAGCTCGTGAGGGCGTAAAGGGGCGGGAGGAGGAAGGCGAGGGGCCAGAGAGCTGGCCCCGTGAAGGCCTGGAGGAGCCCCCCTTCCCCCGGGGGCTCGGGGGCCAGGTAGCCGAAAAGGTTGCCTACCCCTTCGGCCAGGGGCCGCAGGGCAAGGTTCAGCAGGGCCACCAGAAGCCCCGCCAAGGCCCCGGTGAAGGCGCTATAGAGGATGAGGGGCCCGGTGTGGCGCACCTCCTCGTCCCAGAAGGAAGGCAGGGAAAGGTGGGGGCCGCGGCCCAAGGGGCGCATCAGAGGGAGTGTACCAGAGAAACGGGCGTTCCCCGGGTAATCCGGGGCGTGGGGAGGCCCAAGGCCCTATACCCCCCTCGGGTTAGGGCCCGGACCAGGAGGCGGGGGTCCGCCTTGCCCCAGAGGAAAAGGGCCTCCTGGCGCACGTCCAGGTCGGGGCTGCTCGCCCGGGAGTCCGTGCCCAGGGCGAGCTCCACCCCGTACCGGGCGTAGAGGGGGATGGGCGCCTCGCCCACCGCCAGGTTCTGGTTGGAGCGGGGGCAGAGCACCACCTTGGTCCCGGTTTCGGCGAGGAGGGCCACCTCCTCCTCGTCCACCTGGACCCCGTGCACGAGAAGGGTGGTGGGGCCGAGGACCCCCAGTGCGTGGAGGAGCCGCACCGGGGTGAGGCCTGGGGGCGTGAAGGGGGCTTGGCTAAAGCGGCGGTGCACCTCGGCCAAGGGGCCCGTTCCCTCCCGGAGGAAGGCCACCTCCTCCGGGCTTTCCGCCGCATGGACCATGAGGGGGATGCCCTCGGCCTGGGCGTACTGGGCGAGCCGCTTGAGGAGGGGCAGGCTCACGGAGTAGGGGGCGTGGGGGGAAAGCCCCACCTTCACCCTCCCCTCCCGCTTCCGCCACGCCGCCACCTTGGCCTTCACCCGGGCGAAGACCTCCTCCGCCTCCAGGGGGTCCGGGGCGAAGACCTCGTAGAAGGCCACGCCGGGAAGCGGGCTTTCCAGGAGGAGGAAGTCCATCACCTCGTCCTTGAAGACGATGTCGGCGAAGGCGCCCACCCCGGTGGCCAGAAGCTCCTCTAGCCCCCACCTCGCCCCCAAAAGCCCCCGGCTTTCCCGGTGGGCCACCACGTGGGAGAGAAAGCCGGCAAAAGGCCCTCGGTAAAGGGGCAGGAGGCTTAGGTCCAGGTGGGTGTGGGCGTTCACGGGCGGGGGGAGGAGGGCCTTGCCTTTGGCCACCACGGGTGCCTCGGGAAAGCGGGCCTTAAGCTCCGCCAGGCTTCCCACCCCCACCACGTGCCCTCCCTGCACCGCCAAGGCCCCCCGGAGCATGGGGGTGCCGAAGCCGGCGTAGACCACCTCAGCGGTCCAAAGCTCCGTCTTTAGCCAGGACATAGCGGTTCGGGTGGCGCAGGAAGTCCACCGCCACAAAGCCTCGGGCGAAGTAGTGGCCGAGGACCAGGCGGCTATGCTCCCGCCACGTTAGGGCCAAGGCGGGGTCCTCCCGCAGGATCCGCCCCCAGTCCTCGGGGATCTGGAAGAGAAGCCTTGGGGCCTCGAGGTCCAGGCGGGCTTCCACGGGCACGTCCCCTTCCACCCGGTTCGCCTGGGGAAGGCCTTCCCCCGTTGGCGTGGGGGGCGGGGCGTAGATCCTTTGGTAGACCCTCGGGGCGAGGAGGTCCCACTCGGCGAGAAGCCGGTCCGAAGGGGCCCCGGCGTTGATGCCGGTCATGGGGCCGTAGTGGTCCGGGAGGTAGGTCCTGGCGGTGGCCCCGAGCTTCCGCAGGTTGAAGTTGGCGTTCACCCCCCTCAAGGGGTCAAAGGTCCAGACCACCTGCCGCACGCCCCGGACCAGGCACCAGTCCCGTTGGAAGCGTTTTAGGAGAAGGGCCGCCCCCGTGCCCCGGTGGGCCTCCAGGACTCCCAGCATGTGGGAGTGGTGCCGGGTTGGGTCCGCCGTGGGGAAGCCGAAGACGAAGCCCACCATCCTTCCCCCGAGGAAAGCCCCCGCCACCAGACCCCCCTCGTCCTGGGCGGCGATGAGGAGGCCCCGGGGGACCAGGTCCCGGGCGTCCCGCCCCCAGATGGCCTCCTGGAGGGCCACCACCTCCTCCATCTCCTCCCAGCCCTTTAGCTCGCGGACAAGTACCGCTTCCATAGGGTGATCCGCTCCACGAAGGGGAGCTTCAGGTGCACCCCAATCCCCGGCCCCTGGGGCACGGGCATGAGGCCTTCTTGGGCCTCGAGGGCTTCCTCCACGATGTCCTCCTCCCAGTAGCGGCTCGCCGAGCTCACGTCCCCCGGTTTGGTGAAGCCGGGGAGGCTCGCCAGGTGCAGGTTGTGGGCCCGCCCCACCCCCGCCTCCAGCATCCCCCCCATCCACAAGGGGATGCCGGCGGCCTCGGCCAGGGCGTGGACCTTGAGGCTTTCCGTGTGCCCGCCGAGCCGGGCGGGCTTGATGTTGAAGACCCGCCCCGCCCCAAGCTCAATGGCCTTCCTCGCCTTCTCCTTGGAGGTGAGGCTCTCGTCCAGGCAGATGGGGGTGGCGAGCTCCCGTTGCAGCTTGGCGTGGTCCAGGAGGTCGTCGTAGCCCAGGGGTTGCTCAATGTAGTCCAGCCCAAGCTCGTCCAGCCGCTTCAGGCGGGCGAAGTCAGCGAGGCGGTAGGCGGAGTTGGCGTCGGCGGTGAGGGTGGCCTCGGGGAAGGCCTGGCGCACCGCCTTTAGGACCTCGTAGTCCCAGCCCGGCTTGATCTTGAGCTTGATGCGGCGGTAGCCCTGGGCCAGGTGCCGTTCCACCGCCTTCAGCGTGTCCGCCACCGTGGGCTGGATGCCCAAGGAAACCCCCACCTCCACCTCCCGCCGCACCCCGCCCAGGACCTGGTAAAGGGGCTTAGCGAGGCCCTTGGCGTAGAGGTCGTAAAAGGCCATCTCCAGGACCGCCTTGGCCATGGGGTTTCCGCGGAAAGGGGAAAGCGCCTGTCCAAGGGCCTCGGGGTTTGGGAAGTCCCGGCCCAGGACCTGGGGCAGGAAGACCTCCTCCAGGAGGTACCGGGCGCCTTCCACCGTTTCCTCCCGGTAAAGGGGAAGCCTTTCCATCACCCCTTCCCCAAGGCCCTCGAGGCCCTCGCCAAAGAGCCTGAGGAGGAGGATGGTGCGCTTTGTCTGCACCCCGAAGCTCGTTTCAAAGCGGAACTTCAGGGGAAGCTCTAGGATCCGGAGCTCCGCCCCCTCTAGCCGCATGGCTCCAACACCTCCTTCCCCATGTAGGGGACCAGGGCCTCGGGCACCCGCACCCTTCCGTCTTCCAACTGGTGGTTTTCCAGGAGCATGGCCAGGATGCGGGGGGTGGCCAGGGCGGTGTTGTTGAGGGTGTAGGCGTACCGGACCCGGCCCTCGGGGTCGCGGTAGCGTAGCCCCGCCCGCCGCGCCTGCCAGTCCAGGAGGGCGGAGCAGGAGTGGGTTTCCCGGTAGCGCCCCTCCGAGGGGAGCCAGACCTCCAGGTCCACCTGCCGCCACTTCCCCGGGCCCATGTCCCCGGTGGAGACCTCGAGGAGCCGGTAAGGGAGCTCCAAGAGCGTCAGGATCTCCTCGGCGTTTTGCAAAAGCTCCTGGAAGGCCCGGTCCGAGGCCTCGAGGCTCGCCTCGGTGAGGACGTACTGCTCCACCTTGTGGAACTGGTGGACCCTAAGAAGCCCCCGCACGTCCTTGCCGAAGCTTCCCGCCTCCGAGCGGAAGGCGGGGGCGTAGCCGGCGTAGCGCTTGGGCAGCTCCTCGTAGGCCAGGATCTCCCCGCTATGGAGGGCGTTTAGGACCACCTCCGCCGTGCCCGTGAGGTAGAGGTCGGTGCCGGCGATGGCCCAGACCTGGTCCCTGGCGGCGGGGAAGTGGCCCGTGCCCACGAAGGCCATCTCCCGGGCGTAGGAGGGAAGGGTCATGGGCAGGAAGCCCCGCTTGGCCATGAAGTCCATGGCGAAGCGGAGGAGGGCCATCTCGTAGAGGGCGAGGTCGCCCCTTAGGGCGTAGGAGCGGCTTCCCGAAACCTTGCTAATCCTAGGCTCCCACCAGCCATTCCGCTCCATGAGGGCCACGTGGTCCAGGGGCGGGAAGGAAAACGTTCTCGGGCTTCCCACCCGCTTGATCTCCACGTTGGCGCTGTCGTCCTCCCCTATGGGGGCCCCGGGCCAAGGGGGAAGGGGCACCTGGAGGAGGAGCTCGGTGAGGCGCGCTTCCTTTTCCCTTAAGGCCTCCTCCAGCCCCTTCACCTCCTCCCCCAGGGCCTTCCCCCGGGCGATGAGGGCCTCCTTGGCCTCCGGGGGCGCCTTGGGTACCTCCTTGGCGATGCGGTTCCGCTCCGTCTGCAGGTCCTGTAGGCGTTGCTTCAGGCCCTGCACCTCCTGGTCCAGGGCCAGGAGGGCGTCCAGGTCCAAGGCGATGCCCTTTTCCCGGATGGCCTTGCGGAAGACCTCCGGCTCCTTACGCAGGCGCTTTAGGTCCACCATGGCTACTCCAAGACGGGGGGCACGCGGAAGAACCCCTCCTCCCGTTCGGGGGCGAGCGCCAGGGCCTCCGCCTGGGGGAGGGAAGGGGCGGGTTCGTCCTCCCGCAGGCGGCCCGTGGGGGCCTCCTCCTCTATCCCTTCCACCTGGGGGAGGGCGTCCACGAAGTCCAGGATGCGCTTCAGGTCTTGGAGGAGGAGGGCCTCCTCCTCTGGGGAAAGCCGGATTTTGGCGAGCCCCTCCAGCTTGCGCAGGAGGTCAAGGGATAGCTCCATGGTGGGCATTCTACGTCAGGAGGTCGGCGAGCCACCACACGAGGGGGGCAAGGAGGAGGGCGGGGAGGAAGGAGCCCACCCGCACCTTGGTGAGCCCAAGAAGGTTAACGCCTACCCCGAGGACCATGAGCCCCCCCACCCCCGTGGTGAGGAGGACCCGGGGGTCCTGGGCGGGGTCGGGGAGGGCCTGGCTTAGGGTCCCCGCCAGGAGGGCCACCCCTCCCTGGTAGAGGAGGATAACCAGGGTGCTAAACCCCACCCCAATCCCGAAGGAGCTCGTCAGGGCGATGGCGCTCATGCCGTCCAGGGTGGCCTTGAGGAGGAGGAGGCTCGCATCCCCGGTGAGGCCGTTTTGGATGGAGCCGAGGAGGGTCATGGGCCCCACGCAGAAGAGGAGGCTCGCCGCCACGAAGCCCTCGGTGAAGCTTCCGCCCCCCCGCACCGCCTGTTTGATCTTTTCCCCTACGTTCTCCAGCCCGTCCTCCAGCCGGGCCCACTCCCCCAAAAGCCCCCCCGCCACCAGGGCGAGGAGCCCCAGGACCACCCCGTCTATATTCCCCCCCTTGGCCCGGCCCAGGGCCTGGGCCATGGAGAGCCCGATGAAGAGGGTGGTGAGCCCCACCCCCTGGACCATGATGCGGGCCATGCGCTCGGGAAGCCGGCCGCGGAGGAGGAGCCCAAGCCCCGTGCCCAGGACCACGGTGAGGGCGTTCACCAGGGTTCCGGAAAGCTTCTGCCAAAGGCTAAGCTCCATGGGGGTATTCTATCCAGGATGGAGCGCTTCCTCACGGCGGACGGGACCCCTACCCTGTACCACCCCCGCTACCGGGAGGCCTACCACCCTCGGCAGGGGGCCCTCCTGCAGGCCCGCAGGCTCTACGTGGAGAAGACCCTGACCCACCTCCACCCCGCCCCTAGGGTCCTCGAGGTGGGCTTCGGCCTCGGGGTGAACTTCCGGGCGGCCCTGGAAAGCGCCCTGGAGCGGGGGGTGCGGCTTCGCTACCTGGCGGTGGAGAAGGAGCCTTTGCCGAAGGAGGTGCTTGCGGGGCTCGCCCTTCCCCTCTCCCGGGCGGAAAGGGTGTTTAGGGAGATCCTCGAGGCCTGGCCCGCCGAGCGCTTCGTGGGGCCTTGGGGGGAGCTACGCCTGCTTTTTGGGGACATACGGGAGGTGCGCCTCCCCCGGGCCTGGGCCACGGCGGTGTTTCTGGACCCCTTTAGCCCCAAGGCCAACCCCGAGGCCTGGGAGCTCCCCGTGCTCCTTGGGCTTCGGCAGGCCCTCAGGCCCAGGGGGCGGCTTGCCACCTACTCAGCGCAAGGGGCCTTCCGCCGGGCCCTGAAGCGGGCGGGGTTTAGGGTTCACCGCCTTCCGGGCCTGGGGAAGCGGGAGTGGACGGTGGGTATCGCCGTAAAAGCTCCTCCCGGGTGAGGTAGGCGAGGCTTGCGCAAAGGTTCTCCCGCTTGGGGAGTTCCCCCCGGTAAAGCCAGTAGAACCAGGCGCTGGCCAGGCTCGCCACCAGGCGGGGGAGGGGGGGGAGGGGGGCGGTGGCAAAACCGAAGAGCCTGCTGCCGGGGGCTAAGGAGGTGTAGCCGTACACGAGCCGCACCTCGGGGTCCTGGGCCACGCGCAGGGCCACCTTCTTAAGGCTTTCCCGGGTGTAGCGGATGGCCTCCAAAGGGGATAGCTCCATGGCCCTCTGGCTTTCCAGGTGGAGCTCCAGGGCGGGGGTCCCTTGGGGCAGGCCCGGGAGGCTCGGCCCGGGGAAAGGCTTTTTCTCCACCCGGAAGAGGTCAAAGGGGCCAAGCCCCGCCCGTTCCACCCGGTGGCGGAGGTTGTAGCGCTCCTCAAACCCCTGGAGGCCCCGGATGAGGGCGAGCCTGGGGGTGAGGGGAAGGGGGTTTAGCTCGTCCAGGGTTACAGGCCGGTAACCCAGGGCGAGCATCTTGGGCAAGGCGGTTTCCAAAAGCCTTAGGGTGCGCTCGGGGCCATCGTGGAGGAGGACCACCGAGCCTGGACGCAGGTAGTAAAGGAGCCTTTCCGCCAGGGCCTCGGGGGGGAGGGGAAGCCAGTCCTTGCCTTCCAGGTCCCAAAGGGCGATGCGCTTGCCCAGGGCCCTGGCGAAGAGCCGGGTGAAGGGGGTATGGAGGCCGTGGGGCGGGCGGTAGTACCGGGCGGGGGTTTGCGCCATGTGCCGCCACTCCACCCATGGGATGAGGAGCGCCCAGGCCCGGTGGTACGCCCCGTGGTCCTCCACCTGGTGCCCATCCTTCCGGATGGCCTCCACCAGGTGGGGAAAAGCCCTCGCCCTTTCCCCCGTGAGGAAGAAGGTGGCCTTTACCCCGTGGCGGCGGAGGAGGGCGAGAAGGGCCTCGGTCCTTTCCGAGGGGCCATCGTCAAAGGTCAGGGCCACCTTGGGCTCGCGCCGGCTTCCGTGGGCGTAGGCCCCAAGGCCCAGGAAGCGGAAGAGGAGGTCGGAAAGCCCGTAAAGGAGGAGGACGAGGCCAAGGGCTAGGTCCATCGTTCCCTCCTTAGAACGAGAGCGTAAAAGACCCCCAAGGCGAGGAAGGTGGCGCCGCCCGCAAGGAAAGGCGCTTGCGGGCCAAAGGCTTCCCAAAGGAGGCCTCCCACCGCCGGCCCCAAGGCCACCCCAAGCCCCTCCACGGTCATGAGCCCGCCCCAGACGGCGGCCCGGTTCTCCTCGGGGAGGTTTTTGGCCAAGAAGCCGTTCCAACCGGGCAGGAAGAGGCTATAGCCCATGCCCCCTAGGACGGCGAGGAGGGCCACCTCGGGCAAGCTTTTGGCGCTGGAGAGGCGCAACATGACCAGGGCGAGGAGGAAAAGCCCTCCCAAAAGGGCCAAACGGTAGCCCCGGCGGTCCACCAACCGGCCGGTGAAGGGAAGGAGGCCAAAGGCGAGCCCCCCTCCCAGGAGGAGAAACCCCCCCAGGGCCAGGGGCTCGAGGCCAAGCCGCTCCTTGGCGTACCGGAGGAGGAAGAGGGAGACCAAAGCGGGGGCGAAGGTCTGGCCGAAGGCGGCGGGAAGGAAAAGGAGAAGGCGGCCCCAAGGGTACGCCTCCCGCTTAGGAGGGGGCAGGGGGATGCGGAAGCCAAGGAGGCTTAGGGTGAGGAGGAAGGCCGCTCCCTGGGCCAGGAGGAGGAGGGTGAGGGCCGCCTCGGCGTGACGTTGGGCCACCTGCCCCACCCCCACGAGGCCGATGCCCGCCCAGGGCAGGACCAGGGTGAGGGTGAAGGAAAGCGCCCGGGCCTCCCGCCCAGGCACGGCGATGCGGCTCGCCAGGGTCATGAGCCCCGGGTAAAGGGTGGAGAGGGAAAGGCCCCAGAGGATGGCAAGGGCCCAGAGGATCCAGGCGGCTTCCGCTTGCGGCGTGAGGAGGAGGACCAAAAGCCCCACCCCTCCCGCCAGGGTGGCGCTCTTGCCGAAGCCCACCCGCTCCGCCAGGAGGCCCCCGAAGCTTTTGGAGAGGTTTTCCGCCAGTTGGTGGAGGGTGTAGGCCAGGGTGAAGACCCCGGGGCCCAGGTGGAGGCGGTCGGGGGCGTAGAAGGGCAAAAGCCCGGCGAAAAACCCGCTCCTTACCCCCTCCATGAGGCCCACGGCCAAGACGAGGCGAAGGAAGACGAACAGGCCTTCCCTGGCCCACGGCAAGAGGCGAAACACGCTAGAGTATACCCGTGCGCATCAGCGTGGTGATCCCCGCCCACAACGAGGAGGCCTACCTGGCCGGGGCCCTCGAGGCCGTCTTGGGGCAAGCCCTTCCCCCTTTTGAGGTCATCGTGGTGGACAACGCCTCCACCGACCGCACCCGGGAGGTGGCGGAGGGTTTTGGGGTGCGGGTGGTCCACTGCGCCCGCAAAGGGGTGGCCTATGCCCGCCAGGCGGGGCTTCTCGCCGCCCGGGGGGAGTGGGTGGCCATGACGGATGCGGACTCCAGGCCCTTACCCCACTGGCTCGCCGCCCTTTCGCGCCGGGCGGAGGGCGCTTTGGCCCTCTACGGGCCTTTGCGCTTCTACGGCGTTTCCCCTTGGGAGGCCGCTTTTTCCGAGTGGGGGTACCGGGCCTTTCTGCGCCTCATGGCCCTCTTGGGAAGGCCCAACCTGGCGGGGGCCAACATGATGGTTCTCAAGGAGGCCGCCCTTCGGGTGGGCGGCTTTCCCGAGGTGGAGGCCCGGGAGGACGTGCTTTTGGGTTACCAACTCGCCCGGCTTGGCTCCGTGCGCTACGTGCCCGAGGCCTTGGTCCTCACCTCGGCCCGGAGGCTAAAGGGAGGGTGGGGGAGGTTTCTCCTGAGGCAAGCTAGAAACCTCCTGGGCGATCCTCGAGGCTACTTCGGGGAAGGCGGGGAAAGGGAAAGATGAGCCGCCTGGGCTCGGCCCGCAGGATCTCGCTCGCCTCGTCGTAGACCGCCACAATCCTTTCGGCAATGCGCTCCGCCGAGCGCTCCATGGCCCAGGCACGGGCCTGGAGGGCCATGGCCTGCCGTTTGGCCTCGTCCCTTAGGAGCGCTAGGGCCTTCTCCGCCAGGGCCCGGTAATCCCCGGGGGGAACCAGGTAGCCCGTCCTGCCGTCCTCCACCCCCTCCAACACCCCTTCCGCCCCCACCGCCACCACCGGGACCCCCATGGCCTGGGCCTCCCAGATGACGAGGCCCTGGGTTTCGGTCTCGCTGGCGAAAAGGAAGAGCTCCGCCAGGCGGTAGTAGCCCCCGATGCGGTGGTAGGGCACAGGGCCCAGGAAGCGCACCCGCTCGGCGATGCCCAGCCCGTGGGCCAAGGCCTCGAGGGCAGGCAACTCGGGCCCTTCGCCGATATGGACCAGGTAGACGTCCGCCTCCCGGCTCAGCTCCGCCACGGCCTTCAGCACCACGTCAAAGGACTTCTCCTTGCCCAGGCGTCCCACGGTGATGAGGCGGCGCTTGCCCTCGGGCCAGGAGGAGGGGGAGGGGAGGGGGGCTTCCTCCAAAAGCCGCGTGTCAATCCCCGTGGGGATGACCCGGATGGGCCTTTCTATGCCGTAGCTTTCCGCCAGGCGTTTCACCGGCTCCGTGGGGGCGATCACCACCTCCACCCGGTTGTAAAAGGCCTTGGCCAGGCGGGGGACGATCCCCGTGTACTTGTCCAGGATGGCCAGGCCCGGCACGTAGTGGGCGTACTTCTCGTAGTGGGTGTGGAAGGTGGACACGTGGGGTAGGCCCTTGTTGCGGGCGATGCGAAGCCCCCAGACCCCTAGGGTTAGGGGGGTGTGGGTGTGGATGAGCTCAAACTCCGTGGGCAGGTACTTGGCGGAAGGCAGGGCGATCTGCTGGCCCTCGTAAAAGGGGTAGGCCACCGAGGGCACCCGCACCACCCCTTCCTCCTGAGCCGGGGCCTCGGGGTGCCTGGGGGCGATGACCCAAGCCTCGTGCCCCATGCGGCGAAGTTCCCGCAGGAGGAGGTAGACGCTCGTGGTAACCCCATTGGGGTTGGGGAAGTAGACGTCGGTGAAGAGGCCCACGCGGTAAAGGCGCATTAGCTAGATTGTAATGCCAGGCGCTCTAGTTCCTGGGCCAGGACCTTAGCGCTTAGGGCGCTCGTCCTTTCCTTTAAAATGCGCGCTCTTCCGTTTTTGCCCATGCGCTTAGCCTCCAGGGGATTGTCCATGAGCCAGCGTACTGCCTCAGCGATAGCCCGTGGGGAAGGTTCAATGAGTATGCCTTCGCTAGGTGAAAGAACCTCCTTTTGTGGGGGATGGGCGCTGGCGATGACAGGAAGGCCCGAGGCCATGCCTTCCAGGATGACGAGGCCTGGATTGTCTGCGAGGGTGGGGAAGAGGACGGCATCCACGGCTCGGTAGAGTTCTGGGATATCGTTTCGGTTTCCCAAAAAGCGCACGTTGGATGCCCTCAGGGCTTGGGCAAGCCAGCGGAGGGGATATGCCCAAGTGCCTTCACCCGCCAGGAGAAAGTCGGCTTCCACGTGAAGGGCTGCGAGCACGATGGCGAGTTGGTTTTTCTCAGGCGTGAAGCGCGCCGGCGTGAGGAGCGTGAAGCGCGTGAGTCCAAGTTTCCTCCGTAAGGAGGCACGTTCTTCTGGACTGGGAGGATGAAAGCGGTTGGGATCAACGCCTACGGGAATCACGTGAGCCTCTAGGCCAAAATGACGGCGTACATAGTCGGCTGCCCAATGCGTGCCCACAAAGATGCGGTCCGCTAAGGCCACCTTGCGTGCTTTGGTCATTCGGTACACAAAGCGATATAACCCCTTCAGGCCCAAGGGATAGTGGTACTCCAATTGATCGTGGAGAAACACGCTCCTCGGGCGGGATATGTGGGCCAGAAGTCCATAGGTGGAGGGGAACCAGGCCTGGATTACTCGTACATGGGCTTCCTGGGTAGAGGAAACGAGTTCTTTCAGGCGGGTGTACGTGGTGGTGGGTATGCCCTTTTCGTTTAGCGCCTGGACCAAAAACCGAAGCTTCGGGTTATGGGGTAGGTAAAGGATGGGCCGGATCCCGTAAGCGGTTAAGTGGGGAAGGGTTTCAAGCAACCATATTTCGCTCCCCGCAACCCGAGGAGCATCCGTTAAAAACGCGACCCTAAGCATGGGCTATCTCCGAAAGAACGTTCTTTAGACGCGCTGCGGCCTCAGGGAGAGTATGCTCCCTTAGGACCCGCTTGCGTCCGTTCACTCCAAGTTCTGGGCTTGCCAGGGCTTGGGTCAGGGCGCGGGCAAGGTGGCAAGGGGAGGTGGGGACGGTGAACCCCTCTACCCCATTTTTAAGGAGTTCCTTTTGGGCAGGAATAGGGCTGGTGACCACGGGAAGCCCCGAGGCCATGGCCTCGAGGGTAGCCAGGGATTGGTTTTCCCCCAGGGTGGGGAGAAGCATGGCGTCGGCAACCCGATAAAGCTCGGGCATATCCTCTCTCCGCCCGAGAAAAAACACGTTTTGGAGGTTGAGGGCCCGGGCAAAGCTTCGCCATACCGTAAGGAGCTCCCCGGTACCCACCAGGAGAAAGGTGACCTGGGGAAGCAGCCGAGCGGTCAGGAGCACAGCGAGGTGGTTCTTTTCCGGGCTCATTCGTGCGGGGACCAAAACCACCGGGCCTTGAAGGTTGTAACGTGTTCGTAGATATTCCTTTTCCCCCGGAAGGGGCGGTCGGAAACGGTGCGTGTCCACCCCGTTGGGCACAGGGTAAACTCGCTTCACGCTGTGGACATCTCTTAACCAACGCGCAGCCCAGTTGGAAACGGTGATGACCGCACGTGCCCGCCGAAGGTTAGGGGCTTGAAGTAGGCGGTACCCGAGCCTGTAGAGGTAGCGGCCTCCCAACGGGTAAAAGATTTCTATTTGGTCGTGCACCAGAGGGACGAAATCCGGGAAGCGTGCATGAAAAGCGCGGTAACTATGGGGGTACCAGGCTGAAGCCACCACCAGGTCAAAGGTTCGGGGCAGTTCGTTGAGGCGGGTATAGGCATAAATGGGAATGCCTGCTTGCGCTAAGGACTGACGGATGGGCAGGTTGCCTGGCGCAGAGGGTAGGGCGGCCTCGGGGCGAAGGCCCAGGTCTCTAAGCCGGGGCAACATTTCCCGCAGATAAACCTCACTTCCGCCGATCGTTAGAGCATCGGTAAGGAAGAGCACCCTCACAGCATCTCCAAAAGAAGATGTACGGCTCGGGCCTGCTCCCGTAGGGGTACGTAGGGTCCTCCCCGTTTCAAGGCCAGCGCCTCATCGGGAGGCAGGTGGACGAAGGCCACGGGGACGCTTGGCGGCAGGTGGTAAAGGGAGAGGTAAAAGGCCTGGTTGCACAGGTAGCTTCCTGCGGAGAGGCTTATCCGGGCGGGGATGCCCGCTTCGCGAAGCCGCCGCACGCCCTCCTTGACGGGAAAGCGGGCGGGGAGGGCCAGAGGTCCCCCTGGCACCACCGCTTCGTCCTCCTTGAGGACGCCCCTGTTGTCCGGCCGCTCAAAGTCCAGGAGGTTGACCGCCAAGCGTTCTAAGGTGAGGAGGGGGCGGTTTTCCGCTAGGCCAAGGTGCAGGACGGCTTGGGGGTTTCGGGCGTGAAGGGCCCGCAAGGCTTCCGGGAGCGCTTCGGTGTCCACAGGGAGAAGGGCCGTCTGGATGGGCCTACCCCCTACGCCTTCTGGAAGGAGGGCGAGGAGGGCGGCGGAGGGGTTGTGGTCTAGGCCGCCGAAGGGTTCAAAACCGGTCACGAGAAGCATGGAACAACCCGAGGCGCCATTATAGCCCATAACCTTTTGACCCAGTATAAGATAGGGGGCGTGGAACTGGGCCTCGTGACCGACACGGCGGCGGACCTATCGCCCAAGGTCCTCCAGGAAGAAGCGGTGGGCCTTGTGCCCATTTACGTCCACCTGGCCGGGCGCAGGTACAAGGACTGGCAAGAGCTCACCCCGGATGCCCTTTACCAGGCCATGCGGGCGGGGGCTGAGCCCGTCACCGAGCCCCCCAGTGTGGAGGATTTCGCTGAGGTGTATGAGCGGCACCTTCAGGTATATGATCGCCTCCTTTCCATCCACGTGTCCGGGGAGCTTTCCAAGACCGTGGAACGGGCCCGGGAGGCGGCCTTGAAGGTGGCTCCTACCCGGATCCGGGTGGTGGACTCGGGCATGGTGTCCGCCGGGCTTGGGGCCATGGTGCTCCGGGCGGTGGAGATGCTGAAAGGCGGGGCAGAGGAAGAGGAGGTGGTGCGGGAGCTAGAGAGGCTTAAGCGTTCCAGCCTCTACTTCAGCGTGGCGGACCTCTCCCACCTGGCCCGCAACGGCCGCTTGCCCCGCTTCGGCGAGGTGGTGGGGAACCTTTTGGGCCTTCGGCCCATCCTGCGCATTGAGAAGGGGCATATCCGCTTCCTGAGGGTAGCGCGGGAAAACGCCGTGCCCGAGGTGTTAGCCCGGTTGGTCCTGGACGAGTTTAGGGGGCGTGCGGCCCGCATCACCATCGCCCACACCGATGCCAAGAGCGAATGGATTGAGGGGCTAAAGAAAGCCTTGGAAAGCGCTTTGCGGCTGGAACGGGGCCGCATTACCCGTTCGGGGGCCACCATCGCCGCTAACGTGGGGCTTGGCGCTTTGGCCGTGCACGCCTATTCGGTAGAATGACGGGTGGCCCTTTGGGCCAGCCCATGGATACCCTTCTCCATACCCTCTATGGCCACCGCTTAAGCCTGCCCCAGGTGGCGGCGGCTTGGCTTTTTGCCCGGGAAACACCCCCGGCGGTCCTCTTGGCTCCGGAGGAGCGCTTGAAGCGCTACCAAGATCTTTCCGCCTTTGGGGTACCTGTCTACGTGAACCCAGGCCTCGAGGCTCTGGAGGAGAAGGCCCTTTTTCTCTTCTCCTACGAGGAGGCCCTGGCCCCCTTTCCCGAAAACCCCGAGGCCTGGCGCTTAGTCCTGGAAGTGGGGCGGCGTTACCCGCGGGAAGCCCTCCTTTCCCGCCTCCTCCAGATGGGCTACGCCCGGGACGAGGACTACCGGGTCCTGGGGGAGGTGTTGGAGCTCGGGGAGGTGCGGCTGGAGTTCTTTGGGGACGAGCTGGAAAGGCTCTTGGTGGCGGGGACGGAAAAGCGCCGCCACGTCCTCCTGCCCAAGCCGGGGAAAGCGGAAACCTTCTCAAGCCACAAGATCCGCCACTTCCCGGGGCCCGTCTACCTGGACACCCCTGCCCTGGCCCCCAAGGCCCTCTGGCCCCTCCTGGAGGGGCGGCCCCTGGTGGCCTTGGGGAGCGGGGTGGAGCTACCCCCCATGGAGCTTGGGGTGCGCCCCCTCTCCCCCTACCGGGGAAGCCTGAAGGCCTTGGAGAAGGACCTGGCCCGCTGGCTTGCGGAGGGCAAGCGGGTCCACCTCTTCGTGGGCCATGCCCGCACCTTGGAGTTCTTGAGTAGACGCTTTGGGGCCTTTAGGCCCCAGGTGGTGGAGCAGTTTCCGGGTCCCAAGGGGCGTCTCTCCCTCCTCCCAGGGGCCTTTGAGGGAGGGGCGGAGTGGGGGGAGCATGTTCTCCTCACCGAAGCCTTGGTCTTCGCCACGGGAGGTGTGCGGGCGAGGTTGCGCAAAGGGGAAGGCCTGGCCGACCCTGGGGCCCTTACCCCGGGGGACTACCTCATCCACCCCGAGTACGGCATCGGCCAGTTCTTGGGCTTGGAAACCCGGGAGGTTCTCCGGGCCAAGCGGGACTACTTGGTCCTGCGCTACAAGGGAGAGGGGCGGCTTTACCTTCCCGTGGAGCAGCTACCCCTCCTCCGGCGCCACCCCGGCACCACGGATGACCCTCCGGAGCTCTCCTCCCTTGGCAAAAACGAGTGGCAACGGGTCAAGGAAAGGGCGAGGAAGGACGTGGAGGAGCTGGCGGGGCGCCTCCTGGTCCTTCAGGCCAAGCGCAAGGCCACCCCAGGCCGGGCCTTTCCTCCCTTGCCCGAGTGGGATCCCCTCATAGAGGGCGGGTTCCCCTACCAGCTCACCCCTGACCAGAAGCGGGCCCTCGAGGAGGTTCTAAGGGACCTGGAAAGCCCCCACCCCATGGACCGCCTGGTTTCGGGGGACGTGGGCTTTGGCAAGACGGAGGTGGCCCTAAGGGCGGCCCACCGGGTGGTGGGACACGGGGCCCAGGTGGCTTTCCTGGTTCCCACCACCCTGCTCGCCGAACAGCACGGCAAGACCTTCCGCGAGCGCTACCAAGGGCTTCCCGTGCGGGTGGCGGTGCTTTCCCGCTTTACCCCGGAGAAGGAGGAGGCAGAAATCCTCAAGGGCTTGGCGGAGGGCACGGTGGACATCGTCATCGGCACCCACCGCCTCCTGCAGCCGGACGTGCGCTTCAAGGACCTGGGCCTCCTCATCGTGGACGAGGAGCACCGCTTCGGGGTGGCTCAGAAGGAGAGGATCCGGGAGCTCAAGGCGGAGGTGGACACCCTTTACCTCTCCGCCACGCCCATCCCCCGGACCCTCTACAGCGCCTTGGTGGGCCTAAAGGACCTCTCCAGCATCCAGACCCCGCCCCCGGGGCGGAAACCCATCCGCACCTTTCTTGCCCCCTTTGACCCCCTCCTCGTGCGGGAGGCCATCCTTCAGGAGTTGGAAAGGGGCGGCAAGGTCTTCTACGTTCACGACCGGGTGGCCTCCATTGAGGCCAGGCGGCGCTACCTGGAAAACCTCGTCCCCGAGGCCCGCATCGGGGTGGTCCACGGGCAGATGCCGGAAAGCCTCATTGAGGAGACGATGCTCCTCTTCGCCGAAGGGGCTTACGATGTGCTCTTGGCCACCACCATCATTGAGTCGGGCCTGGACGTGCCCGAGGCCAACACCATCCTCATTGAGCGGGCGGACCGGCTGGGCCTGGCCACCCTTTACCAGCTCCGGGGCCGGGTGGGCCGCCGGGACCAGGAGGCCTACGCCTACCTCTTCCACCCGCCCAGGCTCACGGAGGCGGCGGAGAAGCGCCTTAGCGCCATCGCCGACCTCTCCGACCTGGGCTCGGGCCACCTCCTGGCGGAGAAGGACATGGAGATCCGGGGGGTGGGGAACCTCCTGGGCCCCGAACAGCACGGGCACATCCGGGCCCTCTCCCTGGAGGTCTATACCGAGCTTCTGGAGGAGGCCATCCGCAAGCTCAAGGGGGAGGTGAAGGAGGAAAGGCCCCACGTCACCCTGGACCTGGCCCTTTCCGCCCGCCTGCCGGCGGAATACGTGGGGAGCCTCGAGGCGCGGAGCCGCTATTATGGCCGCTTCGCCGAGGCGAGGAGTTTGGCGGAGCTCTCCCGGCTGGTGCGGGAGCTCAAGGAGCGCTATGGCCCCTTGCCCGAGGAGGCGGAGAACTTCGTGAACCTGGCCCGGCTCCGCCTGGTGGCCGAGCGCAAAGGGGTGGTCTCCATCACGGAGGACCTCACCCATCTCCAGGCCATCTTCGCCCAATGGCCCTTGGACTACGATGCCCGGGGGCTTAAAGGCCTTCCCTTCCGCGTGGAGATGACCCAGTACCCCCCCGGCTTCCGCCTGGAAAAGAAAGGTTTAAGGCCCCGGGACTATCCGGAGGCCTTAATGGAAACGCTGTTTCTTTTCGCAGACCGTTAGCTCAAGTTTAGCCAAATGCTTTTCACTTCCGTATAGTGTTCTAGGGCATAGCGGCCCATTTCCCTACCCAGCCCACTTTCCTTGAAGCCACCCCACGGGCTGGTGGCATCTAGGAGAAGGTAGCCGTTGACCCAAACGGTGCCAGCCTTTAGGCTGTGCGCTACGCGGATCGCTTGCTTTAGATCTTCGCCCCAGACGCCTGCAGCCAGGCCATAACGGGTTGCGTTGGCCCGCTGAACGGCTTCAGTTAAATTCTCGTAGGGGAGAATGGTGAGAACAGGTCCGAAGATTTCTTCCTGCGCGATCGTGTGGTGATCCTCAGCCAGGAAAACCGTGGGTTTGACGTAGAATCCCTTAAGCGAATGGTTGGGTTCCCCACCCAATAGAAGCTCAGCGCCTTCCTCCTTTCCTTTCCGAATATAGGAGAGTACCCGTTCTCTATGTTCCTCGCTGATTAACGGTCCCATTTGGGTAGCCGGATCTAGCGGGTGTCCCTGGCGGATGTTTTTAACTGCATCCAGGAATGTGTTCATGAAGGTGTCCAGGTAGCTTTTGGGTACAAAAAGGCGGCTACCAGCAGCGCAGACTTCGCCCTGGTTAAAGAAGGCGGCAAAAAGTACGCCACGGACTACTTTTTGTGGATCCGCATCTTCCAATACAATGTTGGGCGACTTTCCCCCAAGTTCTAGGGTAACACGCTTTAGGTGCTCTGCTGACTTTTTGAGGATAGACTTGCCAACCTCAGGCGAACCAGTGAAGGATATTTTCGCAACCCTTGGATGCAGAACAAGCGCCTCTCCTGCTTCTGGACCGAAACCCGGTACGATGTTTACTACTCCCTTGGGGAAGCCAGCTGCTTCGATGAGTTCAGCAAGGTACAAGGCGGTAAGGGGGGTAAGTTCAGAAGGCTTTAACACCACGGTGTTCCCTGCAGCAAGGGCGGGGGCTAACTTCCAGCTCGTAATGAGGAGGGGGAAGTTCCAAGGGGTAATTGCTCCGATCACGCCTAAGGGTTCGCGCCGGGTGTAGGCAAGGTAGTTTCCTGGGAGAGAGACCGGGAGAACTTCCCCTGACCATTTGGTACTCCATCCGGCAAAATAGCGAAAGTGTTGTGCAGCCAGGGGAATATCTGCGGTCCGAGCCTCAATATAGGGCTTGCCGACGTTAAGGGCTTCCAGAATGGCGAGGGCTTCGGCGTGCTCCTCTATAAGCTCCGCGAGCCGGAAAAGCAAGCGGCCCCTTTCGTCGGGGCTTGTCCGTCCCCATGAGCCCTGAAGGGCCCTTTCAGCAGCGAGAACAGCCTGGTCTACATCGGGAGCTTTGGCCCGCGCTACCCAGGCGAGGACCTCCTTCGTAGCTGGGTTGAGGACAGGGAAGCGCTCCCCGTCCTCAGCTTCTACGAACCTACCCCCAATGTAAAGCGGTCCAACGCGCTTCAGGAACTCGTCAATTTGACGCGGGACGTTGATGACCATGGTTTAAGCTTCTCCTTCCTCCATTTCTAAGGCAATTTGTTCAATCTCTTTTAGGCTCTGGTTGCGAGCCAGCTCCAATCGCCGGTAGCGCTTTTGGAACTGGCCCATGGCATAGTTGACGAACTCCCCGACTTCTAGTTGAAGGGGAAACCCCTGCGGGTAGGCGCGGAAAATGTCTTGAACGACGCCGAGGGCGTAGGGAAGAAGGTAGTTCATTCGGCGCTCCACGATCTCCCACAAGGATGGGTTTTCTGCGAGCAACCGGGAAAGGAGGTAAATGCCGTAGGCGATATGGCGAGACTCGTCGCGCTGGACATGGCGAATACCCTCTATCGTTCCGGGAAGCTTCACGCCCCGTTGACCTAAGAGTTCAGCGGCGCGATAATAGGCGTAGTAGCCTGTTTCCGCCAAAACGCCCTCAACGATCATGTTGTACGTAACTGCGGCTTCTGCTTGCGCTTCCGGGGAGGGATCGTCCAAAAGCCGCCCCATTGCTTTCGGAAGTTCCTCGTAGAAGATCTTTTTGTAGTTATTGCTATGGAACCGCTCTAGATTAGTTTCTCGGGCCACCTCCCGAATGAGGAGATCAAAGAATTCTACGTGTTTGGCTTCGTCCACGAGGAAGGTGGTTAGGTACATCTCTTCTTCCAATCGCCCCTCACGAGCGATCACCTGAACCAAGGGAAGCAGGTCAAGGGTTACAGCTTCTTCCCCGGACACAAAGAGGGAAGCCAAGTGGAGCGAAGCTTCTTTCTGCCCTTCGTTCAGCGCAGCAAAGCTCTCTTTGTCAACCGAGAAGTCAATGGCTTTAGGGTCCCAGAAATACTTTTTCGCCTTATGGTAAAGTTGGAGAGGAAAGGAATCCTTTAAGCCTTCCCGTGCTGTCTGGAAACCTTCGCGCAACATCTTTTCACCCCCTAACTACCAAAAGCACTTTGAGCGCCTCTTTGCGGTCAAACAGCTCGTATCCCCGAGGAGCTTCTTCTAGAGGAAGATAATGGGAAACGATCTTCTCCGGTTTTAGCCGCCCGCTTGCCAGGAGAGCCAGAACGGTATCAATGTACAAATGGACGTTGGCTAGCCCTATTCGGAAGGTTAGGTCCTTGACTAGCCCAGAAGCCAAGGGAAAGGGGAAGGAGGGTGCGTTGTCCACGCCGACAGCTGATACCCTTCCACCCGGCCGTACCATCTCTATGGCTAGGCTAAGAGTGGTTGGCCCGCCCACGGCCTCGAGGACCAGATCAGGTCCTTCATCATTGGTTTCAGAACGAGCGCGGCGGACCGGATTTTCTCGCTCAGCATTTATAGGAATGGCGCCGAGAGCGGCAGCACGTTCCAAGCGCTCGGGAATACGGTCAATGGCCAGAACTTTGCTCGCGCCTAACGCCTGTGCCACTTCGATGGCCATCAATCCCACAGGCCCAGTTCCGATGACTGCTACGCTGTCCCCGGGACGGAACTGGCCCTGAATAAGGCCCCCGTACGCCGTGGAAAGTATGTCGCCGGCAAAGATGGCCCTCTCAGGGCTGAGGTTTGGGGGCAGTTTGCGAAGATTGACGTGGGCAAAAGGTACCCGTAGCAGTTCTGTTTGGGCACCCTGGAGGTTGCCGAACATGGGGCCGTAACCGTAGACGCCCCCTCGCTCGCATAGGTTGTACTGTTGCCTCCTACAGTAGGTGCAGGTGCCACATGCGATGTGGAAGGGCCCTACAACCCAATCACCCGGCCTGAGGTTCGGGATACCCTCACCTACCGCCTCTACCTGGCCCACGAATTCGTGACCCAGAATGCTTCCTGGGAGTACGGGGATTTTGCCGTGGTAAAGGTGCAGGTCGGAACCGCAAATCCCAGCTAAATGCACCCGTACCAGAGCATCTAACGGGTGTTGGAGGCTAGGGGGGTCCACCCTTTTGACTGCGATTCGTTCCTTGCCTTCAAAAACAACCGCACGCATGGTTAGAGCCCTTCTGGATACTGGGTGGGGACTTGTTTTGCCGTATTGGTGAGCTCTAGGGCTGCCATCATGTACTGGCTGAGCGCGGCAAGGTCCCCCTTTTCGAGCTTTACTTTCCCCCGCATGAGTGCGGATACGGGGTCCAGTTCTCCCTCAATGATTTGCTTCCATGTACGGGCATCAGCGGTAATGATGTATGGTGCTTCCTCAAAATCCTGCGCAGTAGCTTGTCGTGCACCTCGGCATTCACCGTGGTAAAGATCCAGGTAAATGCCCCGCTTTTCTTCCAGGCCAAAGGCGGGATCCGGCTCTACCGCCAAGATTAGCGCCCCTTCCCATGTCGCTGCGGCCTGGCGATAGGCGGAATTGCCGTTCAGTGCTTCGCAGTATGCTTTGGCCCATTCGTCGGAAAAAGGTTCGTACATAGGTTTGTCACCTCCCGTTTGGGAATGCAGTTATCACCTTAGACCGGGTCAAGGCTTCTGTCAAGAGCCGTTAAGATGCTTGTACAATTGAGCTAAAAGGCTAGCAATATCAAAGTTTTGCATAATGTATAAAAAGCGAGACAAAAGACAATATGGACTAAGAGTACGTGTAGTGTTGTTAAAACCGTCCCCGCCCCTTGACGTTCAAGCTTGCCCCCGCCTAATGTAGGCACCAACGCTTGCAGCGGATCGCCTTTAGAAGGCGACGGAGCGGTTTGGAGGGGGGCGAAGCAGATGTTGGTGAGCCTGCGGAAAGCCGTACACGGGGCGGTTATTGGTTTGGTTCTGGTTTCTCAGGTTGGGGTGGGCAATCAATCTGAACTTCGGGTTGTTTCCCCACCGGATTTTCCGTCGGACTTGGCTGACCTCGAGGCCTTGCATGATGCTGGACGTTACCGGGAGGCGTACGAGAAGGCGCTACAGCGTAAGGATGCTTGGGGCTACATTTTGGCTTCCTATAGCGCGACGAATTATGCCCGCTATCAGGCGCAGGAGGCCGAACGCCAAGACTGGTTTAGGCGAGCTGCGGATGCGGCGCGCGAGGCGATCAAGTTGGCTCCACAAGAGAAGCGGAGGGCATCCTTTGAGGTGAGCGCTGAAGCCAAGGCGTACTTCGCTTTGGGGCAGGCGTTGGGACGGTATGTTCAGTACGCAGGGCTCTTCACGCAAGCCCTGTTGGTGAACCAGATACGTTCTGCCTTCAGTAAATCCATAGAACTGGCACCTCACTTTCCCGACCCCTATATCGGCATGGCTTTGTGGCATGCGGAGGGTGTTTCGCGGAACATATGCTTGATTTTTGGATGTCGGCGGGACCAGGTTCGCGTGTTCCTTGACAAAGCGGAGTCTTTGCGAAGCAACTCCAAGCGGGTCATTCTCGGTTATGTAGATGGGGGCTACGCCAACCTGCTAATAGGGGATTTCCAGGAATCCGATCGCGGGTTAAAAACGGCGCTGGCAACTCCCGCCAACACTGCCGAGGATCAATACGAGCACGAGCGGGCCAGGAAATTGTTGCAGGAGCTAGACCGCAAGAGGGGGGCAGGAAAATGACCCGTGCGCAAGAAAAGCCCTGGCTGAAGTTTTACGACCCGGGAGTGCCGTGGCAGCTTGAGTACCCTGAGGTCCCTGTACATGCTCTCTTGGAGGAGTCAGCTCGTAAGTGGCATTCAAAGGAAGCCCTTTTCTTTTACGGCACGAAGGTGACGTATGGCGAGCTTCTTGCTTTGACGCAGAGGGTTGCGGCAAATTTGCAGCACTTGGGTCTTCGGAAGGGGGATCGGGTAGCATTGATGCTTCCCAATACTCCCCAGTACGTGATGGCCTACTACGGGGTGTTGATGGCGGGAGGGGTTGTCGTCAACATGAGCCCCCTGTATACGCCCCGGGAGATGCGGGCGATTCTTGAGGATACAGAAGCCCGCTTTCTCATCATGATAGACTTCGCCTTCCCCCGCTACCTGGAAATAGAGGCGGAAACCCCTGTAGAGGTGGTGTTCACGGCGGGAATCCAGGATTATCTTCCTCCTCCGCTTAATGTCTTGTACTTGGCAAAGGCCAAACAAGAAGGGATCTGGCAGGAGTTGCCGGAACATCCTAAGCGGAGGGATTTCAGCGCCCTCTTACAGGAAGGAAAACCCGCTCCGGTGGAGGTGGCTCCTGATGATCTGGCACTTTTGCAATATACGGGGGGTACTACGGGATCGCCCAAAGGGGCCATGCTCACCCACAGAAACTTGGTGGCGAACGTTTACCAGGTGTGGTCGTGGATGGAGGCGGGGCGTGTTAGGCAGGACAAGTTCCGCCTCGAGGAGGGCAACGAGGTGGGGCTATGCGCGGTTCCCTTTTTCCATGTGTACGGGATGACAGTAGCCCTAAACCTCGGCATCAAGGGCGGGGGGAAGCTTATTCTCGTACCCCGGCCCGAACCGAAGGAGCTCGTGGACCACGTGGAGGACCATCGGGTGACGCTTTTCCCGGGAGTACCCACGATGTACGTGGGCTTTCTTCAGGTGCCCAATTTGGCGAAACGGGATGTTTCCTCCCTTAAGTTCTGCATCTCTGGGGCTGCTCCCCTTCCTATAGAGGTGGCCAGGCAGTTTGAGGAGGTTACAGGGGCCAAGCTAGTGGAGGGGTATGGTTTGACGGAGGCAAGCCCTGTTACGCATGCCAATCCCCTTTTTGGGAAACGGAAGGTGGGCTCCATTGGCTTGCCTCTCCCTGGGGTGGAGGCCAAGGTGGTGGACAGTGAGGGAAGGGAGTTGCCCCCTGGGGAAGTGGGCGAACTGGTGGTTCGCGGCCCAAACGTCATGAAAGGCTATTGGCGGCGCCCCGAAGAAACGGCCCAGGTTCTGCGGGATGGGTGGCTTTATACGGGGGATATGGCCCGGATGGACGAAGAGGGTTATTTTTACATTGTAGACCGCAAAAAGGATCTAATCATTGCCGGAGGGTACAACATTTATCCCAGGGAAGTAGAGGAAGTTCTCTATATGCACCCGGGTGTCTTAGAGGCCGCGGTTGTGGGGGTGCCTGATCCTTACCGGGGGGAGACGGTCAAAGCCTTCGTGGTCTTGAAGCCAGAAGCGCGTGGGCAGGTTACGGAGGAGGATTTGGAAGCATTCTGCCGCAAACATTTGGCTGCCTACAAGGTGCCCAGAATATGGGAGTTCCGAGAGGAGTTGCCGAAGAGCTTGGTTGGAAAGGTTCTTCGGCGGGTGTTGCGCGATGAGGCTGGGAGTGGAGGTGGATCGTGAAGGGGTGGCGTGCCTACGTTTGGGCGCTATTGGGTGTGTTGTTGGGAGCGTGTGGCCTTCCGAGTCCCGAGCAGGCTAGGAGGAATCTAGCCCCCGAAACTCCACTCACGCCAGAGTACCGGGATATCCCTCTGGCGAGGATTCAGCTGGACGTGTGGGATCTCTACGATCTTCTTTTTGGTGAAAGCCCTAACGTCCGCCTGTTTACGGTAAGCGGGGGTCAGGCAAGAGGCCGTATCCAGCAAGGGGATATGGCCTTGGAGATAGGTGTTCCCGATTTTGGCTTACAGTTTTTCGTTTCTGCGCTAGAGCTTAATCGGGAGGTTAGGAAGGAGATTACGCTTCCCCGGATTAGTGGCGTGAATGCTGCCTTGCAAAGCCTGCTGCAACAGGCGCAACTTCCCGAGGCGTATCTTTTCCAAACGCTTACGCTTACCCTGCCTAGAGGGTACGTACGGGCCAGGGATATCGCTGTGTGTACGCAGGGAGCAAGCAGCAAGTGCACGGGAAATTTGATGGCAGTTAACGGTGGGAGCACGGAATTCCGCTTTAACACAGGGCAACCGGTGGAGGTGGTGGCTGAGGCGAGCGCTTTGCTCAATGCCTTGGGCGTGGCTGTGTTCTCGGGGGAGGTGCGCGTAGACCTTAGGTTGACGCCATTGGCGGATCTGGAGGACCTCCTGAGGTATGTTGCGCAGGAAGGCTGCAGCGTGTTAGGCTGCAACATTAGGCAAGTTGTTAGCCAGGCACGGGTGTTAGCCCCCTTCGGGGCTAAGTCTTCAGGCCCTTTTGTTGTTACCACAAAGGCACTTGCCTCACCACTAGGAGCGCTTCCCGCAGCTACTGTGGAGGAGCTCCAACGGTATACAGAAACGCTTGGGCTTACCCTGGAGTTGGAATCTGAGCTTCCCACAGAGGTCTTGGGCGTCACCCTGTGGGCCGGATCGGGGAACGAGCCTCGGTTTGACACGCCTTTGCCCGGGGATTTCGTCTATACGGTATCCGATCCCATACCTGCTCCTCAGGTAGACGCGGATGGGCGTTCACAGGGTGCAGTTCGTAAGAGGATTGCGGTTGAGCTGCCTCAGGAGGAGGCTAGGCGGTTCTTGGGGCTTCTGGGTCAAGAGAACGTTCACGTGGCGGCACGCTTGCACCTGCAGGGGCCTGCGGGTAGCCAGGGGGTCTTCCGGTTTAAGGCACAAGATCAGCTACGCATTTTTGCTAAGGGTACAGCGAGGTTGCGGATCGGGAGGTGAGGGATGCGCCGTGTTGGCTTGGTTGCGAGCGTTTGCTTGATTTTAGGGTCGGGTGCCTTTGGTCAGCCTGCCTTGTACCCGGAAGGTCCCCAGGCTCTTCCCTTGGAGGGAGGCTTGGAGATCGGGCTTCCGAGCCTGGGGTTGGATGTGGACAACAACACCCTGACCCTTGCCGACTTAATAAACGTGGCTGCCCTGTTGCGGGACCCCCAACCCACGGACATCCTCCTCTTGGCAGCTAAGGTACCCAGGGGTTCGGATTCGGTGGCTACGTTGCGTGGCCTGGGCCAGGTGTTTGCTGTGGCCTGGCCTTTTGGCGTAGACCCGCTAACGGGTTCCGCGGCCTTTAGCCTTGGACTTTCCTACGGGATTGAAGCTCGAGGTCGGCTTAATATTGGAAAAGATTTAGTTTCCCTGGCACAGGATGGAGCGCAACCGGGTGATGTGCTCGTTTTGGATGGCACCCAAGGCACAGGTGTGGTATTTGATCGGCTGACGCTTCAGGCGGCCTTACCGCTCTTGGATGGACTGGTGGTGGCTGGTGCGGAGCTATCGGTGCTTTACGCCCGCTTCCTGGGCCAGGCTGGTCTAGGCGGTAGTCTTTACTACGATGCCAACGGTTACGATGGGGTCGCAAGCCTCGAGGCGGTGGAGGGTGGCGGGGGGTTTGGGTATCAGCTCGGTTTTGGCGTTCGAACCCGCTTGCCTACTGTAGGGGCAGGAATTCGCTTCCGCGTTTTGGGTCAACTCAGCTATACTGGGGAACGTAGAACGGTAAGCGTGCAGGCCACCGATGCAGCGGCCTTGGACATTGTGGAATGCCTTCGCAATGGTACAGGCAATAGCCAGGTGAGTTGCGCTTCGCAAACGACTCAGACGGCTGGATCTTTATCTTTGCCCACAGAAATAGATGCCTATGCGTATTATCCTATTTTCCTTGGTCAGGGGGAGCCTTTGTTCCTTTTGGCTCGGGCACGTGGGGTATTTGGGGGTTTCCTGGACGAGGGGTGGCGGCTAGGTGTGGGCGCCTCGTACCGGTTGTTCACCCGGGTGCCTTTGGGGGTGGAGCTAGGAATTGGGGGTCCTTCGGGCTTCTCGCTAGGTTTTAGGCTGGGGGTGGAGTTGCCAGGAGCAGAGCTCCGTTTCGGTTTGGCGCAACGGGGGGGTTTCCTGCTGGGCGCGAAGGGGGCAGAGTTCCGGCTTGCGGCGGTGTTGAAGTAGGGGGGGATTGCGATGGTGGACTCGGTGCGACGGTACCGCTTATCGGAGGAGGAGCGCAGGCGGCTGAAGCAGGAACTAGAGGCTAAGGCGAAGACGATCACGCCTCGTGCCCGCATGCGAGCTGTGGTAAGCACCATGGCCCGTTATGGATTGTCCCAGCTTCTTGCGGGAGGCCTACCGCGGTCTGAGGAAGGATGGCGGGCACTAGGGCGTCGGGTAAAGCAAGCGTTTCAGGAGCTTGGGCCCACGTACATCAAATTGGGTCAGGTGTTGGTTACCCGGCAGGAGCTCTTTCCCGACCCATTTACGGACGAGCTTAAAACTCTCCTAGACGAGGTTCCTCCCATGGCCTTTCCCTACATCGCTTTGGTTTTGGAGGAGGAACTTCCCGAGGGATTGGAAACGTTTAACTGGATTGATCCCCAACCCCTTGCGTCTGCTTCTGTGGCTCAAGTGTATCGGGCGGAGTTGCGGGATGGGCGTGCTTGTGCGGTTAAGGTGGTGCGCCCGTTGGTGGACCTGTTGTTCCAAACCGACATTGGCGTGATAAAGCGGATCGCGTCCCGGGTTCAACGACTTTTGCCTCCTCCCATTGCTGCTTCGTTGGATTTGCCCGGTATATTGGAGGACTATTATTCTAGCGCCATGTCAGAGCTAGACATGCGTCTTGAGGCGCGCAATACCGAAGAGGGGCGCCGGATGGCGGAAGAATTCGCCACCTTGGCTGTTCCAGAGGTGTACTTGGCAACCCAACGAGTGCTCGTAATGGAGTTTGTAGACGGTTGGAACCTAAAAGATTTTCCGGTAGATTTCTTTACTTTTGAAGAGCGTCTTGAGATCATGTTGGACCTAGCCCACATTTACATTAAAACCTTCCTTGAGGGCTTATATCACGCGGATCCCCATGGGGGGAACCTGATGATACACCGGCATAACCGCAAGTGCTACATCATTGATTGGGGAATGATGGGTCGCATGGACGCTACCCATATAGAGGCGATTTTTCGCACGTTGCTTCATGTGCGGTCGGGCCAAGCAAAGGACGCTGCCGAAACGATCATGGAGGTTTACGAACCCACAGCCTTTACGGATCGGGGGAGGCTGCGGGATCAGCTTCGGGCTCTGGGCATCCATTACGTCAACACGGAGCAGGGTAGCCTGCGAAATTGGGGCGATTTTCTTATACGGTCTATAAAAATCGCCTTCCAAAATCATTGCCGCATCCCCTCGGGTCTTGCCTTGTGGGCAAAAGGATGGTCCGCGGCAGAAGGTACAGCGCGTTGGCTTTGCCCGGAGATTAGCTTCCATCATGTAGTGGAGTCTGCGGACATACGGATTATAGAGAGCTGGCTTAAGCGCCGGTTCAATTATCGCACCAATGCGAGCTTTTTGGCAGAAGGGTTGGAGTTTTTAGCCACGCTTCCCCGAAGGGTTAAGGAGATTTTGGAAAACTTAGCCTGGAATGAGTTTAGATTGGTTCTTGAAGGGAGGCTGGCCCACGATCAAGAGCGTCTGATGTCCCGGTTGGTTAACCGGCTCTCGTTGGGTATGTTAGCGAGCGGGCTCTTTCTCGGGGGATCCATTCTCCTGGCGTTTGGTGGGGATTCCTCCCGCGACCCCTTCCTTGTGCGGTTTGCGGGGCAGTTGGGGCTTTGGGGTGGCCTGATCCTTTCAGGGTACCTGGCGTATAAGGTTGTGCGGCAGCGCATTTAGGGGGTGTTGAATGGGAAAGAGCGATTTGAGCATGGAGGAGCGTATACGGGCCTTTTACAGGCAAAGCGGTGGGCCGTTGAACCCCAAGATCCCGGAACTCATAGAGCGGCATCTTCTTTATGGCAAGGATCACGGTCCCCCTGGACGCCGTGAGACGCTAGCCGATGCTTTCATGCGCTGGTTGATGGAGGATCCGAGCATGCGCCTGGTGGCGGAATGGTACATGCGCCGGCAGATGCGGCAAAGCTCGTTGGAGAGCCGGCTAGGACAAGTAGAGAAGGAGTTGGGAGCCTTGCGTGAGGAGGTGCGGGAGCTAAGGCGCGCGTTTCTGGAGCTTTGTAAGGAGCGACCGGGTAAGTGAGGTGCGATAGGGAGTAGGATACATCTTGACGGCAGATGCCTTTGGCATTAAACTTTGACCGAGTATAAGTTTGGGGAGGAAAAGATGCGTCGGATCAAAAAGGTTGGGGTCATAGGGGCTGGAACCATGGGCAGTGGGATTGCTGCGTTGGTTATTAGCGCAGGCATCCCAGTGGTGCTCCTGGATATACCCGGTCAGGATGACCGTAATGGTCCTGCTAAGCAGGGTCTGGAGCGTGCTCTGAAGTCCAAGTTTCCTGCGTTCATGGATAAGGATTTGGCAAGCTACATTGATGTGGGCAATATTGAGGATGACCTAGACAAACTGAAGGATTGTGACTGGGTAGTGGAAGCAATTGTGGAAAAGGTGGAGCCAAAACGGGCCCTTTATGCCCGGCTGGAATCCGTGCTGCATCCGGATGCTATTGTTAGTTCGAACACCAGCAGCATCCCGATGCGGGTTTTGTTGGAGGGTCGCTCGGAAGGATTTAAGCGCCGCTTCTTGGGGACCCACTTCTTTAACCCGCCCCGGTACCTCCACCTATTGGAGATCATTCCAACACCCGAGACGGACTCGGATGTTGTGGCAGCGATGCGGCGTTTTGGCGAACGTATCCTGGGTAAGGGTGTGGTTCTAGCCAAGGATAGCCCGGGATTTATCGCCAACCGGTTGGGCGTGTATGGAATGGTGCAGGCCATGCGGCTTATGGAAAAGCACGGCCTGACCATTGACGAGGTGGATGCCCTCACGGGCTCCCTCTTGGGGCGTCCTAATTCGGCTACCTTCCGTACGGCAGACCTTACGGGGTTGGACGTACTGAAGCTGGTGGCGGAAGAGCTTGCAGAGGCTACAGGAGAGGACTTTAAGCTCCCAGAGTGGTTTTATCAGCTTGTTGAGCGGGGGCTTTTAGGCGATAAGACAGGGGCAGGTTTCTACAAGAAAGTAGATGGGGAACGTTATACCCTGGATTACGCCACCCTCGAGTACCGCCCACGCCAGAAGCTAGAGCTTCCGGAGCTGAGTGCCTTGAAGGATAAACCCTTGGAGGAACGGCTTCGGGGAGCTCAGCAACTACCCGGAAAGTACGGTGTCTTTTTGAAAGAGCTCTTTGCCTTGACGGCCCACTACACCATTTCAAAGGCCCCCGACATCGCCTATGACCTTGTAGGGGTGGACCAGGCCTTGGAGTGGGGCTTTGGGTGGGAAGAAGGGCCCTTTAAGAACATGGATGCCCTGGGGTTGGATTACGTGCGCCAGGTTTTCCGGGAGTTTGGGCTTGAGGAACCCGACTGGATTCGGGGGCATGAGCGCTTCTATCTCAACGGGACCTTCCTGGGCTTTGATGGCGTATACCACCCCCTTCCAAGCCGTCCCGACATCATTCAACTGAAGCCTCTCAAGCGGGAGGGGAGGGTCCTGCATTCTACTTCCGAAGCTTCCATCTTGGACCTGGGCGACGGGGTGCTCTTGCTGGAGTTCCACAGCAAGATGAATGCCATCGGGGAAGGGGTCCTCCGAACCCTGGAGAAGGCGCTGAGAACGGTGGAAGCGGGGGATTACCTAGGATTGGTCATTGGTAATGAGGACCCCCGGGCCTTTTCAGCAGGAGCGAACCTCGCCCTCATTCTGTCCTTAGCTCAGGAGGGAGATTGGGCTGAGCTCAAGCGCGCCACATACTTTTTCCAACAGGCCACTAAGGCGATTCGGTACGCTCCGTTCCCGGTTGTGGTGGCCCCCTTCGGTCTGACCTTGGGTGGGGGAGCTGAGTTCATGCTCCATGCAGACCATGTGCAGGCGCATGCCGAACTGTATACCGGCCTTGTAGAGGCTGGGGTCGGCTTGTTGCCCGCAGGTGGGGGCACCAAGGAGATGCTCCTGCGCTTCACGAGGGAACTTTCTGGCTTCGCCCAGGCGGACTTGTTTGAGGGTGTGCGTCGGGCATTTGAGCTTATCGCCACGGCTAAGGTGGCCACAAGTGCTCTCGAGGCCAAGAAGCTCGGCTTCCTCCGGGATCGCGATGGCATAACGATGAACCGTGACTTCCTCATCGCAGACGCGAAGCGGAAGGTGCTGGAGCTTGCTGTGGATTACCGTCCTCCCCTTCCTTCCAAAATCACAGTTCTGGGCGATGAGGCCTTGGGCAACTTAAAGTACGCCGTTTGGCAATTCCGGGAGGCAGGGGAGATCACCGACCACGAGGTCAAAATTGGCCAGGAAATTGCGTGGGTTCTTTCGGGTGGAGGTGGACCGCGACGTGAGGTGACGGAAGACTTCTTGCTGGAGCTGGAGCGCGAGGCTTTTGTCCGGCTGTTGGGCACGCGGAAAACGCAGGAGCGGATTGCCTACACTTTGAAGACGGGCAAGCCGCTGCGGAACTAAGGTGGCGCTAGGGGGATGGAAAATGCGTGAGGCAGTCATTGTCAGTGCGGTGAGGAGCCCGGTTGGGCGGGGAAAGCGGGACGGCGCTTTTGCGAATCTGCACCCAGTGGATCTTTCTGCACAGGTGATGCGCGGGGCTGTGGAGCGCATTGGCTTGGATCCACGGGAGCTGGAGGATGTCCTTTGGGGTTGTGCGGTTCCAGAAGCGGGACAGGGGCTAAACATCGCACGGTTGGCTCTTTTGAGGGCTGGCTTCCCAATAGAGGTATCGGGTGCCACTGTTAACCGTTTTTGCTCTTCGGGTCTGCAGACCATTGCCATGGCGGCTCAAGCTGTAATGACAGGGATGGCGGATGGGGTGCTTGCGGGTGGCGTGGAGGTGATGAGTCAGGTGCCCATGTCTGGGTTTGTAACCCGCTTGCACCCTGAGCTTACCCCCGATACCTGGAGTCCAGAGGCGTACTCCACGTACATCGGCATGGGTTACACCGCCGAGCGGGTAGCGGAGCGCTTTGGCATATCCCGGGAAGACCAGGACAAGTGGGCGTATAGAAGCCACCAGCTGGCAGCCAAAGCCCAGCGGGAGGGGAAGTTCACCGAGATCGTTCCCATTCGCGTACCCAAAGTGACTTTCCAGGGCACCAAGAAGGTGGTAGAGGAAACGGTCGTGGAGAAAGACGAAACTGTTCGTCCGGACACCACTCTCGAGGCCCTGGCCAAGCTCCGCCCCGCCTTCAAGAAGGGGGGCACGGTGACCGCAGGGAACGCCAGTCCCTACTCCGATGGGGCGGCGGCGGTCGTTGTCATGAGCCGGGAGAAGGCGGAGGCTCTAGGCCTAAAACCCTTGGCCCGCTTCGTCAGCTTCGCCGTGGCCGGTGTGGAGCCCGACATCATGGGCATTGGACCGGTGAAGGCTATCCCCAAGGCCCTTCAGCGGGCGGGCCTTACCCTGGATCAGATTGACCTCATAGAGTTCAACGAAGCTTTTGCCGCCCAGGTTTTGGCGGTGATGCGGAGCTTGGGGATGCCGGAGGAGAAGACCAACGTGAACGGGGGGGCCATCGCTCTCGGCCACCCCTTGGGGGCCACGGGGGCTAAGCTCACGGCGCAGCTTATTTCCGAGCTTTCCCGGCGCGGTGGGGGGTATGGTCTTGTGACCATGTGCATCGGCGGCGGCATGGGGGCTGCTGGTGTTTTTGAGGTGTACCCGGCGTAGAAGGAGGGGAGTATGGTAGAAGAGAAGAAGCTTTGGCAGAAAGGCGGCGGCTGGCTTTTGGAGGCTCCGGAGCGCATTTACACCCCAGAGGACTTTGACTCCACGATTCGCGAAATTGCCAAGACAACCCGTACGTTTGCGGAGCGGGAAGTGCTCCCTCTTTTGGAGCGCTTGGAGCATGGTGAGCTGGAGCTGAACCGCGATTTGCTCCGCAAGGCGGGGGAGTTGGGCCTTTTGGGTGCTGAAACGCCTGAAGCGTACGGGGGCCTGGACCTTCCTAAGACAGTTTCCACGGTTATTGCTGAAAATCTCGCGGGATTAGGAGGTTTTGCCGTTACACACGGAGCCCACACCACTTTGGCCATGCTTCCCATCATCTACTTTGGCAACGAAGCACAGAAGCAAAAGTATTTGCCGAAGATGGTGACGGGGGAATGGGTGGGCGCTTATTGCCTTACCGAACCTGGGGCCGGCTCCGATGCGCTTTCAGGGAAGACCCGGGCCACCCTTTCGGAGGATGGGAAGTACTACATTCTCAACGGTGTGAAGCAATGGATCTCCAATGCCGGCTTCGCTGACGTCTTCATCGTGTTCGCCAAGGTGGATGGGGAGAAGTTCACCGCTTTCATCGTGGAGCGGGGCTTCGGGGTGAAGGTGGGCCCTGAAGAGAAGAAGATGGGGATTAAGTCCTCCTCCACCAGGCAAGTGATCTTGGAAGACGTCAAGGTGCCCGTGGAGAACGTGCTGGGAGAGATTGGCAAGGGGCACAAGATCGCTTTCAACATCTTGAACGTCGGGCGTTACAAGCTGGGTGCGGGCTCCATTGGTGGGGCTAAACTCGCTTTAGAGATTTCCACCAAGTACGCCAAGGAGCGGGTTCAGTTTGGTAAGCCCATCGCCCAGTTCGGCCTGATCCAGGAGAAATTGGCCGAGATGGCGACGCGGGCCTTTGCCGGGGAAAGTGCCGTTTACCGCACCATGGGCCTCATTGATGAGGCCATCGGTGACAAGAAGGGCCCGGAAGCGGTAATGGCAGGTATTGAGGAGTACGCAATAGAGGCTAGCATCATCAAGGTGCTTGGCTCGGAGGTCTTGGCCTACGCTGTGGATGAAGGGGTCCAGATTCACGGGGGTTACGGCTACTCCCAGGAGTACCCCATAGAACGGGCTTACCGGGATGCCCGTATCAACCGTATTTTTGAAGGGACCAACGAGATCAACCGGCTTCTCATCCCAGGGATGCTCCTACGGCGGGCCATGAAGGGGGAGTTGCCCCTGGTTCAGGCGGCTACTAAGCTTCAGGATGAGCTCATGTCCCCCAGCTTTGAGGAACCTGAAGACCAAGAAGCGGCCTTGATCCAAAACTTGAAGAAGCTCGCCCTCATGCTTTCGGGCCTCGGAGCGATGCGTTTCCAGCAGAGACTAGAGGAGGAGGAGGAGCTCCTTGCCGCTGCTGCCGATCTCCTCATTGACATCTATGCTGCAGAAAGTGCCTTGTTGCGGGCCCGTAGGCTTGGTGGAGTGGCAGAAAAGATGGCCAGGCTCTACCTCTATCAGGCGGCAGACCGGGCGCAGATGCGAGCCAGCCAGGTGGTGCCTCGGTTAGCCCAGGGGGATGAGCAAAGCTTCATCCTCTCAGCTGTGCGCCGGCTTACAAAGCGCCCAGCGGTGGATTTCATTTCTT
Source organism: Thermus brockianus (assembly GCF_021462505.1). Lineage (GTDB taxonomy): Bacteria > Deinococcota > Deinococci > Deinococcales > Thermaceae > Thermus > Thermus hydrothermalis. The sequence goes on from NZ_JAKEDV010000001.1 coordinate 343,450, forward strand.
TGAGGCGGGAGATTGCGGGGGCGGTCCTCGAGGCCGAGGGCTACCCCATCCCCCGCTAGCCTCCTAGGCTCTTGGCCCCCGGGGTATCCCGGGGGCTTTTTAGATGAGCTCAAGCCGCCACTTGGGGCCCTCCTTGGTGTCCTCCACGATGACCCCAAGCTCCTTTAGCCGCTCGCGGATGCGGTCGCTTTGGGCGTAGTCCTTGGCCCTTCTGGCCTCCTCCCGTAGCTCCAGGAGGAGGGCGATGAGCCCTTCCAGAAGGGGCCCGGAAAGCCGGTCCTCCAAGACCCGTTGGGGGAAAAGCCCCAGGATGCCTTCCCCTAGGGTGTGGAAGAGGGCTTCGGCGCGGGCCAGGCTATCCCCCTTGGCCTCGGGCAGGAGGCGGTTGAGCTCGGGCAGGAAGGTGAAGAAGGCGGCGAGGGCCTCGGGGGTAGCGAGGTCGTCCTCAATGGCCTGGAAGAAGGCCCTTTCCAGGTCGTCTAGTGCCCGCTCCAGCCCGGGGGTGGAGCCAGGGGAAGCGGTCTTCCGCCTTTGGCGCACCTCCCGGTAGGCCTGGAGGAGGCGGGCGTAGCCCCGCTTGGCGCTCTCCAGGCCCTCCCAGGTGAAGTCCATGGGGCTCCGGTAGTGGGTCTGCAGGAGGTAGAAGCGGAGGGCCATGGGCTCGTGGGCCTTCAGGAGGTCGTGGAGTAGGACCAGGTTCCCCGTGCTCTTGGCCATCTTCTCGCCCTCTAGGAGGACGTGGTTGTGGTGCATCCAGTGCCGGGCGAAGCGGTAGCCCGCCGCCTCCGCCTGGGCGATCTCGCACTCGTGGTGGGGGAACTGCAGGTCAATGCCCCCGGCGTGGAGGTCAAACCCTTCCCCCAGGTACTTGAGGCTCATGGCGGTGCACTCAATGTGCCACCCCGGGTAGCCTTCCCCCCAGGGGCTCTTCCAGCGCATGATGTGCCCGGGCTCGGCCCGCTTCCAAAGGGCGAAGTCCAAAGGGTCTTCCTTCTCCTCCCGCACCTCCACCCGGGCGCCGGCCCTGAGCTCCTCCAGGCGCTTACCGGAAAGCTTCCCGTACTCGGGGAAGGCCCGCACGCGGAAGTAGACGCTTCCGTTCCGCTCGTAGGCGTAGCCAAGCCTAAGAAGCCGCTCGGTGAGCTCAATCTGTTCGGGGATGTGGCCGCTTGCCCGAGGGGCGATGGAGGGGCGGAGGACGTTTAGGGCCTGGATGGCGTCAAAATAGCTCCACATGTACTTCTCCGCCACCTCCATGGGCTCTAGCCTTTCCAGCTTGGCCCTCTTCTCAATCTTGTCCTCCCCCTGGTCGGCGTCGTCCGTGAGGTGGCCCACGTCGGTGATGTTGGATACAAAGCGCACCTTGTAGCCCTTGTGGAGGAAGTAGCGGCGGAGAACATCGTAGACCACCGGTCCCCGGGCGTGGCCCAGGTGGGGGTCGGAGTAGACCGTGGGACCGCAGACGTAGATGCCCACGTGCCCGGGGGTGGCGGGTTCAAAGGGCACCTTTTGCCGCCTTAACGTATCGTAGAGGACAAGGCCCATAAGGAGGATTATAGGTCCCGTGGCATAATGGCGGGGTATGGGAAGGATTCTTCGGGGTTTGGCCGGCGAGGGGAACCTGCGGGTGGTGGCGGCGGAGACCACGGACATCGTGGAGGAAGCGCGGCGCCGCCACGGCCTTTCCCCCACGGCCACTGCCGCCTTGGGCCGGGCCATGACCGGGGCCCTCCTCCTGGCCCAGCTCCTCCTTAAAACCCCTAAGGAGCGCATCACCTTGCGCATGGAGGGGACGGGGCCCTTGGGGGGGCTTGTGGTGGAGGCGGATGCCCTGGGAAACGTGCGGGGGTACGTGCAGAACCCCAGGGCGGAGGTTCCCTTGCGGCAGGACGGCAAGCTCAACGTGGGCGAGCTTCTGGGGGCCGGGGTTTTGCGGGTGGACCGGAGCCTCCCCAATGGGGAGGTCTACACCAGCACCGTGCCCCTGGTTTCCGGGGAGATCGCCGAGGACCTGGCCCACTACCTCTGGCAGTCGGAGCAGATCCCCTCCGCGGTGCTCCTGGGTGTGCGGGTGAAGGGGGAAGGGGAGGTGGAGGTGGCGGGGGGCGTGGCGGTGCAGGTGATGCCGGGGGCTTCGGAGGAGGCGATAGGCCGCCTCGAGGCCAACCTTGCGGGCATCCCGGGCCTCACCCCTCTGCTTCGGGAGAAGGGCCTGGAGGGCACCTTGGAGGTGCTCCTCGCCGGGCTTGGCTTCGCCCGCACGGACCTTAGGGCCTTGGGCTTCCTGGCGGACGAGATCCCTGCCCGCTTCCGGTGCCGTTGCAACCGGGAAAAGGCCCTGGAGGCCCTGGTCTTCTTCACCCCTGAGGAAAGGGAGGACATGATCGTCAAGGAGGGGGGTGCGGAGGTGGTCTGCCACTGGTGCGGGGAGGTCTACCGCTTCTCCCCCGAGGAGATCCGCACCCTGGTGGCCGAGGTGCGTTGCCCCGACTGCGGGGCGCTCTGGCTTTACCCCAAGGCGGACGGCACCGTCTTCCGCATGGAGGGGGAAACCTGCCGTTGCGGCCGCAAGGTGGAGCTTCCCGCCGAGCGCCGCCCCCAGGCCTAGTGGGGTAAGCTTTAGGCATGTTCAAGACCATCCTTCTCGCCTACGACGGCTCGGAGCACGCCAAGCGGGCGGCGGAGGTGGCCAAGGCCGAGGCCAAGGCCCACGGGGCCCGGCTTTTGGTGGTTCACGCCTACGAGCCCGTGCCTGACTACCTGGGCGAGCCCTTTTTTGAGGAGGCCCTGAAGCGCCGCCTGGAGCGGGCGGAGAAGGTCCTGGCGGAGGGGGTGAGCCTGGCCGGGGTTTCCAGGGAGGAAGGCCTCCTCCTGGAAGGGGAGCCTGCCAGCGCCATCCTCCAAGCGGCCATAGGGGAGAAGGCGGACCTTATCGTCATGGGCACCCGGGGGCTTGGGGCCTTGGGGAGCCTCTTCCTGGGAAGCCAGAGCCAGAAGGTGGTGGCCGAGGCTCCTTGCCCCGTGCTCCTGGTGCGCTAGGAGGTGGCCATGGAGTACGAAACCCTAGCGGTCCTGGCGGGCCTGCCGGAAGACCCTTATGGGGCGGTGGGCCTTCCCATCTACGCCGTGGCCGCTTACGGCTTCAAGACCCTGGAGGAGGGGCAGGAGCGCTTCGCCACGGGGGAAGGGTACGTCTACGCCCGGCAGAAGGACCCCACCGCCCGCGCCCTGGAGGAGAGGCTAAGGGCTTTGGAAGGGGCTATGGAGGCCGTGGCCTTGGCCTCAGGCCAGGCGGCCACCTTCGCCGCCTTACTGGCCCTGGTCCGCCCCGGGGACGAGGTGGTGGCGGCCAAGGGGCTTTTCGGCCAGACCATCGGGCTCTTCAACCAGGTCTTGGCCCCCTGGGGCGTGCGGGTGCGCTACGTGGACCCTAGCCCGGAGGCGGTGCGGGAGGCCCTTAGCGAGCGAAGCCGGGTGCTCTTCGTGGAGATCATGGCCAACCCTGCCCTCCTGGTGCCGGACCTCGAGGCCCTGGCCCACCTGGCGGAGGAGAAGGGCGTGGCCTTGGTCGTGGACAACACCTTTGGCGCTGCCGGGGCGCTCGCCAAACCCCTCCGCTGGGGGGCCCACGTGGTGGTGCAAAGCCTCACCAAGTGGGCCTCGGGCCACGGCTCGGTCCTGGGCGGGGCGGTGCTTTCCCGGGAGACGGCCCTATGGGGGCGCTTTCCCCAGTTCCTGGAGCCCGACCTCAAGGGACAGGTGCCCTGGGAGGCCCTGGGGCCCAAGTGCTTCCCGGAAAGGGTGCGCACCCTGGGGCTATCCCTGGCGGGCATGGCCCTTTCCCCCTTCCACGCCTACCTCCTTTTCCAGGGCCTGGAGACCGTGGCCTTGAGGGTGCGGCGCATGAGCGAAACCGCCCTCAGGCTAGCGGAAACCCTCCGGGCCCACCCCAAGGTGAAGGCCCTCCGCTACCCCGGGCTTCCCGAGGACCCCGCTTACCCCTATGCCAAGAAGTACCTGGCCGCCGGGGGCGGCATCTTCACCCTGGACCTGGGAAGCCTCGAGGCGGCAAGCCGCTTCCTCAAGGCCATCCGCCTCCTCAAGGCCCCGAACCTGGGGGATGCCCGCACCCTCCTCGTCCACCCCTGGACCACCACCCATAGCCGCCTAAAGGAGGAGGCCCGCCTGGAGGCGGGGGTGACCCCGGGCCTGGTGCGGGTTTCCGTGGGCCTGGAGGACCCGGGGGATTTGGAGGCGCTTTTTCTGGAGGCCTTGGCGGCGGTTTAGGGGGAGAGCAAAAGCACAAGCGCAAAGTATCGTGATAAAAAGAACAAACCCTGCCCCCCTTGGGGGGCAGGGAAACGCTTGGCCGCCTAAACCACCCAGACCCCCCGCCGCATGAGGGGTATGCGGGTGCCGTCCTCCAGGAGGCCGTCCACGTCCACCTCCTCCGAGCCGATCATCCAGTCAATGTGCACCAGGCTCTCGTTGCCGCCCCGTTTCCGGAATTCCTCCCCGGAGGGACGGCCCTCGAGGTTCTCCGCATAGGCTTGGCCGAAGGCGATGTGGCTTGCGGCGTTCTCGTCAAAGAGGGTGTCAAAGAAGACCAGGCCCGTCTTGGCGATGGGGTTGTCGGCCGCCACCAGGGCCACCTCCCCGAGGCGCCTTGCCCCCTCGTCCGTGTCCAGGACCCTTTTCAACACCTCCTCCCCCTTCGCCGCCCCCACCTCCACGGCCACGCCCCTTTCAAACCGGGCCCAGATGCCCTCCACCAGGGTGCCCCCCAGGGCGAGGGGCCTCGAGGCCCGCACCACCCCTTCCACCCGCTCCCGGTGGGGGGCGGTGAAGACCTCCTCCGTGGGCAGGTTGGGGTTGCAAAGCCGCCCTTTCTTCGTGGGCGTGGCGCCTCCTTGCCAAAGGTGCCCCTCGGCCAGGCCCACCACCAGGTCCGTGCCCGGTCCCCGGAAGTGGAGGGCGTGGAAGCGCTTTGCGTTTAGGTAGGCCACCTTCTCGTGCAGGAAGCGGTTGTGGGCCTCCCAGGCGGCCACGGGGTCTTCCCGGTCCACCCGGGTGGCCTGGAAGATGGCCTCCCAGAGCTTTCCCACCGCCTCCTCCTCGGGAAGGTGGGGGAAGACCGCCTTGGCCCAGCCCGGGTGGGCGTAGGGCACGATGGTCCAGTTGGTGACGAACTCCGTGATGGCCTCCAGGGCCGGCTTGTAGGCCCGGGCGTTGGCCTGTTGCGCCTTCCCGATGCGCTCGGGGGGAAGGCCTTCCAGGGCCTTGGGGTCGTTGCCGGAAACGGCAAGCCGCGCCGCCCCTTCCCGGAAGGCCTTGGCCATGCCCTCGTAGAGCCAGGCGGGGGCCTTCTCTAAGCCCTCCTCGGGGGCGAGGGAGAGGCGCTTGCGGGAGAGGGCGTTGTCCCCATAGATCACGGTGAAGAGGCTCGCCCCCTCCCGGTAGGCCTTTTCCGCTAGGAGGCGCACGAAGTCCAGGGCCTCAATGGGGGCCGTGGCGATGATTTCCTGCCCCCTTTCCAGGTTTAGCCCCACCCGGATGGCCAGTTCGGCGAGCTTTTCTAGGTTCTTCTGAAAGGCGTCCACGCCCCAAGTCTTTTCCCCTTTGGCCTTCCCGTCAAGCCCGGGGGCAGGACCGGGGGCGGCCGAGGAGGAGGGTGAGGCCGGCGAGGAGGAGGAGGGGTGGGCGGTAGGCCTCGAGGAAGACCGCAAAGCCCACCCACAAGAGGGCCAAAGCGTAGCGCAAGAGAGGCGGCATGGCCCCATTCTAAGGGAAGGGGGGCGGGACATTCCTCACCCCCTTCCAGGGCTAAGGTAAGGGCGAGGTGAAGCCTATGCGTCCCATCACCGTGGACGGGAACGAGGCGGTGGCCCGGGTAGCCTACCGCCTTTCCGAGGTCATCGCCATCTACCCCATCACCCCCTCAAGCCCCATGGCCGAGCTCGCGGACGAGTGGGCGGCCAAGGGGGAGCCCAACCTCTTCGGCCTGGTGCCGAGGGTGGTGGAGATGCAGTCCGAAGGGGGTGCGGCGGGGGCCTTGCACGGCGCCTTGCAGGAGGGCACTCTGGCCACCACCTTCACCGCAAGCCAGGGCCTTCTCCTCATGATCCCCGACATGTACAAGATCGCCGGGCAGGCCTTGCCTGGGGTCATCCACGTGGCCGCTCGGGCCCTCGCCACCCACGCCCTTTCCATCTTCGGGGACCACCAGGACCTTTACGCCGTGCGCCCCACGGGATGGGGGATTTTGGTGTCCGAGTCGGTCCAGGCGGCCCAGGACCTGGCGGCCATGGCCCATGCCGTGGCCCTTCAGGCCAGCCTCCCCGTCCTGCACGCCATGGACGGCTTCCGCACCTCCCACGAGGTGCAGAAGATCCTGCCCCTCTCCGACAAAGAACTCAAGGCGCTCTTTCCCTTCTCCGCCCTCGAGGCCTTCCGCAAACGGGCCCTGACCCCGGAGGCCCCGGTCATAAGGGGCACGGCGCAAAACCCGGACCACTACTTCCAAAACCGCGAGGCCATCAACCCCCTCTACCTCCGCTTCCCGGAGGTGGTGGAGAGCACCATGGCCCGGTTCGCCGAGATTACGGGGCGGCGCTATGCGCCCTACGAGTACTTCGGCCACCCCGAGGCGGAGCGGGTGGTGGTGGTCATGGGCTCCGCTTCCTTGGCGGTGGAGGAGGCGGTGGCGTACCTCCTCAAGCGGGGGGAAAGGGTGGGGATGGTGCGGGTCCGCCTCTACCGCCCCTTCCACGCCCAGGGCTTCTTGGCGGCTATTCCCCCAAGCGCCAAGCGGGTGGCCGTCTTGGACCGGGGCAAGGAGCCAGGGGCGGTGGGGGAGCCCCTCTTTCAGGAGGTGGCGGCAGCCTTCGCCCTCAAGGGGGGAGAGGTACCCCTCCTGGTGGGCGGGCGCTACGGCCTCTCCTCCAAGGAGTTCACCCCGGCCATGGCCCTGGGCCTCTACGAGGCGCTAAAGGAGGAAAGGCTCCGCCACGGCTTTACTCTGGGCATCCAGGACGACGTGTCCCACACGAGCCTCCCGTACCCGGAGGTGGATTTTGAGGACCCCGCTTCCGTACGGGCCGTGTTCTTCGCCCTGGGAGCGGACGGCACCGTTTCCGCCAACAAGAACACCATCAAGATCATCGGGGAGGAAACCCCGCTTTACGCCCAAGGGTATTTTGTTTACGATTCCAAGAAGTCCGGCTCTCGCACCATCAGCCACCTGCGCTTCGGCCCCAACCCCTTGAACAAGCCCTACCTCATCCAGAGGGCCAACTTCGTGGGCATCCACCAGTGGGGCTTTTTGGAACGCTTCCCCATGCTCGGGATAGCGGAGGAAGGCGCCACCGTGCTCCTCAACAGCCCCTACCCCAAGGAGGAGGTTTGGGACCGCCTGCCCAAGCCGGTGCAGGAGGAGATCCTTCGCAAAAACCTCAAGGTCTACGTGGTGAACGCCTACGAGCTCGCCCGCAAGGTGGGGCTTCCGGGCCGCATCAACGTCCTCATGCAGGCGGCCTTCTTCAAGCTCTCGGGGGTCCTGCCCGAGGAGGAGGCCAAGGCCCGCATCAAGAAGGCCATAGAGAAGAGCTACGGGAAGCGGGGAAGGAGCGTTTTGGAGAAGAACTTCCAGGCGGTGGAGCTGGGCTTCCAGGCGGTGGAACCCCTCCCCATCCCCGGGCGCATCACCTCGGAAAAGGGCCTGGTGCCGCCCATGGTGGGGGACCCGCCTCCCTTTGTGAAGGAGGTCCTGGGCCCCATCGCCTTGGGCTTGGGAGATGCCTTGCCCGTGTCCGCCTTCCCCTTGGACGGCACCTACCCCACGGGCACCGCCCGCTACGAGAAGAGGGGGATCGCCGAGTTCGTCCCCACCTGGGACCCAGAGGTCTGCGTCCAGTGCGGCAAGTGCGTCCTGGTCTGCCCCCACGCCGTGGTTCGGGCCAAGGTGGTGCCGGAGGAGGCCTTGGCGGGGGCCCCTCAGGGCTTTCCCCACCGCAAGGCCATGTGGAAGGAGCTTTCCGGGGAGTTCGTCCTCGCCATTAGCGCGGACGACTGCACCGGGTGCTCCTTGTGCGTGGAGGTCTGCCCGGCCAAGGACAAGCGAAACCCGAGCCGCAAGGCCTTGAACATGGCTCCCCGCCTCCAGGTGCGGGAGGCCATGAACGAGCACTGGGACTTCTTCCTCTCCCTCCCCGAACCCCCCCGCCAGGGCCTCAAGCTCCACACGGTCAAGGACGTGCAGCTCCTCACGCCCCTTTTTGAGTTTCCCGGTGCCTGCGCCGGGTGCGGGGAAACCCCTTACCTGAGGCTTCTTTCCCAGCTCTTCGGTGACCGGCTCATCGTGGCCAACGCCACGGGGTGTAGCTCCATCTACGGCGGCAACCTCCCCACCACGCCCTGGAGCAAGAACCGGGAGGGCCGGGGCCCCGCCTGGGCCAACTCCCTCTTTGAGGACAACGCCGAGTTCGGCCTGGGCATGCGTTTGGCTCTGGACAAGAAGGCGGAGCACGCCAGGAGGCTTTTGCCCGAGTTCCGCCACGTGCTTGGGGAGGAGCTTGTGGCGCGGCTTCTCGCCGAGGTGGGGCCGGAAGGGGTGGAGGAGAGGCGAAAGGACGTGGCCCTCCTCAGGGAGCGGCTTGAAGGGCTAGAAGACCCCAAGGCCAGGGACCTCCTGGCGGTGGCGGATGCCCTCATCCCTCACACCGTCTGGATCGTGGGCGGGGATGGCTGGGCCTACGACATCGGCTACGGGGGGCTGGACCACGTGCTGGCCTCGGGGGCCAACGTGAAGGTTCTGGTCCTGGACACGGAGGTCTACTCCAACACCGGAGGGCAGGCCTCCAAGGCCACGGGGCTTGGAGCGGTGGCCAAGTTCGCCATGGCGGGCAAGCCCACCCCCAAGAAGGACCTGGCCTTCATGGCCATGAGCTACGGCCACGTGTACGTGGCCCAGATCGCCATGGGGGCGAACGATGCCCATACGGTGCGGGCCTTCCTCGAGGCCGAGGCCCACAAGGGCCCCGCCCTTCTCATCGCCTACAGCCACTGCATCGCCCACGGGATTGACATGGCCAAGGGCATGGACCACCAGAAGCTGGCGGAGCGCTCGGGGTACTGGCCCCTTTTCCGCTATGTGCCTGGGGAGGGGCTTATCCTGGACTCCAAGCCCCCTACCCTCCCCCTCCGGGAGTACCTCTATGCGGAGAACCGCTACCGCCTTCTCCTGCAGACCCACCCCGAGGAGGCCGAGGCCTTCTTGAAGGCGGCGGAGGAGGCGGTGCGGGCCAGGTGGGAAAGGCTAAAGCGGCTTGCGGGCGAGAAGGCCATCCCGGCGAGCTAGGGGGGCGCCATGGACCTAAGGACCACCTATTTAGGCTTGGAGCTGGACCACCCTTTGGTGGCCTCCGCTTCTCCCCTCACGGAGAAGCTGGATGGGTTTTTGCGGTTGGAGGACGGCGGGGCGGCGGCCATCGTCATGCACTCCCTCTTTGAGGAGCAGGTGACCCTCGAGGAGGAGATGCTGGACCACTACCTCCACTATGGCCACGAAAGCTACGCCGAGGCCCTGAGCTACTTTCCCCGCGCCCACGAGTACCGCCTCACCCCGGAACGCCACCTGGACCTCCTTTCCCGGGCCAAGGAGCGGGTTTCCGTGCCCATCATCGCAAGCCTCAACGGGATTAGCCCCGGGGGTTGGGTGGAGTACGCCCGGCTTTTGGAGGAAGCGGGGGCGGACGCCATTGAGCTCAACCTCTACTACATCCCCACGGACCCCGCCCTCTCCGGGGAGGAGGTGGAGGCGATGTACCTTTCCACCATCCGGGCCGTGGTGGAGGCGGTGCGGGTGCCCGTGGCGGTGAAGGTGGGGCACGCCTTTACCGCCTTCGCCCACTTTGCCAAGCGGGTGGAGGGTACGGGGGCCAAGGCCCTGGTGCTTTTCAACCGTTTCTACCAGCCGGACTTTGACCTGGAAACCCTTTCCGTGGTGCCCACCCTCTCCCTTTCCCGCCCCTACGAGGCCCTTTTGCGCCTGCACTGGATCGCCCTCCTCCACGGGCGGGTGGACCTGGAGCTGGCCCTCACCGGGGGGGTGCACACGGGCAAGGAGGCGGCCAAGGGCCTCTTGGCCGGGGCCCAGGTGGTGATGATGACCTCGGCCATCCTGGAGAGGGGGCCAGGCCACTTCCGCACGGTATTGGCCGAGCTAAAGGCCTTCATGGAGGAAAAGGAATACGCCAGCGTGGCGGAGATGCGGGGGGTCATGAGCTACCAGAAGGTGGCGGAGCCCGCCGCTTTGGAAAGGGCCAACTACCTCAAGGTTCTGGGCTCGTACCGGCTTCTTCCCTAAGGGCGTAAAGCCCGTTCCCTAAGGCCACCACGGGGCTTCGCTCCCACCTGGCGAGGGCGGAAAGCCGCACCTTGGCGATCTTTTCGGGCTCCTTTACCCTGGCCCAAAACCCCTCCTCCTTGAGGAGGCGGCCCACCTCGGTGTAGTGGAGGGGGCGCCCCGCCTCCCTTAGTAGGGCCACCACCCTTTTACGGAACCGGTCCGGCCTGGGCATGGGGTTTCAGTATACCCGTATAGTGAGGGCATGCGAAACCAGGAGCTTGCCCGCCTCTTTGAGGAGATCGGGCTCATGAGCGAGTTCTTGGGGGACAACCCCTTCCGGGTCCGGGCCTACTACCAGGCGGCCCGCACCCTCTACGACCTGGACACCCCCATTGAGGAGGTGGCGAAAAGGGGCAAGGAGGCCCTCCTCGCCCTCCCGGGCATCGGGCCCGACCTGGCGGAGAAGGTGTTGGAGTTTCTGAACACGGGGAAAATCGCCAAGCACCAAGAGTTGGCGAGGAAGGTGCCCAGGGGGGTCCTCGAGGTCATGGAGGTGCCCGGGGTGGGGCCCAAGACCGCCCGCCTCCTCTACGAGGCCCTGGGCGTGGACTCCCTGGAAAAGCTCAAGGAAGCCTTGGATAGGGGAGACCTCCTAAGGCTTAGGGGCTTCGGGCCCAAGAAGGCGGAGCGCATCCGGGAGGGGCTTGCCCTGGCCCAGGCGGCGGGGAAGAGGCGGCCTTTGGGGGCGGTGCTCTCCTTGGCCCGGAGCCTCCTGGAGGAGATCCGCGCCCTGCCCGGGGTGGAGCGGGCGGAGCTTTGCGGTTCGGCCCGGCGCTACAAGGACACCGTGGGGGACCTGGACTACCTGGTGGCGAGCCTCGAGGCCCCTCGGGTGGTGGCGGGCTTCGTGGCCCTCCCCCAGGTGAAGGAGGTTTACGCCAAGGGCCCGGAAAGGGCCACGGTGTTTCTAAAGAATGGCCTCCAGGTGGACCTGCGCGTGGTGCCTCCCGAAAGCTATGGCGCAGGCCTCCAGTACCTCACGGGGAGCAAGGCCCATTCCATCAAGCTTCGCGCCCTGGCCCAGGATATGGGCCTAAAGCTTTCCGAGTACGGGGTCTTCCGGGGGGAGGAGCGCCTGGCGGGGGAGACGGAGGAAGGGGTGTACGCCGCCTTGGGCCTGCCCTTCATCCCCCCGCCCCTCCGGGAGGACCACGGGGAGATTGAGGCGGCGCAAAGGGGAAAGCTTCCCAAGCTCCTAGAGCTTTCCCACGTCAAGGGGGACCTCCAGGTCCACTCCACCTACTCCGACGGCAAAAACTCCCTGGAAGAGCTTTGGGAGGCGGCCAAGGCCCTGGGGTACCAGTACCTGGGGGTCACGGACCACTCCCCGGCGGTGCGGGTGGCGGGGGGGCCGTCCCCGGAGGAGGCCCTAAGGCGCATTGAGGCCATCCGCCGCTTCAACGAAACCCACGGCCCCCCTTACCTCCTGGCGGGGGCCGAGGTGGACATTCGGCCCGATGGCAGCCTGGACTACCCGGACTGGGTCCTGCGCGAGTTGGACCTGGTCCTGATCTCCATCCACTCCCAGTTCAAGCTCTCCAAAGCGGAGCAGACGAGGCGCATCCTGAGGGCCCTGGAGAACCCTTTCGTCCACGTCCTGGCCCACCCCACGGCCCGCCTCCTCGGCCGCCGCCCCCCTATTGAGGCCGACTGGGAGGCCATTTTCCAAAAGGCCAAGGAGCGGGGCGTGGCCGTGGAGATAGACGGCTACTACGACCGCATGGACCTGCCCGATGACCTCGCCCGCCTGGCCTACGGGATGGGGCTTTGGATAAGCCTTTCCACGGACGCCCACCAGACCGAGCACCTCCGCTTCATGGAGCTCGCCGTGGGCACCGCCCAGAGGGCCTGGATTGGCCCGGAAAGGGTGCTCAACGCCCTTTCCTACGAGGAGCTAACCCGGTGGCTCAAAGCCCGGCGAGGGCTTTAGCCCTTAGGAGGACCTCCAGGAACATCTCCCGGGTGAGCTTGCCCGTTTGCGTGTTCTGGCGGGAAACGTGGTAGCTACAGAGGAGGTGCCTCCCCTCGGGCAAGGGGTAGTGGGCCCCGTGGCGGAAGGGGTAGGCGCTCCTTCTCAGGCCCAAGTGGTCCAGGAGGGCCTCGTGGGCGATCCGCCCCAGGGCCAGGTAAACCTGGGCTTTCCGAAGGAGGCCGAGCTCCACCGCCGTCCAGCGGGCGCACGCCCTGAGCTCCTCCGGCGTGGGCTTGTTCCCAGGCGGGGCGCACCGCACCGCCGCCGTGAGGTAGACGCCATAGAGCCTTAGGTCATCCCCAGGGTGGCTTTCGGGCTTGTTGGAAAGCCCCGCCTCGTGGAGGAGGGGGTAGAGGAAGGCTCCCGAGGCGTCCCCGGTGAAGGGCCGGCCCGTGCGGTTGGAGCCGTGGGCCCCGGGGGCGAGGCCGAAGAGGACGAGGCGCGCCTCGGGGTCCCCGAAGCCGGGCACGGGCCTAGCCCAGTAGGGCTCGTGGCGGAAGGCCCTTTTCCTTCCCGCCACCCCTTCCCGCCAGGCCACGAGCCGGGGGCAGAGGCGGCAGGCGGTGAGCTCTTGGCGAAAGCTTTCCAGGTCCATGGGCTTTTAGAGAAACCTCACGTGGGCCAGCTCGCTTCGCTTCTTGACCCCGAGCTTTTGGAAAACCAGGGAAAGGTGGGCCTTCACCGTCTTCACCGAGATGCCGAGCTCCTTGGCAATCTCCTCGTTGGAAAGGCCCAAAGCCGCCAAGGCCGCCACCTCCTTTTCCCTGGGCGTGAGGTGGGGGAGGGGTTCCCCCACCAAGGTGGCCACCACCTTGCGCTCGGCCCAGACCTCGCCCCGGGCCACCGCCTCCAGGGCCTTGGCCAGGACCTCGAGGCCCTGCTCGGGGTAGAGGTAGCCCCGGTACCCCTTTTTGAGGGCCTGGGGCGCTTGCTCCTTGTCCCGAAGCAGGATCACCGCGGGCACAGGGGGTGGGGCGGGGACCTCGCGGCCCGCCTCCACCAGCCCCACCTGGGCCTGGAAGGGGTGGGTCACCACCTCGAGGCCCCAAGCCCCAAGCTGGGCTTCCAACGCCTCTTGATAGGCGCGTAGGGGTACCTGGAGCCAAACCTTCAGCATCTGCTTCCAGTTTACCCAGGCACGCCTCGTGGATGGACTCGGAAGAGCAGGTACCGGCGGGGTTGGGGAGGAGGGGTTTAGAGGGGGATATTGTCGTGCTTCTTGGGTGGCCTCTCCTCCTTCTTGTCCCAAAGCATCCTGAGGTGCAGGTAGAGGAGGCGGCGGGTGTCCTTGGGGTCTATGACGTCGTCAATGTAGCCCCGGGCCGCCGCCACCCAGGGGTTGTCAAAGGCCTGGCGGTACTCCTCAATCTTCTTGCGGCGGGTTTCCTCGGGGTTGGGGGAGGCCTGGATCTCCTTGCGGTAGATGATGTTGGCCGCCCCTTCCGCCCCCATCACCGCCACGGAGGCGGTGGGCCAGGCCAGGACCACGTCCGCCCCCATGTCCTTGGAGTTCATGGCCAGGTAGGCCCCGCCGTAGGCCTTGCGGACGATGAGGGTGATCTTGGGCACCGTGGCCTCGGCGTAGGCGAAGAGCATCTTGGCCCCGTGGCGGATGATGCCCCCGTGCTCCTGGGCCACTCCGGGAAGGAAGCCCGTCACGTCCACCAGGGTGAGGAGGGGGATGTTGAAGGCGTCCATGGTGCGGATGAAGCGGGCGGCCTTGTCCGAGGCGTTGATGTCCAGGGCCCCGGCCATGAACCGGGGGTTGTTGGCGATGACCCCCACGGGGTAGCCGCCAAGCCGCCCCAGGCCCACGATGATGTTTTTGGCGAAGCCGGGCTGGATTTCCAAAAACTCCCCCTCGTCCAACAGGGTGCGGATTACCTGGTGCATGTTGTAGGGCCTGCGGGCGTCGGGGTGGACGAGGTCCAGGAGCTCCGGGGTGGGCCGGAAGGGGTCGTCCTTGGGGTCTAGCACCGGGGGCTTTTCCCGGGAGTTTTGCGGCAGGTAGGCGAGGAGCTTCTTGATGAGGTCCAAGACCTCCTGGTCGCTTTCTCCTTCCAGGTGGGCCACGCCGCTTTTCTCCATGTGCACGTCGGCCCCGCCCAGCTCCTCAAAGGTCACCTCCTCGCGGGTGACGCTTTTAATAACCTCGGGGCCGGTGATGAACATGTAGCTGGTGCCCCGGCTCATGAGGATGAAGTCGGTCATGGCGGGGCTGTAGACGGCTCCCCCGGCGCAAGGGCCCAGGATGGCGGAGATCTGGGGCACCACCCCGGAGTAGATGGCGTTGCGGTAGAAGACCTCCCCGTAGCCGGAGAGGCTATCCACCCCTTCTTGGATGCGGGCCCCGGCGGAGTCGTTGAGGCCGATGATGGGGGCTCCCACCTTGGCGGCCAGGTCCATGAGGCTTGCGATCTTGCGCCCGTGCATCTTGCCCAAGGAGCCGCCCAGGACGGTGAAGTCCTGGCTGAAGACGAAGACGAGGCGGCCGCCGATGGTGCCGTAGCCCGTCACCACCCCGTCCGCGGGCGCCTCGAGGCCCTCCATGAGCCCGGTTTCCAGGTGCTCGGCAAAGGGCATGAGCTCCACGAAACTCCCGGGGTCCAGGAGGTAATCGATCCGCTCCCGAGCGGTGAGCTTGCCCTGCTGGTGCTGCTTTTCTATGCGCTCTTTCCCCCCGCCCAAAAGCACCTTTTTGCGCCTTTCTTCAAGCTCCGCCAAGAGCTCATCCAGGATGAGCCGGGCATTATCCGCCATACTGGCCGTCATGATACACTAAGAAACCAGGCAGGCTTCCAGGAAAGGCCGCCTGGGAAGGAGGTGAAGCGTGCGAAGGTGGCTTTGGTATCTCTTGGCGCTTATTTTGCTGGGGCTTTTGGCCTGGGGAGGCTATGCGGCCTACGCCAGCTACCAAGGCCTGAGGGCCAAGGTGGCGGCCCTGGAGGCCCGGGTAACCGCCCAGGAAGAGGCCATCAAGGGGCTTGCCGAGCGGGTGGGGAAGCTGGAGGAAGAGGTCTTCCAGGCGCCTACACCGCCCCTCTCCCTGCCCGAGGTACCCGAGGCGGGCGGCGCCCCTGTCTGGCCCTACGCCGTGGGCGTGGTGGTGGCGGCGGTGCTTCTCTACCTTCTCCTCCGCCTCCTCCGGGGGCAGGAGCCTAAGGCCGAGGCGCCAACCCAAGCTTCTCCCGACCTCGAGGCCTCCCGCATGACCGAAGAAGGCGCACCCCCGCCCCCTGGGGAGCGGGGCTAAGGGAAAGCCCGCCGGGGGAAGCCCCGGCGGGCCTTTTTTTTCTAGTCCTTTAGCTTCTTCACCGCTTCAATCAGGGCGGGGACCACCTGGTGCACGTCCCCCACGATGCCATAGTCGGCGTGCTTGAAGATGGGGGCCTCGGGGTCCTTGTTCACCGCCACGATGTACTTGCTCTTGTTCATCCCCGCCAGGTGCTGCACGGCCCCCGACACCCCTAGGGCGATGTAGAGGGAAGGTTGCACCGTCTTGCCCGTCTGGCCCACCTGCTCGCTGTAGGGCCGCCAGCCGGCGTCCACCACCGCCCGGGTGGCGCCCACGGCCCCGCCCAAGAGGGCGGCGAGCTCCTCCACCAGGCGGAAGGCCTCGGGGCTCCCCATGCCCCGCCCTCCCGTGACCACGATGTCCGCCTCGGTGAGGGAAACCCCCTTCTTCTCCTCCTGGAGGCGCTCCAGCACCTCCACGGTGGGCACAGCCGGCACCTCCAGGGGCCGCACCTCCCCCTGGGCCGCAAGGGGCTCCGCCAGGGGGGTGGTGTTGGGCTTCACCGTGAGGACCACGGGGAGGGGGGCGCGCACCCTCTGCGTCACCCGGTTCAGGTAGGCGTAGCGGGTGGCCACCACCGCCCCGCCCTCCACCCCGCTTTCCAAGGTGTCCTCCAAGAGTCCCGCCTTCAGGGCGTAGGCCACCCGGCCCAGGTAGGTGCGGCTTTGCCGGGAGGAGGGGGCCACCACCGCCTGGGCGCCCGCCTCCTGGGCCGCCGCCAAGACCCCAGCCGCCCACCGTTCGGCCGTATAGGGGCCTAGCGTGGCGGTGTAGAGGGTCTCCACGTAGCTTCGGGCCTCCTCCACCGGGGCCTTGTCCTCCGCCAGGAGGACCCCAGCCACCCGGGTGCCCAAGGCCTCCGCCAGGGCCCGGGCCCGGGTGAGGGCCTCGAGGCTCCCCTTCCTTAGCTTGTTCCCATCGTGGTCCAGAACCACAAGAACCATAGCCACCTCCTAAAGCACCTTGGCCTCTTCGTGGAGAAGCCGCACCAGCTCCTCCGCCGCCGCCACGGGGTCCTTCCCGTCCAGGATCCTCTGCAGGCGGGCCTTTTCCTGGATGCTCTCCTCGAGGATTTCCACCTTAGGCGTTCCAGTGAAGGCCACCTTCCTTATCTCCTTCTTCTTGGCCTTCATGATGCCGGGAAGGGTGGGGTAGCGGGGCTCGTTCAGGCCCTGCTGCGTGGTGAAGACGGCGGGAAGCCTTACCCGGACCCACTCCGCCCCCTCGTCTAGGTCGTGCTTGGCCTTGGCCGTTTCCCCTTCTAGCTCCAAGGCCGTGGTCCAGGACACCACCGGCACCCCCAGGGCCTCCGCCAGGGCGGCCCCCAGGGCCTGGCTATCCCAGTCCGCTTGCTGCCCCCCGGTGAGGACCAGGGTGGGGGCCTCCTCCCGCACCACGTCCGCCAGGGCTTCGGCCACGGTCACGGGGTCGGCGTAGCCCTCGTAAACCACGTGCACCCCCCGGTCGCACCCCATGGCCAAGGCGGTGCGGATGGCCTCTTCCGTGCGCTCGGGGCCGAAGCCCACCACGATGGCCTCGCCGCCGTGCTTTTCCTTGAGGCGGAGGGCCTCCTCCACGGCGTACTCGTCCATCTGGTCCAGGATGAGGGTGGCCCCGGAAAGGTCCACCCGGCCGCCTTGGATCTTGAGCCTGCTCTCCCCGTCGGGGACCTGCCTGATAACCGCCACGAACTTCATCCTGCCTCCTTTCACTCCGCCAGGAGGTGCCTGGCGATGATGAGCCTTTGGATCTCGTTGGTGCCCTCGTAGATCTGGTTGAGCTTCACGTCCCGAAGGAGCTTCTCCACAGGGTACTCCCGCACGTACCCGTAGCCCCCGTGGATCTGGATGGCCTGGTTGGCCGCCTCAAAGGCGATTTCCGAGGCGTAGGCCTTGGCGATGGCGCTGGCGTGGGCGTGGGGCAGGCCTTGGTCGGCGAGCCAGGCGGCGTAGTAGGTGTACATGCGGGCGGTTTCAATGCCGATCATCATGTCCGCCAGCTTGAACTGGATGGCCTGGAAGTTGGCGATGGGCTGGCCGAAGGCCTCCCGCTCCTTGGCGTACTTCTTGGCCTCGTCCAGGGCTCTCCGGGCCACGCCCACGCTTCCTGCGGCCACGGGGATGCGGGTCTTGTTCAGGGTGTTCATGGCGATCTTGAAGCCTTCCCCCTCTTCCCCAAGCCGGTTTTCCACCGGCACCTTCACGTCCTCAAAGACGAGCTCGTAGGTGCCGCTAGCCCTTTGGCCCATCTTCCCGTGGATCTTCACCGCCCGGAAGCCCGGGGTGCCCTTCTCCACCACCAGGGCCACCACGCCCTTGTGGCGCAGCTCGGGGTTCAGGGTGGCGAAGACCACCACCCACTCCGCCTCGCCCCCGTTGGAGATCCACATCTTGGTGCCGTTTAAGACGTAGTAATCCCCTTGGCGCACAGCCCGGGTCCTGAGGGCGGCGGCGTCGGAGCCGTTCCCGGGCTCGCTGAGGGCGAAGGCGGCCAGGGCCGGTTTCTGGGTGAGGGGGGTGAGGAAGCGCCGCTTTTGCTCCTCGGTGCCGGCGAGGAGCACCGGGGTGATGCCCAGGTCGCTGGCCATGGGGATGGTGTAGATGCCCATGCAGGCGTAGGCCAGCTCCTCCCCCACGATGACCTCATCCAGCATCTTGAGGCCCATCCCCCCGTAGGCCTCGGGGATGATGGCGTTGAGGAGGCCCACCTCGTGAAGCTTTTCTATTACGGGCCAGGGTACCTCCTCCTTCTCGTCGTAGGCCGCCGCCACCGGCAGGATCACCTCCTTGGCGAAGCGGCGGGCCAGGGCCTGGAGCTGTTTCTGCTCTTCCGTGAGGCTGAAATCTATGGGCATACCCGACCTCCCCTAGCAAGGGGCCCTCTCTTTGACCAAGTCTAAGATTTCACCCTTCCCCTTGCAACCCAGGCCCCATGCTACCATTGGAGGCAGATGAGATTGGCCGGGCAACTTGCGGTGTTGGCCCGTTTTCAAAGGGCCCTTCTTAAGGATTTGGAGCCAGTACAGATTTTGCGCAACCTCCTGGAGGTGGCCACGGAGGAGGGGGTGGAGCGGGCGGCCCTTTTCCTCTATCACCCTTCCACCCGGGAACTGGTGGGCGAGGTGGCCTCGGGGCGGGGGCGGCACTACACGGTTTCTGCCATCGCCCTGCCCCTTTACAGCAAGGGGCCGGTGCAGGAGGCCTTTTTCGCCGAGGGGCCCGTTAAGCGGGGCGAGGAGTGGTTGTTGCCCGTGGTGGGGGAGGAGGCCCTTTTTTGCTGGAGCGATCCCGAGGCCCGGTGCCAAGAACGCCCCCGGGCTACCCGGGAAACCCGGGCCATGGTCTGCCCTTCCTGCTTCCGTTTTGCGGCCAAGGGGGTGCTCAGCCTCGAGGGCGTCCCCCAGGCCCTCCAGCCCACCTTGCCCCTCCTCGCCCAGCTCACCGCCCTGGCCCTCAAGAACGGGGAACTCCTCGCCAGCCGCAACGCTGCTTTGGGGAAGCTTTCCCGGCATGTGGAGGCCCTCTCCCACGTGAGCGCCCTGGCCCGGGAGGTGGCCCGTTCGCTAGAGCCAAGCGCCGTCCTGGAAACCTTAGCCCGGGCGCTATCCGAGCGGTTTGGCTTTTTCCGGGTCACCGTGGCCTTGGTCAAGGAGGGCCGCTTGGAGGGGCACCTCACCGTCAGGGGCCAGGAGGTGTATTGGACGGAGGGCAGGAGCCGTATCCAGCTTCTCGTGGAAGTCTCCCCTGATCCCTTGGCCCGGGCGGTGCGGGAGCGGAAAACCCTGGTTTTGGAGCGGGAGAAGCTTCCGGCGGGCGTGGGCCAAGGCACGGGGCCCACCGTGGCCTACGTGCCTATCCTGGCGGAGGAGGAACCCTTAGGGGTGGTGGCGGTGGACCACGGCCCAGGGGGTCCTCCGGTGAACCCCGAGGAGGTGGGCTACGTGGAGCTTCTGGCCGGGGTGGCGGGGGTAGCCCTGAAGAACGCCAAGCTCTATCGGGAGAAGACCCAGCTTTCCCTGGCCCTAGCGGCGGAGCGAAAGCGGCTATCCCAGGTGCTGGAAGACCTTCCCGATGGGGTGGTGGTCCTTTTTGGGGATAGGGGGTTCGCTAACCCGCGGGCGCGGGAGGCCTTGGGCTTGGGACCTGAGGTGGCCCTGGAGGACCTCCCTACAGCCTTAGGCCCCGCCTTGGAGGGGGGTAGGCTGGAGCTTGCCTTGGGGGGGCGGAGCTACAGCGTCCGGGGCCGGGTTGTGGGGGAGATGCGCATCTTGGTCCTCCACGACATCAGTGAGCGGGTGCGGATGGAAAGGGCCCTAAGGGAGCAGGTGGTCTTCACCCAGGCCCTGGTGGACCTGGCCCAGGCGGCGTTGCGGGAGAAGGGGATAAGGGGCTTGGCGGAGGCCATCGTGCGTCGCCTCTTGGTCCTTTTCGCCGCAGACGAGGGGGTGCTTCTGGCGGAAGGGGAAGTGGTGCTCTTCGCCACCTGCCCCCTGCCGGCTTCCCTGCCCCAACCCAACCTCCTGGAGCGGGCTTTGGCGGAGGAAAGCCCTTTGGGTGTGGAAGAGCTTCATCCCAGGGAGTGCGGGATCGCCACCTCTTTGGGCCTGCAAAGCGCCTTGGTGGTGCCCTTTCGTGCCGGGGTGTTCCGGGGGGGGCTCCTTTTGGGTTACCGCAAGGGCCGGCGCTTCGGCGAGCGCCTCTTGGCCCGGCTTGCCCAGGTGGGGACCCTTTTGGCCTTGGTCCTGGAGAAGGCCCGTTTTCTGGAGCTCTTGGAGGCGGAGGAGGAGCGGCTAAAAGCGCTTATGGAGCACTCCCAGGACGTGGTCTACGTTCTGGATGGGAATGGGACGATTCGCTTCGTGAGCGCCAGCGTGCGGGGGGTCTTGGGGTATGACCCCGAGGGGTACAGGCGGGCACCCGTGAACGGCCTGGACTTCGTCCATCCCGAGGACCGCCCCTTGGCCGAGGCCCTTTTCCGGGAGCTTCTCGCCCACCCCGGGGAGGTGCGTGCGGGAGAGTTTCGGGTCCTCCACGCCGACGGCACCCCCATTCCCATGGAAGCCTGGGGCCGGAACCTCCTCCACGAGCCCCGGGTGGGCGGGGTGGTGGTGAACCTGAGGGACCTAAGGCCCCGCCTCGAGGCCGAGCGCCTCAAGGGCGAGTTCATCGCCGCCGTATCCCACGAGCTCCGCACCCCCCTTGCCGTCATCATGGGCCTGGCGGAGCTCTTGCGGGAGGAGGGGCTTTCGCCGAGCGCCGAGGAGTCCGTGGAGCTCATCCTGGAAAGCGCCTTCCGCCTCAAGACCATGGTGGACAACCTCCTGGACACGAGCCGCCTCGAGGCGGGCCGCTTTGAGGTGAACCGGCGGCCCGTGAACCTCAGGCCCCATCTCCTAGACCTGGCCAAAAGCTTCCACGGGGTGGCGCGGCTTTCCGGGGTGGACTTCCGGGTGGAGGTGGAGGAGCTCCCCGTGGTGGAGGCGGATCCCGAGCGCATGGTCCAGGTGGTGGGGAACCTCCTCTCCAACGCCTTCAAGTTCACCCCCCAGGGGGGGCGCATCCGGCTTGGGGCCCGGGGGGAGGGGGATGTCCTGGTCTTGGAGGTGGAGGACACCGGCCCCGGCATCCCCAAGGAGGAGCTCCCCAAGCTCTTCCAGCGCTACGCCCGGGCCAAGAACGCCGGCGCCCGTGGGGTTTCGGGCACCGGGCTTGGGCTTTATATCTCCAAGGCCATCGTGGAGGCCCACGGGGGGCGGATTGAGGTGGAGACGGAGGAGGGCAAGGGGAGCCTTTTCCGGGTTATCCTACCCCTATATGGCCCGCATCCTGCTGGTGGAGGATGAGCCCTTGGTGGCCCACACGGTGCGCCGCATCCTGGAGAGGGCCGGGCACCAGGTGGAGTGGGCGGCCTCGGGCCAGGCGGCGCTGGCGCGCTTGGGCGCCATGGCCTACGACCTGGTGCTGTGCGACCTGGTGATGCCGGGGGTTTCGGGCCTCGAGGTGATCCAGGAGGTAAAGCGCCTGGGCGGCCCGCCCGTCCTCGCCCTTTCCGCCAGCGTGTCCACCAAGAGCCAAGAGGAGGCGCTAAGGGCGGGGGCCAAGGCCTTTTTAGGCAAGCCCTTTGACGCCCAGACGCTTCTTTCCCTGGTGGAGAAGCTTCTGGATCGGGAGGGGGCCTGATACACTGGAAAGCCAAAGGGGGAAGGTATGCGGCGGCGGAGCTTCCTCAAAGCGGTGGGGGTAGGCTTAGCGGCAAGCCTCAGCTACACGGCCCATGCCCAGGCCCAGCCCCAGGTGCGCTGGCGGCTCGTTTCCAGCTATCCCAAGAGCCTGGACACCCTCTATGGCGGGGCGGAGGACCTGGCCAAGCGGGTTTTTGACCTCACGGGGGGCCGCTTCCAGATCCGGGTCTACCAGGCGGGGGAGATCGTTCCCGGGGGGCAGGTGCTGGACGCCGTGCAGCAGGGCACGGTGGAGGCGGGGCACACCTATGGGCCCTTCTATGTGGGCAAAAACCCCGCCCTGGCCTTTGACGGGGGGGTGCCTTTCGGCATGACCTACCGCCAGCACAACGCCTGGATGCTCTTCGGCGGGGGGCTTGAGCTTTTGCGGGAGGTGTACGCCGACTTCGGCGTCCTCCAGTTCCCTGGGGGAAACACGGGGGCCCAGATGGGGGGGTGGTTCCGCAAGGAGATCCGCACCCTGGCGGATCTAAAGGGCCTTCGGATGCGCATCCCTGGCCTCGGGGGCCTGGTCATGGGCCGGCTTGGGGTGGTGCCCCAGACCCTGGCCGCCGGGGACATCTACCCCGCCTTGGAACGGGGGGCCATTGACGCCACGGAGTTTTCCGGCCCCTACGACGACGAGAAACTAGGCTTTTACAAGGTGGCCCGCTATTACTACTATCCTTCCTTCTGGGAACCCTCGGCGCAGCTTTCCTTCCTGGTTGCCCAAAGGGAGTGGGCCCGCCTGCCCAAGGAGTTCCAGGAGGCCTTCCAGGTGGCGGCCCAGGAGGTCAACCTCACCATGATGGCCAAGTACGACGCCCAAAACCCGCCCGCCCTCCGCCGCCTCCTCGCCGCCGGGGTGCGCCTGAGGCGGTGGCCCACGGAGGTGATGAAGAAGGCCCTGGAGGAGGCGAGGGCGCTTTACGAGGAGCAGGCAGCCAAGGATGCCACCTATAAAAAGGTGTACACCGCCTACTGGGCCTTCCGGGAGGAGGCGTACCGCTGGTTCGCCGTGGCCGAGCTGGCCTACGAGACCTTTGCCTTCCCCACCCTCTAGTCCACCTTTTCTAGCCGCACGGCACTCACCTTGTACTCGGGGATGCGGCTCACGGGGTCCAGGGCGTCCAGGGTGAGGCGGTTGGCGGGGGCCTCGGCGAAGTGGAAGGGGGCGTAGACCACCCCTTCGGGGGTGCGCTCCGTCACCCAGGCCTTGGCGCGGATCCGGCCCCGGCGGCTCACCACGTAGATGGGCTCGCCATCCTGGAGGCCAAGCCTGGCGGCGTCCTTGGGGTTCACCTCCACCTTGAGCTCGGGGTACGCCTCCTGCAGGCGGCTATTGCGGCTAAGGGTTCCCCCGTGCCAGTGGAAGAGGACCCGGCCCGTGGAGAGGGTGAAGGGGTAGTCCTCCGAGGGGGGTTCCGCCGGGGGCGCGTAGGGGGCAGGGAAGAAGCGGGCCCGGCCCGAGGGGGTGTTGAAGCGCTCGCGGAAGAGCACCGCCTCCCCGGGGTGGTCCTCGTGGGGACAGGGCCAACGCACCCCTTCCTCCACCAGGCGGGCGTAGGTGATGCCCCCCATCAGCTCGGGGATGGCCTGGCGCACCTCCTCCCAGATGCCTTCCGGCCCCGGGTACACCCGCCAAGGCCGGCCCAGGGCTTGGGCCAGGCGCCGGCCCAGTTCCTGGGTAATCCACCAGTCGGGCCGGGCCTCCCCGGGCGGGTCAAGGAGCCTCCGCACCCGTTGCACCCGGCGGTCGGTGTTGGTGAAGGTGCCCTCCTTTTCCAGGAAGCTGGCGGCGGGAAGGACCACGTGGGCGAAGGGGGTGGTTTCGTTTTCCAGGATGTCTTGGACGATAAGGAAGGGGAGGCTGGCAAGCTTGGCCTTGAGGTGGTCCTGGTAGGGCTCGCTGGTCACCGGGTCCTCCCCGATGAGGTAGATGGCTTCCACCTCGGGGATGGCCTCAAAAACCTCGGTCATGCGCAGGCCGGGCTTGGGGTTGAGGGGCACGCCCCACAGGGCCTCAAAGCGTTTTCTGGCTGCTTCCTCCGCCACCTTGAGGTAGCCGGGGTAGACGTCGGGCAAGGCCCCCATATCCCCGGCCCCTTGCACGTTGTTCTGGCCCCTTAGGGGGTTCAGGCCCGCCCCCTCCTTGCCCACCTTGCCCGTCAGAAGGGCCAGGTTCACCAGGGCCTGGGCCGTGGCCGTGCCCTTGGTGTGCTGGGTGACCCCCATGGCCCAGTAGGCCCCGGCCCGCTCCGTGGTGGCGTAAAGCCGGGCAGCCAGGGCGATCTTCTCCCGCTCCACCCCGGTGATGGCCTCCGCCCTTTCCAGGGTGTATTCCTCCAAGGAGGCCTGCCACTCGGCGAACCCTTCCGTGCGGGCCTCCACGTAGGCCCGGTCCCAAAGGCCCGCCTCGAGGATGTACCGGGCCATGGCGTTCAGGAGGAACAGGTCCGTCCCGGGGCGGACCCTAAGCCACAAGGTGGCCGCCTCGGCCATGCCCGTGTAGCGGGGGTCCACCACGACCATCCTCGCCCCCTGGCGCACCCGCTTCTTGATCATGGCGGCGATCACCGGGTGGGTTTCCGTGGTGTTGGAGCCCACCACCAGGAAGAGGTCCGTTTTCCAGATATCCTCTAGGGGGTTCGTCATGCTAGCCCCACCCAAGGAGCGGGAAAGGGCGGCGGTGGAGGAGGAGTGGCAAAGCCGGGAGCAGTGGTCCACGTTGTGGGTGCCGAGAAGGGCCCGGGCCAGCTTCTGGGCCAAATAGACCTCCTCGTTGGTGGTCTTGGCCGAGGGGAAGACGGCGAGGCCTTCGGGGCCCTTGCGCCTTAGGGCCTCCAGGAGTTTTTCCGCAGCGAAGTCTAAGGCCTCTTCCCAGGTGGCCCTGCGGAAGGGGACGTTCCGGCTTTCCCGCACCATGGGGTAAAGGAGGCGCTTCTTAGAAAAGGGAAAGTCCAGACCAAACCGCCCCTTGACGCAAAGGGCCCCGTGGTTGGGCGGGATGTCCGGGGCCAGGACCCGGACGATCCGGCCCCCTTGGACCTCGGGCTCCACCTGGCAACCCACGCCGCAGTAGGGGCAAGTGGTGCGCATCACGCCACCTCCAGGGTCAGGGGCCGCAAGGCCCCCGTGGGGCAGACCTGCACGCAGTTGCCGCAGAAGACGCAAGGGGTTTCCGGCAAGGGGCGGCCCAGGGGGGTGGTGGGATGGGCCAGGAGGCCCCGGTCCTCGAGGGTGAGGGCGTACACCCCCATGATCCCGTCCCCGCAGGCGTCCACGCAGCGGCGGCAGTTGACGCACTTGGCGTAGTCCCGCAGGAAGAAGGGGTTGTCCTTCAAGGCTTCCCGATCTCCCCGCCCCGCCACCCCCGGCCAGCGGCCAGGCTCGGCCCCGTAGCGCTCCATGAGGGCGAGGAGCTCCGGTGCCTGGGAGAGGTCGGTGGTGAGGGCAAGCCACTCCAAAAGGGTTTTCCTTAGGCGCCGAAGGGCCTCGGTTTCCGTCCTCACCTCCATCCCCTCTTGGGCCAAGGTGGCGCAGGCGGGTTGCGGGCGCCCGTTCACCTCCACCAGGCAAAGGCGGCAGAGGCCCTTGGTTTCCGTGTGGGGGTGGTGGCAGAGGGTGGGTACCCGGGCCACCTGGAGCAAAAGGGTCCCTTCTTGGACCTCCACTTCCTTCCCATCTACCCTAAGCCGCACCTTCCACCTCCAAAAGGCTTTGGTAGGCCCAGGAAGCGGACTGGCCTAAGCCGCAGAGGCTTCCTTTTAGGGTTTCCGCCAGGTCCTGCACCAGGGCCCGGTTCCGCTCGCGCCGCCGCACCATCTCCACCTGCACCGCCGTGCCCAAGGGGCAGGGGAAGCACTTGCCGCAGGACTCCTCCTTGAGGAAGTGGACCAGGCCCAGAAGCACCTCCCAGAGGTCCACGGCAGGGCCAAAGGCCACGATGGCCCCAGCCCCCAAGGGAAGCCGCTCTTTAAAGCGCAAGGGGAAGGCGAAGTCCCGGGTGAAGACCCCCGCCGCTCCCCCCAGGAGCACCGCTTGGAGTTCGCTTGGCTCCCTCCCAGCCCGGCGCAGGGCCTCCCCTAAGGGCGTGCCTAAGGGGAGCTCGTAAAGCCCAGGGTGGGCCACGTCCCCGCTTATGGAAAAGAGCTTGGGCTCGCGGGCGCGCCAGGTACCGGGACCTTCCCGGAGGATGAGGGGGAGGTTGGCCAGGGTTTCCACGTTCTGCACCAGGGTGGGCCTCCCCCAAAGCCCCTTTTCCCCGGGGAAGGGCGGCTTGAGCCGGGGCTCGGCCCGCTTGCCTTCCATGGACTCTAGAAGGGCGGTCTCCTCGCCGCAGATGTAGAGCCCGCCGCTTCGGAATACTTCCATGGGCACGGGGAGGAGGCCGGCCTCTTCCAGTTCGCCCAGGGCCTTTTGCAGGCTTTCCTGCGCTGCCTCAAACTCTTCCCGCACGTAGAGGTATACCCTTTCCGCCCCCACGGCCAAGGCGGCGAGGAGGGCGCCCTCTAGGACCAAGAAGGGGTGGTGTTCCAGGAGGAAGCGGTCCTTGAAGTTGCCGGGCTCGGACTCGTCGGCGTTCACCACCAGGTACTTGGGGGCGGCACCCCGGGCCACGGCCCGCATCTTCACGTGGGCGGGGAAGGCGGCCCCGCCCCGGCCCAAAAGCCCCGCCTCCTCCACGGCCCTTAGAACCCCTTCGGGGCTAGCCCCTCCCTGGAGGAGGGCCGCGAGGGCCTGGAGCCCTCCCAAGGCCCGGTACTGGGCCAGGGAGAGGATGGGTTCTGGGGGAAGGAGGTGCTTCCCGCGGCCCAGGTTGAAGGGGAGACGGAAGTCCCTAAAGGATACCAGGCGTCCCTGCCACTCCACGAAGCGCCCCTCCGGGGTGAAGCGGAGGTAGATGGGGGAGAGGGCCTCGAGGCCCAAGGGGGGGTAGCTTCCGTCCGCCGCTTCCCGTAGCCGGGCGAAGCCCCGGGCCCGGGCCACGGGGTCGTCCACCAGGAGGCGGCCTTGGGGTAGGCCGCGGTAGCGGGGGTAGTAGCGCACCACCCCCCAGGCCTGGGCCAGGGGTACCCTGGCAAGCCGCGCCGCCTCGGCCACCTTCTCCTCCGTGAGGGGTAGCCGGGCGTCCAGGAGGGGGAGGAGGCTTGGGTTTTCCATGGTTCAAGCTTACCCCTACAGGAGGCGAAGCCCGGGAAAGCGTTGGAGGAGGGCCTGGCGGAAGCTTTCCAGGCCCGTTTCGGGCACCAGGGCCACCACCGCCCCGCCAAAGCCTGCCCCCGTGAGCTTGGCCCCGTAGGCGCCCGCCTGTAGGGCCGCCTCCACCAGGGCGTCCAGCTCGGGAAGGCTCACCTCGTAGTCCCGGGAGAGGGAGCGGTGGCTTTGCGTCATGAGCTCGCCAAAGCCCCGGGCGTCCCCCCGCCTTAGGGCCTCTACCCCCCGAAGCACCCGCAGGTTCTCGCTCACGATGTGCCGGGCCCGCTTGTCCAAGGGGGCGGGGAGGCTTTCCACCAGGCAAAGGTCCTGCACCTGGCGCAAGGAGGGCACCCCAAGCCGCCTGGCCGCCTCCTCCGCCTCCAGGCGCCTCTCGTTGTACCCGGCCTCGGCCAGGCGCCGCTTGAGCCCCAGGTCCAGGACCACCACCTGGCTCCCTGGGGGCAGGGGCAGGTTCTCGTGGGCCAGGGTCTTGGTGTCCAGGAAAAGCGCCTTGCCCACCTCGCCCAGGCTCGCCGCCATCTGGTCCATGAGGCCGCACCGGACCCCCACGTATTCCACCTCCGCCTTTTGCGAAAGGAGGGCCACCTCCAGGTCGCTCAGGGGCAGGCGGTAAAGGGCCCTAAGGGCTTTTAGGGCCGCCACCTCGAGGGCCGCCGAACTGGAAAGCCCGGCCCCCATGGGCACCTGGCTTTTCACGTAGAACCGGGCCCCGGGCACGGGGTGCCCCGCCTCCCTCAGGGCCCAGACCACCCCCAAAAGGTAGTCCAGGAAGTCCCCCTGGGGGCCGCTTTGGAGGGGTCTGGCGCGGAGCTCCTTGAGGTTTTCGCTGTAGGCCTCCACCCTGCCCTCGGCCCGCCCCGCCTCCACCTGGGTGACGTAGGGGAGAGGCGTGGGCAGGACGTAGCCCTCCTGGTAGTCCGTGTGCTCGCCGAGAAGGTTCACCCGGCCCGGGGCCTTGGCGCTGGCCTCGGGCAGGACGCCGAAGACTTCTTGATAGCCCATGCCCCTATTATGGGCAAAGGGCCTTCAGGTTGTGGTCCAGGAGGGCCAGGTAGGTGGGTACCCTGGCGTCCAGGGTGTCCGTGTAGAGGAGGGCGATCCGGGCCCCTAGGGCCTCCGCCAGGGCTTTTAGGGCGGTGCCCCCGAACTGGGGCTCGGCGAGGAGGAGCTTTACCCCTTCCCGCTTGGCCTTCTCTAGGAGGGCGAGGAAGCGCCTGCTCCCCACCTCCTGGGTCCCGCTCCCGCTTAGGGTGCCCACCACGACGAGGCCGTAGCGGCGGGCGAAGTAGCGGAAGGCGTCGTGCTGGGCCACCACCTTGACCCCATTAAGGCCGCAGGCCCGAAAGGCCTGGTCCCGCCTTTCCACCTCCTTTTGGAAGCGGCGGAGGTTGGCCTCGTAGAGGGCCTTCCCTCCCGGGTCCAGGCGGATAAGCTCCTCTGCGATGCGCTCGGCGTAGCGCAGGGCGTAGGTGGGGTCTAGCCAGAGGTGCGGGTCGCAGGGGCCGTGGGCGTGTTCGTCGGCGTGGGGCGCTTCCTCGCAGATGAGCCCGGGCATCCCTTCCCCGAGGCGCACCACCCGCGCCCCCTTGGGGAGGAGGTTTTGGAGCTTGGGCAGGAAGGGCTCGAGGCCGAGGCCGTTGGCGAAAAGGATCCGGCTTCGGGATAGGGCTTTGGCCACCGCCGGGGTGGGCTCAAAGGTGTGGGGGTCGGCCCCGGGGGGCACCACCGCCACCACCTCCACCCGCTTGCTCCCCACCTGCCCCACCAGGTCCGCCAGGATGGGGGTGGTGGCCGCCACCCGCACCTGGGCCAGGGCGGGAGCCAGAAGGAAAAAGGCCCATAGGCGCCACATGCCAAGAATGATAACGCAATCTCACTAGAAGCGCAACGCCCCTGCCGTGGGCGCTAAGGTATAATCCGCACACATGGACCTTAAGGCCCTTCACAAACGGCATGTCCTCACCCCCTGGGTGGCCCAGGGTTCCCTGAACCCGCCCTTGGTGGTGCGGGGCGAGGGGGTCTGGCTTTGGGATGCGGAGGGCCACCGCTACCTGGACCTCTCCGCCGGGCTCGTGGCGGTGAACCTGGGGCACGGCCACCCCAAGGTGGTGAAGGCCATCGCCGAGCAGGCGGCCACCCTGGCCTACGCCGCTCCAAGCCTCTTCCACGACAAGCGGGCCCTTCTCGCCAAGGCGCTTTCCGACCTCGCCCCGTGGCCGGAAGGGGCCAGGGTCTTCTTCACCCCCTCGGGGGCGGAGGCCAACGAGGACGCCCTCAAGTTCGTCCGCCACCTCACGGGGCGGTTTAAGGTCCTCGCCGCCTACCGCTCCTTCCACGGGGCCACCCATGGGGCGGCGAGCCTCACGGGGGAGAACCGCCGCTTTCCCGCGGAACCGGGCATCCCGGGGGTGGTGCACTTCTTCGCCCCGTACCCCTACCGGAGCCCTTTTTACACGGATGACCCCAAGGAGGAGGTGCAAAGGGCCTTGGACCACCTGGAAAGGGTCCTCCTCCACGAGGACCCTTACCGGGTAGCCGCCCTCTTCCTGGAGCCCGTGGTGGGCTCCAACGGGGTCATCGTCTACCCCGAGGGGTACCTGGAGGGGGTGCGGGCCCTATGCGACCGCTACGGCATCCTCCTGGTCTTTGACGAGGTGATGACGGGCTTCGGCCGGGTGGGGGCGGCCTTCGCCGCGGAGCGCTTTGGGGTGGTCCCCGACCTCATCACCTTCGCCAAGGGGGTGACCTCCGCCTACGTGCCTTTAGGCGGCGTCCTGGTGCGGGAGCGCCTGGCGGAGCGCTTTGACGAAACCCCTCTCCCCACGGGGCACACCTACGCCGGCCACCCCCTGGCGGTGGCGGCGGGGCTTGCGGCGGTGGAGGCCTACCGGGAGGAGGGCCTCTTTGAGCGAGCCCTGGCCCTGGAGGGCTTTTTCCGGGAGGCCCTTTTGGCTCTAAAGGAAAGGCACCCCGTGGTGGGGGAGGTGCGGGGGCTTGGGGCCTTCTTCGGCCTGGAACTGGTGAGGGACCGGGAAACCAAGACGCCCCTTTCCCCCTGGCACGCCCCTTTTAGCCCGCCCATGCAACGGCTCCTCCAGGCCCTCTTCCAGGAGGGCGTCTACCTTCTTGCCAAGCACAACATCCTCCTCGTGGCCCCGCCCCTCACCATCCGGGAGGAGGAGTTCTTGGAAGGCGTAGAGCGGCTTTCCCGCGCCCTGAGGCGGGTGGAGGTGGAGGCCTTGGGGTAGGCTTTAGGGGTGCGGCGGCTTGCGGACCTCTATTCCCTTCTGGCCTCCCTGGAGGGTAAGCCCTACCCCTTTTACAAGGACCTGAAGGGCCTCTGGCAAGGGGAAGGCTTCGCCTTGCGCTTCGTGCACGTGCAAGGGGACCCCTTCGCAAGCCCCTCGGTCCTGGAGGTGCGCTACCCCAAAGAGGCCCTGGACCGCCTCCGGGTCTATGGCGTGGCGGCGGGGCGGGTGGCGGTGGAGGATTTTCTCCTGAGAAGCCTCAAGGAGCGGCTTCGGGCCCTTCCCCCTATTGGCGGCATGGGCCACTCGGGGGAGGTGCGGGTGGAGGTGGAAAGCCCCAAGGTCCTAAAGCGGGCCGGGGCCCATTTGGGGGAAGAGGGGCTTTTCCTCCGCTTCCGCTTAGGCCTTCCCGCCCAGGGGCGGCGCATCCTGGGCAAGGAGGCGGCGAGGCTTTTTAGGGCTCTTGCCGAGCACCTCCGGGGCTTTCTCCTGGAGTTGGACGAAAGGGGGCTTCTCCGCCACGTGCACCAGGCGGAGGACTTCGCCCATATCCAGGAGAGGCTTCCCGAGCGGGGCCTCGTGGCCTTCGTGGGGGAGGGGAGCGTGCTTCCCCGGGAAAGCGGGGTGAGCCAGAGGCCCCTCAAGGGGGCCATCCCCTTCCAAAGCCCGCCAAGCCTCAAGGTGGCCTTCCGGGTACCCCACGCTGGGGAGGTCTTGGGCATGGGGCTTCCCCGGGGCCTCACCCTCATCACCGGCGGGGGGTTTCACGGGAAGACCACCCTCCTCGAGGCCTTGGTCCACGGGGTCTACCCCCATGTGCCCGGGGACGGGCGGGAGTGGGTGGTGACGGAGGCTTCGGCCGCGCGGGTCCAGTCGGAGGACGGAAGGAGTGTGAGGGGCGTGGACCTAAGGCCCTTCGTCCACGACCTCCCCTTGGGCCAGGACACGGCCTTCTTCTCCACCGAGGACGCCTCGGGCTCCACGAGCCTGGCGGCGGCCATCCTCGAGGCCCTGGAGCTCGGCGCCCGCCTCCTCCTCTTAGACGAGGACACCTGCGCCACCAACCTCCTGGTGCGGGACGCCCGCATGCAGGCCTTGGTGCGGCGGGAAACCCTGACGCCCCTACTGGACCGGGTGGCGGACCTCAAGGCCCTCGGGGTGAGCCTGGTCCTGGTGGTGGGGGGCGTGGGGGACTATCTGGAGCTTGCGGACACCGTGATCCTCATGGAGGAGTACCGGGCGCGGGAGGCCACGGAGGAGGCCCGGGCCGTGGCGGAGGCCCACCCCACGGGCCGCACCTTCGGCGAGCCCCGCTACCCCTTGGCCGTGCGCCCCAGGATCCCCTTGCCCGAAAGCTTTGACCCGAGGCGGGGGCGGAAGGCCCGGGTGAAGGGGCGGGGCCTCCGGGAGCTGGTGTACGGGGAGGGGGTGGTGGACCTCTCCGCTTTGGACCTCTTTGAGAACGCCCAGGTGCGGGCCATCGGCGCCTTCTTCCAGCGCCTCATGCGCCTGGCGGACGGCAAGACCCCCCTGAAGGTCCTGGTGGAGCGGGCTTTGCAGGTGGAGGACCTCTTCTCCCTGGAGGAGGCCCCGGAGCTCGCCACGCTCCGCCCCCTGGAGCTCGGCGGGGCGGTGAACCGGCTCCGGGCCCTGGAGGTGCGCTAACCCTCCCAGGGGTGGTAGAGGGCGGGCCTTCTGGCGCCCGCCGGAATCCCTTCCCCTTCCAGGAAGGCTTGGGCGTAGAGCCGGGCGAGCTCGGGAAAGGGGGCCTTGGCCACCTGGGAGAGGGCGTGGACGGCCACGGCGTCCGCCAGGCGCCTGAGGGCCTCCTTGGCGTACCAGGGGCCCTCCTCGGCCAGGCGCTTTAGGGCCTTTTCCGCATGGGCCAGGGCCACAGGGGTTTCCTTTAGCGCCTCCAGGAGGGGCTCGTGGGCTTTCTTTTTGGCGATGGCCTCCGCCATGTCCAGGGCCTGGATGTTGGCGGGGCCTTCCCAGATGGGGGTGATGAGGGCCTCCCGGTGCCAACGGGCAAGCCCGTAGTCTTCCAGGAAGCCGATGCCGCCAAAAAGCTCCATGGCGAGGGCGGTGAGGGCGGTGCCGTGCTCCGCCGTGCGCCCCTTGGCCAGGTGGGAGAGGAGGCGGGCGTAGTGGTAGGAGGGCGAGTAGGGAGGGCGCTCCTCCCAGGCCCGGTCAAAGGCGGCCACGGCGAAGAAGGCCAGGGCCGTGCCCCCCACCTGCCTCAGGCGCATCTCCAGGAGGTCGCGTTGCACCAAGGCGTGCTCCACCAGCTTCCGGCCAAAGGCGCTTCGGCGCCCCACGCGGAAGAGGACCTCCAGGTGGGCCTTCTTGGCGATGCCCATGGCGGCCACGGCGTTGGCCAGGCGGCTCACCGTGAGGTTTTCCAGGGTGTAGTAGATGCCCTCCTCCAGCCTGCCGATGGGGTAGGCCAGGCTTCCCTCCAGCTCCACCTCCCCCGAGGGCACGGCCCGGGTGGCGAGCTTTTCCTTAAAGCGGCGCACGCGGAAGTTGAGCCTCCCTTCCACCTCCCGGGGCAGGAGGAAAAGGCCAAGCCCTTTGGGGCCCTCCGGGGCTCCCTCGGGCCTCGCCGTGACCAGGGCGTAGTCCGCCAGGCCCGCCCCGGAGGCGAAGTACTTGTCCCCCTGGTAGAGGCGGAAGGCGCCTCCTTCCCGCCGGGCCAGGGTGCGGTTCGCCCCCAGGTCGCTTCCTCCCTGGATCTCCGTCATCCAGGTGGCCCCGTAGGCCTGGCCATAGAGGAGTTCCCGCTTCACCCCCTCGTGCTCCGGGGCGTATTTATGGAGGGCGTAGGCCACCTGGTGGGTGATGGTGAGGATGCAGTAAAGCCCCCCGTCCGCCAGGAGGTAGCCATAGGCGTAGTGGAGGGGCCAGCCCTTGCCCTCGTAGGCGGGGCGGACCATGGGGCGGAGCTTTTCCAAAAGCGCCCTTTGCGCCGGGGAGAGGAGGGCCCGGTCCAGGCGGTTCCCGTCCAGGTCGTGCATGAGAAGGCGAGGGGAGGCGTCCTGGTCCACGTGGTGGGCCACCTCCAAAACCTCCTCCCCCACGAGCCGGCCGAAGGCGGAAAGCGCTTCCTGGGGCAGGCCCGGAGAGAAGGCGTCTAAAATCGCCTTTAGGTCCGGGTCCAAAGCGTAATGGTCCTCGCCCTGACTATAGAAGAGGCCTTTCATGGTTTCCTCCGTCACCAAGCTACCCTTGGCCTTCTTGGGGGTCAAGGTGGCCTGGTTCACATTCAAATAGTTTGTTATGAAATAATCTCATCCCATGGTCTTTGAGGTCCTGGGCCGAATCTGGCGGTTGCAGCGGGCCCTCCGCGAGGAGGCGGAACGGGGTCTTAAGGGGCTTGGGGGCCTCGAGGCCTGGCTCTTGCGCGTCCTCAAGCACCACCCCCACCCCACGGAGGCCGCCCGGCGCATGGGGCTACCCCTGCCCACGGTGAGCCACATGCTCCGCCGCTTGGAGGGCGCAGGCTTCGTGGCCCGGGCCCTGGACGAAAAGGACCTGCGCCGCTTCGCCTTCCGCCTAACCCCCAAGGGGGAAGAGGCCTTGGCCCAAGCGGAGGCCCTCATGGAAGAGGCCCTGCGGAAGCGCCTTTCCCGGCTTTCCCCAGAGGAAGTCCAGGAACTTTTGAGGCTCTTAGCGAAACTGGAGGAAGCATGAACCCCACGCCACAAGAAGTTCGGTACACCATGTTGGGCATCTTTCTTGGGATGTTCCTGGCCGCCTTGGACCAGACCATCGTTTCCACGGCCATGCCCCGCATCGTGGGCGAGCTAAAAGGGGCGGAGTACTACGCCTGGGTCACCACCAGCTACCTCCTCACCTCCACGGTCTCCGCCCCCATCTTTGGCCGCCTCACGGAGCTTTTCTCCCGCAAGGCCATCCTGCTTTGGGCGGTGGGGCTTTTCCTCCTGGGCTCGGCCCTTTCCGGCCTCTCCCAGAACATGGCCGAGCTCATCCTCTTCCGCGGCCTCCAGGGGGTGGGGGGTGGGGCGCTTTTCGCCCTGGCCCTCACCACCATCGCCGTCTTCTTCCCGCCTCGGGAGCGGGGAAGGCTTGCGGGGGCCTTTGGGGCCATCTTCGGCCTTTCCTCGGCGGTGGGGCCTTGGCTTGGCGGGTTTCTCACGGACCACCTTTCCTGGCGGTGGGTCTTCTACATCAACATGCCCGTGGGGGCGGTGGCCCTTTGGTTCATCCTCCGTTATATGCCCCGCCTGAGGCCCCTTCACCGGGAGCCCTTTGATCTCCTGGGGGCTTTCCTCCTCGCCCTCTGGACCGTGCCCCTCATGCTCGCCTTCTCCTGGGGCGGGAGCACGTACCCTTGGGCGAGCCCGGTGATCCTAGGGCTTTTGGCGGGCGCCCTTTTGGGCCTTTTCGCCTGGGTCTACGCCGAGCTTCGCGTGCCTTACCCCCTCTTTGACCTCTCCGTCTTCCGCATCCCCACCTTTTCCCTTTCCGCCCTGGCGGCCTTTTTCTACGGCCCCGCCTTCCTTGGGGCCGTGGCCTTCCTGCCCCTCTACCTGCAGGTGGTGAAGGGGGTTTCCGCCAGCCAAAGCGGGGTCACGGTCCTGCCCCTAACCCTTGGGGTCATGGTGGGGAGCATCGGCGGGGGGCAGCTCGTGGCCCGCCTGGGGCGGTACAAGGCCATCCTCTTGGGAAGCGCCCTCTTCCTTTTCGCCCTTTTCCTCACCCTCCACTTCGCCTTGGAGGTGGGCACGCCCCTCTACCTGGTGATCGCCCTCTTCTTCCTTCTGGGCCTGGGGTTGGGTCCGGCCCAGAGCGTCTTAAACATCGTGGCGCAAAGCGACCTACCCAGGGAGCGCCTGGGAAGCGGGACCAGCATGGTGCAGTTCACCCGGCAGATCGGGTCCACCATGGGCATCGCCCTTCTGGGCACCATCCTGGCGGGAAGCCTTTCGGACCACCTCAAGGCCGCCTTTCCCGGGGGGAGCACCCCCGCCATGGCCCGGGCGGGGGAGGGGATGGCCTTGGACCTGGACCGGGAGTTCGCCCGCCTAAAGGAACTCCTCCCCCGGGCCCTTGCCGGCGATGCCGCCGCCTACCAGGCCCTTTCCCAAGACCCCTTCCTCCCCGAGGCGTTCAAGAAGAACCTGGAGCCTGGGGGGCTTCCCGCCCGGTTTGCCCGGCTTAGGGCGGAGGTGGAAAGGGCGCTAGAGGGGGACGAGGCCGCTCGGGAAAGCCTCCTCCGCGACTCCAGGCTTCCCGCCGAGCTCAAGGGGCTTCTCCTCCCGGGGGGCCTCGTGAAGGGTACCCTGGACCTCCTGGCCCGGGCGTGGGAGGGGGATGAGGCGGCCCGAAAGGCTTTGGAGACGGGCTCCTTGGCCCCGGCCCTTAAGGGGCTTCTCGCCGCCCCGCCACCCCCCGCCCTGCGGCCCCAGGTCCTGGCCCAGGTGGAGGCCGGGCTTAGGGGCGAGGAGGCCCGCCTTAAGGCCCAGGTCTTGGAGGGGCTTAAGCGGGCGGAGGAGGAGGCCCTTAGGCAGGCCACCCAGAAGGTTTTGGCGGAACTCACCGCCGTGGAGGGCAAGGTGAAAGGAGCCCTTATGGAGGGCATCGTGGCGGCCCTAAAGCGCATCTTCCTCTTTGGCGCGGGCTTCGTGGCCTTGGCCTTCGTGGCGGTCCTCTTCCTGCCCAACCGGGAGCTTGCGGGCCGCATCCCCCAGGCCTCGCTAGAGTAGAGGGGTGGAGGGGCTTTACCTGGTTTTGGGCGAGGGGCTTTCCGAGGAGGCCAACCGCCTGGCCCAGGGCCTGGCCCGGGCCCTTCTGGAAAACGCCCCGCCCGGGCTTTTGGAGGCGGTCCCCGCCTACGCCACCCTCTACCTGGAGTACGACCCGAAGCGGCTTCTAGGGAGGGAGCTCCTCCGGCTTCTCAAGGCCTTGCCCCCGGTGGGGGAAGGGGAGGGGAGGGTGGTGGAGATCCCCGTGCGCTACGACGGGGAGGACCTCCTGGAGGTGGCAAGCCGCACGGGGCTTTCCCGGGAGGAGGTGAAAAGGCGCCACCAGGCCCCCCTCTACCGGGTTTACGCCCTGGGCTTTACCCCGGGCTTTCCCTTCCTGGCCCCGGTGGACGAGGCCCTGCGCCTTCCCCGCCGCCCGCACCCTAGACCCCGGGTGCCGGCCCACAGCGTGGCCATGGCCGGGGTCCAGACGGGCATCTACCCCTTGCCCTCCCCTGGGGGATGGCACCTCCTGGGCACCGCCCTGGTGGCGGTTTACGATCCCCAGCGGGAAACGCCCTTCCTCCTCCGCCCTGGCGACCGGGTGCGGTTCGTGGAAGGGGAGGGTACCCCTCCCCCGGAGCCCGCGCCCCTGGAGCTCCTGCCCGAGACGCCCCTCCTACCCGCCATCCGGGTGGAGGAGCCCGGCCTTTTGGACCTCTTGGTGGACCGGGGCCGGTTCCTTGCGGGGCACCTGGGCCTCGCCCGCTCGGGGCCTTTGGACCCCTATTCCGCCAGGCTTGCCAACCGGCTCGTGGGCAACGGGGAGGGGGCGCCCCTTTTGGAGTTCGCCTACAAGGGGCCGGTGCTCACCGCCCTACGGGACCTGGTGGCCGCCCTTGCCGGCTATGGCTTCGTTGGCCTCCTCGAGGGGGAGGAGATCCCGCCGGGGCAGAGCTTCCTGTGGCGGAAGGGCAAGGCGCTCCGTTTCGTGCCCAAGGGGAAAGGGGTGCGGGCCTATCTGGCGGTGGCGGGGGGCCTTCAGGCCCGCCCCTTCCTGGGCTCGGTTTCCCCGGACCTTAGGGGGCGGGTGGGCCGCCCCTTGCGGGCGGGGGACGTGCTCGGCCTAAAGGAGGTGCGGCCCGTTCGCCCGGGGCGCGCTTTCCCCCAGAGGCCCCTGCCGGAGCCCTTTCGCCTCCGCCTTAGGCCGGGCCCAGACGTGAGCGGGGAGGCCCTCCGGGCCTTCCTCTCTGGGCCTTTTCGCGTGGCCCGGGCGGACCGCATGGGGGTGGAGGTTTTGGGCCTCGAGGTCCCGGGCGGGGAGGGGCTTTCCAAGGCCACGCCCTTGGGCGGGGTCCAGGTGCCCCCTTCGGGGCGGCCCCTTATCCTTCTGGCGGACAAGGGGAGCTTAGGGGGCTACGCCATCCCCGTGCGGGTGGCGCCGGAGGACCTGTGGCTTTTGGGGCAGGTTTGGCCAGGAGCGGAGATTAGGTTCACGTACTGGCAAAATCGTGAAACTTATCGCATGAAGCTCCCCTGGCCTCCCTGAAGCGGGAAAGCCTACACCGCCTCCACCACCATGGCGATCCCCTGGCCCACCCCGATGCACATGGTGGCGAGGCCGAACTGGACCCTTCGCCTCCGCATCTCGTGGACCAGGGTGGTGAGGATGCGGGCCCCCGAGGCCCCCAAGGGGTGGCCCAGGGCGATGGCCCCCCCGTTGGGGTTGAGCCTGGGGTCCTCCATGTCCAGGCCCCATTCCCGCAGGACCGCCAGGCTCTGGGCGGCGAAGGCCTCGTTCAGCTCAATGAGGCCGATATCGGCAAGGGTAAGCCCCGCCCGCTCCAGGGCCTTCCGCGTGGCGGGCACGGGGCCGATGCCCATGATCCTGGGGGGCACCCCCGCCACGGCCACGCTCCGGATGCGGGCGAGGGGTTTAAGCCCATGGGCCTTGGCGTAGTCGTCGGAGACAAGGAGGACCGCCGCCGCCCCGTCATTGAGGGGGCTGCTGTTCCCCGCCGTCACCGTGCCTCCCTCGCGGAAGACCGGCTTGAGGCTTGCGAGCTTCTCCAAGGAGGTGTCCCGCCGGGGCCCCTCGTCCACCGCCACCACCCCTTCCTCCTTCCCCCGCCGCACGGGGATGGGGACCACCTCCTCTTGGAAGCGCCCCTCGTCCCAGGCCCTCACCGCCTTCTGGTGGGAGAGGAAGGCGAAGCGGTCCTGCTCCTCCCGGGGGATTTGGTACATCTCCGCCAGGTTCTCCGCCGTCTCCCCCATGCTCTCGGTGCCGTAGAGGGCCTGCATCCTGGGGTTGACGAGGCGCCAGCCCAGGGTGGTGTCGTACATCACCTGGTTGCCGGTGGGGAAGGGCCTATCGCTTTTGGGCACCACGAAGGGGGCGCGGGACATGGACTCCACCCCGCTTCCCACGTAGACCCGGCCCTCCCCGGCCCAGATGGCCCGGGCCGCCTGGGCCACGGCCTCCAGGCCGGAGCCGCAGAGGCGGTTCACCGTGCAGCCCGCCACCTCCACGGGGAAGCCGGCGAGAAGGAGGGCCATGCGGGCCACGTTGCGGTTGTCCTCCCCCGCTTGGTTGGCGCAGCCGGCGTAGACGTCCTCCACCGCCTCTTTGGGGACGCCGGAGCGCTCCATGAGGGCCGAGAGGACGTGGGCCAAAAGGTCGTCGGGGCGCACGGAGGCCAGGGCGCCTCCGTGCTTGCCGATGGGGCTTCGCACCGCTTCCAC
This sequence comes from Thermus brockianus, assembly GCF_021462505.1. Taxonomy (GTDB): domain Bacteria; phylum Deinococcota; class Deinococci; order Deinococcales; family Thermaceae; genus Thermus; species Thermus hydrothermalis. The sequence goes on from NZ_JAKEDV010000001.1 coordinate 382,263, forward strand.
GATCCAGGCTTCGGGCATGTGGGCCTCCTTACCGAACGGTCGGTAGTAGCTTAGCGGATGGGGGCTTGTGGGTCAAGCGAGGGAGAGACTAACGGAACAAGCCGTGCTAATCGTGAAAAGTGTCACATATCGCCAAACCTCCGCTCTAGCTCCTCCCACGTCCCTGCCGGCCGCGCGCACACACCCCGCCGGCAAAGGTAAGCCTTTCCCGGTTCCCGCCCCTCCAGCGCCGGCAAGGCCCCGGCGGGCCCCAAGACCAACTGGGTTAGGGGCAGAAACGCCCCCTTCGCCATCTCGGCCATGGGGGAGGGTAGGGGTAGGGCAAGCTCCGAGCCCCGTTCCAAGAGGGCTTTTACCAAGAGCGCCCCGGGCAAGGCCTGGGGGTACCTGCGGAGCCAGTGGGCCTTCGCCGCTAGGAGGCTTTCCGCCCGCTCCCAGTAGTCGCCGTAAAAGATGGCCCCAAGCCGGAAGAAGGCCTCCGCCAGGGCGCTTTCCCCCGAGGGCAAGGTGGCCTCCTCTACCTCCTCCGCGGGGAGGGGCAGCTTGGAGGAAGCCTTGCCCTTCACAAAGGCCTCCCAAGCAGCCTCGGCCACCGCCTGCGCCTGGGCCAGGTAGGGCCACTCCCCCGTGGCGGTGTAGAGCTCCAGGAGGGCCAAGGCGGTAAAGCTTTGGTCCGTCAAGAAGGCTTCCTCCCCCAGCGCTCCAGCCCGCCAGGCGTGGTGGAGAAGCGGACCTTGGCGCATGGCGCCGAGGAGGAAATGGGCCCCTTTGCGGGCCGCTTCCAGGTAGCGGCGCTCCCCTAAGACCCTACCCCCTTCGGCCAAGGCCCGCACCGCCAGGGCCGACCAGTCGGCCAGGACCTTGTCGTCCAAAGCGGGGGGCAGGCGTTTTCTCCGCGCGCTGAGGAGCTTCTGGCGCACCCTCTCCCGCCAAGGCCCAAAGGCCTCGCCGAGCTCTTCCGCCACCTTTTCCTCCCCCCAGGCGGTGAGGACGGAGCGCCCTCCGAGGTCCTCTCCCAGGGCAAAGTAGCGCTGGGCCAAGGGAAAGTCCTCCCCCAGGGCCTCGGCGAGCTCGGCCTCCGTCCAAGTGTAGTACCGACCCTCTTCCCCTTCGCTTTCCGCGTCCAGGGCGGTGTAGAACCCCCCCTCTTTTCCCTGCATGGCGAGGAGCCAGTCCAGGGTTTCCCGGGCCACCCGCAGGAAAAGGGGGTCGCCGAACACCTTGTAGGCCCCCAGGTAGACCCGGGCCAGGAGGGCGTTATCGTAAAGCATCTTCTCAAAGTGGGGCACCCGCCAGAAGCGGTCCACGCTGTAGCGGTGGAACCCCCCGCCCACCTGGTCGTAAAGGCCCCCGAGGGCCATGGCCCGGAGGGTTTTGGGGAGGAGGGCCTTGGCCTCCTCCTCCCCCTCCCAGGCCCGGGCCAGGAGGTAGAGGAGGAGGGTGCCCTGGGGAAACTTGGGGGCGGGGAGGAAGCCGCCCCATTCCGGGTCAAAGGCCTGGGAGAGGGCCTCGAGGGCCTCCCGCTCCGCCCCTTCCGGCACGGGGCCCGGGGGTGGGGTGAGGCTTCGCCAAAGGGCCTGGGCCAGGCTTTCCGCTTCCCGCAAAAGGCCCTCCCGCTCCTCCCGCCAGGCCCTGGCCACGGCCGAAAGCACCCGCTTGAAGCCAGGAAGGCCCATCCGGTCCTCCTTGGGGTAGTAGGTCCCCCCGAAGAAGGGCTTCCCCTCGGGGGTGAGGAAGAGGCTCATGGGCCACCCTCCTTGCCCCGTGAGGCTCACCAGGGCCCGCATGTAGGCGGCGTCCACGTCGGGCCGCTCCTCCCGGTCCACCTTGACCGGAACGAAGTGGGCGTTGAGGAGGGCCGCCACCTCCTCGTCCTGGAAGGACTCCCGGTGCATCACGTGGCACCAGTGGCAGGCGGCATAGCCCACGGAGAGGAAGATGGGCTTGTCCTCGGCCTGGGCTTTCCGGAAGGCCTCCTCCCCGAAGGGGTACCAGTCCACGGGGTCCTGGGCGTGGGCGAGGAGGTAGGGGCTTCGGGCATCCTTGAGCCGGTTCGCCATCCCCCTAAGCCTAGCTCCCGGAAGGAGGCCGTCCCCGGCCTTTCTTACAATGGGGGCGTGTGGCTCTTGGGCCGGGATTTGGACGCGCGCCTTTCGGCATGGCTCGCCGAGGACCTAGGGCAGGGGGACCTCACGAGCGCCCTGGTGGTGGAGGAACGCCTTTGGGGGGAGGCGGTCATCGTGAGCAAGGCGGAAGGGGTCATCGCCGGCCTGCCCGTGGCGGGGCGGGTCTTCCACCTGGCAGACCCCGGGGTGCGCTTTACGGCTAAGGTGGCGGAGGGAAGCCCCGTGGTGCCTGGGGCAGAGGTGGCCCGCCTCGAGGGCCCCTTGCGGGGGATTTTGGCGGGGGAGCGCCTGGCCCTCAACCTCCTGCAGCGGCTTTCCGGGATCGCCACCCTCACCCGGGCCTACGTGGAGGCCCTGCGGGGCACCAAGGCCCAGGTCCTGGACACGCGCAAGACCACCCCGGGCCTCCGGGACCTGGAAAAGTACGCCGTGCGGGTGGGCGGGGGGCGGAACCACCGCTTTGGCCTATTTGACGGCATCCTCCTCAAGGAGAACCACATCCGGGCCGCAGGTGGCGTGCGGGAAGCGGTGCGGCGGGCCAAGGAGGGGGCGCCCCACTACCTCAAGGTGGAGGTGGAGGTGACAAGCCTGGAGGAACTGGAGGAGGCCTTGGCCGCAGGGGCCGACCTCATCCTCCTGGACAACTTTTCCCCGGAGGCGATCCGCGAGGCGGTGCGCCGGGTGGCGGGCCGGGTACCCCTGGAGGCGAGCGGCAACATGACCCTGGAGCGGGCCCGCATGGCGGCGGAGGCGGGGGTGGACTACGTGAGCGTGGGGGCCCTCACCCACTCGGCCAAGGCCTTGGACCTCTCCCTCCTCGTGGTGCGGCCGTAGATGGGCTACCATAGGGCCAAAGAAGGGGGCCACGCCCCCGCGCCCGAAGGACCATGGAAAAAGAAGTCCTCATCCAGGAGATCCAGAAGCTCAAAGCCGAGCGCGAGGCGGTGATCCTCGCCCACTCCTACCAACGCCCCGAGGTGCAGGAGGTGGCGGACTTTGTGGGGGACTCCTTGGGCCTGGCCCGGGAGGCCCAACGCACAAAGGCGAAGGTGATCGTCTTCTGCGGGGTCCACTTCATGGCGGAAACCGCCGCCATCCTGAACCCGGGGAAGACCGTGCTCCTGCCGGACCTCGAGGCCGGCTGCTCCCTGGCGGACAGCATCCGCCCGGAGGACGTCCTCGCCTGGAAGGCGAAGCACCCGGACGGCATCGTGGTGGCCTACGTGAACACCAAGGCCGAGGTGAAGGCCCTAGCCGACGTGTGCGTCACCAGCGCCAACGCCCTCGAGGTGGTCTCCCGCTTGCCCCAGGACCGGCCCATCTACTTCGTCCCGGACATGTTCCTAGGGGCCTACGTGGCCCGCATGACCGGGCGGAAGCTAGACCTCTTCCCCGGGGAGTGCCACGTGCACGCCGGCATCCGCGAGGAGCACCTGAAAGCCCTCTTGGAGGCCCATCCCGGGGCGGAGTTTCTGATCCACCCCGAGTGCGGGTGCGGCACGGGCTGCCTCTACCTCAAGCCCGACGCCAAGATGCTCTCCACGGAGGGCATGGTGCGCTACGCCAAGGCCTCCGAGGGCAGAACCTTCGTGGTGGCCACGGAGGTGGGCATCCTCCACCGCCTGGAGAAGGAGGCCCCGGGCAAGGCCTTCTTTCCGGTGAAGCCGGACGCCATCTGCGAGTACATGAAGCGGATTACCCTGGAAAAGGTCTACCTCTCCCTGAAGGAGATGCGCCACGTGGTGCGGGTGCCCGAGGAGGTGGCCAGGAAGGCCCGGCGGGCCCTGGAGGCCATGGTGGCCGTGGGGTGATGGAGCGCCTCTCGGCGGACCTCCTTGTTCTCGGGGCCGGGGTGGCGGGGGTGTACGCCGCCTTGGCCGCGGAGGCTCGGGGCGCCAAGGTCCTCCTCCTGAGCAAGGACCCCCTGCCCTCGGGCTCCACCCCTTGGGCCCAGGGAGGGATCGCCTTCCCCTTGGACGAGGAGGACCTGGAGGCCCACCTCCAGGACACCCTGCGGGCCGGGCGGGGCCTGGTGGAGGAACGGGTGGCCCGGAGCCTTCTGGAGGAAGCCCCCCGCCACCTGGCGCGGCTTCAGGCCCTGGGGCTTCCCTTCCACCCCCAGCCCACCCGGGAAGGGGGGCACTCCCGGCCCCGGGTGCGCCACCTGGGGGGGGACCAAAGCGGCCTCCTCCTCCTCCAGGGGCTCCTCGCCCGGCTTAAAAGCCCCGTCCTCCAGGGCTACATGGCGGCAAGCCTCCTCCTCGCCCAGGGCCGGGTGGCGGGCGTTTGGGCCCTTTCCCCGGAAGGCCCCCTGGAAATCCGGGCCGGGGCCGTCCTCCTCGCCACCGGGGGACTGGGGCGGCTTTTCCCCGTGACCACCAACCCGGAAGGGGCCACGGGGGACGGGATGGCCTTGGCCTTCTGGGCGGGGGCGGTCCTCAGGGACCTGGAGTTCGTCCAGTTCCACCCCACCGCCCTCCCCAACGGGGCCCTGGTTTCCGAGGCCTGCCGGGGGGAAGGGGCCCTCCTCCTGAACGCCTGCGGGGAGCGCTTCATGGAGCGGTACGACCCCCTCCGGGAGCTCGCGCCCCGGGACGTGGTGGCCCGGGCGGTCCACCGGGAACGGGAGGCCACGGGAGGGGTCTTCCTGGACCTCAGGCCCATCCCCCGCCTGGAAGCCCGCTTCCCCACGGTGGTGGCCCAGGCCCGCGCCCTGGGGTTTGACCCCCTGAGGGAGCCCCTCCCTGTGGCCCCGGCGGCCCACTACGCCATGGGCGGGGTGAAGACGGACCTCTTTGGCCACACCGGCATCCCCGGGCTTTACGCCGCCGGGGAGGTGGCCTCCACGGGGTTCCACGGGGCGAACCGCTTGGCCTCCAATAGCCTTCTGGAGGGCCTGGTCATGGGGGAGCGGGCAGCCCTTGCCGCCCTGGAGGACCTGGCCTTTCCGCACGGGGCCGAGGCCCTTCCCGCCTGGACCCTGGACCCCGCCTACCTCCCCGCCCTAAGGGCCCAGATGGGGAAGGCGGGGGTGGTGCGCTCCGGGGAGGGCCTGCGGGAGGCCCTGGCCTTTGCCGAGGCCTTACCCCTGCGGCAAGTACCCCCCAGGGAGGCCACCCGGCCTTCCCTGGAGGCGGGGAACCTCGCCCTACTTGGGAAATGCCTCCTCCGCATGGCCCTCCTCCGGGAGGAAAGCCGCGGGGCCCACTTCCGGGAGGACTTTCCCCAGGAGGCGGAAGCGCCTTACCACCTCGAGGCCCAAGGCGGGGCGGTACGCCGGGTGCCCGTGGGTTAGAATGGGGGCGGAGGTTCCTATGAAAGGCCACCCCGAGGTCATCCAAAGCCTGCAGGAAAGGCTTTCCGAGGAGCTCGCCGCCATCTTGCAGTACATGGTCCATGCGGAGATGGCGGAGAACTGGGGCTTCAAAGCCCTCGCCCGCCACCTCAAGGCCCACGCCATCACGGAGATGCGCCATGCGGAAAAGCACATTGAGCGCATCCTCTTCCTGGAAGGCTTCCCCGAGGTAAGCCGCATCGGGGAGATCCGCATCGGCAAGAACGTGGAGGAGATCCTCTTCCGGGATTACGAAGGGGAACTGATGGCGGTCAAGGGCTACAACGAAACCATGAACCTGGCCCAGTCCTTAGGGGACAACGGCACCCGGGACATGGTGGCGGAGATCCTCAAGGACGAGGAAGCCCACGTGGACTGGCTGGAGGCGCAGCGGGAGTTGAAGGAGCAGATGGGCCTCGCCAACTACCTGCAGTACCTGGCGGGGGAGGCGGACTAGGCCACGGGGGCCTTCAGGTTCTTGCGGGCCCAGCGGTCAATGGCGGCGATGACCGCCTCCAGCTCCCGGCCCGCCTCCGTGAGGCTGTACCGGGTCCTGGGGGGCATGTGGGACTCCACCCGTTTCTCCACGAGGCCTAGGCTCACCAGGTGCTCGAGGCGCTGGGAAAGGGTAGCGGGGTTCACGCCCCCGATGGCCCGGGAGAGCTCGTTGAAGCCCTTAGGGCCCTCCAGGAGAGCCCGGATGATGTGCAGGGTCCACTTCTCCTGGAGGAGGTTGAGGGCCGCGTAAACCGGGCAGTAGGCCGCCTCGTGCTCGGCCATGGGCCTATTGTACCACGGGGACCCTCTGGGGCATTTTCCGCGCTTCCACGCCCAAAGCGAAACCCGGGCCATCCACCCTTGCTTTTCCCGTTCTCTATGTGGAAATATGGAAGAGAAAGGAGGGAGGTATGGAGGTCACGCTTTCCGTGCTTAAAGCGGATATCGGCTCCGTGGGCGGGCATACCCTGCCGAGCCCAAGGGTCCTTTCCCGGGTGAAGGAAGTGGTGCAGGAGGCGGTGGGCCGGCTCCTTTTGGACGCCTACGTCTTCCACATTGGGGACGATATCGTCCTCCTCTTAAGCCACACCCACGGCCCCCGCCACCCCGAGGTGCACGGTCTGGCCTGGAAGGCTTTCCAGGAGGGAACCCAGGTGGCCAAGGAAGAGGGGCTTTATGGGGCGGGGCAGGACCTCCTGAAGGACGCCTTCACCGGCAACCTCCACGGCCTTGGCCCCCAGGTGGCGGAGATGCGGTTTAAGGAGCGCCCCTCCGAGCCTTTCGTGGTCCTGGCGGCGGACAAGACCGAGCCCGGGGCCTTCAACCTGCCCCTTTACCTGGCCTTCGCCGACCCCATGTACTCCTCGGGCCTCCTCTTGTCCCCGGAGTTGCGGCCGGGCTTCCGCTTCCGCATCATGGACCTGGCCCAGACGGAGCGGGACAGCTACATCACCCTGGACGCCCCCGAGCGCCTTTACGATATCGCCACCCTCCTGCGCGACTCCCACCGCTTCGCCATAGAGTCCATCTGGTCCCGGAGGTACGGGGAGGTCGCCGCCGTGGTGAGCACCACGCGGCTTAGGAACATCGCCGGCCGCTACGTGGGCAAGGACGACCCCGTGGCCCTCATCCGCACCCAGAAGATCTTCCCCGCCACGGAGGAGCTCGGCCCCCCCTTCGCCCTCGCCCCCTTCGTGGCCGGGGACACCCGGGGGAGCCACCACCTGCCCCTCATGCCCGTAAAGGCCAACACCCCGGCCTCCACCTTCTTCTGCGTGCCCATGGTCTGTGGCCTCGCCTTTTCCCTAAGGGAGGGGCGGCTTTCCGAGCCCGTGGACCTCTTCGCTGACCCCGTGTGGGATGCGGTGCGGGCCAGGGTGGTGGAGAAGGCCCAGGAGATGCGCCGCCAGGGCTTCTACGGCCCCGCCATGCTTCCCATGGAGGAATTGGAGTACACGGGGATCGCCGAAAGGCTCAAAGAGCTCGCCCGGGAGTTCACGTAGCATGAAGCCGTGGAGGTCCTAGAGGCTTTGGCTAATGCCCGCCTCCTACCCCTCCTCACCGTGCGGGGCGGGGAGGACCTTTGGGCCTTGGCCCAGGCGTTGCGGGAAGAAGGCGTTGGGGTTTTGGAGATCACCCTCCGGACCCCCCAAGGCTTGGAAGCCTTGGGGGCATTGAGGGGTAGCGGCCTCCTCCTGGGGGCAGGCACGGTGCGGGGCCTCGAGGAGGCGAAAGCTGCCTTGGCTGCGGGGGCTCGCTTTTTGGTTTCGCCGGGCCTAAGGGAAGGGGTGGCCCGCCTGGCGCAGGAGGAAGGGGTGCCCTACTTCCCCGGCGTCCTTACGCCCACGGAGGTGGAAAGGGCTTTGGAGCTTGGCCTTTCCGTTCTCAAGTTCTTTCCCGCAGAACCCTTCCAGGGGGCCCAGGTACTGAAGGCCTACGCCGAGGTTTTTCCCGAGGTGCGTTTTCTGCCCACGGGCGGCATCAAGGAGGAGCACCTGCCCCTCTATGCCCCTTTGCCCAACCTGTTAGCTGTGGGGGGAAGCTGGCTTCTAACAGGGGATCCCGCGCAGATTCGCGCGCGGGTTCGTACGGCCAGGGCCCTTCTTAGGCTCCAAGCTCGCGGCTGATGCGCCGAGCGGCTTCCCGTACCTTCTCGGCTACCTCGGGAATGCGGTCCTCGTCCAGGTAGATGGCAGCGGTGGACACGCTTACCGCCGCCACGGGCTCCCCTTGCCCGTTCAGGATCGGGGCAGCCACGCACCGCACCCCGGGTTCGTTCTCCTCCAGGTCTAGGGCATATCCCCGGATCCGAGTGGCGCGCAGCTCTTCCCGAAAAGCTTGATAGTCGCCAAGGGTTCTTGGGGTGCGCTTCAGGCCTGGAGTGAAGGCTTCCTGCCACCGCTCTTCGGGGAGGAAGGCCAGGATGGCCTTGCCTAAGGCAGTGGATTGAGCAGGGAAACGGCTTCCGATCTGGCTCGCCAGTACGAGTTCCCGCTTGCCGGGGACCTTGTCAATGTAGACCACCTCTTTTCCTTCCAGGACGGCCAAGTGCACGGTCTCCCTCGTGGCGTCCCGAAGGGCCTCGAGGTGGGAACGGGCGAGGGTGGGAAGGTGCAGCTGGCCGTAGGCCTTAAAGCCTAGGCGGATGAGCTTGGGTCCCAGGAAGTACCCCCTTCGCGGTTCGTGGCGTAGGTAGCCCGCCCGGGTCAGTGCGCTGAGGATTCGGTAGGCGGTGCTCCGGCTGAGCCCTAACGAATCGGCGAGGGCTTTGAGCTCATGCACCCCCTCGGCTACCTGCTCCAGGAGCCACAGGCCGCGAAGGAGGGTTTGGGCGCCTTCTGGGTCTTCTAACGTTAACCGACGCATGTTCCCATTATATGGGAACAAGTATCCTATTGACAATATGTGGGATTAGGTAGTATATAGTGAGACGAAAAGGAAAGGCGGTGAAGAGCAATGCGGCGTATTGCGGTTTTGGTTGTCGGTCTGGCGCTGGGGCTAGCCTGGGCACAGACGTATACCCTCCGCTTTAACCACGTGCTTGGGCCCAACCACCCCTACCACGCGGGCTTGCAGGCCTGGGCGGAACGCGTGGCGCAACGGACCAACGGGGACCTGCGCATCCTGGTCTTCCACAGCGCCCAGCTCGGGGTGGAAGAGGACATCATTGAGCAGCTGCGCCAAGGGGTGCCCGTGGGCCAGAACACCGACGGGGCACGCTTGGGCAACTACGTCAGGGAGCTCGGCGTTTTCAACGGCCCTTACTTTGTGGACGACTACGCCACGGTAGAGCGCCTAACCACCCTACCCGTGGTGCAGGGTTGGATTGAGCGCCTAGCCCAGCAGTACGGAATCCGCGTCCTCTGCTTTAACTGGGTTCAGGGTTACCGGCACTTCATGACCAACCGGCCCGTGCGCCGCCCCGAAGACCTGCGTGGCCTGCGCATACGCACGCCGCCAGCACCCGTCTGGCAAGAGTCCGTGCGGGCCTTGGGGGCTACGCCCGTGGCCCTACCCTTCGGGGAGATCTACTCTGCCCTGCAGCAACGGGCCATAGACGGGGCCGAGCTCGTTTACGCCAACATTCCCGACATGAGCTTGTGGGAAGTTCTGCGCTATGTGAACGAGACCAAGCACTTCCTCCTTATCAACTTTGAGGTGGTGGGGGAGGCTTGGTATCGGTGCCTACCTGCCAATTACCGGCAGATCCTCCGGGAAGAGTGCGTGCGGGCTGGCCGGGAAACCTCCCAACGCATCGCAGCGGAAGAGGAGCGCATCAAGGCCCTTATCCAGCAACGGGGCATGACCATCGTGAGCGACGTGGACCTCGCTGCTTTCCGGCGGGCAGCGGAAACGGCCTACGAGCGCTTGGGGCTTAAGAGCATCCGGGATGCCTTGTATCAGGCCCTAAGGCGGTAGGAGGCAAAGCAGCGCCAAGGGTGGCAAGGGAAGGGGGGTAAGGTTGCGGCACCGGATCTTGCGTCTAGAGCAAGCCCTAGCGCAAGCTTTCCTCGCTGCCTGCGCCCTTATCGTCTTTGCGGGGGGTGTGGGGCGCTTCCTGGGACATCCCTTGGACTGGTCCATGGACTTTGCTACCTTCTGTTTTGCTTGGGCGGTTTTCCTGGGGGCGGACCTGGCCTTAAGGGAGGACCGGCACGTGGCGGTGGATAACTTGGTGCGCCTCCTTCCCCCAAGGGTGCGCCGCTGGGTGCAGGCGGCGACTTGGGCCCTCGTGGCCGTGTTCCTGTTGGCCCTCTTTGTGTATGGCCTGGTGGCGGCTTACCAGGCCCGCTTTCGCAGCTTCCAGGGGATACCGGGTTTCAGCTACGGGTGGGTCATGCTAAGCGTGAGTTTGGGAAGCCTTCTCATGCTCACCACCGCTTTAGAGCGGTTCCGTCGGGTCCTCAAGGGATAAAAACATGCTCTTGAGCTTCCTCGTCTTCCTGAGCCTCGTTGTGCTAGGAATGCCCGTGGTTTTCGCCATTGGGATCGGGGGGTTGGTCTTTTTCCTCACCCATTCCGAGCTCCAGCTCGTCATGCCGGTCCAGCTGGCGCTGGCGGAGACCCAAAACTTTTCCCTCTTGGCCATCCCCACCTTCATCCTGGCCAGCAACCTGATGAACGAGCTGGGTGTGACCCGGAGGCTCCTCCTCTTCGCCCATACCCTCACGGGCTTCCTGCGGGGTGGCCTGGCCCAGGTGAGCGTGCTCTTGGGCTTTCTTATGGGAGGTGTCTCGGGATCAGCCATCGCGGACGCCACCATGCAGGCCAGGCTCCTAGGGCCCGAGATGGTGCGTCGGGGGTACTCCAGGGGTTTCATCGCGGCGCTCCAGGGGTTTTCCGGCCTTCTGGCCGTGGCGATCCCGCCGAGCATCGGCCTTATCCTTTACGGCAGCATCGGGCAGGTGTCCATTGGCCAGCTTTTCGCTGGAGGGATCGGGGTAGGGGTGCTCATGGCCCTGGCGTACATGCTCACCGTGGCCGTGCTTGCCCAAAGGAGAGGGTACCTTCCGGAAAGCCCTACCCCGCCTAGCGGTTCCGCGCTCCTTAAGGCACTCAGGGAAAGCTTTTTCGCCGTGCTCTTTCCCTTCCTTCTCCTCGCGGCGCTACGCTTCGGCGTGTTCGTCCCCTCCGAGGTGGGGGCGGCTGCGGTGGTCTATGCCCTTTTCGTGGGTTTCGTTTACCGGGAGCTTTCCTGGGAGCGCATAGGGCGGGCCTTGGAACACTCCGTGAGGGATGTGGGTATGGTGGCCCTCCTCATCAGCATGGCAGCGGTGTTGGGGTATGGGATGAAGTGGGAGATGTTTCCCCAAAAGGTCTCCGCCTTTCTCCTGGAAGCTATTCAGAACCCTCAGGTGGCCCTTCTCCTCATCCTGTTATGCTTGCTCCTCCTCGGCACCATCCTGGACTCCACGGTCATGATCATCCTGCTCACCCCTATCCTGGTGCCCGCTGCCAAGGCTATGGGGATAGACCTGGTCTATTTCGGAGTGCTCATGGTCCTCACCTGCGCCGTGGGGCTTTTGACCCCCCCGGTGGGGCTTTCCATGTACTCCGTCTGCTCGGTTATGGGTTGCGGCCTCGGGGAGTACGTGCGGGAAGGGTGGCCTTTCCTGGTGGCCACCCTCTTGGTCCTCCTCTTGGCCTACTTCTTCCCTGGCGTGGTCCTCTTCCTGCCCCGGCTCCTCTTTTAGAGGTGAGGTATGCGGCTTAGAGGCAAGAAGGCGCTGGTCATTGCGGCAGGGCAGGGCATTGGGCGGGCTATTGCCGAGGCCTTTCAGCGAGAGGGGGCCGAGGTCCTGGCGGCCACCCTCCACCCCGAGAAGCTTGCGGGGGTGCTCCCTGCCGTGGGATTAGATGCGCGGGACAAGCAAGCCCTCTTCTCCCTCATTCAGGGGCTAGACCGGTTGGACGTCCTCGTTAACGCCCAGGGCGTCGTACCCGTGGGAGGGATTTTGGAGGCCACGGATGAGGACTGGGACAACGCCTTCCTCCTCAACGCCAAGAGCATGTTTTGGTCCATGCAGGCTGCACTCCCCAAGATGGCCGCCCAGGGGGGAGGGAGCGTGATCAACATCGCCTCTGTGGCCGCTTTTAAGATGGTGCCCAAGCGCTTCGTGTATGCGGCCACCAAAGCGGCGGTGGTGGCCATGACCAAGGCGGCTGCCCTGGAGTTTGCCCCTTATGGGGTGCGCGTCAACGCCATCTGCCCGGGTACGGTGGATACGCCCTCCCTTCGGGAACGGGCAGGGGGAGAAGAAGGTCTTAGGGCCTTCGCCGAGCGGCAACTCTTAAAGCGCCTGGGCCGGCCCGAAGAGATCGCCGCCCTGGCCGTTTACTTGGCTTCTGACGAGGGGGCCTTCGCCACGGGGAGCGCCTTCGTGGTGGATGGGGGAATGAGCCTATGAGGTGGCAGGCGGATTTCCTCAGGGCTTGGACGGAAGCCGTCCTCCGCCAAGCGGGGGCGGATCTGCCCTCCGCCCAGGCGGTGGCCTGGGCCTTGGTGGAGGCTGACCTGAGGGGCGTGTCAAGCCACGGCCTCTTGCGCCTGCCCATTTACCTGCGCCGCCTCGAGGCGGGCCTGGTGAACCCAAGCCCCTGTCTTCCCGTGGAGCGCAAAGGCCCCGTGGCCCTCTTGGATGGAGAGCACGGCTTTGGCCCCCGGGTAGCCCTAAGGGCGGTGGAGCTCGCTGGCGAGCTTGCCCAGACCCACGGCCTTGGAGCCGTGGGGGTAAGGCGGAGCACCCACTTTGGCATGGCGGGGCTTTACGCGGAAAAGCTTGCCCAGCAGGGCTTGCTGGCCCTGGTCACCACCAACGCCGAGCCCGACGTGGTGCCCTTTGGGGGTAAGGAGAAGGCCCTGGGTACCAATCCCCTGGCCTTTGCTGCGCCCGCCCCCCAGGGGATCCTGGTGGTGGACCTTGCCACCTCGGAAAGCGCCATGGGGAAGGTCTTCCTGGCCCGGGAAAAGGGCGAGAGGATACCCCCGAGCTGGGGGGTGGACCGGGAGGGCCGGCCCACGGAGGACCCGGGGGAGGTATACGCCCTAAGGCCCCTCGGCGGCCCCAAGGGGTACGCCCTGGCCCTTTTGGTGGAGGTGCTCTCCGGCGTACTCACAGGGGCGGGTGTAGCCCATGGCATCGGCCGCATGTACGAGGAATGGGACCGCCCCCAGGACGTGGGCCACTTCGTCTTGGCCCTTGACCCCAAGGCCTTCGTGGGCCAGGAGGCGTTCTTGAGGCGGATGGGGGAGTTGTGGGCTGCCGTGAAGGCTACCCCTCCTGCTCCAGGCCACGAGGAGGTCTTCATGCCGGGAGAACGGGAAGCGAGGCGGCGGGCGGAGGCTTGGAAGGAAGGGGTAGAGCTTCCGGAAAAGCTTGTGGCCGAACTGCGGGCCCTAGGCCACCGCTACAACGTTCCCTGGAGGGACGATGCCTGAGGTGGTAACCGCGGGGGAACCTTTGGTGGCCCTGGTGCCCCAGGGCCTGGGGCGCCTTCGGAGCCAGCACCTGTTGGAGGCCTACGTGGGCGGTGCCGAGGTAAACGTGGCGGTAGCCCTGGCCCGCCTTGGGGTAAGGGTGGGGTTTGTAGGCCAGGTGGGGGAGGATGAGCTGGGCGCCATGGTCATGGAAAAGCTCAGGGCAGAAGGGGTGGACCTTACCCAGTTCCGGCGGGTGGCTGGCTTCACGGGTCTCTACTTGCGGGAATATTTGCCCTTGGGTAAGGGCCGGGCCTTTTACTACCGGAAGGGCTCAGCGGCAAGCAACCTGGCTCCAGGCGCCTTTGACCCGGACTACCTCCAAGGTAGCTCCTTCTTTCACCTGAGCGGCATCACGCCTGCCCTTAGCCCCTCCTGCCGGGCCTTTAGCCTGTGGGCCATGGCGGAAGCGAAGAGGAGGGGCGTGCGGGTGAGCCTAGATCTCAACTACCGCCAGGCCCTTTGGCCTCCCCAGGAGGCCCTGGCCTTCTTGGATGAGGCCCTTCCCTTGGCAGACCTGGTGTTTTTGAGCGAGGAAGAGGCCCGCCTGCTCTTCGGGGATGAAGAAGGGGCCTTGCGGCGCCTAAGGGCCCCGGAGGTGGTTCTCAAACGGGGGCCCAGGGGGGCCGTGGCCTTTGGGGAGGGCGGTAGGGTAGAGGAGGAGGCCTTCCCGGTGGCGGCGGTGGACCCCGTGGGGGCGGGGGATGCCTTTGCCGCAGGGTACCTGGCGGGGCACCTCTGGGGGCTTCCGGTGGAGGAACGCCTCAGGCTAGGCAACCTCCTCGGGGCCTGTGTGGCGGCAAGCCGGGGGGATCACGAGGGCACCCCCTACCGCGAGGACCTCGAGGTCCTTCGGCAGCAGGGAATGGGCATGGTGCGTTAGGGAGGACAACCATGAGAACGGCGCTGGTGACCGGAGGGAGCCGCGGCATTGGGCGGGCCATCGCCGAGGCCCTTTTGCGGAAGGGCTTTCGCGTGGCTATTGCCAGCCGGAATCCGGAGGAGGCGGTGGCCGCCTTACAGAAGGAGGGGTGGCCCGCTTTGGCCCTGAAAAGCGACCTGGAAACGGAGGATCCGGCAAGGCTTGTGGAGGACGCCCATCGGGCCCTAGGGGGGCTCCACGTGCTGGTGCACGCTGCGGCGGTGAACGTGCGGAAGCCGGCCCTGGAGCTTGCCTACGAGGAGTGGCGGCGCGTTCTTTACCTCCATCTGGATGTGGCCTTTCTCCTCGCCAAGGCGGCGGCGCCCCGCATGGCGGAGGCCGGCTGGGGCCGGATCCTCTTCCTCGGCTCCGTGACCACCTTCACGGGAGGCGGCCCGGTGCCCATTCCCGCCTACACCACGGCCAAGACGGCCCTCTTGGGCCTCACCCGCGCCCTGGCTAAGGAATGGGCCCCCTTGGGGATCCGGGTCAACCTCCTTTGCCCGGGGTACGTGGAGACGGAGTTCACCCTTCCCGTACGGCAAAACCCTGAGCTCTATGGCCCCATCACCGCCCGCATCCCCCTGGGCCGCTGGGCCAAGCCCGAGGAGATCGCCCAGGTGGCCGCGGTTCTCTGCGGGGAGGAGGCGGAGTACCTCACGGGCCAGGCGGTGGTGGTGGACGGGGGCTTCCTCGCTTATTGAGGCTTCCGCGCCACCAGGGTGAGGAGGGTGTAAGTGGCCACGGTCTTGCCCTCCTGGTTCACCACCTCTACCGCCCACTCCACCACCCCGGTCCTCTCGTCCCGGGGGCGCTTGGCCTTCACCGTGAGGCGGGCCTGGAGGGTGTCCCCGATCCCCACGGGCTCGGTGAAGCGGAGGCCTTCCAGGCCGTAGTTGGCGAGGACCGGCCCCGGGGCCGGGTCCACGAAAAGCCCGGCGGCGGCGGCCAGGACGAAGTACCCGTGGGCCACCCGTTTGCCGAAGAGGCTCTTTTGGGCCGCAAGCTCGTCCGTGTGGGCGTAGAAGTGGTCCCAGGAGAGGTGGGCGAAGAGGGCGATGTCCGCCTCGGTTACCGTGCGGCGGTGGGTGGTGAGGGTTTCCCCCACCACGAGCTCCTCGTAGGCCTTGCGGAAGGGGTGGACCTGGGCCTCGGTTTCCGCCCCCTTGGCGTACTCCGCGAGGAGGGCTTGGAGGCTTTGGGGGTCCCCTTGGAGGGCCAGGCGGGCCAGGTGCCGCTTCACGGAGAGGAGCCCCCCAAGCTCCTCCCCACCCCCCGCCCGGCCCGGACCGCCGTGGAGGAGGCGGGGGAGGGGGGAGCCGTGGCCCGTGGAGGCCTGGGCGTCCCGGCGGTTTAGGAGGTGGAGCCTGCCCACCTCTCCCGAAAGCCCCAGAAGGTAGAAGCGGGCCTCCTCGGGGTCGGGGGTGGCCAGGGTGGCCACGAGCATTCCGCCGCCCATGCGGGCGAGGCGCAGGGCCTCCTCCCGGGTGCGGTAGGGGAAGAAGGTGGCCACGGGGCCGAAGGGTTCTACCCGGTGGAGGGCCTCCCGCCAGGGGTCTTGGGCGAGGAGGAGGGTGGGGGGGAAGAAGGCTCCGTCCTTCCGGCCCTCGTGCTGCCAGTAGACCTGGGCGCCCGCTTCTAGGAGGGCCGCCACCGCCCCTTCCACCTCCTCCTTCTGGGCCAGGGAGGCGAGGGGGCCTAGGTCCACCCCTTCTTCCCGGGGGTCGCCCAGGCGCAAGGGAGCGAGGCGGGCCCGGGTGGCCTCGAGGAGGGCCGGAAGCCTTTCCTCCGGCACCAGGACCCGGCGGATGGCGGTGCACCGCTGCCCGCTTTTGATGGCGAGCTCCCGGGCGATCTCCTCGGCGAGGCGGAGAAGCTCCTCTTCCCCGGCCTCCTCCCCCAGGATGGCGGCGTTTAGGGAGTCCGTTTCGGCGTTGAAGTGGGCTCCCCGTTCCAGGAAGGCGGGGTGGCGCCTCAGGCGGTCCGCCGTGGCCTTGGAGCCCGTGAAGTAGAGGCTATCCCGGTAGTCCAAGGCGTCCAGGGCATCCCCAAGGCCCCCGGCCACGAACTGGAAGCTCCCCTCGGGGAGGAGGCCCGATTCCAGCATCATCCGGGCCAGGGCCTCGGCCACGTGGGCCGTGGGGGTGGCGGGCTTGGCCAGGGTGGGCACCCCGGCGAGGAAGGCGGGGGCGAACTTCTCCAAAAGGCCCCAGACGGGGAAGTTGAAGGCGTTCACCTGGAGGGTAATCCCTCCCTTGGGCCCGAGGACGTGCCGCCCCTGGAAGGAGAGGTCCTTGGAAAGGGGGAGGTAGTCCTCCTCCGGGAGGAGGTTCCCCTCGGGGAGAGTGCGGGCGAGGCTTGCGTAGGCGTAGAGGACCCCAATCCCCCCGTCCACGTCGTACCAGGCGTCCCGCCTTGTGCCCCCCGTGGTGGCGTAGAGGCGGTAAAGCGCCTCCTTCCGCTCCGAGAGGTACTGGGCGAGGGCCCTAAGCCGCCTTCCCCGCTCCTGGAAGCCCAAGGCGAGAAGGGCCTTCCCTCCCACCTCCCGCCCGTAGGCGATGGCCTCCTTGAGGGGAAGGCCCTCCGCCGTGGCCCGGGCGAGCTCCGCATGGGTGGTGGCGTCCCGGATGGGGACGCCTTCCCCCTCCCCTTCCCGCCATTGGCCTAGAAGGTAGCTTTTTAGCTTCATGCTTACACCGCCTTAAACGCCTCAAAGACCTCACCGCAGGAGGCGCACTGGTAGAGCATCTTGCAGAGGGTGGCCCCGAAGGCGTTTTTGAGGACCACCTCCCGGCCGCCGCACCGGGGGCAGGGGGGGTCCTGGTGGGCCAGGGGCAGGGGCAGGGGCGGGGCGATGCCGTAGGCGGAAAGCTTCCCCTTGGCCTCCTCGGTCATGGCCTCCGTGGACCAAGGGGTGCGGGCCTCCTCCACCTCCACCGCCTCCGCCCCCGCCGCCTTCAGGGCCTTTACGATCTCCTCGCGGATGAGCCTCAGGGCGGGGCAGCCCGAGAAGGTGGGGCGGAAGCGTACCTTGACCCGGCCCCCCTCCGCCTCAATCCCCAGGACCATCCCCATCTCCACAATGTTCAGGACAGGGATCTCCGGGTCCTTGACGCCCTTTAGGGCCTCCCAGTAGCGGTCTACCACGCCTTGGCCTCCGGATCCCAGCGGGCCACGGACTGCATCTCGGCGAGCAGGGACCATAGGTACTCCGTGTGCTCCTTGCGGCTTTTGGGGACGTAGCCCCCCTGGGGGGGCTTGAGTCCCGAGCGCTCCAGGTGCCGGGTCACCTCCTCCAGGTAGGGGGCCTCGAGGGCCTTCAGGTCCGGCACCACCCCCGCCTCCACCAGGGCCTCCTCCTCGGGGAGGGGGACGAAGAGCTGCTTGGCGTAGGGGAAGAGGAGCTCAAGGGCCTCCTGGGCGCGGCGGTGGCTTTCCTCGGTGCCCTGGCCTAGGCGCTCCACCCAGAGGGCGCTGTGCTTTAGGTGGAAGCGCTCCTCCTTCCGGATACGGCCCGCCACCTCCCTTAGGGGCTCGTAGGCGCTTTTCTCCGCCTCCTTGAGCCAAAGGTTCTCGTAGGCGTCAAAGAGGTACTGCCGCACCATGGTGAAGGCCCAGTCCCCCTTGGGGAGCTCCACCAGGATGGCGTTCTGGTACGCCAGGGGGTCGCGGAAGAAGACCAGGTGGTCGGGGTCGGAGCCGTCCAGCTCCTGGCGGAGTTCTAGGTACAGCTTGGCGTGGCCCAGCTCGTCCTGGGCCAGGTTGGCGATGGCGATGTCCTCCTCGAGGATGGGCGCATGGGCCACCCACTCGGAAAGGCGCTGGGCTAAGACCACCTCGTCGTCGGCCAAGGCGGTGAGCTTGGCCACGAGGGCTTCCTTGAGGTAGGGGTCAAGGGGCATCCTCCACCTCCCGAGCGGTGATGAGGCCGTAGTAGCTCTGCAGGCGGTAGGTCTTCTCCTTGGCGGGGGCGAACCAGCTCTCTATGACCTCCTCCTTGGGCTCCGTGCCCACCACCAGCCCCTCCGGCACCGCCCAGAAGGCCACCCCCTGGGCGTGGAGGAGGGCTTCCCTTATGGCGGAGGCGGGCCCCCGGGCGAGGAAGCGGCCCACCAGGTCCCCGTAGACCATGCTCCGGCGGTGGCTCCGCTTGGCGAAGACCCAGTAGGCCTCCTCCGGGCCCTCCTCCGTCCCTTCCGCCCAAGGCCCCTTTAGCCCTTCCTGGGTCACGTGGAAGAAGGCCTCCGCCGGGGCCACGAAGAGGGCGTAGGCGGAGGGGCGGCGCACGAAGACGTGCCGGGCGAGGAGCAGGGCGTGCTCGGGGTCCGTGGCGTGCACCGAGCCCACCATCTGGGGGGGGCTTTTGGGCGTGTCCTGCTTGATCACCTCGTACCGGGACCACTCCGTTCCCCACATGGCTTCCCCCTAGTCCGCCGCCTGGGCCAGCCGCCTTTTGGCGTGGGCCTCCATGGCCTCCCGCACCCAGCGCCCCTCCTCGTGGGCCCTTCGCCTCGCCAGGAGGCGGTGCCGGTTCATGGGGCCTTCCCCGTTGATGACCTTCCAGAACTCATCCCAGGGGATGGGCCCGTGGACCCAGTTCCCCGTCTTCTCGTCGTAGCGGAGGTCGGGGTCAGGGGGCACAAGCCCCGCCTCCAAAAGCTCGGGCACGTGCTCGTTCAGGAACTCCTGGCGGATCTGGTCGTTGGTCTTGGTCTTGATGCCCCAGCGGAGGAGGAGGGGGGTGTGGGGGGAGTCCGTGTCGTGGGGCCCCGCCATCATGAGGGTGGGCCACCACCAGCGGTTCAGGGCGTCCTGGACCATCTGCCGCTGCTTTCTAGACCCCTTGGCGTAGAGGAGGACCGCCTCCTTCCCCTGCTTGTGGTGGAAGGTTTCCTCGGCGCAGATGCGCACCATGGCCCGGGAGTAGGGCCCGTAGGAGCACTGGGCCAGCATGGTCTGGTTCTTGATGGCCATGCCGTCCACCAGCCAGCCGATGATGCCCACGTCCGCCCAGGTGAGGGTGGGGTAGTTGAAGATGTTGGAGTACTTGGCTCGGCCCGAGAGCAACGCCTCCACCATCTCCTCCCGCGTCACCCCCAGGGTTTCGGCGGCGTGGTAGAGGTACTGGCCGTGCCCCGCCTCGTCCTGCACCTTGGCCAGGAGGATGAGCTTGCGCCTTAGGGAGGGAGCCCGGGTAATCCAGGCCCCTTCGGGGAGCATGCCCACCCACTCGCTATGGGCGTGCTGGGAGATCATGCGGACGAGTTGACGGCGGTACTCCGCTGGCATCCAGTCTCCCGGTTCAATCTTCTCTCCCCGGGCGATCCTGGCCTCAAACTCCGCAAGCCTCTCCGGATAGTCCGGGTCTTCGGGGTAGCCGATCCTAAGCTTGACCATCCTCGCCTCCTTCCTCCACGCCTAGGGCCCGGAGCACGAGCCTGGCGTAGGCTTCCGAAAGCTCGTCTAGGGAAAGGGGGCCATTGGGCCGGTACCACTGGTAGGTCCAGTTGAGGGCGGAGAGGACGAAGAGGGTGGCGAGGCGGACATTTCCCACCCGGAAGACCCCCTTTTCCACCCCTTCCTGGACCACCCCCTGCACCCCCTCCTCGTAGCGGCGCCTCAGGGCCTTGGCCTCCTCGAGGAGGGGCGGGGAGAGGTGCTTCCACTCGTGGAAGAAGACCGTGGCCCGGGGAAGCTCCTCGGCGATGACCCTAAGGTGCCCCTTCACCAAGGCCCGCATCCGCTCCACGGGGTTGCCTTCCGGAAGGCTTTGCAAGACGGCAAGGAAGCGCTCCGCCGCCTGCCGCACCACCTCCAGGAGGATCTCTTCCTTGGACTGGATGTGGGCGTAGAGGCTTCCCCCCTGCAGGTTCAGGTGGCGGGCGAGCTCCCGCATGCTGGTGGCGTGGTAGCCCCTCTGGCTGAAGAGGGTGCCTGCCACGTGGAGGATCTCGTCCCGGCGCTCCATGGCTAACGGTCGTTTGTTAGTTTCGCATACCCGGGGCGAAGGGACAAGTGTCCTGGCTCACCTTTCTTCCTCCGCTTGACCGCTGGGGATAAGTGGGGTAGCATGGATTCCAACCGAATGGTCGGTAAGGAGGGCAGGATGGGGTGGAAAAAGGTCTGCGTATGGGTTTTCCTCTACTCGTCCCTGGTGGGCTTGGCCCAGGGAACCGCCTCCTGGCCGAGGCAGCTCCTCTTCGGCTCCACGGAGGTGGGCACGGCGGGCTATTCCCTGCTGGTGGCCTGGTCGGGGGAGTTTGCCAGTGCCACAGGGGTCCAGGTGCGGGTTGCCCCCGGCGCCACGCCCACCATAACGGGGTGGCTGTTGGAGCGCCGGGTGGACTTCATTTCCGCCCCACTGACGGTGTTGGTGGAGTCTTTAGACGGGGAGGCAGGCTACCGTCCCGGGCCCCTGCGGGTGGTCTATCCCGCCATCCTGACCCCCTGGGGCCTCATGACCCGCGGGGATACCCCTTACCGACGGGTGCAGGACATAGGACCCGGGGTGCGGGTGGCTTGGCCCCCCTTCTCTTACTTCCACCGCATTTTGGATGGGCTCTTCGCTTGCCGGGGGATTAGCCGGGAACAGGTGCGCTTGGTGCCGGTTGCCAACTACAGCGCCAACTCGCGGGTGATTGCCGAGGGGGGTGGGGCGGACATAGCCTTCACCTCGCCTGTTTCCGATGTCAACGTGGAGGTGGAGGGCAACCCCAGGGGGATACGCTGGCTTCCCGTGCCCACCGCGCAGGAAGACCGTACCTGCCTTCTCCGGTGGCAGTGGGCATACCCCCTTCTCAAACTCACCCGGCCTGCGGACATAGGGGTTACCTCGGCTCGAGGGGTGCGGATGTTCGTCATCCCAAGCGTCTACTACACCCGGGCCGATGTGGACGAAGCCTTGGCCTATCAGCTGGTGAAGTGGTGGGACGAGAACCACGCCCTTTATAAGGACAAGCACGCCATGGCCCGTTACCAAACCCTGGAAAGCCTGCGCTTCCTGGTGGAGAACCTGTCCGTGCCCCTCCATCCCGGAACCGTGCGGTACCTGAGGGAAAAGGGCCTGTGGAACCAGGAGTTGGAGGCAAGGCAGCAAGCCTCCGTCCGCCTAGCGGACCAGTACACCACCCTCTACGAAAGGGCCCTGGCCCTCGCCCGCTCCCGCCGGATCAGCACCGATCCCGCAAGCGAGGCCTGGCAGCGGTTCTGGCGGGAGTTCCTGACGCAAAACCGCGTGCCCCGCTTCTCCGAAGTGTGGAGGCCCTAAGATGGAGGGGCGCTGGGACAAGCTCCCCGCGTGGGTTCGGGTTTGGATACGGAGCACCTCCTTCTTGGGTGTAGCCTTAATCCTGTACTACCTCTTGGGTAGCCCCTTCGTTGGGTTCGCCATCTTGGACTTCAGCTATTACTGGTTGCTTTTGGCCCTCTACTTGCCTGTGGTCTTTCTCCTCTTTCCCGCCCGTCCCCAGGACGCCCGGCCCCGGTGGTACGATTATGCCCTCGCCTTGGGCGTTTCGGCCACGGGGCTTCTCCTCGCCTGGCATGGTCCCAGCATGGTCCTTCGGCCCTGGACCAACCCGGAAGCCCTTTGGCAGGTGGCCTTGGCCCTCTTCCTCTTGGGGGTGGTGCTGGAGGGGGCCAGGCGGGTAGGCGGGATGGGCTTCGCCTTGGTGACCCTGGTCCTGGCGGCCTACCCCTTGTTGGCCCCTTACTTGCCAGGCCTTCTCTGGGGGCCTTCCCTTCCGTGGCAGGAGGTCCTGGGCTACGCCGTTTACTCCACCCAGGGGCTTTTAGGCCTACCCATGCGCACTGTGGGCGAGCTCTTGGTGGGTTTCCTCCTCCTTGCCGCCTTTCTGGTGGCCCTGGGGGCCGGGCAGGTCTTTTTGGAGGTGGCTGCAGCCCTTTTCGGCTGGACCCGAGGAGGGGCCGCCAAGATGAGCGTGGTGGCGAGCGCCTTTTTCGGCAGCCTGAGCGGGAGCATCCTCTCCAACGTGGCCAGTACGGGAAGCCTCACCATTCCCGCCATGATCCGCTCTGGGTTTCCCCGGACCTACGCGGCGGCGGTGGAGGCGTGTGCCTCCACGGGGGGCGTGCTCATGCCCCCGGTGATGGGGGCCGTGGCGTTTGTCATGGCCAACCTCCTAGGTGTGCCGTACGGCCAGGTGGTGGCTGCAGCCCTCCTGCCCTCCCTGCTTTACTACCTGTCCCTCTTCGCCCACGTGGACCTCTACGCCGCCCACCACGGGTTTCGGGGCTTGCCCCGCGCCGAACTTCCTTCCTTGGGACCGAGCCTACGCCGGGGGCTTCCTTTCCTGCTAGCCTTAGGTTTTCTGGTCTTCGCCCTCCTGTACCTTCGCCTGGAGCGCCTCGCTCCCCTATATGCCCTGGGCTTTCTGCTCCTCGCCTCGGGAAGGGGATTGCGATGGGAAGCCTTGGACCGTGCCCTGGTGGGCGCCGCTTCCCTCATCGGCCAGACCCTGGCCCTCATCCTCCCTGTAGGGCTTATCCTTGCCGGGCTTGTGGGAACGGGGGTGGCCCCGGCCCTCACGGGGGCCTTGGTGCGGATGGGCGCGGAAAACCTCTACATAGTCCTCTTGGTAGGGGTGGCCATCGCCTTCGTTTTGGGGATGGCAGGGGTGATGGTGGCCGCCTATATCCTCCTCGCCGTAACCCTGGCACCCGCCCTTGTGGGCGTTGGGGAGTTTTCCCCCCTAGCGGTTCACCTCTTCATCGCCTACTGGTCCATGCTCTCCGCCATCACCCCCCCTGTGGCCGTGGCCGCCTTTTTGGCCGCCCGCATAGCGGGGGCCTCGCCCATGGGGGCGAGCTTCACCGCAGCCAAGCTGGGGCTTGCCATTTACTTTCTCCCCTTCTTCTTCCTCTTTGAGCCTGCTTTAATCCTCCAGGGAAGCCCTCTCTCCGTGGCCTACCATCTGGCCTTGGCCGCGCTAGGGCTTCTCTTTTTGGTGGGGGCTTTGGAAGGGTATTTCTGGGGCTTAGGCCCTCTTCCCCTTTGGGCGAGGGTCGTCTTCGGGGTTGGTGGCGTCCTTTGTGCCATCCCGGAAAGCCTAACCAGTTTCCTCGCCCTTCCGGGGCTTTTGCTCGTGGCCCTAGGCCTGCGCCGGCGGGTGGGGCGGAAAGGGAGCGTGGAAGGATGACCGCACGGGAAAGCGCCCACCGGTGGCTTCGGGAGCGGGGTATCTCCTGGGCCTTCGGCAATCCGGGTTCCACCGAGATCCCTTTCCTCCTGGGCCTAGAGGAGGTAGCCCGTTACGTCCTCGGCCTGCACGAGGGCGTGGCGGTGGCCATGGCCGATGGGTACGCCCAGGCCAGCGGTCGGGTGGCCTTGGTAAACCTCCACGCGGCGCCGGGCCTGGGGAACGCCATAGGGGCGCTCTACACCGCTCGGAAGAACCGCTCACCGCTCCTTGTCACCGTGGGCCAGCAAGATCGCCGGCACCTCTTTCGCGATCCCCTCCTTTCCGGACCCCTGGTGGAGATGGCGCGCCCCGTGACCAAGGCTGCCTTTTCCGTGGAGCGGGGAGCTGATCTTCCGGAGGCCCTGGAGCGGGCCTACCACCTGGCCATGACTCCTCCTCGAGGGCCCGTGGTGGTGGCCATCCCCATGGATCTCTGGGAGGAGGAGGCCCCACCCCCTAGGCTTAAGGTCCTCCTTGCCCCTGGCCCGGCCCAGGGCCTAGAGGCTTTGGCCGAGGCCCTGGCCCAGGCCACCCACCCTGCCCTGGTCCTGGGGGGTGGGACAGACACGCCTTTGGCTCGCCAGGCGGCCCTCCGCCTCGCCGAGGCCTTGGGCGCCCCTGTTTTCTCGGACCCCATAAGCCCGCGCCACCCCTTTCCCACGCAGCACCCCCTCTACCGTGGGGTGCTACCTCCTGTGGCCCAACGGATCCGGGAGGTCCTCGAGGCCTTTGATGCGGTCCTGGTAGCTGGCGCGCCCTGCTTCCTCCTTTACCCTTACTCCCCAGGCCCCGCGGTGCCCGCAGGCACCCAGCTTTTCCTCCTTACCGATGACCCCGAGGAGGCGGCCCGGGCGGAAGCCCAGGAGGTCTACTTGGGCGATGTGGCCTTGGGGTTAGAGCGCCTCTCCCGGCTGGTCCTGCCCCAGGCAAGGGCGGTACCCCAGGGTACCCCCACCCCTTTGCCCGCCCCCTATAGCCCTTCGGGCCGCCTGAACCCCCCTTACGCGGCGGCCCGCCTCGCCCAAGCCCTGTCCTTGCGGTTCGTCGTGGACGAGGCCATCTCCCTAAGCGGGGCTTTCCGGCGCCACCTGCGCCAGGAAGGGGGAGGCTACCTCCATGGGGCGAGCGGGGGATTGGGTTTTGCCGCGGCCGCCGCCGTAGGGGCCGCCTTGGCTGGACAAAGGGCCGCGGCGGTGGTGGGGGAGGGAAGCTTCCTCTTCACACCCCAGGTGCTTTACACAGCTAGGGAGTTTAAGGCGGACGTGCTATTTGTGGTCCTCAACAACGGGGGATACGGTATTCTCAAGGGCTTCGCCCAAAGCCTCTACTCCGGCCAGGCAGAGCGGGTCCCGGGCCTTGCCCTTTCGGGAGTGGATTTTTGCCAGCTGGCCCAAGCCTTCGGCGTTCCCGCAGCCAGGGTGGAGGACCCAGAAAGTCTAGAAGCGACCCTGGCGACGCTTCCCGCCGGGCCGTTCCTCCTGGAGGTGGTGGTGGACCCCACACCCCACCCCGCCTTCTAAAGGGTCAAAGACCCAGATACGCCCTCTGGAACGAAGGGTCTTCCAATAACGCCTTGGCCTCGCCCTGGCGGACCAAGCGGCCGTTGGAAAGCACGTAAGCCCGATCCGCTAAGGCGAGGGCTTGGGCCGCTTCCTGCTCCACCAGGAGCACCGTGACGCCCTCTTGGCGCACCCGGGCCACCTGCTCCAGGACCAGGGCCCGCACCTTGGGGGCAAGCCCGGTGGAAGGCTCGTCAATGGCCAGCAGTTTGGGCTTGCCCATGAGCGCCCGGCCCAGGGCGAGCATCTGCTGTTCCCCACCGGAAAGGTCGCCCGCCCGTTGCCGCCTCCGCTCCGCAAGCCTGGGGAAAAGGGTATACACGTATTCCAGGCGCGCCCTCACCTCCGCCTTGGGCAGGAGGAGCCCCCCCGCGAGGAGGTTCTCCTCCACGGATAATTCTCGGAAAGGCCGCCGCCGCTCAGGGCAGAGGACCAGGCCGAGCCGGGCAATCTCGTGGGGGAAAAGGCCGTCAATGCGCCGCCCCTGGAAGCGGACCTCGCCTTGGAGCTTGATCTCCCCGGCCCGGGTGCCCCGGTGGAGCCAGGCCTCGAGGCGCACAAGCCCGGAGATGGCCCGGAGCAGGCTGGTCTTTCCTGCGCCGTTGGGCCCCACCAGGCAGACCAGCTCCCCTTGCCGAACCTCCAGATCCACCCCGAAGAGGATCTGGGCCTTTCCGTAGAGCAAGGAAAGCCCCCGCACCTCAAGCATGGGGCACCTCCCCCAGGTAGGCCTCAATGACCCTGGGGTCCTGGACCACCTGGCTTGGGGTGCCCTCGGCCAGGACCTCGCCGAAGTTTAGGACCACCACTCGGTCCGCGATTTTGAAGAGCTCGGAGAGCTTGTGCTCAATGATGACCATGGCGCACCCCTCGCTATGGAGCCTGCCAAACCGCCCCCCCTTGCGCAGGCGGGCCAAGGACTTGGCCAAAAGCTCCGTTTCCACCGGGGTAAGGCCGGCAAAGGGCTCGTCCAGGATGAGGAGTTCGGGCTCCGTGGCTAAGGCCCGGGCGATTTCCAGGCGTTTGAGCTCCCCTTGGGAGAGGACGGAGGCGGGCTCCTTTGCCTTGTCAGCTATGCCCACAAACTCCAAGGCGTCCAGGGCGCGGGCCTCCGCCCGCTTCACCCAGTCCCCCTTGCGCCCCCCCCGGGGCCCGTAGGCCGCCACCAGCACGTTGGCCAAGACCGGTAGCCGCCGCAAAGGCCTGGGGTTCTGGAAGGTGGCGGCGAGCCCCAAGCGCACCCGCTCCCACGTGGGCAGGGAAGAGATATCCCTGCCTTTAAAGAAGACCCGCCCCCCGTCGGGCCGGTGGATGCCGAGGAGAACCCGGAGGAGGGTGGTCTTGCCGGCCCCGTTAGGGCCGATGAGCCCTACGATTTCCCGCTCGCCCACCCTGAGGTCCACGCCGTTCAGGGCCAGGAGCCCCCCGAACCGCTTGGTGATCCCCCTAGCCTCCAAGAGCTCCACCCTCCACCTCCTCCCTAAGTTCCCGGCGGGAAACCTTGCCCACGTCGGTCTTGGGAAGCTCTCCACGGAACTCTATCTCCCGGGGGAGCTTGTAGGGGGCTAGGCGGTCCCTCAGGAAGGCAAGGAGCTCTTCCTCCGTCACCTTGCCCCGGGCTTCGGGCTCCAGGACCACGTAGGCCTTGGGATAGGCCCCCACCTTGGGGTCCGGCACCCCGATCACCCCCGCCGCCTTCACCAGGGGGTGGGCCCGCAAAGCCTCCTCAATCTCCCGCGGGAAAACGGGCCGGCCCTTGTACTTGATCATGTCCTTGGCCCGGTCGTAGAAGTGGAAATACCCCTCCTCGTCCATGCGCACCAGGTCTCCCGTGCGGAAGAAACGAAGCCCCTGCTCCATGAAGAAGCTTTTGGCGTTCTCCTCTTCCCGTTGCCAGTAGCCCTGGGTGATGTTGGGCCCCGCAAGGGCGAGCTCCCCCACCTCCCCCACGGGCACGGGCTCCAGGGTCTCGGGGTCCACCACCAAGGCCTGGATGCTGGGCAAGGGGATGCCGAAAGACCCCCGCTTGACCCGCTCCCTGGGGTTGACGTGGCTTGCGGCGGAGGTTTCCGTCATCCCGTAGCCCTCGGCGATTTCCCGGCCAGTGCGCCGGAAAAAGGCATCCGCTGTGGCCTCGTGCAGCGTATCGGCCCCACTTAAGACCACCTCGAGGCGCCGCCAGTCCACCCAGTGGGTCCTGGGGTGGTCCCGGAGAAGCTCGTACAGGGAGGGGACGCCGAAGAAGTGGGTGGCTCGGTAGCGCACCATAGCCTCTAGGATCCAGTCGGGATCGGGCGTGGAGAAGACCAGAAGCCGCGCCCCAGCAAGGAGCCCCCCAAGTAGAAGGACCACCTGGCCGTAGATGTGGTAGAAGGGCAGGAAGGCCAAGAGGGTGTTGGCCGGCCCGAAGGGGTTGAAGCTCTGGATCATCCGGTGGGCGGCGAGGAGGTTTTGGTGGGTGATCCGCACCCCTTTGGGCAGGCCCGTGGTACCCCCGGTGTAGGGGAGGGCGGCGAGGTCCTCGCTCCCCCGGGGCTCCGGGGCGGGGAGGGGGTCTGCCCGGAGGAGGTCGGGGAAGGGGTAGACCCCAGGGCCCCGGGGTGCGGGAAGCCGGCGCACCAGGAGCCGCTGCCAAGAGGGCAAGGCTTCCCTAAGGGAGAC
Organism: Thermus brockianus; assembly: GCF_021462505.1. Taxonomy (GTDB): domain Bacteria; phylum Deinococcota; class Deinococci; order Deinococcales; family Thermaceae; genus Thermus; species Thermus hydrothermalis. Next base: position 410,040 of record NZ_JAKEDV010000001.1, read on the forward strand.
CACCACCTTTGCCTCCAGCCCCACCCCTGCCCGCTCGGCGTTTTCCAGCAGAGCGTCTTGGACCACGAGGAAGCGGGCCCCCGAGTCCGAAAGCTGGTGCCGGAGCTCATGGGAGGTGTAAAGGGGGCTCACCGGCACCACCACGCCCCCTGCCCAAAGAATGCCCAGGTAGGCTATGGCGAACTGGGGGCTGTTGGCGAGGTATAGCCCTACCCTGTCTCCCGGCTTAAGGCCTAAACTCCTAAGCCCCCCGGCAAAGCGGCGTATGGCCTCGTGGAGATCGGCATAGCGGTAGGTGCGCCCGTAGTAGACCAAAGCGGTCTTCCTGCCGAAGCGTTGGAAGGCCTCCTCCACGTGTTGGCTGACACTCCCCATGGGGAGGGGAATTTCCTTGGGCGCTGTGGGGGGGTAGAAGCTTAGCCAAGGACGCTCCCAATAGGCCTGCGTCATGCCCGCACCTCCAAGCGCATTTCCACGCCGCAAACGCGGCACCGCCTCCGGGTGAAGGGGTTGCGGACCTTGCAGCGGGGGCACTCCTCCTCGAGGCGGTCCAGCACCCCCCGCACTACCCCTTGAGGCAGGAAGCGCATGACGAGGAGGATGAGGATGGCAAACCCCACCATGCGCCACTCCTCGGCCACCCGCAACAGCTCCAAAAGGGGCACGAGGAGGAAGGCGCCCGCCACGGGGCCATAGATGGTGGCGATGCCGCCAAAGACCGTCCAGATCACGGGCTGGATGGAGGTGAAAAGGGAGAGGCTGTCCGGGCCCGCCACCCGCAGGTAGTGGGCATAGAGCCCTCCCGCTAGCCCCGCAAAAAAGGCGCTTACGGCAAAAGCCAGGAGCTTGTAGGCCACGGTGTTCACACCCACCATGCGCACCGCAGCCTCGTCCTCCCTGAGGGCGTGGAAGATGAGGCCCAGTCTGGAGTTGGCAATCCTCCAGAGGATATAGACGGAAACGAGCATGGTGAGGGTGACCAGGTAGTATTCCTCCAGCCGGTTTTGGCCCAGGCGGGGAAGTCCCGAAAGCCCCAGCTCTCCCCCCGTGAAGTTGGGGAAGAGGAAGATAATTCCCAGGGCCAGGATGGGAAAGGCCAGGGTCACCAAGGAGAGGTAGGGGCCCTTCACCCGGAGGGAGGGCAGACCCACGAGGAGGCCCGCCAGGGTGGCCAAGGCCGCCCCCAGGGGAATGGTGGCCCAAGGGGCCAGGCCGAGCTCCCGGCCCAGCAGGGCGGAGGCATACCCCGAGATGCCGAAGAAGAAGGCGTGGCCGAGGCTCACCTGGCCGGTGTAGCCCGAGAGAAGGTCCCAGCTCGCCGCATAAAGGGCGAAGAGAGCGGAGAGGGTAAGGACCCGCAGGAGATAGGGGTCCTGCGAGAAGAGGGGAAAGAAGAGGAGGAAGAGGACGAAGAGCAGGGCGATAACCCGGCTGGGCAAGGCGAGGACCTCGTGCCTAAGGAAAAGCAGCAGCCACGGAATGGACCAGACGCGCAAGGGGCCGGTCATCGCTCCTCCGCGAAGGATGTGCCGAAGAGGCCCTCCGGCTTGAGCACCAGGACCAGGACCAGCACCGAAAGGGCCACGGCGGTGCGCAGGAAAGCGCCCCCGGGTACCAGGTTCACCACCACCACCTCGGCAAAGGCCAGGATCACAGCGCCTAGAAGGGCTCCCGGAAGGCTTCCCAACCCCCCCAGGACCACCGCCGCCAGGACCACCAGGAGGGGGGCCGTCCACATGTGGGGCTCTAGGGTGGCCATGGGAGCCACGGCGAGGCCTGCCAGGGCGGCCAAGAGGGCACCCAGGCCCACGGCCCAGTACCCGGCCCGAGAAAGGCTCACCCCCACCAGTTCCGCCGCCTCCATGTCCTGGGCGGCAGCCCGAATGGCAAGCCCGATGCGGCTTCCTTTAAGGAAGGCCCAGGCCAAGAGGAGGACCAGGGCGGCAAACGCCAGGGCGAGGAGGGCCTGTTGCGCCACCCGGACCCCCAGGAGCTCCACAAAGCCCGGAAGAAGGGCCGGCACCGAGCGGAAGTGCCCCCCGAAGAGGAGGAGGAGGACTTCTTGGAAGAGGAGGGCTATGGCGATGGTGACGATGAGGACTGTGGCCTCGTGCTCCCGCAGCGGTTCAAGGAGAAACCTGTAGGCGAGCAGGGCAAGGCCCAGGACCAAAAGGGCGGCGAGGAGGGCGGCGGGGAGGAAGCCTGTATAGCCTAGGAGGAAGAAGAGGAAGTAGGAGGCGGCCATGTAGAAGGCCGTATGGGCCAGGTTGAGGATGCGGGCCACCCCATAGGTGAGGGCGAACCCCAAGGCCAGCATGCCGTAGATTCCGCTTAGGACCAGGCCATTCACCAGGATGGCGGCGAGCATCTACCGCCTCCAGGCCTCCACCACCCAGGGGGGAAGTTGGTAGGGCCGCACGCCCGCATACCCCACCACCCGGTCCCCCACGCGCCAAGCCCGGGGCCAGAAGGCCTGCATCCGGCTGCCCACCCACTGGACTCCAAGGCCCGTGGTGTACCCAGGGCCCCACGTGACGTCGTGGACCTTGTCAAAGACGATCCTGCCCGAAGGACCCACGTAGTCCGTGGCCTCGAGGGCCTTCACCACCGCATCGGCCTCCAGGCTCCCTGCCCGGAGAATGGCCTCCTTCAAGATGTGGAGGGCCACGTAGGCCCCGCTAGCCGTGTAGATGGGGAAACGCTTGAATCGGCTCTGGAAATTGCTGATAAAGGGTAGGGTCTTGGGCGTGATGGCCACGCCCGGGGCCAAGGTGTTAAGGGTGGCCACATAGACCCCAAGCCCGTCCGTGGCCTGGAGCCAGGTTTCCTGCTGAGCCTCCACGTTGATCCCTACGGGCGCAGCGGGAATCTTGAGCCGGCCCCAGTCCCGGCCGAAGGGCACTCCTACGGGTCCGGAGAGGACGGTGTAGATCACCTGGGCCTGGGCCCGTTGGATCGCGGTGAGCTCAGGGGTCACGTCCGTGGCCGTGGCCGAGGGCCGCCAGACCCCCACCACCTCGGCCCCATACCCTTGGGGCGGCGGCGCGGCGATGAGGCGGCTTGCCGTTTCTACCAAGGGATCGGCCCATGCGGCCCGCTCGGCTAGGATGGCCACCTTGGGCCTGGACAGGTTGAGCTGCTGGCGCACCGCCTGCACCACCTCCCCCAGGAGGAGCAGGGAAGTGCGCGCCAGGTCGCTGGACTTGTTCGGGCTCACGCGGAAGAGGTACTTGAATCGTTCGTAGTTGCGGTCCACCCGGCCAGCAAGAATGCCGTCCAGGGCAGCACCCGTGATGATAAAGGGCTTCTTGTAATCTGCCGCCACCTCGCTCATGGCCAGGACGGCCTCGCTGCGGAAGCCCCCGATGAGGAAATCCACCCTTTGGGCCGTGATGGCCCGCTCCACAGCGGTGGCGGCGTCCGTCACGCTCGTGATCTCGTTGGTGTCCACGCGAACGAGCTCAATTCGGAACGGCCGGCCGCCCACCACCACTCCGCCCTCCCGGTTGATCTCCTCCGCCGCCAGGGTAGCTCCATACCACGTGTGCTCTCCCTGGACGAAGGCCATGGGTCCCACCACGCCCACGCGAATAACCTGAGCAAAGGCGGACCCTCCCAAGGCAAGAAGCGCCAGTAGGCTTGCTTTGGCCCAGGTACGCCGCATCAGCGTCCTCCCTCCTACCGGTGGAGCGCGCCCATACCCTAAAACCAAGACGCGCCCGTATTTACCGACCGGTTGGTTACCATGTTAATGGCTTAGCCTGGCCCTTGTCAAGGCCGGGGCTTGACAGGAGCGTGGGGAGGGGACTATCGTGGAACTTACCGACCGGTCGGTGAGCCATGGTAACCACCACGAAAGACCGCATCCTCCAGGAGGCCGCCAAGCTCTTCACGGAGAAGGGCTACGAGGCCACGAGCGTCCAGGACGTGGCCCAAGCCCTAGGGCTTTCCAAGGCGGCCCTCTACCACCACTTCCGGAGCAAGGAGGAGATCCTCTTGGCGATAAGCCTCCAGGCCCTCGAGGGCCTGGTGCGGGCGGGGGAGGAGGCCTCGGCCCACCCGGACCCGGAAGAGGCCCTCCTCCGCTTTATGGAGGCCCACGCCCGCTTCTTTGAGGAGAACTACCCCTTCTTCGTCACCATGCTCCAGGGCATAAAAAGCCTCTCCCCGGAAAACCGGGCCCTCACCAACCGGCTTAGGGACCGGCACGAGGCGAACCTCAGGGCCATCCTCCAGCGGGGGATAGCGGCGGGGGTCTTCCGGCCGGTGGACGTGGCCCTGGCGGGCCGGGCGGTGCTTTCCCTCCTCAACTGGATGATCCGCTGGTTCCGCCCTGGAGGGCCCATGCGGGCGGTGGAGGTGGCCCAGGCCTACCACGACCTGATCCTGAGGGGGTTGAAGGATGGAGATACCCGAGCACAAGGAGCTTAGGGCCTTGGCCCGCCGCTTCCTGGAGGAGGCGGCCCCGGCGTTGAAGGAGTACGAGGAGAAGGAGGCCTTCCCCTGGCCCCTGGTGCGGCGCATGGGGGAGCTGGGCTTCCTGGGGGTTTTCGTCCCCGAGGAGCTGGGCGGGGCAGGGCTGGACTTCTTCGCCTACCTCGCCCTTTTGGAGGAGATGGGAGGCTACGCCTCCTTGCGCTCCATCCTCTCCGTGCAGCAAAGCCTGGTCTTGACCCCGCTCCTTACCTACGGGACGAAGGACCAAAAGGAGCGGTACGTGCCCCTCCTCGCCCGGGGAGAGGTCCTCGGGGCCTTTGGCCTCACCGAGCCCGAGGCCGGCTCCGACGCCGCAAGCCTCCGCACCCGGGCCTACCGGGACGGCGACCACTACGTTTTGGAGGGCCAGAAGACCTTCATCTCCCACGGCAACGTGGCGGAGGTCTTCCTCATCTTCGCCAAGACGGACCCCGAGAGGGGGGCGAAGGGCATCACCTGCTTCCTGGTGGAGCGGCAGGACGGGGTGCGCACGAGCCCCCTTAAGGGAAAGCTCGGCCTTAGGGCGGCGGACACGGGGGTGGTCTTCCTGGACGGGGTCCGGGTGCCCAAGGAGCGGATCTTGGGCCAGGAAGGCGAGGGCTTTAAGATAGCCCTTTCCACCCTGGACACGGGCCGCATCTCCTTAGCGGCGGGGGCGGTGGGGCTCATGCGGCGGGCGCTGGAGCTTTCCCTGAGCTACGTGAAGGAGAGGCGGCAGTTCGGCCGGCCCATCGCCAGCTTCCAACTGGTCCAGGAGCACCTGGCGGAGATGAAGCTGGACCTGGAGGCCTCGAGGCTCCTCGCCTACCAGGCGGCCTGGAAAAAAGTCAAGGGGGAGCCCTACACCCTGGAGGCGAGCCTCGCCAAGCTCTACGCCTCTGAGGCCGCCAACCGGGTGGCCTACCGGGCCATCCAGGTGCACGGCGGCTACGGCTTCTTTGAGGAGTACGAGGTGGCGCGGCTCTACCGGGACGCCCGCATCCTGACCCTTTACGAGGGGACGAGCGAGGTGCAAAAGCTCATCATCGGGGCGCACCTCACGGGAATAAAGGCTTTTGATGTGCGGGGGTGAGCGGTATGCGGCTGTGGCGGTTGGTTTTCTTAAGCGTAGCCCTCCTGGGCCTCGCCTTGGCCCAGGTACGGGAAGGGGTGGACCTCGGGGTTCTCCAGGCCTTCAAGGCCCGCCTCGAGGCGGAGGTGGCCCAGGGTCGGCTTCCCGGCGCGGTGGTGCTGGTGGCGCGCCACGGCCAGGTGGTCTTCCACGAAGCGGTGGGTTACCTGGACCCCAAGGCCCGGACCCCCATGGCCAAGGAGGCCATCTTCCGCATCTACTCCATGACCAAGCCCCTGACCTCGGTCCTCGCCCTTCAGCTCGTGGAGGAGGGGCGCCTTTTCCTTACGGATCCCATCGCCCTTTACCTCCCCGAGTTCCGGGAGGTGCGGGTGGGGGTGGAGCGGGTGGGCCCGGATGGCAAGCCTGTCCTGGAGCTCGTGCCGGCCCAAAGGCCCATCACCCTGTACGATCTCCTGCGCCATACCTCGGGCATCACCTACGGCATCTTCTTTGACTCCTTGGTGAAGCAGGAGTACCGCAAGGTGAACGCGGATGCCCTAGACCAGACGCGGGAGGAGTTTCTGGCCAAGCTGTCCCGCCTCCCCCTCCAGGTCCAGCCCGGCACCCTTTGGGAGTACGGCAACTCCACGGACCTCCTTGGCCACCTCCTGGAGCGGGTCACGGGCCAAAGCCTCGGCGCGCTCATGGAGGAGCGCATCTTCCGGCCCTTGGGCATGGCGGATACCGGCTTCCAGGTGCCCCGGGAGAAGTGGGGCCGGATCGCCGAACCCTTTGGAGAGGATCCCTTCACGAGAACCCCCACCCCGCCTCCCCTCAACGTGCGGGACGCCCCCAGGCGTTACTCGGGAGGAGCAGGCGCGGTGGCCACCGCCCAGGACTACTACCGCTTCCTGCAGGCTCTCCTAAACGGTGGGGAGCTGGAAGGGCGCCGTATCCTCTCCCGCAAGGGGGTGGAGCTCCTCACCCAGGACCACCTGGGTCCCCTCTACCTCCGCTCCCTGGAGCGGGGGGCTCCTTACCTTCCGGGCTTCGGGTACGGCTTCGGCCTTGGGGTGGCGGTGCGCCTCGAGGACGGGGGAAGCCCCCTGCCCGGCTCCAAGGGGGACTACTTCTGGGCGGGGCTTTTCGGCACCTACTTCTTCGTGGACCCGAGGGAACGCCTCATCGGCGTTTTCATGATGCAAAACCCCGGAGGCCGCACCTACTACGCTGGGCTTTTCCGAAACGCCGTCTACGCCAGCCTGCGCTGATGGGAAGGCTTTCAGGAAAGACCATCCACGTGACCGGAGCTGCCCACGGCATCGGTCGAGCGGCCCTTGACCTATTTGCCCGGGAGGGAGCAAGGCTCCTGGCAGTGGACGTGGAGGAGGGAGCCCTGGCAGAGGCCGTGGCCCCCCTGGAAGCAGAGGCGGTGGCCGTGGTGGCGGACGTGAGTACCCCGGAAGGCGTGGAGGAGGCCTTCCGGGAGGCCTTGGAGGAATTTGGGGTGCTCCACGGGGTGGCGCACTTTGCGGGGATAGCCGATAGCGCCCTCTCCTGGAAGCTCCCCCTAGGGGAGTGGGAGCGGGTGCTCCGGGTGAACCTTACGGGGAGCTTCCTGGTAGCCCGGAAGGCAGGGGAGGTCATGGAAGGGGGAAGCCTTGTCCTCACAAGCTCCGTGGCCGCTTTGGGTGCCTTGGGCCTTGCCCACTACGCTGCCAGCAAGATGGCCGTGGTGGGCCTTGCCCGCACCTTGGCCTTGGAGCTTGCCCGGAAGGGGATCCGGGTGAACGTCCTGCTCCCCGGGCTCATCGCCACCCGGATGACCGCGGGGCTTCCCGAGTGGGCCTGGCGGAGGGAGGTGGAGGCCACTCCCCTTGGGCGGGCGGGCCATCCCGAGGAGGTGGCCCGCGCAGCCCTCTTTCTCCTCTCCGAGGAGGCGAGCTACCTTACCGGCCAGGCGATTTACGTGGACGGAGGCCGCTCCATCGTGGGCCCCGGGGCTTACGCCCCGTTGGCGCAAAGGAGGTGAGGAGGATGCCCATGTACTTTGAGGACTTTGAGGTCGGCCAAAGGTTTTCCACCCCAGCCCGCACGGTGACGGAGGCGGACGTGGTGAACTTTGCCGGGGTTTCCGGCGACTATAATCCCATCCACACCGACGCGGAGTTCGCCAAGGAAACCCCCTTTGGCCAGCGCATCGCCCACGGGCTTCTGGTGCTTTCCATGCTCACGGGGCTTCGCCAGCGGGCGGGCCACTTTGAGGGGACCATCATCGCCTGGCTGGAGATCCGGAACTACCGCTTCCTGAAGCCCGTCTTCATCGGGGACACGGTGCGGGGGGAAAGCGAAATCCTGGAGAAGCGGGAAACCTCCAAGCCCGACCGGGGCATCCTGGTGCAACGGGTGCGGGTCTACAACCAGCGGAACGAGGTGGTGCAGGAGGGCGAGTTCGTGACCATGGTGCGGCGGAGGCCCGCTTGAGCCCCTTTGCCCGCTTTTTCCAGGCGGAGGTCCTGCGGAAGGAAGCGGGCGAGGCGGAGCTTCGCCTACGGGTGCGGGAAGAGTTCTTGCAGGGCCAAGGCTTGGTTCACGGCGGCATCCTCGCCGCCCTTTTGGATAGCGCCCTAGGCCAGGCGGTGGAAAGCCTGGGGGTTAAGGTGGTCACGGCGGAGCTTTCCGTAAGCTACCTCCGCCCCGTGCGGGAAGGGGTGCTCGTCGCCCGGGGGTGGGTAATCCACCCCGGCCGGCACCTTCTCCACGCCGCCGGGGAGGTGCTTTTGGAGGGGAAGCGGGTGGCCTTCGCCAAGGGGGTCTTCTACCGGGTGGGCTAGGGTTATACTGGGTCTAAGAGGCTGTCGTAAAAGGGTGGTATTCTTGAGGGATGAGCTCTAGACGATCTTACCCCAGCGACCTCAG
>NZ_JAKEDV010000010.1 GCF_021462505.1 Thermus brockianus
GGGCCCTGGGGTCGGGGACTTGGGACAAGGCCTCGCGTAGGGTCATGCCCCCTCTTTACCCCAAGGCCGCACATCGGTCAAGTCTGTTCTAGCTCCTTGGGGTTGGGCGACCGAGGAGGGAGTATCATAGGTTCCTACTTTCTGCCATTATAGCAATCTATATGTGTCTTGCCAAGTTAGTTTCCTAGGGGTGGCCCCACCTCCAAGAGCCCTTCTGGACGTATGTGAAGGTAGTGGGTCCGGGTGTCGTGGCCCGAGAGGCGGCACCCGTCTATCCGCAGGAAGCGCACCACCTCCCCCAAGGGCACCCGGTAGAGCTTGGCCTGGGCGGGGTTCATCACCAGGAGCTTGGCCAGGACCACGGTGGCGTCCAAGATGTGGCTCACCGCATAGCCGCCGGCGGCCTCGGCGGAAAGCTCTTCGTGGCCGGAGCGTTTCTGACTGACCATGACGGCGGTGAGGTCGTGGCGTTTGCTGAAGGCGTACACCTGCCGCACCACCTGCCGGGCGGCGATCTCCTTGGCCTCGTAAAGCCCGGTGAGGGAGTCCACCACCAGGTGGCGGGCGTTTTGGGCAAGGCCTTCCTCGAGGGTGGCGAAAAGGGCCTGGAGGTCCTCGCGAAGGGCGGTATAGGTGGCGGCATCGGCGATGAGCACGTTCTCCAGGACCTTTTCCTTAAGCCCCATGGCCCTGGCCCGGAGCTTCAAGCCCTGAACCAAGAGAGGGGCTGGGGTTTCCGTGGTGACGAAGAGCACGGCCTCGCCCCGTTCCGCCTGTTTAAGGGCGAACTGTTCGGCCAAAAGGCTCTTCCCCGTGTCGGAAACCCCGGTGACGTGCACCGCCGCCCCTTGGGGAAAGCCCCCTAGGGGTTTGGGTTTGAGGGTGGTGGGGTCTAGGGTGAAGAAAAGCTCGTCCAGGCCCTTTACCCCCGTGGGCACCCCTTTGAGCGGGGGGGCTTTGGCGGCAAGCTCCGAGGCGCTTTGCAGTTTGGGCTTCTGCATGCCCTCATTTTCCCCCGAGATGGTGTGTAATGAGGGCATGGCCGAGGTGGAGAGCTTCGCCCTGGACCACACCAAGGTCCAGGCTCCTTATGTGCGCCTAGCGGGCAGGAAGCCCTTGGCAGGCGGGGTGGTGGAGAAGTACGACCTGCGGTTCGCTCAGCCCAACCGGGAAACCATTCCCACCGCCAGCCTCCACACCCTGGAGCACCTCCTGGCCGGGTACCTGCGGGACCACCTGGAAGGGGTCATTGACCTTTCCCCCATGGGGTGCCGGACGGGGTTTTACCTGGTGGCGGAAGGCCCCTTGGACGAGGAGCGGGTCTTGGTGGCCTTGGAGAGGGCCCTGCGCGACGTCTTGCTCCACCAGGGGCCCATTCCCGGGGCGAGCTTTAGGGAGTGCGGCAACTACCGGGACCACGACCTGGAAGGGGCTAAGGCTTGGGCGGAAAGGGTCCTGAAGGCGGGGCTTCGGGTGCAGCCCACGGTTCCCTTGGAGGGGCGGTGACGGCCTTCTTCGCCGCCGAGCCCGAGGAGGCGGGGGCCATCCGGGAGGCCCTGGGGGCGGGGGTGCTCCTGGAAGCCCCCTTTCCCCTTTACCGGGGCGAGGGGGTTTTGGTGGCGGAAACGGGCGTGGGCAAGGTGGCGGCGGCCATGGCCGTGGCCCACGTTCTCACCCGCTTCGCTCCCAAGGAGAGCTTCTTCCTGGGGGTGGCGGGGGCCTTGGACCCCGGGCTTAGGGCCCTGGACCTCCTTTTGGCGGAGCGGGCGGTGCAGTGGGATGTGGACCTCACCCCCTTTGGCCGGGCCCCGGGGGAGACCGCCCTGGGGGTGCGCTTTTTCCCCTCGGACCCCCACCTTTTAGAGCGGGCGGAAGGGGCGGCCTTGGCCCTGGGCCTGCCCTCGAGGCGGGGGGTGGTGGCTACGGGGGACCGGTTTCTGGCGGACCGGAAGGAGGCGGAAAGGCTTCGCGCCCTCCACGGGGCCCACGCCGTGGAGATGGAAGGGGCGGCTGCCCTCATGGTGGCCTACCGGTTCCGCCACCCCATGGCCTTGGTGCGGGCGGTGACGGACGGGGCGGGGGAGGGGGCGGAAGGGGACTTCCAGGCCTTTTTGCGGGAGGCCTCGAGGCGGCTCGGCCTCCTGGCCCGGGCCCTCGTATACTAAGAGGGGGGTTCCAATGCAAATCCGCCTCTTCACGGGTAACGCCCACCCGGGCTTGGCCCAAAGGATCGCCGAGGCCCTAGGCGTGCCTTTGGGCAAGGCCCTGGTGGACCGCTTCCCCGACGGGGAGATCCGGGTGCGGCTATTGGAGAGCGTCCGGGGGGACGACGTCTACCTCATCCAACCCACCTGTCCCCCGGTGAACGAGCACCTCATGGAACTCCTCCTCCTGGCGGACGCCGCAAGGCGGAGCTCCGCCGGCCGCATCAACGCCGTCATCCCCTACTTCGGCTACGCCCGCCAGGACAAGCAGACGGAAGGGCGCGAGCCCGTGAGCGCCAAGCTGGTGGCGGGGCTTTTGGAGCGGGTGGGGGTCCACCGGGTCATCGCCATAGACCTCCACGCCCCCCAGATCCAGGGCTTCTTTGACATCCCCGTGGACCACCTCTCCGCCGTGCGCCTCTTCGCCCGCTACCTGCAGGAAAAGGGGTATGCGGAAAACGCCGTGGTGGTCTCCCCCGACGCTGGCCGGGCGGAGGAGGCCAGGCGGCTTGCCGAGCGGCTTGGGCTACCCTTGGCCATGCTGGCCAAGCGCCGCCACGGGCCCAAGGAAACCTCCGTCACCTACGTCATCGGGGACGTGGAGGGGAAAAGGCCCCTCGTCATTGACGATATCGTCTCCACCGGCGGGACCATCCGGCGGGGGGTGGAGGCGCTTCTCCAGGCGGGGGCTTTGCCCGAGGTGGTGGTCATGGCCACCCACCCGGTCCTGGTGGGGGAGGCCCGGGAAAACCTAGCCCACCCCGCCATCCGGGAGGTGGTCTTCACGGACACCATCCCCCTCAGGGACGGGGGCTACACCGTGCTTTCCACCGCCGAGCTCCTCGCCCAAGCCATCCGCCACGTCCACACCAACCAATCGGTGAGTGCCCTCATCTAGGGGGATGTGGTAAGCTTTCCTTTGTGCGCCCCTTGGGGGGCAGGGTTTTGCGTGCGAGGAGGAGCCATGGAGTACCGCCTAAAGGCCTATTACCGGGAGGGGGAGAAGCCCGCCGCGCTAAGGCGCGCGGGGAAGCTCCCCGGGGTCATGTACAACAAGAGCCTGAACCAGAAGGTCTACGTGGAACTGGGGGAGTTTGACAAGGTCTTCCGTCAGGCCTCCATCCACCACGTGATTGTCCTGGAGCTTCCTGACGGCAAGGAGCTGCCCACCTTGGTGCGCCAGGTGAACCTGGACAAGCGCCGCCGCCGTCCGGAGCACGTGGACTTTTACGTCCTCTCCGACGAGCCCGTGGAGATGTACGTGCCCCTTCGCTTCGTGGGTACGCCCCAAGGGGTGCGGGAAGGCGGGGTGCTCCAGGAGGTGCACCGGGACATCCTGGTGCGGGTTTCCCCCCGCAACATCCCCGAGTACATTGAGGTGGACGTTTCCGGCCTCGGCATCGGGGATAGCCTTCACGCCGCCGATTTGAAGCTGCCCGAGGGGGTAAAGCTCGCCATCTCCCCCGAGGAGACCATCGCTGCCGTGGTGCCCCCCGAGGACGTGGAGCGCCTGGCGGCCAAGGCGGCGGAGGCCCCCGCCGAGCCCGAGGTCATCAAGAAGGGCAAGAAGGAGGAGGAGGAGGCCTAGCCTCCCCCCTTGGGGGCGGGGGGCTTGGGCTCCCCGCTTTCTTTTAGGGCCATGTTCTTGGTGGTGGGGCAGGGCAACCCGGGGGAGCGCTACGCCCATACCCGGCACAACGTGGGCTTCATGGTCTTGGACCGGCTGGGCCTATCCTTTCGCAAGAAGGGGGAGGCCCTTTTGGCCGAGGCGGAGGTGGGGGGAGAGCGGGGCTTTTTTCTGAAACCCCTCACCTACTACAACCTCACGGGCCAGGCGGTGGCCCCCTTGGCCCGCTTTTACAAAATCCCCCCAGAGCGCATCCTGGTGGTCCACGACGAGATGGACCTCCCGTTGGGCCGCCTGCGCCTAAAGGCGGGGGGAAGCCCCGCCGGGAACCGGGGGGTGGCCTCCATCGCCGAGGCCCTGGGCACCTTGGCCTTTCACCGCCTAAGGGTGGGCATCGGCAAGCCCCCCGCCAAGGAGCTAGGGGCGGCCTACGTGCTTTCCCCCTTCGCCCCCGAGGAGCTTCCCCTCTTGGAAAGGGTGCTGGAGGCGGCCAAGGAGGCGGTGCTCTGCTGGGCAGAGAGGGGGCTTCTCCCCTGCGCCGACCGCTTTAACGGCCTGGACCTGCGGGAAAACCGCTAAGCTTGGGGTATGGCCGAGCCCACCGTTTTGCTCCTCGCCGGGGGACAAAGCCCGGAGCACGAGGTTTCCCTGCTTTCCGCCGAGGGCGTCCTTCGCCACATGCCCTTTCCCACGGAGCTTGCCGTCATCGCCAAGGATGGGCGCTGGCTTTTGGGGAAGGAGGCGGAGGCCGCCCTGGAGGCTAAGGTGGCGCCCGAGGGCCGCTATCCCTTTCCGCCTCCCCTGGACTGGGACCGGTACCAGGTGGTCTTTCCCCTCCTCCACGGCCGCTTCGGGGAGGACGGGACGGTGCAGGGCTTTTTGGAGCTCTTGGGCAAGCCCTATGTGGGGGCGGGGGTGGCGGCGAGCGCCCTTTGCATGGATAAGGATTTGTCCAAGCGGGTCCTGGCCCAGGCGGGCATCCCTGTGGTCCCCTGGGTGGCCCTTTACCGGGGGGAGAGGCCTTTTATCCCCTTTGAGCCGCCCTTTTTCGTGAAGCCCGCCAACACCGGCTCCAGCATCGGCATCGCCCGGGTGGAGGACTACGCCCACCTGGAAGAGGCCTTGGCGGAAGCCTTCCGCCACGACGTCAAGGCGGTGGTGGAAAAGGCTCTGGAAGGGGTGCGGGAGCTGGAGGTGGGCGTTTTGGGGAACCTCCTGGGCGAGGCGAGCCCCGTGGGGGAGGTGCGCTACCAGGCCCCCTTTTACGACTACGAGACCAAGTACACCCCGGGCCGGGCGGAGCTTTTGATCCCCGCCCCTTTGGACCCGGGAACCCAGGAAACGGTGCAGGAGCTGGCCCTAAAGGCCTACCGCCTCCTCGGCATCCGGGGCATGGCCCGGGTGGACTTCTTCCTGGCGGATGGGGAGCTTTACCTGAACGAGGTGAACACCATTCCCGGCTTCACGCCCACCAGCATGTACCCCAGGCTCTTTGAGGCGGGCGGGTTGCCTTACCCCGAACTCCTTCGGCGGCTGGTGGCGCTGGCCTTGGCCTAAGCGTTTGCCCCCTTTCCTGTAAACTACGGGCATAAGGAAAGGGGGCGTTTCATGGACATTTTGGAGCGGCTTGGCCTAAAGGGGCGGCGGGTTCTCCTCTTGCACCACGACGACCTGGGGCTAACCCACGCCCAGAACGCCGCCTTTTTCGCCCTAGGCCTGCCCACGGGGAGCGTGATGGTTCCGGGGGCCTGGGCCTCCCAGGTGCGGGGGGTGGACCTAGGGGTCCACCTCACCCTCACCAGCGAGTGGGCGGCACCCCGCCTCCGCCCCCTGACGGGGGGGGAGAGCCTTAGGGACGAGGCGGGCTACTTTCCGGCCACCCTCGAGGACCTCTGGCGGCGGGCCCGGGCGGAGGAGGTGGAAAGGGAGCTTCGGGCGCAGATTGAAGCGGCCAAGAGGCTCTTTTCCCCCACCCACCTGGACAGCCACCAAGGGGCGGTGCTCCGGCCCGACCTGGCGGAGATCTACCTGCGCCTGGCCGAGGCGCATGGCCTGGTGCCCTTGGTGCCGGATGGCCTCGAGGGCCTTGGGGTACCTGAGGCTTTTCTCCCCGAGCTGGAGCGGCTTTTGGCGGAATCCCCCTACCCCAAGGTGCGCTTCCTGGACGCCTACGGCGCCCCCCCCGAGGAGCGCCTTGGTTTTTACCTGAACCTGGCCCACCTGCCTCCTGGGCTTTACTACCTGGTGCACCACAGCGCCCTTCCCACCCCCGAAGGCCGGGCCCTTCCCGACTGGCCTAGCCGGGAGGCGGACTACTTCGCCCTCGCCCACCCCGAGGTGCGGCGGGTCCTGGCGGAGTTTCATCCCCTTACCTGGGCGGCGGTGCGGGAGGTCTTATGAAGCCTTGGCGCTATGCGGCGGGGCAGCTCGGCCTTACCCTGGTTTCCGAGAGCTTCGGCACCTATTTGGCCTTCTTTTACCTGGAGCGGCTTGGGCTTTCCGCCGCCTTCTACGCCCTGGCCCGGGGGGTGTACGCCCTTTGGGATGCCATCAACGACCCCCTCTTTGGCCACCTTTCCGACCGGACCAAGACCCCCTGGGGCCGGCGGCGTCCTTGGCTTTGGGTGGGCGTTCCCCTCTTCCTGTTGGCCTACCTCTTGGTCTTTTGGGTGCCGGGCTGGGCCAAAAGCCCCGGGGTGCTCCCCTACTACTTCGCCTTCGCCATCTTTCTCTACGAAACGCTGGCCACCGTGGTCTGGACCAACTACGGGGCGCTTTTCCCCGAGGTGTTTCGGGGCTTGGGCGAGCGGGCCCAGGCCGCCGCCTGGAAGCGGGGGACGGAGCTTTTCGGCCTCATTTTCGGCATCGCCCTCGCCCCCTTGGTCTACGCCCAAGTGGGCTTTGGCGGCATGGCCCTCCTCTTCGCCCTCCTGGCGGCGCTGGCCTTTACCCTTTTCCTGAGGGGCGTGGAGGAAGACCCTAGGGCGGGGAGTCCCCTTGGGCTTTGGGCCTCCTTCCGCCTGGTTTTGGGGAACCGGGCTTTCTGGGTGGCGGCCTTGGTGGGCCTCCTCTTTGAGTTCGGGCGCACGGTGATCCAGACGGGGATGGCCTTTTACGCCAAGCACAGCCTGGGTCTGCCCGAGGCGGCCACCAGCCTCCTCTTCGCCGCCGTCTTCCTGGTGGCCTTGCCCTCCGTCTTCCTTTGGGGCTTACTGGCCAGGCGGCTAGGGGGGAAGCGGGCCTGGCGGCTTGCCCACTTGGTCATGGGGTTGGCCGCCCTGTTCCTTTTCCTGCCCCAGGGACTAGGGTCGGCCCTCCTGGTGGGGGCCCTGGTGGGGGTGGGCTTCGCCGGGGTGCGGGTCACGGGGGAGGTGGTCATGGCCAAGGTGATTGACCTGGACGCCGAGCGCACCGGTACCCGGCGGGAAGGGGCCTACTACAGCCTGGTGGGCCTTCTGGGGCGGGCCTCGGGGGCCTTGGTGGGCCTGGCCTTCGCCCTCCTGGGCCCCCTTTTCGGCTACGTGAGCGGGGAGAACCCAGGGCCGAACACGGGCCTTGCCTTCCGGTTTTTGGTTTCCGTGATCCCCGGGGTGGCCATCCTCCTCGCCTACCTGCTCGCCGCCCTTTTTCCCCACGAGGTGCGGGAATGAGGCTCAAAAGCGCCCTTTTCTTGGCCCACCCGGCAAGGGAACCGGAGGCGCTCCCCGAGGAGGGCTGGCGGGAGGTGGCCCTGCCCCACCAGTGGACCCTCGAGGGCCTGGAGGCGGAGGTGGGCTGGTACCGCCTCGCCCTGCCCGAGGGAGGTCCACGGCGGTTTCTGCGCTCCTTTGGCGACTACTACCAGGAGGCCTGGCTGGAGGGCCGCTTTTTGGGGAGGCACGAGGGCTACTTTTTCCCCTGGCTTCTGGAGCTTCCCCCAGGGAAGGAGCTCTACCTGCGGGTTTCCGCCCCCAAAGAGCCCTTGGGCCAGTGGCCCCGCTTTAAGCGGCAGATCAAGGGGGTTTTGGGCCAGCACGACTGCCGGCCCGGGGGGACTAGCCCCCGGGGGCAGGAACGGGGCACGGGGGGGCTATGGGGTGGGGTGGAGGTGGTTTTCCGGGAGGAGGTGGCCCTCCTCCACCTCACCCATCGGCTCCACCCCAGGCCCGGGGGCTGGCGGCTCCTCGTGCGGCTTCTTCTGGATGCCCCGAGGCTTTTTGCGGAGCGGGTTTTGCTCCGCCTTTTTCCGGAGAACTTCCCCGGGGAGGTGTGGACCAAGGAGGTGGAGCTGCGGGGGGATGCGGGGCGAGGGTACCGGGAGGTGGTGTGGGACCTGCCGGAGATGCCCCTTTGGGAGGTGTGGGAGCGGGGCTTTCCCCACCTCTTCCGCCTCGAGGCCGAACTGGCCCAGGCCCGGGTTTCCGCACCCTTGGGTTTCCGCACCCTGGCTTGGGATGGGGAGGGCTGGCTTCTCCTAAATGGGAGGCGGCTTTTCCTGCGGGGCACCAACCACATCCCCACCCAGTGGCTTGCCGCCTACTCCCAGGCCTTGGCGGAGAAGGACGTGGCCTTGATGAAGGAGGCGGGGCTCAACGCCGTTCGCGTCCACGCCCACCTCACCCACCCGGTCTTTTACGAGGTGTGCGACCGGGAAGGGGTTCTGGTCTGGCAGGACTTTCCCCTGCAGTGGGGCTATGCCCCGGACGAAGCCTTCGCCGAAGAGGCGGTGCGCCAGGTGCGGGCCATGGTGGAACACTACGGGGCGCACCCTTCCATCTACCTTTGGTGCGCCCAAAACGAGCCCACCCATAACCGCCACGCCTTGGGACCCCTTTTGGCGGCGGAGCTTCGGGCCCAGGACCCGAGCCGCTTGGTGAAGGAGGCCTCCGATTTCCGGGAGCACCCTTACCCCGGGTGGTACTGGGGGCACCTCAGGGACTTCTTGGCCCTGCCGGGGGCCCCGCTGCCCTCGGAGTTTGGGGCCCAGGCCCTTCCCCGGGCGGAGCTTTTGCGCCGGGTCTTGGGGGAGGCCGCCTGGCCCCCGAAGTGGGAGGTGTGGGCCTACCACAACTTTCAGCCCCACGAAACTTTCCGGGTGGCGGGGGTGGAGATGGGGACGTCCTTGGAAAGCTTCGTGGAAAACTCCCAGGCCTACCAAGCCCGGCTCCTTTCCTTCGCCATCCACGCCTACCGCCGGGCCAAGGGGAAGGTGGTGGGCTACTTCCAGTTCCTCTTCGCCGAGCCCTGGGAGGGGATTACCTGGGCGGTTTTGGATGTGGAGCGCATCCCCAAGAAGGGCTTTTACGCCCTTAAGGAGGCGAGTAGCCCTGTTCTCCTTTCCCTGGTGCCCTACCGTGAGCGGCTAGGGGTGGGCGGCGTGCCCCTGTGGGAGGCTTGGCTGGTGAACGACCTGGAGCGCTCCCTTACCCTGCGGGTGGTCCTGGCCCTGGAGGGGCCGGCGGCTTTGCCCCTTTGGGAGGGCGAGGTGGCGCTGGCGGGGGGAGAGGTGCGGCGGTTTTTCAGCCTGGGCGAGCTTTGGGAAAGCTCCTTGGAAGGGCAGGAGCGGCTTGCGAAGGTGGCCGAAGCCTTGCGAACGCTTCCCCCGGGGGCGTACCGCCTGGTGGGGGAGGCTTGGGAGGGCGAAAGGCTGTGGTCGCGGCAGGTGGTGGAGCTGGTTTACCTGGAGCCCTTGGTGCCGCCCGGAGTGGCTTGGTAGGACTTAGGCGATTTCCACCCGGAGCCCGGCTTGGCGAAGTGTTTCCAAGGTTTCCTTTCCCGCTTTGCGGTCCGTGATGAGGGCGGTGGCGGCCTCGAGGGGGGCAATGCGGGCTGCGGCCACCTGGAGGAGCTTGGAGTGGTCCGCTAGGAAATACACTTCCCTGGCAGCCCGGACCATGGCCTTCTTGACCTCCGCCTCCTCGAGGTTGGTATTGGTGAAGCCCCGCTCCGGGTGGACGCCGTTGCACCCCAGAAAGGCCTTGTCGGCGTTGAGCTCTTCCAGAAGGAGGGTGCCGAAGGGGTTTACCAGGGAATGTTGCAGGGGCCTAAGCCTTCCTCCGGTGACGATGACCGTTATGCCTGGATGGCTTTCCAGAAGCAGGGCGATGTTGAGGGCGCTTGTGATGACCACCACGTCCCGCAGGTTGGGAGAGAGGGCTTTGGCCATTTCCGTGGTAGTGGACCCCACATCCAGGAGGATGACGTCCCCATCTTTGACCAGGCTTGCCGCCTTTTTGCCAATGGCTTCCTTTTCCCGGGCGTGAAGGGTACGGGTGATCTCTAAGGGAAGCTCCGCACGACGGGCCTCCCAAAGGACCGCCCCACCCCGTAGCCGCCTGAGACGGCCGCTTCGTTCCAGGGCGTCCAGATCTGACCGGACCGTGACCTGGGAAACCCCCAGCAGTTTGGCCAGCTCGGCCACGCGCACCTGCCCCTTGTCCTTAAGGAGTTCTAGGATCTTTGCCCGACGGGCTTCGGCCTCGAGGGTGGGCATAGGCATATTCTGGCAGATTTCGTTTGCTTGCGCAGAGCATCTAAAACCCACACTTGACAAAAGAACATAGCTAATAGTAGGGTGAGAACACCCCTCTAGGGGTGAAAGGGAGGAGCCATGAGGGTGAGGTTAATGGCGTTGGCAACCCTTTTGGGGTTGGCTTTGGCGCAGAACCCTTCGTTGCGCGGCGAGATTACCGTATGGAGCTGGGACATTGCTGCCAAGGCTTTGGAAGCCACCATTCCGAGCTTCAACAAGCTTTATCCCAACGTGAAGGTGAAGGTGGTGGACCTGGGCAACCAGCAGGTCTTTGACCGGGGCTTGGCGGGGTGCGCCGCTGGTGGGGTGGATCTGCCCGATGTCTATTCGGTAGAAAACAACGAGGCGGAAGTGTTTTGGAGCCGTTTCCCCAACTGCTTCACGGACCTAGCTGGGCTTGGTGCGGCCAACTTGAGAAAGGAATTTCCCGAGTTCAAGTGGACCGAGCTCACCATGGGGAACCGGATCTACGCCATCCCCTGGGATTCTGGTCCCGTGGTAATCTTTTACCGCAGGGACCTTTACCAACAGGCTGGCGTTGACCCCAGCAAGATAGAGACTTGGGATGACTTTATTGTGGCTGGTAGGCGCATGCTTCAGGCCACCGGCGGCAAGGTGAAGATGGGCACCATCGCCAACGGCCAGGACGACGAGTGGTTCCGCATGCTGGCCAACCAGAATGGCTGCTTCTACTTCAACAACCAAGGCACTGCGGTTACAGTGAACCAGCCGGGGTGCGTGCGCGCCTTGGATACCATCAAGAAGCTGGTGGACGCAGGCGTAGTGGCCTTTGGGGGTTGGAACGAGCAAATTCAGTACATCAAGGCGGGAGCCGTGGCCAGCGCCATGTTTGGTGCTTGGTACGAGGGGACCATCCGTACGAATGCCCCTGATCAGAGCGGGAAGTGGGGTGTTTACTTGATGCCTGCCGCTACCAAAGGTGGGGTGCGGGCGGCCAACCTGGGCGGTTCCGCGTTGGCCATCCCCGCATCCAGCCGGAACAAGGAGGCCGCATGGGCTTTTGTCAAGCACGCTTTGGCCACTACAGAAGGCCAGATCACCATGCTCAAGGAGTACGGTTTAGTTCCCTCCTACCTTCCGGCGTTGAACGATCCCTACGTTAAGCAACCCCAACCCTACTGGGGCAACCAACCCATCTGGCAACTGATCTTGGGGACCCTTGGCAGGATCCCGCCCGCGAGGGGCACGCAGTACTTCCAGGAGGCGCGGCAGATCATGACCGCCATCCAAGCGGACTTCCTTGCTGGGAAGTACAAGACGGCTAAGGAGGCGTTGGACGAGGCAGCCAGGCAGATTAGCCGGGCCACGGGGTTGCCTGTAGCCCGATAAAAGCCGAAAGGGGCTATGGCCGCAGGCCATAGCCCCCTTTTTCTAAATCATGAGAATCGCTCCCTTACTTTTTCTGACGCCTTATACCCTTCTCTTCGCTGTTTTCTGGGCATGGCCCATCGCTTACTCCTTGTACCTCTCCTTTTTGAATACCCGGGTTTACCCCTGGCGCCTCGAGGCCGGCGTCAACTGGGGGCGTCTCCTGCAAGACCCTTTCTTCTGGATTGCCCTCAAAAACACCCTCTTCATTCTTCTCGTACAGGTACCTTTAATGCTGGCTTTGGCCCTTCTTCTCGCTTTGGCCTTGAACTCGGCTCTCTTGCGCGCCAAGGGTTTCTTCCGCTTCGCCTTCTTTGCCCCTGTGGTGGTGGGGGCTGTGGCGTACTCTGCGGTTTTTCGTCTCCTTTTTAACACGGAGTTTGGAGCGGTGAATGCGCTTCTCCGGGCGTTAGGGCACCCGGGGTATGACTGGCTCTATGCACCTGGCCCGGCCATGGCCGTAATCGTGATTGCTCTGACCTGGCGTTGGACGGGATATAACGCCATTATCCTTTTGGCCGGGTTGCAGAGCATTCCCAAGGAGCTTTACGAGGCGGCCGAGCTAGACGGGGCGGGTCCTTGGCAAAGGTTTTGGCACGTGACCTTGCCAGGTATACGGCCGGTCCTTCTCTTTGCCCTTGTGCTTTCCATTATCGGCACGCTTCAGCTTTTCACCGAGCCTTTCCTGATTACGGGGGGAGGGCCCGGCAACGCCACCATGACCTTGGGCGTGTACCTGTACCAGCAGGGCTTTCGGAGCTTTAACTTCGGCTACGCTTCGGCTATCGCTTACACGGTGGCCCTCTTGGCGGCGCTTTTCTCCTTTTTGCAGATGCGCCTGTGGAGGGAGCGATGAGAAGACAGCGGTTTTGGTTTGCCTTGGCCCTGCACGCTGGCCTTTTGCCCTTAGCCCTGTTGTGGTTGGCGCCTCTCTGGCTTATGGTGGTGTTCGCTACCCATCCCGAGCAGGAGATTTTCCGCGTGCCCGTACCGCTTCTGCCAGGGGATGCCTTTATGGAAAATTGGGCAAGCCTCCAGGCGGACACCAACTTCCTCCGGGCGCTTGCGAATAGCGTGGTGGTTTCTGGCCTCTACACCCTGGGAGGTCTCTTGCTCAGCGCCCTGGCGGGGTATGCCCTCGCCGTGTACGAGTTCCGGTTTAAAGCCCTGGTGTTCTCATTTATTGTAGCTACTTTAACTATTCCCTACTTCGTGGTGGTCATTCCCCAGTACATCTTGGTGGCTCGGGACCTTAAGCTCACCAACACATACTGGGGCGTTATCCTCCCGTTCCTAGCGAACGCCTTGGGGGTCTTCTACATGCGCCAGGTTTTCCTTTCCCTCCCTTCCTCCCTCCTGGACGCCGCCCGGGTGGATGGAGCGGGGGAAGGGCGCATCTTCTTCCAGATCGCTTTGCCCTTGGTGCGCCCTTCCTTGGCGGCGCTAGCCCTCATCCTCTTCCTAAATGCCTGGAACGATTACCTTTGGCCGCTCTTGATCCTTTCGCAAAAGGACATGTACACCGCCCCGGTGGCCCTAGGCACCCTGATCGGCCTTACCCGGGTTTCTTGGGGGGGGATTATGGTGGGTTCAGCCTTGATGACGGTGCCGTTTTTGGTGCTTTTCCTCTTTTTGCAGCGCTACTTTGTGGCGGGCATAACGGCAGGAGCCGTGAAGGAGTGAGGATATGCTCGGTGTCTGCTACTACCCCGAACACTGGCCCAAGGAGCGTTGGCCTGAGGACGCCAAGCGGATGCGCGAGCTTGGGCTCTCCTTTGTGCGGGTGGGAGAGTTTGCCTGGGCCCTTCTGGAGCCGGAGCCCGGTCGTCTGGACTGGGCCTGGCTGGACGAGGCGGTGGAGGTCTTGGCCCAGTCCGGGCTGAAGGTGGTCCTAGGCACGCCCACAGCCACGCCGCCCAAGTGGTTGGTGGACCGTTACCCAGAGATCCTTCCCGTGGACAAGGAGGGGCGTAGGCGCCGCTTCGGAGGGCGGCGTCACTACTGCTTCAGTAGCCCCGCCTACCGGGAGGAGACCCGCCGCATCGTCACGCTCTTGGCGGAGCGCTACGGCAAGCACCCTGCAGTGGCGGGCTTCCAGACGGATAACGAATATGGCTGCCACGGGACGGTGCGCTGCTATTGCGAGCGTTGCCAAGGCGCCTTTAGAAAGTGGCTTGAGGAGCGCTACGGGAACATAGACGCCCTTAACCAGGCCTGGGGGGCTGCCTTTTGGAGCCAACGCTACCGCACCTTCCAGGAGGTGGAACTCCCCAACCTCACCGTGGCCGAGGCCAACCCTAGCCATCTTCTGGACTATTACCGCTTCGCCTCGGAGCAGGTGCGGCGATACAACCGCCTCCAGGTGGAAATCCTTCGGGCCCATGCCCCGGGGAAGTTCATCACGCACAACTTCATGGGTTTTTTTACGGACCTAAATCCTTTTCCCTTGGGAGAGGACCTGGACTTCGCCAGCTGGGACAGTTATCCTCTGGGCTTCACCGACCTCATGCCCCTTCCCGAGGAGGAGAAGCTGCTCTACGCCAGGACCGGCCACCCGGACGTGGCGGCCTTCAACCATGACCTTTACCGGGCGGTGGGGCGAGGGCGGTTTTGGGTGATGGAGCAACAACCGGGCCCGGTAAACTGGGCACCCCACAACCCGAGCCCCGCGCCGGGCATGGTGCGCCTTTGGACCTGGGAGGCCTTGGCCCACGGGGCGGAGGTGGTTTCCTACTTCCGGTGGCGGCAGGTGCCTTTTGCCCAGGAGGAGATGCACGCCGGCCTGCACCGTCCAGACTATGCTCCGGATGTGGCTTTCTTTGAGGTGCGGCGGGTGGCGGAGGAGTTGGGGAGGCTTCCCTTGCCCCCGTACGAGCGGGCCCCCGTGGCCTTGGTCTATGACCCCGAAGCCCCTTGGGTTTACGAGATCCAGCCTCAAGGGGCCGAGTGGAACTACCTGGCCTTGGTGTTCCTCTTCTATAGCGCAGCCAGGCGGCTCGGGTTGGACGTGGATATCGTTCCGCCGGGAGCTGCCTTGCAGGGCTACCGGTTGGTGTTGGTACCGAGCCTGCCCATCGTGCGGGAGGAGGTTCTAAGTGCCTTTAGGGAAGCCGATGGCATCGTCCTTTGGGGTCCCAGAAGCGGGAGCAAGACGGCGAACTTCCACATTCCCCAAGCGCTTCCTCCAGGGCCTCTGCAGGCCCTTCTCCCCCTGAAGGTGGTGCGCGTGGAAAGCCTGCCGCCGGGGTTAAAGGAAGAGGCGGAAGGCCCTTTGGGGCGGTTTTCTTTGGGCCTATGGCGGGAGTGGGTGGAAACGGACCTAAGCCCCCTGTTGCGTTTTGCCGATGGCCGGGGGGCTTTGTTCCGTACCGGGCGCTACCTTTACCTCGCCGCTTGGCCCAGCCCCGAGCTCCTCGTTACCTTGCTGGCGAGCTTGGCCCAAGAGGGAGGGCTTTCGCCAAAGCCCCTTCCTCCTGGCCTGCGCTTGCGGCGGAGGGGTCATTTGGTGTTTGCCTTTAACTATGGCCCTGAGGAGGCGGCCCTTCCCACCCCTCCAGGGGTTCGTTTCCTCTTGGGAGGGCCGAAGCTCCCCCCGTATGAGGTGGCGGTGTGGGAGGAGGAGTAGGGATGCGGGTAAAGCTGGGGAGCCTCGAGGTGGCCCTGGAAGCGGAGGGGGTGACGGCGGTTCCGGGGGGGCTACGCCTCGAGGGCCGAGAGGTGCGGGTCTACCCCCCTTTTTGGGGGGAGGCTTTCTTCCGCCACGGCTGGCAGAGCTGGAGCCTGGCCGCCTGGGTTTCGCTTTCCCGGCCGCCGGTTCCTCTTCTTCCCCCAGAGCGCCAGCCCCAGGCCGATGATCCTTTCCTGCTTCGTGCCTCGGAGTGGTGGGGCAGTGGGCTCGGTGCCCTGCGCGGCCCCGAGGGGCAGGTGCTCCTTTTGGGGGCTCTGGGGGTAGGGGCTCGGGTTCTGGGCCGGCCGGACCTGCTCCTGGGCCGGCTGGAGGGGGACAAAGGGGAGTGGTTCTTGGCTTGGGGGTCTGAGGAGGAGGTCTTTTCCGCCTACGCCCGGCTCCTCCCCCGCCGCCTTTCTGGGGGGCCGCCTAGGGTCTGGTGCTCCTGGTACGCCTTTTATACGGACATAAGCGAGGCGCGCCTCCTTGAGGTTCTGGAAGAGGTGGCAGGCTACCCCTTTGAGGTCTTTCAGGTGGACGACGGTTGGCAGAGGGCTTTGGGCGACTGGGAGGCCAACGAGCGCTTTCCCCACGGCATGGCCTATTTGGCGGAGCGGATCAGGGCGAAGGGTCTGCGGCCAGGGCTTTGGCTTGCCCCTTTTTTGGTCACGGCGGACAGTCCCCTCGTGCGCGCCCATCCGGACTGGCTCCTCCGGGACCGGGAGGGCCGGCCCCTTCCTGCGGGCTTTAACTGGGGAAAACCTCTTTTGGCCCTGGATGCGGGTAAGGAGGAGGTTCTTTCCTGGGTGGAGGGCCTTATCCAGAAGGTGCGTTCCTGGGGCTACGATTACCTGAAGCTGGACTTCCTCTATGCAGCCTCCCTTCCCGGGGCGGAGGGCGAGGGGCGGTATCGTGTAGCTATGGAGCGGGTGCGCCAGGCGGCGGGGGACGCCTATTTGCTCTTTTGTGGGGCGCCCATCTTGGCCTCCTTGGGGTTAGCGGACGGGTTTAGGGTAGGCCCCGACGTGGCCCCCTACTGGGATAACGAGGACCGTTCCCTCTGGCTTGGCGACCCCACGGGCCCTGGGCTCAGAAACGCCCTGCGCGCCACTTTGCACCGGCTTTGGCTTCGGGAAAACGTTCAAGTAGATCCCGATGTGGTTTTCTTCCGTACCCGTTTTAACCTCCTCTCCCCGGAGGCCATGCGGCTACAAGAGGTTTTGGCGCGGTACACCGGCTTCAAGGCTACCTCGGACCCCCCCTCTTGGCTTCTGCCGGAAGAGGAGGCGCGCCTTCGGAGCTTTTTAGCGGACGAGGGAGGGGTGGAGCGGCTTGGTCCCTACCGTTTTCGTTGCGGGGAGGAGGTCCTGGACTATGCCTCCCTTCTTTAAACGCCACCACCGCAAGCGGGATGGCCGGGAGCTCATCCTCTACGGCCTAAGCCCTTTGGAGGAGGCGCCCTTGCCGGAGGGGGAGGAGGCCTTTCACGCCGCGCCCCACCTCCGCTACCACCCCTTGCGGAAGGAGTGGGTGGTCTACGCCGCCCACCGCCAGGAGCGCACCTTCCTTCCCCCCAAGGAGCACTGCCCCTTGTGCCCGAGCCGGGAAGGGGCCTTCCCCACGGAGATCCCTTTTGCCCGCTTCCAGGTGGCGGTCTTTGAGAACCGCTTCCCCGCCCTGGTCCCATCCCCGCCGCCCCCACCCTCGGGCCTCCCCGTGGCCACGGAGGCCGCCCGGGGCCGGTGCGAGGTGGTGGTCTACACGCCCCTGCACACGGGAAGCCTGGCCACCCTTTCCGAGGAGGAAAGGCTTCTTCTGGCCTGGGTGTGGCGGGACCGGTACCAGGCCCTCTATAGCCTCCCGGGGGTGCGCTTCGTCATGCCTTTTGAGAACCGGGGGGAGGCGGTGGGGGTGACCCTGCACCACCCCCACGGGCAGATCTACGCCTACCCCTTTGTGCCGCCCCTTTTGGAGCGGGAAAGCGCGGCTTTCCGCGAGCGGCCCGTGCTCCTAGAGCTTTTCCCGGGCCTCGAGGCCTACCGGGTGGACGAAGAGGAGGGCTTCTTGGCCTTTGTCCCTCCCTTCGCCCGCTACCCCTACGAGGTCTGGGTCGCCCCCCGGGAACGGCACCCAGGCCCCTGGACGTTTTCGGAGGCGGAGATGGCAGCCTTCGCCCGGCTTCTCGGCCGGGTGGTGGCCCGGTACGATGCCCTTTTCGGCGAACCCTTCCCTTACGTGATGGTCTTCCACGCTGCCCCCTTGGGGGAGGAGCGCACCTTCCACTTCCACGTGGAGTTCTACCCCCCCAAGCGCACCCAGGACAAGCTCAAGTTCCTGGCGGGCACGGAGCTTGGGGCGGGTACCTTCGTGGTGGACGCCCTTCCGGAGGAAACGGCGAAGCGGCTTAGGGAGGCGTTATGAAATACCTTTTGGCCCTAGACCAAGGCACCACGTCCAGCCGGGCCATTCTCTTCACCCTGGAGGGGGAGGTGGTGGCCCTGGCGCAGCGGGCTTTCGCCCAGCACTACCCGGAGCCGGGCTGGGTGGAGCACGACCCCTGGGAGATCTGGGAGAGCCAGCTTTGGGCGGCGAGGGAGGCCCTGCGCCGGGCGGGGGTGGGGCCTGAGGCGGTGCTGGCCTTGGGCATCGCCAACCAGCGGGAGACCACCTTGGTGTGGGAAAGGGATACGGGGCGGCCCCTCCACAACGCCATCGTCTGGCAGGACCGCAGGACCGCTTCCCTTTGCGAGGCCCTGCGGGGGCGGGGCCTGGAGGGGCTTTTCCGGGCGCGCACGGGGCTCCTTCTGGACCCCTACTTCTCCGCCACCAAGCTCCTTTGGCTTTTGGAGCACGTGCCTGGGCTGAGGGAGCGGGCGGAAAGGGGAGAGGTGTGCTTCGGCACCGTGGACACCTGGCTCCTTTGGAACCTCACGGGGGGCAGGGTGCACGCCACCGACCCCACCAACGCCAGCCGGACCCTCCTCTTTAACGTGGAAACCCTCACCTGGGACGAGGAGCTTCTCGCCGCCTTGGGCATCCCAAGGGCCCTCCTCCCCGAGGTGCGGCCCTCGGACGGGGACTTCGGGGAGACCCTTCCTGGGCTTTTGGGGGCCCCCATTCCCATCCGAGGGGTCCTTGGGGACCAGCAGGCGGCGCTTTTGGGGCAGGCGGCCTTGGGGGCGGGGGAGGGGAAGTGCACCTACGGCACGGGGGCCTTCCTCCTCCTGAACACGGGGGAAAAGCCGGTCTTGGCCGAGGGGGGCCTCCTCACCACCCTGGCCTGGCACCTGGAGGGCAAGGCGGCCTACGCCCTGGAGGGGAGCGTCTTCGTGGCGGGGGCGGCGGTGGGGTGGCTTAGGGAGGTGGGCCTCCTTGGGGAAAGCCACGAGGTGGAGAGCCTAGCCCGGCAGGTGGAGGATGCGGGCGGGGTCTACTTCGTCCCCGCCTTCACGGGGCTTGGGGCCCCTTACTGGGACCCCTACGCCCGGGGGGCCATCCTGGGGCTTACCCGGGGGACGGGGCGGGCCCACCTGGTGCGGGCGGCCCTGGAGGGGGTGGCCTTCTCCGTGGGGGAGGTGGCCTGGGCCATGGCCAAGGCGGCGGGGCTTAGCCTGAAGGCCCTGAAGGCGGACGGGGGTATGGCGCAGAACGGCCTCTTCCTGGAGATCCAAGCGGACCTCCTGGGGGTGCCGGTGCTCCGGCCGAAGACCACGGAGACCACCGCCTTGGGGGCGGCCTTTGCGGCGGGGATCGGGGCGGGGGCGCTTTCCCTGCGGGACCTCCCCGCCCTTTGGCGGGAGGAGGCCCGGTTCCTGCCCCGGATGCCGGAGGCGAGGCGGGAGGCCCTGTACCGGGGCTGGCGGCGGGCGGTGGAGCGGGCCAGGGGCTGGGCCCAGGAGGGGTAGGTGGACCGGGAAGCCCTGTGGGAACGGCTTAAGGAGCCGTGGGACCTCCTGGTCCTGGGGGGTGGGGCCACGGGGGCGGGGGTCCTGTGGGAGGCCACCCTGAGGGGGCTCAAGGCGGCCTTGGTGGAGGCCCGGGACTTCGCCTCGGGAACCAGCAGCCGCTCCACCAAGCTCCTCCACGGGGGGGTGCGCTACCTGGAACTCGCCCTGAGGCGCCTGGACGGACGGCAACTGAAGCTGGTGACGGAGGCCCTTCGGGAGCGCAAGGTGGTGATGGACCTGGCCCCCCACCTGGCCCACCCCCTCCCCCTCCTCACCCCCCTCTTCCGCCCCCTGGAGCTCCCCTACTACGGGACGGGCCTCCTCCTCTACGACCTCTTCTCGGGGAAGCGGCGCCTTGGGCCCACCCGCTACCTCCCCCCCAAGGAGGTGGCCGGGCTCTTCCCCGGCCTCCCCAAGACCCTGGGGGGGATCCTCTACTGGGACGGCCAGTTCCAGGACCACCGCCTCCTCCTCGCCCTCCTCCGCTCCGCCCTAAGGCGGGGTGCCCTGGCCCTGAACCACGCGGAGGCCCACGCCTTCCTCCTCAAGGGGGGCAGGGTGGCGGGGGCGGTGGTCAAGGACCGCCTCACGGGCAGGGAGGTGGAGGTCTACGCCAAGGCGGTGGTGAACGCCACGGGTCCCTTCACCGACGCTACCCGCCGCCTCCTGGACCCCCACCTGCCCCCCCTCCTCACCCCCTCCAGCGGGGCCCACCTGGTCCTGGACTACCCCCTCAAGACGGGCCTCCTCATCCCCAGGACCCGGGACGGCCGCGTCCTCTTCCTCCTGCCCTACCGGGGGAAGGCCCTCTTGGGCACCACCGACCTGCCCGCCGAGGCCACCTTCTGCCCCCTGCCCCGGGAGGAGGAGGTGGCCTACCTCCTGGAGGAGGTAAGGCCTTACCTGGGGGACCTCTCCCCCTATATCCGGGCGGTCTGGTCCGGGCTCAGGCCCCTGGTGGGGCGGGGGGAGACCCGGCTCTTGGTGCGGGACCACCTCATCGCCGAGGAGAGGGGGCTTTACACCCTCACGGGGGGCAAGTGGACCACCTTCCGCCTCATGGCCCAGGACCTCGTGGACCGGTTGGACTGGGACCTGGGCCTCGGGCTTCCCCCCTCCACCTCCCACGCCACCCCCCTCCTGGGGGCGGGGCCCAAGCCCTCCTTGGACCTCCCCGAGGGGGTGGCGGAACACCTCTACGCCACCTACGGCACAGAGGCGGGGGAGGTGGCGGCCTTGGGGGATAGGCCCCTCCTGCCTGGCCTCCCTTACCTGGAGGGGGAGGTGGTCCACGCCGTGCGCAAGGAGTTGGCCCAGAAGCCCCTGGACGTGCTCGCCCGGCGGATGGGCTTGGCCCTTTTGGACCAGGAGGCGGCGCAACAGGCCCTGCCCCGGGTGGTGGCCCTCATGGCCCCCCTCCTGGGCTGGGACGAAGGGAGGGCCCGGGCGGAGCTGGAGGAGGCCCGGGCCGCCCTCCCGGGGCTTTGCTAGCCCTCCTCCGCCCGTTGCACCGCCTGCGTTTCCCGCAGGATGGCCCGCACCCTTTCCCCGGGGATGGTCTCCTCCCGGAGGAGTTCTTCCGCCAGGCGGTGCATGGCCTCGGCGTGGGCCAGGAGGACCTCCCGGGCCCGGGCGTAGGCTTCGTCCAGGATCTTCCGGATGTCCTGGTCAATGAGGCGGGCGGTTTCCTCGGAGTGGTCTTTCTTTTTGGCGATCTCCTCGCCCAGGAAGATGGGGCCGGAGTCCGAGCCCCAGGCGATGTTCTTGAAGTGCTCCCCCATACCCCAGTCCAGGACCATGCGCTTGGCGATCTGGGTGGCCCGCTTGAAGTCGTCCTGGGCGCCGGTGGTCACGGTGCCGGTGAAAAGCTCCTCCGCCACCCGGCCCGCCATGAGGACGGAAAGCTCGTCCATGAGGTGCTCCCGAGAAACCAGGACCCGTTCTTCCGGCTTGCTCCACCGGGCTCCCAGGGCCATGCCCCGGGGGACGATGGACACCTTTTCCGTCTTGTCGGCGTGGGGCAGGACCTCGCCCACCACGGCGTGGCCCGCCTCGTGGTAGGCCACGGCCCGCTTCTCCTCGGGGGAAAGCTTGAGGGCGGGGCGCTCCAGGCCCAGGACGATCTTGTCCAGGGCCTTGAGGAAGTGCTCCTTGCGGATTTTCTTTTCCCCGTCCCGGGCGGCGAGGAGGGCCGCCTCGTTCACCAGGTTCTTGAGGTCGGCCCCGGAGAAGCCGGGGGTGAGGTGGGCGAGCTCCAGGGCGTCCACGTCCTCGGCGATGGGCTTGCCCCGCATGTGCACCAGGAGGATGTCCTTCCGCTCCTCCAAGGAGGGGAGGCCCACCACCACCTGGCGGTCAAAGCGCCCGGGGCGGAGGAGGGCGGGGTCCAGGATGTCGGGGCGGTTGGTGGCGGCGAGGACGATGACGGAGGTGTCCTTCTCAAAGCCGTCCATCTCGGAAAGGATTTGGTTCAGGGTCTGCTCCCTTTCGTCGTGGCCGCCCCCGATGCCGGCCCCCCGTTTGCGGCCGATGGAGTCTAGCTCGTCAATGAAGATGATGCTGGGGGCGTTGCGGCGGGCGTCCTCAAAGAGGCTCCGCACCCGGCTTGCCCCCACCCCCACGAACATCTCCATGAACTCGCTGGCGGAAACGGAGAAGAAGGGCACCCCTGCCTCCCCCGCCACCGCCCGGGCCAGAAGGGTTTTGCCCGTGCCCGGGGGGCCTACCAGGAGGACGCCTTTGGGGATCTCCGCCCCCAACTCCAGGTACTTCTTGGGGTTTTTGAGGAAGTCCACCACCTCCATCAGTTCGCGCTTGGCCTCCTCGTGCCCGGCCACGTCCTTGAAGGTGGTGTTGACCTTCCGCTCCTTGCCGTAGAGCTTGGCCCGGCTTTGGCCGAACTGCATCACCTGGCCGGCCCCGCCCTGGGCCCGCATGAAGAAGAACCAGAAGAAGAGGATGAGGAGGAGGGTGGGCCCCACGTAGAGGAGGAGCTGGGGCCAGAAGGAGGGGGTCTTGGTGACCACCCGGACCCCGTTTTCCTCCAGGAAGCGCAAGAGCTCGGGGTCCGCCACCTGGACGGGGGGCAGGGGCACCTGGAAGCGGCGGGCCACCTGGGTGCCTCCTTGGGGGGTGGGGAAGCGCTCGGGTTCTTTGAGTGTGCCCAGGAGGCGGGTTTCCTCCAGGGTGACCTCGGCCACCTTGCCCTGGCGCACCAGTTCCCGGAAGCCGGTGTAGGAGAGGGTGGGGGCGGGGGGGCCGGTGAAGGCGGTGTAGGCCAAGTAGCCTAAGAGGAGCAGGAAGATTAGGGTGAAAGGGTTCAAGCGTTGCGGCAACATCTACCTCCCTTGCCCTATGGTAGCGCCTTACCGGGTGAGAGGACTGAAGGCTGTGGTATCCTCTAGCGGCGATGAGGGGGGTCCTCGAGGCCCTGCACCAGGGGGACTACGACACCGCCATAGAGCGCCTTACCCGCAAGGCCCTCTTCGGCTCCAAGGAGGAGGCCCGGGAGGCCCTCCTGCTCCTCGCCGAGGTGCATAGCCTCTATGGGGAGGAGGGGCTGGAGCGGGCCCACCAGGCCCTGGAGGAGGCCTATGAGCTTGGGGGGTTGGAGTTTAACCCCCTCTACCGGGCCCTCTTGGCGGAGCTTTTGGCCCTGGAGGGCCGAAGCGAGCGGGAAGTCCTTCCCCTTCTCCTCCCCACGGGGGATCCCCGGGCCCTCTACCACCAGGCCCAGGCCCTCTTTTACCTAGGCCGCTTTGAGGAGGTTCTTGGGACGCTTAAGGAGGGGCTTCCCGCCTTTTTGGCCTGGCGGGCGGAGGCCCTTAAGGGGAGGGCTTTGGAGCGGCTTGGCCGCCACCGGGAGGCGGCCATGGCCTACGAGCGGGGGGCGGAGCTCGCCCTGGGGCTTGAGCGCTACTGGCTCCTCCTGGACGCCGCCGCCATGTGGGTGGAGGCGGGGGAGGGGGAAAGGGCCCTCCTCGCCTTGGAGGAAGCGAGGGAGGAGGTGGGGGAGATGGAAGGCGCCGAAGACGCCGCCACCCGCCACTACCTCCTGGCCCGGGCCCATCTCCTCCTGGAAAACCCCAACCGCGCCCTCGAGGAGGTGCAGGAGGCCCTGAGGAGGGAGGAGGAAAGCGGCCACAAGGCCTACGGCACCCCTCTCCTCCTCGGCCAGGCCCTCCTGCGCCTAGGCCGCTACCCGGAGGCCATGGCCGCCTTTCAGGAGGCCCTGGCGAGGGCCCAAGGGGAGGAGCGCCCCTATGTCCTCCACGAGATGGGGGTGGCGGCCTTGGACCAGGGGGCCTACCTGGAGGCGGAGGAGTACCTCCGGCGCTTGGTGGAAGAGGAGGGCTACCCTTACCGGGCCCAGGCCCTGGCGGACCTGGCGGAGGCCCTTTACCGCCAAGGGCGTTACCAGGAGGCGGAAAGCGTGGCCAAGGAGGCCATGGCCCAGGGGGCGGAGGCGGCGGGGGAGCTCATCCTGGGCCACGTGGCCTACGACCTCATGCACCTGGAGGAGGCCTTGGCCCACTACCGCAAGGCGGCGGAGCTTTCCGAGGAGGGAAGCCGGGAGTGGGTGGGGGCCCAGGAGATGGTGGTGGATACCCTGGCCCAGTTGGGCTACCGCTCCCCCGAGGAGATCCTGGCCCGCGCCGAGGCGGTGCTTCCCCATGTCCACCCTGCCGACGAGTGGCACCAGGCCCTCCTCGCCTACCGGGAGCGGGCGGAGGCCATCCTGCGCCAGGGCAGGCGGCCCAACTAGCCCCGCCGCAGGGGGCTTAGGGCCTTAAGCACCTCCTGGGCCCGAAGGGGCTTGGGCAGGTGGAGGACCCTTAGGGGGCGGAAGAGGAGGCCTGGGGGCGTTTCGCTCACCAGGTACAAGGAGGCCAGTTTCCCTTCGGGGTGGGCCCGGATTTTGCGGACCCACTCCAGGGCTTTCTCCCCTTGCAGGATGACGCCCTTGGGCCTTTCCTTGAGGAGCCTCAGGGCCATCTCCAGGTCCTTGGCCAGGAGGACGCGGAAGCGGTGGGCCTCGAGGAGGTACAAAAGGAGCCTCCGCACCACCCCGCTCTCCGAAAGGATGAGGACCAAGGGGTCCTCCGCCAGGAGGGTGGAGGGGCGGACCAGGCCCCGGCTTTTGAGCTCAAAGAGGAGGTGGTACACCGCTTCTTCCGGCAGGCCCGAAAGGAGGGCCACGCTCCGCGCCCGGCGCACCCCGTCCAGGTGCTCCAACACCGCCCAGGCCTCGGGGGAAAGGGGGTGGCGGGTGGGGTCTTCCACCAGGTGGAGCACCTCGTCCGGGTCCACCTGGCCCCGGCGCCACTCGTCCAGGCGCCTCGCCGCCTCCATGAGGGCGGCGTCCGTGTCCAGGGTGTGGGGCAGGGCCACCTGGCTCCCCTCCGTGAGGGGTTCGGCCAAGATCTCCCCCTCCCTTTCCCCCAGGAGGGTGGCCAAGGCCTCCAGGACCTGGGCCTCCAGGGCCTCCCGTAGCTCCTCCTCCCCGATGAGGCCAAGCTCCAGGGCCAAGGCCCCTAAGGGGGTGCCGGGGTTCTCCCGGCCCTGGCGCTCCACCAGGGCCTGCACCTCCTCCAGGCTCAGGTGGCCGAGGCGCACCAGGTACTCCCCCAGGTGGGGCCCGGGCTCCGTGCGGGCGTAGAGGATGCGCCCGCCTAGGAGGTGGACCCGGCCATAGATGCGCCCCTGGAAGGCCACCACGGCGCTTTTCCGCTGGGCGGCGAGGGCCTTTAGGAGCTCGCCCAGGTCCAGTTCCTCCAAGGTGGCCCGGATCATGCTAGAGAAGGGGTTCCGCCGGCGGCGGAAAGCCCAGGTGGCGGTAGGCCCTTTCCGTGGCCACCCGCCCCCTGGGGGTGCGCTTGAGGAGGCCCTGCTGGATGAGGTAGGGCTCGTGCACCTCCTCCAGGGTCCCGGGGTCCTCGGACACCGCCGTGGCCAGGGTGGCGAGGCCCACGGGGCCGCCGCCGAAGCGGAGGATGAGGGCCTCGAGGATCTCCCGGTCCCGCTTCTCCAGGCCGAGCTCGTCTAGCCCCAAGGTGGCCAGGGCCTCCTCGGCCCTTTCCCGGGTGATGACCCCTTCCCCCGCCACCTGGGCGAAGTCCCGCACCCTGCGGAAGAGCCGCTTGGCGATGCGCATGGTGCCCCGGCTCCGCTTGGCGATCTCTATGGCGGCCTCCTCGGCGATCTCCACCCCAAGGAGGCGGGCGTCCCGCTTGATCCCAAGGGCAAGCTCCTCCAGGCTGTAGTACTCCAGGTGCTCCACGATGCCGAAGCGGCTCCTAAGGGGCGGGGTGATGAGGCCGGGGCGGGTGGTGGCCCCGATGAGGGTGAAGCGGGGAAGCTCCAGGCGGATGGTCCTCGCCGCCGGCCCCTGGCCGATGACGATGTCCATCTTGAAGTCCTCCATGGCCGGGTAGAGGTGCTCCTCCGCCTGGCGGCTTAGGCGGTGGATCTCGTCAATGAAGAGGATATCCCCCTCCTCCAGGGAGTTGGCCAGGATGGCGGCCAGGTCCCCAGGCTTCTCAATGGCCGGCCCCGAGGTGATGCGCAGGTTCACCCCGAGCTCGTGGGCGATGACGTGGGCCAGGGTGGTTTTGCCGAGACCGGGGGGCCCAAAGAGGAGGAGGTGCTCCAGGGGCTCCCCCCGGGCCTTGGCGGCCTCGAGGTAGACCCTGAGCTTTCTCTTGAGCCTCTCCTGGCCGATGTATTCGTCCAGGGTCTTGGGCCTTAGGGCAAGGTCCGGGTAAACCTCCACGCCCTTTCATGATAGCCTTTTCCCGTGCGGCGCACGGTGAAGGAGTTTCGCCAGGCTAAGGGCAAGAGGCTCGTCTACCTCACGGCCTACGACTACCCCACGGCCCGGCTGGCTGAGGCCGCCGGGGTGGACGCCATCTTGGTGGGGGACTCCTTGGGCATGGTGGTGCTGGGCTACCCCTCCACCGTCCCCGTCACCTTGGAGGAGATGCTCCACCACACCAAGGCGGCCAGGCGGGGAGCCCCGGAGACCTTTTTGGTGGCGGACCTGCCCTACCTGAGCTACGCCACCCTGGACCGGGCCTTGAGGGCGGCGGAGCGCCTCCTCAAGGAGGGCGGGGCGGATGCGGTGAAGCTGGAGGGGGGCGAGGAGGTGGCGGAGATTGTCAAGGGCCTCACCCGGGCCGGGGTGCCGGTCCTGGGGCACGTGGGCCTCACCCCCCAGACGGCGAGCCAGCTTGGGGGCTACAGGCTCCAGGGTAAGGGCAAAGAGGAGGCCGAGCGCATCCTGAAAGGGGCCTTGGCCTTGGAGGAGGCGGGGGCCTATGGGGTGGTGCTGGAGATGGTGCCCGCCTCCTTGGCCAAGGAGATCACAGAGCGGCTTTCCATCCACACCGTGGGCATCGGGGCGGGGCCCCATACGGACGCCCAGGTCCTGGTCTTCCACGATGTGGTGGGGCTTTATGGGGAGTTCAAGCCCCGCTTTGTAAAGCGCTACCTGGAGGCGGGGAAGCTCATCCAAGAGGCCCTTGCAAAGTACGCCGAGGAGGTGCGGGAAGGGGTTTTCCCTGGCCCCGAGCACAGCTTCTAGCCCTACAATGGGGACCGTGGTGCGCTTTCAGGCGGAGGGGGTGCGCCTGGACCAGGCGGTGGCCGAGGCCTGCGGCGTGAGCCGGGCCCGGGCTCAGGCCTGGATTGCCGAGGGCCGGGTGCGGGTGGGGAATCGGGTGGTGGAAAAGCCCGCCTACCGCCTCAAGGGGGAAGAGGTCCAGGTGGAGCCCCCAGAGGAGCGCCCTATGGTGGTCCCGGAGGACCTTCCCATCCCCGTGCTTTACGAGGACGAGGACCTCCTGGTCCTGAACAAACCCCCGGGCCTCCTCACCCACCCGGCCCCCGGGGTCTACACGGGTACCGTGGTGAACGCCCTTTTGGGCCGGTACCTGGAGGTTCCGGAAGCCCTGCCGTCCGCACGGCCCGAGTGGGTGCGCCCGGGCATCGTCCACCGCCTGGACAAGGACACCAGCGGCGTTTTGGTGGTGGCCAAACACCCGGGAGCGGTGGAGGCCCTTTCCCGGGCCTTCCGCGACCGGCTGGTGATGAAGCGCTACCTGGCCCTCACCGAGGGGCACCCCAAGGAGGGAGCCCTCATCGCCCCCATTGGCCGCCACCCGGTGGAGCGGCACAAGATGCATGTGGGGGGCGTGGCTCCCCGGTACGCCGAGACGGAGTTTAGGGTCCTCGCCACCGCAGGGCCCTACGCCCTGGTGGAGGCCAGGCCCCACACGGGCCGCACCCACCAGATCCGGGTACACCTGAAGCACCTTAAGGCGCCTATCCTGGGGGATGAGGTTTACGGCAGGAAAAGCCCCCATATCCCCCGCCAAGCCCTGCACGCCTACGAGCTCAGAATCCCCCACCCCCGCACCGGGCGCATCCTGGAGTTCCTAGCCCCCGTGCCTTTGGATATGGTGCGGGCTTGGGAGGCGGTGGGGGGGGTGTGGCCGGAGGAAACCCGCTTGGAAGGATATACTGGGGTTCAATGAACGCTTTCCAGGCCCTTCCGGCGGCAGGGGTGGGAACGTCCAAAGGGCACACGCTCTACGTGGGGGATGCCCGGGAGGTGCTCAGCCGGTTGCCCGAGGCCTCCGTGCACCTGGTCATCACCTCTCCCCCCTACTGGACCCTGAAGCGCTACGAGGACGTGCCCGGCCAGCTCGGCCACGTGGAGGATTACGAGGCGTTCTTGGACGAGCTGGACCGGGTCTGGCGGGAGGTGTACCGCCTACTGGTGCCTGGGGGCAGGCTCATCGTGGTGGTGGGGGATGTGGCCGTGGCCCGGAAACGCTTCGGGCGGCACCTGGTCTTTCCCCTCCACGCCGACATCCAGGTGCGGTGCCGGAAGATGGGCTTCGACAACCTGAACCCCATCCTTTGGCACAAGCACACCAACGCCGCCCTAGAAGCGGACCGCCCCGGGTTCTTCCTGGGCAGGCCCTACGAGCCCGGGGCCATCATCAAGACCGAGGTGGAATACATCCTCATGCAAAGGAAGCCCGGGGGCTACCGCAAGCCCACCCCGGCGCAGCGGGAGGCCTCCCGCATCCCCAAAGAACTCTTTGCCCGCTGGTTCCGGCAAATCTGGGACGACATTCCCGGGGAAAGCACCAAGGCCCACCCGGCGCCCTTCCCCTTGGAGCTGGCGGAGAGGCTCGTGCGCATGTTCAGCTTCGTGGGGGATGTGGTGCTAGACCCCTTCGCCGGCACCGGCACCACCCTTATCGCCGCTGCCCGGTGGGGGAGGCGGGCTTTGGGGGTGGAGCTCGTGCCCAAGTACGCCGAGCTCGCCCAAAAGCGCTTCGCCCAGGAGCTCCCAGAGGCTCGGCTTGAACCCCTGGAGGTTTGGCGATGGAGCGAGACCTAGCCAGGGAGTTAGAGCGCCTTTTGCAAGGGGTGCTGGGTACCTCCTCCCAGGACAGCGGGCGTCAAGGCGGCCTGGCCAAGTACTTGGTAGAGCGGCTAAAGGACCGCCTTCCGTCCCGCCTTTGGCCCTATCTGGAAGCGGAGGTCCAGGTGCCAGGCTTGGCGCGGGAAAAAGCTTGGGACCTGGGCTTGGTCTACCCTGTGGAGCCCTCTCTCCCGAAAAAGCCCCGGCTCCTCCTTTCGCTCAAGTCCATTCTGCGAAACCCCTCGGGTTCGTGGCCTAACCGCCTGGATGACTTGGTGGGGGAGGTCTCCTCCGTTCAGATGCTTTTCCCGGAGGTGGTGGTGGGGTACGTCGTGGTTTTAGACCACGGCGCCCCTACCAAGCGGAAGGGCACCTACAAGCGGCCCGAAGGGGACGAACTCCTTTCCATCTATGCCCGCTTTAAGGAAGGCCTGGCCGCCTTAGCCCAAAGGCGGCCGCCCCTTTGGGCCCAAGGGCTTGTGGAGGCCCATTGGGTCTTGGAGATGGACAGCCGCAAGAAGCCGCTTCTGCGAAATCCCGAAGAAACGGTTCGTGCGGGCGAGGCTTTTTTAGATACTTTGGTGGAGGCCTTGCGCCAGCGGGAGCCCCTCCTTTTCCTAGACGAGGGCTAGAAGCCTCTTAAGCGCCCTTCCCAGGCGGCGCACGCCCTCTTCTATCCGGGCCCGGTCCATGGTGGCGTAGGAAAGCCTTAGGGTGTTCTCCCCACCCCCCTCGGCGAAGAAGGGGCTGCCGGGCACGAAGGCCACGTTTTCCTCTATGGCCCGTTGGAAGAGGCGCTCGGCGGAAAGCCCTTCGGGTAGGGTCATCCAGACGAACATGCCCCCCTTGGGCCGGGTGTAGCGCACCCCCGCGGGCATCTCCCGGTCCAGGGCGGAGAGCATGGCCTCCGCCTTCTCCCGGTAGGTTTGGCGGATGAGGGCGAGGCGCTCGGGGAAGCCCTCCTGTACCAAGGCGTGGACCAGCATCTGGTTGAGGACGGGGGAGTGGAGGTCCGCCCCCTGCTTGGCCTGGGTGAGCTTCAGGATGGCCTCGGGGTGGGCGGCCACGAAGGCCACCCTGAGGCCCGGGGCGAGGATTTTGGAGAAGCTGCTCAGGTAGATGACCCCGGGGTAACCCGCCTCCCGGGCGAGTTCAAAGAGGCTTGGAAGCCGGCTTTCCCCAAAGTAGAGCTCCCGGTAGGCGTCGTCCTCCACCACCACGAGGCCCCTTGCCATGGCCATCTCCAGGAGGCGCTTACGGGCGGGAAGGGGCATGAGACCCCCCGAGGGGTTTTGGAAGGAGGGGATGAGGTAGAGGAAGCGGGGGCGTTCCCCCTTCAGGGCTTCTTCCAGGGCCTCGAGGTCCGGCCCCTCTTCCCCGGCGGGCACGGTGAGGAAGCGGGGACCATAGGGCCGGAAGGCCTGGATGGCCCCCATGTAGCTGGGGGCCTCCAGGAGGAGGGGGCTTCCTTCGTCCAGGAAGACCTTCCCCAGGAGGTCCAAGACCTGCTGGCTTCCCGTGGTGATGAGGACCTCCTCTGGGCTTAGGCCAAGCCACTCCGCCACCCAGGCCCTTAGGGGGAAGTAGCCCTCCGTGGGCCCATACTGCAAGGCCACCTCGCCCTTATCCCGGAGGATGGCGGCCGCCTTTTCCGCCGCCAAGCCCTTGGGGAAAAGCTCGGGGGCGGGAAGCCCCCCGGCGAAGCTGATGACCCCAGGGCGCTGGGTGAGCTTGAGGAGCTCCCGGATGGTGGAGGCCTGGATGCGGCGCGCCCTTTCGCCAAAAAGGGTATTCCAGTCTAGGGTTTTCACTTACCCATTCTACGCCTTAGGGGAAGAGGCGGCGGTAGGCTTCCAGGGCGTAGCGGTCCGTCATGCCGGCGATGTAGTCGCACACCGCCCGCTCCAGGCCCTCCTCGGAAATCCTGGCCTGCACCTCTTTGGGTAGCGTTTCCGGATAGCGGGTGTAGGCGCGGAAAAGCCCTTCCAGCGCGGTTTCGGCCTTGAGCCTTTCCCGGAGCACCTCGGGGTGGCGGTAGAAGCGCTCCAGCAAAAACGCCTTGAGCTCCTTAAGTCCCCGTTCCGCCTCCTCCGTGAGGGCGGCGAGGCGGCTTGGGTGGTGGCGCACCGCTTCGGCGCTTTGCACCTGGGCCGCTTCCAGGCGGGCGTGGGTGGCCTCAATGGCGGCGGTGATGAAGTAGCCCAAAAGTTGCCGCACCAGAACCCGCCGCTCCAGCTCGGGAAGCCGCAGGAGGTCCAGCCCTTCCTCCTGGGCCAAGGCCTTGAGGAGGGGGACGTCCAGAAGCTCCTCCGGGCGCAGAAGCCCCGCCCTTAGCCCGTCGTCCAGGTCGTGGGCGGCGTAGGCGATGGCGTCGGAGAGGTCCACCACCTGGGCCTCAAGGGTGCCCTGCCCTTGGTACTGTTCCTTGAAGCCCGGGACATAGGCGGCCTCGTGGGTGGCGATGCCCTCCAGGACCTCGTGGGTAAGGTTGAGGCCGCGGAAGCCCGGGTAGCGCACCTCCAGGTGGGTGAGGATGCGCAGGGCCTGGGCGTTGTGCTCAAACCCCCCATGCGCCTTCATGAGCTCGTGCAGGACCTTTTCCCCCGTGTGGCCGAAGGGGGGGTGGCCCAGGTCGTGGGAGAGGGCGATGGCCTCGGTGAGGTCCTCGTTGAGGCCGAGGGCCCGGGCGATGGAGCGGGATACCTGGGCCACCTCCAGGGTGTGGGTGAGGCGGGTGCGGTAGTAGTCCCCCGCCCAGCCCGGAAGCACCTGGGTCTTGTACTCCAGGCGGCGGAAGGCGGTGGTGTGGAGGATGCGGTCCCGGTCCTTCTGGTAGGGGGTGCGGAAGGGGGACTCGGGCTCCGGGTGCATGCGCCCCCGGGTGTCCTTGGCTTTCTGGGCGTAGGGGGCGAG
Source organism: Thermus brockianus (assembly GCF_021462505.1). GTDB lineage: Bacteria > Deinococcota > Deinococci > Deinococcales > Thermaceae > Thermus > Thermus hydrothermalis. The sequence goes on from NZ_JAKEDV010000010.1 coordinate 31,695, forward strand.
GCGGCTGGCCTCCAGTTCCAGAAGGGTTTCCCGAGGGAACAGCATCTAGACCCGCTTGAAGAGGAGGACGGCGTTGTGGCCGCCGAAGGCGAAGGAGTTGGAAAGGGCGTAGTCCACCCTGGCCTCCCGGGGTTCGGGCACGAAGTCCAGGTCCAGCTCGGGGTCGGGGTCCTCCAGGTTAAGGGTGGGGGGGATGACCCCGTGGTGGAGGGCCTGCACCGTGGCGATGGCCTCCACCGCCCCCGCCGCCCCCAGGAGGTGGCCGATCATGCTCTTGGTGCTGGAGACCATGAGGCGCTTGGCGTGCTCCCCGAAGACCCGCTTGATGGCTAACACCTCCGCCCTATCCCCCACGGGGGTGGAGGTGCCGTGGGCGTTGATGTAGCCCACGGCCTCCGGGGGCACTTTGCCGTCCTCCAGGGCCCGGCGCATGGCCAGGGCGGCCCCCTTCCCTTCGGGGTGGGGCTCGGTGATGTGGTGGGCGTCAGCGCTCCGGCCGAAGCCCACGATCTCGGCGTAGATCCTGGCTCCCCGCTTTTGGGCGTGCTCGTACGCTTCCAGGACCAGGACCCCGGCTCCTTCCCCCATGACGAACCCGTCCCGGCTTAGGGTGAAGGGGCGGCTCGCCTTATGGGGCTCCTCGTTCCGGGTGGAAAGGGCCCGCATCACGGCGAAGGCCCCGATGGCCATGGGGGTGATGGCCGCCTCCGTCCCCCCGGCAAGGACCACGTCCGCCTCCCCCAGCTGGATCATGCGGAAGGCCTGGCCGATGGCGTCCGAGCCGGTGGCGCAGGCGGTGACGGCGGTGGTGGAAGGCCCCATGAAGCCGTAGCGCATGGCGATGTGGGCCGAGGCCATGTTGGCGATCATCATGGGGATGAAGAAGGGGCTGATGCGGTTGGGGCCCCTTTCTAGGAAGACCTTGCTCTGCGCCTCCCAGGTTTCCATGCCCCCGATGCCCGTGCCCACCAAGGTGCCCACCCGTTCGGGGTCCAGGGCACCCGGTTCCAGCCCGGCATCTTGGAGGGCCAGCTCGGCGGCGATGAGGGCGTACTGGGCGAAGCGGTCCAGGCGCTTGATTTCCTTCTTGTCCAGGTAGGCCTCGGGGTCCACGTCCACCTCGGCGGCGATGCGCACGGGAAGCGCCGAGGCGTCAAAGCGGGTGATGGGGCGGACCCCGCTCTTGCCCTCCAGTTGGGCCTTGTGGAAGGCCTCCTGCCCCACCCCGATGGGGGTGAGGGCGCCGAGGCCGGTGACCACCACGCGTCGCATGGGGGTAGTATACCCCGTGGCCTTCCCAAAAGGCCGGGGAGCGGGGAAGCACCCCGCTCCCGGAGGCACGGATGGGTACTAACCCAGCTTGGCCTTGATGTACTCCACGGCGTCCTTCACGGTGCGGATCTTCTCGGCCTCCTCGTCGGAGATTTCCAGGCCGAACTCGTCCTCCAGGCCCATGATGAGCTCCACGGTGTCCAGGGAGTCCGCCCCCAGGTCCTCAATGAAGCGGGCCTCGAGGGTCACCTTCTCCGCCTCCACCTGGAGCTTGTCCGCGATAACCGCCTTGACCTTTTCAAAGATTTCCTGCTCCGTCATGGAAACCTCCCTGGGGGATTTTACCACCTAGTGGGGGGTAAGCCCCCCGTCCACGCAAAGGGTCTGGCCGGTGATGTACCCCGCCCTTTCCGAAACCAAAAAGGCCACCGCCTCGGCCACGTCCTCGGGGCGGCCGAAGCGGCCGGCGGGGATCTGCTTGAGGTAGGCTTCCCGCACCTCGGGGGGTAGCTTCTCCGTCATCTCCGTCTCAATGAACCCCGGGGCCACGGCGTTCACCGTGATGCCCCGGGCGGCGTACTCCTTGGCCACGGCCCGGGTGAAGCCGATGAGCCCCGCCTTGGAGGCCACGTAGTTGGCCTGCCCCGGGTTGCCGAGAATCCCCACCACGCTGGTGATGTTCACGATGCGCCCAAAGCGGGCCTTCATCATGAGCTTGATGGCCTCGCGGGTGGTGCGGAAGACGGCGGAGAGGTTGGCTTCCAAAACCAGCTCCCAGTCCTCGTCCTTCATGCGCACGAGGAGGGTGTCCCGGGTGATGCCGGCGTTGTTCACCAGGGTGTCTAGCCCGCCCAAAACCTCCGCCGCCTGGTGCACCAAGGCGCTTGCCGCCTCCGCCTCCAAGAGGTTCGCCCCCAGGATGCCCACCAAGGGGCTTCCTAGGCGGCGGGCTTCCTCCGCCACTTCCTCCGCCTTTTCCCGGTTTTGGCCGTAGTGGATGGCCAGGGCAAAGCCCTCCTGGGCCAGGCGGAGGGCGATGGCCCGGCCGATGCCCCGGCTCGCTCCGGTAATGAGCGCCTTACGCATCCTGCACCTCCAACGCCTTTTGCAAGGTTTCTGGGTCGGTGACGGAAAGGGCTTCCGCCCCTTCCAGGGTGCGGCCCACGAGCCCTTTGAGCACCTCCCCGCTCCCGAACTCCAAAAAGCGGCGCACCCCCCGCCTTTCCATATCCTTTAGGATCTCCACCCAGCGCACGGGGGCGGTGATCTGCTGAAGGAGGAGCGCCCTAATGGCCTCGGGGTCCTCCACCGGCTGGGCGGTGACGTTGGAGTAGACGGGGAAAAGGGGCTTCCGGAAGGGAACCCCTTCCAGCTCCTGGGCGAGCCTTTCCTGGGCGGGGGCCATGAGGGAGGAGTGGAAGGGGGCGGAAACGGGCAGGAAGACCACCCGGGCCCGCTTGGCCTTAAGCCTTTCCGCCGCCATCTCCACCGCCTCTTTTCGCCCGGAGATGACCGTCTGCTCGGGGGCGTTGAGGTTGGCGATCTCCACCCCCTCTAGCCCTTCCAGGGCGGCTTGGATCTCCGCCAGGGGAAGCTTCAGGATGGCGGCCATGGCCCCCTGGCCTTTGGGCACCGCCTCCTGCATGTACCGCCCCCGGAGGCGCACAAGCCTTAGGGCGTCCTCTAGCTCCAGGGTGCCGGCGGCCACGTGGGCCGTCCACTCCCCCAAGGAGTGCCCGGCGGCCAGGGCGGGGGGCTTGCCCCCTTGGCCCAGGTAGGCCCGGTAGGCGGCGTAGCCCACGGCGAGGAGGGCGGGTTGCTGGTTTTCCGTGAGGGTGAGGGCTTCTTCAGGGCCTTCCCACATGAGGGAGAGGAGGCCCGGCAGGACCGCCTCGGCCCGGTCCAGGACCTCCCGGGCCTCGAGGAAGGCCTCGTAGAGGGCCCTTCCCATGCCCACCCTCTGCGAGCCCTGCCCCGGGAAGAGGGCCGCCCACATCAGGCACCCCCCCAGGTGAGGACCGCCGCCGCCCAGGTGAGCCCGGCCCCGAAGGAAACCAGGAGCACGTGGTCCCCCTCCCGGATGCGCCCGGCGTCCACCGCCTCCTTGAGGGCCAGGGGGATGGAGGCGGTGGAGGTGTTCCCGTAGCGGTCCACGTTCACCACCACCCGCTCCCAAGGGAGGCCAAGCCGCTCCCGGGCGGCATCAATGATGCGGAGGTTGGCCTGGTGGGGTACGAAGGCCTTGATGTCCTCGGGGGTGAGGCCGGCCTTTTCTATGGCCTCGAGGGTGGCCGTGTTCATCACCCGCACGGCGAACTTGAAGACCTCCCGCCCGTTCATGTACAGGCGGTTTCGCATGGAGGTGCCGTCGGGTAGCCTCGGGGCCACGCAGGCGTGGTAGAGCTCCTTGGCCCCAGCGCCGTCCGCCCCCAGGACGAAGGATTTAAAGCCGAAGCCCTCCCGGACCTTCCCCACCACCGCCGCTCCCCCGGCGTCCCCGAAGAGAACGGCGGTGGCCCGGTCGTTCCAGTCCAGGATCTTGGAAAGGGCCTCGGCCCCCACCACCAGCACCTTGCGGGCGAGGCCTGCCTCCACCAGGGCGTGGGCTTGGGCCAGGCCATAGACCCACCCCGGGCAGCCCGCAAGGAGGTCGTAGGCGAAGGCCTGGAGGCCGAAGCGGGCTTGGACCAGGGCGGCGGTATCGGGGAAGAGGGCGTCCGGGGTGTTGGTGGCCACGATGACCCCGTCCACCCCTTCCAGGGCCCCCGGGTGGCGGGCCAGGAGGTCCTCCACCGCCTTAAAGGCCAGGTCCGAGGTGTACTCGTCCTCCGCGGCGATGCGCCGTTCCCGGATGCCCGTGCGGGTCACGATCCATTCGTCCGAGGTGTCCAGGTAGGCCTCAAACTCCTCGTTTTTCATGACCCTTTGGGGCGCATAGGCCCCCAGGGCCAGGATGCCGCTCATGCCCGACCTCCCGTCATGGGCTTTACTATACTCGCGCCCATGAAAAAAGTTGAGGCCCCGGAGAGCCGGGGCTTGGGGATTGAACGGGGTCTAAACCTCTAGGACCTTGCGCCCGTCGTAGTAGCCGCACTCCGGGCAAACGGTGTGCGGGGGCTTCATCGCCTTGCACTCGGGGCAGGGAACCAGGGTCGGGGGGGTTAGGGCGTGGTGGCTCCGACGCGCGTCCCGCCGGGCCTTGGAGGTTTTCTTCTTGGGTACCGGGTGCTTCGCCATCTCCAATCCTCCGTGGGGGGCCTTGGCCCCCGCTAAACCCCTGGTAGTATAGCAGACCCGCTAGAGTTCGGGAAGGAGGTCCTTAAGCCCCGTGAAGGGGTGGGAGAGCCCCACCTCGTGGCCGCAGTCCACCAGGTTGCGGTCGGCCCCGCACACCGGGCAAAGCCCCTTGCACCCCTCCTCGCACAGCACGGTGTAGGGCATCTCCGTGACGAAGGCCTCCGTGAGGAAGGGGAGGAGGTCCAGGTCGGGAAGGCCAAAGGTGTAGTACTCCTCCTCTTCCTCCTCGTGGAAGACCACCTCCTTCAGGCCCTCCTGGTAGCGGAGGAGGTGCTGGAAGTGGGCGTGGACGTGGGTGGGGGTGGGCTTGAGGCAACGGCGGCACTCCATGAGGACCACCCCTTCCACCTCGCCGGAAAGCCAGTACTCTTGGCCGCCCACGGCGGACACCGCCACCTTCCAGTTGGCCTCGCCCTGCAAGGGGAAGTGCTCCTCGCCCACATGGAAGGCCTCCCGCACCACGCCTGCGGCCCGGGCGGTGCCTCCTTCCTTCAAAAGGCGGGCTAGGTTAATGCTGGTCACCTCGCGCTGTTCCATCCTTACAAGTATAGCGCCTTTAGGGCGGATTTCCTAGCCTGACGGGCCAGGGGCTACCCGCGGCGATGGTCACTTGACACGATGGAAAGGGCGCGCCTTTCGCTTTCACATGGTATAGCGAGCCCTTGAAGGGCCCTCGTCCGTCTTTTTTGGACCGCGTCAAGCGTTACGGTGAAGTGCTAGAATGGGGGTACCGGCACCCGCCGGAGGGCATCTTGACAAACGGTTTTCCCCTTGCGCAAGGGCTTTATGCGCTTTGGCCCTCTCATCGCCCGTTCCCCATGCGCCTGCCTAACAGCATAAACCCCCAAAAATGGCCCTTATACGGCGTGTGCATATTCCAGACTTCATCTTTCTCAGAAAACCCCCTCCGGAGCATGCCCTCCAGGACGCTATTCCTAAGGGGTTGCCGTTGCAAGAGATGCTTCCCCGTAAGGGGATTGCGACAAGATTTTTCTAGAGGCGTAGGAGTAAATGAAAGCCAGGTTGCAAGAGATGCTTCCCCGTAAGGGGATTGCGACACTTCGGAGGACGCCCTTACCACGCGCCCGTTCGCCCCGAGTTGCAAGAGATGCTTCCCCGTAAGGGGATTGCGACAGGTAGGGCACCCCGTACCCACCCCATACCTCCTGATAAGTTGCAAGAGATGCTTCCCCGTAAGGGGATTGCGACTGTCCTCCCAGGGTAAAGGGTGTCTACCTAGCCGATAACCGGTTACAAGAGATGCTTCCCCGTAAGGGGATTGACGCTGTCTTGCCCTGCCCCCAGGCCCCTCGTGCCGCTTTGGGTGGCCCCGTGCGGGTCTGGGGCGGGGTGGTTTGGGCTTGCGGGCATAAACTTCCCGGGCAACGCATAGGGCTTTCTGCTACCATGCCCCCCATGGAACGGGTAGCGGTGGTTGGGGTGCCCATGGACCTGGGGGCGGGAAGGCGCGGGGTGGACATGGGGCCTTCCGCCCTGCGCTACGCCCGGCTTTTGGAGGAACTGGAAGCCTTGGGCTACCTGGTGGAGGACTTAGGGGACGTGCGGGTGCCCGTGGCGGAAACCCTTAGGGGGCGCAAGGGGCCCTACCTGGAGGAGATCCGCCAGGCGGCCCTGGACCTAAAGGAGAGGCTTCGCGCCTTGCCCGAAGGGGTTTTCCCCATCGTCCTTGGGGGGGACCACTCCCTTTCCATGGGCTCGGTTTCCGGCGTGGCCAAGGGGCGGCTTGGGGTTATCTGGGTGGACGCCCACGCCGACTTCAACACCCCGGAGACGAGCCCTTCCGGGAACATCCACGGCATGCCCCTGGCGGTGCTCTCCGGGCTAGGCTACACCCGGCTCACGGAGGTTTTCCAGGCGGTGGACCCCAGGGACGTGGTCCTCATCGGGGTGCGGAGCCTGGACCCCGGGGAGAGGCGGCTTCTGCGGGAGATGGGGGTCAGGGTCTACACCATGCACGAGGTGGACCGCCTGGGCATCGCCCGCATTGCCGAGGAGGCCTTGGCCTACCTGGACGGCCTACCCCTGCACGTTTCCCTGGATGCGGACGTCCTGGACCCCACCCTGGCCCCCGGGGTGGGCACCCCGGTGCCGGGAGGGCTTACCTACCGGGAGGCCCACCTCCTCATGGAAATCCTCGCCCAGACCGGGCGGGTGCGAAGCCTGGACCTGGTGGAGGTGAACCCCATCCTGGACGAGCGGAACCGCACGGCGGAGATGATGGTGGGCCTGGCTTTGAGCCTTTTGGGCAAGCGCATCCTCTAGGGGACCCTGGCCCGAAGGGCTTCCCCAAGGCGGCTTCCCTGGAGAAAGGCCTGGCGCAGGCGGGCGTAGCTGGGGCGGCGCTTGCGGTAAAGGAGGGGCTCGAGGGCGCCCCTCGCCCACTCGCTCACCAAAACGGGGAAGTCCAGGCCCGTGTCCAGGAAGTAGTTTTCCGCTTCCCGCCACGCCCCCTCCAGGCGGCGGAAGAGGGCGGCGAGGTCCTTAGGGGGCGGGGCCTCGGGCCAGAGGAAGCCGCTCGCCACGCCCAAAAGCCACGCCCCCCGGATGCCCTTGGGGAGGCCTTGGGCCAAAAGCCGCACCCCCGCTAAGGGGTCTTCCTCCCATAGCTCTGGGGACAAGGGGGCTAAGGGGTCCTCCACGTTTCCCTTCACTTTACCCAAGCCCCAAAAAGGGCACAAGGGGGGCCAAGGCCCCCCTTGGGATGCCGCATGGACCTAGCCCGCCGCCAGGGCGGGAAGAACGGTTCCCGGGAAAAGCCCGAGGAGGAGGAGGAAAAGGGCCACCAAAAGGGCCACGTTCCGGGCCAGGGGCCTGGGGGCGGCTTCCGCCTCGCCCTTTTGGAAGACCATGAGGGCCAGGCCCAGGTAGTAGTAGGCGCTCACGGCGCTCGTGAGGAGGGCCAGGACCAAAAGCCCCCACTGCCCCGCCTTGGCCGCCTCCGTGAAGACCAGGTACTTCCCCCAGAAGCCCGCCAAGGGGGGTAGGCCCAGGAGGGAGAGGGCGGCCACGAAGAGGCTTAGGCCCAGGAGGGGGTCCTTGTGGAAGAGGCCCTTGAGGCGCTCCAGGGGCACCTGGTCCGGGGAAACCTCCGAGAGCACGGCGAAGGCCAGGCCCGTGGCCAGGACGTAGGTGAGGAGGTAAAAGCCCAAGGCCTGGGCGTTCCCGGTATAAAGGGCCAGGGCCATGTACCCGGCGTGGGCGATGGAGGAGTAGGCGAGAAGCCTCTTGGCCTCCTTCTGGCTCAGGGCGGCCAGGTTGCCGATGAGCACGGAAAGGGCCACGAGGAGGGCCAAAGCGTCCCCCGCCCCTGGGGCCACCACCCGGAGGAGGGCGGCGAAGGCGGCGGCCTTCACCCCCGTGGCCATGAAGAGGACCACCGGGGTGGGGCTACCCTGGTAGACGTCCGGGGTCCAGAAGTGGAAGGGGGCCAGGGCCACCTTGAAGCCGAGCCCCACCAGGAGGAGGGCCAAGGCCAGGGCGTAGAGGGGGCCTTCCCCGGGGGTGCCCGCCAGGAGGCTTCCCGTGGCCCCGTAGAAGAGGGCGGTGCCGTAGAGGAAGAAGGCGGCGGCCAAGGCCCCCAGGAGGAAGTACTTGAGGGCCGCCTCGAGGCCCGCCCCCCGCCGCCAGGTGGCGAGGGCGTAGAGGGGAAGGGAGAGGGCCTCGAGGGCCACCAGCATCAGGACCAGGTTCTTGGTGGAGGCGAGGAGGTGCATCCCCGTGGCGGCGTAGAGGACGAGCAGGTAGAACTCAAAGCGCCGGGTGCGCACGAGCCCCACGGTCCAAAGGGCCCCCAGGAGGGCGAGGAGGGTGAAGGCCCGGGAAACGCCGTCCACCTGGTAAGGCCCAAAGGCCTCCGCCCGCCCCCAGGTGAGGAGGAGGGCAAATAGCCCCAGGGAAAGCCCCAGGATGGTGAGCCGCTTGAAGGCGGGGACGGAGACGAAAAAGCCTAGAAGGGTGAGGACCACCGAGAAGCCGGCCAGCACCAAAAGCGTCATGCGCCACCTCCGAGGATGCGGGCGAAGGCCTCCGCCAAGGGCCTAAGGCCCTGTAGGAAAAAGCCCGGGAAGACGCCCAGGAGGACCAAGGCCAAAACGGCCAGAAGGGCGAAGGGCCACTCTTCCCCCCCAAGGTCCGCCACCTGCCTCCCCTCCTCCTCCCAGAAGGTCTTCTGGAAGGCGGTGAGGGCGTAGGCGGCGGAGGCGATCACCGAGAGGAAGGCGAAACCCGCAAGCCAGGGGCTCGCCTTGTAGGCCCCAAGCAGGGTCATGAGCTCCCCGGGGAAGCCGGCGAGGCCGGGAAGCCCCACCATGGCGAGGAAGAGGAAGAGGGCCAAGGCGGCAAGCCCCGGGGCGCTATGGGAGAGGCCCCGGTAGCGCCCGATCTCCAGGGTGTGAAGCCTTTCATAAAGCCGCCCCGCCAAGAGGAAAAGCCCCCCCGTGTAGACGCCGCTCGCCGCCAGGAGGTAGAGCCCCCCTAGGGCCCCTTCCGGGGTCCCGGAGAAGACCCCTAAAGCCGCCACCCCCATGTGGGAAACCCCGGCGTAGGCGAGGAGGGTCTTGAAGTCCTTGGCGGAGAAGGCCACCCAGGCCCCATAGACCGCGGAAAGGGCCGCCAGGAAGAGGAGAAGCCCCTGGAGCTCGGCGAAGCCCTCGGGGGCTAGGGGGATGGCGTAGCGGAAGAAGGCGAAGACCCCCACCTTGTACAGGGTGCCCATGGCGTCCGCCAGGCCCGAGGGGTGGTTTTCCCGGTGGAAGAGGGGAAGCCAGGCGTGCACCGGGAAGAGGGGCGTCTTGATGGCGAAGGCCAAGGCGAAGCCCAGGAAGACCCAGAGGGCGGCCTCGCCCCGCACGGGGTGGGCGAGGAGGTCCTTTAGGAGGAAGGTGGGGCTTCCCCCCAAGGCCTTCACCGCCAGGATGGCGGCCAGCATGGGCAAGGAGCCCACCAGGGTGAAGAGGAGGAAGGTGTAGATGGCCCTGACCCTGCCTTCTCCCCCGTAGAAGAGGAGCATGAGGAGGGCGGGGATCAGGGCCGCCTCAAAGAAGAGGTAGAAGACCACCAGGTCCTGGGCGGAGAAGAGGCCCAGAAGGAGCCCTTCCATGAGGAGGGCGAGGCCCAAAAACCGCCCCTCCACCCGGGCCACGAGGGCCCCCAGGAGGACGGTGAGCCCCACCGTGAGGAAGAAGAGGGCGGAAAGCCCGTCCAGGGCGAAGGCCCAGTAGACCCCCGCCCCCGGCAGGAGGGGCAGGCTTACGGCGAAGCTTTCCCCGCCCCTTTGGGCCAGGAAAAGAGCCAGGTTCAGGGCGAAGGAGGCCAAGGCCCCCAGGACCCCCAAGGCCCTAGGGGCGCCCAAGAGGAGGAGCACCCCAAAGAGGATGGGTAGGAGGATGGCCAAGACTACCACCGCATCACCCCCAGGAGGACAAGGACGCCCAGCACGAAGAGGAGGGCGTACACCCTAAGGTAGCCCGCCTGGAGCCGGGCCACGCCCTGCCCCAGGTCCCGCACCGCACCCCCAAGGCCAAAGTACCCCTTGAGGAGCCCGAAATCCCCCTGAAGGAGGGCTTCGGCCAGGGCCTTCAGGGGGTTCACCAGGAGGGCGTTATAGATCTGGTCCACGTAGAAGCTTTCCCGGCTCGCCCGCTCAAAGGCCAGGTACCAGGCGGGGAAGGTTTTCCGTTGGAAGAAGGTGTAGCCGAGCCAAAGCCCCAGTAGGGCCACCAGGGCGGAGAGGGCGATGAGGCCCCACTCGGCCCCCAAGGAGAGGTGGTGGGCCTCCACCTCCGCCAAAGCCGGCTTCAGGAAGGGCTCCAGCACATTGGGCAGGGGATGGGGCAGGGCCAGGTAGCCCGCAAGCACCGAGCCCAGGGCCAGGAGGTGGTTGGGCCAAAGCATCACCGCCGGGGCCTCGTGGGGGTGGTGGTGGCCCCTTTCCTCCCCCAGGAAGACCAGGACGAACCAGCGCATGGCGTACATGGCGGTGAGGACCGCCACCAAGAGCGCCCCCACGTAGAAGCCCACCCCGCCGAAGGGGTAGGTGAGGGTGGCGGTGAGGATGGCGTCCTTGGACCAGAAGCCCGAAAGGAGGGGTAAGCCCCCCAGGGCTAGGGCGCCGATGAGCCCGTGCCAACGGGTCAGGGGCAGGTGCCGCCAGAGCCCGCCCATCCGGCGCACGTCCTGTTCCCCGCCCAGGGCGTGGATCACGCTCCCCGAGGCCAGGAAGAGGAGGGCCTTGAAGAAGGCGTGGGTGAAGACGTGGAAGAGCGCCACCCAGTAGGCCCCCACCCCCGCCGCCAGGAACATGTACCCGAGCTGGCTGATGGTGGAGTAGGCCACGATTTTCTTGATGTCGGTCTGCCCGAAGGCGGAAAGGGCCCCGTAGAAGGCGGTGAGGAGGCCGATGACGGCGATGGCGTAGGAAACGTCGGGCAGAACGCTATAGAGGAAGGAGCTCCGGGCGATGAGGTAAACCCCGGCGGTCACCATGGTGGCGGCGTGGATGAGGGCGGAAACCGGGGTGGGGCCGGCCATGGCGTCGGGAAGCCAGACCATGAGGGGCACCTGGGCGCTTTTCCCCACGGCCCCCAGGAAGAGGAAAAGCCCCGCCAGGGCCAGGAGGGAGGGGTTCTTCAGGGGGCCTTCCAAGGCCTCCTTGAGCTCGGAGATGGAGAGCGTCCCATAGAGGGCCCAGAGGATGGCCATGCCCAGGAGGAAGCCCAGGTCGCCGATGCGGTTCACGATGAAGGCCTTGCGGGCGCTATCGGCGTACTGGGCGTTCTTGTACCAGAAGCCGATGAGGAGGAAGCTCGCCAGGCCCACCCCTTCCCAGCCGATGAACATCACCGGGTAGCTATCCGCCAGGACCAGGGTGAGCATCATGGCGATGAAGAGGTTGAAGTAGGCGAAGAAGCGGCTATAGCCCGGGTCCCCGTGCATGTAGCCGATGGCGTAGACGTGGATGAGGAAGCCCACCCCGGTGACGATGAGGAGCATGAAGCCCGAGAGGTTGTCCAAAAGGAGGCTAAAGGGGATGCCGGGAAGCCACTCCGCCTCAAAGCGGGCCCCACCTCCAAGGAGGAGGCCCACGCCCACCAGGAAGGAGAGGAGCACGAGGGCGGAGGCGATGACCCCGGGAAGGGGTTCCCGCATCCGTTTGCCGAAAAGCCCCAGGAGGGCAAAGCCCAAAAGGGGCAGGAGGATGGTGGATAGAAGCGCCATGCTTACCCCCTAAGCTCCGATAGGTCGTCCACCGCGGTGCTTTCCCGGTGGCGGAAGATGGCCACGATGAGTCCGAGGCCCACCGCCACCTCCGCGGCGGCGATGGCGATGACCATGAGGGCGGCCACCTGCCCTTCCAGTCCATGGGCCTTGGCGAAGCCCACCAGGGAAAGGTTGGCGGCGTTCAGCATGAGCTCAATGGAGAGGAAGACCAGGATGGCGGTCCTGCGGGTGAGGACGCCATAGACCCCGAGGGCGAAGAGGAGGGCGGAGGCGAAAAGGTAGCTCATCGGAGCACCTCCTCCTTGCGCTCTTCGGGGCGCAGGGCGTCTAGGGGACGGCTGGGTTGCACCAAGGCCACCGCCACCACCGTGGCCGCCATGAGGAGGAAGCCCACGGCGAGGAGCACGAGGAGCCAGTCCCCGTAGAGGAGGGGGCCCAAGGCCTGGGGAAGCCCTCCCTGTAGGTCCTGGGTGAGGGCGAGCTTCAGGCCCAAGAGCCCGGAGAGGAGGACCCCCGCCACCCCGAGGGAGAGGAGGGCGGCCAGGGGCTTGGAGCGCACCAAGGGGTCAAAGCCCACCTCGCCTTGGGCGGCGAAGAGGAGCATGATGACGAAAAGGAAGAGGACCACGATGGCCCCGGCGTAGACGATGATCTGGATGAACCCGAGAAAGCGGGCGTCCAGGGCCACGTACACCCCGGCCAGGACCAGGAAGTTGGCGATGAGGGCCAAGGCAGCGTGGATGGCGTTTCTCAGGGTTACCACTAGAAACCCGGTGGCGAGGAGCAAAAGGATGGCCAAGGCTTCCCAGGGGCTCACTTTTTTCCTCCTTCCGTGGGGGCCTTGAAGCCCTCCAGCTCGGGCCGCACGTAGGGCACCACGTAGCCGGGCTTCACCGCCTTCCCGGTCATCTTGGCCTCGCGCCGCTGGGGTTTGGTGCCCACCACGTCCACCAGCATGTCCTCCTTGCCGTAGATGAGGTCGGAGTACTGGTAGTCCGCCATCTCAAAGTCGTAGCCGAGGACGATGGCCCCCGTGGGGCAGGCCTCCTCGCAGAGGCCGCAGAAGATGCACCGGAGCATGTTGATCTCGTAGACCTTGGCGTAGCGCTCCCCGGCGGAGACGGGGTTTTCCGGGTCGTTCTCGGCGGGTTCCACGTAGATGGCGTAGGCGGGGCAGGCGGCGGCGCAGAGGGAGCAGCCGATGCACTTCTCCAGGCCGTTGGGGTGGCGGGTGAGGACGTGCCGCCCGTGGAAGCGGGGCTTTAGGGCCACGGGGGCGTCGGGGTAGGGGACGGTCACCGGCTTGGAGAAGAGGTACTTCAGGGTGATGCCGAGGCTTTGCGCTAGGGCTTTTAGGGTCATGCGCCACCTCCTTTGCGCACGGGCTTGGGGCTATAGAAGAAGGCCCCGAGGAGGGCGAGGAAGCTTAGGGCGGAGAGGTAGACGAGGTAGACCCGGGGCAGGTCCAGGGCCACCACCAAGGCGGTGACCAGGAACCAGAAAAGGGCCACGGGGAAGAGGAACCCCCAGCCGAAGCGCAGAAGCTGGTCGTAGCGGAGGCGGAACCAGGTGGCCCGGATCCAGATGAAGAAGAAGAGGAAGAAGGCGATCTTGAGGAACATCCAGAGGTAGGGGACGTTGAAGAAGGGCATGGTCCAGCCCCCCAGGAAGAGGGTGGGGATGAGGGCGCTTGCGGTGATGAAGTGGATGTACTCCGTCATCTGGAAAAGCGCCCACTTGATGGAGCTATATTCCGTGTGGTAGCCGCCCACCAGCTCCTGTTCCGCCTCGGGGAGGTCAAAGGGGGTGCGGGCGGCCTCGGCCAGGGCGGCGATGGCGTAGACCAAGAAGGCGGGGAAGGCGTAGAGGAAAAGCCAGCCGTTTTCCTTTTGCCAGTTGACGATGTCGTTCAGGTTGAGGCTCCCCACCAAAAGCACCGGGGCGAGGAGGGCGATGCCGAGGCCGAGCTCGTAGGAGATGAGGCTTGCGGAGGAGCGCAAGGACCCCAGGAGGCTATACTTGCTCCCCGAGGCCCACCCCGCCAGGAAGATGCCGTAGATGGCCATCTCGCTCACGGCGAAGAGGTAGAGGATCCCCAGGTCCAGGTTGACCACCCAGGGGTGGAAGCCGAAGAAGCTCCCTGGCGGGCCGAAGGGGATGGCGCCGAAGGCCAGGAGGGCGAAGACCACCCCGAGGAGGGGCGCGAGGACGAAGAGGACCTTGTCGGCGCGCTCCACCACCAGGTCTTCCTTGAAGATGCTCTTGATGGCGTCGGCGATGGGCTGGAAGAGGCCGAGGGGTCCCACCCGGTTCGGGCCCATGCGGATCTGGAAGCGGGCGAGGAGCCTCCTTTCAATGAGGGTCATGAAGGCGAAGGCGGTGAGGAGGCCCACCACCACCAAAAGGGCCTTTAGGGCCACCATCCAGTAGGGGTCCAGGGGGTAGTTCACGCTTCACCTCCTGTGGGGACCAGGATTTTGGCCTCCAACCTTCTAGCGGCGAAGGGACCCAGGGCGGAGAGGTAGTAAAGGCCCTTGGGCACGTCCTCCCGGTGGACCACCCGGGCCTTTTGCGGGCCTAGGGGGGTTTCCACCTCCACCAAGGCCCCGTCTAAGAGGGCCTCGAGGCGGGCCGTTTCCGGGTGGACCCAAAGCTCGGGGGAGGCGGCCTCCTTCGCCTTGCCCACGGCCTGGTGGGCCTTCCACATGGTGGGGCGCAGGTAGAGGTTGCCCTTTTCCTCCTTGGGCCTGAGGGCTTTGGTGCGGAAGGGGTAAAGGCCCATGGCCTCGGGCACCTTCTTGGCCTTAAGCTCCCGCTCGGCCTCCAGGTGGAGCCGGAAGGGAGGCCGCACCCCCAGGGCCTCCGCCAGGAGGGCGAGGACCTGGAGGGCCCCTTCCGCCTCCCCGTTCTCCATGGGGGCGGGGGAGAGGGGAAGGACGCGGCCTTCCAGGTTCAGGATGTGCCCCCGCTTCTCGTAGAAGGTGGGGGCGGGCAGGACCACGTGGGCGTAGCGCTCGGCCAGGGGGTGGAGGTGGCTTAGGTGCAGGACCACGAAGCGCTTCCCCTTGAGGGCCTCCTCCGGGGGCACGAAGCCGTAGTAGGCGTAGGGGGCCCCGGGCTCGTCCCAGGCGGCCCCCTTCTCCTTGGGCCAGACCCCCATGGCCTCGAGGCCCCGGGCGTTGGCGGCGGGGGTCATGGCGAGGACCTTGGCCCCCTTGCGCTCGGCGAGGAGCCTGGCCCGTTCCGCCGCCACCGCGTCCTGCAGGACCCCCGCCCCCAGGATGAGCACGGGGCGCTCGGCCCGCTCAAAGGCCTCCTTGGCTTGCCGCACCGCCTCGCTTCCCTCCTTCTCCCCCAGGAGGGCGAGGAGGATCTCCCGCTCCTCCCCGGGGGCGTGCACCTCCTGGATGGCGGCCCAGCGCATGAGGGGGGCGCGGTAGGGGGCGAAGAGGGCCATCTTGTCCTTCCTGCGGGGCATCCTTTCCTTGATCTGCAGGTCGGCGAAGGGGGTGCCGTGGCTAAAGCGGTAGGGGGGCTTGAGGTCCCGCACGAACTCGGAGAGGCGGAGGTGGAGGATGGGGGCCTCCTCCGTGGGGTCCCCGAGGACCAGGGCGAAGTCCGCCCGGAGAAGGTCCTCCAGGGTGGCGGCGGGGTAGAGGCTTGCCGGGGCGGCGGTGCGGCCCTGGAAGTCCAGGTGGGGCGTGGAGAGGACCCGGGCCAGCTCGGCGGCCATGAGGCCCTCCTCGAGGGTGGCGTCCCCCGCGAGGTAAAGCCCCACCTCCTCCCCCTTGGCCCCTTTCAGGCCCTCCTTCAGGGCGAGGAAGGCCTCCTCCCAGGTGGCCTCCACAAGCCTCCCCTCCTTGCGCACCAGGGGGGTCTTGAGGCGGCGGGTGTCCGCCCACTCGTGGCCGAACCGGCCCGCATCGCAGAGCCAGATCTCGTTGACCTCGGGCACCTCCCGGGCGCGGATGCGCAAAAGCTCCCCGCTCCGGGTATCCGCCGTGATGCCGCACCCCACGGGGCAGAGGGCGCAGGTGGTGGGGGTTTCCTCCATCTCCCAGTTGCGGGCGCGGAAGCGGGCGGTGAGGTCCAAAAGGGCCCCCACGGGGCAGATGTCCGTGATGTTCCCGGAAAAGCCCGAGGGGAGGCCGAAGTCCAGGGTGCCGATGAAGGTGTGCACCCCCCGCTCAATGAAGTCCAGGACCTCGTCCCCGGGGACCTCCTCAAAGTAGCGCACGCACCGCTTGCAGTGGATGCACCGCTCCCGGTCCAGGATCACGAAGGGGGAGAGGGGGTGGTGCTTGTCCTCGTGGCGGCGGGTGAACTCAAAGCGGGTGTAGACGGGAAGCTCCAAGGGGTCTTTTTGGTAGTACTTCTCGTAGAGCCCGTACTCCACCGTGCGGTCCTGGAGCTCGCAGGCCCCTCCCTTGTCGCAGGTGGGGCAGTCCAGGGGGTGGTTGAGGAGGGTAAACTCCACCATCCCCGCCTGGGCCTCCCGCACCACCTCGGAAAGGGTGTCCACCACCATGCCCTCGGCCACGGCGGTGACGCAGCTTGCCGCCAGTTTGGGTTGCCACTGGATCTCGGGCTCGCCCTTTTCGTTCAAGAGGGGCTTCCCGTCGGGGCCCCGCTTGGGCAGGCCGATGCGCACCAGGCACATGCGGCAGGCCCCGATGGGGGAGAGGTGCTTTTCCGAGCAGAAAAGGGGGACGTCGTACCCCGCATGGAAGACAGCGTCCATAACGCTCGTCCCCGGGGGCACTTCCACCACGCGGTCGTTGACCTTGACCCTAACCACCTTCACCTCCAAAGGCTCGGCCTAGGCACGGGGCGTTTCTCCCGGGCCAGGGCGAGGTACTGGTCCTTGAAGTGCTTCAAGGAGCCTTTCACCGGCCAGACGGCGGCGTCCGCCAAGGGGCAGAAGCTCCGGCCCTCAATGAGGGGAAGGAGGGCTTCCAGGGTTTCCACGTCCTTCTCCTCCCCTTGCCCCGTGCCGATTTTGGCGAAGAGGTTCACCATGAACCCCGCCACCCCTTCCCGGCACGGCGTGCACTTGCCGCAGGACTCGTGGGCGTAGAAGCGGGTCACGTTCCACATGGCGTCCACCATGCTCACCCGCTCGGGGATGAGGATCACCCCCCCGGTGCCCAGCATGGAGCCCTTGGCCTGCAGGTGCTCGTAGCTCATGGGGGTATCCAGAACCTCGTCCGTGAAGGGCAAGGGTGGGGTGGAGGACCCGCCGGGGATGAGGGCCTGGATGGGCTCCAAGGGTCCCCCCGCCCACTCGTAGATGAGCTCCCGCAGGGTGGTGCCCATGGGAAGCTCGTAGACCCCGGGGCGCCGCACGGGGCCGGAGATCTGGTAGAGCTTCATCCCCTTGGACTGCTCCGTGCCCATCTGGGCGAACCAGTCCGCCCCCCGTTCCAGGATGGGGACCACCGAGGCCAGGGTTTCCACGTTGTTGATGGTGGTGGGTTTGCCCCAAAGCCCCGCCTGGGCGGGGAAGGGGGGCTTGAGGCGGGGGTTGGCCCGAAGGCCTTCCAAGGAGTTCATGAGGGCGGTCTCCTCCCCGCAGATGTAGGCCCCCGCCCCGCGGTGCACGTGGACGTCAAAGGAGAAGTCCGTGCCGAAGAGGTTTGGCCCCAGATAGCCCCGGGCCCTGGCCTCCCGGATGGCGGCCTCGAGGCGGTCCGCCGCCCGCCGGTACTCCCCCCGCACGTAGATGTAGCCCACCGTGGCCCGGATGGCGTAGCCGGCGATGATCATCCCCTCTAGGAGGAGGTGGGGGACGTCCTCCAGGATGTAGCGGTCCTTGAAGCTACCGGGCTCGGACTCGTCGGCGTTGCAGATGAGGTAGTGCTGTTGCCCGTCCTTGGGCATGAAGCTCCACTTAAGCCCCGTGGGAAAGCCCGCCCCGCCCCGGCCCCGTAGCCCCGAGCGCTTCACCTCCTCTATGACCTCTTCCGGGGTCTTCTCCTTTAGGACCCGCTTGGCCGTCTCGTATCCCCCGTGCTTCAGGTAGTAGTCCAGGGTCCAGCTGCCCTCCTTGCCCACGTGGGCGTAGAGGGTGCGTTCAAACCGGGGGTCTTTTCCGGAAACGATGGGCCCGGTCATACCTCCACCTCGTGCACGTGGTGGCCGCACCGGCCGGGAAGCTCAATCTCCTCAAGCCGCTTCCCCGCCTTCAGGCCCTCCAAAAGGGCCTGAAGCCTGGCCCGGGTCACGCACTCCACGTAGGGCTCGTCGTTCACCTGGACCACGGGGGCGGTGTGGCAGCTTCCCAGGCACTCCACCTTCTGCACGCTAAAGAGCCCGTCCGGGGTCACCTCCCCGGGGCCGATGCCCAGGGTTTCCGTGAGGTAGTCCCAAAGCTCGTCCGCCCCGGCGAGCTTGCAGCTTAGCGTGGCGCAGACCTGCAGGTGGTACCGCCCCGTGGGCACGAACTGGTAGTAGGAGTAGAAGCTCGCCACCCCCATGACCTCCGTGGGGGTGGTGCCCACCAGGCGGGCGATCTCCTCTACCCGTTCGGGGCGGATCCAGCCCTCCTCCTGCTGCACCCGCCTTAAAAGGGGCATGATGGCCGCCCGCCGCCCCTCGGGCGGGTACTTGGCGAAGGTTTCCTCCAGGAAGTCCTGCTTGTCGTCAAAGAAGCCCATCTTCCCTCCTTAGCGGTCCACGTCGCCCATGACCGGGTCCAGGCTGGCGATGATGGCCACCAGGTCCGGCACCTGCTCGCCTTTGGAGGCGTAGGGCAGGCTTTGCAGGTTGACAAAGCTGGGGGCCCGCACCTTCACCCGGTAGGGCATGCTTCCGCCGTCGGAAACGATGTAGTAGCCGAGCTCCCCCCGGGCCGACTCCGTGGGGACGTACACCTCGCCCTTGGGGGGGTGGAAGCCTTCGGTGTAGTGCTTGAAGTGGTAGATGACCGCCTCCATGGAGGTTTCCAGGAGGTGGCGGGGGGGTGGGGTGATCTGGGGGTTGGGGTCGCGGACGGGCCCGGGCTCGAGGCGCTCCAGGGCCTGCCGGATGATCTTCACCGACTCCCGCATCTCCCGGATGCGGATGATCATCCGGTCAAACACGTCCCCATGCTCGCCCAGGGGCACGTCAAACTGGTAGGTCTCGTACCCGGCGTAGGGGTAGGCCTTCCGCACGTCGTAGTTCACCCCGCTCGCCCGCAAGGAGCCCCCGGTGAGGCCCAGGTTGATGGCCACCTCGGGGGGGATCACCCCCACGCCCCGCGCCCTTTCGTAGAAGATGGGGCTTTCGGCGAAGAGGGCCTCGTACTCGTCAATGCGGTGGGGCATGACCTCCAGGAACTTCTTGAGCTCGGGGACGAACTCCTCGGGCAGGTCCTCCTTGACCCCGCCGATGCGGATGTAGTTGTGGTGGAAGCGTTGGCCCGTGACCCACTCAAAGAGGTCCAGGATGGTTTCCCGCTCGCGGAAGGCGTAGAAGAAGGGGGTGAGGGCCCCGAGGTCCAAAAGGCCCGTGCCCAGGAAGACCAAGTGGCTCGCCAGGCGGGAAAGCTCGTTGAGGATGATGCGGATGGTCTGGGCCCGAGGGGGGACCACCGCCCCCACCAGCTTCTCCGCCGCCAGGGCGTAGGCCAGGTCGTGGGCAAAGGAGTGGAGGTAGTCCATCCGGGGCGTATACGTGATGACCTGCGTATACGTCCGGTTCTCCATGTTCTTCTCAAAGCCCGTGTGGAGGTAGCCGATGTGGGGGACGAGGTCCAAGACCTCCTCGCCCGAGAGCGTCACCACCACCCGCAAGACCCCGTGGGTGGAGGGGTGCTGCGGGCCCACGTTCAGGGTCATGACCTCGGTGCGGAGCTCTTTGGGCTCCTCCAGGGTTTCCACCGGGTCCAGGTAGTCCTTCATTTGACCTCCTTGGCCTTGGTCAGGTCGGCCCAAAGGGACCGGTAGCCCTTGCGGCTACCCCCCTTGTAGAGGGTGAGGCCGGGGTTCTTGCCGGTGATGGCCGCCCGGAACTCGCTCGGCACGATGAAGCGCCCCTCGCGGAAGAGGGTGGGGGTTTCCCCCAGGGGGAAGTCCTTGCGCAAGGGGTGGCCCTCGAGGTCCTCCGGGGTGAGGATCTTGCGCAGGTCGGGGTGCCCCTCAAAGACGATGCCGAACATGTCGTAGACCTCCCTTTCCAGGAAGTTGGCGCTCCCCCAGAGGTCGGTCACCGTGGGCAGCCTGGGGTCCTTCTCCGGCACGTAGACCCGGACGAAGAAGCGGCTCCCATCCCCGTCCTTCCACCCCGGCAGGGAGACGAGCTCGTAGACCACGGCGAAGCGCTCGGGGCGGGGGTCGGGGTATTCCAGGTAGTCTATGCCCACGATGTCCGCCAGGTAGTTGAAGCCCATCTCCTTGTACCGGGCCATCTCCCCTTTGAAGGCCTCGCGGGGCAGGACCACCCAGAGGTTGCCGAGGCCGTTGTCCTCCACGGGGTAGCCCTTGGCCCGGGCATCGTCTAAAACGCTATGAAGCCGCACGCTTCACCCCCTTGCCCGCTGCCAAGCGGCCACGGGCGGAAGCTTCCGCCCCTTCTCGTCGTAGGCCTGGCCGCGGACCTTCTTCTGGAGTTGCATCACGGCGTAGATGAGGGCCTCGGGGCGCGGGGGGCAACCCGGCACGTACACGTCCACGGGCACCACGGAGTCCACGTTCTGCACGATGGCGTAGTTGTTGAACATCCCCCCAGAGCTGGCGCAGGCTCCCATGGAGATCACCCACTTGGGGTCGGGCATCTGCTCCCAGACCCGGCGCATCACCGGGGCCATCTTCTTGGATAGCCGCCCGGCCACGATCATCACG
Organism: Thermus brockianus; assembly: GCF_021462505.1. Classification (GTDB taxonomy): domain Bacteria; phylum Deinococcota; class Deinococci; order Deinococcales; family Thermaceae; genus Thermus; species Thermus hydrothermalis. Next base: position 52,325 of record NZ_JAKEDV010000010.1, read on the forward strand.
TCCGCCTGGCGGGGGCTTGCCCGGAAGACCTCGCTGCCGAAGCGGGCGAGGTCGTTGCGGGCGTCGGTGGAGGCCATCATCTCAATGGCGCAACAGGCGAGGCCGAAGGTGGCGGGCCACAGGGAGTTGGACCTCCCCCAGGCCACCAGCTTCTCCAAGGTGGTGAAGAGGATCCCCTCCCGCTCTAACTCCTGGACGTCCCGTTCAAACAGGTCCTTCAATGCCACCGCATCACCCCCTTCCACCACTCGTAGAGGAAGCCCACGAAGAGGAGCAGGGTGAAGGCCAAGACCCCCAGGAAGCCCCACAGCCCAAGCCCCCCAGCGCTCACGGCGTAGGGCCAGAGGAAGGCCACCTCCACGTCAAAGAGGATGAAGAGCATGGCCACCACGTAGAAGTGGATGGGAAAGCGCTTCACCTCTCCCGCAGGGTCGTTCCCCGACTCGTAGGGCATGAGCTTGGCCCTGCCCGGCTTCTTGGGGCCAAGAAGAGCCCCCACCACCAGGGCCGCCACCCCGATGAAGAGGGCCACCCCTAGGTAGATGAGGACGTTCACGTACTCCGCGATCGGCGCCAAGGTCCCCTCCTTTCGTGCATCTCTTCACGAGGCGGGGACCCAAAACCCCACGAAGCCCCGCCTCATTTCCCGCCCATCTTACCACCCCTTGACCGGGGCAAGAGGGAGGAGCTACACCAAGGGTAGATTAAACAGTGTAATGTCCTTCCATATCCCTTTGGGAAAACTACTCCGCGGTGTAGAGAAGATTGCGGAGCTCGCGGAACTGCTCCAGGTCCAGGGTTTCGCCCCGCGCCTCCGGGGGGAGGCCCAGGGCCTCTAGGGCCCTTTCCACCCTCTCCTTGGGGTAGCCCGCCGCCACCAGGGCGTTTTTCAGGGTCTTCCGGCGTTTGCTAAAGGCGGCCTCCACCAGGCGGAAAAGCCCGGGGTCGTCGGGCACCCCCAGGGGCGTGAGGCGCACCAGGCTGCTTTGGACCTTGGGCGGGGGGAAGAAGGCCCCAGGGGGAAGGTCAAAGAGCCTTTCCGCCCGGGCGTGGTGGGCCACCCTTAGGGAGAGCACCCCGTAGGCGGGGCTTCCGGGCCCCGCCGTCATGCGCTCCGCCACCTCCTTCTGCACCAGGAAGACCAACCGGGCGAAGCGGCCCGTTTTGAGGAGGTGGGTGACCAGGGGGGTGGCGATGTTGTAGGGGAGGTTGGCCACGAGGAGGCTTCCTTCCGGCACCTCTTCCCAAGGGAAGCGGAGGGCGTCTTGGAAGAGGAGGCGCACGGGGAGGCCCTTAAGGGTTTCCTCCAGAACGGGTTTTAGCCGGGGGTCCTTCTCTATGGCCGTCACCTCGGCCCCCGCCTCCGCCAGGGCCCGGGTGAGGACGCCAAGCCCAGGCCCCACCTCAAAGACCGGCCCCGTGAAGGGCTTGGCCGCCTCCACGATGCGCCTGAGGTGGGCTTCGGAGACCAGGAAGTTCTGGCCGAGGCGCTTGTCGGCGAAAAGGCCGTGTCGGGAAAGGATGGCGCGCACCGCTTTGGGCGAGGTGAGGGGGTTAGGCATGGGCAAGGCGCTTGATCCGGGGCGTGAGGGGTTCCTCCTCTGGGGCAAGCTCCAGGTACTCCCCCAGGTCCAGGGCGTCAATGAGGGCGAAGCGTTCCTTGAGAAGGATACCCTCCCGCATGGGCACGTGGCCGTAGACGCCAAAGCGATAGCCCATCCGTTCCACGTAGTCGGGGGTGCGGAACCACCAGGTCTTGGGCTCGCTTTGGGCGTAGAAGAGCTCATCGTATTCCTGGAGCCAGGGCACGGGGCCCACGTGGGCGAAGTGGACGCCCTCGAGGAGGAGCTCCTTGGGGAAGCCCGCCATCCAGGCCTTTAGGGCCTCGGGCAGGGGTTTACCGCCCTTTTCGGGGTGGAACTCCAGGTGCCGCAGGTGGCGGTTCCCCAGGATGGGCTCGCCCTTTAGCGCGGCCTCGTCGTGGTTGCCCAGGAGGATGACCAGGTTGCCCTCCGCCTCTTCCTGGAACGCCTTCAACCGGAAAAGCTCCCGGATCTGGGCTCCGGCGGCCAGGCGGAGGTGGGTGGGGTCTTCGGGGTCAAAGGGGGAGAGGCCCGTGAGCCTTTCGTAGTCCCTCGGCGTCTTGGGGTGGACCAGGTCGCCCAGGAGGACCACCTTCACGGCCCCGGAGCGGAGGAGGGGGGTGGGCCTGAAGGAGGCGTCCGCCAGGCCCTCCGCCTTGAGGATCCGCCAGAGGGCGGGGAAGTTGGCGTGGAGGTCCCCGATGGCGACGATCCTCATCCCTTGAGCAGGGCCCGAAGCTCCCCGTAGAGGCGCTTGGTTTCCTCGGGGGTCTTGCCGTAGCCCCCGTATTTGGTGACGATCTTGGCTGCCTCCTTCCCCAAGCCCTTCTCCTTTAGGCGCTCCAGGAGCTGGTCAATGAGGCGGTAAGCCTCGGGTTTTTCCTCTTCCTCGGGTTCGCCCGTTTCCGCCTCCAGGGGTTCGGGAAGCTTGGGCGGGGTGAAGCGGCCCTTTTCCGGGTCATAGTCCACCCACTGCTTCTCCAGGCGGTACAGGTAGCGCCCCACGCCGAACTTCACCGCTGCCCGCTTGAGGGCGTCGGAGAAGGCGGCCTTGAGGGAGTCGCCCTCGCCCACGTCCTCCTTGGTGACCCCGAGGACCGTGAGGCGGCACTTCACCTCGCAAAGCCGCTCCCGGCGCTCGCCCCGCTCGTCCCGGACCACCCTTTCTTGGTCGGCGAGGACCTCGTAGCTGTCGTGCCACCCCTCGGGCCCCACCACCCGGTCCAGGCGGTCCAAGACGGTGCGGGCGTCCACGTAGGGGACCACCAAGGCCCGCCTCCGGTCCTTGGAGAGGGCTTCTATGCGCCACTGCACCTCGGAGGGGGGAAAGGGTTCCGCCAGTTTACGCCAAACTTCGTCCACCTTTTAAGTGTACTTTAGGTGGCTCTCACGGACGAGGGGCGGGGTGGGGGTATCCTTGGGGTATGCGGAGATGGTTGGCCCTTTCCCTCCTGTTGGTTCCGGCGGTGGCCCTCGAGGTGCGCATCACCGCCAACCTCACCCTGGACCTCTTTCCCCAGGCGGTGGTGGTGGAGCGGGTGGTGGAGCCCCAGGGGATTCTGGTGGTGTACAACGCTTCCCGGGCGGAAGCGGTCTTCCGCTACCACGACGAGGACCTGCGCCGCCGGGGCTGGGTGCGCACCAAGTACGAGGTGAAGAAAAACGAGTGGAAGGCGGAGTACCGCAAAGGCAAGGCCAAGGCCACCCTTTCCGTCAAGGACAAGAAGGGCCGGGTGGAGGTGCGCCTCAAGGAAGGGGACTAGACAAGCATCCTGGCCCCCGCTACCATATAGGGCGCATGGGGCCGTGGCGCAGCTGGGAGCGCGCCTGAATCGCACTCAGGAGGTCACGGGTTCGAGTCCCGTCGGCTCCACCATCGGCTGAGTCCAAACCCCCGGGAAGCCCCGGGGGTTGGCCTTTCGGTTTAGGGATTGGGCTCCGAGGAGCCGAGAAGCCAGTTCACAAAGGCATTCACCACGTCGTTCTCTGCCAGGAGTTCGGGATTTTCCACCACCGCCTCAAAGAAGGCCCGCACCCCCGCAAGCCCGGGGTCTCGGAGCGCTTCCTGGACGCTTTTCCCCGCATAGGGGCCCGCCTTCAGGGGGGTGGTGAGGCGGCTTCCGGTGGCCAGGGGAGCGGCTTCCCTGAGGGCCTCGAGGGTCCTTTCCAAGAGAAGCTCCTCCCCCTTTTCCCCCAGGGCCTCCTTGGGGCTCAGGAGGGGTTGGCCCGAGAGGTCCCGCACCTCCAGGCCCAGGGCGTAGAGCCTGCGGGCGAGGCTCGGCGGACCCACCTCCAGGGGGAGGAGGGCGGCGGCCTCCCCGTAGCGGACCTCCAGGGTGTACCGCCCGGGCTCGGGCGGGGTTACGGCGGGGGCCACCTCCACCAGGGCGGTGGTAAGGGGAGGGAAGCCCAGGTCCTTCTTTTCCCCTTGGAGGAGCGCGCCTTCCCGGTAGAGGCGGGTTTCCAGGCCCTCCCGCTGGAGGTAGGGGCTACCCGTGAGGCGCACCTCGGGGAAGACCGCCTCCCCGGCACGGAAGGGCCGGGCGTCCACGTCCCCCGGGATGAGGGTGAGCTTGAGGACCTGTAGGCCCACCCCGCTTTTCTGAAGCCGGGCGAGGGCCCGCTTGGCCGAGGGGACGAGGGGGTGCTTGGGGTGCTGGGCGAGGAAGGCCTGGTAGAGGGGCTTGGCGTCCAGCCCCACCCGCTCCGCCAGGTAGGCGCGGAAGTAGAGGGCGAGGGGTTCCTGGCGCTCCTCTAGGTCCTTTAGGGCCTCGAGGAAGTCCTCCCCCTCGTCCAGCCTGAGGGCCCGGTCATAGGCGGCCTTGGCCCCCAGGAAGTCCCCGTGGATGGCCCGGAAGAGCCCCAGGTTGTAGTAGGCGGTGGCGTTGGGGTTAAGCCCATTGGCCCTTTCCGAGGCCAGGATGGCCCGGGGGAGGTCCCCCGTGAGGTAATAGGCCCAGCCCAGGTTGGTCCAGTAAAGCCAGTAGTCCGGCCTAAGCTTTAGAGCCCGGAGGAGGGCATCCCGGGCCTCTTCCCCCTTGCCCTCGGCGAAGGCGGCGAAGCTCACCTCCTCCCAGGCCAAGGGGAGCTCGGGAAAGGCCTGGGCGAGGTTTCTTGCGCTTTCCTTCCAGCGTTCGTCCTCCAGGGCCCGGTAGAGGAGGTGGGCGGCGGTCCTTTCCAGGATGTCCCCCTTCGCCAGCGCCTCGGCCCGCTTTAGGGCCTCTTCCCGCTTGCCCTCGGCCAGGAGGCGGAAGGCCTCGTAGGCGGGGGGAAGCGTGCCCTGCCAGAGGAGGAGAAGCCGCTTGGGCAAAACCCCCTCCAAAAGCCCCGCCCCCCGGCCTGCCTTGAGGTCCAGGGCGGACTGGTGCAAGGGGTCAGGGTCCTCGCCTTCCGCCAGGGCCCTCAGGCGCTCTTCCGGGAGGGAAGGCGGGGGCAGGGGGGCGTACCAGGGGGCGAGGCCCTGGCCCTGGAGCCAGAGCCAGGCGAGTTCGGCGCTTGGGAAAAGCCCCTCCTTGGCCCCGGCAGGGGTGGCGAGGATGAGCCTCAGGCCCCTTTCCTCTTCCCGGCCGAGGAGCACCCACTCGGCCCCCGTGGCCGAGAGGGCGAGCCGGGCCCCAGCCCGGGTGTAAAGCCCCCCCGCAAGCTCATAGCTTGCCCGCCAGGGGAGGTCGGGGAGGAGGAGGGCGAGGAGGGTGGGGGGAGGCGCGTTCAGGCCCTGGGCGAAGGCCTGGGCCAGGGCGTAGCCCCTGGGCCCCTCAAAGGGGAGGACGAGGCCTTGGGCCAGGGCGAGCCCGAAAAGGAACCAAAGCGCAAGAAGCCGCCGCATGGAAGCATTCTAGCGCCCTTCCTTGAGAACAAGGTAAGCGAAGCGGAGAAGCCTCGGGGCCCGCCGCCAGCGCTTGGGGTCCAGGCCCACCCTTAAAAGCCACTCCAGGCCCAGGCGTTGCGCCCAAAGGGGGGGGCGCTTGGCCTCCCCCGCCAGGACGTCCAGGGTCCCCCCCACCCCCATGGCCACCCGGGCCCCCAGGTGGGCCTTGTGCCGGTGGATGAAGGCCTCCTGCCTTTCCCCCATGCCCACGAGGAGGAGGTCGGGGGCTACTCGTTGGATTTCCTCCACCACCTGGGCTTCCTCCCGGAAATAGCCGTGGTGGAAGCCCACCACCTTGGCCCCAAGCCGCTCGGCCTCCCTCGCCGCCCTTTCCGCCACCCCGGGCCTGCCCCCGAGTAGGTAGGCCCTAAGCCCCGGGAAGCGGCGGAAGAGGGCCAAGGTCAGGTCCACCCCCGTGACCCGCTCGGGGAGGCGCACCCCATGAAGCCGCCTGACTGCCCAGAGGATGCCCACCCCATCGGGGGTGATGAGGTCGGCCTCGAGGACCGCCCGCCTTAGCGCCTTGTCCTCCCTCGCCCGGACGGCGATCTCGGGGTTTAGGGTCACCACCTGGTGGGTTTTGGCCTCCTCCAGGAAGCCCCCGATGCGCCTTAGGGCCTCCTCCATGTCCACGGGGTCCAGGGGGAGGCCGAGGAGGGTTAGCCGCTCCATGCCCCGTACCTCTGGGCGTAGCGGTCTTGGCTTAGGCCGTAGGTTTCCTTGGGGAAAAAGCGGACCTCGGTGAGCCTCGGCACCACTGGGTCCACCCCAATGAGGCTGGCCCAGGCCAGCTCCTCCGTGCGCCCCTCCTTGTGGAGGGCCTGGCCTTCCGGGCTTTGGAAAAGGGCCTCCTGAGGGTCGGGGAAGGCCCTGAGGAGGGCCGTGGCGAGGCTTTGGGCCTCGGGGAGGACGCGCTTTTGCAAGAACCCCAGGGCCACCACCGCCGAGAGGAGGGGCTCGGGGGCCCCGGAGGGGCGGAGGGTGGGGGTTTTTAGGGTTCGGGCGAGGTCCACCACCGCCTTGGCGTTGCGGAGGCTTGCCAGGTACACCTCTTTTTCCTCGGGGAGCACGCTCCCGTTGAGGAGGGGAGCCACCAGGATGGCCTCCTTGCCCTTCACCTCCGTCCTTTCCAGGTCCAAAAGGGAAAGCCGCCCGTGGAACCCTTCGGGGGGAAAGCCCTCCACCTCGCCCAAGAGGAGGGTGTCCTTGCCCAAGCTTTCCGCCAGGAAGCGGGCCACCTTGGGCCCCGGGGCCACCCAGACCCCTTTCGCCCCCAGGGCCAGGAGGCGGGTGAGGACGCTACCCGCAGGCAGGACCTCCGCCAGGATTAGGGGGCCAGGGGCCGGCCTCAGGCACAGGTCAACCCGGCACACCCCGCCATGATACCCTAGCCTGGGTTTATGCGGCTTAAAGACTTGGGCGAAAGGGCCCTTCTAAAGAAGCTCGCCCCTTTGGGCTATCCCCAAGGGGCTCCCCTGCCCCCGGGGGACGACGCCGGGGGGGTGTGGGTGGGGGAAAAGGCCCTCCTCCTCAAGGTGGATGGCTTCCGCTACCAGGAGGTGGCCCTAAGGGGCATGGGGCCCTTTGAGGTGGGCTTCCGGGGGGTGGCGGCCACCGCTTCGGACCTCCTTTCCAAGATGGGCCGGCCCTTGGGGTTTGCCCTGGGGCTTTTCCTTCCCCCGGAGGCGGAGGAAACGCTGGCCTTTGGCCTGGTGCAGGGGGCGGCGGAGGCGGCAAGCCGGCTTGGGGCGCCCCTTCTGGGCGGGGACACCAACGCCGGGGAGGCGGCCTTGGTGGTGGCGGGGTTTGCCGAGGCGAGAAGCCCCCTTCCCCGCCGGGCCCTGCCGGGGGATTTCCTTTACCTCGCCGGGGACCGCTGGGGACGGCTTGGGGCGGCCATCTTCGCCCACTACCAGGGACTAGACCTCACCCCCTTTCCCGCCATCCGGGAGGCCGCCCACTACCCCTTGCCCCGGCTCGGCCTCTTGGCCTTGGAGGGGCTTCTCCGGGGGAGCCTGGACTCCTCCGACGGCCTGGCGGAAACCCTTTGGCAGCTTTCCGAACTCGGGGTGCGGGTGGAGCTAGAAGCCCTTCCCCTCTACCCCGATGTCTTGGCCTTTGCCGGAAGCGAGGAAAGGGCCTTGGCTTTCGTGCTCTTTGGGGGGGAGGAGTTTGAGGCGGTCCTGGTGGTGCCCCCGGAGAAGGGGGAGTTGGTGGAGGCGAAGGCGAGGGAGGTGGGGCTTCCCCTTTTTAGGGCCGGGCGCCTCGCCGAGGGGGAGGGGGTCTATTTCCGGGGGCAGGCCGTGCCCCGGAGGGGGTACGACCACTTCCGCCCCTAATTGCGCCCTTGTTCACAAACGTACCGAAGGGCCTCCGGTACCATCCCCGGGGTATGGAGGCCACGCTACCCGTTCTGGACGCCAAGACCGCTGCTCTAAGGCGCCGCTCCGTTCGCCGCTACAGGCCGGACCCCGTGCCCGAGGGGCTTCTTAAGGAAATCCTCGAGGCGGCCCTCCGGGCCCCCTCCGCTTGGAACCTGCAGCCTTGGCGCCTCCTGGTGGTGCGGGATGCCGCCACCAAGAAGGCCCTTAGGGAGGCGGCCTTCGGCCAGGCCCAGGTGGAGGAGGCCCCCGTGGTCCTGGTCCTCTATGCCGACCTCGAGGACGCCCTGGCCCGCCTGGACGAGGCCATCCACCCGGGGGTCCAAGGGGAAAGGCGGGAGGCGCAGAAGCGGGCCATCCAAAGCGCCTTTGCGGGGATGGATCCCAAGGAGCGGGCGGCTTGGGCGGCGGGGCAAAGCTACATCCTTTTGGGGTACCTGCTCCTCCTCCTCGAGGCCCATGGGCTTGGGAGCGTGCCCATGCTGGGCTTTGACCCGGAAAGGGTGAAGACCCTCCTGGGCCTTCCCGCCCACGTGGCCATCCCCGCCCTGGTCCCCTTGGGCTATCCCGCCGAGGAGGGCTACCCTTCCCACCGCCTGCCCTTGGAGCGGGTGGTGGCCTGGCGCTAGGGGGGAGGGAGGAGCCAGCGGGTTTCCTTCCGGAGGGCTTGGGCGAAGCGGGGGCTTTGTTTTGGAAGGGCCTGCCACTCCGCCAGGGTGTAGACCAGGGCTTCCGTGGGGACGGGTAGCTCTTCCAGGGGCAGGGTGGCGGTCCTGCGGTAGGGGGGAAGGCCGCTTTCCTCCACCACCAAAACGAGGTCCAGGTCGTTCCTCACCCCGTAATCGCCCCCTGGCGTAGGAGCCGAAATACCCTAGGGCCAGGAGGCCTGGGATGGGGTGGCGGGCCATCCAGGCCCTGAGGGCCTCCTCCACCTCCTCCCTATTGGGCCATCTGGGCACGGACGAACGCCAGGACCGCACGGGCATGGTTTAGCGCCTCCTCGCTTTGTAGGGGGCCCTAGTGCTCCGCCGATGGGCCTTCGGGGAAGGCATCGGGGTAGCGGGTGGGAATGTAGAGGTTGTCCAGATACCGGAACCATTCCACCGGTTCTTCGGGAACCTTGATGGGAAGTTCCCGCAGAAGGCGGGCGATGAGGTGCCCCCAAGCCTCCTGGCCCAGGTGAAGGTGCAGGGCCTTGACGGCTTTTTTCGCAGACTGCTGGGCAGCGAAGCAGGCCCACTCGTGCCTTCCCGCCTGGAGAAGCCAGTCCTTGGCCCGGTTCATGCCCCCAGTCTACCGCTATACTCGGGGCATGCGGGCCTTCAAGGCGCACCTCCGGGACCTTACCCCCTACCCCTACAAGAAGGAGGAGGCCCCGGTAAAGCTGGACCAAAACGAAAGCCCCTTTGACCTGCCCGAGGCCCTGAAGGAGGAGGCCCTTAAGCGGCTTAGGGGACTAGCGTGGAACCGCTACCCGGAGATCCACGCCGAAACCCTGAGAAGGCGGCTCGCCGCCCTCTTGGACTGGCCGGAGGAGGGAATTGTCCTTGCGCCCGGGTCCAACCTCCTCATCCTGGCCCTGAGCCTAGCGGCGGAGGAGGTCTTGGACCTTTCCCCTTCCTTCCCCCATTACGCCCACGCCGCCCGGGTGGCGGGCACCCCCTACCGGGCGGTGCCCTTGGGGGAGGGTTTTTCCTTGCCCTTGGAGGAGCTTCTCGCCGCCTTTCGGGGCGGGGTCTTCTTCCTCCCCAACCCCCACGCCCCCACGGGGGCGCTTTTCCCCGGGGAGGCGGTGGCGGCTTTGGCGGAAAGGGCGAGGGCTGTGGGGGGGCTTCTCGTGGTGGACGAGGCCTACCGGGAGTTCGCCGGCACGGACTTTAGCCCCTTGGGAAGGGATAACCCCCACGTGGCTTTCCTCCGCACCTTCTCCAAGGCCTTCTCCTTGGGGGGGGTCCGGGCGGGGTACCTCCTGGCCCACCCCCGGGTGGCGGGGGTGGTGCGGGAGATCCTGCCTCCCTTCGTCCTCCCCGCCCACACCGGGGCGGTCCTGGAAGTGGTCTTGGAGAACCCGGGCTACGTGGGGGAGGTGGTGGCGGAGGTGGTGCGGGAAAGGGAGCGGGTCCACGCTGCCCTAAAGGCCCACCCCACCTGGCACCCCTACCCGAGCCACGCCAACTTCCTCCTGGTGCGGACCCCGGACGCCGAGGCGGCCTTCCGCCACCTCCTCGCCCAAGGGGTTTTGGTGCGGCGGCAGGACCATTATCCGGGCCTGGCGGGGTGCATCCGGGTCACCGTGGGGCGGAAGGAGGAGATGGACGCCTTCTTGCGGGCGGCCTTTGGAGGGGTGTATGCGTGAGGCCTTGGTGGAGAGGGCCACGGCGGAAACCTGGGTCCGCCTCCGCTTGGGCCTGGATGGCCCCGTGGGGGGCAAGGTGGCCACGGGGCTCCCTTTTCTGGACCACATGCTCCTCCAGCTCCAGCGGCATGGGCGCTTCCTCCTGGAGGTGGAGGCCAAGGGGGACCTCGAGGTGGACGTGCACCACCTGGTGGAGGACGTGGGCATCACCCTGGGCATGGCCCTGAAGGAGGCCTTGGGGGAGGGGAGGGGTATAGAGCGCTACGGGGAGGCCTTCGCCCCCATGGACGAAACCCTGGTCCTCTGCGTGGTGGACCTTTCGGGCCGCCCCCACCTGGCGTACCGGCCCGAGGCGTGGCCCGTGGTGGGGGAGGCGGGCGGGGTGAACCCCTACCACCTGCGGGAGTTTCTGCGGGGGCTTGTGAACCACGGGCGGCTCACCCTCCACCTGAGGCTTTTGGCGGGGCGGGAAGCCCACCACGTGCTGGAGGCGAGCTTTAAGGCCTTGGCCCGGGCCCTTCACAAGGCCACCCGCCTCACGGGGGAGGGGCTTCCCAGCACCAAGGGGGTGCTTTAGTGCGGGCCCTCCTCATGGACTACGGCTCGGGGAACCTCCGGAGCGCCGCCAAGGCCCTCGAGGCCTCGGGCTTCGCCGTGGCGGTCTCCGCTGACCCCAAAGCCCTTCCGGAGGCGGACCTTCTGGTCCTCCCGGGCCAAGGCCACTTCGGCCAGGTGATGGAGGCCTTTGCCCGAAGCGGCTTCCTGGAAAGGGTCCTGGCCCACCTGGAAAAGGGGCTTCCTTTCCTGGGCATCTGCGTGGGGATGCAGGTCCTCTACGAGGGGAGCGAGGAGGCCCCCGGGGTGAAGGGGCTTGGGCGGGTGCCGGGGCTCGTGCGCCGCTTTCCCCGGGGACGGATTCCCCAGATGGGCTGGAACGCCCTGGAGTTCCGAGGGTTTTTTGCCAGCCTCACGGGCCGCCACTTCTACTTCGCCAACTCCTACTATGGCCCCCTCACCCCGTACGCCCTCGGGGTGGGGGAGTACGAGGGGACCCCCTTCACCGCCCTTTTGGCCCAGGACAACCTCCTCGCCCCCCAGTTCCACCCGGAGAAGAGCGGCCGGGCGGGCCTGGCCTTTTTGGCGCTAGCCCGCCGCTACTTTGAGGTCCTCTAGGGTGATGAGGCGGCCCTGGGCCCCAAGCCCCGTGGCCGCCAAGGCCCCCGCCAGGTTGGCGAGCCTTCCCGCCTCCACCGGGCTTCTCCCTTCCAGGATGGCGTGGGCGAAGGCGGCGGTGTAGGCGTCCCCGGCCCCCGTGGAGTCCACGATGTCCTCAATGGGGAAGGGCTCTAGAAGCTCTTCCCCTTCCGGGGTCACCACGATGGAGCCCATGGCCCCCACCTTGATGGCCAGGTGGGAAAACCCCTCGGCCCGGAGCCGGGCCACCCCTTCGGAGAGGGAGGAGGCGCCGGTGAGGGCGAGGAGTTCGGTCTGGTTCATAAGGAGCCAGGCCACGCCCCGCAGGTACTTCAGAAGCTCCGCCCCCGCCGCCCGCACCGCCCCCGTGCCCAGGTCGGCGAAGACGGGAAGCTCCCGCTTCCTCGCCGCCTCGAGGACCTCCACGGCGTAGCTCCGGGTGGGCCCCCCCACCAGGGCGTAGGCGGAGAGGACCACGGCGTCCACGGCGTCCAGGTAGCGGGGTTTGAAGAGGGCGGGATCCAGGTAGCGGCTCGCCCCTTCCGCGCTCACCATGGCCCGCTCCCCGCCGGGCACCACCAGGATGAGGACGGAGCTCGTGGTGTGGTTGGGGTCTTCCTGAAGGTACTTCAGGTCCACCCCCACCTCCCGCACCCGGCTAAGGGCGAGCTCGGCGAAGGGGTCCTGGCCCACCCGCCCGGCCAGCAGGACCCGGTGGCCGAGGCTCGCCAGCTGGGCCGCCAGGGTGCCCCCTGCACCCCCCGGCTTCATCAGGGCCCGCCTCGAGGGCACCTCTTCCCCAGGTTCCGGTATGCGCTCCACGAAAAAGAGCAGGTCCACGGAAACATCCCCCAGCACGAAAAACCGCATCTCGCCTCCTTCCGCAAGGCACAGGGTTTGCCCTCACTATACCGCAAGGGCCCCGTTGCTTTGGGGGAAGTATACCCCTGGGGTTATGAGAAGAGATTAACGAGCTAGAAGCGGCGGTCCACCACGAGGCCCCCTTCCAGCTCGCTTACGAGTTCCACCTCGTCCAGCCTGAGCCCCGTGGCCTTCTGGATGGCCTCGTAAAGCCCAGGAGGCACCTTGTCCGCCTTCAGGCGGAGCACCAGCTTGTCCGTGCCCTCCAGCTTCCTTTCCACCACCACCTGGAAGCCCTTGGGGTCCAGGCCGAAGCCCGCTAGGAGGGGGGCGAGCTCCGTGGGGTAGAGCTTTACCCCCTTCACCTTCACCATCTGGTCCGTGCGGCCGAAGACCCCACGGGGGAGGACGGTAAGCCCTTCCCGGCGCTCGGCCATGGCCAGGTCCCCGGTGCGGAAGCGCACCATGGGCATGAGGGTGCGGCTTAGGGCGGTGACCACGAGCTCCCCCTTTTCCCCGGGCGCCACGGGCCTTAGGGTTTCCGGGTCTAGCACCTCCAGGACGGCCATCTCGGGGATCTCCCAAAGCCCGTCCTTGGCCAGGTTCTCCCCGGCCACGATGCCGAGCTCGCTGGTGCCGTAGGCGTCCAGGGCCACCCCACCCAGGAGGGCTTCCACCTTTTCCCGGAAGCCGGGCACCGAGGTGAAGGGCTCCCCGCCCGCCAGAAGGAGGCCAAACCGCCCCCCCGCCTGGGCCACCTTAAGGGCGAAGGAAGGGTTGGTAACCAGCACGTCAAACTGGGGGCTCAGCTCGGCGATGCGCCCCGCCTCCCCGGGCCCGTGGGGGAAGACCAGGTTCCCCGCCAGGACCAAGGCCTCGTGGAAGAGCCACCCCCCGGCGAAGACGTGGTAGCTGAAGGCCACGAGGACCCGCTTTCCCACAAGGCCCAGCCGCCGGTAGTGGCGGGCCAAGGCCTCCGCCTGGTAGCGGAGGTCCTCCTCGGAGAGGTACTCCGGCATCCAGCCCATGAGGGGGCTTGGGGTGAGGTGCATGAGCCTCGCTCCTTCCGGGGGGGTGGGGTGTTCCTTGAGGTAGGCCACCCACTCCTCCCGGGTGGTGAGGGGCAGGGCGGAGAGGGTCTCGGGGGACACCTCCTCCGGGTCCACGTCCTTGAGCTTTTCCCGGTAGACGGGGTGGGCCTTGGCCGCGCGGATAACCTCCCTTAGGCGCTGGGTCCGGTCCATACCTGGCCTCCTTTGCCCCCGATTATACCGGGGCTTCCCGCCAGGGCGAGGAGCCGGGGCAGGTCCCCTTGGAGCGCCTCCCAGGTGTCCCGCCTCAGGGTGATGTGGCCCACCTTGCGCCCGGGGCGCACCCCCTTGCCGTACCAGTGGAGGTGGGCGCCCTCCAGGGCCAGGGCCTGGGCGAAGTCCGGCTTGAGGCCGATGAGGTTCGCCATGGCGCTAAATCCCCTAGGGGCGGTGCTCCCCAAGGGGAGGCCCAGGATGGCCCTCAGGTGGTTTTCAAACTGGCTCGTCTCCGCCCCCTCCAGGGTCCAGTGGCCGGAGTTGTGGACCCGGGGAGCCATCTCGTTGAAGAGGAGTTCCTCCCCCACCTGGAAAAGCTCCAGGGCCAGGACGCCCACGTAGTCCAGGGCCAGGAGGGCTTCCCTGGCGTAGGCCTCCGCCTTCCTCTGCAGGGCTTCCGTAAGCCCGGGGGCGGGGGCGAGGGAGAGGCGGAGGATCCCCCCTTGGTGGTGGTTTTCCACCAGGGGATAGAAGGCCAGGGCCCCGTCCCGCCCCCGCACGGCGAGGAGGGAAACCTCCCGGTCAAAGGGGACGAAGCCCTCGAGGATGAGGCCCTGGCCCCCGAGGGCCTTAAGGGCGCTCAGGGCCTCGCCTTCCGTCCGCACCAGGGCCTGCCCCTTGCCGTCGTAGCCCCCGCGGCGGGTCTTGAGGAGGGCGGGAAGGCCCACCGCTTCCAGGGCCGCCCTCAGGTCCCCTTCCCCGTCCACGGGGCGGAAAGGGGGGGTGGGGACCCCTAGGGCGGCCATGAAGGCCTTCTCGGCGAGCCGGTCCTGGGCCACCTCCAGGGCCTTGGGAGGGGGGAAGACGGGAAGGCTTTCGGCGAGGCGCTTGGCCGCCTCCACCGGGACGTTCTCAAACTCGTAGGTGACGAGGTCTAGGCCCTGGGCGAAGCGGGAGAGGGCCTCGAGGTCGGCGAACGCCCCCACGCAAAGCTCCCCCACCTGCCCGGCGCAGGCCTCGGGGGAAGGGTCCAGGAAGCGGAAGGAAAGCCCCAAGGGGTAGCCCGCCAGGGCCAGCATCCGCCCAAGCTGCCCCCCGCCCAGGATGCCCACCCTCACGCTTCCTCCCGGGGGTCGGGGTGGGCCAGGACGGCCTCCGTCTGCGCCTTGCGGTAGGCCTTGAGGCGCTCCATCACCTCGGGGTGCTTGAGGCCGATAATGCTGGCGGCGAGGAGGGCGGCGTTCACCGCCCCTGCTTTCCCGATGGCCAGGGTGCCCACGGGGACGCCGGCGGGCATCTGCACGATGGAAAGGAGCGAGTCTAGCCCCTTGAGGGCCTGGCTTTCCACGGGGACCCCTAAGACGGGCAAAGGGGTGTGGGCGGCGGTCATGCCCGGGAGGTGGGCCGCCCCCCCCGCCCCGGCGATGATCACCTGGATGCCCCGTTCCTCGGCGCTTTTGGCGTAGGCGGCCATGAGGTCAGGGGTGCGGTGGGCGGAAACCACCCGCACCTCGTAGGGGACGCCCAAGGCGTCCAGGGTTTCCGCGGCGTGGCGCAGGGTTTCCCAGTCCGAGCGGGAGCCCATGATGAGACCTACCAAAGGCGCCATCGTACCGGATTGTAAAAGCCCTTCTTCCCGCAGTAAAGCTTGGAGGTATGGACGCCCTAGAGATCCTGCGGCTCAACCTCCTCTCCCCCATGGTCCTGGCCTTCTTCCTGGGGGTGGCGGCGAGGCTTTTGAAAAGCGACCTGGCCTTCCCCGAGGCCCTGTACACGGCGCTATCCATCTACCTCCTCTTCGCCATCGGCTTTAAGGGCGGGGTGGAGCTTTCCAAGACGCCTTTCCTGGTCGTCCTTCTTCCCGCCTTGGCCACCCTCCTCCTCGGGCTTTTGCGGCCCCTCACGGGCTATTTCCTGGCCCGGAGGGCCCTCAGGGTAAGCCGGGTGGACGCCTCCGCCTTGGCCGCCCACTACGGCTCGGTTTCCGCCGTGACCTTCCTCGCCGCCCTCACCTTCGCCCAGGCCCTGGGGGAAAGGCCCGAGGGGTTCTTGCCCACCCTGGTGGCCCTCCTGGAGGTGCCGGGGATCGTGGTGGCCCTCCTTTTGGGCAAGCGGGGAGGGGGGAACCTGCACGAGGCCCTGCGGGAGGTCCTCACGGGCAAGAGCGTGGTCCTCCTCCTTGGGGGGCTCGTGGTGGGGGCCCTCTCCGGGGAGAGGGGGATGGAGCGGGTCAAGCCCTTCTTCGTGGACCCCTTCTACGGGGCCCTCACCCTCTTCCTCCTGGACATGGGGATGGTGGCGGCCTCGAGGCTTTCCGTCCTGAGGCAGGTGGGCTTCCGCCTGGTCCTCTACGGGACGCTCCTCCCCCTCCTCCACGGGGCCCTTGGGGTCTATTTGGGCCACCTGGTGGGGCTTTCCCCGGGAGGGGCCATGGTGCTTGGGGCCATGGCGGCCAGCAGCAGCTACATCGCCGCCCCGGCGGCGGTGCGCATCGCCTTGCCTGAGGCCAACCCGAGCCTGTACCTGGGGGCGAGCCTGGCCGTCACCTTTCCCTTTAACCTGGTCTTGGGGATACCCATCTACCACGCCCTGGCCAAGGCGATAGGGGGGTGAGCCGTGAACCTGGTGCCCTTGAAGCTGGTGACCATCGTGGCGGAAAGCCTCTTGGAGAAGAAGCTGGTGGAGGAGATCAAGCGGCTTGGGGCCAAGGGCTACACCATCGTCCCCGCCCGGGGGGAGGGCTCCCGGGGGGTGCGGAGCGTGGACTGGGAGGGGCAGAACATCCGCCTGGAAACCATCGTTTCCGAGGAGGTGGCCCTGAAGATCTTGGAGCGCCTGCAGGAGGCGTACTTCCCCCACTACGCCGTGATCGCCTACGTGGAGAACGTCTTCGTGGTGCGGGGGGAGAAGTACGTCTAGCGCCGCCGGAGGAGGGGGAGGAGGGCGAGGAGGAGAAGGAGGGGCCAAAGGAGCCAAGGGGAAACCCTTTGGCCGAGGAAGTAGGCGAAGAGGACGAGCCCCTGGGTCCAAAGGAGGCTTCCCAAGGCGGCAAGAACCAGGTAAAGGGCGAGGGGGAAGCCTAAGGCCCCGAGGAGGAGGGGGAGGGCTGTGCGCACCCCGGGGAGGAAGGGGGCGAGGAGGAGGGTCGTGGGGCCAAAGCGCATCAAGACCTTTTCGGCGCGGGCAAGAAGCGCCTCGGGTAGCCGCCTGCGCACCTCCTTGCCCAGGGCCCGGCCGATGGCGTAGCCCACCCCATGCCCCAGGAAGCTTCCCAGGAAGAGAAGGGGGAGAAGGGGGAAGAGGCTAAGCCGCCCCTCCCCCGCCAGAGCCCCCAAGGCCAGGAGCAGGGTGTCCCCCCCGGGGACGAAAAGGCCGAAAGGAAACCCCACTTCCAGGAAGAGGACGAAGGCGGGGGCGAGGTAGGCCCACATCCTAGGCGGCTTGCTCCTTGGGCCTTCTCAGGGCCCAAAGGCTTCCCAGGAGGAGGACCCCCAGGATGAGGAGGCTAAAGGCCTCCTTGTCCAGGCCCAGGGCGAGCTCGGGCCGGTGGAGGACCTCCTTGGCGAGCTTGTCCCAGCCGCCCACAAGGAGCTTCACCCCGGCGAGGCCCACCACCACGTAGGCCAGGTGCTTGAAGCGGGGGTAGCGGTCCAGGAGGGTGACCACCAGGCTTGCCAGCATCCTGAGGGCCAGGATGCCCAGGAAGACCCCGGTGTAGATGACCCAAAGCTTGTCGGAAAGGGCCACGGCCACCAGGACCGAGTCCACGGCGAAGGCCAGGTCCATGAGCTCCACCTGGGCCACCACCTTCCAGAACTGGGCGGCGCTCACCTCTAGAGGGGGCGGGGCGTGGGCCTCCTCCGGCTTCAGGAAGTGCCTGAGGGCGATAAAGAGGAGGTAGGCCGCCCCCAGGACCTGGACCCACCAGAGCTGGATGACGAGGGCGGCGAAGAGGAGGGCAAGGCCCCTAAGCACGTAGGCGCCCAGGATGCCGTAGAAGAGCGCCCTCCGCCTCAGGTGCACGGGAAGCTTCTGCACGATGACCCCGAGGATCAGGGCGTTGTCCGCGGAGAGGATCACCTCCAGGGCCACCAGGATGAGGATCACCGAAAGGACACCCGCTTCCATTCCCTACCTCCACAAAGAAAAGACCACCGCTTGAGCGGTGGTCTTGCCCGGGCTTCCTGCCCCCGGCCCCCGGGGCCCAAGGCCCGTCCTGACGGGGTACCGGCTTGGGGCTACTCCCCAACCGGGGCCATTATACAACCCCGGAAAAGGGGATAGGGTTTTCCGGGTATACTGAAGGGCATGGAAGCGGAGGCCAAGCTGCCTACCAAGGAAGAGGTCCTCGAGGCCCTCAAGGTGGTCTACGACCCGGAGATCCCGGTGAACATCGTGGACCTAGGCCTCGTGTACGACGTGGAGGTGCACGAAAACGGCATGGTGGACATCACCATGACCCTCACCGCCATCGGCTGCCCCGCCCAGGACGTGGTGAAGGCGGATGCGGAGATGGCGGTCATGCGCCTACCTGGGGTCCAGGGGGTGAACGTGGAGTTCGTCTGGACCCCGCCTTGGACCCCGGCGCGCATGACGGAGGAGGGGAAGCGGATGATGCGCATGTTCGGCTTCAACGTCTGAGGAAGGGCCTCGAGGGCGGGGGGCTTCCCCACCCTTTGGGGCCATTGTCCGTGGCTGGGGTGGAAAAATAGGGGCATGCCGGTTAGCCGCTATTACGACGTCAAGCGGGACGAAAAGGGCGAACGTTACCTGGAGCCTTACGTCACGGGTTTTCTCCTCCTAAGGCTTCCCCTCCTCAACAAGGGCACGGCCTTCACCGAGGAGGAAAGGCGCGCTCTGGGCCTAGAAGGCCTCCTGCCTCCCCACGTGAACACCCTGGAGGAGCAGAAGGAACGGGTCTACCGCCGCTACCGCCTCATCGCCTCCCCCCTGGACAAGCACATCTACCTCCGCCACCTCCAAGACCGCAACGAGGTCCTCTTCTACGCCCTTTTGGTGGACCACCTGGAGGAGATGCTCCCCATCCTCTACACCCCCACGGTGGGGGAGGCGGTGCGGGAGTTCTCCCACATCTACCGCTACCCCCGGGGCTTCACCGTGAGCACCCGAAACATTGACCGGGTGGAGGAGGCCCTGGCGAATGTCCCCCTAGAGGAGGTGCGCCTCATCGTGGCCACGGACTCCTCCGCCATCCTCGGCATCGGGGACCAGGGGTATGGGGGGATGGCCATCGCCATCGGCAAGCTCACCCTGTACACCGCCGTGGGCGGGGTGGGGCCCGACAAGACCCTGCCCGTGGAGTTGGACGTGGGCACGGACCGGGAGGACCTCCTCAACGACCCCCTCTACCTTGGGGTGCGGCACAAGCGCTTGAGGGGCGAGGCCTACTACCGGTTCCTGGACCGCTTCGTGGAGGCGGTGCGCAAGCGCTACCCCAAGGCCCTCATCCAGTGGGAGGACTTCGCCAAGGAGGCGGCCTTTACCGTGCTGGAGCGCTACCGCAAGGTGGTGCCCTCCTTCAACGACGACATCCAGGGCACGGGGGCCGTGGCCCTGGCCGGGGTGCTTTCCGCTTGCCGCCTCAAAGGGGAGCGGCTTTCCGAGCAGGTGGTGGTGGTCTACGGGGCGGGGGCCGGGGGGGTTGGCGTGGCCTGGGCCTTGGTGGAGGGGATGAAGCGGGAGGGCCTGAGCGAGGAGGAGGCCAAGGCCCGGGTCTTGGTCCTGGACTCCCGGGGGCTTTTGGTGGAGGGGCGGAACATGGAGGCCTACAAGCGGCCCTTCGCCCAGAAGCGGGAGCGCCTTCGGGACTGGCGTTTTTCCGGCGAGTACCCAAACCTTTTGGAGACTATCCAAAACGCCCGGGCCACGGTGCTCCTCGGCCTTTCGGGCCAGGGGGGAAGCTTCACCGAGCCCGTGGTGCGGGCCATGCTGGAAAACACCCCTAGGCCCGTGATCTTCCCCCTTTCCAACCCCACCTCGGCCAGCGAGGCCCTGCCCGACGACCTCATCTACTGGACGGAAGGGCAGGCCCTGGTGGCGGCGGGTAGCCCCTTCCCCCCCGTGGGCTACAAGGGCCGGACCATCCCCGTGGGCCAGGGGAACAACGCCTTCATCTTCCCTGGGCTCGGCCTGGGGGCGGTATTGGCCCGGGCCCGGGAGGTGACGGACGGGATGGTCCTCGAGGCCGCCTACGCCCTCTACGAGTTCACCCGAGAGCGCTTCCCCGACCTCCTTTACCCCCCGGTGCGCCACCTCAGGGAGGTTTCCCCCTACGTGGCCGCCCGGGTCATGCGGAAGGCCCTGGAGGAGGGCGTGGCGGAGGAAGAGCGCATCCAGGGGCTTTCCTTCCCCGAGCTTTACGCCTTCGTGCAAAGCCGCTTCTGGGAGCCCAAGTACCTCCCCTACCGCCCCGCCCCGGTAATCTAGGGGCATGGCCTGGCGGCTTTACGCCCTAGAGCTCCCCCAGGCCCAGGACCTCTTGCCCGAAGGGCCGGAGCCCGAGGGGTTCTGGCCCCTGGAGGAGCCCTGGGCGGCGAGGAGGGCGGAGGCCCTCCCTTGGCCCGAGCCCCTTTACTTCCTGGACGGCAAGGAGCGGGCGGAGGGGCTTTTGGCGGAGGGAAGGCGGCTTGCCCTTTTGGGGTGCGTGGCCGCGGGGGCCGTGGTCTACGAGGGGGGGAGGATGCGCCTCCTGCCCCCCAGGGTGCGCCGGGTGGGGGTGGGGCTTTCCGAGCCCCTGAGGGTAGGGGAACTCCGCTACGAGCCTTTCCCGGCGGAGGGGGAAGGGGTTTACGCCCTCCAGGAGGGCTTGCGGCGGGCGAGGGCCAACCTCGAGGCGGAGGTGGCCCAGGAGCTTTCCGGGGGGCTTCTCGTGGTGGATGGCCCCGTGCGCCTCAAGAGGGTGGGGCCCATCCTGGGCTACATCAAGACCCATTGGGCCCGCTACCTGCCCCCGGAAAAGGAGGCGCTCTTGGCGGCCCTCGCCCCCGGGGAGAGGACCCCCCTTTTCCGCATCCGGCGCAAGGGGTTGGAGCTTGCAAGCTGGTACCTGCGCCTGCCCCTGCCCCCGGAGGGGGTGAGGCCCCCGGAGGCGGGGCTTTTGCGCCTGGAAACCCCTTTGGATGGCCCCTATGGGTGGCTTGCGGCGCTTTCCCTAAGCCTTTTCCCCGCCCTGGCCTCCCACCCCGTGAAGGACCCCAGGGCGCCCCAGAACCTCACCCCCGTGGGGGGCTTGGAAAGGGAGTTGGGCCGTAGGATGGGAAGCCGCGAGGTGGTGGCCCGGCTTTTGGCTCGGTACTTGGGAGGTGGTTGATGGAACGGGTGGGCGTGGTTTTGGGTAGCCGGGAGGCCACCCCCTTGGCCTTCTGGGTGGGGGTGGAGGGGGAGGGCCTCCTGAGACTGGACGACCTGGTGGTGGTGGAAGGCTTCCACCCCAAGGTGGGCAGGGTGCGCTACTTCGGCATGGTGGACCACGTGGCCAAGGTGCACGAGGGGGAAACTTACGATACGGACACCTTCTTGGCGGTGGAGGGGCACATCCCCGTGAGCCTGGCCTACGTGGCCCACGTGAGCGTGACCCGCATCCTCCCCGAGGAGTTCTTCCCGCCCGACCCCGGCTCCCCCGTCTACCTGGCGAAGGGGGAGGACCTGGAGCTCGCCCTCTACTACGAGGGCATGCGGAACCAAAAGGGGACCACCAAGCTCCCCGCCGGCCTCCTCAAGAACGGGGAGGTGGCCTATTTGAACCTGGAGTTTCTGAACGGGGTGAAGGGCGGGCACGTGAACATCTCCGGCATCAGCGGGGTGGCGGCCAAGACCAGCTACGCCACCTTCCTCCTCAAGAGCCTCCTGGAAAGCGGGGTCTTGGAGGACGCCCACCAGGCCAAGGTCCTCCTTTTCAACGTGAAGGGGGAGGACCTCTTCTTCCTGGACAAGCCCAACGCCCGCCTCACGGAGGAGGCCAAGGCGGAGTACGAGGCCCTGGGCCTTCCCCCCACGCCCTTTAGGAGCGTGGCCTTCCTGGCCCCTCCCAAGAAGGACGGGTACGTGCCCGACGTGGACACCCGCCTCGAGGGAGTGCGGGCCTACCACTACGACCTGGTCCAGTTCTGCCAAAGGGGGCTTCTCCCCTTCCTCTTCGCCGACCGGGGCTTCATGACCAACCTGGGCTTTTTGGTCCAGCACCTCACGGAAAAGCTCCGGCGCCTCGCCGAGGGGCAGAAGGGCCCCCACCTCCTGGTGGACGACTGGCCCCGGGAGGAGCTACCCGAGGCGAAGGCCTTTGACGCCCTGGGCAAAGTGCCCCTAAGGAGCTTCGCCGACCTGGTGCGCTACCTGGAGTACAAGCTCCTGGGCCCGGAAACGGGGGAGGGGGAAGGGGACAGGTCCTGGACCGCAAGGCAGGCCCGGGGCACCCTCGAGGCCTTCGTGAGGCGGCTTAGGGCCAGCGTGGAGAACGTGGCCCACCTCATCCGGGGCGACCGCCCCGGAAACCCCCCAGACCCCCTGAAGGGCGAGCAGGTCCACGTGGTGGACCTGGCCAAGCTCTCCCCCCAGGCGCAGATGTTCGTGGTGGGAAGCCTCCTCAAGGACGTCTTTGAGCGCAAGGAGCGGGGGCAGTACCGGGGCCGGGTCTTCATCGTCTTGGACGAGCTCAACAAGTACGCCCCCCGGGACGAGGAGGGCCCCATCAAGGACGTGCTTTTGGACATCGCGGAAAGGGGCCGCTCCTTGGGCGTCATCCTCATCGGGGCGGAGCAGACGGCGAGCGAGGTGGAGCGCCGGGTGGTGGGGAACGCCGCCATAAGGGTGGTGGGCCGCCTGGACGCCGCCGAGGCGGAGCGCCCCGAGTACCGCTACCTCCCCACCACCTTCCGCCAACGGGCCCTCATCCTGCCCCAGGGGTGGGTGATCCTCCACCAGCCGGAGATCCCCGTGCCCCTTTTGGTGCGCTTCCCCTTCCCCGCCTGGGCCACCAAGCGGGAGGAGGTCTTGGAGGACAACTCCGCCGAGGCCCTGAGGCGCGAGCTCTTTTAGGGGTAGCATAGCCTTGGTATGAAGCGCACCCCCCTTTACGAGGCCCACCTGCGCCTGGGCGGGCGCATGGTGGCCTTTGCCGGCTACGCCCTTCCCCTGCAGTACACCTCCATCGTGGAGGAGCACCTGGCGGTGAGGCGGGAAGCGGGCGTGTTTGACGTGAGCCACATGGGGGAGTTCTGGGTGCGGGGGGAGGAGGCGCTCCCCTTCCTCCAGTGGGCCACGGCGAACGACGCCGCCCGGCTCAAGGTGGGGAGGGCCCAGTACTCCATGCTCCCAAACGAAAGGGGCGGGGTGGTGGACGATATCTACCTCTACCGCCTGGGCGAGGCGGAGTACCTCATGGTGGTCAACGCCGCCAACATCGCCAAGGACTTCGCCCACCTCGAGGCCTTGGCAGAAGGCTTCCGGGTGGAGCTTTTGGACCGCTCCGAGGCCACCGCCCTCCTCGCCCTCCAAGGCCCCAAGGCGGAAAGCCTCCTGCAGGGGCTTACCGACGCCGACCTAAAGGGGCGCAAGAAGAACGATGTCTTCCAGGCCCAGGTGGCGGGCCGCCCTGCCCTCCTTGCCCGCACGGGGTACACGGGGGAGGACGGGTTTGAGCTCTTCCTGGCCCCCGAGGACGCCGAGGCGGTCTTCCTGGCCCTGGTGGAGGCGGGGGCGAAGCCCTGTGGCCTTGGGGCCCGGGATACCCTGCGCCTCGAGGCCGGCTTCCCCCTCTACGGCCACGAGCTCACCGATACCACCAACCCCCTCTGCACCCCCTGGGCCTGGGTGGTGAAGCGGGAAAAGGACTTCCTGGGCAAGGAGGCCATGCTTTCCGGGGCCTGCCGGGAAAGGCTCGTGGGCCTGGTGTTGGAAACCGGCATCCCCCGGGAAGGCTACCGGGTGTTTTCCGGGGAAGCCCCGGTGGGCCGGGTGACGAGCGGGGGCTACTCCCCCCTTCTGGAAAAGGGCATCGCCCTGGCCTACGTGGAGGAGGGGGCGGAAGGCCCCTTCTCCGTGGAGGTACGGGGAAGGCGGGTACAGGCTTCCCTTAGCCCCTTGCCCTTTGTGCCGCTAAAATAGCGGGGGTTAGGAGGCGCTATGGACATACCCAAGGACCGCTTTTACACCAAGACCCACGAGTGGGCCCTGCCCGAAGGGGACACGGTGCTGGTGGGCATCACCGACTACGCCCAAGACGCCTTGGGGGACGTGGTCTACGTGGAGCTCCCCGAGGTGGGGCGCAAGGTGGAGAAGGGCGAGGCGGTGGCGGTGGTGGAGAGCGTGAAGACCGCCTCCGACATCTACGCTCCTGTGGCTGGGGAGGTGGTGGAGGTGAACCTGGCCCTGGAGAAGACCCCGGAGCTCATCAACCAAGACCCTTACGGGGAGGGCTGGATTTTCCGCCTCCGCCCCCTGGACATGGGGGACCTGGACGACCTTCTGGACGCCGACGGCTACCAGGAAGCGTTGGAGAGCGAGGCCTAGCATGGTTTTCCCGAGGGCGGCCCTTCCCCGCACGGGTTTAGGCGGGGGGGCGTGTCCCTCTGTGGCCCCGGGTCAAATGGCCCGGGGGTTTTGTTTAAGGATGGACCTATGGACTACGCGCCCCATACCGAGGCGGAGATCCAGGAGATGCTGAAGCGGGTGGGGGCGGAAAGGCTAGAGGACCTCTTCCGCCACCTGCCCGAGGAGATCCTCAACCCCGAGATTGCCCTGCCCGAGCCCATGCCCGAGTGGGCGGTTTTGGAGGCGCTGAGGCGGCTCGCCGAGAGGAACAAGCCCGCCCGCAAGGCCTTCCTGGGCGGGGGAATCCGGAGCCACCACGTGCCCCCCGTGGTCCAGGCCCTGGCGGGCCGGGGGGAGTTCCTCACCGCCTACACCCCCTACCAGCCCGAGGTGAGCCAGGGGGTCCTGCAGGCCACCTTTGAGTACCAGACCATGATCGCCGAGCTCACGGGCCTCGAGGTGGCCAACGCCTCCATGTACGACGGCGCCACCGCCCTGGCGGAAGGGGTTCTCCTGGCCCTGAGGGAAACGGGCCGGATGGGGGTCCTGGTCTCCCAAGGGGTCCACCCCGAGTACCGGGCGGTGCTCAAGGCCTACCTGGAGGCGGTGGGGGCGGAGCTAAAGGTCCTTCCCCTGGAAGGGGGGCGCACCCCTTCCGTCCCGGTGCCCGAGGGGGTGGGGGCGGTGGTGGGGCAGAACCCCAACTACCTGGGGGCTCTGGAGGACCTCGCCCCCCTGGCGGAGGCGGCCCACCGGGCGGGGGCCCTTTTCGTGGCGGTGGCCGACCCCCTTTCCCTCGGGGTCCTCAAGCCCCCGGGGGCCTACGGGGCGGACATCGCCGTGGGGGATGGGCAGAGCCTGGGCCTGCCCATGGGTTACGGCGGCCCCCACTTCGGCTACCTGGCCACCAAGAAGGCCTTCGTGCGCCAGCTCCCGGGGCGCCTGGTCTCGGAGACGGTGGACGCCGAGGGCAGGCGGGGCTTCATCCTCACTCTGCAGGCCCGGGAGCAGTACATCCGGCGGGCTAAAGCCAAAAGCAACATCACCACCAACGCCCAGCTCACCGCCCTCATGGGGGCCATGTACCTGGCGGCCTTGGGGCCCGAGGGGCTTAAGGAGGTGGCCCTCCGGGGTGTGGCCCTGGCCCACCGGCTTTACCACCTCCTCCTGGAGGTGCCGGGGGTGGAGGCCTTCACGCCGGCGCCTTTCTTCAACGAGTTCGCCCTCAGGCTTCCCAAGCCCCCAGAGGCGGTGCGCAAGGCCCTGGCGGCCCGGAGCCTCCACGCCGCCACCCCCGTGCCCGAGGAATACGGGGAAAACCTGGCCCTCTTCGCCGCCACGGAGCTCCACGAGGAGGAGGACCTCTTGGCCCTGAGGGATGCCCTGAAGGAGGTGTTGGCGTGAACTACCCCCTCATCTTTGAACGGAGCCGCAAGGGAAGGCGCGGCCTGAAGCTCGTAAAGGAAGCACCCCAGGCGGAAAGCCTCATCCCCAAGGCCTTCCTGAGGGAGACCCCGCCCAGGCTTCCCGAGGTGGACGAGCTCACCCTGGTGCGCCACTACACGGGGCTTTCCCGCCGCCAGGTGGGGGTGGACACCACCTTCTACCCCTTGGGGAGCTGCACCATGAAGTACAACCCCAAGCTCCACGAGGAGGCGGCGCGGCTTTTCGCCGAGCTCCACCCCTACCAGGACCCCGGGACGGCCCAGGGGGCCTTGGCCCTCATGTGGGAGCTCGGGGAGTACCTGAAGGCCCTCACGGGCATGGACGCCATCACCCTCCAGCCCGCCGCTGGGGCCCACGGGGAGCTCACGGGGATTTTGGTCATCCGGGCCTACCACGAGGACCGGGGGGAGGGGAGGACGCGCCGGCTTGTCCTGGTGCCGGACTCCGCCCACGGCTCCAACCCCGCCACCGCCAGCATGGCGGGCTACCAGGTGAAGGAGGTCCCCTCGGGGCCCGATGGGGAGGTGGACCTCGAGGCCCTCAAGCGGGAGCTCGGCCCCCACGTGGCCGCCATCATGCTCACCAACCCCAACACCCTGGGGCTTTTTGAGAGGCGCATCCTGGAGATCTCCCGCCTGGCCAAGGCGGCAGGGGCGCAGCTTTACTACGATGGGGCCAACCTGAACGCCATCATGGGCTGGGCCCGCCCCGGGGACATGGGCTTTGACGTGGTCCACCTGAACCTGCACAAGACCTTCACCGTGCCCCACGGCGGGGGCGGCCCCGGTTCGGGCCCCGTGGGGGTGAAGGCCCACCTGGCCCCCTACCTGCCCGTGCCCCTGGTGGCCAAGGGGGAGGAGGGTTACTACCTGGACTTTGACCGGCCCAAGAGCATCGGGCGGGTGAAGGGCTTCTACGGGAACTTCCTGGCCCTGGTGCGGGCCTGGGCCTACATCCGCACCCTGGGGCTTCCCGGGCTCAAGCGGGCGGCGGCCCTTTCCGTCCTCAACGCCCGCTACCTGAAGGAGCTTTTGAAGGAGAAGGGCTACCGGGTGCCTTACGATGGGCCTTGCATGCACGAGTTCGTGGCCCAGCCGCCCCAAGGGTATAGGGCCTTGGACCTGGCCAAGGGGCTTTTGGAGCTGGGCTTCCACCCCCCCACGGTCTACTTCCCCTTGATCGTCAAGGAAGCCCTCATGGTGGAGCCCACGGAAACGGAGAGCAAGGAGACCCTCGAGGCCTTCGCCGAGGCCCTGGGGGAGCTTTTGCAAAAGCCCAAGGAGTGGCTGGAAAACGCCCCCTACACCACCCCGGTCCGCCGCCTGGACGAGCTAAGGGCCAACAAGTACCCCAAGCTCACCTACTTTGAGGAAGAGTGAAAAGGGGGCGGGGCTAAAGCCCCGCCCCAAAACGTCCTGCCGCTACTTCTCCACAGGCAGGTTGGCTCCGGTCCAAGCCTTGTAGCCGCCCAGGATGCTCTTCACGTTGTACCCTAGGCCCCGCAGGAGGACGAGGCCCATGGCCCCCCGGTGGCCGATCCCACAGTAGATGATGATGGGCTTATTCTTGGGTAGCTCGCCTATCCGCTTGGGCAAGTCGCGGATGGGGATGTTCACCGCCCCGGGAATGCGCCCGTCCTTGAACTCGCTCGGCTCCCGCACGTCCAGGATGAAGACGTCTAGGGTGTCCATCATCTGCTTGGCGGCGGCGGGCTGGATGCCGTAGAAGTCCTGGGGCAACGTGGTCAGGAAGTTCCCGAGCTCCCGCACCGTGAGGGCGGAGAAAGTGGTGGTGGTCGCCTGGGCCAGAACCGGAAGAACCAGAAGGACTCCCAACCAAGCGAGCTTCTTCATGCCTTTCATCGCTTACCTCCTTTCCTAAAGGGGTTTTCCCCCTATAGGCCAAGACCTTGCCACTGGCCTACCAGGACCCAGAGGGCCCGGAGCCCCGAGGCCGCCAAAAACCCCGCCCAGGGAGCCAGGTTTCCCCGTGCGAAGGCCCCAAGCCCCACCAAGAGGAGGAGGCCGTAAAGGACCCCACCTTCCTCCAGGAAATGGGCCTGGGCCTCCGGGGACAGGGTGAGGGGGTAAAGGAAGGCGAGGAAGAGGGATAGACCCGCCACGAGCCGAAAAGGGTAAGGGGCCCAGGGGCTCTGGAGCAGCGTGGCCAGACCTAAGGCGAGCGTTAGGGCGGTGACGGGGAAAAGCCCAGCCAAAAGGGCGTTCCAGAGGGGGCGGTTGGCGTTGACCGCCAGGGCCATCCCCGGGTAGGCCAGGACCACCAGGCTCAAGAGGAGGAGGACCCAGGCCAAGAACCGCCTCGGTCCTTTCCCCAGGTAGAGGAGGAGGGCGCTGGCGAAGGCCAGGGCTAGGCTCCAAGCGCCCCACCCGATGGGGCTTCCTGGGTGGAAGGAAAGGAAAAGCCAGACATGGGTGAAGCGAAAACGGGCGGGGGATTCTGCCCAGAGGACGAAGAGGTCCAAGGCGATGAGCCCCAAGGCGAAGAGGGTGTAGCGGCGGGCATCCTCGCTGGCCTTGAGGTGCAAAAGGGCGGCTAGAAAAGCCATGCCTCCTGCCAGCCCCACCAGCACGAAGTGTAGGGCGTTGGCCCAGTGCCAGAATTCTTGGGCATTGGGGAGGCCATAAAACTCAGTCATGGCGCACCTCGCTTTCCTTGGAAAGCCCCTTCTTGGAGGGGGCGTTCAGGTAGAAGAGCTTGGGCCTGGTGTGCATCTCGGGACGAAGGACATCCACCCGGTTGGCCTGTCGCAAGGCTTGGGAAACGGGGCTATTGGGGTCATCCAAATCCCCGAAGGTACGGCAGAGGGTGGGGCAGGTTTCCACGCAGGCCGGCACCTTTCCTTGCGCTAGGCGGTGGGCGCAGAAGGTGCACTTGCTGACGTAGCCCCCTGGGTGGAGGTAGCGGGCATCGTAAGGGCAGGCGGCCACACAAGCCCCGCAGGCGATGCACTTCTTGGGGTCCACGAGCACCAAACCCTCTGGGGTCTGGTAGCTGGCTCCCGTGGGGCAAACGGGCACGCACGGGGGGTTTTCGCAGTGCAGGCACTGCTCGGGGCGAAACTCCACGGTAAGGTCGGGGAAGGTGCCCAGCTCCCGTTCCCGGATCCAAAGGTTGAAAGCGCCTGGGGGCACCTCGTTTTCCATCTTGCAGGCCACGGCGCAGGCGGCGCAGCCTACGCAGAGGGATAGGTCAATGGCCATGGCGTAGCGGGGCATCACAACCTCCTTTCATCCAAGGGGCGCTTGGCCAGGCGAGAGAGGGCGGGAAGCTGGGGGGGATTGGCCTTCTCTAGGCGCACGAAGTTCACCCGGAGGCCCGCCCCGCCCGAGATGGGGTCTAGCGTGTAGCGGGTCTGGAGGTAGTTGTCCGAGGCGCCGCGGCCGTGGGCCACCTTCATCAAGGGGGCCTTGTGGCCAAAGCCGTGGACCAGGTAGACGCAGTCCCTGCGGATCCTTTCCGTGGGTTTGACCCGCACCGGCCCCTCCCGTACGCCGTCCTGGTTTTCCAGGTATACGTAATCCCCTTCCTTCAAACCCTGCTTCCGGGCTTCTTCCTTGTGGATCCAAACCTCGTTCTCGGGGTCCATTTCCATGAGAACCCAGTTGTTTTGGGTGCGAGCGAAGGTGTGGACGGGGCTACGGCCGTAGAGGAGGCGGTAGAAGCCTTCTGGGGGGTCCTCAGGGGGGGTGAAGACGGGCAGGGGCGAGTGGCCGGCCTCCTTGAACCGTTGGCAGTAAAGTTCAATCTTGCCCGAGGTGGTGCCGAAGGGGAGACGGCCTTCCTTCTCCCAGTCCTCCAGCCAGGGCTTGCCCTTCTGGATCAAGGTGCCCATGGACTTTAAGGTCTCCAGGTCCAGCCCGATGCTCTGAAGCCGGGTGTTCAGGTATTCTTCAATGTCCTTCCAGGGGAAGTAGGCTTCCAGGCCCAGGCGCAGACCCAGCTCCCTGGCGATCCACCAGCCCGGCTTGGTGTCAAAGAGGGGTTCATGGGCGGGTACCCTCAGTTCCAGGAAGGGGGTTTTGTGGGCCACAGCCACCAGGTCGTCGTAGCGCTCCAGGTAGGTGGCCTCCGGCAGGATGACGTCCGCCCACATCACGTGCTCTTGCGGCAAGACGTCTATGGCCACGTAGAGGTCTAGCTTCTTGAGCGCCTCCTTGGTGCGAGGCACGTTGGGGATGGAGTGGAAGAGGTTGATGCCGTAGGCGATGAGCCCCTTGATGGGATAGGGCTCTCCGGTGAGCATGGGCTCTATAAGTTCCTGGATGGCGGTGCTATTGGCGAAAAACTTCCCTTTGTCCGCCCGGGGCTTGAAACCTTCGGGTTCGTGGTCCCCGCCGGAAGGCCCCGAGCAACCCCCCGCCGCTGGTTCCAGGGGCAAGGGAGGGGTGGGATACTTCTCTAGGTAAGGACTTTGGGCAATGTAAAAGCCACCGGGGCGCCCGTAGTTGCCCAGAAGGACGTTGAGGTAAAGGAGGGCCATGACCCGGTAGGTGTCGTTTCCGTACCAGACGTTGTGCCGGGTAGGGGGCAGCACCGCCTGGGGCCTGTGGGCGGCCATTTCCCGCGCCACCTGGCGGATGGTTTCGGCGGGGATTTCTGTGTATTTTTCCGCCCACTCGGGGGTAAGGTCCTTCACGTGGGCTTTGAGCTCGTCAAAGCCCAGGGTGTACTTCTCTACATACTCCCGGTCGTAGAGCCCTTCGTAGATGAGCACGTGGATCCAGGCAAGGAGCAAGGCGGTGTCGGTGCCGGGTTTGATGGGGAGCCAGCGGTGGGCTTTAGCGGCGGTGGTGGAGAACCGGGGGTCCACCACCACCAGCTTGGCGCCCCGCTTGAGGGCTTGGGCGAAGTCCTGGAGCTGCGTGTTATGGGTGTCCTCACCGATGTGGTGCCCCACGAGAACGATGTAGCGGGTGTTTTCCCAGTCCACGGGTTCGTGGCCGCCGATGGGCCGGCCAAAAACCCACTGGGAGGCCACCTCCCGGGGAGCGGTGCAAAGGGAAACGGAGGGTTTGGCGGCGTTGGGGCTGCCCCAGGCGGCGGGCAGGTAGTCCACAAACCAGGTGTCCCCGGTTCCGTGGCCGAAGAAAGCGATGGCTTCGGGGCCATACGCCTCCTTGATGGCCAGCATTTTCTGGGCCACGTAGTCCAAAGCCTCCTCCCACGTGGCTACCCGGTACCTGCCCTCGCCGCGGCTGGAGCCTTCCACCCGGATGAGGGGGCGCTTCAGCCGGTCGGGGTCGTAGGTGGTTTGGGGCATGCCTTGGCCTCGAGGGCATAGCCGGCCCCGGCTTTTGGGGTTCGCCTCGTATCCCTCCACCTTGTACACGCGGTTTCCCACCGCGTGGGCCACGATGCCGCATCGCCAGAAGCACCCCTCGCAGATTTGGTAGACGCTTCGGACCTCCTTGGCGTACCAGGGGGCTTTGGTGGCCTTAGCGGGTCCGCTTCCCCTCAGGGCTAAAGCCCCTGCCCCCAAGGCGCTAAGCTTCAGGAACTCCCGTCTTTGCATCCAATACCTCCTCTAGCCAGGCCACGAGCTGGGCGTAGAAGCCGGTGGGGTCTTTGGCCTTTACCACAGGGGCGAAGCGCTTGAGCCAAGGACGGAGGAACTCCTGGGCCAAGCGCCGGGCCAGGTCGGGCCGCCTAGGGTGGAGCAGGGCGATGGCCTCGCCTAGGGCTGCCAGGTGGTCGGGGAGGTCGCGCCAGGTTTCCTGGACCTCCAACCCCCCTTCTCGGTAGATCTCTAAAAGGCGTTGGTAGGAGGGCCCGAAGAGCTCCCCGTCCAGGGCGTAGCTGGCGTAAGGCGGTGCGGGCAGGCCCTCGGGGTGGGTAACGAAGAGAAGGGTATAGGCCACCTGCAGCTCGCTAAGGGGCACCTGGGGCAAGGTCACGGGATGCCCAGCGAGCTCTTCCAAGGCGTCTTGTAGGGTGGCACCGTGAAGTTCCCGATAAAGGGCTTCTCCCGGGGGGGAGAAGAGGCTTGCCGTGACCCAGCCCAGGAGTTCCATGCCTCACCTCCTGGCCTGAGGTTAGGGCTTGCACTCCTTTTCACAAGACGGAGCGCTTCCGACGCCTCCGTCGGAAACTCTCCTAAGGCATATGTCCCGGGGCTAGATAAGCCCCTGCTTCCGGGCCCAGCGCACCAGGTCTGGGGTGTCCATCAGGCCCAGCTTGTTCAGGGCCCGCTGCTTGTAGGTGGAGGCCGTTTTCACCGAAACGCCCAGGCGTTCGGCGGCCTGGGAAAGGGTGTGCCCCTGGGCCAAGAGGGTCACCACCGCCCGTTCCCGCTCCGAGAGGACCTCGAGGCCAGGCTCAAGCTGGCCCTCCAAGAGCGCTTCGGTGAGTTTGGGGTGGAGGTAGCGGAGGCCCTTTTCCAGGCGCTCCAACGCTTCCAAAAGCTCCTGGTCCAAGGCCGCTTTGGGCAGGTAGCCCTTGGCCCCTAAAGCGAAGGCCCGGGCCACATAGGCGGGCTCGTCGTGCATGGAGACCACCAGAACCTTGGCCCTTTGGGCCAGCCGCGGAAGGGCCTCCAGCCCTCCCAGGCCCGGGAGGTTTAGATCCAGCAGGACCACGTCCCCGTCCCAGGAGGCCTTCAAAGCCTCCTCGGCGCTGGCGAACTCCGCCGTCACCTCGTGCCCTTCTTCCTCCAGCAGGAGGCGAAGCCCCTTGCGCACCAGGTGATGGTCCTCCACCAAGACCACCCTCATAGGGGCACCCCAAACTCCACCCGCGTTCCCTTCCCGGGGGCGGACCGGACGAGGAGGGTACCGCCGAGGGCCTGCACCCGCTCCTGCATTCCCAATAGACCCACGGAAGGGGGGGTGCGGTTCGGGTCAAAACCCTGGCCGTCGTCCTCCACCACGCCGAATAAGCGGTCCCCGTTCTGCCAGAGCGCCACCTGGACCCGCGTAGCCCGAGCATGGCGCACCACGTTGGTTAGGGCCTCTTGAACCACGCGGAAAAGGGCCATCTCCTTTTCCTTGGAGAGGGGAGGTATGTCCAAGTGGGCTTCCACCTCGAGGCCCCCTTTCCTGTAATCCGCCAGATAGCGCTGCAGGGTTTCCTTGAGCCCGAGGTCATCCAGAAGGGGCAGGCGGAGTTCTCGCGATAACCGCCGAACCTCCTCCAGGGCCTCCGCCAGCCGAGCCCGGGCCATGGGGAGCTTTTCCGGCCGCTTTTCCGCCACCTTAAGGGTGAGAAGAGCGGCGGTGAGAAGGCTTCCCACCCCATCGTGAAGCTCCCGGCCTACCCTCCGCCGCTCCTCCTCTTGGGCGGCCAGAAGCCGCCCCGCCACCTCCAACGAAGGGCGGCGTAGGGCGAGGAGAAGGAGCGCAGGCAGGGCCTCCGGGACCTGTTGGCCGGGTTCTAGGCTTAAGGCGAGGACCGCCAGGACCTTCTTCCCCTGGTGCACGGGTAGGGCCACGAAGGAATCCTTTTCCACCTTTTCCCCTCGCCTTAAGGCCTCCTCCGCCAGTGGGCGGGAACGGACGACCAAGGGGCAGGTGGTGCGGCAGGCTTGCATTTGCAAAAGGGAAAGCCCTTCCCCTACCCAATAGGCTTCGCCGCAGCGGATAACCCCAGCCTCCTCCAAGGCGGCCAGGGCGCGGCGGAAGACATCCTGCCGGCCTTTGGCTCCCGCGAGCGCTTCGGCCAGGCGGGCACAATCCATACCTCCTTAGCCTACGGCCGGTGTGAGGAGAAAAGTGTCCCTAAAGGCCAAAGTATGCCCGGGCTGCCTGGACGTCCGCCTGGATTTGCGCCCTTAGGGCCTCGAGGCTGGGAAAGCGCCTTTCCTCCCGGAGGCGCTTCAGGAAGCGCACCCGGGCCTCCTCCCCGTAAAGCTCCCCGGCGAAGCCCAGGAGGTGGACCTCAAGCCGCCTTTCTTCCCCTCCCAGGGTGGGCCGGGTGCCCACGTTGGCCACCCCCTTGTAGCGGCCGAAGCCTCCTTCCACCTCCACGGCGTACACCCCGGGGGGCAGGACCTTCTTGGGGTGCACCGCCAGGTTGGCGGTGGGGAAGCCGAGCCTCCGCCCAAGCTTCTCCCCCTCCACCACCACCCCGTAGGCCCCGTAGGGGCGGCCCAGGAGGTGGCGGGCCTCCTCCACCTTCCCCTCCTGGAGGAGGGCGCGGATGCGGCTAGACTTCACCGCTTCCCCTCCCAGGGTGAGGAGGGGGACCACCCGGGTGGGGGCCACCCGGGAAAGCTCCTCCACTCCCCCCGCCCTTCCTTGCCCGAAGCGGAAGTCTTCCCCCACGTGGATGCGAACCGCCTCCAAGGCCTTTAGGTCCTCCAGAAAGGCTTCCGCCGGTCTTTTGGCAAAGGCCTCGTTGAAGGGCACCGCCAGGATGAGCTCCACCCCCACTTCCCGCAAGGCCTCTACCTTCTCCGTGAGGTCCATGAGGAACCCCTCCCCTCGGGTGAAGACCTTGGTGGGGGGATCAAAGGTGTAGACGAGGAGGGGTGCCTTGAGCACCTTGGCCTCGGCCAGGGCCTGGCGCAGGAGGTACTGGTGGCCCAGGTGCACCCCGTCAAAGGAGCCCACGGCCACCACCTTAGGCCCTTTGGGGACGTCAGCGACCTCGGAGAAAAGCATGGTAGTAGAGGACTCCCACGAGCCCCGTGGCCGAAAACTCCGCCCCGCCCCGGCGGTGCAGGGCTAAGGCTTCCTCCGGGTTTAGCCAGACCACCTCTATGGCCTCGTCCTCGTCGGGGGTGGCCTGGGCTTCCCTCAGGTTTTCCGCCAGGAAGACGAAGGTCTTCTCGTCGGTGAAACCGGGGGAGACGTAGAAGCTAAAGAGGGGGGTGAGGTCCCCGGTGAGCCCCGTTTCCTCGGCGAGCTCCCTTTGGGCCGCCGCCAGGGGATCTTCCCCGGGTTCAATGAGCCCCGCCGGGATCTCCAAGGGGGCAAGGCCTATGGCGGGACGCATCTGGCGGACAAAGAGCATCTTGCCCTCCCGGAGGGCGATTACGGCCACCGCCGGTTTGTGCTCCACGATCTCGTAGCGCCCTTCCAGGGCCAAGTTCAGGATGCGCCCGCGGTAGAGGTAGGTGCGGCTCACGCCTCCATGGTACGGGAAAACCCCGGGGGGCCTGCCCCCAGGGCTTTGGCGCCGCCCCTACTGCAGGGCGTTTAGCGTGGCCAGAAGGACGGCCCGGGTGTAGGTGGGGTTGTGGACGCCCTTGGAGCCGTCGTTTTGGATCAGGAGGTAGTTCCAGGCGGCCCGCACCACGGGGTCCTTGGTGAGGAAGACGGGCTGGCCCTTCTCGTCCCGGATGTCCCCAAGCTGGCTATAAAGCACCGTCCCGTCCGTGAGGGTCATCTTAGAGGCTGTCGTAAAAGGGTGGTATTCTTGAGGGATGAGCTCTAGACGATCTTACCCCAGCGACCTCA
>NZ_JAKEDV010000011.1 GCF_021462505.1 Thermus brockianus
CCGTGGTCCACGTGCCCAATCGTCCCCACGTTCACGTGAGGCTTCGTCCGGATAAACTCGCCCTTGGCCATCTTCGCTCTCCTTTCGGCAAACACGGGTGGGCCCCAGGGCCCACCCCTAAAGCGTCCTTACTGCCCCTTGATGAGCTTCTCCTGCACCTGCTTGGGGACCTCCTGGTAGTGGTCAAAGAACATGACGAAGGAGCCCCGTCCTTGGGTCTTGGACCTTAGATCGGTGGCGTAGCCGAACATCTCCGCCAGGGGGACGTAGGCCCGGATCACCTGGGCGTTGCCCCGGGGTTCCATCCCCAGGATCTGGCCCCGGCGGGAGTTCAGGTCGCCGATGACGTCCCCCATGTACTCCTCGGGCGTGGTGACCTCCACCCGCATGATGGGCTCGAGGATCACCGGGTCCCCCTTCTGCACCGCCTCCTTGATGGCCATGGAGCCGGCGATCTTGAAGGCCATTTCCGAGGAGTCCACCTCGTGGTAGGAGCCGTCGTAGAGGGTGACCTTGACGTCCACCACGGGGAAGCCGATGAGGGGACCCGACTGCATGGCCTCCTCAATGCCCTTCTGCACGGCGGGGATGTATTCCTTGGGGATCACGCCGCCCACGATGGCGTTGACGAACTCAAAGCCGGAGCCTCGAGGCAAGGGCTCGACCTTGATCTTCACGTGGCCGTACTGGCCGCGGCCGCCGGTTTGGCGGATGAACTTGCCCTCCACGTCCACGGGGCGGGTGATGGTCTCCCGGTAGGCCACCTGGGGCTTGCCCACGTTGGCGTCCACCTTAAACTCCCGCTTGAGCCGGTCCACGATGATCTCCAGGTGGAGCTCCCCCATCCCGGAGATGATGGTCTGGCCGGTTTCGGGGTGGGTGGACACGCGGAAGGTGGGGTCCTCCTCCGCCAAGCGGGCCAAGGCCTGGGAGAGCTTGTCCTGGTCCGCCTTGGTCTTGGGCTCAATGGCCACGTCAATGACCGGCTCAGGCACCTCAATGGACTCCAGGACAATCCGGGGGGCGTCCTCGCCCACCAGGGTGTCCCCGGTGATGGTTTCCTTCAGGCCCACCACCGCCCCCAGGTCACCGGCCTTGAGCTCCTCCACCTCTTCCCGGTGGTTGGCGTGCATCCTCAGGAGCCGGGCCACCCGCTCCTTGCGCCCCTTGGTGGTGTTGTACACGTAGGAGCCGGAGGTAAGGGTGCCAGAGTAGACGCGGATAAAGGTAAGCCGGCCCACATAGGGATCGGCCATGATCTTGAAGGCCAGGGCCGCCAGAGGGCCATCGGGGTCGGGGTGGATCTCCACCTCCTCCCCTTCCGGTGTGGTCCCCTTGATGGGGGGGATGTCCAAGGGGGAGGGCAGGTAATCCACCACCGCATCCAGGAGGAGCTGGACCCCCTTGTTCTTCAGGGCCGAGCCCAGGAACACCGGGGTGATCTTGATGTCAATGGTGCCCTTGCGGATGGCCGCCACCAGCTCTTCCTCCGTGGGCTCTTCGCCCTCGAGGTACTTGAGCATGACGTTCTCGTCAAAGTCGGCGGCGGTCTCAATGAGCTTCTCGTGGTACTCCCGGGCCTGGTCCAGGTACTCCTCGGGGATGGGGATCTCCCGAATGTCCGTGCCCAGGTCGTTGCCGTAGGTGTAGGCCTTCATCCGGAGCACGTCAATGATCCCCGAGAACGTGTCCTCCCGGCCGATGGGAAGCTGCATCACCACCGGGCGCGCCCCCAGGCGCTCCTGCATGGTGCGGATCACCAGCCAAAGGTCGGCCCCCGTCTTGTCCATCTTGTTGGCGAAGGCGATGCGAGGCACCCTGTACTTTTCCGCCTGGCGCCAGACGGTTTCCGACTGGGGCTCCACCCCTTGGCTGGAGTCAAAGACCACGATGGCCCCGTCCAGCACCCGCATGGAGCGCTCCACCTCAATGGTGAAGTCCACGTGGCCTGGGGTATCAATGATGTTGATCCGGTGGTCCTTCCAGAAGCAGGTGGTCACGGCGGCGGTGATGGTGATGCCCCGTTCCCGCTCCTGCTCCATGAAGTCCATGGTGGCCGCGCCCTCGTGGACCTCACCGATCTTGTGGATCTTGCCGGTGTAGTAGAGGATGCGCTCGGTGGTGGTGGTCTTGCCGGCGTCAATGTGCGCGGCGATGCCGATGTTGCGGAGCCTCTTTAGATCGTAAGCTACCTTAACCGCCATGGCTTACCACCGGTAATGGGCGTAGGCGCGGTTGGCCTCGGCCATGCGCTCCACGTCCTCCTTCTTCTTGACCGCCCCGCCCTTGCCCTCGGCAGCGTCCATGAGCTCGTGGGCGATGCGCACCGCAGCGCCGCGTTCGGGGCGTTGGTTGGCCGCCTGCACCAGCCAGCGCAGGGCCAAGGACTGCTGCCTGCGGGGAGGAACCTCCATGGGCACCTGGTAGTTGGCCCCACCCACGCGGCGGGAACGCACCTCCATGCGGGGCTTCACGTTCTCCACCGCCTGCTTAAAGACCTTCAAAGGCTCCTGCCCGGTCTTTTCCTGGATGATGCGGCAGGCCTCGTAGAAGATGCGGGCGGCCAGGTTCTTCTTCCCATCCCGCATGATTTTGTTGATGAAGGCCGACACCACCACATCCCCGTAGACCAGGTCGGGCTGGAGTTGGCGTACCTCTGCTCTTCTTCTCCGCGCCATAGTTCACCTACTTCTTCTTGGCCGGGGCCGCGCCCTTGGTCTCCTTGGGCTTCTTGGTCCCGTACTTGGAGCGGCTCTTCTTCCGGTCCTTCACGCCCTGGGCGTCGTAAACCCCACGGACGATGTGGTAGCGCACACCCGGAAGGTCCTTCACACGGCCGCCCCGGACGAGGACCACGGAGTGCTCCTGGAGGTTGTGCCCCTCGCCGGGAATGTAGGCGGTGACCTCGTAGCCCGAGGTCAGGCGCACCTTGGCCACCTTCCGCAAGGCGGAGTTGGGCTTCTTGGGGGTGACCGTACGCACCACCGTGCACACTCCCCGGCGGAAGGGCGAGCCCTTCAAGGCCGGAACCTTGCTCTTCTTTTGGACCTTCTCGCGGCCCTTTCTGACTAGCTGGTTGATCGTCGGCAGTGCCACCACTCCCTTCTTCTTGGACTTGCCCCCGTGTTCTCAAGATCCACCCGGGAAGGTTCCCGGTTTAGCCCGCACAGGGCACCACCCTCAGGACCAGGGGCTGGCCCTGAGGGCCCTCAACTTGCCTAGTGTACAGGGCCTTGGACCTTTTGGCAAGCGCAAAAAAGACCCCCGCCCGCAGGCGGGGAGGTTTGGAGCCGGTGGCCGGATTTGAACCGGCGGCCTACCGCTTACGAGGCGGTTGCTCTACCGCTGAGCTACACCGGCCCGCCCAGAAGAGTTTAGGGCACAGGCCCCGCTTGTGCAACTACCTTAGGACCACCCCGGGCTGGACCCGGAGGGCGCGGAAAAGGGGAAGGAGGGAGGAGAGGAAGGTGGCGAGAAGGCTCGCCCCGCTCACCACCAGGAAATCCCCTGGGCGCATCTCCACCGGCAGGTGGGTGAGGAAGTATAGCTCCCCCGGGAGGTCCAAGGGCCGAAGGGCCAGGTAGAGGCAGAGGAGGTAGCCGAGAAGGTTGCCCAGGAGAACGCCCCCCGCCCCCAAAAAGACCCCCTCCAGGGCGAAGACCAAGCCCACGGTGGCCCTCGAGGCGCCCATGGCCCGCAGGAGGGCGATCTCCGGGGTCTTCTCCACCACCTTGAGCACCAAGAGGTTCGCCACCCCCAGGGCGGCCACGGCCACGATGAGGAAGACCAGGATGCCCAAAACCCGCTTTTGCAGGGAAAGCTGCTCCAGGAGGGTGCGCTGGGTGTCCTGCCAGGCCTGGGGGAAGAAGCGGGTACCCGCCAGGGCGAGCCCCACCTCTTTGGCCCGCCAGGGGTCCTTAAGCCGCACCTGGTAGCCCTGGGCCTTTAGGCCCGAAAGCTTTTCCACGGCGCCCAGGTCCACGAAGGCGTAACCGGAGTCCAGGAGATAGTTCCCTGTGCGAAAGGACCCCAGGACCCGAAGCGCCACCCGCTCCTGGGTGGCGGAGAGGGCATAGATCCGGTCCCCCACCACCGCCCCCAAGGACTGCATCAGGGCCGAGCCCAGGTAGATGCCCCCCGGCTCCAGCCTCAGGCCGAGCTCGGGATAGAGGGCCTCCCCCCCTTCCCCTAGGCCCACCAAGGTGGCGAAGTCCACCCCAGGCCCCCGGGCCCCTTCCGCCGGGCGGGTGAGGAGGGCCTTGGTGGCGGCGAAGGGCGCCGCCCTCTCCACCTCGGGGTGGGGAGGGAGGGGCGGAAGCGCCTCCCCTAGGCTAAAGAGGACGAGGTGGGGGTACGCCTTGAGCGTGGCCCGGACCAGGCCGCTCACGAAGCCATTGGTGAGGGAAAGGGCGGCGAGGAGCACCGCCACCCCCACCCCTATACCGAGAAGGGCCAAGGCCGTCTGAAGCGGTCTTCGCTTTAGGTGGGCCCAGGCGAGGAAGAGGGCGAAGCGCACGAGGCCAGGATACCTAGCGCCGGGGGTACTCCACCACCTCCAGCGCCACCCAGCGGCGGCCGAAGCGCACCGCCGTGGCCCGGTCGGGAAGCCAGACGTCCACCTTTTCCCGCATCCTGGGGTGCATCACGTCCGCCACCACGAAGATGCGGCCTTGGAAGAGGTAATCAAACTGGCCCTTCCCCCTCCCGTACACGCTCCCCAGATCCCGTAGGCGCACCTTGGTCCCGTAGGGGAGCACCTTGAGGAGGTCCCGGCTCACCGCCAACACCCCAAGCCGGGTGCGCATCCCCGTGGCGGTGACGAAGGGGGTGGCGTCGGTTTCCCGAACGCTGGACGTGTAGGCCGTGGCCTGGAGGACCAGGACCTTTTTCGCCTCCTGGGCGAAGCCCCCCGCAATGGCGAGGGCGAGGAGGAGCGTCATGGCTAAACCCCGCATAGCGCCCCCAAGTATGCGTGGAAAGCCAGGAGGTCTCTGAGAACCATGAGGGGCTTCCCTCATGGAGCGCGGCGCTGAGCACTTTAGGGTAGCTCTAATGTCTTAAAAACCCCGCCAGACAGGGACAAGTTCTGGCGGGGTGCGATTAGAAATCGCTAAAGGACCTTTAGCTTAGCCTCATTCCCTTCAAACAGCCTAAGGGCAGGGGGTGTCGGAGAGGGTGAGGGTGTACCGCCCGCTTCCCTCCTCGTCAAACCCCGCCCGCGCCCACCCCCGGTCCCGCACCACCAAAAGCGTGGCCGGGGAAACGGGGGCGCAGTTCACCACCGGGTCCAGGACCCTGGGGTACAGGTCCCCGTGGCCGTTATAGAGAAGGGCCACCAGGTCCAAGGGGCCCGCGTAGGCGAAGCGCAGGTAGCCCGTGGCCGAGTTCACGTTGTAGCGGTCAAACTCGCCCACGAACTCTATGGCCCCCGTTTTCGTTCCCGAAGAGAAAGCCTCCCCCTGCCCTGCGGGATTGGGGGTGAAGGCTTGGGCGTAAAGGGTCACCCGGTCCCCGCTTAGGGCGTAGTTCTCCACCCGGAGGTAGTAGAACCGCCCCCCCTCGCCCTTAAAGTTCAGGCGGTAGCCGGGGTCCAGGGTAATCTGGGGGCGGAGGGCCAGGGGGGTAAGCTCAGAAGAGGCGGCGAACCAGTTCCGGGCTACGCTCACCGCCTGGAACACGCCCCTATCGTCCAGAAGGACGAGGCGGAGGCGAGCGCTAAGCCCCAAGGTGGAGGAAACCGCCGCTATCTGGAGGGCCTGGGTGGCGGAAGGGGCGATGCGGTACACCTTTACCCCGGGCCTTAAGGTGCTCCCGCTTTCCTGGGCCGGGGGCAGGTCGGCCATGGCGTAGCCGCCCACCGGAAGGTCCCCGCTCACCGGGGGTGCGGCCTCGAGGCCACACCCCGCCAAGGCCAGCAACAAGAGGAGTCCCAAACCGGTACGCAACCTAGAAACCCCCTTTCCCTTCAGGATAACCCGAGGAAAAGGGGGAAGGCTTAGGGCTTCCTTTAGCTACTCTAAGACCCCCAGGTAGGCGTAGAGGTCCGGCCCCCCCGGCAGGATCTCCACCGCAAGCTCGGGGAACCTCTGGGCCACCTCCTCCGCCTTCTCCTTGGGGGTGTTGGGGCCGAGGAAGAGGGTGAGGACCTCCTTCCCCTCCTGGGCCAGGCGCACGAGGCCCTCCAAGACCTCCTCCGGCGTTTCCCCCACCAGGACGAGCTTCCCGTCCAGAAGGCCGATGGGCTTGTCCTTGAGGACCCTAACCCCATCCACCTCCGCATCCCGGCTCGCCCAGGTGACCTCGAGGGTAGTAGCCCCCTTGGCCGCCTCCTCCATCTCGGGAAGGAGCTCCTCGGGCTCCGCCTCAGGGAGGTAGCGCACCGCCGCCGCCAACCCCTGGCCCAGGGTACGGGTCTTGAGGACGTACACCTCCTTGCCCGCCTCCTTCGCTAGCTTGGCCGCCTCCTCCGCCGCCAGGAAGACGTTGGGGTTGTTGGGCAGGAGGATCACCTTGGGGCTCGGCACGCTCCTGATGGCGGAAAGCAGGTCCTCCACGCTAGGGTTTTGCGTCTGCCCCCCCGCCACCACCCGCGCCCCTAGGCTGCGGAAGACCCGGGCCACCCCATGGCCCAAGGCCACGGCCACCAGGCCCGTGGGGGGCGGGGGCACCTCGGAGGCCCCGGCCATGGCCAGGATCTCCGTGTGTTGCTCGGTCATGTCCTCCACCTTGGTCCGCACCATGCGGCCAAAGCGGGCCACGGCGGAGAGAAGGCCATCGGGGTCGTCGGTGTGGATGTGCCCCTTCACGTAGCCCTCCGCCCCCACCACCAAGAGGGAGTCCCCAAAGGGCGCCACCACCTCCCGGATCTTCTCTATGGGGACCTCTACCCCCTCCATGAGGAACTCGGTGCAGTAGCCGAACGCCTCCGTGGCGAAGGCGGTCTGGGCGTAGCGCTCCACCTTGGGGGGCTCGGGGAGGGGGAGCTTTAGGGCATAGCCTTGAATGCCCTCCAAAAAGCGCACGTACCCCGCCCCCCCGGCGTCCACCACCCCCGCCTGCTTGAGCACGGGAAGGAGCTCTGGGGTGCGGGCCAAGGCTTCCCGGGCCGCCTGAAGGGCGGAGGTGAGGACGGCCTCGAGGGTATCCCCCCTGGCCCCCTCCCCCGCCGCCCGG
Source organism: Thermus brockianus (assembly GCF_021462505.1). Taxonomy (GTDB): domain Bacteria; phylum Deinococcota; class Deinococci; order Deinococcales; family Thermaceae; genus Thermus; species Thermus hydrothermalis. Next base: position 7,174 of record NZ_JAKEDV010000011.1, read on the forward strand.
GCCACGGTGAGGATGGTCCCCTCCACGGGCTTCATCACCGCCTTGTAGCCCGTTTCCGCCCCCAGGCGCAGGGCTTCCACCAGGGTGGGAGGGTCCAGGGCCTCCTTTTTGCGAAGGGCCTCGGCGAAGCCCTTGAGGATCTGGGAAAGGATGACCCCGCTATTCCCCCGGGCCCCCAAGAGGCTCCCATAGGCGATGGCCCGGGCCACCTCCGCCATCTGGGAGGTGTCGGCCAGGTCCAGCTCCCGCCGGGCGGACTGCAGGGTTAGGTGCATGTTGGTGCCTGTGTCCCCATCGGGCACCGGGTAGACGTTCAAGGCGTTGAGCTCTTCCACGTACACCCGGAACCAGTCCGTGGCGTAGCGGAAGGCCTCAGCCAGCTCGCCCGGGGCCCAGCTACGCACGCCCCACCCCCACCACGTGCACCCGCACCTGGGAAAGCTCCACCCCCGCCAGATGCTTGGCGGCGAAGGCCACCCGTTCCGCCAAGGACTCCACCACCGTGGGGATGCGGGCCCCCAAAGCCACCACCACGTAGAAGTCGGCGGCGTACTTCCCCGGGTTCGCCGGGTCCGGGCGCACCACCACCCCCTCGCTCGCCTCCTGCCGCCCCAGGATGCGCACCACCTGCTCCTTAAGGCCCGCCGGGGCCATGCCCACCACCCCCGGCACCTCGTGGGCCGCCAGGGCCAGAAGGGAGGCCAAGGCGGCTTCCGTCACCGTCACGCGCCCTTGCACGCTACCTCCTTAAGGCCTCCTCGGGAGGCGTGTAAGGGAGGCCAAAGGCCTCCGCCACCCCCGGGTGGGTGAGGAGGCCCTTGTGGGTGTTTAACCCCTTGAGGAGGGCCCCGTCTTCCCAGAGGGCCTCCAAGCCCTTCTCCGCCAGCTTGAGCACGTAGGGCAGGGTCTGGTTGGTGAGGGCAAAGGTGGAGGTGCGGGGCACCGCCCCGGGCATGTTGGCCACCCCGTAGTGCACCACCCCGTCCACCACGTAGGTGGGCTCGGCGTGGGTGGTGGGGCGGATGGTCTCCACGCACCCCCCCTGGTCCACGGCCACGTCCACGATGACCGAACCCTCCTTCATCAGGGGGAGCATGTCCCGGGTGACCAGCTTGGGCGCCTTGGCCCCCGGCACCAAGACCGCCCCGATGAGGAGGTCGGCGTGCTGGATGCTCTTCTTGATGTTGGCCTCGGTGGCGGTGAGGGTCACCACCCGCCCGCCAAACACGTCGTCCAGGTACTGGAGGCGCTTGTGGTTCACGTCCAGGATGGTCACCTGCGCCCCCATCCCCAAGGCGATCTTGGCGGCGTTGGTGCCCACGGTGCCGCCCCCCAGGATGACCACGCTGGCCGGGGCCACCCCGGGCACCCCACCCAAAAGCACCCCCCGCCCCCCGTGGGGCTTCTCCAGGAACTGCGCCCCCACCTGGGGAGCCATGCGCCCCGCCACCTCGCTCATGGGAACGAGAAGGGGCAAGGAGCCATCGGGAAGCTGCACCGTTTCGTAGGCGATGCCCGTGACCCCGCTTCGGAGCATGGCCTCGGTGAGGGCGCGGTCCGCCGCCAGGTGGAGGTAGGTGAAGAGGATGAGCCCCTCCCGCAAAAAGGGGTACTCCTCGGGCAGGGGCTCTTTCACCTTCACCACCATCTCCGCCTTCCAGGCCTCCTCGCGGCTTACCAGGTGGGCCCCGGCCCGCTCGTACTCGGCGTCGGATAGGCCCGAGCCTACCCCCGCCCCCCGCTCCACCAAAACGGTATGCCCCCGCTTCACCAGGCTCTCCACCCCGCCCGGGGTCAGGGCCACGCGGTTCTCCAGGGTCTTGATCTCCTTGGGTACGCCGATGGTCATCTCACGCCTCCTTTACGAACACCCGTTTGATCTTAAGCTTGAAGCCGTCGCCCTCCGCGATGGCCAGAAGCCGCCTGCGGGAGTCTACCAGGGTCACGTATCCCAGGGCGGGGATGGGAAGGGGCACCCCTTCCAAGACCCGCCTGGCCTCGGTGTGGGAAAGCTCCACCACGGGGAAGGGCAGGACGTCCACCTCGGGGATGGCCTTCTCCGGGGAAAGCTCCGAAAGCCGCACCGCCCGTTCCAGGCCCACCTTGCCGATGCGGGTGCGCACGAGCCCCGAGAGGAAGGCCTTGGTCCTGAGCTTTTCCCCCAGGTCCCGGGCGAAGGCCCGCACGTAGGTGCCCGGGCCCACCACCAGGCGGATGACCGCCGTGGGATAGTCCCCAAGGGGCTTCGGGAGCTCCACCTTGCGCCCGCCCTTCTCCGCAAGCCGCCACCCCTTGGCCGAGGGGGCGATGGGGTGGGGAATGGGCTTGGGGTCAAAGGCGAGGAGCTCCACCTCCACATACCGCACCGGTCTCGGGCCGAGCTCCAGGGGTTTCCCCTCCCGGGCCGCCTCGTAGGCCCGCTTGCCCCCCACCTTGATGGCGGAGTAGAGGGGCGGCACCTGCTCCTTTAGGGCCAGGAAGGAAGGGAGGGCGCTTTCCAGGTCCTTGCGGTCAAAGCGCACCGGGGCCTCCTCGCTCACGGGGCCTTCCGCATCCAAGGTGGGCGTGGTGGCCCCGAAGGAAACCCAGGCGATGTACTCCTTGTCCTCCCCGGAGAGGAAGGGCACCAGTTTGGTGCTCTCCTCGGATACCAGGAGCAAAAGCCCCGTGGCCAAGGGATCCAGGGTGCCGGTGTGCCCCACCCGGCGGGTGCCGAGGCGCTTTCTCGCCTCCTCCACCGCATCGTGCGAGGTGAGGTGGAGGGGCTTGTCCACCGCGTAGAGGGCCATGCCTAGGGGATTGTATCACCGGAAAGGGGCGGGAAGAATGGACGTATGGACCTAGCCGAACGGTACCCCTCCCTGCGCTTCGCCTGGCCCAGGCCCGGGGTCCTGGAGATCTCCTTCCGAGGGGAAAAGCTCAACGCCATGGACCCTCCCCTTCACCGGGCCCTCTCCCAGGTATGGCGGGACCTCGAGGCCCTCCCCCACCTCCGCGCCGTCCTCCTTCGCGGCGAAGGGGGCGTCTTCTCCGCCGGGGGGTCCTTTGCCCTCATTGAGGAGATGCGCGCCTCCCACGAGGCCCTGATGCGCGTTCTAGAGGAGGCGCGGGACCTGGTCCTAGGCCCCCTCAACTTCCCCAGGCCCGTGGTGGCGGCGGTGGAGAAGGTGGCGGTGGGGGCGGGGCTCGCCCTGGCCCTTGCGGCGGACATCGCCGTGGTGGGAAAGCAAGCCCGCCTCCTGGACGGCCACCTCCGCCTCGGGGTGGCGGCGGGGGACCATGCGGTCCTCCTCTGGCCCCTTCTGGTGGGCCTGGCCAAGGCCAAGTACCACCTCTTCCTCAACGAGCCCCTCACCGGGGAGGAGGCGGAAAGGCTTGGCCTGGTGGCCCTGGCGGTGGAGGACGAGGCGGTCTACGCAAAGGCGCTTGAGGTGGCGGAGCGCCTGGCCAAGGGGCCCAAGGAAGCCCTAAGCCACACCAAGCGGGCCCTCAACCACTGGCTCCGCACCTTCCTCCCCCACTTTGAGCTCTCCTTGGCCTTGGAGTTTTTGGGCTTTTCCGGAAAGGAACTGGAAGAAGGCCTGAAGGCTCTGAAGGAAAAACGGGAACCCCACTTTCCATGATGCGGCTACAGGCTTTTCTGGCCCGGGCCGGGGTGGCGAGCCGCCGGAAGGCGGAGGCCCTGATCCAACAGGGCCTCGTCCGGGTGAATGGGGAGGTGGCTCGCCTGGGACAGAAGGTGGGGCCCGAGGACCTCGTGGAGGTGGCGGGCCGGCGGGTGGCCCTGCCCGAGCGGGTGGTCCTCGCCCTGCACAAGCCCAAGGGCTACGCCACCACCCGCTTTGACCCCCATGCGGAAAAGACCGTGTACGAGCTCCTACCGGAGATCCCCGGCCTCCACCCCGTGGGCCGCCTGGACCGGGACTCCGAGGGGCTTCTCCTCTTTACCAACGACGGCGAGCTCACCTTCCGCCTCACCCATCCCCGCCATGGGGTGAAAAAGGTCTACCGGGTCTGGACGGAAAGGGGCACCCTGCCGGAAGCCGTCTGCCGGAGGCTCTTGAAGGGGGTCCTTTTGGAGGACGGCCCCGCCAAGGCCCTCGCCTGCCGCCCCGCCCCGGGCGGCGCCCTCCTCACCCTAGGGGAGGGGCGGAAGCGGGAGGTGCGCCGGATGCTCAAGGCCGTGGGCTACCCGGTGCGGCGGCTTCTCCGGGTCCAGGTGGGGCCCATCCGGCTCGGGGACCTGCCCCCGGGCAAGTGGCGCAGGCTTTCCCCAGAGGAGGAGAAGGCCCTCTTGCGCCAGGTGGGGCTAGAATAAGGGGCATGTTCGCGCCGGGGAACGGACCCGTGCAGATCAGCGCCGAGGCCATACGCCAACGGGTGGCGGAGCTAGGGGCCCAGATCGCCCAGGACTACCAGGGGAAGACCCCCCACCTCATCTGCGTGCTCAACGGGGCCTTCATCTTCATGGCCGACCTGGTGCGGGCCATCCCCCTCCCCCTCACCCTGGACTTCATCTCCATCAGCTCCTACGGCAACGCCTACCGCTCCAGCGGGGAGGTGGAGCTCATCAAGGACCTGAGGCTACCCATCCACGGCCGGGACGTCATCGTGGTGGAGGACATCGTGGACACGGGGCTTACCCTTTCCTATCTTTTGGACTACCTCGAGGCCCGCAAGCCCAACTCCATCCGCGTGGCCGCCCTCCTCTCCAAGCCCTCCCGCCGCCAGGTGGAGGTCCCCATCCACTACCTGGGCTTTGAGATTGAGGACGCCTACGTCTACGGCTACGGCCTGGACCGGGCCCAGTTTGACCGGAACCTGCCCTTCATCACGTCCATCCGCCCGGAGGAGGAATGAGGTACCTGGACCTCATCACCGCCCTGTTCGCCACGGTGCTCCTCGTCTCCAACGTGGCCTCCACCAAGCTCGTGGTCCTGGGGCCTTTCACCTTTGACGGGGGAACCCTCCTCTTCCCCTTGGCCTACATCTTCGGGGACGTCCTCACGGAGGTCTACGGCTACCGCAAAAGCCGGCGGGTCATCTGGATCGGGTTCTTGGCCCTGGTCCTCGCCACCCTCACCTTCCAATGGGTGGCCGCCCTCCCCACCCCAGAGGACGGGGAAAGCCGCCGCTTTGGCGAAGCCTTCGGCCTCCTCCTCGGCCTCACCCCCAGGATCGTCCTGGGAAGCCTCCTCGCCTACTTCGCCGGGGAGTTCGCCAACGCCTACGTCCTGGCCAAGCTCAAGGTGCGCACGGGGGGGCGCTTCTTCTGGCTGCGCGCCCTAAGCTCCACCCTGGTGGGCCAGGGGCTGGACACGGGGCTCTTCCTCCTCGTGGCCTTCTACGGCGTCCTCCCAAGCGAGGTGCTCCTCGCCGTCTTCCTCTCCAACTACGTCTTCAAGGTGGGGGTGGAGGCCCTGATGCTCCCCATAACCTACGGCGTGGTGGGCTTCCTCAAGCGGGCCGAAGGGCTGGACGTTTACGACAAGGACACGGACTTCAACCCCTTCCGCCTGGCATGAACCCCCTTTGGGAACACCCCATGGGCGTGGGCACTTGGGCCTGGGGGGACCGGCTTTTCTGGGGCTACGGCGAGGCCTATGGGGAAGCCGAGCTCAAGGAGGCCTTCCGGGAAAGCTTAAGGGCAGGCCTCCGCCTCTTTGACACCGCCGAGTTCTACGGGTTCGGCCTTTCGGAAAGGCTCTTGGGCCGCTTCATGGCCGAGACGGGGGAAAGGCCTTTTCTCGTCACCAAGTTCTTCCCCTACCCCTGGCGCCTTTCCAGAAAGAGCCTCCTAAAGGCCCTGAAGGGAAGCCTAGGGCGGCTTGGGGTGGAGGCGGTGGACCTCTACCTCCTCCACTGGCCCTGGCCCCCCGTGCCCCTCAGGGTCTGGGCCGAGGCCCTGGCGGAGGCCTACGAGCGGGGCCTCGCCCGGGGGGTGGGGGTGGCGAACTGCTCCTTGGCCCAACTGGAGGCGGTGAAGGGGGTCTTGGAGCGCCACCGGGTACCCCTTTGGGCCAACCAGGTGGAGTTTAGCCTCCTCAAGCGGGACTGGGAGGCCCACCTGCCCGCCCTCCGGCGGGAGGGCATCGCCCTCATGGCCTATAGCCCCCTGGCCATGGGCTGGCTCACGGGCAAGCTGGACCCCGACCGCCCCCCAAGGGGCTACCGGGGGAGCAAGTACCGCCCCATCCTGGGCCGGGTGCGCCGCCTTCTTCCCGTGCTCAAGGGGCTTGCCGAGGCCAAGGGGACAAGCCCCGCCGCCATCGCCCTCCGCTACCTGATGGAGAAGGGGGCCCTCCCCATCCCCGGGGCCAAAAACGCCCACCAGGCCCGGCAAAACGCCGACGCCCTGCGGATCTCCCTAACCCCGGAGGAGATGGCCCTTTTGGAGGGGGCATCGTAAGCTTAAGGGGATGCCGGGGATCGCCATCATCGGGGCGCAGTGGGGGGACGAGGGCAAGGGCAAGGTGGTGGACGCCTTGGCCCGGGACGCGGACTACGTGGTCCGCTACCAGGGCGGGGCCAACGCCGGGCACACCGTGGTGGCGGAGGGCCGGGTTTTCAAGCTCAACCTCCTGCCCTCCGGGGTCATCCACCCCCATGCGGTGAACGTCCTGGGGGACGGGATGGTCATAGACCCCTTCCGCTTCCAGGAGGAGCTGGAAAGCCTAAGGAAGGAAGGGTTTGACCCCAGGGTCCTGGTATCGGAAAGGGCCCACCTGGTCCTACCCCACCACAAGTACGTGGAAAGCCGCCACAACTTCGTGGGCACCACGGGCCGGGGCATCGGCCCCGCCTACTCGGACCGGGCCAGGCGGGTGGGGATTAGGGCGGGGGACCTTTTGGACGAGGAGGTCTTGCGGGAGAGGGTGCGCCGCCTCCTCCACGAGAAGCCCAACTCCACCCGGGAGGCGGGCTGGGACACGGAGGAGAAGGCCCTCGCCGACCTCCACCGCATGCGGGAGATCCTGAGGCCCTACATCGCCGACACCGGGGCCCTCCTGCGGGAGGCCTGGCGCAAGGGGAAGCGCCTCCTCTTTGAAGGGGCCCAGGCCACCCTCTTGGACCTGAACTACGGCACCTACCCCTACGTGACGAGCTCCCACCCCACGGTGGGGGGCATCCTGGTGGGCACCGGCCTCCCCCACAAGGCCATCACCAAGGTCTACGGGGTGGCCAAGGCCTACGCCACCCGGGTGGGGGAAGGCCCCTTCCCCACGGAGATCCACGGGGAGTTGGCCCACCACCTGCGGGAAAAGGGGGGGGAGTACGGCACCACCACGGGCAGGCCCCGCAGGGTGGGCTGGCTGGACCTGGTGGCCCTGAAGTACGCCTGCGAGGTGAACGGCTTTGACGGCCTGGCCCTCACCAAGCTGGACGTGCTCTCGGGCCTGGAAAAGGTGAAGGTGGCCGTGGAGTACCTGGACGGGGCCCGCCCTGGGGAGGCGAGGCCGGAAGCGGTGCGCTACCTGGAGCTTCCCGGCTGGGGGGAGCTTTCGGGGGTCAAGGGGCGGGAGGACCTCCCGGGAAGCCTCCTCCGCTACCTGGAGCTCATTGAGGAGCACACGGGGGTGCCCGTGGTCCTCTTCTCCACGAGCCCCCGCCGGGAGGATACCTTCGGGGCGGTGAGCTGGGTCTAGGCCTTAAGGAAGGCCACGTACCGCTCCAGGAGGAGGTAGGCCTCGCCGCTTGCCAGGACCTCCTGGGCCCGGCGCACGCCCGCCTCGAGGCTCCCCACCGCGCCGGCGGCGTACAACCCCGCCCCCGCCGCTAGGGCCACCGCCTGGGCCGCAGGGCCCCTTTCCTCCCCCTTCAGGAGGCGCCGGGCCCGCTCGGCGTTCTCCTTGGGGGTGCCCCCCTTGAGGGCCTCGAGGGGGGCCCGCTCCAAGCCCACCGCCTCCGGGGTGAGGGTGTAGACCCCCTTCCCCACCTCCGCCACCCGGTTCTCCCCGAGGACGAGCTCGTCCGCCCCTTCCCCGTGCACCACGAGCCCCCGGGCCCCAAGCCGCTCCAAGGCCTCGGCCATGGGGGAAAGCCACCTTTCGCTATAGACCCCGAGGACGTAGGCCTCCGCCCCGGCGGGGTTGGTGAGGGGGCCCAAGAGGTTGAAGACAGTGCGGATGCCAAGCTCCGCCCGCACCGGGGCCACGTGGCGCATGGCGGGGTGGAAGACCCGGGCGAAGAGGAAGCCGAAGCCTAAGGCCTCTATGGCCTCCCCCACCCTTTCGGGCGGGGCCTCCAGGTCCACCCCCAAGGCCTCCAAGAGGTCGGCGCTCCCCGCCTGGGAGCTCGCCGCCCGGTTCCCGTGCTTGGCCACCGCCANCCCACGATGTCCAGAAGGGGCCTCCGGCCCACCCTCAAGGGCCTCGCCGCCTCCCGCATGGCCCGGGCCATAGCGGCGATCTCGTGGGGCCTTTCCCCCCTTAGGGCCATGGCGGTGAGCACCCCCGCCGCCCGCACCGGGGAAACCTCCCCCCGCATCAGGGCCTGCATGAGGCGATAGGCCTCCTCCTCCTCCAACACCTCGCCCAGAAGCGCCTTCCGCACTACTTCCATGGGTCCTCCAAAAAGTTCTTGAGGATGAGTTTACCCGCCTCGGTGAGGTAGCTTTCCGGGTGAAACTGCACCCCGTGGGTGGGGTAGGCCCGGTGCCGAAAGCCCATCACCGTGCGCCCCCCCGCCTCCTCCACCCAGGCGTTCACCCGAAGCTCCTCGGGCACCTCCACCACTACCAGGGAGTGGTAGCGGGTGGCGGGGAAGGGGCTATGGAGCCCCCGGAAGACCCCGGTGCCGTCGTGGTGGATCTCGCTCACCTTGCCGTGCATGATGAGGGGAGCCGGCACCACCTTCCCCCCGAAGGCCATGCCGATGGCCTGGTGGCCCAGGCAGACCCCGAGGATGGGGTAGCGGGGGGCGTAGCGGGCGATGAGGGGCAGGGAAAGCCCCGCCTCCAACGGGGTGCAGGGCCCGGGGCTAATCAGGATGCGGTCCGGGTCCAGGGCCTCCACGTCCTCGAGGGCGAACTGGTCGTTCCGCCAGACCACGGGGCTCGCCCCAAGCTCCCCCAGGTACTGCACCAGGTTGTAGGTGAAGCTATCGTAGTTGTCCACCACCAAAACCCGCATCTAAAGCCCCTCCTCCGCCATCTCCACCGCTTTCAATAGCGCCTTGGCCTTGTTCAGGCACTCCTGGTACTCCCTCTCCGGCACGGAATCCGCCACGATCCCCGCCCCCGCCTGCACGTGCATCCGCCCGTGGGCGATGACGAAGGTGCGCAAGGTGAGGGCCACGTCCAAGACCCCATCGTAGGCCAGATAGCCGAAACTCCCCCCGTAGGGCCCCCGGCGGTGGGGTTCCAGTTCCTCAATGATCTCCATGGCCCTAATCTTGGGGGCCCCGGAAACCGTGCCCATGGGGAGGACGCTGGCCAGGGCGTCCAAGGGGGTCTTCCCCTCCGCCAAGACCCCCTCCACCGTGGACACCAGGTGCATCACGTGGGAGTAATACTCCACGTGCAAAGGCTCCACCACCCGCACGCTGCCAAAGGCCGCCACCCGGCCGATGTCGTTGCGGGAAAGGTCCAGAAGCATCACGTGCTCCGCCCGCTCCTTTTCGTCCTGTAGAAGCTCCTCCGCAAGCCGCCGGTCCTCCTCCTCGTCCCTGCCCCGGGGCCGGGTGCCGGCGATGGGCCGGGTCACCACCTTGCGGCCATCGGAGCGCAGGAGGCTTTCGGGGCTGGCGGAAACCAGAACCACCTCCCCCAGGTCCAGATAGCCCATGTAGGGGCTTGGGTTCACGCTCCTCAGGGCCCGGTAGAGGGCAAAGGGGTGGACGGTAAGGGGGGAGGAAAGCCGTAGGGAGAGGACCACCTGGAAGATATCCCCGGCCCGGATGTACTCCAGAGCCTGCCCCACCGCCTCTAGGTACGCCGCCTCCGTCATGTCCGCCTGGAACCGGGCCCGCCCCCCGGGCCTTTCCCCCGGGACCCCGGGCAAGGGCCCCTTAAGCCGCCCCTCGGCCCAGGCTAGGCGGGCCTCCGCCTCCTCGGGGTCCACCCCCGGGGCCACCAGGTGGAGGAGGTTTTTCAGGTGGTCAAAGACCGCCACCACCTCGGGCTCCACGAAGAGGAGGTCGGGCAGGCCCAGGTCGTCGGGCTTGAGGGCGGGAAGGCGCTCGTAGTAGCGGATGAGGTCGTAGGCGGCGTACCCCACCACCCCCCCGAAGAAGGGGGGAAGGTCCGGGTGGCGCTCCAGGGGGGCGTGCACCGCCTCGTAGAGGGTGCGCAAGGGGTCTCGGGTGGGCAAGGGCTTCCCGTTTACGGTAAAGACCCCGTCCTTCAGGCGGAAGGTGCGCCTCGCCCCTACCCCCACGATGGAGAAGCGGCTTTGCCGCCCCCGTTCCACGGACTCCAGGAGGAAGCTCACCGGGGCCTTCTCGGCGAGCTTGAGGTAGGCGGTCACGGGGGTTTCCAGGTCGGCGAGCAGGGTTTTGCGAAAGGGCCTTAGGGTCTCCATCCCACCTCCTACAAAAAGCCCCCCGGGTGTACCCCGGGGGAAAGACCGCCTCCGCCCCGGGGCCTAGCCGGGCCACCAGAGGACGGAGGGAAGGGTCATGCCCCAAGGATAGCCCAAAGGGCCCCTTGGGGTCTAGGGGGCTAGAAGCGCTCGGCCACCGTCTTCATCTGCAGGAAGTGGAGGAGGTAATCGGGCCCCCCGGCCTTGGTGTCCGTGCCCGAGAGGTTGAAGCCGCCGAAGGGCTGCACCCCCACCAGGGCCCCCGTGATCTTGCGGTTGAGGTAGAGGTTCCCCACGTGGAACTCCCGCCTGGCCCTTTCCAGGTGCTCCCGCTTGCGGGAGTAGACCCCGCCCGTGAGGCCGTAGACGGTATCGTTCGCCACCTCCAGGGCCTCGCCGAAGTCCTTCACCCGGATCACGGAGAGCACCGGGCCGAAGATCTCCTCCTGGGCGATCCTGGCCTTGGGCGGCACCTCGGTGAAGACCGTGGGGGCGATGAAGTAGCCCTCCCCCTCCAGGCGCTTACCCCCGAGGACGAGCTGGCCTTCCCCCTTGCCGATTTCAATGTAGGAAAGGATTTTCTCCTCCTGGGCCTTGGAGGCCACGGGGCCGAGGTCGGGGTTCTCCTCCGCCGGGCCCACCACCAAGCGGCTCGCCCGCGCCAAGACCCGCTCCATCAAAGGCTCAAAGGCCTTCTCCGTGACGATGAGGCGGCTTGCCGCCGAGCACTTCTGCCCCTGGAAGCCGTAGGCGGAAACCAGGATGCCCTCCGTGGCCGCCTCCAGGTCGGCGGTCTCGTCCACGATGATGGCGTCCTTGCCGCCGAGCTCCAGGAAGACCCGCTTGATCCACCGCTGCCCAGGGGCCAGTTTGGCCGCCGCCTCCTGGATCCAAAGCCCCACCTCGAGGCTCCCCGTGAAGTTGATGAACCGGGTCCTGGGGTGCTCCACCAGGTAGGCCCCCACCTCCTTCCCTTCCCCGGGCAGGAAGTTCACCACCCCCGGGGGGAAGCCCGCCTCGTGGAAGATCTCAAAGACCTTGGCGGCGATGACCACGGTGTCCTCGGCGGGCTTGGCCACCACGGTGTTCCCCACCGCCACGGGCCCGGCGATCATCCCGGTGAAGATGGCGATGGGGAAGTTCCAGGGGGCGATGACCACCCCGGCCCCCAAGGGGATGTAGAAGCTCTCGTTGTCCTCCCCAGGGTAGGGCACCACCTCCACGGAGGGGTACTTGTACTTGAGGGCCTGGCGGGCGTAGTACTCCAGGAAGTCAATGGCCTCCGCCACCTCGGCGCTGGCCTCCACCCAGTTCTTGCCGATCTCGTAGACCAAGGTGGCCTCCAGTTCCCGCCTGCGCCTTTTCATGAGGGCGGCGGCCTTGAGGAGGAGGCGGCTCCGGTCCTCCTGGGGCCAGTCCTTCCAGGCGCGGAAGGCCCGCCAGGCGGCCTCGAGGGCAGCCTCCGCCTCCGCCCGCCCCGCCTTGGCGGTGCTCCCCACCACCTCGCTCGGGGCCGAGGGGTTTAGGGAGAGGATCCTCGCCGGGGTGTCCACCCAAGCCCCGTCAATGTAGAGGCCCCAGTGGCGGCCAAACTCGGCCCGGACCCGCTTTAGGGCCTCCTTCATCTCCCGCTTGGCTTCCTCGGTCTGGAAGGTTTCTATGGGTTGGTTGCGGAAAGGCTCCACCGTCATGGCTTCCTCCTTTAGCCTCCCAAGAGGCTCCTTAGCACCAAGAAGAGGTTCTCCGGCCTCTCGGCGATGCGCCGGCTTAGGTAGGGGTACCAGTCCTTCCCGTAGGGCACGTAGGCCCGCACGGTATAGCCCTCCTGGGCCAGGCGCCGCTGCGCCTCCGGGCGCACCCCGTAGAGGAGCTGGAACTCAAAGGCGGTCCTGGGGATACCGAAGGCCTCGGTGTAGCGCTTCACCTCGGCGATGAGCCTGGGGTCGTGGGTGGCGAAGGCCACGTATAGCCCCTCCCTTAGGGCGAGCTTCCCCAGGTGCAGGTACTCGGCGTCAATGAGGCGCTTGTCCTGGAAGGCCACCTCCTTGGGCTCCCGGTAGGCTCCTTTGACAAGGCGCAGGTTGGGGCGGTAGGGCAGGAGGTCCCAAAGGTCCTTCTCCGTGCGGAAAAGGTAGCTTTGGAGCACAACCCCCACCCCGCTAAACCCCTCCTCCCTTAAGGCCTTGTAGAGGCGCAAGGTGGCCTCCACCCGGGGGGAGTCCTCCATGTCCAGGCGGACGAAGACCCCTTTGGGCTCCGCTTCCCGCAGGATGCCCCTTAGAAGCTCCAGGGCGAGGCCCTCCGAAAGGTCCAGGCCGAGCTGCGTGGGCTTGACGGAAACGTACTTGGGCCAGGGCTTTTCGGCAAGGGCCCGGACCAGGCCCAGAATCCCCTCCTGGAAGGCCCGGGCCTCCTCCTCCGAGCGCACCATCTCGCCCAAGAGGTCCAGGATGGCGTGGACCCCTTGGGCCTCGAGGGCCTCCGCCACCTCAAGCGCCTCCTCCAGGGTCTCCCCCGCCACATAGCGGCGCACCAGGCTTCTCGCCCGCCCCTTGATGAGGGCCTCCACCCGGGGGTTTCCCGCCACGGAGAGCACCGTCTGCCGATAGATGAGGTCCAGGTTCATACGCCTCCTTTCCGAAGCTTCGCCACCACCAGGTCGCGGAAGCGGTACACGTGGGCCTCCACCGCCCGCTTGGCGCCTTCGGGGTCCTTCCGCCTCAGGGCCGAGAGGATGGCCCGGTGCTCCCGCCTTGTGGCCTCGTCCTGGGAAAGGGTGGGGAGGGCGCTCCGGGCCAGGGCCAGTGTGGAGAGCAGGTCCTCGTAAAGCCGGTACAGGGTCCGGTTCCCGGAAAGGCGCACCAAGGCCCGATGGAACTCCAAATCCCGGCGCATCTGCTCGGGGTAGTCCTCGGGGAGGGCCTCGTCAATGGCCCGGAGGCTTTCTTCCAGGGCATCCAGCTCCCAAGGCGCGGCCCGTAGGGCCGCTTCCCGCGCTGCCTCCCCCTCCAGAAGGGCCCGCACCCCGTAGACCTCCTCCACCTCCTCCGGGGTGAAGGCCTTGACCCTCGCCCCCTTGCCCGGCACCAGCTCTACAAGGCCCTCCTCGGCGAGACGCATCAGGGCCTCCCGCACCGGGGTGCGGGAAACCCCGAGCTCCTGGGCCAGAAGGGGCTCGGAAAGCCTTTCCCCAGGGGCGAAACGCCCGGAGAGGAGGAGGTCTTTGAGGTGGCTGTAGACCGCCTCGCGCACCTGGTTGGGTCGGCGGAAGCCCAAGGTCTGCATCCTGTATACAATATAGGGGACCCAGGGCCACAATCAAGGGCGGGGTTTCCCCCGCCCCCGGCCCTAGGCTGGATCGGCCTAACGGACCCGCGCCTCTATGGCAAAACCGCTCACCTCCGTAACCTCCAAGGGAAGAAGCCGAAGGCCCTCTAAAAGCGCCGCAAGCTCGTCCACGGACCCCTGGAAAACCACCTCGGCCTCGAGGACGCCGTTGGCGAAGCTCTTGCGCTCCGCCGAAACCACACCCTTTTGGGCTCCCAGTTCCCTTAGCAACACCGAAGCGTCCGTAAAGCTCTTAAGGCCGGTCACCGTCAGGCGGACCACGGGGCTAGCCCCGGCGGCAGCGAAGTTCTGCTTGCGCAATTCCTGCCCCACCTGCTTGCCCAGGTTGCGCAGGGCCGCAAAGGCCGCTTCCCGCTCAGAGGTGCCTGTCCCCGTCTGCGAAGGGCTCCAACTCCCCACCACCTGGCCCGTGCTGGCCATCACCAACCGCACGTCCGCCGTGGCCTTATAGGTGTAGAAGGTGGCCACGTTGGTGCGGGTGGCCAGGACGCGGGAGGTGAAGACGCGGCTCACCACCACGGCATCGGCCTTAAAGTTGGTGGCCAGGGTAATGGCTGCCAAAGCATCCCCCTGCACCAAGCGGGTGAGGAGCTGGCGGTCCGCTACCTTTTGCACCTGCGCAGCGTCCAGCACCCGAAACCCCCCCTGGAGAAGCTCCTCCCGCAAGGCCGCCTCGTAAAGACCCGCCTCTTCATCCCACCAGTACTCTCCCTGGCTCACCAGGATTAGGGTTTTGGGCCCTTGGCCAAGGGTGACCCCTAGAACAAGGGGGATCAGGAGAAGAACGAAGCGCCTAAGGCTGCTGCTGGTAAGGCTTCCCATCCGGAGCATACTTGAAGTAACTCCTAGGCGTGCGCTTGATGATCTCCTCCACCGCCTTGGAGGTCATCACAGCCAACGCCTTACCCATGGGGGTCTTCTCGTATTGCTTCAACCCACCCACAAGGGCAGCCCCCGGCCCCAGAATGCCTAGGAGCCCCCCGTAGTCCACATCCGTAGCCTCCCCCTCCACGCGGAAAGCGGAAATGATGGCGCCGCTTTGGGCATCCACGATGCGCATATCCACCGCCACGTAAGAGCGCTTCTGCCCCCCGCCAAAGGCACCCAGGAGGCCTCCCAAAATCCCTCCGCCCCCTCCCCGGGTACCACCGGCATCGGGCTCAAAGGCTGTAATGGAGCCTACAACCAGAAGCTCAGCCCCCTGGAGGTTGAGGGGTTTACCCCCGAGGTAAGCCTCCTGTTGGATCTGCGCCAACACAGAACGGTCGTAAAGGATGAAGTGGTTGGTGTTGATGAGGGCGGTCATCAAAAGCTCCGAAATGGAAGCCCCCACCCCCGCAGGGCACTGGGCAGCAGCGCAGATAAAGTTGGCCACCACCGCCTTAGCCCGTGGCCCCGTGTAGTTGGCATAGGGGTTTTCCCCCTCCAAACCCGAAGAGGTCTTGGTGGTCACGCTGGGGGCACACGCTGTCAAAGACGCCAATAGGGCAAGAGCAAGCAGAGCAAAGCTTTTTCTCATAGGTTTCACCTCACTTCTAGGCACCTAAGGGGTCTCTAGGCGCCCGATCCTAACTTATTGCCACGGAACAAATAGGGTCAAGTGCAAATGCACGCGGCTTACAACTGCCTGAGGCTAAGCTTAAGGGTTTTTCCCCCTATGGCTTAACCAGGCCTTGAGCCCGCTCCCCATCCGCTTCCACCAGGGCCCAAACCGGGCCCCGTAGCTTCGGGCCGCCTCCTCGGGGGATAGCTCCACCCCAAGTTCCTGGGCCAGGAAGTACCGGTGGTCCATGATCCAGAGGTAGAGGTCCGCCCCCGTGCGCCCAGGGAACTCCGCCAGGAGCCCAAGCTTCCGGATGGCCTCTAGGGTTGGCCTATAGAGGTTTTGGTACCAGTCCACCACCGCCTCCTCCCACGGGATCTCCCGGCCCTCCTCGAGGCCCCGGAAATACCGCCGGGTGGCGATGTGGTCCAGGAGGATGTCATAGCGGCCCAGGGTGGAAAAGAGGATGTCTTCCGCCTCGGGCACGAGCGCTTTCAGGCGGGTCTTCTCTAGGAAGTTGGCATACTCCGCCTTCAGGATCAGGTCCTTCAAGGTGTCCTTGGCCTCCACGGGCACGGGGACATCCAGGGCGATCACGTAGGCGTCTATGTACTTCTGCCCCGTGGCCTTGGCCAGGGCCACCCGGTGGTTGCCGTCCTTGACAAAGTAGACCTCCCCCACCTGGTAGACCTCTATGGGGGGAAACTCGTACCCCTCTAGCTGCAAGGCCCTAAGCCGCTTCCAGCGTTCCAGGGTGTGCGGGGTCTTGGGCAGGAAACGGCGGTCAAAGTCCTCGTAGCGGTCCACCGAGCCCACCACCTTGTCCACTTCAATGGTCTTTAGCCCCAGGTGGTGCTCCCCCTTGGGCCTGAGCGCCAGGACCTGGTGGAAGGGCAAAAGCTCCGAGGGTTCCCCCCGGAAGCGGTCCAGGAGTTCTAAAAGCCTAGCCCGGCGCTCTAGGCGCTCCGCCTCGGTTTCCGCCTGTAGGAAGCCCCGCATGGAACCGCTACCACCCCTTCCCTTAGGGTAGCCCCTTCGGGTCAGAAGAAGGTGAAGAAAGGACCAAGGCCTGGACAAAGGCGAAACCCAAGGGGTTAGATAGGGGCATGAGCCTTTCCTTGCGTGCCAGGGTGCAAAGCGAGCTGGAGCGGCTAAAGCGCGAGGGGCTTTACATCAGCCCCAAGGTCCTCGAGGCCCCCCAGGAGCCCGTGACCCGGGTGGAGGGGAAAGAGGTGGTCAACCTAGCCTCCAACAACTACCTGGGCTTCGCCAACCACCCCTACCTCAAGGAAAAGGCCAAGCAGTACCTGGAGCGGTGGGGGGCGGGAAGCGGGGCGGTGCGCACCATCGCCGGCACCTTCACCTACCACCTGGAGCTGGAAGAGGCCCTCGCCCGCTTCAAGGGCACGGAAAGCGCCCTGGTCCTCCAGTCCGGCTTCACCGCCAACCAGGGGGTCCTGGGGGCCTTGCTCCAGGAGGGGGACCTGGTCTTCTCCGACGAGCTCAACCACGCCTCCATCATTGACGGCCTGCGCCTCACCAAGGCCACCCGCCTCGTCTACCGCCACGCCGACGTGGAGCACCTGGAGGAACTCCTCAAGGCCCACGACACCGAGGGCCTCAAGCTCATCGTCACCGACGGGGTCTTCTCCATGGACGGGGACATCGCTCCCCTGGACCGCATCGTGCCCCTGGCCAAGAAGTACGGGGCGGTGGTCTACGTGGACGACGCCCACGGCTCCGGGGTCTTGGGGGAGAAGGGCAAGGGCACCGTGCACCACTTCGGCTTCCACCAGGACCCCGACGTAATCCAGGTGGCCACCCTCTCCAAAGCCTGGGCCGTGGTGGGGGGGTACGCCGCCGGCGCCTTGGAGCTCAAGGACCTCCTCATCAACAAGGCCAGGCCCTTCCTCTTCTCCACGAGCCACCCCCCGGCGGTGGTGGGGGCCCTCCTCGGGGCCTTGGAGCTCATTGAGAAGGAGCCCGAGCGGGTGGATAGGCTTTGGGCGAACACCCGCTACTTCAAGGAAGAGCTCGCCCGCCTGGGCTACGACACCCTGGGAAGCCAAACCCCCATCACCCCCGTCCTCTTCGGGGAAGCGCCCTTGGCCTTTGAGGCGAGCCGCCTCCTCCTGGAGGAAGGGGTTTTCGCCGTGGGCATCGGCTTCCCCACGGTGCCTCGGGGAAAGGCCAGGATCCGCAACATCGTCACCGCCGCCCACACCCAGGAGATGCTGGACAAGGCCCTCGAGGCCTACGCCAAGGTGGGGCGGAGGCTCGGTATAATCCGCTAAATGCTCCTTCCCCCTCCCCTCCCGCAAGGAGCCACCGGAAAGAGCCTGGGCCGGGTGGAAACCCCCCCCGAGGTGGTGCGCTTCATGGTGGGCCTGGCCGAAGCCCCCCTAGGGGGAAAGGTCCTAGAGCCCGCCTGCGCCCACGGGCCCTTCCTCAAGGCTTTCCGGGAGGCCCACGGCACGGGCTACCGCTTCTATGGGGTGGAGATAGACCCAAGCGCCCTGGACCTCCCCCCTTGGGCGGAGGGCCTCCTGGCGGACTTCCTCCTCCTGGAGCCTAGGGAGGCGTTTGACCTGATCTTGGGAAATCCCCCTTACGGCGCTCTAGGGGCAGGGGCGCGCCTTCCTGGAGAGCTTCGCCGCCTCTACCGGAAACGCTTCGCCACGTGGCGGGGGCGGTACAACCTCTATGGGGCTTTCCTCGAACAGGGCGTGCGCCTCCTTCGGGAAGGCGGAAGCCTGGTCTATGTGGTGCCTGCGGGGTGGATGGTCCTGGAAGAGTTTCAAAAGCTCCGCCGCTTCCTGGCCGAGGAAGGCGCCTTGGAGGTTTTCTATCTGGGGCGGGCCTTTCCCAGGCTCAAGGTGCGGGCCACGGTCCTCCGCTTCCGCAAGGGGGGGAGGGGCCTTGCGCTTTACGATGCCGAAGGCCTCGCCGCGGGTAAGCCCCCTGCCCTTCTCCTAGAAGACCCCTTCTGGCAAGGGGATATGGTGCGCTTCCCTCACCCCGAGGCCCTGGCCCTGGAAAAAAAGGGCTTGCCTTTGGGAAGCCTCTTCCACCTCCACTTCGCCGCCCGCAGCCCCGAGGTGAAGGCCCACCCCCTGACCCGCCTCGAGCCGGGGCCCGGCCTGGTGCCCGTCCTCACCGGGCGGAACCTCCTGCCGGGGAGGGTGGACTACGAAACCCCCCATTCCGGCCTCTACTTCCCCAAGGAAGCCGCCCCCCTCCTCAAGCCCTTCTACGCCTTCCCCCACCTGGTGGTGGGCCACACCCGCCACTACCGGGTGGTGGCGGCCTTGGACGAGCGGGCCTACCCGTGGCGGGAGGAGTTCCACCTGGTGCCCAAGGATGGGGTGAAGGTGGACCTGGCGGGCCTCGTGGACTACCTGAACGGCCCCGAGGTCCAGGCCTACTACCGGGGGCTTTACCGGGAGATGGTCCCCCACCTCACCCGGCCCATGCTGGAGAGGCTTCCCGTACCGCCCCACCTCCTCTAGCGCCCCGTGAGATAGACCCGAAGCACGAGCCCCACGGCGAAGAGAAGCCCCAGGGCCACGAAGACCTCGGGCCGTTTGGGGGGGTCCTTGAGGCTCCGGTGGAACCACCCCCCGGGCTCGAGGCCCCCCAGGTAGTGGAGCCCCGCCGCCAAGAGAAGGCCATAGAGGAGGTGGAGCCCCTCCTTGGGCCTCAGGCCCAAGAGGAGAAGGCAAAAACCCAAGGCCACCTGGAGGATAGCCACCCAGGCCACCCCCCGGAGCGCCGCATAAAAGCGGGAAGGCAAGGGGCGGAAAAACCCCGCTAGCCCCACCAGGGCCAAAGCGGGCACCGCTACCAGCAAAAGGAGGCCCAAAAGGGCGTGGAGGAAGAGCAGGACCGGCATGGCCGCATCATACCGGGGAAAGAGGGAGCTAGTTATATTCCCTCCATAAACACCCCTACCCCAAGGCCGCCGTCCTGCCCATGCGCAAGGGCAAAATCCCCGCCCGGCTAGGTGTGGTATACTGGAGGGGTGAGCTACGACGCTTCCGCCATTAAGGTGCTCAAAGGGCTAGAAGGGGTGCGCCACCGCCCCGCCATGTACATCGGCGGCACGGGGGTGGAGGGGTACCACCACCTCTTTAAGGAAATCCTGGACAACGCCGTGGACGAGGCCCTGGCGGGCTACGCCACGGAGATCGTCACCACCCTGAACCCCGACGGCTCCCTCACCGTGGAGGACAACGGTCGGGGCATCCCCGTGGACCTCATGCCCGAGGAGGGGAAGCCCGCCGTGGAGGTCATCTACACCACCTTGCACTCCGGGGGGAAGTTTGAAAGCGGGGCCTACAAGGTCTCGGGCGGCCTCCACGGGGTGGGGGCGAGTGTGGTGAACGCCCTTTCCGAGTGGACCGTGGTGGAGGTCTTCCGAAACGGCCTGCACCACCGCATCGCCTTTAGCCGGGGCGAGGTGACCGAACCCCTCCGGGTGGTGGGCGAGGCCCCCAAGGGCAAGACGGGGACCCGGGTCACCTTCAAGCCCGACCCCGAGATCTTCGGCGCCCTCGCCTTTGACCCGAGCAAAATCCGGACCCGCCTGCGGGAGGTGAGCTATTTGGTGGCGGGGCTCAAGCTCGTCTTCAAAGACCTCCAGCACGGCAAAGAGGAGGTCTTCCTGGACAAGGGGGGCGTGGCCTCCTTCGCCAAGGCCTTGGCGGAAGGGGAGGAACTCCTTTACGAGAAGCCCTTCCTCATCCGGGGCCAGGAAGGGGACGTGGAGGTGGAGGTGGGCCTCATCCACACCAAGGGCTACACGGCGGAAATCCTCACCTACGCCAACATGATCCCCACCCGGGACGGGGGCACCCACCTCACCGCCTTCAAGACCGCCTATAGCCGGGCGCTAAACCAGTACGCCAAAAAAGCGGGCCTCAACAAGGAGAAAGGCCCCCAGCCCACGGGGGACGACCTCCTGGAGGGCCTCTACGCCGTGGTGAGCGTGAAGCTCCCCCAGCCCCAGTTTGAAGGGCAGACCAAGGGGAAGCTCTTAAACCCCGAGGCGGGAAGCGCCGTGAGCCAGGTGGTCTACGAGAAGCTCTTAGAGCTCCTGGAGGAGAACCCCCGCATTGCCAAGACCCTTTACGAGAAGGCCCTGCGGGCGGCCCAGGCCCGGGAGGCGGCCCGGAAGGCCCGGGAACTGGTGCGGCGGCAGAACCCCCTGGAGTCGGACGACCTCCCGGGGAAGCTCGCCGACTGCCAGACGGAAAACCCCGAGGAGGCGGAGCTTTTCATCGTGGAGGGGGACTCCGCCGGGGGAAGCGCCAAGCAGGGCCGGGATAGGCGCTTCCAGGCCATCCTGCCCCTTCGGGGGAAGATCCTCAACGTGGAGAAGGCGGGGCTCTCCAAGGCCCTAAAGAACGCCGAGGTCAGGGCCATGGTGGCGGCCATCGGGGCGGGGATTGGGGGCACGGGGGACGAGGCCCACTTTGACCTGGAAGGCCTCCGCTACCACAAGATCATCATCATGACCGACGCCGACGTGGACGGGAGCCACATCCGCACCCTCCTCCTCACCTTCTTCTACCGCTACATGCGCCCCCTGATTGAGCGGGGGCACGTCTACATCGCCCAGCCGCCCCTTTACCGCCTCCAGGTGGGGAAGAAGGTGGAGTACCTCTACTCCGAGGAGGAGCTAGCAGAGCGCCTCAAGGAGCTAGAGGGCAAAAGCTACGAGGTGCAGCGCTTCAAGGGCCTGGGGGAGATGAACCCCGAGCAGCTTTGGGAAACCACCATGAACCCGGAAAAGCGGGTTCTCAAGCGGGTGGAGCTCCAAGACGCCCTGGAGGCCAGCGAGCTCTTTGAGAAGCTCATGGGCCAGGACGTGGCCCCCAGGCGGGACTTCATTGAAGAGCACGCCCGCTACGCCGAGCTGGACATCTAGATGGCGTGGCTGGACGAGGCGGTGGCCCTGCTCCTCCAAAGGGGCCGCCTTCTCCTCAAGGCCTACCCTGGGGCGGGGAAGAGCACCCTCTTCCCCCTGAGGCTTCTCAAGGCCCTACCCGGGCGGATCCTCCTCTTTGAGCCCAGGCGGGTGGCGGCCCGGGCGGTGGCGGCGAGGCTTGCGGAAAACCTGGGGGAACCCTTGGGCAAGACCGTGGGCTACCGGGTGCGCCTCGAGGCCAGGGAGAGCCCGGAAACCCGGCTCCTCGTCATGACGGAGGGCCTCCTCACCCGGCTCCTCCTGGAGGACCCCACCCTGGAAGGGGTTTCCGCCGTCCTCCTGGACGAGGCCCACGAGCGCCACCTGGAAGGGGACCTGGCCCTCGCCCTCCTCCTAAGGGTGCAGGAAACCCTAAGGCCCGACCTCAAGCTCGCCCTCCTCACCGCCACCCCCGACCCCGACCTGGAAAGGACCCTGGCCGGGGCCACCTTGGCGGTGGAAGGGGAAAGCCACCCCGTGGAGATCCTTCACCTGGAAAGGGTGCCGGAAGGCCCCCTAGAGGCCCTGGTAGCCCGCTACGCCCGGAAAGCCTTCCTGGAAGGGGAAGGGGATGTCCTGGTCTTCCTGCCGGGGAAGGCGGAGATAGAGAGGACGCGCAAGCTCCTCCTGGACCTTCCCGCCTTTCCCCTCCACGGGGGGCTTCCCTTGGCGGAGCAGGCGGCCCTCCTCAGGCCGGGGCCCCGGAGGATCGTCCTGGCCACGGACGTGGCGGAAACGAGCCTCACCCTGCCCGGGGTGCGGGCGGTGGTGGACACGGGCCTGGCCAAGAAACCCCGCTTTGACCCGAGGACGGGCCTCACCCGCCTGGCCCTCGCCCCCATCCCCGAGGACTCCGCCCGGCAGCGGGCGGGGCGGGCGGGGCGGCTTGGCCCGGGGAAGGTGTACCGCCTCTACCCCATGGGCCCCTTCCCCCCCAAGCGGCCCGAGATCCTCGAGGCCGACCTCTCCCGGGCGGTCCTCCTGGCCTTGGCCTTCGGGGAAAGGCTAGAAGACCTCCCCCTCCCCACCCCGCCCCCTAAGGGGGCCCTGGAGGCGGCCCATGCCCTCCTCCACCTCCTGGGGGCGGTGCGGGAAGGCCGCCTCACCCCCTTGGGCCAGCGGATGCTCCGCCTCCCCACCCACCCCCGCCTGGCCCGGATGGCCCTGGCGGCCGAGGAGCTCGGCCTCCTCCCCTTGGCGGCGGACCTCATGGCCCTCCTGGAGGAGCGGGACCCCCTGGAAGGGGAAAGGGACCTCCTCGCCAAACTGGAAGCCCTCCTCCTGGCCCGTAAGGAGGGGCGGGGGGCTTTCCTGGGGGTGGAGCGGGCCTCGGCCCTTTGGCGAAGGCGGCTCGGCACCCAACCTTTGGAAAGCCTCCCCCACCCGGAAGCGGTGGGGCGGCTTCTCCTCTTCGCCTACCCCGACCGGGCGGCCATGCGGGTAGGCCCCGGGCGCTACCGCCTGTGCACCGGCCCCCTCCTCCACCTGGAAGGGGACGGCCCCCCGTACCTGGTGGCGGTGGGGGCGGAGCTACCGGGACGGGTCCTCCTCCACGCCCCCTTGGCCCGGGAAGACCTCCTGGAGCGGGCGGAGGTGGGCGCCTGGACGGGATGGGAGGAGGGGCGGCTACGGGGGTACCTGGAGAGGCGGTACGGGGCCCTTCTCCTGGAGAGGCTTCCCACCGACCCCGGCCCCCCCACCCCAGCGCAGCTAAGGGAGGTCTTCAAAGAGGGCCTCCCCCTCCCCGAGGAGGCCCGGCAGGTCCTCCTCCGCCTCGCCTTCCTTAGGGACCACGGGGTGGAGGTGCCCGAGCTCACGGAAGAAACCCTCCTTCAGGACCTCACCTGGCTCCTCCCCTGGACGCAAGGGGTTAGGCGGGTGGAAGAGCTTCGGGAACTCCCCTGGAAGGAGATCCTCCTTAGCCTTCTAGGGGAGGCGAGGAAAGCCCTCGAGGCCCTGGCCCCCGAAACCCTCACCCTCCCTTCCGGCAAGCGAAAGCGCCTCCAATACCGGGAGAGCGCCCCACCCCTCCTCTCCCTCCTCATCCAAGAGGCCTTCGGCCTCAGGGAAACCCCCAGGGTCCTGGGGGGGAAGGTCCCCGTGGCGGTGGAGCTCCTCTCCCCCGCCCGGCGCCCGGTGCAGGTGACCCAGGACCTCCAGTCCTTCTGGGAAAAACGCTACCCCGAGGTGCGGCGGGAGCTCATGCGCCGCTACCCCAAGCACCCGTGGCCGGAAAACCCCTAAAAAGCTCCGCCCGAAAGCCCCGTTCCCTCGCCCGCTCCACCAGGAGGGGGTTATCGTCCAGGTAAAGGGCCTCCTCGCCCAAAACGGCCACCGCCTGGGCCAAAGCCTCTAGCTTGTTTGGGTGGAAGAAGGCGGCAAGCCCTTCCGGAGGAGGCAGGTCGGAAACCAGGTAAAAGGGCGTGGGGAAGGCCAGGGGCCGGGGGACGAAGGCCCGGGGGTAGAGCCTCGAGGCCCCCGGGAAAAGGGTGTCCAGGACCCCTGGGCCTTCCTCCTTTAGGCGGGGGAGGAGGTCATAGAAGGCCTGGGACACGTAAAAGGGGCTTTCCCCGCCCGCCTCGGCCAGGAGCCGGATGAGGCGGGGCTCCACCGGCTCGCAGTACACCCCCGAGAGGTCCAAGAGGTAGACCACGCCTCCTAGCCTAAGCCTTCTAGGGTTATACTCGGTGCAAACGGAGGTAGGGCATGGAGCTTTTTAGCGAGGCGTGGGCGAAGGCGTACTGCGAGAAGCTTTCCCAAAGCGAGGCCTACCGCAAGGCGGCGGCCACCTGGGAGGGGAGCCTGGCCCTTAGCGTCCGCCCCGACCCAGGGGCGGGCCTGCCCCAGGGGGTCGCCGTGGTCCTGGACCTCTGGCACGGGGCCTGCCGGGGGGCGAGGGTGGTGGAGGGCGAACCGGAGGCGGACTTCGTCATAGAGGCCGACCTCGCCACCTGGCAGGAGGTCTTGGAGGGGAGGCTTGAGCCCCTCACCGCCCTCATGCGGGGGTTCTTGGAGCTCAAAAAAGGCTCCCTCGCCGCCTTGGCCCCTTACGCCCAAGCGGCCCAGGAGCTGGTAAAGGTGGCCCAGGAGGTAGCGTGAAAGGGGTGGTGTACCAGGGGCCCTTCCAGGTGGCGGTGGAAGAGGTCCCGGAGCCCAAGCTGGAGGCGGAAACCGACGCCATCGTGGAGGTGGAACTCGCCGCCATCTGCGGCTCGGACCTCCACATCTACCACGGCAAGATCGCCGGGGTCCTGCCGGGCACCGTCCTCGGCCACGAGTTCGTGGGCCGGGTGGTGGAGAAGGGGCCTTTGGTGCCCTTCGCCCTAGGGGAAAGGGTGGTGGGGAGCTTCCAGGTGGCC
Source organism: Thermus brockianus (assembly GCF_021462505.1). Classification (GTDB taxonomy): domain Bacteria; phylum Deinococcota; class Deinococci; order Deinococcales; family Thermaceae; genus Thermus; species Thermus hydrothermalis. The sequence continues at coordinate 31,912 of NZ_JAKEDV010000011.1, forward strand.
TGCGGGGACTGCGTGGCCTGCCGCAAGGGGCGCTTCTTCGCCTGCCTGAAGGGCGGCGTCTACGGCTTCGGCCTGGCCCTGGGCAACCTGCAAGGGGCCCAGGCCGAGCGGGTAAGGGTCCCCTTCGCCCGGACAAGCCTCTTTCCCATCGGGGACCTCCCGGCGGAGGAGGCCATCCTGGCGGGGGACATCCTCACCACCGCCTACGGGGGGGTGAGGCCCTTCTTGGAGCCGGGGATGGTGGTGGCGGTGGTGGGCTCGGGGCCCGTGGGCCTCATGGCCCAGATGGTGGCCCACGCCCTGGGGGCGGGGGTGGTCTACGCCATAGACCCCGAGGAAAGCCGCCTGGAAAAGGCCAAGGCCCTGGGAAGCCTCCCCCTAAACCCCAAGGCGGAAGACCCCGTGGCCCGCCTGCGCAAGGACACGGAGGGCCAGGGGGCCGACCTGGTGGTGGAGGCGGTGGGAGGGGATGGGGAGGCGTTGCGCCTCGCCTTCCGCCTGGCGGGGCCTGGAGGGACTGTGTCCAGCCTCGGGGTACCCACGGCGGAGAAGGTGGAGTACCCTTGGCTTTCCGCCTTCAGCCGGGGCATCACCTTCCGGAGCGCCCTGGCCAACATCCCCCGCTACATCGGCGAGGTCTTGGCCCTGCAAAGGGCAGGGAGGCTAAAGGGAAGCTTCGTCTTCAGCCACCGCCTTCCCCTGGCGGAGGCGGCGGAGGGTTACCGGCTCTTCCACGAGCGCCAAGCCACCAAGGTGGCCCTGGTGCCCTAAAAAACAAACCCGCTGCCTTTGCGGGCGGCCTTCCTTCTTCGTCTGACTCCTTTAGTATACCACGCTTTGCCGATATGTAAAGTGCTATGCAGAAAAACCCGGCCCGGAGGGGGTTCCTGTGGGGTGCGGCGAAGCTTTTGAGAACCATTCCCGGTACATTGTGCGCCTTCGCCCCACGCCCCCGGGCTTTCCCGGCTAGGCTTAGGGAAAGGGGGTGGTACCATGCGGTACTTGGTGGTGGCCCACCGCACGGCCAAAAGCCCTGCGTTGGCGGCCAAACTCCGGGAAATCCTGGCCCAAGACCCCGAGGCCCAGTTCACCCTGTTGGTGCCCGCCGTGCCCCCGCCGGGCTGGGTGTACGAGGAGGAAGAGGTGAAAAGGCGGGCGGAGGCCGAAGCGGAGGCGGCCAAAAGGGCCTTGGAAGCCCAGGGTATCCCCATCGCCGAGGCCAAGGCGGGGGATGTTTCCCCCCTCCTCGCCCTCGAGGAAGAGCTCGCCACCCACCCGGGGGCCTACCAGGCCATCGTCCTCGCCACTTTGCCCCCGGGGCTATCCCGCTGGCTCAGGCTGGACGTGCACACCCAGGCTGAGCGCTTTGGCCTCCCCGTGATCCACGTGATCGCCCATCCCTAGGGGCCTCTTTCGCCTTTCTCATGCTCTTTCCGTATACTTGGCCGGGTGTTGGGCCGCTACGTGCTGCGGGAGGTGCTCCTCCCCTTCCTGGTGGGGGTGCTCCTCTTCGTCGCCCTCCTCACCTTTGACCTCCTCTCCAGCCTCTCGGGGGTCCTCCTCAGCCGGGGGGCGGGGGCGGAGGATATCCTCCGCCTCATCCTCTTCCGTCTCCCCTGGACCCTGAGCCTGGCCTTGCCCCTGGGCCTCGTCTTCGCCCTCTTGGTGGGGCTATCCCGCCTGATCCGGGGGTCGGAGCTCAAGGCGGCCTACGCCGGGGGGGTGCCCCCTTGGGCCCTTCTCCGGCCCCTCCTTCTCCTTTCCCTCTTCATCGCCCTTTTGAACCTGGCGAACCTGGCGGAGGTGAGGCCCAGGGCCCTCGAGGCCTACGACGCTGCGCTTTCCCGCCTCCTCTACGGGGAAGGAGCCCTAAGCGGGGTTCTGCGCAAGGAGCTTTACGCCCCCCCGGGCCTTGGGGTGTACTACACCGAGGAGATCCACCCCGAGGGGGCGGCGAACCGCCTGTATGGGGTGCGGGTGGTGGACGGGGAGGGCAGGGTCTATAGCGCCGCCGAAGGCGTGTGGGACAACACGGGCTGGCACCTCAAGGGCCACGTGCTGGAGGGCGAGGAGGTGCGGGCCTTCCAGGGCACCCTCCCCTTCCCCGCAAGCTTCCGCCCCAAGGAAAGCCTGGGCTCCCGCGACCCCTACGACACCACCACCCTAAGGGAGCTTTGGGAACGGGGGAAGGTGGAGGCCTCGGCCCGCTTCGCCCTGCACCGCCGCCTGGCGGACGCCCTGGGGGCCCTCTTTCTGGGCTGGGTGGCAGCGGCTCTGGGCCTTTCCTTCCGGGAGGCGGCCTGGGCCTTTTTGGCCGTGGTCCTCCTCATCTTCGGCTACTACGTGCTCTGGACCCTGAGCGCCCAGCTCGCCCGCTACGACGTGAGCCCCCTCCTGGCCCACCTGCCCAACCTCTTCTACGGGGCCTTGGCCCTTTTCCTCACCTGGAGGCTACGGTGAAGACCCTGGACCGCTACCTTCTCCGGGAAGCCTTGGGGCTTTTCGGCCTGGGCCTCCTCTTCATCGTCCTCCTCTTCCTGGCGGGGGCGGTCTACGAGGTCCTGGCCCCCCTGGTGGCCAAGGGGGCTGACCCCTACACCCTCCTTGCCTACCTCCTCTACCGCACCCCGGAGGCCGTGGCCCGGGGGGCCCCGGTGGCCTACCTCTTCGCCCTTTTGCTCCTCCTTTCCCGTATGGCGGAGGACTCGGAGCTCAAAGCCCTCCTGGCCCTAGGCGTGCGGCGGGAGCGGGTGCTCTTACCCTTTCTGCTTTTGGGAAGCGGCGTGGCCCTCTTCACCTTTCTCCTGGGGGAAAGCCTGGTGCCTAGGGCGCTCGCCCAGGGGCAGGACCTCCTGAGGCGGCAGGTCCTGGAAAGGCCCCGCACCCTCCTCACCCCCGGGGCCACCTTCCAGGACGCAAAGGGCCGGGTGGTGTACGTGGGGGAGGTGGCGGGGGATAGGATTGGGAAGCTCCGGGTGGTTTCCCGGGAGGAGGTCCTGTTGGCGGAAAAGGGGAGCTTCCAAGGGGGGGTGCTAAGGGTGGAGGAGGGGAAGCGCCTCACCTACGAAGGGGACCGCCCCCGCACCCTGACCCGCTTCCGGCGGGGGGAGCTGGTGCTCAAGGACCTCACCTTTGAGCCCTGGCAGAACCCGGCGAACCGGATGACCCTGGCCGAGCTCCGGCAGGAGGTCCAGAGGCTTCGGGCCCAGGGGGTGCGGGCGGGCCTCGAGGCCACCACCTACTACCGCCGCTTCGCCGAGCCCGCCGCCGCCCTGGTCTTCGCCCTCTTCGCCACGGGGCTCGCCTTCTACCTCCTCGGGGGGAGCCGGAGCCTGGGGCTCGTGGGGGTGGCGGTCCTCACCTTCTTCTACTACGCCACCTGGAGCGTGGGGCGCATCATGGGGGAGCAGAACGCCCTGGACCCCATCCTCGCCGCCTGGGGGCCCATCCTGGTCTACGGCCTCCTCGGGCTCCTCCTTTTCCTCGGGGGTAGAAGGTGAGGTGGGCCCTCCTCCTCCTCTTCCTCCTCCCCTTCGCCTGGGCGGAGGAGAACGTCCTCAAGGTCCTGGAGGCGGAGAGGCTGGAGCTACGGGAAGAAGGGGGAGAGGAGGTCTACGTCCTCGTAGGAAGCCCCGTGCGCCTGGAGCGGAACGGGGAGGCTTTAGAGGCGGAGCGGGTCACCTACTTTCGCGCCCGGAGGCTCCTTTACCTCTCGGGGAAGGTGCGCTACCGGGACAAGGAGGGCCGGCTCATTGAGGCGGAAGAGCTCCAGGTGGACCTGAAGGACGAGAGCTTTGACGCCCTCTCCGTGCGCATAGAGGCCAAGGACCTCCTCCTCACCGGACCCCTTTGCCAACGGGCGGCGGGGGCCATCCTCCTGGAAAGGGGCTACGCCACCCCTTGCGCCTCCTGCGGCCAGGAGGTGCCGGACTACGCCTTCCGCGCCCGGGAGATCGTCCTGTACCCGGGGGACCGGGTGGTGGCCCGGGGGGTGGTCCTCCTCTGGCGGGAAGAACCCCTCTTGGAGCTTCCCGTGCTCCTCCTCTACCTCTCGGAAAGGCGGCCCCGGCTGGAGGTGGGCCAGGACGAGGGGGGGTTCTTCTTCAAGGCCGACCTACCCTATGTGGCCGCCTTCGGCCTCGGGTACACCCTTTTCCGCTACTACCAGGGACGGGGGTTTGGCCTCGGCTTTGACCACCAGGGCGTGGGGGAGGCCAAGGAGCGCTACTTCTTCCTCCACACCCCACCGGACACCTTCCAGTACCGGGGGGAGTACGCCCTGAAGAAGCGGGAGTTTTCCCTCACGGCCCTCCTGGAGCGGGACGACACCCGGGAGAAGCTTTCCCGCTTCCGCCTAGAAGCCCTCCTTCCCGGCACCCCTACCCCCCAGGACCTCCGCTACGCCCTAAGGCTCGAGGGCTTCCTGGACCACGACGAAAGCACCCCGCCCCCCCGCACCCTGCAACGCCTCCCCGAGCTCGAGGTCCAGTCCCCCACCTTCCGGGAAGGCCCCTTTAGCCTCCAGGCAAGCCTTACGGTGGGCCGCTACCTGGCGGAGACCAACCCCCTAAACCGCTCGGCCCGCGCCCTAGGGCCCTACGCCGAGGCGGGGAGGGCCCTTTTTGCCCATGCGGAAAGCCTCGCCTTGAGCCCCTGGCCTGGGGGCGCGCTCCGGGCGGAGGGCCGCTTCCGGGGCTTCTACTACACCACGCAAAACCCCGATGGGGAGTACGAGCGGCAGGTGGACTGGAGCCTAAGCGTTAGCCTCCGCCAAACCCTTGGGGGCTTTAGCCTGGAAGGGGCCTACGGGCGGAGCGTCCAGGAGGGGGAAAGCCCCTTCCGCTTTGACGCCCTCCCCACCCGGCGAAGCCACCAGGCCACCCTGGCCCTGGGCTTCCAGGAAAGGCCCTTTTCCCTAAGCCTCAAGGGGGGGCGGGACCTGGAGGGGAACAGGTACCTCCCCCTCGAGGCCGAGGCGAGGCTCCAGGACCCGGGGTACGCCCTGCGGCTCTACCACAAGCGGGGCCTGGAGGAGGAAGGCCCCCTGGAAACCCAGGCCGAGGCCAGCCTCACCCCCTACCCCTTCTCCCTCCGGGCAAGCCTCCGCTACGACCATGCCAAGGCCCGCTTTGACCCCCTCACCCTCCAGGGGGCCTACGCCCTGCCGGCGGGAAGCCTCTCCCTCACCCACCGCCACGGCCTAAACGGGGAAGGAGCCCTCACCACCGACCTCACCTTCGCCCTCAGGGAAAGCGGGGACGCCTACACCCTCCAGGGCCGGCGGGACTGGCAGAAGGATACCCTTTCCCTCCAAGGCCAGGCCATCCTGGGCCCCCAAAGCCTCTCCCTCCAGGCCACCCTGGACCGGGAGGCCCTGGGCTACGCCCTGGGCTTCCGCACGGGGGTGGCCCCGGGGCCCCTTCTGGACCTTCTCCTTTCGGGCCGCTTCCAGGAGGGGCCTCGAGGGACCAACCTCCGGCTTTCCCTCTCCCAGGCCCTGCCTGAAGCAGGCTTTCGCTTTGGGGCGAACCTTCACCTCCCGGAGGTGCAGGATCGGGAGATTTACCTGAAGGACGCCACCTTTAGCGGGGGCGTGGAACTTTGGCAACCCATCCCCCTGGACGAAGGGGTGCTTCCGGGGCTTTCCCTCTCGGGAAGCCTAAGCTACCTCCGCCAGCCCACTAGGCCCGAAGGGTACACCCTGGCCTTAAGGGCCTTCGGCCCCACCCTCACCTTCCTGGGCCGGGAGAACACCAAACTCCACCTCACCGCCCTCCTCACGCAGGACCTGCCGGGAGAAACGCTAAGGCCCAAGTTTATCCTTACCTTAGACCGGTGTTGCTGGGCCTTGCGCTACACCCTGGACGCCGCCAAGGGCGAGGTGCGCCTGGCCTTCCTCTACGGGGGCCAGGCGGCGGAGGTCCTCATGGGCGAGGAGGGCGTGCGCTTGGGAGGTCTTCCGTGAGAAGGCTTTTCTTCCTCCTAACCCTGGTCCTGGCCGCCTGCACGGGAAGCCAAGAACCCCCCTTGCCCGCCCTGGTGGCGGCGGGAGGAAGCGGGGAGGTGCACTTCTATAAGGCCTCGGACCTGCAACGGGGCACGGGAAGCCCCGTGGCCACCTGGACTGCCCCGAACCTCCAAGACCTGGCCTACAGCAACGCCTTCCGAAGGCTTTTCCTCCTCTTCCCCGACCGCCTCGAGGCCTACCCCACGGCGGGCTTCACGGAAAGCGCCGCCCCCCAGGGCACCCCGGCCACGGCCTCCTTGGGGGTGGACTGCACCGGGGGCTACCTGCGCCTGGGGGCGAACCAGGCCCTGGCCCACTGCCCAGGGGCCAACCGGGCCTTCCTCTTCGCCCTCCCCGACCTGGGAAGCCCAAGGGAGGCCGACCTCACGGGGCTTCCTTCTGGGGTGCGCCTCGCCCTCTTCCCCCAAGGGGGGTTAGACCTCCTCGCCTACCTCGCGGAAGGGACCCTGGGCTACCGCCCCGCCGCAGATCCCACGGGCACCCCCTTCCAAGAGGTTTCCCTCCCGAGCCTCACCCCCACCGAGCTCCGCCTGGACCCGGGGGGAAGGCTTTTAGGGGCGGGCCGCACGGCCACGGACACCCTTTTCCTCGCCTGGAACGGGGTGGAAAACCCCACCTCGCAAAGCCTCGGGCTTTTCCCAGGCCCCGTCCGCCTGGCCCTGGACCCCGTGCAGGGCCTGGTGGCCTATGGCCAAGGCTTCCGGGTCCTCTCCCCCCGGGACTCGGGGGCGCGGAACGCCTATACCGCCTACGCCGCCGCCGCCGTGGGCCAGGACGCCTACCTCTACCTGGCCCGGGGGAGCTTCCTGGAGGTCTACGATCTCCAGCAAAACCCCCTCCCCACCTATCCCCAAGCGACCGCCTCCATGGGGTTTAGCCCCAACGCCCTCGCCTTCATCCCCGTAGAATGAAGCCATGCTCCAAGGAAAAGCCTTCTTGGTCACGGGAGCGGGCGGGGCCCTGGCCCGGGCCCTTATCCCCGCCCTCCATCAGGCGGGAGCGAGGCTCTTCCTCTCCGACCCCCGGCTTGAGCGCATGGCGGAGAGGGCGGAGAAGGTGGGGGCTAAGACCTTCGTGGCCGACCTCACCCGCCTCGAGGAAGCCGAGGCCCTGGCCCGCTTCGTGGAGCGGGAAGCTCCCCTTTACGGCGTGGTCCACACCGTGGGCGGCTTCGCCGCCGGGCGCTTTTTGGACTCCGACCCGGGACTCTACGACTGGATGCTAGACCTCAACCTCCGCACCGCCTACAACCTCCTAAAGGCCGTCCTCCCCTACATGGAAAGGCGGGGGGAAGGCTTCTTCGCCGCCATCGCCGCCGGCCCCGCCTGGACGGGGGCGGGCCCCGGCCGGGCCCTCTACGCCATGGCCAAAACCGCCCTGGCGAGCCTTCTGAAATCCCTCCAAGGGGAGGTGGAGGGGGTGCGCTTCCTCGTGGTCTACCCCATGGGCACCCTGGACACCGAGGCCAACCGCCGGGCCATGCCCGAGGCGGACCCGAGCCGCTGGATCGCCCCCGAACTGGTGGCGGAGGCCATCGTGCGGGCCGCCTCGGCTAGGGGCGGGAGGTTTTTGGAGCTTCCCATCTACCCCCCGCTTTAGCCCCGAAAAAGGCCCCCAAGGCGTCCGCCACCAGGTCTAGGCCGAAGGCCTCCCGGCCGGGGATGAAGCTTTGGTGGTACTCGTCCACCACCCCGTAGGCCGCCCCCAGGAGAAAGGCCCAGGGAAAGCGGCCTAGGCCCAAGCGCAGGAGAAGGCCCAAGAGGGCGTAGGCCAGGAAGTGGGCCCCCTTGTCCCAGGGGTGGGGAAGCCCAAGCCCGGTTTGGGGCTGGTCCGAAAGCCACCAGAGGAGGCCCATGTGGAGGAGAGCCAAGAGGAGGAAAAGGGGGCGCACTAGGCCTCCACCAGCTCCCAAAGGACCCCAAGGCCAAAGGAGGGGTGGAGGAAGGCCACCCTGTGCCCCCCAAAGCCGGGCCTAGGCGCCTCGTCAATAAGCTTCGCCCCCGCCGCCTTCAGCCGGGCGAGCTCCCCTTCAATATCGGGCGTGGCGAAGGCCAGGTGGTGGAGGCCAGGCCCCCGCTTGGCCAGGAAGCGGCCCACGGGGGTTTCGGGCCCCAGGGGAGCGAGGAGCTCCAAAAGGGCCTCCCCTTCCCCCCTAAGGAGGGCCACCCGCACCCCTTGCGCCGGAACCTCCCCTTCCGCCACCACCCGGTAGCCCAAAAGGAGGTAGCGCCCCTTGGCCTTCTCCAGGTCCTCCACGGCGATGCCCACGTGGTGAAGCCGCATGGGGCTATTCTAGCCCCTCCAGAAGCGCCCTGGCCGCCTGGCGCCCCGTGAAGAGACACCCCCCCAAGAAGGTGCCCTCCAAGGCCTTATAGCCGTGGAACCCACCGCCCCCGAACCCCGCCGCCTCCCCCACGGCGAAGAGCCCGGGAAGGGGCTCGCCCCTCGGCGTTAGGGCCCGGGCCTTGAGGTCGGTCTGGATGCCCCCCAGGGTCTTGCGGGTAAGCGTCCAAAGGCGCACCGCCACCAAGGGGCTTTTCCCCGAAAGGAAGGGGGCGGGCTTGGCCACCCGGAAAATCCGGTCGCCCCGGTAGCGGCGGAAGGCGTGGAGGGCGAGGATCTGGCTGTCCTTGGCGAAGGGGTTTAGGAGCTCTAGGTCCCGGGCCTTGACCTCCCTCTCGAGGCGCACGGGGTCCAAAACCCCGGGAGCCAGGGCGTCCATCTTCCGCAGGAGGTCGGAAAGGTGGTCCGCCACGAGGAAGTCCTTTCCCCGCTCCAAAAAGGCCCGCACGGGGGCGGCGGGGCCCAGAAGGCGGTTTTGGATCACCTGGAGCCAGCGCCTGCCGGTGAGGTCCGGGTTCTGCTCGGACCCCGAGAGGGCGAACTCCTTCTTCAGGGTGCGCAGGTCCAGGATGAACCAGCTCCAGTCAAAACCGGTATGGCGCAGGTGGCGCAGGGTCTCCAGGGCGTCAAACCCGGGGAAGAGGGGCGGGGGGAGGCGCTTGCCTGTGGCGTCCACCCAGAGGGCCGAGGGACCGGGGAGGATGCGGATGCCGTGGCCCGTCCAGATGGGGGTGTGGTTCTCCACCCCCTCGGGGTAGTGCCACATGCGGTCCAGGTTGACCAGGCGCGCCCCCGCCCGCTCCGCCAGGAAGAGGCCCGAGCCGTCCACGTGGTCGGGCACGCCGACGAGCATCCTCTCTGGGGGCCTCCCCATGCGCTCGGGCCAGTAGCGGCGCACCAGGTCCAGGTTGGCCCCAATCCCCCCCGTGGCCAGGACCACCGCCTGGGCGCGGAAGGCGAAGTCCCTTAGGGGCTTGCGGCTCGTGGGCACCCCTCGAGGCTTGGGGTCCTCCTCCAGGACCACCCCCGCCACCCCCACCGCCTTCCCCCCTTCCACCAGGACCTCCTCCACCCGGTGGCGGAGGAAGACCCTCAGGCGCCCCTCGGCGGCAAAGGCCTCCACCCGGCGGAGAAAGGGCTCCAAAAGCCCAGGCCCCGTGCCCCAGACGATGTGGAAGCGGGGCACGGAGTTGCCGTGCCCCGTGGCCAAGCCCCCGCCCCTTTCCGCCCAGCCCACCACCGGGAAAAAGCGGACGCCCAAGGAGGCGAGCCAGGCCCGCTTCTCCCCGGCGGCGAAGCTCAAATAGGCCTGGGCCCAAAGCTGGCCGTAGTAGTCCTCCTCCCGGTGGTAGCCGGCGGAGCCCAGCCAGTCTTGGAAGGCGAGCTCCACGGAGTCCCGGATGCCGAGCCGGCGTTGCTCGGGGGAGTTCACGAGGAAAAGCCCCCCAAAGGACCAGAAGGCCTGCCCCCCCAGGTGGGGCTCCTGCTCCAGGAGGAAGACCCGCTTCCCCCGGGCCGCCACCTCCGTGGCCACCACCAGACCGGCGAGCCCCCCGCCCACCACCACCACGTCCGCATCCATAGCTTGGCGGGGATTATACCAGGTTCAAAGGTCGTACCAAGGGGGCTTGCCCCGGAAAAGTTCTAGCTCTTGGCCCAGCGCCTCCTTGGGGGCGGCCTCGAGGCGGATCACCTGGGGCGGGCAGCTTTCCACGCAGGCCCCGCACCCGGTGCAGGCCTCCACCCTGAGCCTCAGGACGTACTCCTCCCCTTCCCGCACCCGGTAGACCGCCCCCGTGGGGCAGACGTTGGTGCAGACCGGGCAGAGGGTGCACCCCTCCTCCACCCGGATGCTGGGCCAGGCCACCGCCTCCGCCCGGGAAGCGGCGAGAAGGCGAAGGCGAAGCTCCGCCGGCAGGCCCTTTTCCTCCTCGGGCGCTTGGGGCAGGGGAAGCTCGGGGACGAGGTCAGCGGCGGTGCGCTTGGCGCTTCCCAAAAGGGCCTGGAATAGCTCCCGCCTCCCCACCTTCTCCCCGGGAAGCTCCCCTTCCCGCACCTCCACCACCACGGGGAAGTAGCGCTGGGCCTCTTCCGCCATCCGCCTAAGGTGCTCGGGCACCGAGGGCCCCCCGATGGGGCAACGGGCGCAGTCCCCCCGGGCGAGGACCACCCGGCCGAAACGGCTTCCCGCCTCGGCGAGAAGCCCGGGGGTGAGCCGGCCCAGGCAAAGGACCTCCTCCCCCTTCCCCTCCGCCTTGGAGCACCGAAGCTGTCCCTTCCCTCGGATCAGGGCCTCCTGGATGGCCCCCAAGGGGTACTCCAGGGCGAGGCCGGGGCAGACCCCCGTGCAGAGGCCGCAGCCCGTGCACAGGACCTCGTCCAGCTCCACCCGCCACCCCTCCAAACGCACCGCCCCCTTGGGACAGGCCTGGTAGCAGCGGTCGCACCCCCCCACGCTGTTCTTGTAGAGGAGGCAGCGGGCCTCCGTGTAGCGGGGCCTGGGGTCCGTGGCCTTGAGGAAGGCGTTGAGGAGGTTGTCCAAAAGGCCCATTAGCCCTCGGGGAGGAGGTCCCGGATGGCCTCCAGGAAGCGGTCAAACTGGGCGAAGTCCATCTGCTGCTGGTTGTCCGAGAGGGCCACCTTGGGGTTCGGGTGCACCTCCACGTGCACCCCGTCCGCCCCCACGGCCAAGGCCGCCCGGGCCAAGGGGGCGAGGAGGTCCGTGCGCCCGGCGGCGTGGGTCACGTCCACGACGACGGGGAGGTGGGTCTCCTGCTTGGCCAAGGCCACGGCGGAGAGGTCCAGGGTGTTCCGGGTCCAGCGCTCAAAGGTGCGGATGCCCCTTTCCGCCAGGATCACCTGCTCGTTTCCTTGGGAAAGGATGTACTCGGCGGCGTAGAACCACTCCTCCATGGTGGCGGAAAGCCCCCGCTTGAGGAGGACCGGCTTCCCGGCGCGGCCCACCTCCTTGAGGAGGGCGAAGTTCTGCATGTTGCGGGCCCCCACTTGGAGGATGTCCGCATACTCCGCCACGAGCTCCACGTCCCGGGTGTCCATGACCTCGGTGACGAAGACCATGCCGAAGGCGTCCGCCGCCTTGCGGCCAAGCTTTAGGCCCTCGAGGCCCAGGCCCTGGAAGCCGTAGGGGCTCGTCCTGGGCTTGAAGGCCCCGCCCCGGAGCACCCTAACCCCCCGGCCCGCCAGGAAGCGGGCGGTTTCCATCATCTGCTCCTCCGACTCAATGGAGCAGGGCCCGGCGATGAGGAGCGGCCTCTCCCCAAAGACCACCCCCTTCACCCGCACCCGGGTGGGCTCGGGCTTGTGCTTTTTGGAGTAGAGGAACTTCTTCTGGTCCTGGCGCTCTTCCAGGTCCAGGCTCGCCTGGAAGATCTCCTTGAAGAGCTTGCGAATGGTTTCGTTGGGAAAGGGGCCGGGGTTTTCCGCCGTGAGGTAGGCAAGCATCTCCTCCTCCCGCTTGGGGTCGTAGTGGGGGAGGCCAAGCTCGGTCTGGATGCGGCCGATCTCCTGCACCAGCCTTCCCCGCTCGGAAAGGAGGCGAAGCAACTCCCGGTTCACCCGGTCCACCTCTTTGCGCAGGGCCAGGATGCGCTCGTCCATGGGCTATTCTATGGGGCAAAGCCCCTTCGGGTGTCAAGCGGCTTCTTCCTTGGGCCTTTGCCGCTCGGCCAAGCGGGCCACCAGGACGGAAACCCAGTAGAGGACGAGAAGGGGCAGGGTGACGATGGAGAGGGAAACCACGTCCACCGTGGGGGTGATGACCGCCGCCAGGCTGAGGAGGAGGACCACGGCCACCCGCCAGTTCCGGGCCAGGAAGGCGGAGGAGAGGAGGCCCAAGCGGGCCAGGAGGTAGCTCACCACGGGCATCTCAAAGACCAGGCCCATGACGGTCATCATCATGAGGACCTGGCCCATGTAGCGGCCGATGGAGATCTGGGGGGTGACCACATCCCCCAGAAAGCCCAAGAGGAAGGGGATGGCGAAGGGCAGGAAGCCGTAGTAGGCGAAAAGGGCCCCCAGGGCGAAGCTAAACCCCGCCCCTAAGAGAAAAGGGCCCGCCAAGCGCTTCTCGTGCTCGTATAGCCCCGGGGCGATGAAGGCCCAGACCTGGTAGACGATGAAGGGCAAGGCCAGGACCAGGCCGCCGAAGGCCGCCACCTTCAAGGAGACCAAAAAGGGCTCGGTGATGTCCAGGACGATGAGGTTCACCTGGATGCCGTTCTGCTTGGCCGCCAGGTCCAAGGGGCGCTTGAGCCAGTCCAAAAGCTGCACCCGGAAGGACCAGGCCACCCCCGTGCCCACCGCCCAGGACAAAAGCGCCCAGAGGAGCCGGGCCCTAAGCTCCTCCAGGTGTTCCACCAACGGGGCTTCCTTCAAGCTTTGGGCTCCTCCTTGGCCGGGGCGGGCTCCGCCTTAGGCTTCACCTCTTCCTTCACGTCCACCGCCTTCTCCAGCTCCTCGCGGATCTCCTGCGCCCCCCGCTTGAACTCCCGGATGCTCTGGCCCAAGGAGCGGCCCAGCTCAGGAAGCTTCTTGGGCCCGAAGATGAGGAGGGCCACCACCAGGATCACCAGGATTTCCGGCATGCCCAGGTTCATAGCCCCAGTTTAGCACCCCTCCTGAAGGAGGAATGAAGCCCTAGCCCTCCTCCCGCTTCCGCTTGGCGTAGCCCTCGAGGTTCCGCTGCCGCCCCCGGGCCACGGCCAAGGCGTCCTCCGGCACGTCGTGGGTGATGACGCTCCCCGCCCCCACCATGGCCCCATCCCCCACCCGCACCGGGGCCACCAGGACGCTATTGGAGCCGATGAAGGCGTTTTTGCCGATCAGCGTCTTGTGCTTGCGCTTGCCGTCGTAGTTGGCGGTGATGACCCCCGCCCCCACGTTGGTCCCCTCCCCCACCTCCGCATCCCCCAGGTAGGCCAGGTGCCCCGCCTTGACCCCGGGGTGGAGGAGGCTATTCTTCACCTCCACGAAGTTCCCCACGTGGACCCCCTCCTTGAGCACCGCCCCGGGGCGGAGCCGGGCCAAGGGCCCGGCGTCGGCTCCCGGGAAGAGGTGGGCCCCCTGGACCACGGTGTGGGCGTGGACCTTGGCCCCGGGTTCCAGGGTGGTGTCCTCCAGGAGGGCGTACGCCCCCACCTCGCACCCCTCCCCGATCCGCGTCCTCCCCTTAAGCACCACCCCAGGCCAGAGGGTCACGTCGGGGGCGAGCTCCACCGAGGGCTCCAGGTAGATGGTTTCGGGGAGGACCATGCGCACGCCCCTTCGCATCCACTCGGCGCGCAGGCGGGCCAAGAGCACCCCCTCCACCCGGGCCAGCTCCTCGCGGGTATTCACCCCCAAAGCCTCCGCCGCCTCGCCCCGCACCGCCACCACCCGCTTGCCGTGGGCCCGGTAGATGGCGATGAGGTCGGGGAGGTAGTACTCCTGGGCGGCGTTTTCGTTTTTCACCTCCTTGAGGGCCTGGAAGAGGAAGCCGTCAAAGGCGTAGGCCCCGGCGTTCACCTCCCGGATGGCCCTGACCTCGGGGGAAGCGTCCTTCTCCTCCACGTTGGCCACCACGTCTTCCCCATCCCTGAGGATGCGGCCATAGCCCGTGGGGTTTTCCAGTTCCACGGTGAGGAGGGCCATCCCCGCCCCTTCCGCCACCTTGGCCAGTAGGGCCTTTAGGGTTTCCGGGGAAAGGAGGGGGGTATCCCCCTGGGTCACCAAAAAGGGGCCGGCGAAGTCCTTAAGGAGAGCCTCCGCCTGCAAGAGAGCGTGGGCGGTGCCGAGCTGCGCCTCCTGGCGGACCGTCTCCACCGGGTAGCCCCTTAGGGCCGCCTCCACCTCCTCCGCCCCGTGGCCCACCACCACCACAAGCCTTTCCGGGCCCAGGGCCAAGGCGGTTTCCACGGCGTATAGGAGCATGGGCTTGCCCAAAAGGGGGTGCAGGACCTTGGGCAGGCGGGACTTCATCCTGGTCCCCTGCCCTGCGGCCAGGATCACGTGCGCATGCATAAGGCTATGCTACCCCGAGGCCACCTTTCCCTGGCCCAGGCGCCTAAGCATGTAGAGGGACAAGAGGATGAGGGGCAGGCTCACCACCTGGGTGGCGGTGAAGAGGCCGATGCCCAGCTCGTCGTTGCGGTAGACGGGAAGCCAAAGGGGGTTCAGGCGGAAAGGCTCTTCCAAGACGGAGCGGAGGACGCTATACCAAAGGAGGAAGTTCCAGAAGGCGTAGCCGGGGAAGGGGTTTTTCCGCAGCCAGTAGAGGGAAAGGGGGAGGAGGATAACCCCCACCAAGGCCCCGTAGACCTGGGTGAGGTGGACGGGCCCCCTTAAGAGCTCGGCGCACCGGTAGACCTGGGAGATGTCGTCAACCCCCGGGCAGACCCCGGGAAACCCCTTGGCCCACTCCGGCCAGGTGAAGCCGATGGGCAAGGTGGTCAGGCGGCCCACGGTGTCCGAGCCGTTCATGAGGTTGCCGATCCGCCCGGCGATGATCCCCAAGGCCACCCCGGGGGTGGCGGCGTCCAGGTAGGGCCAAAGGGGGTAGCCCTTTTTCCGGTGGTAGTAGAAGAAGACCAGCGCCCCGCCCAAAACCGCCCCGTGGAAGGAAAGCCCCCCATGCCAGACGTAAAGGACCTCCAGGGGGTTTTGCAGGAAGTAGCCGGGGGAGGTGAGGACGTAGCCGAGCCTGGCCCCCACCACCCCAAAGACCACCGCCCAAAAGGCCACGGTTTCAAACCGCTCCGCATCCAAGCCCCACGCCTTCAGGCGGCGCTTGGCGAGCTCAAAGCCGATAAAGATGGCGAGGGTCAGGAGGAAGCCGTACCACTGGATGCGCAAGGGTCCGATCTGGATCATCGTGGGGTCCATGGCTCACCCCTTTAGGCGCTCTTTTATCAGGGCCACGAGCTCCTTTTCCCCAAAAGCCCCCTCCAAAAGCACCTCATCCCCTAGGAGGAGCACGGGGACCCGGAAGGTATAGAGGCGGAAAAGCTCCGGGTCTTGGTCCACATCCCGGCGGACGTAGGGCACTCCCAAGGTCCAGAGGGCCCTTTCCGCCTTCTCGCAAAGCCCGCACCCCTGGCGGGTGACGAAGACAAGCTCCATGCCCTCAAGCATACGCTAGAAGACGGCCCGGACCACCAAGAGGCCCATGGCCAGGTGGACGAGGACCTTGGCCACCACGCCCCCCATGAGGCCCACCAGGGTGCCCCAGGCGGCCCTCAGGGCCTCCTCCGGCTTTCGGCCCGCCAGGTACTCCAAGAAAAAGGCCAGGAGGAAGGGGAGCACCAAGACCCCCACCACCCCCAGGAAAAGGCCCAGGACGCCCCCCAGAAAGGCCCCCCATAACCCCGCCCGGCCCGCCCCGTAGCGCCTGGCCCCCCAGAGGGCCGCCAGGTTGTCCAGGGTCATGGCCAAAAGGGCCAGGGCACCGAGGCCAAGCCAAAGCCCCAGGGAAAGCTCCCGGAAACCCAAGAGGAGCTCGTGCACGAAGGCGGCGAAAAGGATCACCAAGGTGGCGGGCACGAAGGGCACGAAGGTGAGGAGAACCCCCGCCACCCAAAGGACCACGAAGAGCCAGTCCGCAAAGGCCTCCACGGCCCAAGCCTAGGGCAAGGGGAGATGAGAAGGGCAAGGGACATCCGCCACCCCTAAAGGCCGTAAGCTCAGGGGTAGGAGGCGGTATGGACTTTGGCCTACCCAAGGAACGGACGCGCCTAAAAATCCCCCCTTCGCTTGGGGAGGAGGTGCGGGAAGGCCGGGTGGCCCTCACCCCTCAAGGGGTGCGGGAGCTCGTGGCCCGGGGCCACCGGGTCTACGTGGAGCGGGGGGCCGGGGAACGGGCGGGCTTCCCGGACGAGGCCTACGAGGAGGCAGGGGCCACCTTGGTGAGCCGGGAGGAGGCCTTCGGCCGGGGCGAGGTGGTGCTCAAGGTGGGGCGGCCCACCCTCGAGGAGATCGCCCTCCTGCGCCCCGGGGCCACCCTCATGGGCTTCCTGCACCTGGCGGTGGCGGAAACGGGTCTCCTGGAGGCCATGGCGGAAAAGGGCCTTAGCGCCATCGGCTACGAGCTCATCGGGGAAGGCGCCAAGCGCCCCATCCTCAAGGCCATGAGCGAGATCGCCGGGCGCATGGCCCCGCAGATTGCGGGGAGGCTCCTCGAGGCCCCCCTGGGCCCGGGCATGCTCCTCTCCGGCCTCCCCGGCATCCCCCCGGCGGACGTGGTCATCCTGGGGGCGGGCACCCTGGGCCGGGCGGCGGCCCGGGCCTTTCTGGGGGCCGGGGCTTCCGTCTACCTCCTGGACAAGGAGCTTTCCGCCCTGGAGGAGGCGAGCCGGGAGGCCCCCGGGGCCATCACCGCCCTGGTCACCCAAAGCCGCCTGGAGCGGTACGTGGCCTTCGCCGACGTCCTGGTGGGGGCGGTGGCGGTGCCGGGGGAAAGGGCCCCCGTGCTCCTCAGCCGGGAGCTCCTTTCCCGCATGCGCCGGGGCTCGGTGCTCTTGGACTTCGCCATTGACCAAGGGGGCGTGGCGGAAACGAGCCGACTTGGCATCTACCAGGAGCTCGGCGTCACCCACTTCTGCCTGCCCAACGTCCCCGCCCTGGTACCCCGCACGGCGAGCCACGCCCTCACCGCCACGCTCCTTCCCTTCCTGCTCCAGGTGGAGGAGGACCCCCTTAAGGTCCCCGCCCTGCGCCAAGGGGCCTACCTCCTCCTGGGCCAGAAAGGAGGCCACCTAGAATGAGCTACCGCAAGAAGCTCACCTCCCCCGAGGACGCCGTGACCCTCATCCGCTCGGGGATGCGGGTCTTCGTTTCCGGCAACGCCGCCACCCCCACGCCCCTCCTCAAGGCCCTCGCCGCCCGCAAGGACGAGCTTGAAGGGGTGGAGCTCGTCCACCTCCTCCAGATGGGGGAAGACCCCTTCGCAAGCCCCGAGATGGAGGGGCACTTCCGCCGCCGCTCCCTCTTCGTGGGCCCGGCGGACCGGGAAGCGGTGAACCAGGGCCGGGCGGACTACGTGCCCATCATGCTCCACCAAGTGCCCTGGCTCTTCAAAAGGCGCATCCTGCCCCTGGACGCCGCCATCATCCAGGTATCCCCGCCGGACGAGCACGGCTTCTGCTCCTTGGGGGTGGAGGTGATCGCCACCAAGGCGGCGGTGGAGGCGGCCCCCATCGTGATCGCCATGGTGAACCCCAGGATGCCGAGAACCCTGGGGGACACCTTCGTCCACGTGTCCCGCCTCACCGCCATCGTGGAGGTGGACTGGCCCCTGCCCGAGCTAAAGCGGGAAGGCTTCGGCGAGGTGGAGCGGAAAATCGGGGAGCACGTGGCGAGCCTCATTGAGGACGGGGCCACCCTGCAGATGGGCATCGGGGCCATCCCCGACGCCGTCTTGGCCAGCCTCTCGGGGCGGCGGGACTTGGGCGTGCACACGGAGATGATCTCCGACGGGGTCCTCGAGGCCTGGGAAAAGGGCCTCATCACCGGGGCCAAGAAGACCCTCCACCCGGGCAAGATCATCGGCACCTTCGTCCTGGGCTCGGAAAGGCTTTACCGCTTCGTCCACGACAACCCCCTCTTTGAGCTCCACCCCGCCGACTACGTGAACGACCCCTTCGTGGTGGCGCAAAACCGCAAGATGGTGGCCATCAACTCCGCCATTGAGGTGGACCTCACGGGCCAGGTGGTGGCGGACTCCATCGGCACCCGCATCTACTCGGGCTTCGGCGGCCAGTTGGACTTCATCCGGGGAGCGGCCCGGAGCGAGGGGGGCAAGCCCATCATCGCCCTCCCCTCCACCGCCAAGGGGCATAGCCGCATCGTCCCCTACCTCCGGCCAGGGGCGGGGGTGGTGACCACCCGGGCCGACGTGCACTACGTGGTGACGGAGTGGGGTATCGCCGAGCTTTTCGGCCGCTCCTTGCGGGAAAGGGCCAAGGCCCTCATAGAGGTCGCCCACCCCGACTTCCGGGAAGAGCTCACCCGGGCCGCCTGGGAAAGGAAGCTCCTTCCCCGGAGCTACCCCGGCGCCGACCTGAAGGGCAAAAGCGGGCCCAACTCTTGACAACCCCGCCCCCACCCCCCTAAATAGGGGGCGATGCCGAAGAAGCGCACGCAAGGGACCAGCGCACCGGCCAAGGGCGGGGCCACCACCTTGGTGGTGGTGGAGTCCCCCGCCAAGGCCAAGAGCATCCAGAAGATGCTGGGCCCCGCCTACGAGGTGCGGGCAAGCCGCGGCCACGTGGCCGACCTCCCCGAGCGGGATTTGGGCGTGGACGTGGAGCGGGACTTCGCCCCCACCTACGAGGTGAAGAAGGACAAGAAGCCCGTGGTGGAGGAGCTCAAGCGGGCGGCCCAGGGCAAGCGCCTCCTCATCGCCACCGACCCCGACCGGGAAGGGGAGGCCATCGGCTGGCACGTGGCGAGGCTTTTGGGCCGCAACCCCCAAGAGCCCATCCGGGTGGAGTTCCACGAGATCACCCCCAAGGTGGTGCGCCAAGCGGTGGAACACCCCCGCCCCATTGACCAGAACCTGGTGGACGCCCAGCAGGCCCGCCGGGTCTTGGACCGCCTCTTGGGCTACAACCTCTCCCCCCTCCTCTCCCTGGAGTTCCGCAAGCGGGCCCTCTCCGCCGGCCGGGTGCAGAGCGTGGCCCTGAGGCTTGTGGTGGAGCGGGAGGAGGAGATTGAGGCCTTCCAACGGGAGGCGTACTGGCTCCTCAAAGGCCTCTTCCAGGCGGCGGGAAAGACCTTCCCCGCCCTCCTCCACGAGGTGGACGGCAAGCGCCTTTGGGCGGGGCAAGGGGAGAAGGAGGGGAAGCTCCACCTCAAGACGGAGGCGGAGGCCAAGGCCCTGGCGGAGGAGGCCCGGAAGCGCCCCTACCGGGTGGTCCGGGTGGAGGTGAAGGAAAGGCGCAAGTCCCCCCCGCCCCCCTTCACCACCTCCACCCTCCAGCAAGCGGCAAGCAGCCGCTTGGGCTACACGGCAAGCCGCACCATGCGCATTGCCCAGCGCCTCTACGAGGGGGTGGACCTCCCCGAGGGCACCGTGGGCCTCATCACCTACATGCGCACGGACTCGGTGCGCATCTCCCCCGAGGCCCTGGCCCTGGCCCGGGAGGTCATCGCCGAGCGCTTCGGGCCAAGCTTCCTCCCCGAGGCCCCCCGGGTCTACAAAAACCGCAAGGAAGGCGTGCAGGATGCCCACGAGGCCATCCGTCCCACCGACCCAAGGCGCACCCCGGAAAGCGTGCGCAAGTACCTTTCTGAGGAGGAGTACCGCCTCTACGACCTCATCTGGCGGCGGTTTTTGGCGAGCCAGATGAAGGACGCCCTCTACGAGCAGACGGCGGTGGTCCTCGAGGGCCAAGGAACCCCCCGCCTCCTCTTCCGTGCCTCGGGCTCGGTGCTCAAGTTTGAGGGCTACCTGAAGGCCTGGGGCAAGGAGGAAGAGGACGAGGAACCCCCGGTGCCCCCGGTGCCGGAAGGCTCCGAGGCCCAGCTTCTGGAAATCACCCCCGAAGAGCGCTTCACCGAGCCCCCGCCCCGCTACACGGACGCCAGCCTGGTGAAGACCATGGAGGAGCTGGGCATCGGCCGCCCCTCCACTTACGCCCCCACCCTGGAAACCTTGGAAAAACGTGGGTACGTGGAGCGCAGGGGGCGCACCCTCCTCCCCACCCCCTTGGGCCGGGAGGTGACCCATTACCTGAAGGAGCGCTTCCCCCAGGTGGTGGCCTACGAGTTCACCGCCCGCATGGAAGACCGCCTGGACCAGGTGGAGGAGGGCAAGGCCCCTTGGCCCCAGGTGGTCTGGGAGTTCTACGAGCCCTTCTTGGGGGAACTGGCCCAGGTGCCCAAGAAGACCTGCCCCCGGTGCGGCCGCCCCTTGGAGCTCAAGGTGAGCCGCTACGGGCAGTTCCTGGGCTGCACCGGCTACCCGGAGTGCACCTACACCGAGCCCCTGGAAAAGCGGGAGGCGGAGCCCATAGGGGAAGCCTGCCCCAAGTGCGGCAAGCCCCTTCTGCGCAAGGAAGGCCGCTACGGGAGCTTCATCGCCTGCTCGGGCTACCCGGCGTGCGACTACACCCGGGACGATGGCCGGCCCACGGGGCACACCTGCCCCAAGTGCGGCGGCCGGGTACTGGAAAAAAGGAGCAAGCGGGGCAAGCCCTACTACAAGTGCGAGGAAAACGCCTGCGATTTCCTCTCCTTCTATCCCCTCCTGGACCAAACCTGCCCAAGCTGCGGCTGGCCTTTGGTCAAAAAGGGGGAGGGCGCCTGCATCAACCCGGGCTGCCCGGCGCACGACCCCAAGCTCCTTCCCGCCCCCAAAACCCCAGGCCCCGCCAAGGGCAAGCGAAAGGCCCCAAGCGCCCCCAAACTCCCCCAGGACTTTGAGGCCTTAAAGGCTTTTCTCCCAAGCCTGAAGGAGGAAGAACGCCAGGCGGTGGAGGCCTTAGCCCAGGGGAAGAAGCTTTCCCCAGAGGAAGCCGCCTTGGCCAAGCGGGCCCTCTTTAAGCTCCGGATGCAAAAGGGCCGGGCCAAGAAGGAGGTGGCCCCCGCCTGATGGAAAGCTACAAGCTCCACCTCCTGCGCCTGGCCCGGGCGGAAAGGGTGGAGGTGCCGGGCACCCCCCTCAAGGCCTACCCCCTCCTCGAGGCGGAAGAGCGCCAAGGGGTCGCTTTTTACCTTCTCTTGGAAGGGGAGCTCGTCATAGACCTCCCCGAGGGGCGCTACCTGCACCTCAGAAAAGGGGAAGCCGCCCGGGTCACGGAGCCCCACCGCCTCCTGCCGGTGGAACGGGCGGTGCTTTTGGAGTGGGGCTAGGCCCCACGAGATAGACCGCCCCCCAGGGGCGGTAGACGCTTACAAAGCGGTCCTCCCGCACCCGGCCGTCGGCGTAGCGCACCTTGCGCCGTACCTCCACCCGGGCCCCTTCGGCGGCGAAATCCACTTGCTTGCGCACGCCCGGGGGCAAGGACGGGTCCAGGACCTCCTTGGGGGGAAGGGGCGGCTTGCGCTCGCTGAGGAAGGGGCCCTCCCAGGAAACCTCCCGGTCCTTGGTCCCGAAAAGGTGGAAGCGGAGCTTGGTGCCCACCACGGAGCGCTGGACCAGGATGTGCCCCGGGGTGTCGTTTAGGGCCTTTAGGTCCTTGTAGGGCTGGATGACCGCCGCATCCAGGCCGGGGGGCTTGTAGTAGGCCACCTGGTAGCTGTGGGCGTGGCGCTCCAGGATGGGCAGGCCGGCGAAGAAGAAGGCGCGGAAAAGGGTGGTGGACACCTGGCACACCCCGCCCCCCACCCCCTCCTCCGTGCGGTCCCCCACGATGACGAAGGCCTCCTTGTAGCCTTCCTCCTCCGTGATGGGCCCCAGGGCCTGGTTGAAGGAGAAGGTCCCTCTGGGGATGAGGAGGCCGTCCAGCCTGCTGGAGGCGAGAAGGAGGTTATGGGCCCGCTCCCGGCTGGACCCCCTGAAGTCCGTCTCTCCCGTGGCCAGGTGCTCCCGCACCCCCAGGGCGTAAAGGTCCTTTAGGCTTGGGCTTGGCGGGGTGTAGCGTACGGGAAGCCGGAAGCTCTTCTTCCCTTGGCCCAGGGCTTCCCGGTAGGCCTGTAGGGCCAAAGCTTCGTCAAAGGCGAGCCCCTTCTTCTCCACCCCCCGCCACCGGCCTTCCTGGTAGACAAAGCGGGGCGGGCGGGGTGGGCGGGCGAGGCGCTTGAGGAGGGCTTTTAGCTCCGCCTCCGAGGCCACGGGGTAACGCTCTACCCCCGTGTAGGCCACAAGCCTCCCCTCCTCTATAACGTCCTCCTGAAGCACCAAAAGAGCCTCCAGAGGCGAACCCTGCCCCCAGGCCCCGCCAAGCCCGAGAAGGAGAAGAAGCCATAGCCCCTGGCGCATGCCCCAAGGGTAGCACGCCCCCGGTGAAAGCCCTGTGAAGGATGCCCCTTGCGCCCCTCGCAACCCCATGGTAATCTCCGGCCTAGGTCCCAGCTTTCACACCGTTTTCACACGCCACGCCCATACTGGGACCTGTAAGGGAGGTGCAGAGATGAAGGCAAAAGGCTTCACGCTGATAGAGCTCGCTATCGTAATCGTCATCATCGGGATCCTGGTGGCCATCGCCGTGCCGCGGTTTGTGGACCTCACCGACCAAGCCAACGAAGCCAATGTCAACGCTACCGCAGCTGCAGTGCGCTCCGCTTACGCTATCGCCACTGTTCAGGCCAAAGGCGTCCCCACCTGTGCTCAGATCTTCGCTAACTTGGAAGGTGGCTCAGCCAGCGGAAATACCTGGACTTCCAGCGATGGGGGAACGAGTGTAAGCTGCAATGCCACTAACGACACGCTGACCATCACCCGAGGCACCAAGACCGTCACTCTCAGCTACGCAATCAACTGATCCTCGTGGCTATGGGCACCCCCTCGAGGCCTACCCTCCTCGAGGGGGTTCTTTTACTGAGCCTGTTCGCAGGCCTCACCGCCATCAACCCTTGGGGCCAGGGGCACGAGGCCATCTGGAACGCTCCACGAGAGGCTGGAATGGCCGCCTTCGTCCTCTTGACGCTCCTCGGGGTGCTCGTCCGGAAAAGCCGCCTGCCCCACCTTGGAAGCGAGGGCTTGGCCCTCCTCGCCTCTTTGGGCTTTCTCCTTTCAGGCATCGCCGCCACGCTCCTTTCGCCCCAACCCATCTGGAGCTTTACCGGGTATTCCAGCGTGGGGGATGGGCTGCGGTTTTGGGCGCTAGGGGTGGCCTTCGCCTGGGCGACCTACCTGGCCCTAAAAACGGGCCTCGTTTCCCCCAAGCGCCTCGCAGCCACGCTTTTCCTCGGCTTGGGTCTGCATACCCTGGCCATATTCCCCCAGGTCTGGAACTGGAAGCTGGACTATACGCACACCCAAGGCCAAACGTACGTAAGGTGCTTTGACGAAGCCAAAACCCAGTGCCAAGAAAACCCCAAGGCCACCGCCTCCGGCGTGCACCAAGGGCAGATGCCCATCGGCCTCACCTCCCACCGGGGGCACGCCGCTGGGGTTCTCGCTTTGCTTGGGCTTTTCGTGGTCGGGCATTACCTGGGTAAGCCAAGCCGGCGGCTCCTCTTCCTCTTCGCCCTGGGAAGCCTCGCCCTCTGGTTCACGCAAACCCGTGGCGGATGGCTCGCCCTTTGGGTACCCCTCCTCTCCCTGGGGCTGTTTTGGGCACGTCCCATGCGAACCCCTGGGGTCTGGAGGCTCCTCGCCGCCGGAGCCCTTACCTTCGGCGTTTACTGGGGAGCAACCCACCTCCATCTCGTGGAATTCCGAAGGTTTTTTGCCGAGCTGGGCGCAGATTTCGCCGAGGCCAACGCCTTCAGTTCTGGTCGGCTGGAGCTTTGGCAAAAGGCTCTGGAAGCCTTACCCCTACGGCCCCTTTTGGGTTGGGGTTTTGATGGGTTCGCCCGAGCTTACCCCTACGCCGTAGACTGGAACGGGAAGGAGCAAGACCAGATGCCCATCGCCCTCACGCCCCCCGTGCGGGTTATCCAAGGCGAGGACCGCCTTATTTACCTGGAAGACGCCAAAGGCCTTCGTCTCCTCGCCCCGTCCCCCTACGCCAAGGCCCACAACCTGGTGCTGGACCTCATCTTGTCGGTGGGCATTCTAGGGGGCCTCGCCTATCTTCTATGGCTCGGCCTCACCCTCGGCCAGGCCTCTTGGGACAGGCTCCCATGGGTCCTCGTCCTGGTCGGGTATATCCTTTATGGGCTTACCTGGTACGATAGCGTCCACGTCACCCCCATCGCCCTTCTTGCCTTGGGCGCATTCTGGGTACGGGACGAAACATGGCAAAAGGCTTGACCCTAGTAGAGCTCGCCCTTGTCCTCCTAGTAGTAGGCATCCTCGCCGCTGTGGCTGTGCCTCGCTACCTGGACCTCCAGGCCGAAGCTCGCAAAGCCCAGCAACAAGAGGTTCTAAGGAACCTCCGCTCCGCCTACGCCATCTTCATCGCCCAAAACAGAACCGTACCCACATGGAACCAACTCAAAGCCCTTTTGGGAAACCCCCAGGATCTTAGGCTTTCCTCTTCCTGCCCCTCTGGAACCACCGTGGCCTACTGGGACCATAACCACAACGCCGCCTGCAACGCCGGGGAACGTCTGGCTTACCTGTATGCGGACGAGGCCTGCTCGGTCTTTCTCATCGCGGTGAGCTCCACCACGGTTACCGTGCCCATTCGCTGCTTTCGCGGGCACCCGGATACGCTAGAGTGAGGAACAGGACATGCGGGCCAAAGGCCGTGGCTTTACCCTGACAGAGCTTGCCCTGGTGCTGGTCATTTTGGGGCTTCTCGCCGCCATCGCCGTTCCCAAGTTTGTAGACCTATCCCAGGAGGCGGAAAAGGCTGCGGCGCGCCAGACCCTCATGGCCCTGAACTCCACCGTGCGCATCCTCACCGTCAAGCTTGGGCGCCCTCCGGGGCTAGATGAGGTCTGGGAAGCGCTGGACTCGCCTTATAAGAAGGATACCTGGGAAGAGCCTTTCCTAAAGCGAAACCCTTATGGCCCCTACAACTACCAAATCATCCTCCGCTACCGGCCAGGGCGGGAGTACTGCATGGACGGGTACAACCCCTTTGGCCAGCTGGCCCAAGCGGGGAACCCCGCCACCCAACCGGAGGCCCGCATCGTGGTATTCCGCCCTTATACCTCCGGGATAAGCGCCTATTGCCAGGGGGAGTTCTGATGGGGGAAAGGGGCTATCTCCTCCTACTGGTGGCGTTGATCCTGGTGTTTTTGGGCGTCCTCGTCCTCCCCTACTCCCTTCTTGCCCGCCTCAATGCGGAAAGGACCCTGAGGTCCCAGGCAGGTCTACAGGCCCTCTACCTGGCGGAAGCGGGAGCGTGGGAGGCCATCGCCTTCATCCAAGCAAACCCCAACAACCCCACCTACGCCGCCCAGCCCGTACTGGTATGCCAAACCTCCTCACCCTGTACCTCCAGCGCCGGAGATTACGTGGGAAGGTACTGCTACAGTACGGGAAGCCTAGGGGGAATAAACTGCGCCATTTCCCAAACCAATACTGGGGGCAAAAGGCGTTTTACCATCAACGCCGTGGGCGAGAGCGATGGGGTGGTAGCCCAGGTAAGGGCTGTCTACAACGCCACGGATGACGTGGTGGAAGAATGGGAGGTAGTCCCATGAGCCCCAAGGGTTTTAGCCTTGTTGAAGCTGCTTTAGCCCTACTTCTCCTGTCGCTTCTCCTATTGGTGGTAGACGCCCTATCCTCCACGATCCGTAGTGGTAGCGCCACGCAAGCTTCCCAGGAAGGACTATTCGTAGCAGAAACCGTCCTGGAAAACAATGACCCTTTTCCCAACTGCCCCACTACCCAAAGCCTCACGTTGGGAGGAAAAACCTATCAGGTTTGCCAGAGTTCTAGAAGCGAAACGCTTTCTGGCATTTCCCGAATCATCAGCACAATAAGGGTATACGAAGGAAGCCAACTTTTAGCCGAGGTAACCCAGGTGGCGGTGGCCTCCTCGGGCCCTACCCCAATAGCGGGAAGCTGCGCCCCAGGTGGAAACCGCAGGCAGGTTGTCTTCACCTTACCTTCCACAGGCAACACTTATATTGCCTTTTCCCTAAGCTGGTCCCCACAGACCCCTTCAAACCAACAGCTGCGAGAAATTCGGCAAGTGGCCCCGCTGTTCCTAATCCACTACAGCGGGACCTACGCCTCAGGAAGCGGGTTCGCTAGCTTTGCTTCGCCCCTTTCCTTACTCACCTCTACCCAAATCCGCTTGCGGTTTTCCAGGAACTTCTCACGGAACACTACCTACACCTTCAACCTCCGCCTGCGCGATGCGCTGGGCAGGGAGTATTCGGTAAACTCTTGCGAGGTGAGGTGGTGAAGCAACAGGGTCTAACCCTTGCGGAGCTGGCCGTCGCCATGCTCCTGGCTGGCCTTCTAGCCCTAGCCCTTTCCACCCTTCTCCTCTCCGGTATGCGAAGCCAAGAGGAGGGAAGCCTCCTACAGGCCCAAGCCCTCATGGCGGACCTCAGGGGCTACCTGGGCAAGGATCTGCGCAGCGCCACCAGCGTCGGCCTTACCAACGCTAGCTCTACAGGCTTTGTGGTCCAGGTGAGCGCTTCCCCAAACCCCCTCTGTGTGCAGTACCGCCTGCAAGCGGGCCGCCTCCAAAGAGCCTTGTGGTCGGCAAATAGCTGCGGCAACGGCACGAATACGGGCTTCCAGGACCTCCTCGCCCCTGCCCTTCTTCCCAATGCCGCCTTCTGCTACGAAGACGAGAGGGTTTACCTGATGGACGCCCCGTGCGACCTCAATGTCCTAGACGGCAAAAACCTTACCCTCCGGGTAGGAGGACGTGACTACCGTTTCCCACCTGTGGTGGTGGCCTTGCGCACTGGATAAACTGGGAGCGAACCGAGTATGCCTCTCTTCCTTGTTCTGCGCCAACGCATCCTGCGCCTCGAGAGGGAACACGTGGAAAGCTTCCCGGCGGAAGGCCTTTTGGACGAGGAGGGAAGGCCCCGGTACGAGCGCCTCCTCCACCGCCTGCGCGAGCTTGGGGCCAAGGGGAGCTACATCGGCTTGGGGCCGGAGTTCGCCCTTCTCCGCTGGCAGAGCTTCCCGGCCCTCGAGGGCTTCCCCCTGGAGGAAGCCGTCCTCGCCGAGGCGGAGCGGAGCCCCCTCTTCGCCGGGGAGGAGCTTTTCGCCGACTACCTCCTCACCACCCCCGAGGACGAGCGCAGGGTGCGGGTCCTCTACGCCGCCATGCCCAAGAAGGGAGCCGCCCTCTTGGGCCGCTTGAGGCCAAGCCGCATAGAACCCTTGCCCCTCCTCCTCTGGCGCCACGCCCTCCAACGGAGCGAGGCGCACACCCTTTTGGTCCTGGAAAACCTGGCCCACACCGTGGCCCTTTTTGAAGGGGGGGTGCTCAAGGGCTTCCGCTACCTCACCCTCGAGGCCGATGCCGGCACGGAAGCCCTCGCCGAGGAAGTGGCCCGCTCCCTCGCCCTCTTTGGCCACGCAGGGCGCCCGGAGGAGGCCTGGCTCCTGGGCCTCCCCACCCCACCCCCCCTGCCCCCGGGGCTTTTGGCGGAGCGCATCCACCAGGACGCGCCCCAGGGCCTGGAGGCCCTGGCCCTGGCCCAGGCGCTTTCCCTAGACCTCAAGCCAAGGCGCCGCCCCTTGGGGGAAGGCTTGCCGCGGGAGGCCCAGCTCGCCATCTTTTTGGCCTCCCTCTTCTTCGTCCTGGGGCTCCTTGGGCAAAGCCTCCTCACCCAGATGGCCGCCCGGGAAAGGGGCCGCCTAGAGGCCCTAAAGCGGGAAGCGGCCCTCTTGCGGGAGCAAGCCTTCCAGCCGGCAAGGCCTGAGGGGCTTGGCCTGGAGGAGATCCTCAAGGTGGCGGCGGAAAAGCCGGAAAGCCTTTGGCTCACCCGCCTCGAGGCCGAGGAGGGCCGCCTCCTCCTAGAGGGCAAGGCCCTGGACCCCTACGCTCCCCTCCTCCTCGCCCAACGGCTTGGGGGGAGGGTGGGCCCCCTGGAGCGCGCAAGCCTAGGGGGAAAGACCGTCTACGCCTGGGAGGTGGAGGTTGCAAAGGCCCAAGCTCGGTGAACTCCTCCTGCGCCTAGGGTACATCACGGCGGAGCAGCTCCAGGCGGCCTTGGAGGAGCAAGCCCGCACGGGGGACCTCCTGGGCCAGGTCCTCCTCCGGCGGGGCTACGTGAAGGAGGAAGACCTGGCCCGGGTCCTGGCGGACCAGCAAAGGGCGCCCCTCATCCGCCTGGCGGAAACCTCCCCCGATCCCCAAGCCCTGCGCCTCCTGGATCCCCGCTTCGCCCGGGAGAAGCGGGTCTTCCCCTTTCGGGTGGAGGGGAACCGGCTCCACGTGGCCATGGCCCACCCCTCGGACCTGGCCCTTCTGGACGAGCTCCGCTTCCTCACGGGAAAGGAAATCGTTCCCTACCTGGCCCCAGACCGGGAGATCCTGGAGGCCC
Organism: Thermus brockianus; assembly: GCF_021462505.1. Taxonomy (GTDB): domain Bacteria; phylum Deinococcota; class Deinococci; order Deinococcales; family Thermaceae; genus Thermus; species Thermus hydrothermalis. Next base: position 60,299 of record NZ_JAKEDV010000011.1, read on the forward strand.
TGGACCGCCTCCTGGCGGAGGAGGCCCGGCCCAAGGAGGAGGCCCGGCGCGAGGAGACCGCCCAGGTGGACCTCACCCTCGAGGCCATGCCCGCCGTGCGCTTGGCCCAGGCCCTCCTGGAACGGGCCATCGGCCTCAACGCCAGCGACCTCCACCTGGACCCCGAGGAAACCCACCTGGCGGTGCGGGCCCGCATGGACGGGGTCATCCAGGAGCTAGAACGCCTCCCCAAGGACCTGGAAGCCCCCCTGGCCGCCCGCTATAAGGTCCTGGCGGGCATGGACATCGCCGAAAAGCGCCGCCCCCAGGACGGCCACTTCACCTTCCCCTTTGAGGGAAAGCGGTACGAGGTGCGGGTGGCCTCCGTGGGCACCCTCCACGGGGAGAAGCTCACCCTGCGCATCATCTACCCCACGGGAGTGCGGCTCGGCCTCACGGAGCTCGGCATGCTCCCCGAGGAGCTCGCCCTCTTTCAAAAGCTCCTCCGTAAGCCTCACGGCATCCTCTTCGTCACCGGCCCCACGGGAAGCGGCAAGACCACCACCCTCTACGCCGCCCTGGACCGCCTTTACACCCGGGAGAAAACCTTCGTCACCATTGAAGACCCCGTGGAGTTCCCCCTGGAGGGCGTGGTGCAGATCCCCGTCCAGCCCAAAATCGGCCTCACCTTCGCCGAGGCCCTGCGGAGCGTTTTGCGCCTGGACCCCGACGTGATCCTGGTGGGAGAGGTGCGGGATGGGGATACCCTGGACACCGCCCTCCGGGCGGCCCTCACCGGGCACCTGGTCCTCGCCACCCTGCACGCCAACGACGCCATCGCCGCCATAACCCGGCTCTTAGAAATGGGAGCGGAAAGGCACCTCCTGGCCTCCACCCTCCTCGGCACCGTGGCCCAGCGCCTGGTGCGCCGGGTCTGCCCCCAGTGCGCCCGGCCCCAACCCCTTTCCGAGGAGGCCCGCCTCTTCTTCGGGGAGGAGGCGCCCGAGGAGGAGGTGCGGGGGGAAGGGTGCCCCTTCTGTCGGGGCACGGGGTATAGGGGACGGGTAGGCCTTTACGAGGTCTACGCCCCCGACCGGGAAGCCCTCTACCGCCTGGGCCTAGGCGCCAGCGAAGGGGAACTGCGGGAGCGGGCCAAAGCCCAAGGCCACCGGGACCTGCGGGCGGTGGGGCTCCACCAAGTGCGCGCGGGGATCACCACGGGGAGCGAGCTTCTGCGGGTGCTTGGGACTTGGGAGTAGGCCATGCGCTTCCTGTACGAGGCCACGGACGAAAAGGGAGAACGGATCTACCGGGGGGTCCTCGAGGCGGAAACCCCCCAAGGGGCCAGGCGCCGCCTCCGGGAGATGGGCCTCTATCCCTTGCGTTTGGAGAGGGTAAGGCGCCCGCAGAAAGGGCGGGTACCCCTTCCCGAGCTCGTCCTCTTCATGGAGGAGTTCGCCACCCTGGTGGGGGCCGGGGTGTCCGTGACCCAGGCCCTGCACACCCTCTCCTTGGAAAGCCGGCACCCCCTCCTGAAGGAAGCGGCCCGAGGGGTGCGGGAGCGGGTGGAGGGGGGCGAGGGTCTGGCCCAGGCCATGGACCAGTACCCCCAGGTCTTCCCTCCCCTGGTGCGGGCCCTGGTGGGGGCGGCGGAGGTGGGCGGGGCCTTGGAGGTGGTGCTCAGGCGCATCGCCGAGTACCTGGACAAAAGCCACGACCTGCGGGAAAAGGTGCGCACCGCCCTCCTCTACCCCTCCTTCGTGGTGGCGGTCTTGGTCCTCGTGGTGGCGGTTCTGCTCCTTTTCGTCATCCCCGTCTTCGCCCGGCTTTACGGGGCAGCGGGGGCGGAGTTGCCCTGGCCCACCCGCTTCCTCATCGGCGCCTCCTTCTTCGTGCGGCAAAACGGGTTTTGGCTCCTCCTCTTCCTTGTGGGCCTGGTGTACTTCCTTAGGGCCTACCACCAGACCCCCGGGGGCGCCCGGCTCATAGACGGGCTTCTCCTCCGGCTTCCCCTGGTGGGGCCCATCCTGCACAAAGCGGCCATGGCCCGCTTCGCCCGGACCCTGGCCACGCTTTACGAGGGAGGCGTGCTCATCACCCAGGCCCTCGAGGCCACCCGCAACACCCTGGGCAACGCCGCCCTCGCCGAAGCCCTGGACCGGGTTCTGGAACGGGTGGTCCGGGGGGAGTCCCTTAGCGCTGCCATGGGGCGCGAACCCCTTTTCCTGCCCATCCTGGTACGCCTCGCCCTGGTGGGAGAGGAGGCGGGAAGCCTGGACCAGATGCTTTACCAAGCCGCCTTCCACCTGGAGCGGGAGGTGGACTATGGGGTCAAACGGCTCTCCTCCAGCATTGAGCCCGCCCTCACCGTGGTCTTAGGGGGTATAATGCTCGTGGTCGCCTTAGCGCTTTATCTTCCGCTCTTTGACCTCTCCCGGATCCTGCGCCGATGAAGCTCCCTATCTGGCTTTGGTTCCTCCTGCCCTTGGCGGTCCTCCTCTGGAGCGCCAACACCCTTTTGGCCACCTACCGGACCTACCAAGGGGCCAAGGCGGAAGCGGTGGCCTTGGAAAAGGAGGTGGAGGCCCTCACCCAGCGCCTGCCCCAGGCTCTGGCCGAAGCCCCCCTACGGGAGGAGGAGCTTCCCCGGCTTTACCAAGGCCTTTTCCGCCTGGCGGAAAGCCAGGGGCTAGAGCTTCACGCCATGGAGCCTGGGGAAGCGGAAAGCGCCGGCAATGTCCGTGCCTGGCGGCTTCACCTTAAGCTCCAGGGTCCCTACCCTGGGGTTTTGGGCTTCCTGGAGGTCCTCCCCTCCCTGGACCAGCCCCTCTGGGTGGAAAGCTACGCCCTCGAGCCCGCCGGGGAACGGGGAGAGCGCCTCGCCCTAGACCTCACCCTCCGGATCCTGGCCCCCTAGGCCCACCGCCCGGTAAAGGGCTTCCTCCTCTTCCGCCGTGAGGTACCTAGCTTCTCCCAAAGGCAAATCCCCAAGGGCCAAAGGCCCCATGGATAGCCGCTTCAGGTAGAGCACCCGGTTGCCCCGGGCGGCGAACATCCGCTTCACCTGGTGGAAGCGCCCTTCCCTTAGGACAAGCTCCACCCACCTGGGGTCCTCCCCGAGGAAAAGCTCGGCGGGAAGAAGCCTCCTTCCATCCAGAAAGAGCCCCTCGGCGAAGGCTTTTTGGTCCTCTGGGGTGGCCGGGTGGAGGAGGTGGACGAGGTAGCGCTTTTCCACCTTGTGCCGGGGGTGGGTGAGGCGGTGAAGGAGTTCCCCGTCCGTGGTGAAGAGGAGGAGCCCCTCGGTGTCCTTGTCCAGCCGGCCCACGGGGGAAAGGTCCCTAAGGGGAAAGCCCCGCAAAAGGGCGTAGACCGAAGGCCCTTCGGTACGGCTCGTCACGTAGCCCCTAGGCTTGTGCAGGAGCACGTGGTGGTGGCGCCGCACCCTAAGGGGCTTCCCGTCCAGGGCCACCTCCGCCTCCTGGGGCACGCGGAAACCAGGGTCCCGCACCACTTCTCCCGCCACGGAAACCCGCCCCGCCCGCACGAGCCCCGCCACCTCCTTGCGGCTCCCAAGGCCCAGGCGGGCGAGGAGCTTGTCCAAGCGCTCTCCCTTCACAACTCCCTGGCCCCTTTCAGCCACCCAAAGGCTTCCCGGGCAAACCCTTCTCGGGTGTGCCCCCTGGGCTCCACGCGCCCGTCCAACCCCTTCGCCGCCTCCTCCCCCCCATCTGGCCGCTTACGCCCACCGCGCAGGATGCCCAGCCGCAATCCCCCCTTCCAGGTTCCGCGCGCCCATGGCCAGGGTGGGGTGGGCTTGGGCGCGCCACCGGGCAAAGGCCTTGCGGTCCAAGGGCGCCATCCTCCTTATCCTAAGGGGCATGAGGCTTTACCAGTTGGACAGCTACGCCACCCGTTTCCGCGCCCAGGTGGTGCGGGCCTGGAGCGACGCAAAGGGGCACTACGCCGTACTCTCGGAAACCCTCTTCTACCCCGAATCCGGGGGGCAGCCTGCGGACACCGGGGTCCTGCGGGGGGCGTTCGGCGAGGTGCGGGTCCTCCACGCCTACGAGGAGGAAAAAGCCTTCGGGGACGTGGTCCACGTCCTCGCCCAACCCGTGCCCCAAGGCGCCTTTGTGGAGGGGGAGATTGACTGGGAAAGGCGCTTCCGCCACATGCAGCGGCACACCGCCCAGCACATCCTCTCCCAGGCCCTCCTACGGGCCGGCAACTACCACACCATCGCCGTGAGCCTGGACTCGGCGGTGTGCACCGTGGACCTCGAGGAGGAACTGGAAGAGGAAAAGCTCCGCCAGGCGGAAGCCCTGGCCAACCTCGCCGTCTACGCCGATTACCCGGTGGAGGCCTTCTTCGTGAGCGAAGCGGAACTGGCCCAGTACCCCCTAAGGCGCCCCCCCAAGGTGCAGGGCCAGGTGCGCCTGGTGCGCATCGGGGACTTTGACCTCGCCGCCTGCGGGGGCACCCACCTAAAGACCAGCGCCCAAGCCGGGCCCATCAAGGTCCTGAAGTGGGAGCGGTACAAGGGGGGAAGCCGGGTCTACTTTATGGCGGGGTGGGAGGCCTTGGAGGACTACCACGCCAAGCACGCCCTCCTCGCCCGGCTCGCCCTCGGCTTCTCCACGAACCCCCTGGAGGTGGAGAAGCCCATCCAGAAACTCCAGGAAGAGCTTTATGCCCTAAAAGGGGAAAACCTAACCCTGAAGGAAGCCCTGGTGGAAGCCCTCCTCCCCAGAGCCCTGGAGGAAGGGGTGCTTTTGGTCCCGGCGCCCGTCCTCGGGGAGCTCGCCAAAAAGCTCCTTTCCTGGAGCGACAAGACCTTCCTCCTCCTCTCCCCCGAGGGCCGCTTCGCCCTCCTGGGCCCCAAGCGGATGGAGGTCCTGGAAAGCCTCAAGGCCCTGGGGGCCAAGGGCGGGGGCAAGGAGGTGGTCCAGGGGGCCCTGCCCAAGGAAAAAGTGGCGGAGGCCCTGGACCCCAAGCGGGTAAGCTAGGGGCATGGGGCTATTTGAGGGGAAAGGCGTCCTGGTCACGGGGGGCGCCCGGGGGATTGGCCGGGCCATCGTCCGGGCCTTCGCCCGGGAAGGGGCCTTGGTGGCGCTATGCGACCTAAGGCCCGAGGGGCAGGAGGTGGCGGAGGAGGTAGGGGGGTTTTTCGTCCGGGCGGACCTGGCGGAGGAGAGGGACCGGGTGCGCTTCGTGGAGGAGGCGGAAAAGGCATTGGGCCGGATTGACGTCCTGGTCAACAACGCCGCCCTCTCCGCCCCCGGATCTGCCCTCACGGTGAAGCTTCCCGAGTGGCGCCGGGTTTTGGAGGTGAACCTCACCGCCCCCATGCACCTTTCCGCCCTGGCGGCCAGGAGGATGCAGCGGGTGGGGGGCGGGGCCATCGTGAACGTGGCCAGCGTCCAAGGGCTTTTCGCCGAGCAGGAAAACGCCGCCTACAACGCCTCCAAAGGGGGCCTCGTGAACCTCACCCGCTCCTTGGCCTTAGACCTCGCCCCCCTCAACATCCGGGTGAACGCCGTGGCCCCCGGGGCCATCGCCACGGAGGCGGTCCTCGAGGCCATCGCCCTCTCCGAGGACCCCGAAAGGACCCGGCGGGACTGGGAGGACCTCCACGCCCTCAGGCGGCTTGGCCGCCCGGAGGAGGTGGCGGAGGCGGTGCTCTTTCTGGCCTCGGAGAAGGCCAGCTTCATCACCGGGGCCATCCTCCCCGTGGACGGGGGGATGACGGCGAGCTTCCTGATGGCGGGCCGCCCCGTCTAGCGGTAAAGCTCCCGGGCGATGACGAGGCGTTGGATCTCCGAGGTGCCCTCGTAGATCTCCGTGACCTTGGCGTCCCGGTAGTAGCGCTCCACCCGGTAGTCCCGGTGGTAGCCGTAGCCCCCCAGGACCTGCACCGCCTCCCGGGTCACCTCCACCGCCACCTGGCTGGCGAAGAGCTTGGCGGCGCTGGCCTCGAGGGTGAACCTCTCCCCTAGGTCCTTCTTCCGCGCCGCCTCCAACACCAGGGCCCGGGCGGCGGCGATCTTCACGTGCATGTCCGCAATCTTAAAGGCGATGGCCTGGTGCTCCCTAAGCTTCTTGCCAAACTGCTCCCGCTCGTCCGCATAGGCCTTGGCGATCTCGTAGGCGCCCCGGGCGATGCCCACCGCCTGGGCCGCCACCCCCACCCGCCCCGAGTCCAACCCCGCCAAGGCGTAGGCCAGGCCCCGCCCCTCCTCCCCCAGCCGGTTCTCCTCGGGAACGAAAACCCCTTCCAGGCGGACCTCGGCGGTGTGGGCGGCGTGGAGGCCCATCTTCTCCTCCGGGGGGCCGAAGGAAAGCCCCTGGGCGTCCTTCTCCACCAAAAAGGCGCTGATGCCCTTCTCCGTGCGGGCCATGACCACGTAGAGGTGGGCCTGGCCGGCGGAGGTGATCCAGCTCTTCACCCCCCAAAGCTCGTACCCCCCCGGCACCCTGCGGGCCTGGGTCCGGAGGCTCGCCGCGTCCGAACCCGCATGGGGCTCCGTGAGGCAAAAGGCCCCGATCCACTCCCCCCGGGCTAGGGGCACCAAATACCTCCGCTTTTGCGCCTCGGTGCCGAAACGGAGGAGCATGTACTGGGGAAGCCCGCTGGTCACGGAAAGGACCACCGCCACGCTGGGGTCGGCGGCGGCAATCTCCTCCAGGGCCAAGGCCCAGGTGACGGAGTCTAGCCCCACGCCGCCCCAGGCCTCCGGGGTGGTCATGCCGAGGAGGCCCAGCTCCGCCAGGGCCTTAAGTTGCGGCCAAGGGTACTTCCCCTCCTTGTCGTACTCCGGGGCCAGGGGGTAAAGCACCTCCTTGGCCACCTTCCGTACCGTGTCCAAGACGAGCCTTTGCTCCTGAGTAAGGGTCATCGCCCCCTATCGTATCACCGCAAGGGGGCAAAAAAACGTCAGGTTTCGCCCCAGCGGGGGGCGCGCTCCGCCTTCAGGCCCAGGTGGTCCAGGATACGCTGGGTGACGAAGCCCAGGAGGTCCTTGATCTCCTTGGGCCGGTGGTAGAAGCCGGGGCTTGCCGGCAGGACCACCGCCCCCGCCTCGGCCGCCTGGACCATGGCCCTCAGGGTGGGCAGGGGTAGGGGGGTTTCCCGGGGCACCAGGATGAGGGGCCTCCTTTCCTTGAGGTGGACGTAGGCTGCCCGGGTGAGGAGGGTATCGGCGAGGCCCCAGGCCACCTTGGCCAGGGTGGTGGCGGAGCAGGGCACCACCACCATCCCCCGGGTGGGAAAAGAGCCCGAGGCGATGGGGGCCCCCAGGTCCCCGTCCTTGTATACCCGGCTTGCCAGAGGGTAAAGGTCCTTGGGGTTTAATCCCATCTCCTCCCACAAGACCCGCTTGGCCCCTTGGGAGAGCACCAGGTGCACCTCGGCGAGGCCCTGGAGGGCTTCTAAGAGGTCCAAGGCGTAGGGCATGCCGCTTGCCCCCGAAATCCCCACCACCACCCGGGGAAGGTCCATGCCTCCCATCCTAAAGGGAAAACCCCAGGCCCAAAGGCCTGGGGGGCACCCCGTGGGGCGGGGGCTTACTTCAGCTCCACCACCGCGCCCACGGCCTCGAGCTTCTTCTTGATCTCCTCCGCCTCGGCCTTGGGGATGCCCTCCTTGACGGGGCCGCCCTTCTCCGCCAGGTCCTTGGCCTCCTTGAGGCCCAAGCCGGTGATGGCGCGAAGCTCCTTGATGACCTCCAGCTTCTTGGCCCCGGCGTCCTTGAGGATCACGTCAAACTCGGTCTTCTCCTCAGCGGGGGCAGCGGCCGCCGCCTGGGCAGGGGCCGCGGCCACGGCCACGGGGGCCGCAGCGGTCACGCCCCAAGCCTCCTTGAGGACGTCAATGAGCTGCTTGAGTTCCAAAACCGTCGCCTGGGAAAGCTCTTCCTTGATGCGTTCTATGTCCAAAGCCATCTTCTACCTCCTACGCCGCCTTCTTCTCCGCGTACGCTTCCAAGATGCCTACCAGTTCCCGGGCCACGCCCCCCAGGACGCCCACAAGCTCGGCCAGGGGCGCCTGCAGGACGCCCACAAGCTCCGCCCGGAGCTCGTCCATGGTGGGAAGCTCCGCCAGAGCCACCACGTCCTTGGCCGAGAGCACCTGGCCCTGCAGAAGGCCGCCCTTCGCCTCGGGGATGCCCTTGGGGTTCTTCTTGGAGAACTCCACCAGGGCCTTGGCCGCCGCCACCGGGTCCTCGTAGAAGACCACGGCGCTCGGGCCCTGAAGCCCGTCCAGTTTGGGCAGGCCAAGCTCCTCCAGGGCGATGCGGATCAGGGTGTTCTTGGCTACAAAAAGCCGCGCCCCCTTCTCCTTCAGGGCCTGGCGCAGGGCGTGGGTTTCCTTGGCGGAAAGCCCCTGGTAGTTCACCAGGAAGAAGGAGCCACGGGCCGCCTCAAGGCTTTCCTTGAGGGCGGCAAGAAGCTCAACGTTGCGCTTGTTTGGCACGCCTTCCTCCCTTTTGGGGCAGGGGAACCCCGACCGGTTTTCGGGCTTTACGAAACGCTCCCCCTCAAGCGCCTCGGCGGGATGTTTAAGGCCTAAAGCCCCCCGCTGTCTTGGGCCTGGGCGCAAGTGCGCCCGGGGTGCCACCCTGGAGTCTAAAAGAAAGGGGGCCTGGCGTCAAGCCAGGCCCCCCTATCCTGCCCTTTAGGAGTGGGGGTTGATGCGGATGCTCGGCCCCATGGTGCTCGTCACGTAGACCGAGCGCAGGAAGGTACCCTTGGCCGCTTCAGGCTTGCTGGCCTCGAGGGCCTTGATGAAGGCGCGGATGTTATCGGCCAGCTTCTCCGGGGGGAAGCTCGCCTTGCCCACGGGGGCATGGATGGCCCCGGTCTTATCGTTGCGGAACTCAATCCGCCCCGCCTTGATCTCCCGGATGATCTCCCCGATGTTGAAGCCCACGGTGCCCGCCTTGGGGTTGGGCAGGAGGCCCCTGGGACCCAGGATGCGGCCCAGCTTGGAGCCCACCGCACCCATCACGTCCGGGGTGGCCACCACGGCGTCAAAGTCCAGCCAACCATCCAGGATCTTCTGGATGATCTCCTCCCCGCCCACGTAGTCAGCCCCGGCCTCCTCCGCCTCCTTGATCTTCTCCCCCTTGGCGATGGCCAAAACCCGCACCTGCTTGCCAAGGCCATGGGGCAAGGAAACGGTGCCCCGCACGTTCTGGTCGGACTTGCGGGGGTCAATGCCCAGCTTGGCGTGGACCTCCACGGTTTCGTCAAACTTGGCCGTGGCCAGCTCTTTCACCAGCTGGGCCGCCTCGTCAATGGTGTAGACCCGGTTCGGGTCCACCTTCTCCAAGAGGGCGCGGTAGCGCTTGCCGTGCTTAGGCATCCTTCACCTCCGGCGCGCCCACCACCTCCACCCCCATGGACCGGGCCGAGCCAGCGATCATGCGGGCGGCGGCCTCCAGGTCGGTGGTGTTCATGTCGGGAAGCTTCTGCTTGGCGATCTCCAGCACCTGCTGCCAGGTGATGCGGCCCACCTTCTCCCGCCCCGGCTTGTGGGCCCCCTTCTCCAGCCCCGCCGCCTTGCGGATCAGGTAGCTGGCGGGCGGGGTCTTGGTGATGAAGGTGAAGGAGCGGTCGGCGTAGATGGTGATCTCCACGGGGACGATGGCGTCCCCCATGTTGGCGGTGGCCGCATTGAAGGCCTTGACGAACTCCATGATGTTGGCCCCGTGCTGGCCCAAAGCCGGGCCCACCGGGGGCGCGGGCGTGGCCTTGCCCGCAGGCAGCTGCAGCTTAACTACGGCAACGACTTTCTTCATTTTTCCCTCCTAGGCTCCCCCCAAGTTGGGGGTGCAGACGCCTTTAGGCCTTGACCACCTGGGAGAAATCCAATTCCACAGGGGTCTCGCGCCCGAAGATGGTGACCATGACCTTGACCTTGCCCTTTTCCGGGTTGATCTCGGTCACGGTGCCGGTAAAGTCCGCGAAGGGGCCGGAGACCACGCGGACCTGGTCCCCTTCCCGGAAGGCCACCTGGGCCTTGGGGGCTTCCTTCTTCCCCAACAGGCCGGAGACCTCGAGGATGTGCCGCACCTCGTCCGGGGAAAGGGGTACTGGACGGCTTCCCGCCCCCACGAAGCCGGTGATGCCCGGGGTGTTCCGCACCACCTCCCAGGCCTCGTTGGGCTCCTCCTCGTCCCCCAGATCCATCTGCACGAAGAGGTAACCGGGGAAGAGCTTCTTCTTGACGACCTCCTTCTTCCCCCCCTCGCGGAGTTCCACCACCTCCTCCGTGGGTATCAGGACCTGGAAGATCTTGTCTTGAAGGCCAAAGGCCTGGATGCGCTTCTCCAGGTTGGCCTTGGCTTTCTCCTCCTGCCCCACGTAGGTGTGGACCGCGTACCATTCAATGCTCATCGCAAAAGCCCTATGAGAAAGCGGAAAACCAGGTCGTAAAGGCCCAGGAGCACCATGAACGCCAAGGTGAAGAGGAGAACCGCCTGGGTACCCTCCACGATCTGCTCGCGCGTGGGCCAGGTAACCCGGGCCAGTTCCGCCCGGGCTTCCTGGAAGTAGCGGACAATCCGGGCAAACATCAGGCCTTCACTTCCCGGTGCACGGTGTGCTTGTCGCACCAGGGGCAGTACTTCTTAAGCTCCAGCTTGGAGGTGGTGTTGCGCTTGTTCTTCTCGGTGGCGTAGTTGCGGCGCTTGCACTCGGTGCACTCCAAGAGGATCTTGATGCGGACCTCGCTGGCCATGCCTCACCTCGCAAAGAGGGGGGAGGAGGCCTCCCCCCTAGGGCTCACTCCAGGATTTTGGTGACCACGCCGGCACCCACGGTCCGCCCACCCTCACGGATGGCAAACCGCAAA
>NZ_JAKEDV010000012.1 GCF_021462505.1 Thermus brockianus
CCGTGGTCCACGTGCCCAATCGTCCCCACGTTCACGTGAGGCTTCGTCCGGATAAACTCGCCCTTGGCCATGGTTCCTCCTCTTTTCTTGCACGCAAAGGCCGCCCTGGGGGCCTAAGGCCCAGGGCAGACAAAAAAGTGGAGCTCGCGGCCGGGCTCGAACCGGCGACCTCACCCTTACCAAGGGTGTGCTCTACCTGCTGAGCTACGCGAGCTCGTGGAGCGGGAGACGGGACTCGAACCCGCGACCCTCGGCTTGGGAAGCCGATGCTCTACCAACTGAGCTACTCCCGCATGGGGGTGTGCTTAGGCACACCGTTTGGTGGGCAGGGCTGGATTCGAACCAGCGTAGGCGTGCGCCAACGGTTTTACAGACCGTCCCCTTTGGCCGCTCGGGCACCTGCCCACGCCCTCCTTTGGAGCCACCCAGGGGAGTTGAACCCCCAACCCCCCGATTACAAGTCGGGTGCTCTGCCTGTTGAGCTAGGGTGGCAGGACCGGGGATGGGACCCTGTCCGAGGGAATAGGCTAACACACCCCAGGGTGAGTGTCAAGATAAGGGCATGCGCATCGTACCTTTTGGCGCCGCCCGGGAGGTGACGGGAAGCTGCCACCTCCTTCTGGCCGAGGGGAGGCGGGTGCTTTTGGACTGCGGCATGTTCCAGGGCAAGGAGGAGGAAAAAAACCACGCCCCCTTCGGCTTTGACCCCAAGGAGGTGGAGGCGGTAATCCTCACCCACGCCCACCTAGACCACGTGGGCCGCCTCCCCCGGCTCTTCCGCGAGGGGTTTCGCGGACCCGTGTACGCCACCAAGGCCACCTTCCTCCTGATGCGCATCGTCCTGGAGGACGCCCTGAAGGTCATGGAAAGGCCCTTCTTTGAGGAGGAGGACGTGGAGGAGGTCTTCCGCCACGCCAAGCCCCTGGAGTACGGGGAGTGGCTCCGTCTAGGCGACCTCACCCTCTCCTTCTCCCAGGCGGGGCATCTGCCGGGGAGCGCCTTTGTGGTGGCCCAAGGGGAGGGGAAGACCTTCGTGTATAGCGGGGACCTGGGTAACCGCGAGAAGGTGGTGCTCCCCGACCCCTCCCTTCCCCCCAAGGCGGATTTGGTCCTCTGCGAAGGCACCTACGGCGATCGGCCTCACCGCCCTTTCGCCGCCACGGTGGTGGAGTTTTTGGAGATTTTGGAGCGGGTCCTGGGCCGGGGCGGGAAGGTCTTCATCCCCTCCTTCGCCGTGGAGCGGGCGCAGGAAATCCTTTTCCTCCTTTACGAGAACGGCCACCGCCTCCCCAAGGCCCCCATCCTCCTGGACTCCCCCATGGCGGAGCGGGTTTTGGAGCTCTACCCGAGGCTCGTGCGCTACCTTAGCGAGGAGGTGCAGGCCTACTTCCTCCAAGGGAAGAACCCTTTCCGTCCCCGGACGCTACGGGTGGTGGAAAGCGCGGAGGAGTCCCGGGCCTTGGCTCAAGAACCCGGGCCCATGGTGGTCATTGCGGGAAGCGGGATGCTTTCGGGGGGAAGGATCCTGCACCACCTGAAGCATGGGCTAGCCGATCCCCGAAACGCCTTGGTCTTCGTGGGGTACCAGCCTCGAGGGGGCCTGGGAGCGGAGATCATCGCCCGGCCCGAGCGGGTGCGCATCCTGGGGCAGGAGGTGCCCCTTAGGGCCGAGGTGCACACCCTGGGCGGTTTCTCCGGCCACGCGGGGCAGGACGAGCTTTTGGACTGGCTTGAAGGCCAACCCCGGGTGGTCCTGGTCCACGGGGAAGAGGAGAAGCTTTTAGCCCTGGGCAAGCTCCTCGCCCTCCGGGGGCAGGAGGTGGCGCTCGGGACCTTCAGCGAGGGGGTGGAGGTCTAGGCCACCGGGCGGAAGCCGAGCCTTTCCAGGACCATGCGGGTGGCGGGGCTTTTGTTCAGGGTGTAGAAGTGGACCCCCTCCACCCCGGCTTCTAGAAGCTCCGCCACCTGGCGGACGGCGTGGTCCACCCCGATCTCCAGGACGGCCTTGGGGTCGTCCTGGTGGCGCTCCAGTTGGGAAAGGAGGGGCCCAGGGATGCTGGCCCCGCAGACCTCGGTGAAGCGGCGGAGCTGGGCGTAGTTGGTGATGGGCATGATGCCGGGGAGGATGGGGATGTGGATGCCCATGCGCCGGGCCCGCTCCAGGAAGCCGAAGTAGTGGGCGTTGTTGAAGAAAAGCTGGGTGATGGCGAAGTCCAAGCCAGCCTCCACCTTGGCCTTGAAGTGGCGGAGGTCAGCCTGAAGGCTTTCGCTTTCCGGGTGGCCTTCCGGGTAGGCAGCCCCGCCCACGGAAACCCTCTCCCCGTAGCGCCCCCGAATGAGGGCTACGAGCTCGGCGGCGTAGCGGAAGCCTTTGGGATGGGGCCGGAAGACCCGCTCCCCCTGGGGCGGGTCCCCCCGGAGGGCAAGGAGGTTTTCCACCCCGCTTTCCACGAAGCGCCCTAGGACCTCCTCCACCTCTTCCCGGCTCTGCCCGGCCACGGTGAGGTGGGCCAGGGGGGTTAGGCCGAGCTCCAAAATCCTCCTCGCCCAGGCCACGCTCCTTTCCCGGGTGCTCCCCATGGCCCCGTAGGTGATGGACACGAAGGCGGGGCGGAAGGCCTTGAGCTCGGCCATGGTGCGGAAAAGCGCCTCCTCCCCCTCCGCCGTCTTGGGGGGGAAGAACTCAAAGGAGAAAAGGGGCCCCTGGCGGCTTTTGAGGAGGTCCCGTATTTTCATGCTATAGGAGTGTAGCCCCTCCCCCACCCCCGGTCAAGGGTGGCACAATGGGGGTATGGTGGAGGTTCCCGAGATCCCCAAAGTGGAAAGCCTAGATCTGCCCGCCAAGGAAACGGCCCTCATCGTGGTGGACATGCAGAACGATTTCGCCCACCCCCAAGGGGCCCTCTTCGTGCCCGACGCCCCGAAGAGCGTTCCCGCCATCCGGCTCCTTCTGGAGAGGGCCCGGGCGGCGGGGGCCAGGGTGGTCTACACCCAGGACTGGCACCGGGAGGACGACCCCGAGTTCCAGATCTGGCCCCGGCACGCCGTGGCCGGCACCTGGGGGGCGGAGATCCTGGAAGAGCTCCGCCCCGAGCCCGGGGACCTCATCGTCCAGAAGGTGCGCTACGATGCCTTCTACGGCACCCCCTTGGACCACTACCTGCACCTATGGGGGGTAAAGCACGTGGTGGTCACGGGCACCGTGGCCAACATCTGCGTTCTCCACACCGCCGGCTCCGCCGCCTTGCGCTGGTACCAGGTGGTCCTGCCCGAGGACGCCACCAGCGCCCTCACCCCCTTTGACCTCCAGGCGGCCCTCCGCCAAGTCACCTTCCTCTACCAGGGCAAGGTGACCCGGGCCGAAGGGGTACGGTTTGTTTGAGCACCCCCTCCTTCTGGCCTTCTTGGAGCGTTACGGGCCCGCCCCCTTCCACCCTCACCCTGTGCCCCAGCGGGACCCCTTCCGGGTCTTGGCGGAAAGCATCGTGGCCCAGCAACTTTCCACCCAGGCGGCGAAAACCATCGCCAAAAGGCTTTGGGAACAGGTGGAACCGAGGCCCGAGGCGGTGCTTCAGGTCCCCCTCGAGGCCCTACGCCAGGCGGGGCTTTCCCTGGCCAAGGCGATGGCGCTAAAGGACCTGGCGGCGAAGGCCCAAGAAGGCCTCCTGGAGGGCCTCGAGGCCCTGGAGGACGGGGCAGTGAAGGCGCGGCTTCAGGAGGTGCGGGGCGTGGGCCCTTGGACGGCGGAGATGTTCCTCATGTTCGGCCTAGGGCGCCCCGATGTCTGGCCCGTGGGGGACCTGGGCCTAAGGCGGGCGGCCAAGGCCCTCTTCGGGGTGGAGGGCGAGGCCCTAGCCGCCTTTGGCGCGCCCTTCCGCCCCTACCGGAGCCACCTGGCGTGGTACCTATGGCGGAGCCTGGACTAATCCCCCTGGAAAAGGCCGTAGGGGAAGGGGAAGTGGCCCTATTGCGGCGGGCCCAGGCCCTGGGCTTCCCCGTGGTCCCCACCTGGGTCGCGGGACTAGAGGAGGAGTTTTTCCGCCTAAATAACCTTCCGGAGCGCATAGAAAGGCTTTTTCAAGGGGTTTTCGGCGTGCGCATTGACGAGGAAAGGCTTGTCTGGGCCGCCGAAGAGGCCATGCGGGCGGTGAGGGAAAGCTACCTCCTGCCCGAGCGGGCCGAGGCGTTCCTGGCGGCGCTAAGGGGCCGAGGGCCTTTTCTCCTCCGCCGGGAAGGGAAAGGGGAGGCCCATCCCGCCCCCACCCCCCAGGAGGCCCTCTTCGCCCTGAAGCGGCTCTGGGCGGGCGCTTTCCGGGTGGAAAGCATCCTAGAACGCTACCCCGCCCTCCTTCCCCCCTTCACCCCTGTCTTGGTGCAGGAGGCGGGGCCTCCGGAGGAGGACCCCTTTTTGTCCTTGGACCTGGCCCAGGCCCTAGGCCAAGAGGTGGTGGCCTACGCCTGGCAGGGGCGCCTCGTCCGGATAGAATGGCCCCATGGTGGATAGCCACGTCCACACCCCCCTCTGCGGCCATGCGGAAGGGGCCCCGGGGGAGTACCTCTTCCAGGCCAGGAAGGTGGGGCTAAGGGGCCTCGTCTTCACCGACCATAGCCCCATGCCCGCCTGGTACGACCCCCATAGCCGCATGCGCCTCGCCGAGCTCCCCTTCTACCTCCTGGCCCTGGAGAGGGTGCGGGAGCTCCACCCGGACCTCTATGTGGGGATCGGCCTCGAGGCCGACTTCCACCCGGGCACGGAGGCCTTCGTGCGGACCCTACTCAAGAGCTACCCCTTTGACTACGTCATCGGAAGCGTCCACTACCTTGGGGCCTGGCCCCTGGACCACCCGGACCACCAGGAGGAGTACGCCTGGCGCGAGCTCAAGGAGGTCTTCCGCGCCTACTTCCAAGAGGTGGAAAGGGCGGCGCAAAGCGGCCTCTTCCACGCCATCGGCCACCTGGACCTGCCCAAGAAGTTCGGCCACCGCCTGCCCGAAGAGGCCCTTTTGGAGCTGGCCGAGCCCGCCCTAAAAGCCATGGCCGAAGGAGGGCTTTTCCTGGACGTGAACACCGCCGGGCTCCGCAACCCGGCCCAGGAAGTCTACCCCGCCTTTTCCCTCCTAAGGCGGGCCCGGGAGCTCGGCATCGGCGTGGTCCTGGGCTCGGACGCCCACCGGCCGGACCAGGTGGGCTTCGCCTTCCAAGAGGCGGTGGCGCTCCTCCAAAGGGCGGGCTACCGGGAGGCCTTCTACTTCCAGGAGGGAAGGCCCCGGGCCTACCCCCTGTCCAGGGCCTCGTAGACCTTTGCCTCCTGCCCCCTCAGGTCCAGGTCCTCCCGCTTACCCCCCGCCGCCTCGTAGGCCTGCACCGCCATTAGCAGACGGGAAAAGGCCTCGGCGCAGGGGTCGGGAGCGGGGGCCTCGTACTCCATGTACGTGACCCGCTCGTACTCCTCCCCGTACTCCAGAGCCTCCTGTTCCACACAAGCCTCGTAGGCCCGCAGGGCCTCCTCCACCCCAAGCCGGGCTTCTTTCAGGGTCATCCTCCCACCTCCTTAGCCGAATTATATCAGGTTTTCTTACTGCGGAACCTAAGGCTTGCGGCGGGAATGGGGCCCTCCTGGAAGCGTTCCTCCCGCCAGGGGTCCCCCCGCCAGTGGTAGCCCATCCTCTCCCAGAAGCCGAGCTCCAGGTGGTCCAAGAGCTCTATGCCCCGCACCCACTTGGCGCTCTTCCAGGCGTAGAGGTGGGGGACCAATAGGCGCACGGGGCCGCCCCGCTCCGGGGGGAGGGGTTTGCCGAAGAGGGTGTGGGCCAGGATCACGTCCTCCCGGAGGAGGTCCTCCAGGAGGAGGTTGGTGGTGTAGCCCCCGTAGGCATGGACCAAGGCGGCCACCGCCTCGGGCTTGGGGCGGGCCCTTTCCAGGAGGTCCTTGACCCGCACCCCCTTCCAGGCCACGTCCAAACGGCTCCAACGGGTGACGCAGTGGAAGTCCCGAACCACCTCCACCTGGGGCAGGGCCAGGAGGTCCTGGTAGGTGAGGGTAAAGGGGGCTTCCACCAGGCCCGTGATGCCAAAGCGCCACTCCTCCGGCGTAACCCTAGGCTCTTCCCCGTAGGTGAGGATGGGGAAGCGCTCGGTGACGATCTGGCCCGGGGGGATCCGCTCCATACCCCTAGGTTAGAGGGAAGCGCCCAAGGAAAAAGGAAGGCCGCTTACCGGCTTTGGTAGCGGAGGACCTGGACCCTTTCTAGCGTGATGAGCCCCTCCCTCACCATCCCCTCCAGGACGGGCAAAAAGGCCTGGACCTTTTCCTCGGTGTCCACGATCTCCACCACCACGGGCAGGTCCTCGGAAAGCTGGAGGACCTTGGCGGTGTGGATGCGGGAGTGGGCACCATAGCCCATGAAACCCTTGAGCACCGTGGCCCCCGCCAGGCCCCGCCGCTTCGCCTCCAGGACGATGGCCTCGTAAAGGGGGCGGCCCCCAAACCGGTCCGACTCCCCGAGGAAGATGCGGAGGAGCAACGCCTCGCCCGAAAGGCCGCCAGGGTTCTCAGGCATGGGAAAAGGCTACCACAAGGGACACGGGGCCTGGAAGCGTCCAGACCCCGTGGGGTGGGCTACTTCTGGACTATTTCCTCCTTTGGTACCTATACCCTGTACCCCTAAGCCCAGTTCCCCCTGGGCTCTTCGTGAAGGTAGGTGCAAATGCCCCGGCTTAGTCTTGGCGTAGCCTGGCGGCGAAGAGGAGGCCGAGGCCCAGGAAGCCCAGGACCTCCCCCACCCCCACCCCCCGGCCCAAGGCGGGGAGGAGGTACCAGGCCAGGTGGAGGAGGCGGAAGAAGGGGATCCAAAGGGCCACGGGGAGAAGGAAGCGGGCCTCCCGCTTGGGCGGATTTGTAAGGAGGTAAAGGAAGGGAAGGAAAAACCCTCCCACCGCCCAAAGGGCCGCCACCTCGTCCCAAGGGCCCTCCAGGCGCTTTAGGTAAAACTCCACCTCGTGGGGGAGGTCGCCCCCCCAGACGATGATGAGGGTGGTGGCCTCCACGTAGATCCAGATGATGGAAAAGGCCAGGAGGAGGTTGGTGTGGTTCTGGGCCTGGCCCAAAAGGGCCGCCGTTCCCCTCCTCGCCGCCAGGGCCACCGCCACGGACAGGGCCAGGAGGACGGCGGAAAGGAGGAGGATGGCCCCGTAGGAGGCGGAGTAGAAGTGGGCCTCGAGGCTCTTGAAGAGGTCATAGGTGAGGAAGGTGCCAGCGGCAAAGGTGAGGGGAAGCCCATAGGCCCCTACCTCCGCCCGGCGCTCCCCGGGGCGGAGCCGGGCCAGGATCAGGGCGAAGAGGGCGAAGAAAAGGACGTAGCGGAGGAGCATGAAGGGGGCGTTCAAGTAAGCCGAGCGGTGGCGCAGGATGGGGTCGGAAAGGGCCTCGGGCCTGGCCCAGGGGAAGAGCTCGGGCAGGAAGAGGAAAAAGGGCAGGCCCAAAAGGCCCATGAGGGGGAGGAGCCGGGCCAAGGGGTAGAGGTAGGGCTCCAAGGGAACCCCCCAGCGGCTCGTGAGGGCGTTGTGGAGGAGGAGAACGAGAAGCGCCCCCAAGGAGAGGAGGAGGAAGAAGGCGAAGGGGAAGTAGGCGGCCGGGGCCCCGAAGAGGAAGGAAAGGGCGTAAAGCCCAAGGCCCAAGGCCCAAGGCCACGCGCGGGGAGCCTCAATGGACCTCTGCATCCGTCACCTCCTTGGGACAGGCCGCATCCAGGAGGCAGCGCTTGATGTAGTGGGCGATGAGCCAGCGCTCCCTCTCGGGGATGCGGCTTTTGTAGGAAAGCATCCTGCCAAAGCCGTTGGTGGCGGCGAAGTAGAAGTAGCCTTCGGGCATTCCCCGCACGGCGGGGTCGTGGAAGGAGCGGGGCCTCGGAACCCCCAAGGGGATGACCCGGCCATCCCCTTCCCCCCTCATTCCGTGGCAGATGGCGCAGAAGCTTTGGTAAAGCGCCTTGCCCCGCACCAGGTCTTTCTCGGCGAAGGTGTAGGGGTTTTCCGCAAAGCCCCCTTCCGGCTTCACCCCAAGGCGCACCTCGGGGTTCAGGTTCTCCCCGAAGCGCACCCGCTCCTCGGGCACCTCCACCTGGAGGGGGGCAGGGCGGAAGGCTTTGGCCTTGGGCTGGTCCCACATCCAGCCGCAGGCGGAAAGGAGGGGGAGGAGGAGAAGGAGCCTAATCACGCCGCACCTCCTCCACCTCCGCCCCCAGGGCCTGGAGGAGGGCCCGGGTGGCCTCCGGGTCAAAGCGGGGGTCCGTGGCGTAGAGGAAGACCCCGTAGCGGTCTAGAAGCACCTCCACGTACCGGGGAGCCCGCACCGCCGGGTGGGCGGCCAGGGGCAGGCCGTTGATGTAGAGGAGGTACAGGAAGATGCCCACGGTGATGGTGAGGATGGTGAGCTCAAAGGTCACGGGGATGAAGGCGGGCCAGCCCAAAAGGGGCTTGCCCCCGGCGTTGTGGGGGTAGTCCAGGGTGGTGTAGACCTGGAGGAAAAGCCCAAGCCCCGCCCCCAGGACCCCCAGGAAGAAGGCCACCCAAGGAATGCGCCCATCCCCCCCCAGAACCTCCTCAATCCCCTCCACGGGGTTCGGGGTGAGGGCCTCGAGGCGGCGGTAACCCTCCTTCTTGAGCGCCCTTAGGGCCGACAGCAAGGCCTCTGGGGTATCAAAGTAGGCCATGTAGCCGTAGAGCATCCTGCCCTCCTAGTGCCCGCGCAGCTTGTGGAAGAGGTGGACCATCTCCGCCACGGCGATGGGGGGGAAAATCCGGATGAAAAGGGCCAGGCCAAAGAGGAAGAAGCCGATGGTCCCCAGGAAAAGCGTCCAGTCCACCCAAGTGGGGTAGTAGAGGTGGAAGTTGCCCGGCAAGAAGTCGTGGGAGAGGCTGATCACCACGATGACGAAGCGCTCCAGCCACATGCCCACGTTGGCCAGGATGGAAAAGAGGAAAAGCCAGGTGAGGTTTTTGCGGAAGCGGGGGAACCATAGGGTCTGGAGGAGGACCACGTTGATGAGCATCATGGCCCAGTAGTAGGGGGCGTAGGGCCCCGTCATGCGCCAAAGCTGCTGGGCCCACTCCGCCGGCTCCCCGCTATACCAGGCGATGAAGATTTCCAAAAGGTAGATGTAGGCCACCCCGAGCCCCGAGGCCAGGGTCACCTTGGCCATCCAGTCCAGGTGCCTGTCGGTGATGACCCCCTCCAGCCGGTACCACCGGCGCAAGGGGATGATGAGGGTGAGGGCCATGGCGAAGCCCGAGTAGATGGCCCCGGCGGCGAAGAAGGGGGGGAAGACGGTGAGGTGCCAGCCCGGCACCAGACCGTAGGCGAAGTCCATGCTCACCACGGAGTGCACGGAGATGACCACGGGGGTGGCGAGGCCCGCCAGGAGGACGTACACCGCCCGGTAGCGTTGCCAGTGGACGGCGTTCCCCGTCCAGCCTAAGGAAAGCCAGCCGTAGAGCTTCCTCCGCCAGCCCGTGCTCCTCTCCCGCAAAAGGGCCAGGTCGGGGATGAGCCCCAGGTAGAGGAAGAGGGTGGAGATGGTGAGGTAGGTCATGATGGCCAGCACGTCCCAGGAGAGGGGGCTCTTGTACTGGGGCCAGAGGGCCATGTGGGTGGGGTAGGGCATGACCCAGTAGAAGTGTTGTGGCCGGCCCATGTGGATGAGGGGGTAGGTGGCGGCGCAGAGCACGGCGAAGAGGGTCATGGCCTCGGTAACCCGGTTGAGGGAGTCCCGCCAGTTCTGCCGCATGAGAACCAGGATGGCGCTGATGAGGGTCCCAGCGTGGCCGATGCCGATCCACCAGACGAAGTGGACGATATCGTACCCCCAGGCCACGGGCTGGTTGATGCCCCAGGTGCCCAGGCCCTGGACGAAGGTCACGAAGATGGCGTAAAGCCAGGCCAGGGTGAGGGCGAAACCCACGGCCAAAACCACCTTCCAGGGCCTTGGCGGGGGCTTCTCCACGGGCTCCAAGAGCTTTTCCACCAAGCTCCTCTCCGTCCATTCCCCTTGGATGAGGTCGCGGTCCGGGTGGGGTTCCTTAGCCATGGGCCTCCTCCTTCCTTAGGCGCGGGTTCGGGTTTTTGAGGTGGGCCAGGTAGGTGGTGCGGGGCCAGGTGTTGGCCTCCTCCAAAAGGGTGTAGTGCCGCCCCTCCTTGCGGTGGGCCTGGATGGGGTCCTCGGGGTCCAGGAGGTCGCCGAAGTGGATGGCCTTCCCCGGGCAGACCTCCTGGCAGGCGGTCCTTACCTCCCCGGTGCGGATCTTGCGCCCCTCTTTGGCGGCCTCGGCCCGGGCGAGCTCTATCCGCTGGACGCAGTAGGTGCACTTCTCCATGACCCCCCGGCTCCGCACCGTCACCTCGGGGTTCATGAGGAGGGCGAGGGGGCTTTCCTTGGCCCGCCGGGGGTCCCCTTGGCCCACGAAACGCTCGGCGTAGGGGAAGAAGTTGAAGCGGCGGGCCTTATAGGGGCAGTTGGCGGAGCAGTACTTGGTGCCCACGCAGCGGTTGTAGACCATGAGGTTTAGCCCCTCATCGGAGTGCTCCGTGGCCGCCACCGGGCAGACCGCCTCGCAAGGGGCCTTCTCGCAGTGCTGGCACATCACGGGCTGGTGCAAAGCCCCTTCGGGGGTGAAGTAGCGGTCCAGGCGGATCCAGTGCATCTCCCGCCCCTTCTGCACCTCCTCCTTCCCCACCACGGGGATGTTGTTCTCCACCTGGCAGGCCAAGACGCAAAGCCCGCACCCCAGGCAGCGGCTTAGGTCCACGGTCATGGCCCAGGCGTGCTCCCCTTGGGGCCAAGGGGGGTAGAAGGAGAGGCGCTTTTCCGCCTTGGGCTCCTTCAAGGCCTCCTTCTCGGTCATGACGTGGACCGCCTCCACCTCTCCCAAATAGCCGTGGTACTGGGTGGAAACCAGGGGGTAGTCCCGCCCGGTGGGGCTGACCTCCGCCGGGAAGGCCACCCCTCCCGGGTGGAAGAAGTGCGCGAGGGAAGCCACCAAGCTCCCCTCCGGCAAAAGGGGCAAGGGCCAAAGGGGCAGGAGGGCCTCCTGCCCCCCCGCCCGCACCCGGAGGAGGGGCCTTCGGGGATCGGCCCGGCGCTCCCGGGCCTGCACCTCCTCCAAAAACCCCCAGGCCTCCGCCTGCCCCTCCCCCGCCAAGAGGGCCCCGTCCCAGACCAAGCGGGTGAGGGGCCGGGGGAGCTCTTGGAGGTAGGGGTTTTCCCGGTAGCGGCCGTCAAAAAGGCTGGCGTCCGGGCGCAGGGTGAGCTCCAGGGGGGCCTCCTCCCGCAAGGGGGGAAGCCGGTCCATAAGGCCTGGCCTTAGGGCCACCGCCAAGGCCTCCGCCTCCGCCAAGGGGCGGCCCTCCGCCAGGGCCCGCTTCTCCTCGGGGGAGAGGGCGGGAAGCTCCTCCCCTAGGAGGCCCGCCAGGACCTCCTCCAAGGACTTTCCCCCCCAAAGGGGCTTCACCAAGGCCTGGGCGGGCCAAAGCCGCCCCTGGGCGTCCCGGTACTGGCCGGAGGCCTCCAGGGGGTGGGCGAGGGGGAGGCTATGGGGTGCCTCCTTGGGGTAGAGGGAGAGCACGGCGGCGAAGGCCTTCCCCTGAAGGCTTGGTAGGGGGCCTTCCGCCGCCCAGACCAGGCGGCTTGCCCCTTCGGCTTCCCGGAAGGCCCTAGGGGTGGCCGCCTCCCCCTCGGGCGGGGGCACATAGGCCACGGGGGCCCTTAGGTGGGCGTTCACCGCCATGGCCAGGGCCTGGGCCCCTGGGGAGAGGTGGACCCCAGGGAGCACCACCCCGCCCCTACCCAGGTCCTCCACCAGGGCGGGGAGGAAGCCGCCGTAGTCCGAGGTAGGGCTTCCCGGAACCACCCCGAGGGCCCGGGCCAGGTCCAGGAGGAAGGCCTCCACCCCGCTCGGCTTCAGGGCCAGGCGGTGGTCCGCCAGGGTCCCGAGGAGGCTTGCCCCGCTTTCCACGGCGTAGATGCGGTTCATAGGGGGAAGGCGCCTTTGGGCCAGGGCGCTTCCCCAGAGGTAGCCTGCGGGGTGCTCGTGGAGGTCCACGTCCAAGAGGAGCACGGTTTCGGCGCGCTCGGGCCGGTAAACGGGCCAGGCCCTGCGCCCGAAGGCGAGCTCGGCCCCCAGGTAGACGTTTTCCAGGCTCCAGGCCTCAAACCGGGCCACCCGCAGGTTGGGGTAGCGCCTCAGGGCCTCCCGCACCAGGCCCTCGAGGCGGGGGGAGGTGGTCCGAGGGAGGACGAGGAGGGTCTCCCCTTCCCCAAGCGCCTTGCGCCAGGCGGCGAAAAAGCCCTCCCAGTCCGGCCCTTTCCCCTTGCGGGCGGGGTCGTAGAGGGCGTAGAGGGAGGCCAGGGGGTAAGGGCTCATGGCCGCCTCGAGGGGGGTGAGGAAGAGGGGCCGCTCCTGGTAGTGGCGCACCCGCACGGGCTCGGCGAAGCCGGCGTGGGGGAAGGCGGTGACGAACTCCGCCCTTCCCCCCTCCACCACCCACTCGGGCTGGCGCACGTAGGGCACCCCCTTGCGCCGCACCACCGGGGTGCAGGCGGCGAGGCTCAAGAGGCCCAAGGCCAAAACGCCCCTTCGGGTCACGGGGCCAAAGGGAAACTCTTCCCGGAAGAGCTCCTTTTCCAGGGCTTCGGAAAAACCGCGCGTCTCCTTCATACGCCTCCTAGCGGTGGCAGGTGTTGCAGCTCGTGAGGGCCTCGGGGGAACGGATCTGGTAAACCTCCTTGAGCTTCTTGCCGAGTTCGGGATCGGGGGTGTAGGCCATGTTGAAGACCTGCTCTTTTGGCCTCAAGTGGGCCTCGGGGTTCCGGTGGCAGGAGAGGCAGAACTTCATGGTGAAGGCCTGGGGCTGGTAGACCACCGCCATCTGGTCCACCCGGCCGTGACACTCGGCGCACCCCACCCCCTTGGCCACGTGGGCGGCGTGGTTGAAGTAGACGAAATCCGGCAGGTTGATGACCCGGTTCCACTCTATGGGCTTGCCCGTCTCCCAGCTTTCCCGCACCAGGGCCAGGTTGGGGCTATCGGGCTTCACGTAGGTGTGGCAGGTCATGCAGGTTTCCGTGGGGGGAAGCCCGGCGTAGGGAGCGTGCTCCACCGCCGCATGGCAGTAACGGCAGGAAAGGCCAAGCCCCCCGGCATGGAAGGCGTGGCTAAAGGGAATAGGTTGGGCCACGGGAAGGGTGCGCTGTTCAAAGGCCCCCACCGCCACCCCGGAGAAGATCACCCCCAAGAGGGCGAACACCCCGAAGACCGAGCCCCAAAAAAGGGTGCGTACCCAACGGTTGCGTCTCCGCATGCCACCTCCGGCCTTGGGGCCTTAGGCTAAGGGCACGCCGCCTCGGTTTCCATCAGGGGCCCTGGACCATTCCATAAGAAGCGCGGCCGTACCCGTACCTAACCCCTTCGCAAGGACTTGTCAGGGGTAATCTACCGAAAGGGTGTAGGGACAAATGTCCCAAGCCCGCCAACCTTGACAAAGAAGGGGCTTTTGCTAAACTAAGCCTTGCGCGTGAGGCGCGCCCTGCCGGGATGGTGGAACTGGTAGACACGCCATCTTGAGGGGGTGGTGCCCGCAAGGGCGTGCGGGTTCAAGTCCCGCTCCCGGCACCAAGAAAGGCCCTTCGGGGCCTTTTCTGCTTATGCGGAAGACCCTCCTGCTTGCCCGAACCCTGGGGAGCCTCGAGGACACCGAAGCCCTGGCCCAGGAGGTCCTCCCCCTCCTGCCCGAAGGGGCCCTCGTGGTCCTGGAAGGTCCCTTGGGGGCGGGAAAGACCACCTTTACCCGTTTCCTGGCAGAGGCCCTGGGCTTCGGGGGCCGGGTGACGAGCCCTACCTACACCCTGATCCACACCTACCCCACCCCCCAAGGCCCCCTGGTCCACGCCGACCTCTACCGCCTAAAGGACCCCCACCTCCTCCTACCCCAGTTGGAGGCGGCCCGGGAGGGGGCGAGGCTCCTTCTGGTGGAGTGGGGCGACCCGGAGGCCCTGGAAGCGGACTTCCTCCTGCGCCTTATCCCCCAGGGCGAGGTACGGCGAGCGGAGCTATGGCACCTCCACCCCGGCGAGGAGGAGGGCGTCTAGCAAGGCCTCCCGCCCGGCACGCCCGGCGAAGAGGGCCACCACCTTGCCCTCCCCGTCCACCACGAAGGTCCAGGGCTGCCCCAAGACCTTGAAGCGGTTCGCCACCTCGTGGGGCCTGTCCCGGTCCGAGGCCAGGAGGGGGATAAAACGAGGGTAGGCCTTCATATAGGCCAGGACCACCTCCTTGGTGTCCTTGGGCTCGCGGCTGATGACGTAGAAGGGCACCCCGGTTTCCTCCGCCACCTTGTGAAGGCCCGGGAACTCCGCCCGGCACACCGGGCACCAGTTTGCCCAAAAAACGAGGACCGCGGGTTTTTTCATGGTGGCGGGGGTGACGAGGTTCCCCTGGGGGTCCAAAAGGGCGAAGTCGGGGATGCGCTGCCCAGGCTGGACGGCAAAGGCCAAGCCCAATAGGACCCCTAACGCCCAAAGAACCCGCTTGCGCATGCCCTCATTCTCTACCCTGCCCCGGCTTGGTATGTAAACCGCCTCACCTTGGCCGCCGGAGTTGCCTGAGGTCGTGGTCCGGCCAAATGCCGTCCGCCACCAAGTGCAGCCACTGGGAGAGGTAGTAGCCCAAAAGCCCCCACCCCAAGGCTTCTTTGGGCCAAACGGGAAACCTAAGGTCCAGGTCCACCCCTAAGTAGGCCAAAATCCTCCCCAAGAGGAAGGCCAAAACCCCACCCACTCCCCCCAGGTAGGCGAGCCGGGTGAGGGGCCCGAGCACCCAGGTGTGGGAAAGGCCCCGGTGGCGGAAAAGCCAGCCATAGGGCCGCCAGAGGAGGCGCAAAACCCCCCAGCGCCGCCCGGGGCCTGACCCCTTTTCCGCCAAGTCCAGGTCCGGGGAAAGCAGATAGGTGCCGGCCAAATAGGCCAAGGCGAAAGCCAGGGCCCGGGGCTCCTCCGGAGAACCCCCTTGGGCCAGGTAGGCGAGGGCCCCAGCCCCCAGAACGGTCAGGTTAAGAGCCTCGTGCACGCGCCCCGAGGGCATGGGGCCATGGTAAGGCTAAAGGGCGGGCAGAGGGAAGCGCTCCCCCGCCGCAAGCACGTCCACCTTGAGCCCCTTCACCCCCCTGGCGGTGAACTCCGCCCCCCCTGCGTCCACCAGGGTCACCCCCCCGGCCCAGACCTCCCCCAGGCCCCTCAGGAGGCGCAAGGCGGTGTTCTCCAATAGCCCTAAGCCCACCAGGTCGGGGTTGTCCGCCACCAGGCGGGAAAGGGCCAAGAAGCGGCCCTTCTCCTCCACCCGGGGCAAGAGGGCGAGGCCCCGGAGAAGGGCTAGGCCCAAGGCGGCCCGCACCTCCCCCTCCAGGGTGTAAAAGGCCGCCTCGCCCAAGATCCCCGCCGCCTCTCCCAAGGCCACCACCCCCCCGCCCTGGCGGTGGACCTCCAGGAGGGCCTCGAGGAGGAGGCTTCCCCGTATGAGGTCCAAAAACTCCGGGAGGCCCTCGGCGGCCAAAAGCACCAGGGGGCTTTCCGCCACCTTCTGGGCCACCTCGGGGTCAAAGGCCTCTTCCCGGCGCCTCAGGTAGACCACCCTCCCCCGCTTGAGCCCCAGGTGGCGGTAGGCCAGGCGCCAGGCCTCCGCCACGTCCCGCAAGGGGTAGGGAACGAGGAAAAGGGCTTCCCCCCGGGCCTCCGCCAAGAGCCTTTCCTCCACGGGGCGCAAAGCCCCCCGCAAGGGGTCTGCGGTGAGCAAGGCGAAGAAGCCCTGACGCATACCCTGCCTCCTTGTCCCTTAGGGTAGCGCTTTCCTCATGAAAGGAAAAGGGCGGTGTGGTAGACTCAAGGACGTGGCCGCGATGGTATCCCCCCCGGGGGCGATTTCCAAGGACAAGAAGCGGGCCATCCTCGAGGCCACCTTGGAAATCCTCCGGGAGATGGGGCTTTCCGGGCTCAAGATGGAGGAGGTGGCCCGGAGAGCGGAGGTGGGCAAGGGCACCATCTACCTCTACTTCCGCGACAAGAAGGACCTCCTGCGCTCCTTGGTGGAGGAAAGGACCTGGGCCTTCTACCGGGAGGTGGAGGAGGTGGTGCGCCTGCGGGCGCCCTTTTTTGTGCGCCTGGAGGCCCTCTTGCGCAAGCGCCTGGCCTGGATAGAGGAGTGGCGGGGCCTTTGGGCCGCCGTGGCCCGGGAGGCCATGGAAGACCCCACCCCTTGGCTCAAGGGCTTGCACCAGCACTACCTGGACCTTCTGGAAGAACTGGTGCGAAGCGGCCAGGCGGAAGGGGCCGTGCGGCCCGAGCTTTCCCCGAAGGCCACCGCCGCCGTCCTTGCGGCCTTAGGGTGTACCCCCCAGCTAGAGGTGGAGGCCTACATGGAGCACCTCCTTTTGGTGCTCCGGAAAGGAGTCGCGCCGTGAAAGAGTTTCGTCCCGGCGACAAGGTGGTCCTACCCCCTTATGGGGTCGGTGTGGTGGCGGGCATAGCCCAAAGGAGCGTTAGCGGCGTAAGCCGGGCCTACTACCAGGTGGATTTCCCCGGCTCCCGCTCCAAGGCCTACGTACCCGTGGAAGCCCCCCATAGCGTGGGGATGCGCAAGGCCTTAAGCCCGGACGAGGTTCCCGTCATCCTGGACCTCCTAAAGAACGGGCGCATGCCCCTGCCCAAGCAGTGGGCGGCGAGGCACCGGAAGACGAGCGAGATCCTGGCGGACGGGAACCCCTACCGCATCGCCCAGATGGCGGGGCAGCTTCGGGCTTGGGAACTAGAGCGGGGCCTGGCCGACCTGGACCGCCAGGCCCTGAGGCGGGCCATCTACCTCCTGGCCGAAGAGGTTTCCCAGACCCTGGAGATTTCCGTCCAGGAGGCTAAGCGCCTCTTTGAGGAGGCCTGGGGCGAGGAGCTCAACTAAAGGAGCAGGCTCCAGGTCTTCTTCTCCATCTCCAGGATGCGGGCCAGGTAGGCCTGCAGGAGATGGGGGTTTAGCTCGGCCAACAGGCCCTGGGCGATGACCTCCAGGTCGTAGAGCACCGCCTGGAACTCCGGGGCCGACCAGTGTTCGGCGAGCTCCTGCCAGGGGCCTTCCCCTTCCACGTGGGCGTTCCAGGCCTCGAGGAAGAGGCGGTTGAGGAAGTAAAAGAGGACGAGGCGGTAAGGGTAGGCCAGGCCCCCCATCTCCCCCAGGAGGGCGGCGTATTCCTGGCGCACGGGGTGCACGGGCTCCTTGGGATCCGCCCCTTGCGAAAGGAGCCAGTCCAGCTCCTCCACCGTGGCCAAGAGGGCCTGGACCAAGGGGAAGCGGTGGGCCTGGGGCGCCTCCGCCAAAAGCCCCACCTGGAAGCGGTAAAGAGCCTCCACAAAGGGATAGTCCTGCCTGAGCCAGAAGAGAAACCGCTCCTGGTCCCAACGGATGGGCAGGGCCTTGAGCTCCGCCAAGGCCTCGCTATAGGGAAAAAGCGCCGTTTCCAAGGGGGACATGGGAACCTCCCAGGATACCCTTGCGGACAAAACCCTGGTGCCTTAGGGCCTTCACCACCTCCTCGGCGTGGTCCTCGCTTTCCGCTAGGCCAAAAAAGGCGCTCCCCGAACCCGACATGAGGACCCCTTTGAGCCCGAAAGCCTTGAGGCGGGCCTTCACCTCCTTGAGCTCGGGGTAGAGGCGGAAGGCGGGGCCCTCGAGGCTATTCCAATAGGGGGGCTCTTCCCCCCGGGCGAGGGCCGCCAGGATCTCCTCCACGGGGAGCTCGGGGGCGAAGTCGTGGGGCTTCACCTCCCCGTACACCCGGGGGGTGGGAAGGCGCAGGCCCGGGGCGAAGACCACCACGGGCAAGGGGGGAAGGGCCAAAGGGCGAAGCTTCTCCCCCACCCCTCGGGCCTCTGCCCCCCCGCCCTGGAGGAAAAAGGGCACGTCCGCCCCCAAGGAAAGGGCCAAGGCGAAGAGGTCCACCTCCGCCGGATAGAGCTCCTTCAGGCCCAAAAGCACCTGGGCGGCGTCCGAGCTCCCCCCGCCCAAGCCCGCTCCCTCGGGCAGGGCCTTCTCCAACACGATGCGCACCCCCCCCGGAAAGCCCGCCCTCTCCAGGTAAAGGGCCGCCGCCCGGTAGGCCAGGTTCCGCTTGCCGTAACGCCCCCTGAACTCAATCCCCTCGGGAATGGGCTCCAGATAGAGCCGGTCCCCGAAGGTGAGGGCGGCGAAGAGGGTGTGGAGCTCGTGGTACCCATCGGGCCGCCGCCCCAAGAGGGAAAGCCCCAGGTTCACCTTGGCCACCGCTAGCCGTTCCATACCTGCGCCAAAGCCTCCGCCAAGGCCAAGTCCTCTGGGTAGGTGACCTTGAACGCCGTGCGCTCCCCCGGCACCAGGGCCACGGGGTAGCCCAGGGCCCGCACCAGCTGGGCATCGTCCGTGGCGGAAAGGCCCCGTTTCCTGGCGTAGGCATGGGCCTCCCGCAAAAGGGCGGTGAAGAAGCCCTGGGGGGTCTGCACCAGGCGCAAGGCCTCCCGGGGCACCACCTCCCCGTAGCCCTCCCCTTCCGGCTGGACCAAGGTGTCCGGCACGGGCAAAACGGGCACCGCCGCCCCCGTGGCCTCTGTGGCCTTCAGGACCCTATCCAAAAGGCCCCGGCTCACGAAGGGCCGGGCCACATCGTGCACCAGGACCAAGGGGAGGCTTGCCGCCTCCAGAAGCCGGGCCACGGAGGCCTGGCGGGTTTCCCCGCCCGGCAGAAAGGTGGCCCTGAGGCCCTTGGGCGCCTCCATCCCGGGAGGAAGGGCCACCAGGACCTCCGCCGCCTGGGCAAAAGCGGCCAAGGCCCATTCCAAGAGGGTCTTTCCCCCCACCTTCAGGAAGGCCTTGGGCCCAAGGCCGAGCCGCTCCCCCCTCCCGGCGGCGGGGATGAGGACGGAAACCTCCACGCCCCCATGGTAGCATGGGCCGCATGAGCGCTTGGGAAGCCCTTCTCTTGGGGGTGGTGGAGGGGCTCACGGAGTTCCTGCCCGTCTCCTCCACCGGCCACCTGACGCTGCTTTTCCACCTTCTCGGCCTACCCGTGGAAAGCGATGCCTTTTTGAAAACTTTCCTCATCGCCATCCAGCTTGGGGCCATCCTGGCCATCCTCCTCCTTTACGGGAAGCGCTTCCT
Source organism: Thermus brockianus (assembly GCF_021462505.1). Lineage (GTDB taxonomy): Bacteria > Deinococcota > Deinococci > Deinococcales > Thermaceae > Thermus > Thermus hydrothermalis. The sequence continues at coordinate 19,222 of NZ_JAKEDV010000012.1, forward strand.
GGTGGACCGGGCCCTGTGGCTCCGCATCGGGGTGGCCTTCCTGCCCACGGCGGCCATGGGCTTCCTCCTCTACCCCTTCATCAAGGGGGTGGTCCTGGGGCGGGACGAGGTGGTGGTCTTCTTCCTCTTCTTCGTGGGCCTCGTCCTCCTCTTCGCCGACCGCCTGGCGGAAAGGGCCCGCTTCCGGGACGCCACCGAGCTCCCTTGGGAACGGGTGGCCCTCATCGGCGTCTTCCAGGGCCTAGCCGCCCTCTTCCCGGGCACGAGCCGGAGCGGGGCCACCATCCTGGGGGGGCTCTTGCTGGGGCTATCCCGGAAGGGCGCGGCGGAGTTTAGCTTCCTCCTCGCTCTCCCCACCATGCTGGCGGCGGTGGGCTACGACCTCCTCAAAAGCGCCCAAGCGGTGCCCGAGGGGGGGTATGGCCTCCTCCTCCTGGGCTTTTCCGCCGCCCTCCTCACCGCCCTCCTCACCGTGCGCTGGATGCTCGGCTTCGTGGAGCGCTATGGCTTCCGCCCCTTCGCCTACTACCGCATGGCCTTAGCCCTCCTCTACGCCTACTTCTTCCTACACTAGGGCCAAGGCCCGGTCCAAGGCCGCCAGGAAGACCTGGTAAAGCTCCTTCCGCGCCCCCTCCCCCATGAGGCCAAGCCGCAGAACCGCTCCCCGGGTGGGGCCGATCCCCCCGGCCACCGCCACCCCTTGGGCGTACAGGGCCTTGACCAGGCGGTCCGCCTCCACCCCCTCAGGGGGACGGACCACCAGGACCGTGGGCAGGGGGCTTTCCTTGGGGTAAGGGCTAAAGCCCCGGACCCTTAGCTCCTCAAGAAGCCAAGCGTAGACCTCCCGCGCCCTCTTTTCCCTCGCCTCCACGCCCTCCTCCAAGACCAGGTCCAGGGCCTCGAGGAGGGCGTAGTGCAGGAGGACGGGGGTGGTGTGGTGGTACCCCCCCCGCTCCCAGTGCTCCGCCACCCGGGCGAGGTCCAGGTACCAACCCCGCCTCCCGGAAAAGGCCTTCCTCGCCTCCGCCGAAACCGCCACCGGGGCCAGGCCCGGGGGGGCGGAGAGGCACTTCTGGCTCCCGGTGAAGGCGTAGTCCACCCCCATGGCCTGCATGGAGAAGGGGAGCATCCCCAAGGTGGTCACGGCGTCCAAGAAGAAAAGGGCCCCGGCCTCCTTGGCCAGGGCCCCGATGGCCTCCGCCGGGTTCAAAACCCCCGTGGAGGTCTCCCCGTGGACCAGGGCCACCATGCGGTAGCGGCGCTTCCTAAGGGCCTGGGCCACCCGCTCGGGGTCCACCGCCTCCCCCGGGGGGAATTCCAGGACGTCGGGGTCCAAGCCGTAGAGGGCAGCCATCTCCGCCACCCGGGCGGAGAAGGCCCCGTTGACCAACACGAGCACCGGGCCCCGGTCCAGGTTGGCCAGGCCCGCCTCCATGCCCAGGCTCCCCGAGCCAGCCAAGGCCGCCACCAGGGCCCCTTCCCCAGGGTCAAAGAGGCTTCGGAGCCTCTCCTGGATGGCCCGGTTCACCGCCAGGACCTCGGGGTCCAGGTGCCCCCGCATGGGGCGCATTAGGGCTTTCTGCACGCGTTCGGGGATGGGGGTGGGTCCGGGGGTCAGGAGCAACATGGGCTTCCTCCTAGATGAAGCGAGGCCCCCGCGGCCAAACCGGGGGGGCCCTTCCCGTAGGAAGGGGCCCCCTACCGGATAGCTCGCGAGGGCCTCATTGCCCGGCACTTTAGCAGAAGGCCCCCTTCCCTGTAAAGTGCTAGGTGGATGAAGGACTACTACGCCATCCTGGGGGTGGGCCGCGAGGCCACCCAGGAGGAAATCAAACGGGCCTACCGCAAGCTGGCCCTGCAGTACCACCCCGACCGCAACCCGGGGGACAAGGCGGCGGAGGAGCGCTTCAAGGAGATCAACGAGGCCTACGCCGTGCTCTCCGACCCGGAAAAGCGGGCCCAGTATGACCGGGGCCTTCTGGGGCAGGCGGAGTACCGCGCCGAGGACCTCTTTGACCTCTTCGCCCAGGTCTTCGGCTTCCGTTCCCCCCGGGCCGCCCCCAGGGGGGAGGACCTGGAGGCCGAGGTGGAGGTGGAGCTAAAGGACCTCCTGGAAGGCAAGGAGGCGGAGGTGGTCTACGCCCGGCTCGTGCCGTGCGAGGCCTGCGGGGGCCAGGGGGGTAAGCGGGTGGCCTGCCCCACCTGTGGGGGGCGCGGGGTGGTGGAAAGCTTTCGCCAAGGCCTTTTCGGCGGCTTCGTCACCCGCACCACCTGCCCCCACTGCAAGGGCCAGGGCCACCTTCTGGCGGAGGCCTGCCCCGCCTGCCACGGCCGGGGGCGCATCCCCCGGGAGGAAAGGATTACGGTGCGCATCCCCCCAGGGATGGACGAAGGCCACCTCCTGCGGGTGCCCGGTTACGGGAACCTGGGCCCAGGGGGGCCCGGCGATCTCTACATCCGCCTGCGGGTGCGCCCCCACCCTCACCTGGAGCGCCAGGGGGCGGACCTGGTCTTTCGCCTGCACCTGGGCCTGGCCCAGGCCGCCCTGGGCGCCCAGGTGGAGGTGCCGGGGCTTTCCGGCCCCATCCCCCTGGAGATCCCCCCGGGAACGGGGCACGGGGAGGTGTTTGAGCTTCCCGGGGAAGGCCTGCCCCACCCAGGGGGCCGGGGACGGGGGGCGCTAAGGGTGGTGGTGGAGCTTTCCGTGCCCAAGAAGCTCTCCCCTAGGGCCCGGGAGCTCCTCCGGGCCTATGCCGAGGAGGTGGGGGAAAGGGTAGCCCCCGAGGGCTTCTGGGAAAGGGTCAAGGGGTTCTTCCGCAAATAGGCCCCTCGTGGTAAAGTAAGGTATTCCGGGTCGCTATAGGGTGGCCCCATGGGTCTAAAGCAACCCCTAAGGCCCCGGATACGGGCCCCAAAAGGGCCTGGAAGCGAAGGAGCGGTATGCAGAAGGGTCGGGTCAAGTGGTTCAATGCGGAGAAGGGCTACGGCTTCATTGAGCGCGAGGGGGACACGGACGTCTTCGTCCACTTCAGCGCCATCAACGCCAAGGGGTTCCGCACCCTGAACGAGGGCGACATCGTCACCTTTGACGTGGAGCCGGGCAAGAACGGCAAGGGCCCCCAGGCGGTGAACGTCACCGTGGTGGAGCCGGCCCGCAGGTAAACGTGGCGGAGAGCCGCCCCGGGAAACCCGGGGCGGTTTTCTTTCACCCGCCTCTTAGAAGGGGCAGGGTAGCATGGGGGAGATGCGGACCCTAAGCCTCGCCTTCCGCCCGGCGGCCCCGGAGGACGCCCCCCTTCTCCACGCGGTCTACCAGGGAAGCCCCGGGTACTTCGCCCTCATCGGCATGGAGATGCCCACCCTCGAGGACGTGGCCCGCGACCTCGCCACCCTGGAAAAGGACCATCGGCGCCGCGCCTTCCTGATCTTCCAGGAAGGGGAGGCCGTGGGCTATCTGGACTACAAGCTCCACTACCCCGAGGCCAAAGACGCCACCCTAAGCCTCCTCCTCATCCGGGAAGACCGCCAGGGCCAGGGCTTGGGCCAGCGGGCCCTCGCCCACCTGGTGGAGCACCTGGCCGGGGTAGAGCGGCTTTACGCCGTGGTCTACGGCAACAACGCCCGCGCCATCGCCTTCTTCCTGGCCCAGGGCTTCCGCCACGTGAAAGACGGGGGGCCAGCCCTTAGCTGGTACGTGCGCGAGCTTAGGGCTGGCCCCTAGCGGGGGTTTACTCTAGCCCCGCCAGCTTGCGGTTCTTCTCAATGTAGGACTTCCACTGCTCGGGAACGTCCTCCTCGGGGAAGATGGCGTTCACCGGGCAAGCGGGCACGCAGGCCCCGCAGTCAATGCACTCCTCGGGGTGGATGTAGAACTGGTCCCCCCCGTCGTAGATGCACTCCACGGGGCACACCTCCACGCAGGACTGGTCCTTGACTCCGATGCAGGGCTCACAGATCACGTGCGGCATCCTTCACCTCCCGAGCGACCGCTCCCCCCTATTTTAGGGCAGGAACCCACTTGTCAAGCGTCAAAGCCCATGTGGCGGAAGAAGGCCTCCCGGGGAATGGCCCCGAGGACCTCCTCCCCCCGGAAGACCAGCACCAAAGGCTGGCGGAGGAAAAGGGGGGCGAGCTCGCCCACCGCCACCTCCTCCTCCACGCCCGCCACCTCCTCCAAGGGCAGGATGTGGTCGGCAAGGCCCAGGACGCCCACGGGCCTCCCCTCCTGCACCAAGAGGGCCACCCCCCGGCCCTCGTAGGCCTCGAGGCCCTCCACCCGGGGCAGGGGCTTGGCCAGGCGGCGGGCGGGGGCGGGTCCCAGAAGCCCGGCGGTGAGCAGGGTGGTGCAGGGCACCCGCACCGCCTTCTTGGCCAGATAAAGGGCGAAGGTAAAGGCGAGCACGAACCCAAGCCCCTCCAGAAGCCCAGCCAGGTTGAAGCTTCCCCACCCAAGCCGCCCGCCGCCCCCCAAGAGGACGTGGAGGAGGTAGGAAAATAAAAGCCCCAACACCAAGGCCGCCAGGTAGGCGAAAAGCCCCGCCAGGCGTAGCTCTTTCACCGTGCGCATGGGTCTAGCTTACCAATTCCTCCTCCCGGTCCACGTCCACCCCCACCTCGGGGTAAGGGGTGAGGAGGGCCCTGGCCTCCACCCCCAGGATCCGGCTCGCCCTGGCCTCCACCTCGGCCAGGGAGAGCTTCCCCAGAAGGAGCTTGAGGAGGATATCCAGGCCCACCAGCCGGGCCAGGGCCAAGGGCCTCTTGCGCAGGGCCACCACCCGTTTGGCCAGGGGCAGGGCCTGGAAGAAGAGGGCCTTGTCCAAAAGGAGGAGGTTCCCCCCGGTGAAGGTCCCCTCCTTGAGCCGGGCGTAGGTGCGCCGGGTCTTGGGAAAGCGGGCCTCCACCTTCTCCTTGGGCACGATGGGGTAGACCAAGGCCGCTTCCGGCGCCCTCTCCAAGACGAAGCGCACCGCCTCCGGGGTGAGGTGGGGAATGTCGGCGGTGGCCACCAGGACCCGGCCCTCCACATGGGCCAAGGCCGCCTCCAGGTTGGCGAGGAGACTCCCTTGGTCCGGCAGGGTGAGGCGGGGAGGGGGGGTAAGCCCAGGGTTTTCCCCCACGTAGAGGGCGGAAAGCCCCGCCTCGGCCAAGGCGGAAAGCACCCACTCCGCCAAAGGCCTTCCCCGGTAGGGCACCAAAGCCTTGCTCCGCACCCCGTATTTCCTGGCCCAAGCCTCCTCGCCGCCCCCTAGAACGATGGCCTCCATGCCCCCATGGTATAGGCTTTAGGGATGAAGCGCCTCCTTGCGCCTTTGGGGCTCCTTTTCACCTGGGGCATCACCCTCTACGCCTACGCCTTGCTCCCGGAAAGGATCCCCGCCCACTTCAACGCCCAAGGGGAGGTGGACCGGTACGGGAGCCGCCTGGAGATCTTCCTCCTGCCCCTGGTCCTCACCTTCCTCCTTTACCCCCTCCTCGCCTTGGCCCCCCGTTTAGACCCCAAGCTCAAGGGGCAAGCGCCTTGGGTCTGGCCCTGGCTGGTGGCCGGGGTGGTCTGGGCCTTCTTCTTCCTGCAGGGGACCCTGCTCTATGCCCTCTGGCGGGCGGTACAGGGAAACCCTTTTCCCGTAGGGCAGGCCATCCTGATCGGGGTGGGGCTCGTCTTCCTGGTCCTTGGGCCCCTCCTCCCCCGGCTTCCCCAAAACTACCTGGCGGGGGTGCGCACCCCCTGGACCCTGGAAAACCCTGAGGTGTGGCGAAAGACCCATAGGCGGGCGGGCCTCGTCTTCGCCCTCCTCGGGCTTCTCGCCTGGGCCGCCGCCTTCCTGGGAGCGTGGGGAATCTGGCTATGGCTTTTAGGGCTCCTTTTGGGCGCCCTCTACCTGGTGGTCTTCTCCTACCTGGCTTGGCGGAAAAAGCGCCCCGGCCCTTAAGGGCCGGGGCCGGCCTTCTAAAGCGGTCTAAGCTCTAGCCTGAGCACCTGGTTGCCGCTTAGGCGCACCGTCTGCACCAGGGTGCGGTAGCCCTTGGCCACCAGGGTGAGCTCGTACTCCCCCGGGGGCGCCTCCAGGCGGAGGTAGCCACCCCGGGCGAGCCCCACCTCTTCGCCGTTCAGGAAGACCCGGGCCTCCACGTTGAGGTAGAGCTCCAAGACAGCCCGCAGGGGCACAAGCTCCACAAAAAGCCGCAGGCTTTCCCCGGGGCGCACCTCCACCTGGGCCCGGTACTCGGTGTAGCCGGGGGCCACCACCCGCACCTCGTGCAGGCCGGCCTCGAGGCTAAGCCGCACGGAACCCCGCCCCACCAAGCGGCCGTCCACGTAGACCTCGGCCCCTTGGGGCCTCACCTCCAAGGAGAGCTCCCCGGTGCGGATGGGGGTAAGCCTGGCGGAAAGCCGCGTCTCCCGGCCCCGCTCCACCCGGACGCTGGCGGTGTAGGGCTCGTAGCCGGGAAGCCTAAGCTCCACCCGGTAGGTCCCCTCGTCCAGGGTGAGCCGCAAGGGGGTGCGTCCCCTAAGCTGCCCGTTCAGGTAGACCTCGGCCCCCGAGGGGCTGGACTCCAGGAGGAGGGTGCCGGTGCGGATGGGGCTTAGGCGCACGTCCAACCGCGTGGTCTCCCCCCGGCGCACCTCAATGCGGGTACGGTAGGGCTCGTAACCGGAAAGCCTAAGCTCCACCTCGTACCGCCCCTCGGGCAGGGCGAGGCTTAGGGGGGTGCGGCCCCGCAAGGCGCCATTCAGGTAGACCTCCGCCCCGCCGGGCGTGGAGGCCACCGCCAAGGTGCCCTGCCGGAGCTCGGGAACGAGCTGGGCGAAGATTTGCACCCGTTCCCCAGGCCTCGGGTTCACCGCCACCCGGTAGGGCTGGTAACCGGGAAGCCGCACCTCCACTTCCTGCCGCCCCGGGTTCACGGAGAGGGAAAGGGGCGTGCGCCCTTGGAAGCGGCCGTCCAGGTAGACCTCGGCCCCTTGGGGCCTCGAGTCCACCGCCAAGGTGGCGGTGGAAGGGGGCGGCGCGGTTACCCGGCCCACGTAGTAGCGGGCCACGTCCGTGACCCAGTCCCGGGCCGGAATGGGCTCAATGACGATGGAAAGCGCCCTCGCAAGCCCCTCCGCCCCCTCTACCCGCACCCGGTTCCCCTCCAGGTCCAAAATCTCCAGGAGGGAAAGGGGCCTCCGGCTCGCCACCGCCAGGATGCGGTCTTCCCCCTCAGGGCCGGTCACGGTGTAGCGGTAACGGGCCCATTCCGGGGGAAACCGCCGCGTCTCCCCCGCCCTTAGGAAGTTATCCCGCTCGTAGGCGTTGGGCAGGATGGGGTCTATCTTCCCGTCGGCGTTGATATTGAAGAGATAGACGTAGGCGTCTTGGTTCACGTTCACGTAGATGTGGATGGGCTCCCCCACCTGGTAAAGGGCCGTACCCCGCTTGCCGGGGTCCTTGTCCACCCAGACCTTGACCTGCAAATCCGTGGGCACCGGGTTGATGAGGATGCCCTGGGGGCTTAGCTGCTGGGCCAAAACTGCCCCCAATCCCAACACCGCTAGGAGGAACCTCCGCATATTCCTCACCTCCGCCCTCAGGCTAAAGGGTTCCTGTGAAAATCCTGAGGGAAGGAGGCCAAGGCCCCTTAAGACTCGGCGTAGGCCCCCAGGGCGCGGAAGCGGCGGTAGCGGTCCTGGTAAAGGGTTTCCGGGGTGAGGGCCTTGAGTTCCTCCAGGGTCCGCAGAAGGGCTTCCTTCACGTTCTGGATGGCCCGGTCCGGGTCCTTGTGGGCCCCGCCCTCGGGCTCGGGGATGACGGCGTCCACCACCCCAAGGGCCAGGAGGTCGTGGGCCGTGAGCTTAAGGGCCTCCGCCGCCTTGGGAGCCTCCTTAGCGTCCCGCCAGAGGATGGCGGCGCAGGACTCGGGGCTAATGACGGAGTACCAGGCGTTTTCCAGGATCAGGACCCGGTTGGCCACCCCGATGGCCAAGGCCCCCCCGCTTCCCCCCTCCCCCAGGATCACGGCAATGGCGGGCACCCTTAGGCGCCCCATGCGCTGGATGCTCTGGGCGATGACCCAGGCCTGGCCCCGCTCCTCGGCGGAAACCCCGGGGTAGGCCCCCGGGGTGTCAATGAAGCTGATGAAGGGGTAGCCGAAGCGGTCCGCCAGGTCCATGAGGCGCATGGCCTTGCGGTACCCCTCGGGGTGGGGCATGCCGAAGTTGCGCTGGAGGTTCTCCTTGGTGTCCCGCCCCTTCTGGTGGCCCACCACCACCACCTTCTGCCCCTCCAGGTAGGCGAGCCCCCCCACGATGGCGGGGTCGTCGGCGAAGGCCCGGTCCCCGTGGAGCTCCAGGAAGTCCTGGAAGGCCTTGGCCAACACGTCCAAGGTGGTGGGCCGCCCTGGGGCCCGGGCGAGCTGCACCCGCTGCCAGGGGGTGAGGTTGCCATAGATCTCCTGCTTGAGCCGCGCCAAGCGCTCCTCCAGAAGGCGGATCTCCGCCTCCAGGTCCACGCCCGTGGTGCGGGCAGTTTCCTTGAGCTCCTGGATGCGCTTTTCCAGTTCCAGGATGGGCTTTTCAAACTCCAGGGGCATAGGGGACTCCGGGGTGTAGGTGGCGCAGGGCCTGGACCACCTCCGCCTTGAGCCTACGGCGGTCCGTGACCCGGTCCACCATGCCGTGCTTTAAGAGAAACTCCGCGCGCTGGAAGCCCTCGGGGAGCTCCTGGCGGATGGTCTGGCGGATCACCCGAGGACCGGCGAAGCCGATGAGGGCCCCGGGCTCGGCGAAGATGACGTCCGCCAAGGCGGCGAAGCTGGCCGTGACCCCCCCCGTGGTGGGGTCGGTGAGGACGGAAACGTAGGGAAGGCGCTTGGCCCAAAGGAGGTCCAGGCTCATCACCGTCTTGGCCATCTGCATGAGGGAAAGGGCCGCCTCCTGCATCCTCGCGCCCCCCGAGGCGGCCACGATGACGAGGGCCCTGCCCTCTTCCGCCGCCCGCTCCACCCCCCGGGCGATCTCCTCCCCCACCACGCTCCCCATGGACCCCCCGGCAAAGGCGTAGTCCATGACCAAAAGGACGCTCGGGACCCCCCCGATGGCGCAGGTGCCGCCCACGATGGCGTCCTTGCGCCCCGTTTCCTTCTGGTAGGCCTCGAGGCGCTCCCTATAGGGCTTGGTGTCCACGAAGCCCAAGGGGTCCAGGGGGGCGAGGCGGGTGGTTTCCTGGAAGGTGCCGGGGTCGGCCAGCATGGCCACCCGCTCGGCGGCGGGCATGCGGTGGTGGTGGCCGCACTTGGGGCAGACGTAGAGGTTTTCCTTGAACTCCTTTTTGTAGAGCTGGGCCCCGCAGGCCTCGCACTTGGTCCAAAGCTCGGGGACGTCCCGGTTCTCCCCGCTCGGGCGCTTGCGGCGGAAAAGCCTCTCTAAGGCCACGCTACGCCTCCTTGGGAGCCTCGAGGGCCCGGCTCTCCCCAGCCAGGCTCTGGCCGATGAAGACCGCCCCCGCCTCCACGTCCAGGGCCTGGGCCCGCACGCTCCCCGTGAAGCGGGCCGTTTTGGAAAGGGCCACCTTCCCGGCCACGATATCGGCCTTGACCTCCCCGTGGATCTGCACCGCCTGGGCCTCTATGCGCTCCCCTTCTATGCGGCCCGTGCGCCCCACCTCCAGCTCCCCTTCCACGTAGACCGAACCCCGGACCAGGCCGTCTATGCGCACCTGGCCCTTGGCCTTGAGGTCGCCCAGGACCTCGGTTTCCGGGGCCAGGTAGGTGAGGGGGTTCTGCCTCCTTGCGAGCATCCGCCCCATTTTACCGGCCCGCCCAGGCGGGGGAAAGGTAGGGCCTGGGGTCCAGGGGGACGCCGTGGCGGTAGACGCCGTAGTGCAGGTGGGGCCCCGTGGAGCGGCCCGTGGAGCCCACGTAGCCCAGAACCTGCCCCCGCTCCACCCGTTCCCCAGGCCGCACCAGGATGCGGGAGAGGTGGCCGTAAAGGGTCTGGTAGCCCTCGGCGTGGTCCAAGAGGACGGCGAGGCCATAGGGCCCCATCCAGCCCACCCGGGCCACCACCCCGCCGCCCGTGGCGTGGACCGGCGCCCCGTAGGGGGCGGAGAAATCCAGCCCATCGTGGAACTCCAGGCCGGGGCCAAAGGGGTTTTTGCGGGTACCGAAGGAGGAGGTGATGCCCCCATGGCCCCGGAGGGGAAGCCCCCGGGGGAGGCTCGCCTCCACCTCCAACGTGCGCTCCAAGGCCGGAACAAGCTCCCGCACCTGGTTTTGCAGGTCCAGCACCGTGGCCCGCACCTCCGCCCACCCCGCCATGGCCCCCCCGCCCTGTCCCCCCTCTTGGTAGCGCACGGGCAGGGCGTTGAGGGGGGAAAGCCCGGCGCGGCGGCGGAGCTCGTCAATGGCCTTTTTCAAGGCTTCCAGTTCCCTTTTGGTACGCTCCGCCTCCTGGGAAAGCGCCCCGTTTTTGGCCTTTTCCGCCTCGAGGGCCAGGGAAAGCCTGCGGGCCTCCTGGGCCAAGGCGCGCATTCTGGCCTCCAAATCCCGGGCCTCCTGGGCCCGGTGCCAAAAGTAAAGGTTGGCCCCGCTCCACAAGGCCAAAAGGGCCAGGAGGAGGAGGGCCGCCCACCCGGGGAGGCTTAGGGCATGGCTCCCCCCGCCGCTTCGGGCGAGAAGGAGGGTGTAGCGCACGGGCCGCCTTTTCATCCCGCTAGAGTTTACCCTATCCCACCGCCTCCAGAACGAGGGGCAAGGGGCTTGCCGTTTCCCCCAAAAGGAAGGCCTCCCGCAGGTGGTCCAAGGCCTCCTCCACCCCCCGCCCCCGGTGGTAGAGGAGGGCCAGGGCCTCCCCCCTTTCCACCCGGTCCCCGGGCTTTTTCATGAGGTAAACCCCCACCCCGTGGTCAATGGCCTCGCCCTTCCTGCGCCGCCCACCCCCCAGGGCCAAAACCGCCAGGCCCACCCGGTAGGCGTCCACCTCCCGCACCACCCCGGCCTCCCGGCTCAGAAGGGGCAACTCTTCCCCAAGGGGCAGGAGGGAGAAGTCCTCCACCACCTTCGGGTTTCCTCCTTGGGCCTCGAGGAAGGCCCTAAACTTCTCCAAAGCGGCCCCGCTTTCCAGGGCCTTCTGGGCGAGGCCTGGGTCCAGGCCCTCGAGGCGCAAGGCTTCCTCCGCCAGACGCAAGGCCACCGCCACCAGGTCCTCGGGGCCCTCCCCCTTAAGGGCCAAAAGGGCCTCCCGCACCTCTATGGCGTTCCCCACCGCCCGGCCCAAGGGAGCCTCCATGCTGGTGAGGAGGGCCTTCACCCGCCTGCCCGCCCCTTGGCCGATCTCCACCATGGTCTTTGCCAGGAGGCGGGCCTCCTCCAGGGTCTTCATGAAGGCCCCCTTGCCCACCTTCACGTCCAGGACGATGCTCCGCGCCCCAGCGGCGAGCTTTTTGCTCATGATGGAGCTGGCGATGAGGGGGATGCTCTCCACGGTGGCGGTCACGTCGCGAAGGGCGTAAAGCTTCCCGTCCAGGGGAGCGAGGTCGGGGCTTTGGGCGGCGATGACGAGGCCCACCCGCCTAGCCCTTTCCAGAAACTCCGCCTCCGTCATCTCCCCCCGCCAGCCGGGCACGGACTCCAGCTTGTCAATGGTCCCCCCGGTGTGGGCCAGGCCCCGGCCGGACATCTTGGCGAAGGTGCAACCGCTTGCGGCCAGGATGGGCCCCACCACCAGGCTCACCTTGTCCCCCACCCCGCCCGAGGAGTGCTTGTCCACGGGATGGGGCAGGCCGGAAAGGTCCAGGACCTTCCCGGAATAGGCCATGGTCTCCGTGAGCCAAAGGGTTTCCTCCCGGTCCAGGCCCCGGAGGAAGGCGGCCATGAGCCAGGCGGCCACCTGGTAGTCGGGGACCTCCTCCTTCAGGTAGCCCAGGAGGAAGGCCTTTAGGTCTTCCTGCCGGTGCTTGCCTCCCTCCCGCTTCTCGCGGATGAAAAGCACGGGGTTCATGGGCCCATGCTACGCCAAAGCCGGGCCCTCCCGGTAAACCGCCCCCTCCAGGATGGGAGGAGCGGTTTACCGGATGCGCCCCATAGGACCCAGGCCCGCCTCGGCCGGGGCGTAGGCGGAACCCCCGACCGTTCGGAAAGAGGGAGCGCCCCTGGCCCTAGGCCTTACCCACGGAGCCAAAGAGCTCCATGCGGCTTTTCACCACCTCCTTCACCGCCTGCCGGGCCGGGCCCAGGTACTTCCTGGGGTCAAACTCCTTGGGGCTCTTCCCCAGGGTTTCCCGGATGAGGGCGGTAAAGGCCAGGCGCAGGTCGGTGTCGGTGTTGATCTTGGCCACGCCCAGGGCGATGGCCTTCCTGATGTCCTCGGGGTGGATGCCCGCCGCCTCCCCAATCTCCCCCCCGGCGGCGCGGAAGCGCTCCACGAGCTCGGGCGGCACGGCGCTCGCCCCGTGGAGGACGAGGGGAGCGGGGACAAGCTGGGCGATGCGCTCCAGGCGGGGGTGGTCAATGAAGGGACGGCCCTTCCCCTTGTAGGCCCCGTGGCTGGTGCCGATGGCCACCGCCAGGTAGTCGGCCCCCGTGCGCTCCATGAAGAGGCGGGCCTCCTCGGGGTTGGTGAGGAGGGCGTCCTTCTCGTCCACCGCCACGTGCTCCTCAATCCCCGCCAGGCGGCCCAGTTCCGCCTCCACCGTGACCCCCACGGCGTGGGCCGCCTCCACCACCCGCTTGGTTTCCCGGACGTTCGTCTCAAAGTCCTCGTGGGACTTGTCAATCATGACGCTGGTGAAGCCCTCCCTGAGGGCCTTGAGGACGCTTTCGTAGCTGGAGCCGTGGTCCAGGTGGATGGCCACGGGCACCCGGGCCTCCTTGGCCAGGGCCACCGCCATCTGGGTGAGGGCCCGGCCCCCGTACTTCATGGCCCCTTCGGATAGGGCCAGGATCACCGGGCTCCTAAGCTCCTCGGCGGCCTCGAGGATGGCCTGGGTGAACTCCATGTTGTTGGTGTTGAAGGCCCCCACCCCGTAGCCCTCGGCCCGCGCCTTCTTGAGGATTTCCAGTCCGGTCACCAGCATAAACGCCTCCGCCCGGGATTATACCCCGGGCGTGGAAGCGTGGAAACCAGGCCTAGTAGGCCTGTCCCGTGGCCTTGGTGAGGAGGAGGCGGAACTCGTGGGGGCTGGTGGCGGCGGAGAGGGCGTCCTCCAGGGAGATGAGCCCCTGGGTGTAGAGCTCCACCAGGTGTTGGTCAAAGGTGCGCATGCCGTGGATGCTCCCCTCCATCATGGCCTCCTTAATCTGGGGCGTCTTGTCCTCATCCTTGATGAGCTCCCGCACGTACGGGGTGGCGATGAGGACCTCGAGGGCCAACACCCGCCCCTGCCCATCCGCCCGGGGCAGGAGGCGCTGGGAAAGGATGCCGAGGAGGGATTCCGCCAGGAGGATGCGCACCTGCTGGTGCTCGTGCAAGGGGAAGAACTCAATGATGCGGTTGATGGTGCGCCAAGCGTCCAGGGTGTGGAGGGTGGAAAGGACCAGGTGCCCGGTCTGGGCGGCCATGAGGGCGGCCTCCACCGTCTCCTTGTCCCGCATCTCCCCGATGAGGATCACGTCGGGGTCCTGGCGCATGGCGTACTTGACCCCGGAGTAGAAGCTATCCGTGTCTAGCCCCACCTCCCGCTGCACCACCAGGCTCTTCTTGTGCCGGTGCAAAAACTCTATGGGGTCCTCAATGGTGATGATGTTCTTGGCGTAGTGCAGGTTGATGTGGTCAATGAGGGCCGCCAGGGTGGTGCTCTTGCCGCTCCCCGTGGGCCCGGTGACCAGGATGAGGCCCCGCTCCTTGGCCGCTAGGTTTTCCATAACCTCCCGGGGCAGGCCCAGGGCCTCAAAACTGGGGATGACCTCCGCCACCACCCGCATCACCAGGCCAAAGCTGCCCCGTTGCCTGAGGAGGTTACAGCGGAAACGGGCCACCCCGGGGATGGTGTAGGCGAAGTCCATCTCCTTCCGGTACTCCAGCTCCTCTTGTTGCTCCGGGGTGAGGAGGGCCCGCGCGATGGCCTCTGTATCCTTCGGGGTGAGGGGCCGGTTGCCAAAGGGCCTAAGCTTTCCGTCCACCCGGACCATCGGAGGGGCTCCCGCCTGCAGGTGGATATCCGAAGCCCGGGCCTGGACCATGGCCTTCAGCATCTCCAAAAGGCTTTGCTTTCCCTCGGAAGGGGCCTCGCTCATGGGTAGACCTCCAGGTTATCAATAAGCCGCACCTCGGGAAAGCGCCCGGCCACGATGCCCCTAGCCCCCTTCACCCAGTCGGAAAGGGGAAGGAGGGTCTCGGGGTCCACCAGGGCCAGGTAGTCCTTCCTAAACTCGGGCACCTCCGCCAAAACCGCCTCCCCAGCCCGCAGGGCCTCGGCCACGCTTCCGCCCTCCTTCGCCACCTCCCGCATGGCGGAAAGGGCCCTATAGAGCACGGTGGCCTTCTTGCGCCTTTCGGGGGAAAGGTAGACGTTGCGGCTGGAAAGGGCTAGGCCGTCCTCCTCCCGCACCGTGGGCACCCCCACCACCTCCAGGGGAAAGCCCAGGTCCCGCACCATCTTGCGGATCACAAGGAGTTGCTGGTAGTCCTTCTCCCCGAAGTAGGCCCGCCTCGGCCCCACCAGGAGGAAGAGGCGGGCCACCACCGTGGCCACTCCTTGGAAATGGCCGGGGCGCACCTCCCCTTCCCATAGGGCGGTGAGGGGGCCTTCCACCTGGACCCGGGTGGCAAAGCCCTTGGGGTACATCTCCTCCACGCTGGGGGCGAAGAGGAGGTCCACCCCCGCCGCCTCCAGAAGGGCCTGGTCCCGCTCCAGGTCCCGGGGGTAGCGGTGGTAATCCTCCCCAGGCCCGAACTGCAAGGGGTTCACGAAGATGGACACCACCACGAAGGGGTTTTCTGCCCGGGCCCTTTCCACCAAGGCCAGGTGGCCGGCGTGGAGGTAGCCCATGGTGGGCACGAAGCCCACCCCTTCCCGGGGCAACGCCGCCCGGAGTTCCGCCACGGTGCGGACCACGTTCACGGGGCCCAGTATACTTTCCCTGTGGGGAAGAGGAAACGGGAGGAAAAGCTCAAGAGAAAGGCCCTGAAGGAATGGGAGGCGCGCCGGCCCAAGACCTTCCGCGAGGCCTTAAAGTACTTCCCCGGGGTGTTTTTCCGCACCACCTTGGTGATGATGGGAGCGGTGAGCCTCATCCTGCTGGCGGCGGCCTTGGGGCTTAAGGTGGCGGCAAGCTTTTGGTTCCAGCTCCTCGTCTACCTGGGCTTCTACCTGGCCTTCCAGCGCTTCATCATGGGGCCTTTGGCCCCGCCCCGCATCAAGTAGTTAAAGCCTTTCGGCGTCGGCCCAGAAGCCCTCGAGGTCGTAGTACTCCCGGGCCTCGGGGGTCATGAGGTGGACCACCACCTCCCCGTAGTCCAGGACCACCCAGCGGGGGCTTTGCCCCTCCGTGGGCCTAGGGCGCAACCCCTCCTCCTCTAGCTTCTCCTGCACGTGCCGCTCCAGGGCCTGGAGGTGCGGGGTGCTGGTGGCGCTCGCCACCACGAAGTAGTCCAGGCTTTCGGAAACGGCCCTGAGGTCCAGGGCCACCACGTTCTCCGCCTTTTTTTCCCAAAGAAGTTCCTTAATGCGCCCGACGAGCTCTACCGCCTCCTTGGTCTTCACCATCTAGCCTCATTGTAGCAGGTCCTTCCCAAGCTCCACCACCACGCCCGAAAGGGGCCTATGGGGGGCGAGGAGGGGCAGGTGGAAAAGCTCGGCGTAGTAGGCCCCGGCCACGGGGTCTTGGGTGTAGACGGCGCTCCTCTCTACCCCCGCCTCCTCCAAAACGGGCCTTACCCCTTCCCTTTGCAAAAGCGCCTGCCCCCAGCGCAAAAGCGCCCCTTCTCCTCGCAACACCACCGGCACGTCCGGGGGTGCCAAAGGGGGGTTTTCGCCGAAGAAAGCGGCGAGGAAGCGGGCCCGGGCCTCCTCGTCCACGTAGAGGAAGGTGCCGGGGCCCTCCCGGGTGGGCAGGGTGGCCAGGGAAACCTTAAGCCCCTGGACGGCGGGTAGATAGCCCAGGACCTCCTCGAGGGTGAGGTCCGTGTCCAACTGGGCCCAGACCTCCCGCAGGGCCAGGGCCAAGGCGGGCCAGGTGCGGGGGTCTTGGGCTTTCCGCAAGACTTGGACCAACACCTCCTTGATGCGGTCCAGCCGGGCGTAGTCCCCCAGGGCATCGTGGCGGAAGCGCATGTACTTCACCGCCTCCTCCCCGTTTAGGTGGAGGCGGCCTGCGGGGAAGTCTATGAAGAGCCTGGCCGCCCGGTCGGTGTAGCGCATGGGCCTTTCCAGATAGACCTCCACCCCCCCCACGGCGTCCACCACCCGGGCCACGCTCTCCAGGGTGAGGATGAGGTGCCTTTCCACCACCATCCCCGTGGCCTCGGCCACCGCCCGCTTTAGAAGCTCCGCCCCACCCCGGCCGTAGGCGGCGTTCACCTTGCCCCCCACCAGGGGGCTATAGAGGTCGCGGGGGATGGCCACCCCCTTGGCCTCCTGGCCCCTTAGGCGCAGGTAAAAGATGGTGTCCGTGCGGGAACCGGGGCCGCAGGGGGTGTGGTAGCCGCAGTACTCTATGTCCCGGGCCGCCACCACCACCCCCATCTCCGGCAAGGCCCCCGCCCGCACGGGGCGCACCTCCCCCTCCTCCTTCGGACGGGGCAGGGAAAGAACGCCCCCAAGGGCGAAAAGCGCCAAGGCCAAGAGGAGGAAGGAAACCCTAGGGCGCATGTTGGAGGCTCTCGTACACCTCCAGGGTCCTGGGGTGGACGGGAATGCCCTTGCCCTGGAGGTAGTGCACCTTGTTGACCACCGCCTCCCGGTAGGCCTCCCGAAGCCTCCCCGAAAGGGCGAGGTCGCGGATCTCCCCGTTCACCCCCCTCCCGGGCTCGGAAACGTCGGCCACGTAGAGGGCCATGCCCAGCCCGTTCTCGGGGGAAACCCCGTAGACGTGCCCCTCTATGGCCTCCAGGACCTCCGGGTCCTCCACCCCCCAAGCCTCCGCCAGCCTGCGGGCCGCCCGGCCGTGGAGGGCCAAGGGGTGGGCCCTCTCCACCTCGTTCTCCGGGGAGGCTAGGCGCAAAAGCTCCTCCAAAGGCAGGTCCCGCGCCGCATCGTGCAGAAGCCCCGCCAAGTAGGCCCGTTCGGGGTCTAGGCCGTTCCTCTCGGCGATGGTGCGGGCAAGCTCGGCCACCCGCAGGATGTGCGCCCACCTTTCCGGGGTCACCAAAGGCCTCACCTTTTCCAAAAGCTCAGCGGTAGAGGGCGTGCTTTTCAAGGTACACCTCCACGGCCCGGGGCACCCAGTAGCGCACGGAAAGCCCTTCCCGGATGCGCCGCCTGATCTCGGTGCTAGAGATGCCCACCTCCGGCACCCAAAGGGGCACCACGGGCACGGGCATCGCCTCCAAAGGATACCCCGGGCGGGCCACGGCCACCAGGGTGGCGAGCTCGTGGAGCCGGTGCCCTTCCTTCCAGGTGAGGACGTCCCGGTAGGCGTCGGCCCCGGTGATGAAAAAGAGCTCGTCCTCGGGGAAAAGCTTGCGGGCTTCCTCCAGGGTATCCACGGTGTAGCTGGGCCCGGGGCGGTCTAGCTCCAGCCTCGAGGCCCCAAACCTCCGGTCCTCCGCCGTGGCCAAGAGGACCATCTCGTACCGGGCCTCCGGGGGGGCCACGGGGGTCTTGTGGGGCGGACGGGCGGCCACCACGAAGAGGACCTGGTCCAGGCCCAGGGCGCTGGCCGCCTCGCTGGCGGCGATGAGGTGCCCCAGGTGGATGGGGTCAAAGGAGCCGCCAAAAAGGCCAATCCGCACCCTAGCCCTCCGGGATGTACTCAAACTCCAGCCCCCCCAGGCGCACCACGTCCCCCGCCCGCACCCCCTTGGCCCGAAGGGCCGCCTCCACCCCGTGACGCTTGAAGACCTCCTGCAGGTACCCCGCCGCCTCGGAAAGGTCGCCCTTTAGCCGCTTGAGGTAGCGCTCCACCTCCGGGGCCCGCACCTCGTAGACCCCCTCAGCCACGGGCACCACCTCCACCCCTGCCCGCACCTCGGTCTTGGGGATGGGCTTGGGCAACTCGGGAGCCGGGGTGGCCTGGACCAGGCTCCAGAGGGCCTCCTTTAGCGCATCCAGGCCTTCCCCGGTAAGGGCGCTCACCGGAAGGACGGGAAGGCCCTCCGGGAGGAGCTCCGCCACCCTGACCTCCACCTCCTTGGGGGCGAGGAGGTCCACCTTGTTGAGGGCGATGAGGGCCGGGCGGCGGAGGAGGGCGGGGTCGTAGGCCCCCACTTCCTGGCGCAAGGTGGCGAGGACCTCCTTGGGGTTTTCCGTGGCGTCCAGCACGTAGAGGAGAACCCGGGTCCGGGCGATGTGGCGCAGGAACTCCAGGCCAAGCCCCTTCCCCTGGCTCGCCCCCTCAATGATCCCCGGGATGTCCGCCAGGGTGAAGCGGGCCTCCTCGGAAAGCTCCACCACCCCCAGGTTGGGGCTCAGGGTGGTGAAGGGGTAAGGGGCGATCTTGGGGTGGGCGCGGGTGGTGGCGGCGAGGAGGCTGGACTTGCCGGCGTTGGGATAGCCCACGAGGCCTACGTCGGCGATGAGCATGAGCTCCAGGCGGAGTCTGCGCCTCTCCCCCTCCTCCCCCGCCTCGGCGAAGCGGGGAGCCTGGCGGGTGGGGGTGACGAAATGGGTGTTCCCCCGCCCCCCCTCCCCGCCCCGGGCCACCAGGAGCACCTCCCCTTCCTGGGTCAGGTCCCCCAAAAGCTCTCCCGTGTCCGCATCGTAAACCCGGGTCCCCCGGGGCACCTCTATGTAAAGGTCCCGCCCGGCGCGGCCGTGCTGGCCGCTTCCCTTGCCGTGCTCCCCGTCTTCCGCCTTATAGGTGCGCTTGGAAAGCTCGGAAAGGGAGTCCACGCTCCCCCGGGCCCGGAGGTAGACGCTCCCCCCCCGCCCCCCGTCCCCCCCGTCCGGCCCTCCTTTGGGCACGAACTTTTCCCGGCGGAAGGAAACGGCGCCGTCGCCACCCTTGCCGGCGGCGACGGTGATGAGGAGAACGTCTTGGAACACCTTACGCCAAGGGGCGCACGTGCACGTACCGGCCTAGACGCCCCTTGTCCTGGAACTCCACCACCCCGTCCACCAGGGCGAAGAGGGTGAAGTCCCGGCCCATGCCCACGTTCTTGCCCGGCTTGAACTTGGTGCCCCGCTGGCGGACCAGGATGTTACCCGCCCGCACCACCTGGCCGCCGTAACGCTTCACGCCCAAGCGCTTGGCCTGGGAGTCGCGGCCGTTTTTGGTAGAACCTAGACCCTTTTTATGCGCCATGGCTCACCCCTGGATTTCCTTGATGAGGATCTCGGTGTAGGGCTGGCGGTGCCCCTTCTTGCGCCGGTACTGAACCTTGGCCTTGAACTTGGAGATGGTGATCTTCTTGCCCCGGCCGTGGGCCAGCACCTCGGCCACCACCTTGGCCCCCTCCACGAAGGGGGTCCCTACCCGTATTCCCTCGCCCCCCAAGAGCAGGACGGGGAGCTCCACCTGGCTGCCGGGCTCGGCGGCCAGCTTCTCCACCCTGAGCTTAAGCCCGGGCTCCACCCGGTACTGCTTTCCACCCGTCTTGACGATTGCGTACATGGCCTTCCCCTTCCCAAAGCCCCAGAGGGCCTACCGGTCTTCCACTATACCCAAGCGGGGGGCTTCCCGCAAGCGCCTCTGCTGCTGCGTTCTCCTCCTTTTTTCCGTAGGGGCTTGACCAAGGGAAAACAAAGAGGGGGTTGGGTAAGGTATGCGAATGCTCCTCCTCCTTTAGACCACCACATGGGCCCCCACGGTCTTCCGGCTCCCCAGAAAACCCGCGCCCACCCACCCCTCCCCCTTTCCCTGCCCGAACCGAGTTAGGGGTCCAGGCCCTGGGGTATGTCCCCCTTTTCCTCCCTAGACCGGGGCTTTGACCGGGTCTCCCGGATGGGGCAGGAGGAATGGGACATGGGGTTCCTCATCCGGTCCCTACGCCAACGGGAGGTGGAGATGGAGGAGGGGGAGCGCTACCCGGAGGTGCGGGAGGCGGAGGGCAAGGGGGCTTGGCTTTCTGGGTACGACGGGAGGAGGGTGGAGGTGAAGCTCTTTCTGGCCCAAGGTCCTCCTTCCCTGCGGGGCGTGGCGGTGCGGGTGCTTGGGGGTTTTTCCCAGCAACCGGCACGGGGTGGGGGAAGGGATGCGAGCTCAGCTCCGCCTGCACTTGACAAAGGTGCCAAGCTTCACTATAGTTAAGGATGGCGACGCGGGGTGGAGCAGCCTGGTAGCTCGTCGGGCTCATAACCCGAAGGTCGCGGGTTCAAATCCCGCCCCCGCAACCAAACCGCCCCCGGGCACAATGGGCCCGGGGGTTTTGCCTTACCCTTAGGGCATGGACTGGGAGGTGCGCCAAGACCCCGAGCGCCTCTACAAGCGCTTCCGCTTCAAGGACTTCCGGGAGGCCCTGGCCTTCGCCAACCGGGTGGGGGAACTGGCCGAGGCCCAGGGCCACCACCCCCGCCTCACCGTGGCCTGGGGCCAAGTGGAGGTGGAGTGGTGGACCCACAGCGCCGGGGGCATCACGGAGAAGGACCGGGAGATGGCCCGCCTCACGGATAGCCTCCTGTAGGCTAAGGGCATGGAGGCGCGGACCCTCGAGCTCGTCTTCCCCGAGCACACCAACCCCTTGGGGGCGGCCTTTGGCGGCTTCGTCCTGGGCCTTATGGACAAGGTGGGCTCCTACGCCGCCGCCCGCTACGCCAAAAAGCCCGTGGTCACCGTGGCGGTGGGGAGCGTGGAGTTCAAGGTGCCCATCCGCACCGGGGACCTCCTGGAGGTGGTGGCCCGGGTGGTGCGGGTGGGGCGCACCTCCTTGACCGTGGAGGTGGAGGTGTACAAGGAACGCTTCGGCCACGAAAACGGCCGCACCCTCGCCACCAAGGGCACCCTCACCTACGTGGCGGTGAACGAGAAGGGGGAGCCCGTCCCCGTGGAGGCCCATGCGGGTGCTGATTGACGCCCAGTGCCCCTACTGCCGGGCCTTGGGAGAGGCCCTAAAGGCCCTGGACCTGGGGAAGGCCCTTCGGGTGGAGCCCCTACAAGGGGCCACGGACCTGGAAAAGGAGGCCCTTCTCCGGGAGCTCCACGTCCTGGAGGGGGAAAGGGTCTACCGGGGCTATGGGGCACTCCTCCACCTGGCCCGCCGCCTCCCCCTCCTTTGGCCCCTTTTCCCCTTCCTCTACCTCCTAAGCCCTTTGGGGAAGCCCCTTTACCGCCTCCTGGCGGCGCGGAGGCCCCGTGCCTGAGCTGCCCGAGGTGGAAACCACGAGGCGCCGCCTCCTCCCCCTCCTAAAGGGGAAACCCCTCCTAAGGGTGCGCCACCAGGACCCCCTGCGCTACCGCCACACGGAACGGGCGGAAGGAAAGCGCATCCTGGACATCGGGCGCCGGGGGAAGTTCCTCCTCTTCGCCCTTTCCGGGGGGCTGGAGATGGTGGTCCACCTGGGGATGACGGGGGGCTTCCGCCTCGAGGCCACCCCCCACACCCGGGCCACCCTGGAGTTCCCCTCCTTCCCCCTCCACTTCCACGACCCCCGGCGCTTCGGCCGCATCTGGGTGGTGGAAGGGGGAAACTACCAGGAAATTCCCCTCCTAAGCCGCCTCGGCCCCGAGCCCCTTTCGGAAGATTTCCGACTGGAAGGCTTCCTCCAAGGGCTTCGCCGAAGCGCCAAGCCCCTCAAGGCCCTCCTCCTGGACCAGACCCTGGCGGCGGGGGTGGGGAACATCTACGCCGACGAGGCCCTCTTTCGGGCCCGCCTCCACCCCTTGCGCCGGGCCAAGGAACTCCGCCCCGAGGAGGGGGAAAGGCTTTTCAGGGCCCTAAAGGAGGTCCTGGCCGAGGCCCTCGCCCTTGGGGGAAGCACGCTTTCCGACCAAAGCTACCGGCAGCCCGACGGCCTCCCCGGAAGCTTCCAGGAGCGCCACGCCGTCTACGGGCGGGAAGGCCTCCCCTGCCCCGCCTGCGGCGCGCCCATCCGGCGGCAGGTGGTGGCGGGGCGGAGCGCCCACTTCTGCCCCCGGTGCCAGGGCTAGCCCCCGTAGAACCAGCCCGTGTCCCACATGACGAGGGGCTTGGCCTCGTACCGCACCCCCGCCCCCACCACCTCCGCCACCACCACGCTGTGGTCCCCGCCGGGGTAGAGGTGGCGCACCTCGGCCTCGAGCCAGTAGGGGAGTTCGGTGAGGAGGGGGAGGCCCAGGGTGGGGGAAGGCGCAAAGGGGTGGCCGTTTAGGGTGTTCCCCTCCCTCTGCGTGGGCTTGAAGAAGTCCTGGGCGATGGCCTTCTGGTCGGCGGCGAGGGTCATGAGGGCGAGTTTCCCCGTGCGCTCTATGAGGGCGTGGAGGTGGCTATCCCGCTTCACCCCCAGGGCAATGAGGGGCGGGGTGAAGGAGGCTTGGGTCACCCAGTTCACCGTGCCGGCAGCGTAGTCCTCGCCGTCTTTGGCCGTGAGGATGTAAAGGCCGTAGGTGAAGCTCCTTAGGACCTTCTTCTTGGCCTCCAGGTCCATGTCCCCATTCTAGTCTTCCCGGAGGGTCCGGAGCAAAGCCTCGTGGATGCGGCCGTTGGTGGCCACGATGTAGCGGTGGCCCAGGCGGTAGGGCCTCCCCTCCAGGTCCGTGACCTTCCCCCCCGCCTCCTCCACCAAAAGCCACCCCGCCGCCACGTCCCAGGGGTTGAGCTTCACTTCCCAGAAGCCCTCGAGGCGGCCCGCCGCCACGTAGGCCAGGTCCAAGGCGGCCGCCCCCGGCCGCCGCACGAGAAGCCCCCGCCTCAGGGCCCGGGCGAAGTAGGTGAGGTTCTCCGGGTCCTGGGCCACGTCGTAGGGGAAGCCCGTGGCGAGGAGGCTTCCCAGCAACTCCGCCCGCTCCGTGACCCGGATGGGCCGCCCGTCCAGGTACGCCCCCCCGCCCCTCAGGGCGTAGAAGACCTCCCCCCGGGCGGTGTCCATCACCACCCCCGCCTGGACCACCCCCTCCACCTCCAGGGCCAGGGAAACCCCGTAGAAGGGGAAGCCGTGGGCGTAGTTCACCGTGCCGTCCAAGGGGTCCACGATGAAGCGGAGGGCCTTTCCCCCCTCGCTTCCCCCCTCCTCCCCCAAGAACCCCGCCTCGGGGAAGCGGGCGAGGAGGAGTTCCCGGATGGCCGCCTCCGCCTCCCGGTCCGCCTGGGTCACCAGGTCCGTGGGGCCCGACTTGGTCCCCTGGGTGAAGCCCTTGGCCAGGTAGTAGGCGTGGATGCCCCGGGCGAGGTCCGCCGCCTCCAGCATGGCCATGAGATGGGGAAAGAAGGGATGACCCTTCACGCCCCCATCATAAAGGCCCGCACCCGGGCGAAAAGGGCCTTAAGCTTCTCCGGGCTCTTCACCCCCGCCGCCGCCTCCACCCCGCTCGCCAGGTCAATGGCGTAGGGCCGGAGGGCCAGGGCCTCGAGGGCGTTCTCCGGGGTGATCCCCCCGGCGAGGATCACCCGCTTGCCCGTGGCGAGGAGGGGCTTGGCCCACTCCCTGGGGTAGGGCTCGCCGCTTCCCGGGAGGCGGCTATCCAGGAGGAAGGCCCAGGCAGGGTAGTGGGCCCACTCCGGCCTGGCGGGGCCCTCCAGGGGGAAGGCCTTGATGACGGGGAAGAAGCGGCCGATGGCCTCCGCCCACTCCGGGGGCTCCTCCCCGTGGAGCTGGGCCACCTGGAGCCGGGCCTCCTCCATGAGCCTCAAAACCTCCCCGGGGGGCTGGTCCCGGAAGACCCCCACCCGCACCACCAAAGGCCCCAGGGCCCGGGAGATCTCCCGGGCCGCTTCCGGGGCCAGGCGCCTTTTGGACCCGGGGGCCAGGACGAAGCCCAGGGCGTGGGCCCCGAGCGCCTCAGCGAGGAGGGCGTCCTCGAGGCGGGTGAGACCGCAGATCTTCACCCGCACCATCCGCCTAGCCGCACTTGGAGTAGCCGCAGGCCTGGCACTTGTAGCAGGCCTCTTCCCGCACCAACGCCTTCTCCCCGCACACCGGGCAGGTCAAAGCCCCAGGGAGGGCGAGGCCTCCCCCGGAAAGCGGCAGGGGGGCTTCCGCCTCCTCGGGGGGAAGGCCCCGTTTGAAGGCCTGGGGAATGGTCTCCAGGGCCACGGCGATGAGGTCCGCCTTGCTGGACACGAGCCTCCCCTGGTAGCTCCCGTAAAGCCCCCCGTTGATGCCCCTAAGGGTCCGGATGATGGCCTCGGGGGGCACCCCGTACTGGAGGGCGATGGACACCACCCGGCCCAGGGCTTCGCTATCGGCGTTGGCCTCGTCCCCCGCCTTCCCCGAGGTGAGGATGACCTCAATGGGCCTATCCCCGAGGAGGTTCACCGTGACGAGGAAGCTCCGCTTGGCCCCCTCGGGGGTAAGGAGCTTCACCATGTCCGTAAAGCCCATGAGGCGCCCCGGGCGCTCGTAGACGGGACCTTCTGGCCTCTCCTCCCGCTTTGGCGCGCTTGCTGGGGCCGCCTGGGGCTCCCCTTCGGGCGCCTTTTTCTCCTTGCCCTTCTCTTCTTTCTTCACCGTGAGCACCTGGAACTCCCGGGAGCCATCCCGGTAGACGGTAATCCCCTTGCACCCCGTGCGGTAGGCCTCGGCGTAGGCCGCCTCCACGTCCGCCACCGTGGCCTCATGGGGCAGGTTGATGGTGTTGTGGGAGAGGACGCCGTTCACCACATAGCGGTGGACCTCCTCCACCTCTATGTCGTACATTTCCACCTCGCCCACATCCTCCACCTCCACCACCCTAAAGGCCAACACCTCCGTGGGCCAACCCAGACGGTCCGCGGTGCAGTTGTAAACGTGGGAAACCCCCCTGCTCCGCACCGACCTTAGGTTTGTGTACCCAGGATGGTGCACCCCCACGCGGGTGGCCTCCACAACCTCCTCCGGAACGAACACCCTGTACTGCCTGTCCACCCGGGGAATGCGTTTATGGACCTCAATAGGCTCCACCAGTTCCTGCAGGGGACCCGAAACGACCACCGAATGGACGAAGTATGTCTCCTTAGGTGCTTCTACTTTCTTGCGCCCCTGGTACACCTGGGGCAACCCGAAGCTCCGGGCCACCTCCGCAGCCTCGTAAGCAAGCCGGGCACTCTTGCCCTCGTAGACCACGAGGCCCAAGTCCGGACGAGCATAGCCATCCAAGGTCAGCCCCTTAAGGAAAGCGAGCTTCTCCTCGGCGTTTCCCTGAAGGATCTGGCGCGGCACCCGCTTTTCAGCGGCCCCCTTGCCGATTAAAGCCTCCACGTAACGGACCAGGCGCCTGGAGGTAAGGTACAGGTTGCGCACCCCCGTGCGTTTGTCCACCGTTACCTTGGGTTCCGTGCCGAAGAGCCGTTGGACCACCTCTCGGAAGGTCGCTTCCACCTCCGGGCTCTTGGTGGCTATGCCCACAAAACCGGTGCTCTCCACCGTGGAACCGTCCGCGGCCAACATGCCCAGAAAGAGGGCCAGTTCGGGGCTCATCCTTTCGGGCAGAGGAAGGGCCTTGGCGTTGGTGCGCAGGGGAAACTCTAGCGAAATAGGGGCTCCCCCAGGACCATGGGCGGGAACCAGCTTGCCCAAAACGAGGTCTCCGGGCTTAAGCTCCCGCATCAGGCGCCAACCCTGGGGAGTGAGGACGCGGTGGCTCTCCCACGCACCCACCAACTCCGCCCCATTGTCTAGGCGCACCCGAACCCCCCTCTTCTTGCCAGCGAAGTAGTGGGCGGTGATGCGGTATCCCTCCGCCGTGTACAAGCCGTCCACCGGGGCAAAGGTGTCCTCGGGATGGGGTGGGGCGATCTCCTCAACGGGGATGAGCCCTTTGGAGGTAGGAATCAGGGTGCCCTTGGCGATGCACTTAGATAGGGAGTTGGCGGCGTACCCCTCGGCGTCAAAGGCCCGTTGCACCACTCCCTGCATGCGCACGTGGTCCAAGGGGTGGATGTCGTGGGCGCACCGGAAGACCCTGCGGATGGGCTCGGGCACGAAGGAGAGGTTCTGCACGGAGCCGTGGCCGTCCCGTTGGATCTCCTCAACGATCTTGTCCCAGTCCCACTTCCCGTCCTTCTCGTAGCCGGGGGCGGGCGGGTAGGCCTCCATGAGCTCCACGAAGAGGGGGTGGAGGAGGGGCTTGTACTCCCCGCCGATCCTCCGCCAGACGAAGGGACTAAAGACGGGCTCAATCCCGCTGCTAACCCCCATGAGCATGCTGGTGGTGCCCGTGGGGGCCACGGTGAGGACGGCCACGTTGCGCCGGGGGCGGATGCCGAGCTCCTGGAAGTACTCCCGGTGCGCCTCGTAGAGGGGGAAGGGGCCCCTTTCCTCGGCGAGGGCCTCCGAGGCCTTGATGGCCTCCTCCCGCATGGCGGAGATGATCTCGTAGACCTTCTCCCGGGCCGCCTCGGAGTCGTAGGGGAGGCCCATCTTGATGAGGGCGTCCGCCAGGCCCATGACCCCAAGACCCAGGCGCCTCAGGCTTTTCGCCGCCTCCTCGTTGTCCTTGAGGGCGAAGCGGTTCACGTCCAGGACGTTGTCCAGGAAGCGGATGGCGGTATGCACGTCCCGGCGGAAGGTTTCCATCTGGAACTCCCCGTCCTTCACGTAGGCGGCGAGGTTCAAAGCCCCGAGGTCGCAGGGCTCGCCCACGGTGAGTGGGATTTCACCGCACGGGTTAGTGGAACGAATCCAAAAACGCTCCCCCAACCCCTTCAGCGCCGAAAGGGCGTTGATGCGGTCCACGAAGATGAGCCCCGGCTCCCCCGTGGCCCAGGCGTGCCAGGCGATCTCGTGCCAAAGCCAACGGGCAGGGACCTTGCCCCCAAAGAGCGGGATGGGCTTGGCCCCGTCCTCCCGCTCGGGAAGCTCGGGGAGCTTCCCGGTGTAGGGGCCTTCCAGGGGGTATGGGTAGTACTTGCCGGGAACCTCAATGGGGGTCACGGGCCAAAGGGCATCCTCCTCCAGGGCCCGCATGAAGGCGTCGCTCACCAGGACGGAGATGTTGAAGGTGGAGATGTCCCCTTCCGCCTTCTCCCGGTCCAGGTCCTTGGCGGTGAGGAAGTCCAAGAGGTCCGGGTGCTCAATGGAGAGGGTGGCCATCCCCGCTCCACGGCGGGTACCTCCCTGCCGCACCACCCGGAGCACAGGGGCATAGACGTAGCGCAAGGTGGCCACGGGACCCGCCTCTTCCGCCCCCAAGGCCGCCCACTCCAAGAAGTTGTCAAAGATCTCAAAGAGGAAGCTCACCGGGCCCGAGCTCGTCCCCCCGCTACCCCGGATGGGGGCCCCTTCGGGCCGAAGGAGGGAGAAGTCCACGTGGGCGACAAGCCCCCGCCTCGCCCGGTCCGCCGCCTCCTTGGCGGCGTCCACGATGCCCCCCATGTCATCGGGAACCCGGATAACGTCCTCCGGGGGTTCCTGGGCCAGGGCCACCCCGTAGCGCTCCGCCAAGGCCTTTAGCTCGGGAGAAACCTCCCCGTAGACTACCCGGGCAAAGTTCTTCAGGGCGATTTCCTCTTTCGGTCCATCGGGGTTGATGGGGGGACGCATGAGGCCGCGGATGAAGTCCTCCACATCGGGGTGGCTTGCGGCCAGGTAAGCCACCCCCTGCACGGGCCGCCGCTTCCTCCCGCCCTTGGAGCGGTAGGGGTCCAGGTTCACCCCGTTCCCCCCGCCCACCTTGGTGACCAGGGCGAGCTTTCTGGCCACCTCCATGATGCCGGCAAAGCTTTCCGGAGGGTTTTCCGTGGCCCCTTGGACGAAGCAGTTGAGGAGGTTGCCGTGGGCGGTACCGGCCCCCGCCAGGATGCGCCCGCCCGGGGAGAAGCGCTTGGTGGCCATGAGCTCGTAGAACTTCTCCTCCCAGTAGGCCCGCGCCTCCGGGCGCTCCACCTTGGCCATTTCCCGGGCCACCCGGCGGAACATGCCCAGGATGTCCCCGTCTTCGGGCTGGAGATACTGCCGCTTGGCAATGGCTTGGGCGTGCTCGTCAAAGAAATAGGGCTCCATAATGCCTCCCACATCCCCCATATCTTGGGGCCTACGGCGGGAATACTACTACTCCTTGGGTTTTCACGGCAAGTGGGGGGGCGCACATTTAGCCCCGCTCCACCTCCACCCGCACCTTGTAGTTGCCCCTTCGGGTGGCGCCCAGGACCTCGAGGAGCCGGAGGCTTCCCAACCCCTCGGCCAGGAGGGTATCCCCAGGCCGCACCTCGTCCTTGGGGGAAGCGGGCCTTCCCCTCAGGCGCACCTTCCCCGCCTTCACCCCCTGCACGAAGTAGCTCCGGGAAACGCCGAAGCCCTTGGCCCCGAGGGCGTCCACCCTTAGGGAGGGCACCACCAGGGTGCGCACCCCCTTGCTGGCCTTGAAGGCGGCCTCGGGGGCGGGGTGGAGGGTATAGCCCGCCTCCAGAAGGGCCTTTTTCCCCTCGGGAAGGAGGGCCACCACATAGCCCTCCTCCCAGGCCTCCACGTCCCCCAGGGCCTCTCCCAGGTCCGGGGGCTCCTTCTCCAGGAGGTAGACCTCCACGGGGTCCTGGACGCTCGGGACCTCCTCGGGGTAGAGGATGGCCACCTTGCGCTCGGCCAAGGGGAAGCCCCCAAAGAAGGAAACCTTCAACCCTTCCGCCCGGGCCTTTTCCTCCAAGAGGGCTTGGTCCTCGGGCTCCAGAAAGCCCGTGCGCACCACCCGCCCGCCCCGGGCCCGTTTCAGGTAGGCGGAAAGGTCCATCACCCCTCCCGCACGGCGAAGCTGAGGGTGGCGCTCGCCCGCTCCTCCCCCTCCACCAAAGCCTTCACCGCCACCTTGCCGAGGCCGCGGCGGAAGAGGAGGAGTTCCCCTTCCAGGATGAGGGTGTCCCCCGGCACCACGGGCTTTTTAAACCGGGCCTCCTCCACCCCCACCAGGAAGACGAGCCCCCCCGGCTTGAAGCCGGGCTGCTTGGCGATGGTCCCCACCGCCGCCTGGGCCATGGCCTCGAGGATAAGCACCCCCGGCATGATGGGGTAGCCGGGGAAGTGCCCCTGGAAGTGGGGCTCGTTGAAGGTCACGTTCTTCAGGGCGCGGAAGCCCTTCTCGTCGGCTTGGAGTACCCGGTCAACGAGGAGGAAGGGGTAGCGGTGGGGGAGGAGTTTCAGGATCTCCTGGATGTCCAAGCCTCACCTCCTTAGGACATCGTCGGAGGAGAGGATGGTGTCCTCGAGGACGTGGAGCATCTCCAAGGCCTTGCCCGTGCCCAGGGCCACGGCCTCAATGGGGTTTTCCGCCACCACCACGGGCACCCCGGTGGCCTCCTGCAAGGCCACGTCCAGGTTCTTGAGAAGCGCCCCACCCCCGGTGAGGAGGATGCCCCGTTCGTAGATGTCGGAGGCCAGTTCGGGCGGGGTGGTTTCCAACACGCCCTTCACCCCCTGGAAAATCTTCTCCAAGGGCTCCTTGAGGGCCTCGGCCACGTCCTCCGCCGGGATCTCCGCCGTGCGGGGAAGGCCGGTGACGAGGTCCCGCCCCCGGACCTCCGCCACCTCCTTCTCCTCCCCCGGCAGGAGCTTGGCCCGGCCCAGCTGGATCTTGAGCTCCTCGGCGGTGCGCTCCCCGATGAGGAGGCTGTACTTCTGCCGGACGTAGCGGATGATGGCCTGGTCCATCTCGTTCCCGGCGATGCGGAGGCTTTCCGAGCGGACGATGCCCCCTAAGGAGATGACGGCGATGTCCGTGGAGCCGCCCCCGATGTCCACCACCATGCTCCCCGTGGGTTCGGCCACGTTGATGCCGGCCCCGATGGCGGCGGCCAAGGGCTCCTCAATGAGGTAGACCTTCTGGGCCAGGGCGGAAACCGCCTGGACCACGGCCCGCCGCTCCACGTCCGTGACCCCGGAGGGCACCCCCACCATCACCCGGGGCTTGAAGAAGCGGCTTAAGGGGGAGAGCACCTTCTGCAGGAAGAGGAGGAGCATGCGCTCGGTGAGGGCGTAGTCGGCGATGACCCCGTCCTTTAAGGGGCGCACGGCCACGATGTTGCCGGGGGTGCGCCCCAGCATCCGGTAGGCCTCGGCCCCCACCGCCTTCACCTCCCGCTTCCCCTGCACCACGGCGATCACCGAGGGCTCGCGGAGGACGATCCCCTTCCCCCGCACGTAGATGAGGACGCTGGCCGTCCCCAGGTCAATCCCGATGTCCTCGCCCCGAAGCATATCGCCCCATTTTAGCCTATCGGGCGTACTCCACCGCCCGGCTTTCCCGCACCACCGTCACCTGGACCTGCCCCGGGTAGTTCATCTCCCGCTCAATGCGGCTTGCGATCTCCCGGGCCAGGAGCACCGCCTTGGCGTCGGTAATCTTGTCCGGCTTGACGATCACCCGCACCTCCCTCCCCGCCTGGACGGCGAAGGCGGTTTCCACCCCGGGGAAGGAGAGGGCGATGCGTTCCAGGGCCTCGAGGCGCTGGAGGTACTCCTCCAGGCTCTCCCGCCTGGCCCCAGGACGGGCGGCGGAAAGGGCGTCGGCGGCGGCCACCAAGACGGCGTAGACCGTCTCGGCGTTCTCGGGGTCGTGGTGGTGGGCGATGCCGTCAATGACCTCCTTGGGCTCCCCGAAGCGCCGGGCCAAGGCGATGCCGATCTCCACGTGGCTCCCCTCCACCTCCCGGTCCACGCTCTTGCCGATGTCGTGAAGGAGCCCAGCCCGCTTGGCCAAGGCGGCGTCCAGGCCCAGCTCCGCCGCCATAATCCCCGCCAGGTGGGCCACCTGCACGGAGTGCTTGAGGACGTTTTGGCCGTAGCTGGAGCGGAAGTGGAGCCGGCCCAAAAGCTGGATGAGGCCGGGCTTTAGCCCCACCACCCCGGCCTCCAAGGCCGCCTCCTCTCCCCTCTCGTAGATGAAGGTCTTCATCTCCTGCTTGGCCTTCTCCACCACCTCCTCAATGCGGCTTGGGTGGATGCGGCCGTCTTTTAAGAGCTCCTCCAGGGCCATGCGGGCGATCTCCCGGCGGATGGGGTTGAAGGAGGAGAGGAGGACCGCCTCGGGGGTGTCGTCAATGATCAGGTCCACCCCCGTGAGGGCCTCAAAGGTGCGGATGTTCCGCCCCTCCCGGCCGATGATGCGCCCCTTCATGGCGTCCGAGGGGATGGGGACCACGGAAACGGCGAGCTGGGCGGCGGTTTCCGAGGCCTGGCGTTGGATGGCCTGGGCCAGGATTTTCTGCGCCTCCCGCCGGGCCTCGAGGCGGACCTTCTCCAGGGCCGCCCGCACCCTTTGGGCCTTCTCCTCCTCCAGCTCCTGGTCTAGCTTTTCCAGGATGAGCCTGCGCGCCTCCTCCGGGGAGAGGCCCGCCACCTCGTAAAGCTTCTTTTCTATCTCCCTTTCCCGCTCCAGAAGCCCCGCCTCCCGCGCCTTCAGGGCCTCCTCCTTCTGGGCAAGGGCCTCCTCCAGGGCGTCCAGCTTTAGGGCCCGGGCGTCCAGGGCCTCGCCCCGCTTGGAAAGCCTTTCCGCCTCCCGGCGAAGCTCCTCCCTTTCCTCCTTCAGGCGCTCCCTTTCCGCCTTTAGCTCCTCCTGAAGGCCCCTAAGCCGATCCCTTTCCGCCCTTAGCTCTTCCCGCTCGGCCTTGAGGCGCTCCTCCAGCTGGGCCAGGCGGGCCTTGGCCTCGGCCTCCGCCGCCTCCGCCCGCCGCTTGAGCTCGGCCTCCAGCTCCCCCCTGAGGGCCTTGGCCCGGGCCTCCGCCTCCTCCCTTAGGGCCTTGGCCTCGTGCCGGGCCGTTTCCAGGATCTCCTTGGCCTCCTTCCGGGCGGCCTCCAGGGCCGCCTTCGCCTCCTCCTTGGCGGCCTCGAGGAGGCGCTTCGCCTCCTCCCCCGTGCGGTCCTCGCCCTTACGCCTTAGGAAAAGGGCCGCCAAGAGAAGGAGGACCAGGGCCAAAAGGACCAGGTCCAGAAGGCTCATTCCTCCCCCTCTTCGCTGGCGGCGAGGACCACCTGGTCGGCCCGCTCCAGGACCTTGGCCCGGATCTCCTCTAAGAGTTCAGGCCGCTCCTTGAGGAAGTCCGCCGCCTTCTCCTTGCCCTGGCCCAGGCGGTGCTCGCCGTAGGAGAACCAGCTCCCCGCCTTCTCAATGACCCCAGCAGCCACGGCCACGTTCACCAGGTCCATCACCGGGTCAAAGCCCTTGCCGAAGTAGATCTCCAGCTCCGCCTCGCGGAAGGGGGGGGCCAGCTTGTTCTTCACCACCTTGACCTTGACCTTGATGCCCACCGCCTCGCTCCCCACCTTGATGGGCTGGCCGCTTTTGCGCACATCCAGGCGCACGCTGGCGTAGAACTTGAGGGCCCGCCCCCCCGGGGTGGTCTCGGGGTTGCCGTACATCACCCCCACCTTCTCCCGCACCTGGTTGATGAAGATGGCGGCGGTGTTGCTCTTGGAGAGGACCGCGGTGAGCTTGCGCAGGGCCTGGCTCATGAGCCGGGCCTGGAGGCCCACGTGGGCGTCCCCCATGTCCCCCTCAATCTCCGCCTTGGGCACCAAGGCGGCCACGGAGTCCACCACGATGACGTCCACCGCCCCGGAGCGGGCCAAAAGCTCCACGATCTCCAGCGCCTGCTCCCCCGTGTCCGGCTGGGAAACCAGGAGGTCTTCCACCTTGACCCCAAGCCTTGCGGCGTAGAGGGGGTCCAGGGCGTGCTCGGCGTCCACGAAGGCGGCGATACCCCCTTGCTTCTGCGCCTGGGCGATGATGGTGAGGGCCAGGGTGGTCTTGCCCCCGGACTCGGGGCCGTAGATCTCCACCACCCGGCCCCGGGGAATACCCCCGATGCCCAAGGCCAGGTCCAGGCCCAAGGAGCCCGTGGGGATCACGTCCACCTGGAGCTTGGGCATCTCCCCAAGCCGCATCACCGCCCCCTTGCCGAACTCCTTCTCAATGGTCTTTAGGGCGTTCTCCAGCGCTTTCCTCTTGTTCTCGTCCATGTTCACCTCTTAAAGGGAATTTCTCCAGAATAGTGTACACGGGCCCCTTGGGCCGAAGCTCGGAGCGCACCAGGGCGAACTCCGTTACCGGCCACTCCAAGCCGAAGACCACGGGGGGTACCCGTGGGGCGGGGGCCTTGCGCCGGGCCAGGGTGATGTGGGGCTTGAAGGGCTTATCCCCTCCCGCCCTTAGGGCCTCCTCCCCCAAAAGCTCCGACACCCCTTCCCTCAAGGCCCCCGCCAGGAGGGAAAACCCTTCCCCCTCCGCCTTGGCGAACCAGACCCTGGGGGTGCCCTCGTTGGGGAAGTAGCCCGTGCCCCGGATGCGGGCGGGGAAAGGGGCATGGAGGCGCCCCAGGCGGTGGCCCAGGGCAAGGAGGTCCTCGAGGTCCCCTTCCGGCCTCTCGCCCAGGAAGAGCAGGGTGAGGTGGAGCTGGTGGGGCGCCACCTCCTTCCAGCCCTTATAGCGGGACACCTTTTCCTGGGCCTCCACCAGGGCCCGCCGCACGTCCTCAGGGAGAAAAACTGCGTAGAAGAGCCTCATGTCACCAAAAGGGCCAAGGCGGCGTAGACGCTCCGAAGCCGCACCGCCTCCCGGTCCCCGGGAAAGCGGTAGCGCCTGGCCTCCGTCCCCTTGGGCCCCGCCAGGGCCACGTAGACCGTGCCCACGGGCTCGCCCTCCAAGGGGTCAGGCCCCGCCACCCCCGTGGTGGCCAGGGCATAGGTGGCGCCAAAAAGGGACCTTGCGGCCTCCGCCATGGCCTTGGCCGTTTCGGCGGAAACCGTCTTGGCCAAAAGCTCCTCAGGCACACCGAAGCGGGCCTTGGCCCCTACGGAATAGGATACCACGCCCCCCAGGTAGAAGCGGCTCGCCCCGGGAACCCGGGTGATCTCCGCCCCGAGCAGCCCCCCCGTGAGGCTTTCCATGGTGGCCAGGGTGGCCCCCTCCAGCTCCATGCGCCTTTTCACCGCCTCGGCCAGGGTCAGGTCCCCTTCGCCCCAGATCTCCCGCAAAAGCTTCTTCTTGATCCTTTCCGCAAGCTCCGCCACCCGGTCCTCCCGGCCCCGGACCACCACCTCCACCCCGTGGAGCTTGGGGTAGGTGCCCACCTCCACCTCCTCGCCCCGGACGAAAAGTTCCCCAAGCCGCTCCACGATGTCCGACTCCCCGATGCCCCAGGTCTTGAAGACCCGTTCGGCGTAGGGCCTTGGGGGAAGGGCAAGCCTCGGGAGCACCTCCCGCCACATGGGCCGCCACTCGGGGGGAGGCCCCGGGAGGAGGACGAGGTCCTTGCCCCCCTTGCGCACCCACCAGCCCGGGGCGGTGCCCACGGGGTTTTTAAGCCAGGTGGCCGAGGGGATCTTCAGGGCCTGCTTGCGGTTGGCCGGGGGCATATCCCGCCCCCGGGCGCGGAAAAGGGCCTCAATCTCTGCCAGCACGGCCTCGTCCAGCTCCAAGGGCTCCCCCAGGGCCAGGGCCACCGCCTCCCGGGTCACGTCGTCCGGGGTGGGGCCAAGCCCCCCCGAGAGGACCACGAGCCGCGCCCGCTCCCAGGCCGCCCGCACCTCCTGGGCCAGGGGCTCGGGCTCGTCCACCACCCGCAGGGTCCTTTCCACCTTGAGGGCGTAGGGCTTGAGGCTTCGGGCGATCTCCGCCGTGTTGGTGTCCAGGGTTTCCCCGTAGATGAGTTCCGTGCCTACGCCGATGAGCTCTGCCCGCTCCACGCCGCCTCCTCAAAGGGAAGGGAGGAAAGGCGGTACCGCCCACCGCCCCCTTCCACCACCGCTCCAAAGGGCACCTCCGGCCGCACCACCCCTAGGCCCAAGGGGCCAAAGGGGGTGGCCTCGAGGCGCTTCGCCTCCCCCACCCGCTTGCCCTCCCAGAAAAGCTCCGCCGGGGCCTCCCCCCTTTCCACCACCCTCAGGCCCACCAAGCGGTAGGGCGCCGCCTTGCCCTCGGTGCGGGCCATGATCTCCTGGCCCACGTAGCACCCCTTGCCGTAGTCCACCAGGGAGAGGAGGCCCACGCTTTGGGGAAGCTCCCCCCGGATGTCGGAGAGGAGGGGAAGGCCTTTGAGGAGGGTGTAAAGGGGGTAAAGCTCCCCAGGCCACGCCCCCTCGGAGGTCTCCCCTAGCTCCTCCCGCCCGTCCGCATAGACCAGGCGGAAGAGGGGAAGCGCCTGGAGTTCCACCTGGTCAAAGACGATGTAGCGCTTAAGCCTATTCCGAAGGCCCTCGAGGGTGCCCCAAGGGGCGAGGAGGAAGCCCTCCTTGTGGGGGAAAACCGTGGCCGCCTCCTCTATCTGGCCCTTGTGGTTGAGGAATAAGGCCCCCATAGGGGCCGAAAGGCGCCTCAGGTCCCGGGTGCACTGCCCCTGGAGGAAGGAAAGGGCATCGGGCCCCCGCACCAGGAGGACGCCGGGAAAGGCGAAGAAGCCTTCCCCCGCAAGAGCCTTGGCCAACAGGGCCTCCATGCCTCCCATTATTGACCAAAGGGTCAGGAAGGGGGAGAATGGCGGACGTGCGCTTTTTCTGGGGCTCGTTTCTCGCCCTTTTCCTCGTGGGGGTCATCGTGGCCCTCCCGGGGGCGGCCCTCCCCCTTTGGCGGGCCCGGTACGGGGTGGGGGAGGAGGTTTCCTTCTTCTTCACCGTCCTCCTCCTGGGCCTCCTCCTCGGGGTACGCCTGGCCCAAGGGGAAAGGCGCCACCCCCTTTTTCCGGGGGCGCTTTTCCTGGTGGGGCTAGGCTTCCTGGGCCTAGCCTTGGCCCCTAGCTTCCCCTGGGTGGTGGCCCTGGCCTTTCTCTTAGGCCTCGGGGAAGGCACCATGAACGTGCACGGGAATAGCCTCGTGGGGGAGCTGGACCCAAGGAGGCGGGTGGAGCTTCTAAACCGGGTGAACGTGGCCTTTGGCCTGGGGGCGGTGACTACCCCCTTCGCCCTCACCTTCCTGCCCTATGGTCTCTTCCTCGCCCTGGCGGGGCTTTTGGCCCTTTTGGCCGCCTTCCTCGTCTGGGGAGCGCCGGCGGTGGCCCATGCGCCCCGGGGCGAGGCGGGGCGGCTATGGCCTTTTCTGCTCCTGGTGGCCCTCTACACCGGGCTAGAAGGGGCCTTGGCCACCTGGAACCGGGTCTGGCTCGAGGCCCTGGGCCACCCCACCGCCTTAGGGGGCGTGCTCCTCTCCCTCTACTGGCTTTTCCTAGCCCTAGGAAGGCTCGTCCTGGCAAGGCGGGTGGCGGCAAGGCCCCTCTTCGCCCTAAAGGCCCTTTTAGCCGGGGTGATGGGGCTCCTTTGCCTAAACTTCCTGCCCCCCACCGCCCTCCTCTTCCCCTTGGCGGGTTTCCTCCTCGGGCCCCTCTTTTCCACCCTCTTCGCCCTGGTCCAGGCCCGCTTCGGCCACAGGGCCCTGGGGGGGCTCATGTACGCCGGGGCCACGGGGAGCACCCTGATCCCCGCCCTCTTCGCCCTCCTGCCCCATGGGGGGATTCCCGTGGGGCTTTTGGCCCTGGCGGCGGGGATTTTCCTGCTTCTACGGGAGCTAGAGCGGAGGGAAGCCCATGCTTAAGGCCCTCCTCTTTGACCTAGACGGAACCCTGGCGGACACCGACCCCTTGCACCTCCTCGCCTGGCGGGAGGTCCTAAAACCCTTTGGGCTCGCCGTTGACCGGGACTTTTACCAAAGGCGCATCTCCGGCCGGCTAAACCCGGAGATCGTGCGGGACCTCTTGGGGCTAGAGGGCGAGGAAGCCGCTCGCCTCATAGAGGCCAAGGAGGCCCGCTTTCGGGAGCTCGCCCAGGGGCTTAAGCCCACCCCGGGGCTTTACGAGCTCCTTCAAGAAGCGGAGGCCAAGGGGCTCCTTTGGGGGGTGGTCACCAACGCCCCCAAGGAAAACGCCCGCCACGTGCTCCAGGCCCTTTCCTTGGAGCCCCCCCTCCTCGTCCTGGCGGAGGAGGTGGGCCGGGGGAAGCCCGACCCCCTTCCCTACCGGGTAGCCCTGGAGCAACTGGGGGTGGCCCCGGAGGAGGCTCTGGCCTTTGAGGACTCCCCTTCCGGGGTGCGGAGCGCCGTGGGGGCCGGCATCCCCACCTACGCCCTCCTCACGGGGCACGGGGCGGAAAGCCTCCTGGAGGCGGGGGCCAAGGCAGTCATTTGGACCTTTAACGAGAGCCTGCCGTTGTTGCGTCTGGAATAGGTATGTTTTTGTTTGGTAGATCTTTCTTGGACGCTCTCTTTTGCTTGCAGGGAGCCTAATCAGCATTGTAAAATGCCTCTACCCCGATATGGGGGGGAGGTGTTTTATGAGGAAAAGCATCCTGGTTCTGAGCTTTTTAGCGATGCTTAGAGGCTGTCGTAAAAGTCCTCCACGGCCAGCTACGCGGCCCTAGCCAGCCGCTTCACCAACAAGCGTA
>NZ_JAKEDV010000013.1 GCF_021462505.1 Thermus brockianus
GCGATCGGGTCGCATAGCATCCCCCTTTTCTCATTCCCAAGGGGTGCAGATCAAGTAGCAAACGAAGGTATACACTGCGTTTTACGCCGAAGAAAGACACACCTCAC
The DNA here is from genome assembly GCF_021462505.1 of Thermus brockianus. GTDB lineage: Bacteria > Deinococcota > Deinococci > Deinococcales > Thermaceae > Thermus > Thermus hydrothermalis. The sequence goes on from NZ_JAKEDV010000013.1 coordinate 108, forward strand.
CCGGTCCTCGAGGTAGCTCTCGGGCTCCTCCGGCTGGTTCACCAGGACCCCGCGAAGCGAACGGTGTTGAACGACATCGCCCGCCTCTACCACGAGGGATCCCCAGGAGCCCCTAAGGGGATCGTCCCCCTGGTCTCCGTCTACCAGCTGATGCGCCAGCGTGGGGTGCGGACTTCTTCGGTGTCAGACTTCATCGGTTTCGGCGGTCTCCTCCACGTCCTCGGGCTGTGGCGGCTCGCCAAGGGAGCCTACCTCTACGACCCCGACCTCGCCCGGGAGGTGGCGGCTACCCCCCTCACCAGGCTTCCCACGGAACTCCTCTTCCGGCTCCCTGAACCCGCCCCCCTCATACTCCTCCCCGAAGGACTACCCTCGTGGCCTGAAATCCTTGGTTTCCACCCCCTTCTGGATTGGGATCCGGGGTCTTCCACCTACCCTCCTCACTTCGAAGCCCGCTTCCTCCTTTACACCTTGAAGGAACACCTCATCTTACCCCTCGACCTCGACGCAGAAGACCTCATGGAGGCGGTAGAGAAGACCCTATCCCGCTCTTGGGTCTCTTCCGTTTCTGACGAAGACAGGCTCGCCAAGGTCTACGGCAGTATTCTCCGGGAAGCTCTCTCCCTCACCCTCTACCTGTGCCAGGAAGCCCCCGACCTGGGCGGCCTAAGCCCGAGGCCCCCGGCCCCCTTGGTCAGGGTGAAAGGGGAGAAGAAGGTCTTTCCCCCGGACAAGCCCCTCGTCCTCCCCACGGGGTGGCGGTGGGGGAAGGCCATCCGCCTCGCCCGGGAACAGAAGAAAGCCCTTCCGTCTTCCCCCACGGGAAGACGGGTGATTCCTCACATACGGCGGGCACATTGGCATCTCTACTGGACGGGGACGGGGAGTAAAAAAGACCCCACAAAAGCCCGTCCCGTCCTGAAGTGGATACCCGCTACCTTCGTCAACCGCGACCTCCTTCTGGAAGCGGGGCTCACCGAAGACGACCTCCCCGCCGTGGCCCGAAAGGTAGAAGCCCATGAAGACGGCGATCTTTGACCGAGCGAAAGCCCTCCTCACCAGCGTTCACCCGGTGGACGCTCAGACCTACCTGGTGAAGAGCCAGAGGGGAGAGGGCGTGTACCGGGTGGACCTCGAGGCCAACACCTGCACCTGTCCCGCTTACACCTACGGCCACCGCCCGTGCAAACACCTTGTGGCTGTCACTCTCTACCGAAAGCTCACAAGGTGAAGACATCCTCCCATTCGTCCATGGCAAAGACCTCTTCCCCCTCGGGGAAAAAGAGAGAAAGCACGGTTTCGTTCAAACGAAACCCCGCTCCTACCAGATAGAGCACCGAAGGAATGGGAGCTTCCAAAAAGGTCAACCTCTTCTTCCCCAGCAGACTCGGCATTCCGAGGAGGGTGGCGCTCGCCTGGACCGCCAGATGGCGCCACACCTCCTCTGGGGGACGCTTGAGAAGCAACCGCCCTACTGCCTCAATCTCATCCCCATCAACCTCCTCACAGAAGAGACAAAGAGGAACCAACCCCGTGGCCTTCAAGAGATACCCTCCGGCCACATGAAGGTCCACCTTCTTCTCCCCGGAGTAATACGTCACTACCCCATTTCTACCACTTTGTCCTACCTGAAGTAGCCCCTGGTATAGAGGGTGCGGCTTCACAACTACCATGGTAAAGGAGGAACACCTATGGTCGTAAGACACCGGAAAGGGTACACTCTGACCTTTGACCCCGAAACTCACCGCTACACCCTGGAGAAAGACGGGGAAACCCGGGTGTTGCCCTCGGTCACCCGCGTCCTCTCCACCCTGTCGAAGCCGAAGGTGACCGCCTGGGCCGTGGACACCCTGGTCCAGCACGTGGTAGACAACTACTACCCCGGGATGTCCACCGAAGAGATGATCCTCCTCTTGCAGGAGGCCCAGCAGAAGCCCGGGCAGGAGTCTCAAAAGGCCACCGACACCGGGAGTGAGGTCCACGACTGGATAGAGGGCTTCCTCCAGGGAGTGCCCAGGGGAACCCCAGTAGACCCCCAGGCCAAGAGGGCAGTAGAGGCCTTCTTGGAGTGGTGGCACGCGGAGAAGAGAGACTTCCTCCTCTCCGAGGAGATCGTGGCTCACCCTCCCCTCGGGTACGCCGGAAAAGTGGACCTCGTTCTACGGGACGGAACCCTCGTGGACTTCAAGACCTCCAAGGCCCTCTACCCCGAGTACCGCCTCCAGCTCGGAGCCTACGCCCTCGCCCTGGAGTGGTGGGAAAACATCACCCCCACCAGGGGACTCCTGGTGCGCCTGGGGAAGGACGGCTTCCTGGAAGTCCAAGAGGTAGACCTGGAACGACCTAAACAGGCCTTCTCCCACCTGATGGAGGTGTATCGCTACCTCAACCCCCCCTCTTAGAAAGAAGAAGGTCCCTCTTCCGCGAAACTTCGGTGGTATAATCCACCCGAAAGGAGGTGAGAGATGCGCACCCTGGTCAACTCCCTGGTCTGGGCGCTGGCTCTGGTGGGGCTGGCGGTGGCCGCTGGCGGCGGGTTCGTCTGGTGATTTTCTTCGCGGTGAAGGGAGGGGAGATGCTTCCCCTCCCGCGTTCAACGGGTTATGAACGCTCAAACCAAGCTCATCGTCCTAAGCCTATTGGCGCTTTACCTGGGCCTACTCTTCGGAGAAATCAGGACTTTCCGGGCTGACCAAGGGCTTGCTTTCTTCGCCCTCTTGGGGGCCGTCCTCTCCAGGATAGGTATCCCGCTCCAGTTTGGGAGGCTCACCATGGGGTTCGTGGCGCACATCGCCGCCGCCCTGGCCCTTCCTCCGGCCACGGCGGGAGCGGTGGGGGCCCTGGGATACCTCGGGACTGGGGGGTTCAACCCCTGGAAGGAGGCGTTCAACCGGGCTCAGCTCGGGTTGGCCGCCTTCCTCGCTTCCACGGCAAACCAGGTGGCCGGGCCTCTAGCTGGGGGAACGGTATACTTCCTCACCAACCTCGGAGCCCTGACCCTCCTCGGGGTGGGGTTGGGGAAGCCCCCCGCCAGCCTTTGGAGCGAGAACTTCCGTGCCTTCTTGCCCTCCTACCTCGGGCTCTTTCCGGTGAGCCTCACGGTATCCGCCCTATACCGCCACCCTCTAGTGACTCCTTGGGGAGGAGCTGACGCTCTGATCGCCCTCTTTCCCGTGGTCTATGTCTACTTCCTCTGGGTCCACCAGGTGCGGCTAGCGAACGCGGTGAGAAACATCGTGGAAGCCTCCGTGCGCTACCTCGAGGCCAAAGACACCTACACGGCCTACCACTCCGAGAGGGTGGCGGCCATCGCCAGGGACATCGCCCTGGAGATGGGGTTGTCCCCCGATCAGACTCGCGCGGTGGAGCTTGGGGCCCGCCTGCATGACATCGGCAAGGTCAAGGTTCCCGATCCGGTCCTCAAGAAGGAAGGAGGTCTCTCCAAGGAAGAGTGGGGCGCGATCGCCAAACACCCCCTGTACGGCGTGGAGCTTCTAAAACCTCTGGAGTCCTTCCTCGGGGAGGTCTTTCCCGTGGTCCTCTACCACCACGAGCGTTGGGATGGACGGGGATACCCTGAAGGCAAAGCGGGGTACGAGATCCCCCTCACGGCCCGCATCGTGGCCGTGGCGGACGCTTACGAAGCGATGACCTCCGACCGTCCCTACCGCAGGGCAAAGTCTCCCGAGGAAGCGCTCAAGGAAATCCAGGACTTCGCCGGAACCCAGTTCGATCCGAGGGTCGTAGAGGCCTTCACCCGGGTCTGGAAAAGAAACCCGGCGTGGAAGACAAAGACCGAGTACCTGAAGACCACGCTCGCATGAGGAGGGGAGAGTGACTTCCCCAAGGCTCACCTCACCGCTTGACACCTTCTTTCTCCCTGAAGTCCTGGAACTCCTTCGCAGGGGGAAGAGGACCGGGGTGCTCACCGTAAGCGCTCCTCCCTGGAGGGGAGCCGTGGGCTTCCACGGGGACAAAGTGGTCTTCGCCCGAGCTTCCACAGAGACTGCCGACTTGGTAGGCCTCCCCGCCTTGACCGTCCTATCGGGGTTGTCGTGGGGCACGACGGAGTTCTTCGAAGAAGAACTGGACGGTCAGAGCTTGGCCTCCACGCTGGAGGTCTACGAGTTCGCCCAAAAGACCTCCCCCTTTGCCTCCCTCCTCAGGCTGGGAGATGCCTACCTGGTCAGCGCTCCAGAACACGAACCTTCCCCTCTCGAAGGAAAGACCGTGGCCCAGGCGATCGCTCAAAAACCCCTCATTGCCCTTTCCTACCTGAGGAGCCTCCTTTCCAACGACCTTCTTACTCTCGCAACCAAGCGCCTTCTCCGGGTCTACACCGTCTACGGAGCAAAGGAGGCCCGGCTCGCCCAGGAGGACTTCTCTTCCCTCGTTAAGGTGAGGGGCACCTGGCTCCCTGCCCGGGTCCACCCCGGTTTGGACGGGCTCCTGGGGCTCTCCCCTGAACTCCAGGCCAAACTCAACCTCAAGAGAGGGCAAACCGTAGAGGTCTTCACGGAGGTCAAGAGATGAGCCGACTGCTGACTCCCGGTCCCGTACCTTTTGAGACCGAAGCATTCCCCAAGAAGGCCGTAAGCCACACCGACCCCGAGTTCCGCAGGACCATGAAGCGCCTGCAGGACGGACTCCGACAGGTCTTCGGAGTCTCCGGCTTCACCGCCGCCCTCACGGGCTCGGGCTCCTGGGGTGCGGAGGTGGCCTGCATGAACTTCCTGGACCCCACGAAGAAGGCCCTCGTCCTCTCCGGGGGGCTCTTCGGAGCCCGCCTCGCCGAGATGGCCCGCCTCCGGGGAGCCCAGGTGCACGTGGTGGAACTCATCGGGGAGGGCAAGGTGCCCTGGGGGCTCCTCGGGGACGCGCTCCACTCCGTGAAGCCCGACCTCTTCTTCTGCGTCCACGTGGACACCAGCACCGGGACCATGGTCCCGGTGCACGAGGTGCTGGAGTTCGTGCGAAACGCCAGTCCTTACACCCTTACTGTGGTAGATACCGTGGCTTCCGCTGGAGTCATCCCCCTCCACCTCGAGGGCCTCGCCGACTACGCCTTCACCGCTAGCCAAAAGGGCCTCTCTGCCCCGGCGGGCCTCGCCCCCATCGCCCTCTCCGCCCGGGGGTTCTCCCACGCCAGGCCCGCCTCCTGGTACGGCGACCTCACTCGGGTCTGGGAGTTCTGGGAGCGGGGGAAGTACCACCACACCCCCGCCGTCCCCCTCATCGAGGCCCTAGAGCGGGCCACCGCGCGGGTCCTCGAGGAGGGCATCCCGAGGCGGGAGAAGAGGAGCAGGGAGGCCTACGCCTTCCTCCGGGAGGCCCTGAGGGGAGACTTCGACTTCCCCCCCGAGGAGGTGGCCGCCCCCACGGTGGCCGTCCTCTTCCCCAAGCGGGAGCCCCCCGAGGCCGTCCTCGCCCGCCTCGAGGCCTCGGGCTTCCGGGTGGCCCCGGGGATCGGCCCCACGGCGGGCAAGGCGGTCCGGGTGGGGCTCTTCGGCTCCCAGGCCGAGGCGGTCCAAGACCTCGCGGAGGTTTTGCTCGGTGTGGGGGCTTGACCTCCTCGCGGGAGTCGCCCTGGGCCTCGCCGGGGGGAGCCGGGGGAAGACCCTCTTCCTCGCCCTTCTCGGCGGAGTCCTGGTGGCGGCGGGGGGCGGGATCGCGAGGGACGTGGTCTTCGGGCTTCCCCTCTACGTCCTTGAGCACCCGGCCTTCGTCCCCGTGGCGGCCATGAGCGCTTGGGCGGCCTACCGCCTGAGGCTCCCGTTCCTCCCCGCCCTCCTCTTGGACCTCGCGGGCACCCTCTACTTCGCCTGGGGCGGGGCGGAGAGGGGGCTCGCCCACGGGCTCTCCCCGGAAGAGGCCGCCCTGGCGGGCACCATCACCGCCATCGGGGGAGGAGCGATCTTCACCGTGATCACCCTGTTTCACCGGAGAGAAAATGACCCTGCTCGCGCTAATCGCCTTGAGTATCGGGATGCTCTTGGCGAGGCTCTTGAAGAGGGAGCTACCTCGCCTTGAACACCCCTGGCTCCTCCTTCTAGCTCCCACCCCCGAAGTCTTGGGGGCTCTTCTCCACCTCCCCACCGTGTTCACCCAGGGAGCCACCTACGGGCTCGTGGCGGTGGCCGCTTGGGCAAACCGCCATCTCCCGGGGATTTCCTTTGTTTTCACCGGGGCTCTCCTCAACGCCCTTGCGGTCCTCCTCCACGGGGGGATGCCCGTGGACCCCAATGCCCTCACCAGGGCGGGGCTGGAACGCTACCACGACTACCTCGCCCAAAGGGGAGACGGCTTCCACTACCTCGCCCCCGCCTTCCCCCTCGGCGACTGGATCCCCCTCCCAGGCCGCGTCCTCTCCCCAGGAGACCTCGCCATCACCCTCGGCCTCCTCCTCACACCCCTTCTCCCACCGAAAAGAGAAAACCTCCGGTGAGGTCACCGGAGGCCAGATGGTAGCTAGGTAGCTACCACCCTAAGAGATTGAGGAGAGCCCAGATCCCGAAGAGCAAGGCCGCAAAGCCCCAAGCCGAGGCGTACAGCACCATTCTCCAACGAACCATGAGATTCACCCCCTTTGAGATTCACCCCCATTCTACCATGGTATAATCCGTGAAGGGAGGTGCCAATCTCAATGATCGTAGACAGGGAAGTGGAGAAGGCGACTCGTCAAAATCTCGCTTACGCCGGAGCGGGGCTTTTGCTCCGGGGCATGGAGAAGGAGGGGTTGGCGCTGATCCTCGCGTCCCAGGCCCTCTACTCCACCCAGCTGGACCAGGTGATGGAGGCGTTGGAGCGCGGGGACGTCGGGGAGGCCGCCTGGCTCGCCATGGGGTACACCCACCACCCCACCCTGGAGAAGCGGGAGGTCTTCCGGGCTCCCCAGGGAGGATGGCGGCCCATCCTGGCCGTCCTGGAACGGGAAGGGGTGGACCCTAGAGGCAAGGGGGCTCCCCTTTTCGCCATGGCGTACACGGCTCACCTGGGCGAGGTGAGCGCTCTCCTCGCGGTCTACGAGCGCAAGGGCCTCGAGGCCGCCCTGCAACTCGCCGACCGCCTCCTCGAGACCCGCACCCTGGCCTTCAAGTACGGCCTCCACGAGGTCTCCGGGCCTAGGGCTCGGGGAAGGGGATAAAATCTACCGGGAGGTCCCTATGGTCGTCTTCTGGCCCAGCTTTCTGGGGCTTCTCGGTCTGGCCGCCGTCCTCGGAAACCGGGACGCGCAGATCTTCCTTCTAGCCCTTGCCACCCTCTGGCTCCTCTACGCCTACCGGGAGCCCCTTCTCCGGTACGCCTCGGGGTTTCGCATTCCTCCCATCTTTGCCGGAGGCCCCTTCCTCTTCCTGAGGCGGCTCTTCGCTGTCCTCCTCGTGCTTTCCGGGCTAGCCCTCTCGGGGACCGCGCTCCTCTACATTGTCCTCACCGTCATCGACTTTCTTCGGGGGAAGGGGCTCGCCCCGGGAGATCCGCCCCTCCTCGCCGTGGCTCTCGTGGGAGGCATCGGAGTTCTCGCGGGACTCTATGGGCTAGACCTGTACCGCCGTCCTCCCGCTAGGGTAGCGAGGCGCGGGAGGGGCGTGGTGGTCAAGAAGACGGTGGGAGGCGGTACCGAGGTGGTGGACTTCCCCGCCCTGGAAGAGGCCCTGAAGAAGAGAGTCCTCGGTCAGGACCACGCGGTCGAGGCCATCGTGCGGGGCCTCCGCCGGAAGGCGGCAGGGCTCACCCGGAGGGAGAAGCCTTACGCCGCCATGCTTGCCGGGCCTACCGGGACGGGAAAGACGGAGCTCGCCAAGGCCCTGGCGGAGGTTTTGGGCAGGCCCCTGGTGCGCTACGACATGAACGCGTACTCCCAGGACCACACCGTGGCGGCCCTGGTGGGGAGTCCCCCGGGCTACGTGGGCTCCGACCGCCCGGGGAGGCTCTACGAAGACCTCGCCCGGCATCCGGGCGGGGTGTTCCTCTTCGACGAGATGGAGAAGGCCCACCCCGCCGTCCTGGACCCCCTCCTCCAGCTCTTGGACGAGGGGCGGTTCCAGGAGCTCTCCAAGGGGTTCGTGGCCGAGGCTCCGAATGCGATCCTCCTCTTCACCACCAACCTCTTTGCCCGGGAAGCCTTCGAGGGGAGAGGGGAGATCCCCGACCACCTCCTCAGGGGCCAACTGGTGCAGATGGGCCTCAGGCCAGAGTTTGTGAACCGCCTGGACACCGTGGTGGCCTTTCGTCCCTTCGACCAGACGACCCTTCGCGGGATCGCCGAGCGGCACCTCCGGTCCTACCTGGAGAACTGGAGGCGGCAGGCCGGATTAGCCTACCTGGAGGTGAAGGTGGACGAGGGCGTGTACGACCTCCTCCTCTCTCGGGTGGACACCCGCTTCGGAGCCCGGGACCTCCAGCGGGCCATCGAGTCCCTGGTGGCCGATCCCTTGGCTGAGGCCTACCTCAGCTACAAGGGAAGGCCAGGACGACTGGAGATCGCCAGAGAAGGGGAAGACCTCCTCATCCGGTTGGAGTAAGACACGGGGCGGGCTAAAGCCCGCCCCAGACCAAAAAGAGGGCTACTTCCTCAAAGGCAACACAAACCCGAGGTTCCACAGAAACCCCACGGCGTGCCCGTGTCCCCCGATGACCAAGGCCACCGGATAGGCCACGGTGGGGTCAAACCCCAACCGCGAGAGGAACACCACCTTCAGGGAAAGAAGACCAAAGTCCACCAGAAAAATCCCCCAAGGGGACCAGGAGAGCGCCCGGGCGTAGAGCGGGTTGCCCTCCCGGTACCCCCGGCGTAGCCCCTCCAGGGTAGTCCAGGCGTCTCCAAGGGCGCTCACCCCGTAGTAGACCAGGGCGTAGAGCCACGCCTCCCGGAACACCTCGGGACTCCCGAGGGCCAACGCCAGCGTGTATACCGTCAAGACCCCGATCAGAAGGAAGGGCATCCCCTTTCACCCCCTAAGAAAAACGCCCGGGGTTTCCCCCGGACGACCATGAAGGCCGAGAGGTGGTCCTAAGACCCCTGTTCGGCGGCTTCAGTATATCACAACCACGAGATAAGTAAACCCCAACTTTCACAACTGACATGGTATAATGGACACGCCATGAAAGCAGAGAGGTGGGCCAACGGGATCCGGCAGACCCTCGGGAGGGAGCCCAGGACTTCCGAGGAGGCTCTTAGGGCTCTGGGCGCCTTCCTCCGTGCCAACCCCACGGAGAAGGGGGAGTTTTTGAGGGAGGCCCACGAGGTCTGGGTCAAGGGGGCTTCGTGGGAGATCCGGGACCGCTCTCCGGTGGCGGTGGTGGTCCTCGTCGCCCTGGAGGAGGCCACCCGGAGGCTCGCGGAACTCCACGGGTGGAAGCGGAAGCGGGAGGATAAACCTGCCATCCGGGTTACCGGGGACGACGTGTGGAGCCAGCGCATTCGCGTTAGGGTCGTTTCTAATCCCCGGGGAGAGGGAGTTGACTTCTGGTTTAGCGGGGAGATAAACCAGAAGGTCCTCTGGGCGGCGGCGTTTGCCGTAGCTCAGGGGAAGCAGATATGCGTGGCGGTGCCTTCTTCCCGGATCGGGGAGAAGGTCAAGCGCATGATCGCCACCCGGGCCGCTAGGGTGGCGAAGCAAAGCGGGGACAAATATCTCACCCCCTGGGGGAAGGAAATTCCCCTTCTTCCCGGGGACAGGTGGGAGCACCCCGACTGGTACGAGCCCCGGATCGCCGAAGCGGTCCGGGCGCTTCGGGAGATTCTGGGAGAGTTAGAGGAGGACACCGAACCTGAAGGAGACCGTGGTCCTTGGGCTCACCAGACCCGGTTGCCCACCTGGGCGATCCGGGCAATTCTGGAGAACCAGGGGGAGGACCTGGAGGGGGTAGGGTGGGAGTACCTCCACCTCCTCGAGCGGGAGGCCCTGGAAGCCTTGGACTCCCTCACTCTCAACGCCGATGTCTACTACGAGGGAGATCTGAGGAGTCTTCTGGGGCACACCCCGCGCTCCCGGCGTAGGGCTAAACCCTGGTTTTCCCGGTGGGTGAGGGGAGTCCCTACCTACGGGGAAGTCCTCCAGGACTGGAAGGACTTCTTCGAGGTCAGGGAGACCAAGAAGGGGGATAAGGAGATCTGGTACTGGGGGAAGATGGCGAAAAACCTGGCCCCCATCATCGCCCACAAGGTCGTCCTCATGGGGTTCGGGGATCCCGAGTTCGCCTTCTACCAGACCCTCCACAAGGTCCTGGGGGTTGCCCAGAAGCTCCGTAAGAGGAAAAAGTGGGCCGAGATCAACCCTATCGCTATCCTGACCTACGAAGCGGCCCATCACCTCTCGGAGCTTAGGAGCCAGGAGCAGGGGATATTCCGTCTCTCCGAGGCGGACGCTCAGGCCCTCCGTGAATACTTTGCAAAACTAAGCCTGGGCGAGACCCCCGAACTCCCCGGGCACCTTAGGCGCGTCCTGGAGGATAAGGATTACTACTCCGTGGAACTTCTCCGGGACTATGGGGTGGAGCCCTCGGAGGAAGTCGACTACGACCAGTTCCTCCTCCGGCGGAAGGTTGCGGAACTCATTGAGGAGGTCAAGCTCCTTTGGGGGGATCCGGGCCTCGCATTTGTCGAGGCCCTGATGGACGGGGCTACTCCCGAGGGAGCGCAGATCCGGTCTGGGTTGCCCCGTGCTCAGACCGACGAAATCGTGGCCCACCTCCGGCAGGAGCTGGAGGGTTGGGCTGACTAGGCCCGAAGAGGGCGGTCTTTCCCCCGGTGACCTCACCGGGGGGTTTTCGTTACACTAGGAGGTGAAGAATGCGGGTGCGGACCATTGACGAGATCGTGGAAGAGCTTTGGAGCACCCTGTGCCTCCGTCACGAACTCCCCGAGGACTTCCCCTATGTCCAGGTCTGGGGGGTGAACCCCGAGGAGCTAAGCCACGCCCTGGTGTCTTACGCCTACCACGGCGACCCTGAGGACCGGGAGGCCGTAACCCGAGCTCTGGGGCGGATCCTGCGGGACGTGCGGAAAAAGGAGTGGCACATCCTCGTCTTCACCGTCTTCGATGGGTGGGTGTACTACGAGGGGTATACCCCGGCTCCAGGGGAGCGCTTTCTTGTCCCCTCCGGGGACACCCCGTGGGAAGTCCTCTCCACCCTGGAGGCCCGGGGAGTGCGCTTCCGTAGACAGGGGAGGAGGGTCGTGGTCGCCCCGGCGGAACTCGCGAAGGACACCTTCCGCGCCGTGGAACACCTCTTGCCCCTGGTGCTCTCCGTCCTGGAAGACGGGGAAGAGGTAGGGGCAGGTGAGGTCCTGCGGAGGCTCCAAAGCGCCCTGAGCGCTCCCCGGGCGCAGGCGTAGGCGCGGGATGTAGGTCACACCACAGGAGCAGGGCTACCCTGAGTCCATTGAGGCTCAAGTGGCCCATGGCTACCAGAACCACGGCTTCGGGCCGCCTTACCGCGACACCCCGTGCGCCACCCCCTCGCGACAGGGTAGACTCTCCTAGAACATGCCGAGGTCCCCGCGAGCGCACCTCGATCCCCTGAACCGATGGCTTTCCCTGGACTTCTCCCGCCCGGAGCGCTCTTACTACCCCGATCTTCGGGACTTCCTCTCGGAGCTTCTGGGATATCCCCGGGACAAGGTGGTCACGGAGGACCGCTCTGGAGAAGGGTACCCCGATCTGGTCCTCCTGAACGCCCAAGGGGACCCCTGGGTGGTGGGGGACTTCAAGCTGGAGGACCGCCACATCGCCGACCCCGCGAGCAACGAGACCCTGTGGCGGGAGAAGCGGAAGTACGTGACGGGCACCACCCGGTACGTCCTCTTCGTCACGCCCCGGTACCTCCAGCTGAGGGACGCCACGGGGAGGGAGGTCGTCCTTCTGCACCTCCTCCAGGAGACCACGGACCTCCTTCGCCAGAAACTCGCCCCCATCTCCTGGGAGAAGGCGACGCATGAGGAGGACTGGAAGGCTCTGGTGGAGGGCAGGTTGCCCTACGCCTACCTGGTCCTGGACCCCGAGGGAACACGGAAGCTTCAGGAGGACCTGAAGGCCTCCTTCGCCGAGCTGACAGAGGCCGCCGGCAAAGCTCTGATGGTCCTGGAGGAACGGTACCAGGAGTACCGCCGTAAACGGGAGGAGGCTGAGCGGAATCTCGCGGGAGCCCTCGAGGAGACCCGGAGGCGCATCCTGGCCCGTATAGAAGGGGAGTACCCCGAAGCCCTGAAGGCTCTCTTCGAGCGGTACCTTCCCCGCTTTGCCGACCAGTACGGCAGGGAGATCAAGGGCGAGGAAGCTCCTACGAACCCCCGCATCCGGGAGGCTTTTGCCGCCGACTCTGCCGCCGCCCTCATCGCCCGGGTGCTCTTCCTGCGCTTCCTGGAAGACCTCGGCCTCACCAAGCGCCGGCTGACGGACGGGGGGCCGGAGCGCTGGCGGGAGTTCGTGCAGTTTCTGACCGACAAGGCCACCGCCCTGGTCAAGGTGGCCTCCCTCGACCTCTCCCAGGCCTACGCCGAACCCTTCGAGGAGGAGACCTTCTCTTGGATCCTGGAGACGAACGGGGAGATGGACCTCGCCCTGCAGAGGCTCATCCTCCGGGTGAACGCCTACGACTTCTCCGGCCTCTCCGAGGAGGTCCTGGGAGACATCTACCAGAACTTCCTTCCACCGGACAAGCGGAAGCGCCTGGGGGAGTTCTACACCCCCAAGGAGGTGGTGGACCTCATCCTCCGGGAGACCGCCCTGGCCCACGAGGAGAGCCTGTACCCGGAGGTTCTGGATCCTGCTTGCGGCTCGGGGTCCTTTCTGGTGCGCTACCTGCACCACCGGGTAGAGGACGCCAAGACCAGGGGAGTGCATTTGGATCCCGAGACCCTCTCCCGCTCCATCTGGGGGTTTGACCTCAACCCCTTCGCCGCCTACGTGAGCATGTTCCAGCTCCTCTGGGGGTTCCTCCGGTTGAAGAAGGGGAAGCCGGAGATCCGCGTCTACAACCTCAACTCCCTCTTGGACGACAGCGACATCGCCTTTCTGGTCAAGCGGAGTCCGGGCGAGGAAGCAAGGGACGAGAAGGAGTGGGACTACGTGGTGGGCAATCCCCCCTACATCCGGGCGGAAAGGGCCAAGTACGGGCAGGCCATCCGCGACCTCTACCGGGAAGTCTGGGGGCAGAACGGGGACACGGGCCTCCTCTTCCTCTGGCGGGCCATGCGGGGTTCCGGGGCCACCGCCAAGCCTTGGGTGAAGAAGGGAGGGAAGCTCGGAATGGTGGTCTCCGGGGGTTACGCGAGTAGCGAAGCCGCCGCCCCGGTCTGGTCCCTTCTCTGGCCGGGAAAGGAGTGGAGCCTCCGAAAACTGGTGTGGCTAGAGTTCGCGGGCAAGGTTTGGGACGCCAACGTGATCCCCATGGTGCTTATCTTGGAACGCACGCCTTCCAACGAAAAGGACGAGGTGGAGATCTGGGTGCCCTCCTCCTGGCCGAAGGGAGCTCCCGATCCCCACGAGGTGTCCAGGGTGCGGTACCGGGACTTCTTCGACCCCAAGGTGAACCCCCAAGGGGAGGCCAGGGTCAACGGGTACGGAGAGTACCTGCTTCCTCTCTTACGGGGAGAGGATGCCCCCCTTCTGAAAAAGCTCTATCCGGGAGGGGCAGTCGCGGTCTCCCTGACGGAGGCCATGGAGACGCAATACACCCGGCACAAAAAGCCCCAACCCTTCTGGTGGACCTACGGGATCCAAAGGGGAGGGGTTTCGGTGACCGAAAGCCCTCAAGGGGCACGCCCTGTTCCCGTGCTGGCAGGGCGGGGAATAGCCGTAGCCTGGGAAGGGGAGAGGGTGGGGTACATCGACCTGGAAGCGGTCAGGGCACTTAGCCTCTGGGGTAGCAAAGCTCCACCTGAGAATTATGTTGCTGTGGCCGAAATTGCATTGGCTCCCTTTGGAGCCCTTATTCGTAAGGACGAGAAAGGAGATCTCCCAGCGGCTCTAAATACCCTTGTGGTGGGCGTTCCCAAGCCCGACCTCGCGGAGGCCGTCGCCGCCTACCTCAACTCTTCCCTGGTGCGGTGGTACTACCTCCTGCGCCTTCGGAGCGGGGTCCTGGAAGGGTCCAGCCGGGCTCACGTTTACCCCCGCACCCTCGAGGCCCTTCCCTGGCCCAGGGAGCCCAAGCGTGACCTTTTGGACCGCTTGGCGGAGCTGTACCGGATCTTGGAGGACCAGGCAAGGGTTTCCCGGGACAATCCGCAAGAGTGGCTGTCGAGGGAGGTGGAGAAGCGCATAGAGGATAGGGAGGTCGTTCCCCTGAGCGCTCCCCTTTTCGGCCTGGACTTCACCGGGTGGCAGGACCGGGTGCCTCCGGAGGACTTGCGCGTGGATGGGGCGGTCCTCCGGGGTTCTCTCCACGCCTGGCTTGATCTCCGTGACCCCGATCTGGCCCGCTTTGTCCACCTCTTGCTGACCTCCCTCGCGGCGGAGTTCGTGGCCTCCGAAGACCTGCAGAAGCTCTTCATTCCTCGGGACTACCAGGATCTCCTTCGGGAGTACGATGTGCGGGAGAAGGCGTTCTCCAGGGCCAAGGAGGACTTTCTCAACACCCTGGCCGCCGTGGACGAGGCAGTCTTCGACCTCTTCGGCCTTACCTCCGAGGAGCGGAAGCACATCGTGGAGCGCCTGGGAAGCTTCCCCCTGGACCGCTTGCGTCCCAGGTATCCCTGGGACATCGAAGAGATCCGCCCCTTGAGGGCATACACGGAGGACAGGTTCAGATGAGCTACGGGACATTCCAGAAAAAGTCGTTCATATGCCCCAGGTGTGGGGTCCTGGCGAACCAGGATTGGTACAAACTGCTGTATGATCCCGATGATACCCTAAACAAGGTTTTAGAGGTGCTAGAGGATCTACATCAGACTTCGGACCTTTTCTCAGATGTGACCGCTTCCACCAATAGGGAGCGACTTCTTTCTTCCGCTTCGAAGTCGCTACGCCAAGCTTTCAAGGTTCCCGAAGAGAAGGGGAGGGAACTCTGGGTTGCCCTATGTCAGCATTGCGGGAGTTTTTCCCTCTGGCTGGGAGAGAGGATGCTTTACCCCCAGACGGGGGAGGCTCCTCCCCCGCACCCGGATGTGCCGCCTGCGATCCGTGAGCTTTACGAGGAGGCCCGGGGTGTGCTTCCCGCTTCTCCTCGGGCTTCCGCCGCCCTGCTCCGGGTAGCCCTGGAGGGTCTTTTGGAGGAAGCGGGATACGAAAAGGGGAGCCTGGCCGATCGCTTGAAGAGGGCTCACGAAGAGGGCAAGCTGAATGCCAAGATCTACGAACTCGCGGAAGTCCTCCGGCTCGCGGGCAACGCCGCCGCCCACTACGAACTCTGGAAGATAGACCCCTCTAAGGAGCAGGAAGACCGGGAGATGATCCTTGCCCTCTTTGAGTTCCTCAACGAGGTCACGGAAGAGCTCATTGCCAAGCCAAAACGGCTTGAGGAGATGAAGCAGAAGCTCTCCGGGAGGCTTCGGGAGGAAGGGCCGTGAACCTCTCTGACCTTCGTGCTCATTGGGACTACTTTCTGGCCTTGGACGAGGACTTGCGGACCCTCAGAAGGTACATCGCCTTCCACGAGGACAACCTGGAGACTTTCTCCCTGGAGCTTCACCGGGTTATCCAGATGGCCGCCCTGGAGGTTGAGGCGGTCCTCCTCTCCCTGTGCCGGGGTATTTCCGGAAGATGCGGTGGCAAGCGTTCTCCCTCCTTTGCAGACCTGGACCTTTTGGGCAAGGATTTCGTCCGGCAAAAGTGGGGAATAGGAGTGGAGGACATCGAGGTCCACTTCCTCGGCCTTGGAGTTCCTTTGAAGCCCCTGGATTCACAGGGTCAGCCGGTCTACCCCTGGTGGGACGCTTACACCAGCTTGAAGCACGGGCGTACTCAGGCTCTGAAGAAGGCCACCCTCCGCCACGCCTTGATGGCCGTGGGGGCTCTGGCGACCTGGTTGACCCTGGGGTTTTTGGGTCTGCCAAAACCGGATGGGAACCCCCACCCTGTTCCTGAAGTGGTGCGCAGAGTGGTGTACCGAGGCCACTCCCTAGGGGAGCCGGCACACGTGTTCGGACCCCCCTACGAGGTCTGGTACGTCGAGTCCCCTAACGCTCACACCCTATCCCGTCCCGATCCCGGTCAAAGCGGTGCGGGTCCGGGGGCAACACCTTGAAGCCTCGGTAAGGGATGTCCCCGCAGTCCAGGTCGGGGGGCGGCGGGGGGACGCACACCGTGGGGTAGGCGGGGTCGCACCGTCCTTCCTTCTTCGCCCCGGTGTAGCTCCCCGCCGAGGGAGGAGCCTTGGGGTCCCTGCGGTACTCCCACGGGGGGACGAAGCTCCCCTGCCATATCCCCCGCCTTGCCTTTTCCGCCTTCTGCTGGGCCTCGAGGTAGACGGCCCCGCCGTACTCCAGGTAGGCGAGCGCCCACCCCTCCTCCACGAGCCAGCGGTTGAGCTCCACGCCCCTCACGACGCACACCGCCACCACCCTTCCATAGCGGTCGGTGTCCTTCGGGGTGCAGGCCACGGGACTTTGCCCGATGAAGTCGGCGAGGGCGAAGGCCGCCCGCCTGCCGCAGGGCCAGGGCTTCCCCCGGGAGTCCAAACAGGTCTGGCTCGACTCCACGGTGTCTATCCCCCAGAGGCGGATCCTCTGCCCGTGGACCTCTAGGGTGTCCCCGTCCACCACGCTCGCCCGCCCCACGAGGCCTTGGCCGAAGGCGGGAAGGAAGAGGAGGAAGAGGGAGAGGAGGCCGAGGAGCACCCGCTTCGCCGCTTCCTTTCGCCGCCAGATTTCCTCGAAGGCTTCCCGGTGCTTCCTCTCCCTCTTCTTGTCCAGGAGGGAGAGGAAGAAGAGAGCCAGGGTTCCCAAAAGGGCTTCTACCAACTCCACCTCGCCTCCTTGGACTATGTTAGCTGGCCCGTAATACGAGTAGGTTGCGGCTTTGCGGAAAACGGATTTTGCCGATGAGGAAGGGCAAAAGTTTTCCGAAACCCCCCTTGCGGAAAACCCTGGTCTTGCTGAAAACCCCCCTAGCCCTGAAGGGGGGATTGAGGAGGAGTGGATATGGCTTTAGATCTCCTCCACGCCCTGCACGAGAACTCCGGCCTCTACCTCTACCGGGTGAGGGACCGTCTGGGGCTCGCTCCCAACCCCCCTGAGGAAGTGCAGCTCACCCTCTCCCGGCACAAGCCCGTCCTCCTCCGGGCCCTGGAGGAGGGGGAGCGGGTAGAGGCCGCCGTCCTCCTCCGGAACCCCCACCGCCTGCTCGCCCTCCTGGCCCACGCCTTGGGGGTGGAAAGCGCTTTGTGGCTCACCCTCTACGGCGAAGGGGACCCCCGCCGCTACCTGGTGCCCCCGGGGAACACGACCCCCTACCTGGCCTGGGCGGCCCGCAACCTTCCCCACCCCCGCCGCCTGCACCTTGGCCCCATCACGGGGGAGTGGGCCGTGGACTGGTGGGAGGGGTGGGAGGTGGGCCTCGAGGCCCGGGCCGGGGGCACCCGCTACCTCCTCTTCCTCCCCGCCCTCGAGGCCCAGGCCTGGCTGGAGGCCGCCGGAAAGGGGCTTGTCCTCCACGAGGTTTCGGTGTGGCGGCCCGGAGAGGCACCTCGCCCCCTACTGCCCGCCGCCGCGTGAGCCCCCGCCGGTGTAGGGGGCGCGCCATCATGAGGGCATGACCCGGCGCTTTACGGCCCACCTCTGGCGGGAGGGGGACCTCTGGGTGGCCCAGTGCCTCGAGGTGGACGTGGCCTCTCAGGGGGAGACCGAGGAGGAGGCCCTGAAGAACCTCAAGGAGGCCCTGGAGCTCTACTTCGAGCCTCCCACCCCGGAGCGTGTCCCCGAGGTGCGCACGGTGGAGGTGGAGCTTGGCTCCGCCGCTTAGGCCGCTTCCCTACCGGGAGGTGAAGCGCCGCCTCGAGGCGGCGGGGTTTGATGCCCCGGTGGCACTACGGGAACGTGGAGGAGCTTAAGGAGGCGGTGGTGCAGGCCCTAAAAGTCCTGGGGGTTATGGAGTTGAAAATCTTGGGGGAGGGCACTTATGAGGTAGCACACGAAGGATTTTTTCAGGTCCAGGGGTAGGTAGCAACTTGGGTTAGGGATATGGACCCGGTGGCGGCGCGCTTTTACGAGGGCTTCACCTACTTGGACCTCCTCCCGAGGCTTCGCCGGAACCGGGAGCGGGTGGAGGCCTTTTACCGGGGGCTTCCTCCCCTTCCTCCCCTGCCCGCCTCCCGGGCTTTGGTCCTGGTGGAGGACTGGTGCCCGGACTCGGTCCAGGCCATCCCCGTTTTGGCCCGGCTTCCCCTCGAGGCCCGCTTCTTCTTCCGCGACGAAAACCCCGACCTCGCCGAGGCCTACGCCAAGGGGGGAAAGCGCATCGTCCCCACGGTGGTCTTCCTGGACGGGGCCTTTAGGGAGCTTTCCCGCTGGCACGGTCCGCCCGAGGCGGCCAAGGCTTTCCTAAGGGAAGCCAAGGAGGAGGGCTTGCCCCCGGCCGAGCGCCTTCGCCGCTACCACGAGGCCTTCCCCCGCTTCGCCGATGCTATACTTTCCGAGTGGCGGGCCCTTTTGGGGGGAGAGGGTTAAGGTTGGCTGGCTTGGTCCTTTTCCTGTGATGCGCTCCTCTCCTAGGAGGGATGTATGGGTAAACGCGTGGCTGTCGTGGGAACCGGGTATGTGGGCCTCACCACCGCCCTTAGCCTGGCCTATATCGGCCACCGGGTGGTGGCCCTGGACCTGGACGAGGCCAAGGTCCAGGCCTTGAAGCAGGGCAATCCCCCCTTCTTTGAGCCCCACTTGCCCGAGATGCTTTTCCTGGTGCGGGACCGGCTCTCCTTCACCACGCGGTACGAGGAGGCCATCCCCCAGGCGGAGGTGGTCTTCCTGGCCGTGGGCACCCCTTCCCTGGAGGACGGCTCCCCCGACCTCTCCCAGGTGCGGGAGGCCGCCTGGGCCATCGGGCGGCACCTGGGGGAGGGGTTCACCGTGGTGGTGAACAAGTCCACGGTGCCCGTGGGAAGCGGCAACTATGTGGAGGCCCTGGTGCGGAGGGCCTTTCGGGAAGCCCACGGGGGCGAGCCGGATGGCCGCTTAGCGGTGGCCTCCAACCCCGAGTTCCTGCGGGAGGGCCAGGCCCTCTACGACAGCCTCTACCCCGACCGGGTGGTGGTGGGGGCCGAGGACAAACGGGCCCTGGAGGTGCTTAGGGAACTCTACGAGCCCATCTTGGAGCAGAGCTTCACCCCGCCCCCCTTCCTTCCCCGGCCCGAGCGCATGGGGGCGGTCCCCTTCGTGACCACGGACCTGGCCTCGGCGGAGCTCATCAAGTACGGGGCGAACGCCTTCCTCGCCCTCAAGATCAGCTTCATCAATGAGCTGGCGGCCTTGGCGGAGCGGGTGGGGGCGGATATCCGCGAGGTGGCCCGGGGGATCGGCCTGGACAGCCGCATCGGCCCCCGGTTTCTCCAGGCGGGGCTCGGCTGGGGGGGAAGCTGTTTCCCCAAGGACACCCTTGCCCTCGTGGCCATGGGGAAGGAGTACGGCCTTAGGCTCCCCATCGTGGAAGCGGCGAGGGAGGTGAATTCCCTCCAGCGGCGCAGGGTGGTGGACAAGCTCTTGGGGGAGCTTAAGGTTTTGAAGGGGCGGACCATTGCTCTCCTTGGGCTTTCCTTCAAGCCCCACACCGACGACCTCCGGGAGTCCCCGGCCCTTGAACTGGCGGCCCTTCTTTTGGAACGGGGGGCCTTCGTACGGGCCCACGACCCTGCGGCCCTCCCCCGGGCGAGGCGGGAGGTAGACCTTCCCCTGGAGTACGCCGAAGACCCCAGGACCCTCCTGGAGGGGGCGGATGCCGTGGTCCTGGCCACGGACTGGCCCGAGTACCGCACCTGGCCCTGGGGGGAGCTCAAGGGATTTGTCCGCATCCCCCTGGTGGTGGACGGGAGGAACTTCCTGGACGGGGAGGCCCTGGCCGCCCTGGGGTACCGCTACGTGGGCCTGGGGGTGCCTGCCCTGGGTACCTTGGAGGGGGTGAGGGTCTAGTGCGGGTCCTCCTCACGGGAGCTGCGGGGTTTTTGGGGAGCCACCTGGCGGAGCGCCTCCTCCGGGAGGGGCACCAGGTGGTGGGGGTGGACAATCTCTCCACGGGCCAGGGGCGGAACCTGGAGCGCCTAAGGCGCCACCCGGGCTTCACCTTCCTCCGGGCGGACGTGGTCCAGCCTCTGGAGGTGGAGGGCCCCCTGGACTGGGTCCTCCACTTCGCCTCCCCCGCCTCCCCTCCCCGCTACCTCAAGCTCCCCATCGCCACCCTCCTGGTGAACGCCGAGGGCACCCGGCACCTCCTGGACCTGGCCCTGAGGAAGGGGGCCCGCTTCTTCCTCGCCTCCACCAGCGAGGTCTACGGGGACCCCCTGGTCCACCCCCAGCCCGAGACCTACTGGGGCAACGTGAACCCCATCGGCCCCCGGAGCATTTACGATGAGGGCAAGCGCTACGCCGAGGCCCTGACCCTGGCCTACCACCGGGCGCACGGGGTCCCGGTCCGCATCGTGCGCATCTTCAACACCTACGGCCCCGCCATGGACCCCGAGGATGGCCGCGTGGTTTCCAACTTCATCGTCCAGGCCCTCCGGGGCGAGCCCCTCACCGTCTACGGGGACGGGAGCCAGACCCGCTCCTTCTGCTACGTGGACGACCTCATTGAGGGCGTCCGGCGCCTCATGGAGGTGGACTACCCCTACCCGGTGAACCTGGGGAACCCGGAGGAGTACGCGGTGCTGGAACTGGCCCGCCTGGTCAAGGAACTCACCCAAAGCCCCTCGGAGATCGTCTTCAAGCCCCTGCCGGAGGACGACCCCAAGCAGCGCTGCCCCGACATCGCCCTGGCCAGAAGGCTCCTCGGCTGGGAGCCCAGGGTGCCCGTTCGGGAGGGGCTGGAGCGCACCGTCGCCTACTTCCGGGACGTTGTGACGCAGATAAAGGAGGGGGCTTGAGGTCCCTTTTGGCCAAAAACACCCTTTGGATGCTCCTGGGCTTCGGGGTCCGGCTCGGAGTACAGTTTCTCTACTTCATTCTTCTGGCTCGTATTCTAGGACCCCAACAGTACGGGGCCTTCGTGGGTATTGCGGCCCTGGTGATGGTTTTATCCCCCTTCGCCAGCTGGGGAAGTGGCAACATCCTCATCAAGCACGCTTCCCGGGACCCGAGCCTTTTTAAGAAGTACTGGGGCGCCGCCTTGGCGACTACTCTGGCCTCGGGGGGAGCGCTAACGGGTCTAGCCTCACTCCTTTCTGGCTTGCTCTTCAATTGGGAAGCCGCTTTGACGCTGGCCCTTCCTATTGCCCTTGGCGACCTGATCGGCATTCGTTTGGCCGATGTCTCAGGGCAAGCCTTTCAAAGCCGAGAACGCCTTAGCCGCACCTCGGCCATCTGGGCTCTCATCAGCGCTGCTCGCCTTTTAGGTGTTCTGGTGCTTTACGCCCTTCCTGAGGCTAGCGCGGCCCAGTGGGCTTTACTTTATGCCGGTAGCGGTCTTCTGGCGGGTGCCCTGGGAGTGGCCTGGGTCACCCGGGAGTTGGGCTTGGGTTCGCTAAACCTTGGCCCCATGCGGGGCGAGTGGCGGGAAGGCTTCTACTTCGCCATCAGCCTGGCTGCCCAAGGGGCCTACAACGACTTAGACAAAACCCTCCTTTCCCGCCTCGTTTCCGACGCGGTAGCTGGGGGCTACGCCGCCGCCTACCGTGTTCTAGACGCTGCTTTCGTGCCCATGCGGGCACTCCTTTACGCCACCTATCCCCGGTTCTTCCGCGAGGGAAAAAGGGGCCTAGAATCTTCCAGAACCTTTGCTCTAAGACTCCTCCCCTGGGGGCTTGCCGCAGGCGCTTTGGGCACGGTCTTGGTTCTGGGCCTTGCCCCTCTTCTTCCGACCCTCTTGGGACCCGAGTACGCCCTCTCTGCCACTGCCCTCCCCTTACTTGCCCCTATCCTCCTCTTCCGCGCACTTCACTACTTAGCCGCAGATGCTCTAACAGGAGCGGGTTACCAGGGCTTGAGGAGCGTTGCGCAAGTGGGGGTTGCCTTTGTTAATCTTGGTTTAAACCTTTGGTGGATTCCCCTTTTTAGCTGGAAGGGGGCGGTTTGGAGTAGTTTGGTTTCGGACGGACTGCTCGCCGCCCTGCTTTGGCTGATGCTGCTCTTGGGCTCGAAAAGGAGGGGCCAGCTTGAAACGTGTTCTGACCGGTATTGAATGGGGGTTCCATACCCTAATGCTCGCTCTCATAGTGGGTGCGCTCCTCCTTCTATGGCGTGAGGTGTCTGGAAACCCTATAGACCCTTATGAAGGAGATACCCTCATCCGCTTTTTGCTTCTTTTGGGGTACGCTGTAGTCTTGGTGCTTCTGCTCAGGGAACCAGCCTTTCTATGGCGAGGCCTCATAAAAGGGGGTCCTATCTGGCTGCTCTTGCTTTGGGCTTTTCTGTCCCTTGTTTGGTCTACTGCGCCCGAGGTGACGTTTCGGAAAGCCATAGCCGCACTTCTTACGAGCCTTTACGGAGTGTATCTGGCTTTTCGCTTCACACCGGAGGCCTTCCTTCGCCTCCTGGGCACCACGCTTCTACTGCTCTTAGGTTTAAGCATTGCCTTTGTCTTTCTCCTTCCTGACTGGGGCCTCATGGGCTATCCCCATGAGGGTGCGTGGCGGGGAATCTTCGTGCATAAAAACGATCTGGGACGCTTTGCCGCCCTGGGTGTTTTGGTCTTTTTGGCTTTGCTGCTGGCACCAGGGCGTAAAAGGGTCTGGTTGGTCGGGCTCTTTCTCTCTGGGGTGGTCTTGGCAGGGGCCCGCTCGGCCACCTCCCTGGTCTTGGCCTTTGCAATGCTCTTGGTGGTCTCGGGGCTTTGGATTGGTCAGCGCTACCGAAGGCTATGGCCCGTTCTTCTGCTTTTAGGAGTCCTCCTGGGGGCAAGCGGAAGCATGGTGTTGGCTGCCAACTACGAGGTCCTATTGGAGGCTTTGGGCAAGGACGTTACCCTGACGGGCCGGATTCCCCTCTGGCTCACGCTTATTCCCTTTATTCAGGAGCGGTTGTGGGTGGGCTACGGTTTTGGGGGATTTTGGTTGGGGTGGGAAGGCCCTTCGGCTTACGTTTGGAGCCTAGTGGGTTGGGGTCCTGTCCACGGTCATAACGGCTACCTAGACTTGTGGTTAGATCTGGGTCTAGTGGGTTTGTTGCTGGGGCTCTGGCTTTTACTGCGTCTGATCTTAGCAAGCGTTCAGCGCTATGTGGCCGAAGGCTTTTCCTCAAGGGCGCTTTTCCAGGTAGGAGTGGTAACGTTTCTGATCATTTACAACTTCGCAGAAAGCAGCTTCTTGCGAGCCAATAACCTTTATTGGCTTTTTTTGGTGTGGAGTTATCTGAGGGTTGGGGCAGCAAATTATTCGGGCATAAACGCCCATCGGTTTCAGGGGGCTAGGGGGCAATGAAAAGGATCCTCGTCTTCAGAGATCGGCTTCTTCCAGTGTCAGAGACCTTCGTTGCAAACCAAAGTCTTGACTTAAAAGAGTATGAGGCTTACTTTTTGGGAAGTCGGCGCGCTTTCCCCTCCATACACATTCCCCAGCAACGCCTTGTCTTGATTAATCCCAGCAATGCAAAATCCTTCGGTTCCGCAGACTTCAGGGATGAAATCCTCTTCAAAATTTTCGGAAGGTTGCCGCGGAGGATCGTGGCTTGGGCTCAACGTCTTAGCCCGAGCCTTATTCATGCGCACTTCGCCCCTGACGGCGCATTGGCTCTACCCCTAGCTGAGGTTCTAAAGGTGCCCCTTATCGTGAGCCTTTTAGGGACAGACGTCACTATGGACGAACGGGCCATTCTCCTAAAATCTTGGCCTAGCCACCGACTCTACCTTCTTCGCAAGAAACGGCTACAGCAAAAAGCCAAACTCTTTATCGTGCCTTCAAAATTTCTTTTGCAGAAAGCGCTTGATCGTGGCTATCCGGCCCACAAGCTGGTGCTTTTGCCTCACGGGATAGATACGAGCTTCTTTTATCCAGACCCCGAACGAGTGGAGTACGGGAGAATCTTATACGTTGGAAGGCTAATACAGCTAAAAGGACTACCCTTTCTCGTAGAAGCTTTGGCGCCTCTAGTTTCAGAGTTCCCTGAATTGAAGTTGGTAGTTATCGGCGACGGACCAAAAAGAAAAGAATATGAGGAATTCTCCAAAAAGCTTCTGGGCGATCGGGTAACTTTTCTCGGTGCTCAACCCAGAGAGATTGTGCGGCAAGAAATGCAAAAGGCATATCTTTTTTCCATGCCTTCAATAACCATGCCAGATGGAGAGGCGGAAACCTTTGGAATGGTTTATTTAGAGGCACAAGCATGCGGCGTCCCTGTCGTAGCCTTTTTATCAGGCGGGATACCGGAGGTGGTTCGCGATGGAGAAACAGGGTTTCTCTCTCCAGAGCGAGACGTATCGGCCCTGCGGAAAAACATCCGTCACCTCCTCAGCTCAAGGGAAGCCCGTGAAAGGTTGTCCAAAGCCGCTACAGCGCATGTACGTGAACGGTTTGAGCTCAACAAGGTAAATCGGCAACTTGAAGACTTATACGATCGCGTGCAAGAAGGCAGTTTTGTCAACGGCTCCAGGTGTGATTAGGAAAAAGTATGGCTACCTTAGGATATCTTTCTGGTGCTCCAAGGGTTTCCACTCGCCCAGAAGCTGCGGCTTCGGGGCCTCGCTCTCATGTTTTGGGGGTAATGGAAGGGTTCAGGAGACTTGGCTGGGAAGTACGCCCTTTCATCGTGGGAGATCGGGTGCCTTTGAGCTGGGTCACCAAGGAAGCAGATGTGGAGCTTGGCCACAGCTTCGCCAAGCGCCTGACCGCCGATGTGGTCCGACTGAGTATGGCTGTTTTTAACGGGATCCAGGCGCCCCGAGCAATCGGGCGTGTAGATTGGGTTTACGAACGCTTCGGAGCTTTTCAGTTTCTGGGTTACGGCTTTCAACGTCGGGGCATACCTTGGATTTTGGAAACGAACGGTCTACTTTTCATAGAAGCGGCGAAAGACCGGAGCACTTTAGCCCTCACTGGCTTGGAGCGGCGCCTAGAGCTTTGGGCTTATCGCCAAGCGGATGTCGTGGTGTGCGTGACCGAAGCCATGAAAGCGCTTCTAGCTGAGTGGGATGTAGACCCCCAAAAAGTTCTGGTCGTGCCTAACGGCGTGGACGTCAGACGATTTGATCCGGAACGGGTGCGGGGCAAGGAAAAGCGACTGCTGCCGCCACCCGCCATTGGCTTTGTTGGAACGCTCTACTCCTGGCAGGGGTTGGACTTACTTATCAAAGCCATTGCAGACTTACGGTCTGAGGGGCTGTCTTTTAGCCTAGCCGTTGTAGGAGACGGGCCTATGCGAGCACCGTGGGAACAACTTGCCCGTGAGCTGGGACTTGGAGAACAGGTGCGCTTCGTGGGACGGATGCCTTGGGATGAGGTACCGGCCTACATTGCAGGCTTTGACCTGGCCTACACGGGCCAAGTTTCCTTACACGCCGGGGAGATGTACCACTCACCCCTCAAGCTCTACGAGTACATGGCCATGAGCAAACCCGTAGTGGCCTCAGCTTTCACAGACGCAAAACGCATGGTGCGCGAGGGGGAAACCGGATACCTTTTTGAACCCGGTAGCCTTGAAGATCTCAAACGGGCCCTGCGAAAGGCCTACAGGGAGCAAGAAGCCTGGTCCGACATGGGTCGGCAAGCGAGAACGGAAGTTGTGACCAAGCACAGCTGGGAAGCCCGGGTACAAGACATGATTCCTCAAATAGAGAAGATCTTGGAGGCCAAGTATGGGACGCCTTACCCTACTCGGTGTAGAAGTTGACCCAGTAAGCATGAATGACTTCCACGCGGTCATTGGGAAAGCGATAACAGAGGGCAGGCAGATAGTCATTGCACACCACAATTTGCATAGCGTCTTTTTATTCCACAGAGACCCAAAGATGCGTGCTTTCTACAGCAAAGCGGACGTCATTTACATAGACGGGATGCCCCTAGTGTATTGGGGACGGCTCATGGGAAAACCTTTGGAACCGGAACACAGGATTACCTCCGTGGACTGGGTGCGCCCTTTGATGGCCGAAGCCAAACGGCAGGGTTGGCGCGTTTTTTACCTTGGCGGCAAGCCCGGGGTCGCAGAGAGGGCGGCTGAAAGGCTGAGGTCGGAGTTTCCAGGACTTTCTCTTCAGACCCACCACGGCTATTTTGACGTGACAGGCAAAGAAAACGGAGATATTCTAGATAAGATCAATGCGTACCGGCCTCACGTGCTTATGGTCGGGATGGGAATGCCTCGGCAAGAGCATTGGGTGCTGGACAATCTGGAACGTCTAAGGGTCAACGCTATCCTAACCGTAGGAGCGTGCTTTGACTATGTCGCCGGGGCCATCCCTACCCCACCCCGTTGGATGGGACGGCTAGGCTTGGAATGGGCGTACAGGTTATTTTCCGAGCCGAGAAGGTTGTGGCGTAGGTACCTCGTTGAACCTTGGTATCTGGTACCCTACGCCTTAAGCGACTTGAAGCGGTGCCTCGCAAAGCAGGGAACCCGATGAAAGTGGCTAAAAGGGGTGAGCGGAGCCAGACAAGGACGGAGCTTAAGTACCAAGGGGAGTCCTATTGGGCAGTTTTAGGCCTCCTCCTTGCAGACCTTCTAGCCCTTCAGGCCTCCCTCCTCCTGGGCTACGCCACCCGGGAGGCCCTTAGCTTCTGGTTCCCGGCCAAGGTGCCCCTCGAGGCCCTCCGCTCCATCGCCCTGGCCCTCCTCTTTTTCCCCCTGGGCTACGCCCTGGCCGGGCTTTATCCCGGCTACGGCCTCGTGGCCGTGGAGCGGATCCGGCGCAAGGTGCAGGTGACCTTCCTCCTCTTCATCGCTCTCATCGCCTGGGAATGGCTCTTCCTGCGGGAGGGGTGGTCCCGGGGGGTCTTGGGGCTGGCCCTGGGCTACGCCCTCCTCCTCGTGCCCCTCTTCGCCGCCTTGGCCCGGGAGGTTTTGGTCCGATGGGGGGTCTGGGGGGTGCCCGTGGTGATCCTGGGCGCAGGGCGAAGCGGGGCCCTGGTGGCGAACCGCCTGCGCGCCGACCCCGTCTTGGGCCTCCGCCCCATGGGCTTTCTGGACGATGACCCGGGGAGGTGGGGCCTCGAGGTGGAAGGGCTTCCCGTCCTGGGGGGTATGGGGCTCGCTCAGGACCTGGCGCAAAGGGGGCTTCGCCACGCGGTCCTCGCCATGCCTGGGGCGGGGCGGGAAAAGCTTACCCGCCTTCTCCAGGAGCTTCCCTTTCCCCACATTCTCCTGATCCCGGACCTCTTCGGCGCGCAAAGCCTCTGGGTCTCCAGCCGCGACCTCGCCGGGGTTCTGGCCCTGGAGGTGAAGAAAAACCTCCTCCTGCGGCGGAACCGCCTCCTCAAACGGGCCCTGGACTACCTGCTCGGCGTTCCCCTCTTCCTCCTAAGCCTTCCCTGGATCGGGCTTTTCGCCCTCTGGGTCAAGCGGGTCAGCCCGGGGCCCGCCTTCTACACGCAGGAACGGGAGGGGTACGGGGGCCGGACCATCCGGGTGTGGAAGCTCCGCACCATGTACCCCGACGCGGAGGCCCGCCTCGCCCGCTACCTGGAGGAGAACCCCGCCGCGAGGGAGGAGTGGGAGCGCTTCTTCAAGCTCAAGGACGACCCCCGGGTCCTCCCCGGGGTGGGGCACTTCCTGAGGCGCACCAGCCTGGACGAGCTGCCCCAACTTTGGAACGTGCTTAAAGGGGAGATGAGCCTGGTGGGGCCGAGGCCTTTTCCCCGCTACCACCTGGAGAAGTTCTCGCCGGAGTTCCGCAGGCTTCGCGCAAGCGTCCTCCCGGGGCTCACGGGGCTATGGCAGGTTTCCGCCCGGAGCGAGGGGGACCTGGAGGTGCAAGAGGCCTTGGACACGTATTACGTTCGCAACTGGTCCCTTTGGTTAGACCTTTATATCCTGGCCCGGACGGTGTGGGTGGTGCTCAGCCGGAAGGGGGCGTACTGAATACCCCACCGCAGCGAAAGCCGCGGCGAGGGTCCCTAAGCAGCCGTTTTGGCCGAGCCCCTCAGCGCTTCTTCGGCGAAGCCGCCGAGGCGCGGCGGTAGCGGTACCGGTAGCGGTAAGCGTAGGCGTACCCCCCTTGGCCCGACCAAAGCCTCCCCTCCCGCACCCGGTTGACCACAAGCCCGAGCACCCGCACCCCAAGCTGCCGCAGGGTGTCCCAGGCCGCCTGCAAGGCCCTCCGGTCCGTGCGCCGCTCCGCGACCACCAGAAGGACCCCCGAGGCGCGGGGGGCGAGGACCAGGGCATCCGGGAAGGCGAGGGGGGGCGTGTCCAAGACCACCACCTCGTAGCCCAGGCCTTCCAGGTAGCGGAAGAAGTTGCGCGCCTCCCGGCCCAAGGCCTCGGCGGGGTCGGGCAGGGGAGCGTAGGCGGGAAGGAGCCAAAGCCCTTCCTCCAAGGGGAGAAACCGGGGAAGGCTTGCGGCGGAGGTGAGGAAGCGGTCCAGCCCCTCACCCTCCCCGGGCACCCCGGGGTAGAAGGCCTGGGCCCGCCGGGTGAGGAGAGGGTGACGCAGGTCGGCGTCCACCAAGAGGGTCTTCCTGCCGCTCCGGGCGAAGGCCCGGGCGAGGCTCAAAGCCAGGGCCGTCTTCCCCTCCCCGGGGGCGGGGCTGGTCACGAGGAGGACCTTTTGCTCCTCGCCCGCAAGGAGGGGAGTCAGGCTCGTGCGCAGGTAGGAGGCGGCCTCCCGGAAGGCCTCGCTTTCCTCCACGGGGCTTCCCGGGGGAAGGGCGGGGAACTCCGCCAGGACGGGGAGCCCCGTGAGGCGGTGGGCCTCCTCGGGGGAGCGGAGACTCTGGTCCAGGCCCTCCCGGAGGAAGCCCAGGAGCAGGACCAAGAACCCTCCCAGAGCCCCCGAGAGGGCGCCGAAAAGGAGGGGTCTGGGGAAGACCTGGACCCCCGGGGAGGCCGGGTCCAGGAGGGCGAGCTGCCCCGAGGCGGTGGCCTCCAGGGCCCGAGCGAGCTGGAGGTCCCGAAGGGTGTTCCCCAGGGCGGCCTGCAGGCTCAGCCGGTCCTGCTCGCTTAGGGTGGGGTTCTCCAGCTCCTTCTCCAGGGCCAGGGCCTGGGCCTCGAGGGAGGTGCGGTACTGGCGAAACCCCTGCCGGATGCGGTTCTGGTCCCACTCCAAGAGGGCCCCCGCCCAGGCCTCGGCCAAGGCTTTCGCCTCCTCCGGGGTGGGGGCTTGGAGGGAGAGGGTGAGGACCACAGAGCTGCGCCCCTCCACCAGGTTGGCCCGGAAGCGGTAGCGCCTCTCCGCCTCCTCCAAAGGAGGCGCCCCTTCGCCCAGGACCCGCCGCAAAGCGAGCTGCCGCACCTCCCGGCTTAGGGCGGCCTCCCGGAAGGCCCTCCCGTCCAGGCTCAGGGCCACCTGGGGCAGGCTGCCGAGGGTGGGGCTCAGCACCCCCTGGGAGGCCACGAGGCGAGCCCCCGACTGGTACCGGGGCGGGAGAGAGCGGCCCACCAAGTAGGCCCCCAGGGCCATGACCAAGGCCGCCCCCAGAGCCCAGGGCAGGTAGCGGCGCAGCGTCCGCCAGAGATCGGTAAGGGAAGGCTCGTCTTCGGGAGTCTCCACCATAATCCGGCCCAGTATAACCCATGCCCCTCCGGGGAAGGGCCCGGCCTACCCCCGAGGCAGACTTGACCGATATGCGGCCTTGGGGTAAAGAGGGGGCATGACCCTACGCGAGGCCTTGTCCCAAGTCCCCGACCCCAGGGCCC
>NZ_JAKEDV010000014.1 GCF_021462505.1 Thermus brockianus
CACAGCTCACCAAGCGCCCCCTTTTCCTTTGGCTTGTCAAGGGGGTATGCATTGAATATCCGAAAGGGGGGTGGAAGTACCGGACTCTGTAAGTCTGTAAGTTCCAGAGTTCCAAAGTCTGTAAGTCTGGAAGTCTGGAAGTCTGCCCCCCTTGCGCCCTGTGCGTCTTTTGGTTAGCATGCTTCCCGTGGACAAGCCCCTCTTCCTCACCCCCGAGGAGCTGGCGAAGGCCCTGAGGGTCAGCCCGGAAACGGTGCGCAGGTGGCTCCGCACCGGGGAGGTGAAGGGCCAGCGGGCCGGTAGGCTCTGGCGGGTGCCGTGGGAGGAAGGGGTCCGCCTTTTGGGCGGGGAGGATAAGCTCCTGGAGGCCCTCAAGGGGCTCACCCCCGAGGAGCTGGCGGAGGCCCTGAGGGTCAGCCCGGAAACGGTGCGCAGGTGGCTCCGCACCGGGGAGGTAAAGGGCCAGCGGGCCGGTAGGCTCTGGCGGGTGCCGTGGGAGGAGGGGGTCCGCCTTTTGGGCGGGGAGGATAAGCTCCTGGAGGCCCTCAAGGGGGTGAGGGGTTGAAGGTGGTGGCGGTGGTGAACGGCAAGGGTGGGGTGGGCAAGACCACCACCGCCGTGAACCTGGCCGCCATCCTGGCGGAGCGCACCCCCGTGCTCCTGGTGGACGCCGACCCCCAGGGCTCGGCCACCTGGTGGGCCAGCCGGGGCGATATGCCCTTTGACCTGGCCCAGGAGGCCGATCCCCACCTGCTCCTGCGCCTGCGCCGGGTGCGGGGATACGGGGCGGTGGTGGTGGACACGCCTCCCGCCCTGCGCTCGGAGGCCCTCCAGGCGGTCCTGAGGGCCTCGGACTTCGCCCTCCTGCCCACGCCCCCGGCCCCTCTGGACCTCGAGGCCCTGGTGGAAACCGTGCGGGCCGCTGTGCGCCCCCTTGGGGTGCCCCACCGGGTCCTCCTGACCCGGGTGGATCCGCGGAGCTTGGGGGAGGCCCTCGAGGCCCAAACCGCCCTCATGGAGGCCGGGGTGCCCGCCTTCCACGCCTTCGTGCGGGCCTACAAGGCCCACGAGCGGGCCGCCCTCGAGGGAAAGCCCATCACCCGCTGGCGGGGCCCCAACGCCCGGGAGGGGGAGGCGGACTACCGGCGGGTGGCGGAGGAGCTCCTGCGGGAGCTGGGGGAAGGGGCCTTGGCCCTGGAAGAGGTGCGGGAGGGGGCATGAGGCGGAAGCGCCTGGCGGAGCTGGTGAGGGAGGAGGCGGAGGCGCTGACCGCCCCCCAGGCAGAAGCCGCCATCCCGGAAACCCCCACCCAGGAGGAAGCCCCCGAACCACCGCCCAAACCCGCTCCCAAGTACCTGACCTACGTCCGCAAGGAGTGCCGCCTCCGCCCGGATCAGTTGGACGCCCTCACCGCCCTGGCCAGGAAACTGAACCGGGAAAGGAAGGGGAAGGGGGAGAGGATCACGGAGAACACGCTGATAAGATGGGCTGTAGACATATTACTCCAGCAAACCGAGCAGTTAGCGCTCAATGTAGATCAACTATCCCCAAAGGACAACCCCGGCTGATGCGCATTTACCACTTGAACATCCCGCGACCAATCCCAATGAATCTGGAGGGTTTGTGAGTTTGGAGGGCTCGAATATGAGTACAAAGAAACAACCTCTTGCAGAAGTGTTCGGCTACACAATAACAGATAACACCGAAATCGCAAAGCGCCATCGGATGAATAGGCTTTGCCCATTTAATAACAAGGTACCAAATTGCACAAAAGACAAAGCAAACAACCCTCTTGGGGTATGTAGTATCTACCACGAAAATAAGCCTGTAATCACCTGCCCCATTCGATTTCGCCAAAATTGGCTCGTTGCTGAAGACGCCGCACAC
The DNA here is from genome assembly GCF_021462505.1 of Thermus brockianus. Classification (GTDB taxonomy): domain Bacteria; phylum Deinococcota; class Deinococci; order Deinococcales; family Thermaceae; genus Thermus; species Thermus hydrothermalis. The sequence continues at coordinate 1,888 of NZ_JAKEDV010000014.1, forward strand.
TTCTTCTTCAACGAAGGCACAAACTGGACCTCCTTGACCGAAGTTCGTCTAAATGATGCCGACGGCAAGCCCGCAGGAAATATCGATGTTGTTCTTGTGGCATACGATGCTACGAGTGGAAAAGTTGTAGACTTCGGCGCTCTCGAAATTCAAGCGGTGTATATCTCGGGAAATATACGCGCACCGTTTGAATATTACATGCGAGATCCCACAGCTTATCAGGACGCAGACTGGTCCAAAGAGTCAAATTTCCCCCGTCCAGACTACCTTTCTTCGTCTCGGAAGAGGCTGGTTCCGCAATTACTCTACAAAGGGAGAATTTTGCGTAGTTGGAACAAAAAAATCGCAGTTGCGATTCAAAAAAGCTTTTTCGCCACATTACCCAAGATGCACTCAGTCCCTAAAACTGATGCTGACCTCGCATGGCTCATTTATGACCTAGAACTCACAACAGATGAGCAAGGGAACGAACGCTTCAATCTGAAGAAAGTAGACGAGGTTTTCACCAAGCTGGATCCCGCTTTAGATTCCATCACCACGCCGTCACCTGGCAAACTAGAAGACTTCATTAGGGTGCTACAAGAAAAGATTGACGAGCAACTAGAGACCCCACCGAACAACCGCACACTGGCAGAGGAGCTGCTCAACCACTATGAGGAGGATTGAAGAGGTACCGCTGTTCCCCGAACATTGGGGAGAAACACGTCCCACGCAACTTATCAACGTGGCTTCTGTCCCTCAGCGAAGCCCATTTCGCTATCCGGGGGGAAAAACGTGGTTTGTCCCTGTGTTTCGCCGCTGGATAACTAGCTTGAGAAGGAGGCCTAGTGTCTTAGTAGAACCATTTGCTGGCGGTGGAATTATAAGCCTTACGGCCATTTTTGAGGACCTAGTCCCACAAGCAGTAATGGTTGAGCTAGACGAGGAAGTCGCTGCTGTATGGGAAATTATCTTAGAAGGTGAAGCAGAATGGTTGGCTAATCAAATTCTGTCATTCAAAATGACAAAAGACACCGTTCTGGAGTTGCTGAACAGCAGCCCGCAAACAAAAAAGGAGAAGGCTTTCCAAACTATCGTAAAAAATAGGGTTTTGCGCGGAGGAATACTTGCAAAAGGGTCAAGTTTGATGAAGCGCGGCGAGAACGGAAAGGGTATTTCTTCCAGATGGTATCCAAAAACCATAGCTAGGAGGATTATAGACATCTCCCGTGTTGCTCATAGAATCATTTTCCGGAACGAAGACGGGTTGAGAGTGATGTCAGAGTTTGCAAACCGCGAAGACGTAATATACTTCATCGATCCCCCCTACACAGCGGATCCCCAAAAACCAGGGAAGAGACTCTACAAATACCACCAAATTGACCACGAAGCTCTCTTCACCCTATGCCAATCACTTAGGGGAGACTTTTTGATGACTTACAATGCATCAGACGAGGTTAAGCTAATGGCCAGCCGGTACGGGTTTGAATTATGCTCGATTCCAATGAAAACTGCCCATCACAAAGTAAAGTGGGAGCTAGTTATTGGAAGGGACCTATCCTGGATGCAGGATTGCTCTTGATTCACGCCATTACATCCGGCAACGCCTTGGCCGCTTCCTCGAGGCGCTTGCGGGAGACATGGACATAGATCTGGGTGGTGCTGATGGAGCTGTGCCCCAGGAGCTCCTTCACCTCGTCAATCCCCCGCCCCGCCTCCACCAGGGCGCTGGCGTAGGAGTGCCGGAGCTTGTGGGGGGTGATGCGCCGCCAGTCCTTGAGCCCCGCCCGCCTCGCCACCCGCTTCACCATGGCCTCCACCGCCCGGGCGGAGAAGGGCTTCCCCCGGTTGGGCCCCGTGGTGTGGCTCCAGATGTAGGGGCTCGTGGGGTGGCCCTCCAGGTTCCGGTGCTTGAGCCACTGGTGGAGGGCCCGCTGGGCGGTGGGGGAGAGGACCACCACCCGCTCCTTGTCCCCCTTTCCCCGGACCCGGATGGCGTGGGGGATACCATCCTGATAGGTGAGGTCGGAGTAGGTGAGGCTCAGGGCCTCGGAGAGGCGGAGGCCGGTGCCGTAGAGGAAGGCCAGGAGGGCCCAGTCCCGGAGGGCCACCCGGGGGGAGCGGTTCTGGTAGGCCGCCTGGAGGAGGCGGGCCACCTCGGGCGGGGTGAGGTAGACGGGGAGCCTGCGGGGAAGCTTGGGCCGCTTGACCCCCTCCGTGGGGTCCTTGAGGAGGGGGAGGCCCTCCACCTCGGCCAGGTAGCGGAAGAGCTTCCTTAAGGAGGCCAGGACGCGCCCCGCCCTGTAGGGGCTCACCTCCCGGGAGGCCAGGAAGGCGCGGATGTGCTGGCTCCCGATCTCCTCCCAGCGGGGAGGCCTTCCGTAGCGCTCCCGGTACCAGGAGGAGAAGAGGGCGGAGTCCAGCACGTACTCCTTGGCGGTGCGGGGGGAGCGGCCCTCCTCCATCTCCAGGTACCGGCGGAAGCGGGCGAAGAGCTCGGCGTGGGGGTCAGGCTGGCTCATGGGACCTCCTTCGGGGGGCGGGCCCGGAGTGCCCTCGAGGGCCCCCGCCCCCGCTTTCCCGAAGTATAGCATTCGCAAAAGATTCGTTTGGCGAAGTGAAGGAGGGAAGCCCTGACCGAAGGGGAGCCTCGTCCGGGAGGGCGAAAACCCCCGAAAAAAGGGCGGGCGAGGGACCAGGCGGCCGGCGGAAGGTTGCGACAAAAGGCGGATGTTTGCGACAAACTCACAGACTTCCAGACTTACAGACTTCCAGAGTCTGGATGTCTGGAAGTTCCAGGAAGTTCCAAGACTCTCCGCCTCGCTTCTGTACCATGGGGGCATGCGGGAGAGCCCCACGGCCAAGGGGGACCCCCCCGAAAAGGACCCTCTGGACGGCAAGCTTCTCTTGACCTACAGCGAGGCGGCCAAGGCCCTCGGCTTGGGTCGGACGACGATCTACAGGCTGGTGAAGGCGGGGCGCCTCAAGGTGGTTCACCCCACCCCCCGCTCGGCCCGCATCACCCGGGAGAGCCTCGAGGCCTTCCTCCGCTCCCTGGAAGCCCCGGAGAAGGCGGGCGAGAAGGGGAAGGGCGTGGTGGACCGGGCCCGGGAGGTCCTGCGGCGCTTCGGCCTCTAGGATGGAAGGGATGGCGGAGCCCGTGGAGGCCCAGAAAGCCCTCCCCGCGGGGGAGGAAGGGACGAGGGAAGGCGTGGGGGAGGAGCGGCGGGAGAAGCGCCCCCCGCACCCGCCCCACCAGGCGGTCCTCTTCCTCCCCGGCGTCCTGAGGGAGGGCCTCTTCCACGCGGAGAGGCTCCCCTGGGGGGTGCCGGTGGCCCTGGGGGGCAAGGCCCTCAAGGACCCCCAGGGGGAGGCGGGGGAAGGGGTCTTCGCCCTCTGGCCCCGCACCGACGAGGGGGGAAGGATCCTCTCCCTCCAGGTGGCCAGCCGCCTAAAGGAGCCCTACGAGGGGCCCCAGGCCGTGGTCCAGGGGGTCCTCCTCTATGCCGACCGGGAAAGGCTCGTCCTCCTCATCCTTCCCAAGGGGGGCGAGGGCTTCAAAGTGGGCCTCAAGCGGGCCCGGGGCTTCGCCGCCCGCCTGGAGCCCAAGAAGGCCTACCGGGTGGAGGGGAGGCTGGGCGGCCCCTACCTCCTGGCGGAAAGGGCCTGGCCCTTGGGCAAGTACCTCCAGGCCAAGAAGGAGGGGCAGCCCCTCCCGCCCCCCATCCAGGGCCGGGAGAACCCCTACCTGGAGCCCCAGAAGGGGAGGGCCAAGCCGGAAGAGGAGAGAGAGGAGGCCCCTCCCGTCGGTGAGCCCCCCAAGCCCTCCCCGGCCCCCTCGGGAGGAAAGGCCCTCCTGGAGAAGCCGTCTCAGCCCCCCAAGGGGGGTAAGCCCGGGGGGAAGCCCCTCCCCCGCCGGGATCCGGTGCGGGTGTGGCGAGCCCCCGAGGAGCCCCCGGACCCCGCCCCCCCGGACCTGGGCCGGCCCCCGGCCCTGGGCAAGGGGCAGGTGATGGGCCTGGCGGGCACGGGGCCCTACTACCTGGTCCTCCTGCCCCAGGCGGTCCCCGACTGGTGGCCCAGGGTGGAGAGGCTCCTCCCGGAGCTCAACCGGCGCTATGAGGTGCGCTTCTACCCCGACGGCACCCGGGCGGTGGTCTGCGGGGACCTCGAGGCCCTCAAGGTGTGGTACAAGCGGGTGCTGAGGGGGTAGCTGGGGGAGGGGAAGCCCGTACGCGTTCTTTGGGCGGGCTTGAGCATCCCTCTCAGCGCGCACCTGGTCAGGGATGGCTTCGGTCAAGCTTGACAGGCTTTGACTAACTAGCTAGCATAACTACTGAGGAAAGTTATGGTTGACCCTAACCAGGTCATCTACCCCAGAAGCCGCCTCCAGCTGGTGGCCGTCCTCTTCAACGGGGGAGCGAACTCCTACTCCGTGGCCCTGGTCCGGTGGAGGGAGGAGGAGACCGAGGGGGAGGTGTGGCCCTACGCCCTGGGCATCCGCTGGAACGGCGGCCCGGACCCCAAGGATAAGGGGGGGCCCCTAAGCAGCGGCCGCCCCATCTGGTACATCCTGCCCAAAGACCTGGTGCCCTGGGTCCTCGAGGGCCTGCTCCAGCGCCCCGAGACCGACAGGACGGCCTTGGCCCTGGCCCGGGAGAAGCTCCTGGGGAAGGGAGAAGAAAAGCGTTAGCGAGAGGGGGTAATAGCGATGGGAAGAAAGTGCCAAGACCAGCTTGAGGGATTCAAAGAATGGGCGCCCACGGTGTGGAGGATCCTAATGGAGCAGGACTATGTGAAAAGCCATCCCGCCGCGCTGGAGTACGCCCTTCTCTACGGTGTGGTGGGCGTCGGTTGGCGACTTGACCCGGGCCACGCCGTCCCGGAGTGCCTGGAGGAGTACCGCAAGGGGCACGAGGCAACCTATAAGGACGCGTCATCGCCGGTCCCCCTTGCCCTGGCCAAGATGAAACCCGGGGACCTCGTGTGGTTCATGGCCAAGCCGAAAAAGAAGGGGAACGTGCTCGCGAGGGTAGGGGAAAGAGAATTCAAAGAATTCAACCTCCTCCAGGGCGCTTTCACGGAGTACGTTCTTTACATCGGCCTCGTCGTCGGTTTCTGGGAGTACCAGAACACCCCTCTGGCCCAGCTCAGCGATATGATTTCGGTCGTCCCCATCTTGCACTTGAGAGCGTTTACATTGGAAAAAAGCGAAGGGAAATGGAAGGTCAAGGACTGGGGCGGCTTTTCCCCGGAACCGGGAGACGAGGAACGGGTGGGACAGATCGCCGAGCGCTTTGAACAACGCGGGACTATATCCCGCCTTGTAAACCCCGAGGAACTCACCGAATTCTCCAAGCGCGTCTGGTACCAGCTGGTCTACCGTCGGCGGGCCATGTTCCGGCCTCCCTCGGACCTCCCCCCATTTGGGCTCTAACCCCATAGCAACCCGGAGGGAGGAGCCCATCCTGCCTACTTTACTTTTCCTTCCTGCCAGCCTCGGGGCCATCGTTTTGTATTCCTACCTAACTGCAATGCTACACCTGAACTCAAAATTGGCCCTAGATCGTAGCTCTTAGAGTAAAGTAGGAACATATCCGCTTTATTTGGCGCCTAAAAGCTCTGGCTGAGGGTATGGAGATATAAATAAGCGCACCCCAAACCCCGGCCCCGCGAGGGCCGGGGGTTCGTTTGGGTTTCCCCCTTGGCCATGACCCCACCCCCAGGGGCGGGGAAGAGGAGGTTTGCCGATGGAGAAGAAGGCGTGGTTCCAGGAGGTTTCGCTGGCGAAGGTCTTTGAGACGATGGTGGACCTGGAGGGGGCCCGGGCCGCCCTCCGCTTTTTATCGGGAAAGGGGGCCGGGCCCCTCTCCCCGGACGCCCCGCCCCCGCCCGAGGTGGAGGCGGAGCTTCAGGCCTTCGCGGAGGCCCTCACCCCGGAGCGCCTCTCCGGGGCCATCCGCCTGGCTCCCGAGGGGGTCCACCTCTTCGGGGGGGCCTTCTTCCTGCCCTACGGGGACGGGTGGGCCTACGGGGAAGGGTTGCAGCGGGCCCATACGTGGGCGGCCTGGATGTGGTCCCTCGGCCACTACGAGGAGACCTGGGAGGTCCTGGAGCGCCTCCTGCCCGGGAAGAAGAAGGGGACGCCGCAGCTGCCAAGGCGTAGGCACCCCGCGTACAGGCTCCTCCTCTCCTACGGGGACTACCTCGCCCTGACCCACACCCCTCGGGACCCGGTGGCCTGGGCCTGGCTCCTGGACCTGGACCCCTCGCGGGTGAGGGAGGTGGTGGACCGGGCCCTGGCCCAATGGCTCCGGGACGAGGAGGCCTCCCGGGACTTCCGCGAGGCCTTCCAGCCCTGGGAGGTCTTACGGCACCTTGGGAACCCAGCAGCCTACCTCCACGCCCGCAGGCTCCTGGCCCTGGACGGGGAACGCTTCTTCCGGGAGTGGCGCCGCCACCCCGAGGCCCTGCTCTCCTTCCTCTCCCTGGGGCACGTCTCCCTGGACTGGGAGGCCTACCGGGGGCTCCTGCGCCGGGGGTACGCCCTCCTCCGGGCCCAGGGCTGGGGGGAGGGGGAGGCCCGCTGGCTCCTGGCCTACCCGAGCCTCACCCGGGGCGTGCGCAAGGAACCTCCCTTCGCGGAAGGGCGGGTGCCCAGGGAGCTTCTCTCCCGGCTTCTCTCCCTCCTCCTCCGGGCGGGGATCCTGCAGGAGCCCGGGCGGGGGCTCCCCTGGTTGCGCGAGCTGGACCACGAGGATTGGGGCCTCCTCCTGGGCCTCCTGGCGGAGGACCCGGACCCCTCGCCCGCCCAGGAGGAGGCCATGGTGGCGGTGCTGCGGGCCTGGGGCCGCGGGCCGGGGGAGGAGGATGCCCTCCTGGCCCTTCCCCTCCTAAAGCGGGCCCTGGAGGAGCCCTGGCGCTTCGCCGCCCTCCGGGACAAGAACCTGGGGCTTAGGGCCCTGGCGGAGCGGGCCCTGGGGAGGCCCGAGCCCCTCTTCCCGGAGCCCTTCGCCCGTGGGGGGCTGGTGGCGGTGGAGCTCCTCTCCCCCGAGGCCCTGGAGGAGGAGGGCAAGGCCATGGGGCACTGCCTGGGGAGGGAGGCCTGGACCTGGGTCTTCCTGGGCGAGAAGCGGTTCTTCGGCCTGCGGGACGGGGAGGGCCGCCCCGTGGCCACCCTGGCCCTCTGGCGGGCCCCCGAGGGCTGGCGGGCGGCGGAGGTGCGGGGCCCGGGGAACGCGGAGGTGTCCCCGGAGGTGCGAGCCTTCGCCCAGGAGCTGGCCGAGGCGGCCCAGGCCCCGCAAAGCCTCGCCCTCTAGGAGCCCTTGAGCCCCTCCAGGAAGCGGTGGACGGCCAGGAGCCCCAGGAAGGCCTCCCCCGCCTCCTCCAGGGGGACCTCGGCCACCTTCATCCCCTCCCGCAGGGCCACCACGAAGCCCCCCTCCACCGCCAGCCCCTCCTCCCGCAGGGCCAGGGCGTAGGCCCCCACCTGCAGGAGGTGCTCCGGGTAGGCCTGGGGGGAGGTCTTCAGGTCCACCACCACCAGCCTGTCCCCAAAGCGGGCCACCAGGTCCACCCGCCCGGCGTAGCGGTGCTCCGGGTGGAAGACCGCCTCCTCGGAGCGCAGGGCCTCGCCCCCGTTCCCGTCCCACCAGTCCGCCAGGGCGAGGGCCATCCCCCGAAGGGGCTCCTCCTCGGGGAAGGGAGGCCTTTGCCCCTTGAGGTAGGCCTCCGCCCAGGCGTGGAAGTCGGTCCCCTGCCCCGCGGCCCTCTGGGAGGCCTTACGGTGAGCCTTGGCCGCGCCGTCCAGGATGCGGTCCACGTCCTCGGGGCCGAGGACGAGCCCCGGCACGAGCTCGCCCCGAAGGTAGTCCACCACCTGGCGCACGGCCCACTCGTGCAGCTTCTTGTTGAGAAGCCCGGTGATCTCCGTGACGGAGGGGACCTTCTCCCAGGTCTCCCCGTCCTGGGAGGCCTCGTAGCCGCCCCCGTTCCGGCGGTAGCGGAGGCGCCAGCCCCCGGGGCAGTCCTTGAACAGCCAGTCTTGATACACGCACCACCCCCGAAGCCCTGGCTGGGCTCTCTACAGGTTACCCCGCCCGGGGCTAGGCCACCCGCCACTGAGGGGCCTGGCGGAAGAGCTCCAGGAGGCCCCGCTCCCGGAGGAGGTGGGCGAGGAGGGCCCCGGGGCGCCGGACCCCCTCGCCCCTCGGGCTCCAGAGGACCTTGGCCGCGGCCTCCCGCGCCCGCCGGACCGCCCAGGCGACGGCCTCGAGGGCCCCCTCCATCAGGCCGTAGAGCTCCGCCCGGAGGGCGTTCCAGAGGACCCAGGCGTAAAAGCGCACGCTCCCGGGGTCCCGGAACTCCTGGGCCAAGGCGGCAGCCAGGTTGGCCACCAGGGCCCGGCGCTCCAGGGGCTTGGCTCGGAGCAGGGCGGTGAGAGAGTCTAGAGCTAACGGATTTTCTAGTTCGCCAGGGGATAACGAAAACCCAAGCAAAAACTCCAAAACCAGGGAATCCTCCTTAGGAGGATTTGTATATGACTCTCTCAGCCTCCAGGCGGTGCGTCCCCGCCGGACATCCTCCTCCAGGTCCCGCCAGGGGTGGCGGAAGTCCTCCGGCTCCAAGCGGGGACGGCGCTCCCTCTGGGGCAGACGTACTGCGTAGAGGGTACCGGCAGCATAGAACCCCGTCCTGCCCTGGAGGGTAGCCGGGGCACGCCATGCCCGTCTGCGGATGAGCCCCTTCTCCTCCAGGGAGGCCAGAATCCGGTACAGCGAGGCCGGGGGAAGACCCAGGGCCGTTGCCAGAGCGTCGTTCACCGTGAAGAGGGTGACCTGAGTGAGGCTTTGCGGGATGGGCTTCGGGCCGAGCCTCTGAGCCAGGACCTCGAGGCCCAGGGCGAGGAGGGTCCGGTACACCCTCCGCTCCCGCTCGGAAAGCCCTGGCAGGGTGCCCCGCCGCTCCCCTTCCGCCAGGAGGCGGTCGGCGAGGCTCCAGGCGTCCCGCTTCCTCTCGGGTGGGGGCGGGGAGGCGGAGAGCTCCTGTCGGTTGGGGAGGGCCGGGGAAGGCGGCGCCTCCCGGAGCTTCCGGCGGAGGTCCTCCGGGGGAGGCGCCTCCTCGGGCGGGGGCTCATGGACCCCCTTCTCCGGGGGCGCGGCCCCCTCCAGGAGCTTCAGGTAGAGGGGCGGAAGCTCCTCGCCCCTCGCCCGCTTCCTCCGGGCCAGGGCCTCGAGGAAGGCCCGGCCCCGCTCGGTGAGTCCTTCCGGCTGTTCTTTATAGCTCTTCCCTTCAACTCCTTCTTGGGGCATAAACCCCTCCCGTTTCGCGCGTCGGGGACGGCACTCCCCCGCGCGCCGCCTTGGCGCCTATTGCCTTTCCCGCTGGGAGGGGGCTAAACTAACCGAAGACTCCTTCGGGGTTTAACCCCTCCCAAGGTTGCCCCCTCCCAGCGGGGGTCCTCTTATTTGGTCCTCACGCGGCCCTGCCGCCTTGGGCCCCCAGGGGGCCCGGTCTACCCGTTGGGGGCTATTATACCGACCCCTTCCCAAAGGCAAGAGGGGATCCCCCGTGCACCCCGTGCAGACGGGGGCTTTCGGTACTGCTGGTGCAGGGAGAAAGTGCGGTGTACCACACGGCAAAAGGCAAAGCCCCCCGGGAAACCCGGGGGGCTTCTCTTGGGCTTTCTGTCTTCCTGCCCTGGAGGGTTCTAGGTCAGGTCATCTGCTCATGCATCCACGCACCGATCCTCACTCAATCCGTCTTCCTCCTTCGCACGGCAACCCGCCAGGGCGGTGTCTGCTGCCCGTGTGGTGGGCTCTACCCCCGATTTTCGGCCTCGGGACGGCCGTGGCTGTCCCCGTGTGGCCGGGACACGCCCCCGATTTAGGGCCTCGGGATGGCCGTGGTTGGTCCACTCCGGGGGACCTCCCGGTGGCCTGGCCCCCACCAAGCACCAGGAATCCCCACACGCCTACCCAAACCGCTACGGGTCTTCCCTCCACCAGGTTTCCCTGGCTTCCACGGTACTCACCCGCTCCGTCCCTGCCGTTATCCCCGCTTATCCGGTCCTCGTTGAGCGGGTTTCCCCGCCTCCTAGACCGTTTTCCCGCGGCCACCGATGGGGTTCGCCACGCTCCCATCGGCGTACCAGCCCCTATGGGTTCAGGGCTGGAGGACACACCCCGGTGCGGCATTGCCGCCCGTGGGCACGGCAGGGTCGCCATTCCCGTCCACCGCGTTGTCAGACACCTAGCCCACCGGGTCCAGAAGCCTTGCCTACCCCGCCTATGGGCGGGATCCCCTTCAGGGTGCGTGGGTAAGGGCCGGAAAACCCTCACGCAGGGGGAGCTCGGCTCAGCCTCCTTCGTCCCTCGGTTCGAAGCCCTCATCAGGCCCCTTGGGCAGGCCCCCGTGTGGGGGCTCTTCGGTGTCGCCCTAGCCGCATGGGTTCCGCTGTGAAGCCAGAACCCGCGACACTTGACCCATGACTCAGCACCCCTCGGGCCTGTGGCACCCTCGGAGCACCCATGGGCGGGCGCACCACCCCCTCGTGGTGCAGGGATCATCCCCTCCGACGGCGACGGCTGGCTCGTACGGTCGCCTTCCGTGTGAACCGACCACCAGATGCGTGGCGATAGGACGGTGCCTTTCACGGGGTCGCCCTCGATTCCGGCACCACCCCCGCCCCAAACCGGACGGGCCCAACTAGGGCATCCGGCTTTCCCCGGCCCAGGCGGGACGGGTGGGGAGGGGCACCTGGTGGGGGCCAGGCTCACGAGGTAGGTATAGCGGGGAGGGTCTTGATCCGACCCTTTTTACGTCCCCCCCCTCCCCTCCCCTCCCCCCTTTTAGGTCTTCTTTCCCCTTCCCTACGGGAAAGGACAAGGCGGGAGTCTCCCCTTGCTACCCTCTCCCCCATGGGCCGCACCCCTTACCCCTGGCAAGGCCCGGTCTGGAAGGCCCTGCACCGAGCCTTGGCCCACCCGGGGAACCGCTACCGCTACGGCCTCCTCCTCCCCCCGGGGGAGAGGCCTCCCCGGGAGCGGGAGGGCCTGCGGGCCTTCCCTCTTCCCGAGGGAGGGTGGCTGGTCCTCTCCCGGGAGGCGAGGGTGGGGAACCTGGAGCTTCAGGACCTGGCCCAGCGCCCCTTGCGGGTGGGGCCTTTCCTCCTCACCTGGGGCGGGATGCGGCGGGACAAGACCCAGAGGGCCCGCTTCCTGGTCTCCCCCGCCTGGGTGCGGGAGCGGCAGAGGGAGATGGAGCGCCTGGTGGGGAGCTTCCGCTGGCCCCACGACCGGAAGCGGGTCAAGCCCCTGGTCCTGGCGGAGGCCCGCAGGCTCGTGGGCAGAACAAACGCCCTCACCCGGGAGGTGCGGGAGGCCTCCCGGCTGGGCTTCCTCCCCCCGGCCACCGCCAACCGCTGGGACAAGGCGGTGCGGAGGAGCCTGCGGAAGGCCCTCACCGGCCTCGGGCTCACCAAGGGGGAGATATCGGAACTTCTGGAGCGGGTGGTGCGGCTCAAGCAGAGGAGGGGGGAATGAGAAAGCAAGATGCCATCCACGCCCTGGGGCGGCTTTTGACGCTTTATTGGCCCCTCACGGACGAGGTGGGGCTTGGGGACCTCCTGCGCCCCTACCTCCCGGACAAACCCGCCTGGACCGAGGAGGAGATCACAGCGGCCCTGGCCCGCCTCCTGGCGGACGTGGTGGCGGAGGGGTGGGACCGGCACGGAGCCCCCAGCGTGGCCCGCCACCCCACGGAGGGTTTTGTGGCCTCCTTTGAGGGCCCCGGAGGCCCCTACACCGTGGAGGCCTCCAGCAAGCGGGAGGCTTACCGGGAGGCCCGCAGGGAGTGGGTGTACCGCCTCCTCACCCGGTCGTGAAGCTTCACCGGGAAATCGTACTGGAGGGGGGTCCATTACGGAATGAAGGGGGTGGGGAAGCGTAATGAACCCCGGAGAAAATACTTTTCCCGATTACCTTACGAAACGGAGGTGACCATGCCGCGCACACCCAGCGTGACCCTGGCGGACGTGAAGCACGCCCTGGCGGAACTTGGCCTCTCCCCCGAGGAGGCGGGGGGCCAGGCCCTGCGGCAGCACCTGGGGCGGGGAAGCCTCAGCACCCTGCAGCGCTACCTGGAGCTCCTGCGGGCGGAGGGAGCCCGGGAGCGTTCCCTGAGCAGCGCCATCGAGGGGACCCTGCGGACCCTGGCCCCGGCCCTCAAGGCCCTGGCGGTGCAGGCGGCCCAGGGGCTTTACGAGCGGTCCTTGGCGGAGACCCTGCGGGCTTTGGAGGAGCGGGAGGCCCTCTTGGAGGAGCAGGAAGGCCTATTCCTTCGTGTGCTACTTGATCTGGACCCTCGGCCCCCTTTTCGGATATTCATCTGCGTACTCACCTCACGCCACCGCCCGCAACACCCGGGTGATGGGCAGA
>NZ_JAKEDV010000015.1 GCF_021462505.1 Thermus brockianus
ACGCTTGTTGGTGAAGCGGCTGGCTAGGGCCGCGTAGCTGGCCGTGGAGGACTTTTACGACAGCCTCTAAAAGCGCCCCGAAGAGGGTTCCATAGAGCAAAAGGAGAGCTCCAGCCTGTCGCATTGCGCTCCTCTCTAAGCCACGCCTTGGAAACATTCGGCACCCTTCCTTGCCATTGGGCGACAACTCCCTTCCCTATAGCTTAGGGAAAGGGACAAAGGGGAAGCCCCTTCGTCCTGGCGATATCCCCGGATACCCCTACTCAACGGGCTCCCGAAAGCGCCTCAGCGACCCGTGGGCCACTTACCCAAGTAGGCCCTGGTCCGCGCATCCAGGAGCACCTGCTCCCGGCTGCAATCCACCTGCAATACCGGCCTTCCTTGGGGGCGCGGGAAGGCTACCTCTTGCGGGAACTCCTGTGCGCCTAAGGTCCGTTGCGCTAGCGCGATGGCCTCCTTTAGGGGAATGCCTGGGTTTTCCCGTAGCCAAGCCTTGGCCCTCAAGGCCCGCTCCTTCAGGCTTTTGGAGCCTAAGACCTTCCCCGTAACCCCATCCACGTACACTTGCAAGGGAGCCCGCCCCTTGGCCAGGTCCACGCTGTACACGGGCTTCCCCTAGGAGCAGAATAGGCTGATCTCCTCTGGAGGGTTGCCGAGCCGGGCCCAGGCCTGGGCTTTTCCCGCCGTATCCCTAAAACCTAAGGTCGGCAACGCTTGTGCCATGGCGATGGCCCAAGGAACCACGAGAGCGAAAAGCGTTTCGCGCATACGTCCCCCAAGATGAGGAAAAGGGGGTGGGTTGCCCGACCCCCTCACCCGTAGGCTACGGCCCGTCCTCTACCTCCCCTTCGCCGCCCTCGTGGCTCTCCTCCCCGTGCTCCCCGGCGGACTTCCCCTCCTCCTTGCCCAGGGCCTCCCGGTGGAGAACCTGGCCCGTGCCCGCATCCACCTTGACCTCTCGGCCCGCCAGGACCACCTCCCACACCAGGTACCCGTTCTCGTTCCCCAAGGACACCCGCACAGGGGCCGCCGTGGTGGAAAGGGCCTGCAGCGCCACCTTCACCGCCTCCTGGGCGGTCACCTTGGCCAGAGCCTGGTAAGCGGAGGCCTCCTCCGCCTCGGTGGCGTAGTCCTGTTGTACAGGGATGGAGCCTTGGTAGCTGGGCGCCTGCGCCCCCATCTACGCCACCTGGGCCAAGGCCAAGAACCCGAGAGCCAAAGCGCTGACACCTGCTGCCTCTGTCTTCTTGGGCACTTTGGGGTAGACGGCTTGGGCTCGGACGAGTGCGGCGGATGCGCACCAGGACCGTTCCTTCCCACCCCCTTGCCCTAAAGCTCCGGCTCCCTGGAAGCTACCCCAGCCCAAGGGGCGAAACGGCCTACGGGGTGCGCCACCTGCCCCAGGGCTTCCTCCTCATGGGGCTCGCCGGGGCGCTTTCGGGCCTTTTGGGCATCGGCTCAGGGGCCCTCAAGTCCTGGCCATGGATCGGGTAATGGGCCTCCCCTACAAGATTTCTACCACCACCTCCAACTTCATGATCGGGGTCACGGCGGCGGCCAGCGCAGGGCTGTACTTCCGCCGGGGCTACGTGGACCCCGGGGTGGCGCTCCCCGTGGTCCTCGGGGTGCTCCTAGGGGCCTTCTGGGGGGCTAGGCTCTTGCCGGCAAGCCCCACGCCCCGGCTTAGGCGGGTGTTCGCCCTGGCCATCGCCGGCCTGGGTTTGGAGATGATCCTAGAAGGGGGTAAGGGGTGAGGCAAAGGAACCTCCTTGCCCTCGTGCTCCGCTACGGGGTCCTCCTGGCGGCGACGCTCCTGGCCCTGGGGGGGCTCGGGCACTTGGGGATTCTAGGCATGGCTCCCCGGGTCGCCGAGGGGTTGGCCTGTGCGGGGCTTTACGTTCTCGTCCTCACCCCCGTGGTCCGGGTCGCCCTTTCCGCCCTCCTCTTCGCCGAAGAGGGGGACTGGTCCTTCGTGGGCATCACCCTCTTCGTGCTGGCGGTGCTCCTCCTGAGCCTCTTCGGGCTACTCTGAGAAGGCCGTGCCGGCGTAGAATGCGCAGGGCGGCAGTAGTCCAGCCAAACCGGACATCCAGCCATGGTACCCATCCTGCGCGAGCGGCCCAACCGCTACGACCTCTTGGCCCTGGGCCTCACCCTGGGGCTCCTCGCCCTCTTCCTGAGGGCCTCCCAGGAAGCGGCGGGCCCCTTTGCCCCGACGCCCATCGCCTTAGACCCCATCCACCTACCGGGGTACGCTCTGCGCACCGCCTTCCGCATGGGGCTCGCCCTCATCCTCTCTACCTTCTTCACCTTCCTCTACGCACCCCTGGCGGCCAAGACCCGCCTCGAGCCCCTCCTGGTGGCCCTTTTGGACATTCTCCAGTCGGTGCCCATCCTAGGCTTCCTGGCAGCGTCCGTGGGGACCCTGGCCGGCCTTTTCCCGGGGCGGGCCCTGGGGTACGAGCTGGCGGCCGTGTTCGCCGTCTTCACCTCCCAAGCCTGGAACATGGCCTTCAGCTTCTACCAGGCCTTGAAGACGGTGCCGCGTGAGCTGGACGAGGCCGCCAGGCTTTTCCGCCTCACCCCTTGGCAACGGTTTTGGCGGTTGGAGCTCCCTTTCGCCCTTCCCGGGCTGGTGTGGAACGCCATGATGTCCATGTCCGGGGGCTGGTTTTTCGTGGTGGCCTCGGAGGCCATCGCCGTGGGTAAGACGGAGGTGGACCTGCCCGGGATCGGGTCCTACATGGCCTCCGCCCTGGCCCAGGGCAACCTCGAGGCCTTGGCCCTCGCCGTCTTGGCCATGCTTTGCGTAATCGTCCTCTACGACCAGCTCCTCTTCCGCCCCCTCGTGGCCTGGAGCCAGCGCTTCAAGTACGAGGAAAGGGCCGGACAGGAACCGACGAGGAGCTGGGTGCTGGACTTCTTGCGGCGCACCCGTACCGTGCGGGGCCTTGCGGAAAGGGGAGCGGACTGGGCCCTGGAGGCCCTCCTCCGCTACGAGCGTCGCCTCCGTCCCCCCCGTCCCCTTCGCCTCCCCACCTGGCCCCTCTACGCCGCCCTGGCCCTGCTGGCCCTATGGGGCCTGGCGGCCCTCTTCGCCACCCTCCGCCCCTTGAGCCTCGCCGAGGTGGCCCACGCCTTCGCCCTGGGGTTTTTCACCCTGTTGCGGGTGCTCGGGGTTATGCTCCTCGCCAGCGTGGTCTGGGTTCCCGTGGGCATCCTCCTCGGCCAAAGGCCCCGGCTTGCCGTGCGGGTCCAGGCCCTGTTGCAGTTTTTGGCCGCCTTCCCCGCCAACCTCCTCTACCCCTTCTTCGCCTACCTCCTCCTGCGCTTCCACCTGTCCCTCGAGGTCTTCTCCGCCTTCCTCATGGCCCTGGGCACCCAGTGGTACATCCTCTTCAACGTCATGGCCGGGAGCATGGCGGTTCCCGGGGACCTGAAGGAGGCGGCGCGGGGGTTTGGCCTGCGGGGTTGGGCGCTCTGGCGGCGCCTCCTCCTCCCCGCCTGCTTCCCCTTCCTGGTCACGGGCCTCATCACGGCGAGCGGGGGCACGTGGAACGCCTCCATTGTGGCCGAGGTGGTCACGTGGCATGGGAAGACCCTCGAGGCCACGGGCCTTGGAAGCTACATCGCCCGTTGGACCCTGGCGGAGGGCCAAGGGCCCCACCTCCTCCTCGGCATCGCCGTGATGAGCCTCTACGTGGTGGCCCTAAACCGCCTCGTCTGGCGGCGGCTTTACCGCCTGGCGGAGGAGAGGTACCGCCTATAGGAGGTTGGGATGCTTTTGGAGGCGGAGGACGTGAGCAAGGCCTTTAGCGCGGGGGAGAGGCCTTTCCCCGTTTTGGAAGGCGTGAACCTCGCCGTGGGGGAGGGGGAGATCGTGGCCCTGTTGGGGCGGTCGGGCGGGGGGAAGAGCACCCTTCTCCGCATCCTGGCCGGGCTCATCCCCCCGGACCGGGGGGAGGTGCGCTTCCAGGGCAGGCGGGTGGAGGGTCCGGTGGAGGGCATGGCCATGGTCTTCCAGAGCTTCGCCCTCTTCCCCTGGCTCTCGGTCCTGGAGAACGTGGCCTTGGGCCCCGAGGCCCGCGGGGTACCTAAGGAGGAGCGGGTACGCCGCGCCCGGGAGGCCCTCGCCCTCGTGGGCCTCCAGGGGTTTGAGGAGGCCCTGCCCAAGGAGCTCTCCGGGGGGATGAAGCAACGGGTGGGCCTGGCCCGGGCCCTGGTGGTGGAGCCCAAGGTCCTCCTCCTGGACGAGGCCTTTTCCGCCCTGGACCCCCTCACCGCCGAGGGGCTACGGGGGGACCTTCTGGACCTATGGCAGGCGGGACGGCTTTCCGCCCGGGCCATCCTCCTGGTCACCCACAACATTGAAGAGGCGGTGGCCCTGGCGGACCGGGCCTTGGTCCTCCAGGGAAGCCCGGCAAGGATCGGCCGGGAAATCCCCATCCCCTTAGCCCACCCCCGGGATCCCCACCATCCCCGCTTCCGGGCGGTGGTGGAGGAGATCTACCAGGCCCTCACCCTGCGGGAGGAGGTGGAAAGGCATCTAGAGGAGGAGATCGTGCGCCTGCCCTCGGCCTCCGTGGAGGCCCTGGCGAGCCTGGCGGAAGCCTTGGCCCGGCACGGGGGGCGGGCGGACCTGCCCGTGCTGGCGGCGGAGGAGGGGCTCGAGGTGGACGACCTCTTCCCCCTCCTGGAAGCCCTAGAACTTTTGGGCTTCGCCCGAGCGGAGCGGGGAGACGCCGAGCTCACCCCGGCGGGGGCCGCCTGGGCCTCGGCCACCCCCGAGGAGCGGAAGATCCTATTCGGCGAGCACCTCCTGCGCCAGGTACCCCTCTTCGCCCGCCTCCACCAGGCCCTCTTGGCAAGGCGGCAGGTTCCCGAGGAGCGGGTTTTGGCCCGGCTCCGCCAGCACCTCCCCGAGCCCGAGGCCAGGAGGGTCCTCGCCGTGGTGCGGGAGTGGGGACGGTACGCCGGGCTCCTCGGCTATGACGACCGGGCGAGGGTCTTTTTCCTTCCCGAACAGATGGAGGAGGTGCCGGAACTTTAGCCCGCCACCACCCCTCGCTTGCCAGGCGTATAGTTTCTGTCTGTGATACCCATCCTTTGGGTGTTCCTCCTTCTCCCTAGCGCCTTGGCCTTCCCCCTGGATACGCCTGCCTTCGCCACCCTGGTAGAGGACTCCTACCGGGAGGTGGCGGGGGCCCCGCCTTTCCTCCCCTGGTGGGAGGGAGCTTTCCGGCACGCCTTCCACGAGGATTTCCGTACCGCCCTCAATCGTAAGGCCCAGGCCCCTCCCT
The DNA here is from genome assembly GCF_021462505.1 of Thermus brockianus. Classification (GTDB taxonomy): domain Bacteria; phylum Deinococcota; class Deinococci; order Deinococcales; family Thermaceae; genus Thermus; species Thermus hydrothermalis. Next base: position 5,301 of record NZ_JAKEDV010000015.1, read on the forward strand.
TGGAAGCCGCCGCCTGGACCTTCCGGGTCATCAAGCGCCTCCTCCCCCGCTTCAGCCTCGAGGAGGGCTACGAGTTCGCCTACGCCGCCCTCAAAGGGGAAAGGCAGTGCCTGCTCCAGGCGGTCCTGGTGCAGGGGATGCTCTCCTCTATGGGGCTCGCCTCGGGGGTCTACATGGTGTACGAGAACCCCGAGGGGAAGCGAAGCAACCTGGGCCATGCGGTGGCGGTCCTACGCCTGGGAGGGCGGGACTACCTGGTGGACCCCTCCGAGCCCACCCCGTTCCCGAAGCACCGGGGCCTCTTCGTGGCCACCCCTCGAGGCCTGCGCTTCGCCGAACCCCAGTACGCCCCGGACGGGGCCATCCTCAGCTACCGGACCAAGGAAGGCACCCTTACCCCAGACCAGGTGGCGCCCCTCCCATTCCCCTACGTCCGGAGCCAGTTCTTTTACTACCGGGGCGAGCAGGCCAAGGGCGGGGTGTTCCGGGGGCCCAGTACCCCTAAGGGCCTGGCCCGTTCCGAGGCCATGCTCCGCAAAGCCGTGGCGCTGGCCCCGGGAAACCCCTTGGCCCAATACGTCCTCGGCCTCACGTTGCGCAAGGAGGGGCGCCTTGGGGAGGCGAGGGCGGCCCTTGAACGGGCCCGGGGCCTTTACCAGGTGGCGGGCTTCGTGCCCCCAGGGGTGGAGGCTGCTTTGGAGGGCTTATGAAGCTCCAAGGACACACGGACGAAGGCCGCTACCCCTGGTGGCAGGTGCTCTGCCTCACCGGGGTGGACCTCTTCTCCTCCCTGGGCTACCAGCCCGGCATCGCCCTCCTGGCGGCGGGGTTCCTCTCCCCCCTCGCCAACATCGCCTTGGGCCTTTTCGCCCTCCTGGGGGTCTTTCCGGTGTACCGCCGCCTGGCGGAGGAGAGCCCCCACGGGGAGGGGTCCGTGGGCCTCCTCACCCGGCTCCTCCCCGGGTGGCGGGGCAAGGTCTTGGTCCTGGTGGTCCTGGGCTTTATGGCCACGGACTTCGTCATCACCATCACCCTCTCCGCCGCCGACGCCGCCGTCCACCTCATCGGCAACCCCGTGGCCCCCGCCTGGCTCCAGGGGAGCCAGGTGAGCCTCACCCTCCTCCTCATCGCCCTCTTGGGCTTCGTCTTCTACCTGGGCTTCCGGGAGGCCATCGGCCTCGCCGTGCCCATCACCTTGGGCTACCTAGCCCTGAACGCCATCACCCTGGGGGTGGCCCTCAGCCACGTGGGTCCCGAGCACCTGGCCCAATGGTGGCAAGGGCTCCTCCGCGCCCACGCCGATCCCTTAGGCCTTATCCTCGCCACCACCCTCGCCTTTCCCAAGCTGGCTTTGGGCCTTTCCGGCTATGAAACCGGCGTGGCGGTGATGCCCCTCATCCGGGGGGGACCCCAGGACACCCCGGAAAGGCCTTGGGGCCGGATCCGGGGGGGCCAGCGCCTCCTCTTGGCGGCCGCCACCGTGATGGCCTCCTTCCTGGTGGCAGCGGGCTTCGCCACCGCCCTCCTTATTCCCCCCGAGCTCTGGCAAAGCGAGGAGGTTTCCGGTAGGGCCATCAGCTTCCTGGCCCACCGCTACCTGGGGGAGGGGTTTGGCAGCCTTTACGACCTATTCTCCATCGTGATCCTCTGGTTCGCTGGGGCCAGCGCCATGGCGGGCCTCCTTACCCTCGTGCCCCGCTACCTTCCCCGGTTCGGCATGGCCCCGGAGTGGGCCCGACAGCACCGCATCCTGGTGCTCTTCTTCACCGGCGTGGCCTTCGGCATCACCCTCCTCTTCCGTGCCCAGGTGGAGGCCCAGGCGGCGGCCTACGCCACCGGGGTCCTGGTGGTGATGAGCTCCGCCGCCTTGGGCGTGGCCCTTTCCGCCCAAAGGGAGAAACGCAAGGAAGCCCGCTACTTCCAGACCCTCCTCCCCGTCTTCGCCTACGTTCTGGTGGCCAACGTGGTGGAGCGGCCCGACGGGGTGCGCATCGCCTCCTTCTTCATCGCCGCAACGCTTTTCCTCTCCTTCCTCTCCCGCACCTTGCGCTCCTTTGAACTCCGGGTAGAAGCCTTCCAGCTGGACGAGATGGCGGAGCGGATGGTGGCCCACCTGAAAGAGCAGGAGGCCCCCCTCCGCCTGGTGGCCCACCGGCCCGAGCGGGGTGGGAGGTCCGTTTACTGGGACAAGGAGCGCCGCATCCGCGAGGCCACCCACATCCCCGCCCACGACCCCATCGTCTTCGTGGAGGTCTATGTGCAGGATCCCTCCGAGTTCAGCACCGTGGCCCAGGTCTGGGGGGTAGACCACCGGGACGCCAAGGTCTTCCGCATCCTGGGTACCGCCGCCCCCAACACCCTGGCCGCCTTCCTCCTTTACCTGCGGGAGCGGACGGGAAAGCGCCCCCACATCTACTTTGAGTGGTCCGATGAAGGACCCTGGCAGGCCGCCCTGGACTTCCTCCTCTTCGGGGAAGGGGACGTACCCACCCTCACCCACGAGATCCTGCGCCGGGTGGAGGCCGACCCCCGGCGGCGGCCCGTGGTCCACGTGGGGGGCTAGCGGCGCCAGCGGGAAAGAAGCCCTGAGGCGAGGATCGTCATGGGCACGGCGAGGAAGATGCCCAGGAGGCCGAAGAGCTTGCCAAAGGCGAAAATGGCGAGGAGGACCAGGGCGGGGTGGAACCCCACGGTCCGCCCATAGATGAGGGGGATGAGAACCTTCCCCTCCAGGAGGGCGATACCCCCATAGCCTGCCAGGACGAGAAGGGCGCTTAGGGGCCCTAAGGAGGAAAGGGCCACCAGACTTGCCAGCAACGCCGCCGTGATCCCCCCCACGAAGGGGATCACCTCCAGCACCCCCCCGAGGAACCCAAGGGCGAAGGGGCTCGGCACCCCCAGGGCGAAGAGCCAACCCCCGAAAAGGAGGGCGAAGCTTAGGGCGATGAGGAACTGGGCGCGGGCCCAGTATCCCAGGCGGCGCCAGGTGCCCTCCAGCACCTCCGACCAGCCGTCCCCCGGGAGGTAAGGGGCCGCCCGGGGCACCAGGTGGGGCTCGAGGCTGATCATCACCGCCAGAACCAGGGCCAAGACCAGGCCGGACACGGTCTCCCCTACCCGCAGGAGGAGGTCCCCGGCGATGTGGAAGGAGGGAGCCAGGGAGGAAAGAAGCCCGGAGCCGGAAAGCCCCAGGTTCCCCTGAAGAAAGGCGAAGGCCTGGGGCAGGACCTCGCTCAGGTTGCGGAACTGCCGGGCCAAAAGGGGCGCCACCAGGTAAAGCCCTAAGGCCAGGACCCCTAGGACCCCCAGGTAAGCCAGGACCACCGCCGAGGGATGGGGTAGAAAACGGCGAAGCACGCCCACCAGGGGGTCCAAAGCGGCCGCCAAGGTGAAGGCTAGGAAGACCCAAAGGAAAAGGGGATAAAGCTTTCCCAACGCCCAAAGGGCGAGAATTAGAAGAAAAAGGCCAACGAAGAAACGACCCACGCCCCCATCTTAGCCAAATGCGTGCCACGGCCCCTTAGATGGGAAACTTGGGCTACAAGTGCGCCCCGGGAAGTCAATCCCGTTCTGCGTTCGCCGGAACTCGCCCGGGGCCCGGCTTTGGCCCCGTACCCCTTGCAGGAGAACAGCGTGCA
>NZ_JAKEDV010000016.1 GCF_021462505.1 Thermus brockianus
CTGAGGTCGCTGGGGTAAGATCGTCTAGAGCTCATCCCTCAAGAATACCACCCTTTTACGACAGCCTCTGATAATGAGGCTGAGGCGATGCGGGAGGCGGTGAGAGTGTCTTGCCTCCACGGTACTGATAAGAAAACGGTCGTGGGGGCAAGACGCCCCGCCCCAAGCCCCAAAGCCTATTGGTTTAGTTTTCGCTTCCAGCGCCCTTCGGAAAATGCGAGGAGTCCAGGAGCGGGCGCTCGCCCGCCTAAAGGCGCACCCCCCAGCGGGTGGACGGGTGGCAGGAGATGGCGTGAGAAGGAAATGGGCGTCACGCAAAAACGACATTGGCTGACGGGATGCTCCGGTACCGTGGGCAGAAGGAGGTGCGCATGACGGTGAAAAGGGAAAGGCTCCTCGAGGCGGCCCGGGATGCGGTAGCGGACTGATGGGTGGACGCATGAGACAGGCTCGTGGAGGTACAGGAGGCGCTGGACTACTTGGCGGACGAGGAGCTGGAAACCCTGCTAGGGGCCCTTAGAGAGTGAGGATATAGATAGCGCGGGGAAACTGGTACGGGCAGCGTGCGAAAGGGCCGGGGTAAGCCTCTACTGACGTACGGGCGCATGGGGGCGGTAAGGCGTAGGAGCCACCGCCCCCGCCTCAGGGGCCCGGAGCCCCCTCCGCAAACGCAAAGGCCTTCTTCGCGAAAGAGAGCTTTCGCGAAAATAAGGTATACCAAGCCCTGTTTGGAAAGCTGCAGGGTTTATTTCGCACGTTAACGCCCCCGTATGAAGAAAGGTGAGGCCTTGCCCCCCACCTAGCCTCGAGGCTCCCAACCTTGAGCGCTCGCCAGCGGCTAGTCCCCAGCCTTCAAGGGCTTAGCACGGATTCCTCCTTGGTCGTGGAAACCCCTGGTCAGGGAGAGCTCCCAAGAAAGAAGAATGGGCCCATGCTGCCCCAGATAGCCTCGTCCTTCTCCTCAGATTATTGGTTAGAATGTTGGGCAAATGCGTAGGAGAAACCTCGCCCTCTTAGTCCTTCTTCTCACCCTCTCCGCCTGCGGTACCCTCAACCTGCCGGGCCTCGAGCCCAACCCGGTCTCCCTCCCCACCTCCTCCGAGCCCGTGGCCTACGTCAACCCCGGGAGCACCTACACCCTGACCCTCTCCCTGACGGAAACCAAAAAGTCCGTGGAAGTGCGGGTAGCCCTCGCTGACCCCTGCGCCAAGGGCACCACCAGTTGCCCCGGCTGGGACGCTAGCCGCTACCCCGGCGTGACCCACCCCACGGAGCCCGTGCGCCTGGACGGCACCCGGTCCCAGGCCACCCTCACCTTCGCCGTGGCCCCGGACGCCCTGCCCCAGGGGCCCTTCAAGTACGAGGTGGTGGTGCGGGACGAGGGGGGCAAGGAGTGGACCCTTCCCTTCTACCTGAAGATCCGGGACACCGAGGGCCGGTCCGCCCTCAAGGCCCTCAACGACTGGCGGACCCGGGCGGGGCTCCCCCCCGTCCAGGAGGACCCCGAGTGGAGCTGGCGGGGGTGGCTGCACAGCCGATACATGGTGCAAAGCTACCCGGACCGACGGCCACACGACGAGGACCTGTCCCAACCTTTCAGTACCCCTGAGGGAAAGGAAGCGGGGAAAAGGGGCAACGAATGGCTCCGGTTCTACCGCCTGAATGGGCAACCCGTGTTCCCCCCTGAGGAGCAAACGGTCAATCGGTGGATCGCCGCGCCCTTCCACCGCTTCAACCTCATCTACCCCTGGCCCCTCACCGTGGGATCGGGTACTTACTGGGATGTCGGACCCTTGCCTGGCTATGGGGGCAGCTACGGGCGAAGCGGGAGCACCCTCCCGAACCTCTCCCTCTGGACGAGCGACAAGCCCACCCGGGAGGTTCTCTTCCCCAGCCCGGGAATGGTGGTTCCCCTGGACCGGTACATAGGAAGTGAGAACCCCAACCCCATCTACCCCTGCTCCAACCCCAGCGCTTCTCCCGAGCGCCCCTTCCTGACCCAGGAGGGCCTCACCTGGGACGACGGAAACGGAGTAGTGGTGACCCCCATCGGCTTCCCCATCACCGTGATGACCTTCGCCAAGATGGACACGAAGGTCCTGGAAGCCCGCCTCACCCGCAACTCCGACGGGGCCCTGAACCCCGTCTGCGCCTACGGGAGCCGGCAGTACTGGGAAAACCGCGAGTCCAGGCGGGAACAGGCAGTTAATGACTTAAAGGCCCACGGAGCCCTGGTCGTCATTCCCCACAAGCCCCTGACCCCGGGGGCGGAGTACGAGGTCTACGTGAGGGGGCAGATCGGGAGCGCCACCTGGGAGAAGACCTGGCGCTTCCGGGTGGACACCAACCTAGTCCCCCTTTGAAGAAGCCTTGAGGTACTGAACGCAGTAGGCTGCCCCCAGGGGGGAAAGGAGGGTGCAAGCCTCCAGGGCCTCCTGGGGATTCTCCCTATAGTGGGCCCGAAGGGCCGAGGCGATGCCGGAGGCGCAGAGGTCCGCTTCGTAAGGCGAGCAAAACTCCCAAGCGGCGGGGACGATCCTCTTCCCAAAGCGCTCCACCGCCTCCATGGCCGCCCCCGCGCGGCAATGGGCCAGGTATTCCCCCCTCCCCTCGGCGCAGACGCGGGCGGCGCTTTGGTTTTCCCCCTTCTCAAAGCCGCCCCTCGTGAAGGCGGCCCGGCCAACGTAGCGCGCGCAGGCCAGGGGGTCTGGAAGCTGGCCGCAAACGGTGAGGGGACGGGAAACCCCTTCCTCCAACAGCCGCAACCCCATGACTTCAGAGCACGCGCGGGCTGCTGGGCCTTGCAATCCGCGGCAAGGGGCCGTGGCATCCCCCACCAGAGGCCCCCGCAAATGGGCCCGGTAGTAGCCCCTAAGGCAAAGGAGCGCCTCGTCCCCCCTACAGACCGCCTGCGCCACGAAGGGCGGGAACACTCCCAGAGCCCGCCCCAGCTTCCAGGCGGGGAGGCCCGGCCCCGGGTGTCGGTAGGAGGCGAGGATGAAGCCGCCAAAGACAACGCCCGCCGCTAGGAGGAGGATGGAAAAAACCGCCAGGACCCTTTTGGCTACATGCATAGGTAGTGCTCCATCAATAGACGCCTAGCCCGCCCTTCGCCCGGGTTCGCATAGGCGCGGTACAGGGTCACGGACACCAAGAGGTCAAACCCCTTGTGCGTCCGGTTCCACGCCGAGCAAAGGTAACGGGCCATTCCTTTGCGCCGGAGGGCGTTGGCCTCTCCCTTTCCCCACGCCCCCCACCAGACCTTGCGCCAATGCTCCTTGCCGGAGCGCTCAATGGAGTACCGCGGTACCGCCTCGCTGTAGGTGGGGTCGCCCGAGATAAGCCACCGCCACGGGTCCACCACGGCCCCGGAGAGGGTTACCCCTTGGACCAGGGGCCATTCGTGCCGCCCGGGGCCCACAGGGGCGAAGTGCCCCCAGGCCACGGCCAGGCCCACGCTGTCCAAGCCCGAGGCGAGCCACTCCGGGGCCTTGTTGTAGTTGTCCGGGCCGTTGAGGGCGTACGCCCCATAGGCCAAGCTCACCGCCAAAGCGAGAAAAAGCGTGAGGCGGGTGAAGGGTCTGAAGGCGGGGGCGGGAAGCCAGCGGCGCGTCGCCTCAGGGGAGGGCCTGCGGTCCGCCACCCAACGGTAGCCGAAACGCAGGAGGCGGGGAACGCCGGGTAAGCGGTAGAGGAAGGCGAGGGAGCGGAAGGGCGAGGCGAAGAGGAGGCCGAGAAAGCCCTCCCCCTCCAGGTACCGCCTTCCCTCCACCTCCACCACCCAACTCCGCCGCGCCTCCAGGAGCTCCCGGACCTCTCCTTCCGCCGGCCTCAGCTCCGCCTCGGCCATGAAGGCCCTCACCAGCGCCTGCGCCACCCGGCGGCAGAAACCGCACCCCCCGTCGTAGTGGACCACGGCTTGAGGGAGCCCGCGGCGCAGCCGGGCGCTGAGCCAGATCCCCACCTCGGGGGGCAAGAGGAGAAGGAGGGCCGCGGCCATGACCCAGGGGAAGTTCCCCACGTCCAGGAAGAGCCAGGTGAAGAAGTGAAACCCCAGGAAGCCCAGGATGGCGAGGAGCCTGAGGGGCCAAAGAGGCGCTATCAGGAGGAAAGCCCCCCCTGCCTGGAGGAGGAAGGTGAGCCGGGAGAGCAGGGTGGCCCACTCGGGGTAGCGCCGGACGAACTCCACCCCCAGGGGTTTGCCGTGGGTGGACTCCACCGCCGCCCAGAGCCCCTTCCCTTGGAGCCAGTAGGCGTCCACGTCCTTGGCCAGGGAGTTGGTGAAGTAGGCGGCGAAGAGGAGAACGAGGAAAGGGAGGACGGTGGGGGCGAAGACCCGGTCCGGCGCCGGATCCCGCAGGAGGAAGCGGGCGAGCCCGTAACCCGCCTCCAGGGGAAGGAGGGCTCCCAGGAGGAGGAAGACGGGGATGAGGCTGTGGCCCGTGTTCCAGACCCAGGGGTTGCGTTGCTGGAGGGCGATGAGGAGAAGGGCGAGGAGGAATGCCGTCGTCCTAGGGCGGTACCCCAGGAGAAGGAGGAAGGCGAGGAGCCCGATGGCGAGAAAGAGGAGGCGGTTCCAGACCTCCCCGCCCAGGAAGAAGGGGAGAAAAACGTCCGCAACCTCTAGGACTTCGTGCCGGCGAAAAAGCCCCCCTTCGGAGAAAAACGCCTCGTACCAGCGGGCGAGGGTGAACCAGTCTGCGAGGAGGGTTCCCCCAAGGAGGACGCGGAAGACGGTGAGGCCTAGGGGCGAAAGCGAGAGGCCCTGGAGAAGAGCCCGCCACCCGCTATCTACCCCTAAGCCTCCGCGGAGGGTCATGGCAGGTTCTTCAGGAGCTCCTTCGCCCGGTTAACCTCCTCAGGAGTCAGGCGCTTCTGCCAGTCGGAAAGGAGGCTTTGGGCAGGGGGGTGCTTCCAAGCGGCGGCTAAGGCGAGGTAGGCGAGGCCGAGGGCGCGCTCCCCGGGCGCCACGCCCTCCAGGATGCAAAGGCCGTAGATGGTGGCTACACCTGCCTGTAACTTGGCTTGGTCCTTCGCCAGGCGGCACGCCTCAGGGCGGTTCTGAACGAGACCCCCTTGGCCGAAGTAGAGGGCGGTGGCCCAGACCGCGGTGGCGGCGGGTTCGAATCCCACCAGGGGCCGGGCGAGCTCGAGAGCGCGCTTTTGGTCGGGTGGACCCCCGATCCCGAAGAAGAAGTCGTAGGCGAGGAAGCCTCGGGCGAGGAAGTACCCCCGGGCAGCTGCCCGCTCCCAGTACTCCCGAGCCTTCTTGGGGTCCCTGGAAAGACCGGGGAGGTCCGAGGAGGCGAGGTACCGGGCGGCCACGTTGAGGGCAACAGGGTCACCCGTGGCCGCGGCTTCCTGGATGAGCTTGACGCCCTCGTTTATGTCCTGCTTCAGTCCAGCACCACCCCCTATGAGGAACATGGCGTACAGCGCCTTACCCCCGGGGTAGCCGCGCTCCATGCTTTCCCGTGCGTACCGAAAGCCTTTTTGATCGTCCTGCGCCACGCCAATTCCGTTGGCGTACAAAATAGCGAGCCCCCAGCTACCCCAGCCGCTTCCCTTGGCCTGGGCCCACTCGAAGTACCTCCGGGCCCTCTCCAGGTCCCTGGGGTAGGCAACCCCGTTGAGGTAGAGGACGCCCAAAGCCGCCCCTGCCTCGGGATCGCCCGCCTGGTAGGCCTCCACGAGGCGGGCGTAGGCCTCTTGGTTGCCGCTCTCCACCGCGGCCACGAGGTCCCAGCCCTCCTGAGGGGAAAGGGCCAGGGCAGAAGCTCCAACCGCCAGAAGCAACAGAAAAGCGATCCTTCTCACGCTATCACCCCAACGAGCATTGTACCGGCAGACCATGAGAGGGCCTCGTCAGAAGAAGCCCTTAGTCCCAACACTCTCGGGCAAGCGGTAAAGCATCTCTGGGAGCTTTTCTATTTGGCCCTTCCACCGTGTCAACGCTCCCGGGCCTATAGGTCCTGAGATACCTCCCGGTCCACTAACTCCCATGTCAATATTGACCTGAGAGCCTGGGGTGTAAGAGGTAGACGAGGTAGAGGAGGTAGGGGAGGTCAAGGTAGAGGAGGTAGACGAACTAGACGAAGTAGAGGAGGTAGGCTCAGGAGGGTTAGAAGGCGTGCACGTGCTTTGCGTCAAAGCGCGGTCGTACATCTCGTCCCGCGTGGCGCTCGTGAACCGCCCCGTTCCCCTCGAGGACACCCCCACCACGCTCGGCGTCCAGTACCTGACTGTGCGCCAATACTCCGTGAAAACCCGAGTTCCGATGTAGCCGGGCGGGCAATCCTCAGGCTCGCTAACCGTCCAGGTCCGCAGGATGGAATCCCCAGGAGCGGTATACGCCCCCGGCCTTACCTGGCTACAGTTACCGTCGTAGCACAAGGTGCCGGGCAGGGGGCCGCTGTAGGAGGCGGACACGCTCGAGGTCCCATAGGAGCGCACCGTGACTTGCGCAGGGCTCACGCTCTGGAGCGTGTAGACCTCCGTCCAGGACACACCGCTCCCGCTACGCATGACCGCCACTTCCGGGGAAGCTGAGGTGCCGTAGACCCCGGCATGGCGCTCACGCTTTGGCTCTGTCCGCCGCCCAGAGAGGCGGAGTACCCACCAGCGGAAACCGTGGCCACCCCATCGGAGGGGAAGCCTCCCGCCGAGAAGGTGAGGGTGCCGGGACCATCGTTGTCACCGTCGCCATCACCGTCGGTAGTACCGCCATTGGGCCCTGGTGGCTACTGCAGCCCACACGTAGGGCAGGAGAAGTGCCCAGCGCAGGGCCTCCTCGGGAACCGGGTGGGTCAGGGGGTCGCTCCGGGGGACTACCGGGTGGCCCTCGAGGTCTGCCCGGACGGGGGCGCATGCGCCCGCACCCACCTCCCCGCGGGGGGAGGCACCTTCCGCCTGGAAGCCAGCCGGACCTACTGGCTCCTGGCCTTCCTGGACCGGGATGGGGACGGGGGCCTAGACCTGGACGAACCCCGCGCCAGCACCACCGCCACCGCGCCCGCCTCGGGCCTGGCGCTCTGGGTGCGGTGAGGGGCCGCTCCTTACTTCCTTTTCTTCCCCCTTTCCTTTTGTTGCTCCACCCACCCTGCCCCGCCAACCCTTAACCCTCATGGAGAGCAGTCTTGCGAGGTAGGGGTGGGGTGAGTTGACTTGTGTAGGACACGGTGTGGAGAGGGGATGCCAGGATAAAGAATGAGGGAGAAAGGATTTAGCAGTTTGGGGCGGGTGGGGGATGGGTGTATTATGGAGGGGAAGATGGCGGAGGAGAGGCTGGCCCTGGAGCCTTGGGACTTCCCAGATGAGCGGAAGCGGCTCGTGGGGGAGGCCCTGGCGCGGTGGGACGAGGGGGTCTTAGGGGACGGGGTGTGGGCCTTCCTGGTACGCACCCGCAAGAAGCCCGACCGGGAGGTGCCCCCCTTGGTGCGGGCCTTTGTCCGGTGGCTCGCCCTCCAGGGGAGGAGGTGGCCCGCCCTGGAGGCCGGGGAGATCCGCGCCTACCTTCTCTGGATCAAGGCGCACGGCTTCCCCGGGGGGACCAAGGGGCCTTTGGCCTGGAACACCGTGGAGCGGGCCCGGGGGGCTTTGGGCCATTTCCTCCGCTTCCTGGAGTGGGCCGGGCATCCCATGCCCCCCCATGTGGAGTATCCCCCGCGTTTCACCCCTTACGCCCTGAGCCGGAGGCCCCTCACGGAGGAAGAGTGGGGGCGCCTCTGGAGCTTGGCGGAGAGCTACACCCCCGCCTACTGGCGTCCCGTCCTCAAGGTCCTCCTGGTCCTGGTGGGGGAGGTGGGCCTCACCGCCAAGGAGGCGGTGGGCCTGTGGCGGGCGGACCTGCAGGGGGAGAGGCTTCTGGTGCGGGGGGAGCGGCTAAGGGAGGTCCCCCTCTCCCCTTGGGTCAAGGAGGTCCTGGAGGACTGGCTCCCCTTGCGGGACTACCTGGCGAGCCACCAGCCCCTCCCCTACCCTCACCTCCTCCTCTCCCCGGGGCCCAGGAAGGGCAAGGGGAAGCCCTTCACCTACGACGACGCCAAGTGGCTCCTCAAGGAGCTCGCCCGCCTGGCGGGAATGGCCGCCAAGGGCGACCGGGCCCGGGGGGATCTCCTCCACCGCCTAAGGTGGCGGGCCATCCGCAGGTACCTCCAGGCGGGGCATCCCAAGGAGAAGGTGGCCTACTGGACCGGGATGCGGAGCCTCCTCCTGCCAGGGTGGGGGGAGGGGTAGGACCTACCCTGCCTGACGCATTTGGGTCAGGTGCATAGCGCCTTGCTGCACCCCGACATTGACCGGGAGGAACGGCTAGGGGCTTTGCCCCTGGCGTGGTCCTGGCACCCCCTTCCTTTCCCCTAGATCCCTAACCACCCCAGAGGGGGCACACTCAGGAACACGACCGGTTGCGCTTCGGGGACAGTACTCCTGCCGTGGCGACAGAGCCTTCCCTATGTATCCGGAAGATATTTGGCCAGCTCTTTGTGTGCTTTTCTTATCTGATTTAGAGGCTGTCGTAAAAGGGTGGTATTCTTGAGGGATGAGCTCTAGACGATCTTACCCCAGCGACCTCAG
>NZ_JAKEDV010000017.1 GCF_021462505.1 Thermus brockianus
CGCCCGACTTGCATGTCTTAGGCACGCCGCCAGCGTTCACCCTGAGCCAGGATCAAACTCTCCACAAAAAACGCCACTAGGGCGTTAATTGCGTATCTGCTTAGACCTCTGCTCTCCCCTTTTCAAGATCCCCCTGCTTGGGCTTTCGCCCGCGCAGCAAGAGCTATCCTATCAACCCCTCTACGCTTTGTCAAGCAGGTGAAGGTCTGAGCTCCCATCACTTAGTCCTGTAGGGGCTTGACCAAGGGAAAACAAAGAGGGGTTGGTAAAGGCATGCGAACGCTCCTCCTCCTTTAGACCACCACCTGGGCCCCCACGGTCTTCCGGCCCCTCAGGAAACCCGCGCCCACCCCTCCCCCTTTCCCTGCCCGAACCGAGTTAGGGGTCCAGGCCCTGGGGTATGTCCCCCTTTTCCTCACCTGGACCGGGGCTTTGACCGGGTCTCCCGGATAGGCAGGAGGAACGAGCATGGGTTTCCTCCTGGGGCTACGGGGCAAGCGGGAGGTGGAGATGGAGGAGGGGGAACGCTTCCTCTCAGGACCTAAAGGGGCAGGGGGTGGTAGCGCAACCTGAGGGGCAGGGCCTTTTCCACCTGGCTCGCCTCCTTCTGGCGGAGGGTCCTCCTTCCCTGCGGGGTGTGGCGGTGCGGGTGCTTGGGGGTCTTTCCCGGCAACCGGCACGGGGGAGTGCTGAGAGCTCAGAAGATCCCTTTGCTTGACAGGCTTCCCTTACCCGTGCTACCCTTCAAAAGGCTGAGGGCGGCTAGCTCAGCGGAAGAGCGCTCGCCTCACACGCGAGAGGTCGTAGGTTCAAGTCCTACGCCGCCCACCAGCTCCAGAACACAAAGCTTCCCCCCACGGTAGCGTGGGGGGAAACCCTTTAGCCGGTTTATCAGCCGGTCTATCCGTTCAGGCTTGGGCGCGGGGGGCGGGGTAGAGAAGTTCTTCCAGGTCCAGCACCCACCCCCGGCGCTCCTCCTCCAGAAGGTGGCGGTACACATTCAGGGTGATGGTGGGGCTGGCGTGGCCCAGCCGCTCACTCACCACCTCCAGGGGCACGCCCCGGGAGAGGGCCAGGGTGGCCCAGGTGTGCCTGAGGTCGTGCACCCTCACCCGGCCCAGGCCCGCCCTTTCCGCCAGGCGGCGCAGGTAGTGGTTGAACGCGTCCGGATCCACGGGCTTTACCCCGCCCACCAGGAAGAGCCCGTCCACCTCCTCCGGGGTGAGCCTCGCCAGAAGCTCCTCCCTCCGGGCCTTCAGGCGAAGGAGGAGGCCACGGGGCAAGGGCACCTTGCGCTTGGCCGTGGGGGTCTTGGGCTCGGAGAAGGCTCCCCTTCCGGCCACCTTTACCCAAGCCCGTCCCACGGTAAGCTCCCCGGCCTCCAGGTCTATGTCCCGCCATTGCAGGGCCAGGGCCTCGCCCCGGCGGAGCCCGGTTTCCAGCATGAGCCGGAGGAGCAGGGCCATGTCCTTGGACCGGGAGGCTTCGGCGGCCTCCAGAAGCCGGGCCACCTCGTGGGGCTCCAGGGCCCTGGCCGCCTTCTCCCCCTTGGGCAGGCGCACCTTCACGGCTTCGGCGGGGTTTCTGGCCACCAGTTCCAGCCGTAGGGCCTCCCGGAAGAGGGCCTTGAGCCGCATGAGCACCCGGCCCACGGTGCGGGGGGCGTAGCCTGCTTCCACCACCCGGTCCACGGCGGCCCGCACATGGACCGGCTTCACCTCCTGGAGCCGCATGCGGCCCAGGGGGTCGTGGGCCTTGGGGTCCTTGAGGGAGGGGAGGGCGTGGGCCAGCTCGTCCAAGGCCAGGCGGATGGAGTTCGGCCTAAGCCCCTCCCGCTCCAGGCGCTTCAGGTACTCCAGGGCGAAGTCCCGCGTGGTGAGCCTGGAAGGGTCGGTGAGGAGCCCCTTGGCCTGGGCGGCCACCATATCCGCCAGGGCCCTTTCGGCCTCCTTGCGGGTTTCGCAATGCTTCTCCCGCTTGACCTTCCGGCCCGTGGCGGGGTCTACCCAGGTGAGCTGGGCCACCCACTTCCCCTTGCCCTCGTGGTAGAAGACGCTTCCGCCCCCTTTGCCGCGCCTTCGCATCACCACCTCCTACGCTTCCTCCCCTTGCGCCAAAGCCACCGGGCCCGGCGTAGGGCCCACCGCTTGCCCACCCGGCCCCGGGCCAGCATCTTGGCGAAGCGAAGCCAGGACCAGAGCTTTCTAAGGTTCACGGTACTCCTTCCCCCCCAAGAACGCCTCCACGGCGGCCCTCGGGATGCGCCAAACCCGGCCCACCTTCACCGCGTGGAGCTTTTTGGCGTAGATGAGCTTTTCCACCGTCTTGCGGCTAACCCGGAGGAGCTTGGCCACTTCCTCCACGGTCAAGACTTCTCCTTGCATGCCCGTAAGATACCACAGAAGCCCGGAGGAGGGTAGTGAGGGGTGTTCATTCGCGAAATCTTACTTTCGCGAACGTGCCGCCCCCAAAGAGAAGACCCCCCGTGCCCATGCGGGAGGGGGGCTTGGGAGGCCACCGGCCCGGGGAGAAAACCGCAAAAACTCAGAATGGGTAAGGCCCCGGGGCAACCCGTCAGCCCTTGACGGGGAGGAGGGGTAGGCTAGAGGTTTCCCGGTGGCCGCAAAACCCCGGTTTTGGACCGCTATGGTCCGTTATCGGCCACCCCGAGGGCTAGCCCCCCTCTTCCCGGTGTTCCGTTTCGGAACGGAACGCTTAGTGTTCCGCTATGTTCCGAAACGCCAAAGTGTCCCGTTATGTCCCGTTTCGGCCAAAACCCCGGTTTGCGCCGCTATGAGCCGAAACGCCCAAGAGGGCCTTCCACACCAGCCTCGTGGCCCCTTCCAAATCTCCGAGAGTTCTCTTGCGCGTGGGCATTTTCTTCACCTCCTTACCCCTCACCCCCCGGGGGTTGCCACGCCCACAGGGTCTTGGGCGGGTCTACCCACACCGTACCGAGGGGGCCAAGGTCCACCGCCTCCTTGAGAAACTTCCCCCCGAGGTAGGGCCACATGCGGGCCGTGATGCCCGCGAACCTGGCCCACGGCCACATGGCCGCTACCCACCGGCTTACGGCGTGGAAGGGGGAAGGGTCCTCCGGCCCAACCTCGAGGCCCGGGACTTCCGGGGGTCCCGCTCCCTCCAGGTCAACCTCAAGCGCCAAACGCTTTGCACTCCGCTACAAGGGGTGCTAGAATCAGGGCAAACCCACCGGGCTGGGCCTGGGTTCCCGATAGCCCGGTGCAGGACGGGCGCCCCTCCAGGGGGGCGTTCCCCGTTTCATTTGGCCACCCTTCGCGGTCATGCCTCCTCCCACGGCGTGGCCCCCCAGTCCCGGTAGATGCCTCCTTCCACCTCCACGGGCACCGCGCCCCCAAGCACCTCCTCCATCCCCCGGCGCATGAGGGCGGTGAGGGTTTCCAGGTACTCCTTGGCCCCTTCCTCGGGGGACTCCAGTACCAGCTCGTCATGCACCGCCAGGACGGGGAAGGCTCCCCAGAGTAGGCCCCGGTTCTCCCAGAGGAGGGCCAGGGCCATCTTGAGCCCGTCCGCCCCGGTCCCCTGTACCGGGGTGTTGAGCTTTTCCGTGTACCGGGCCGTGGTCCTCCTCCGGCCCAAGAGGGTCCTCACCTCCACCTCCCCCTCAGGCTGGGACCGGTGCCAGCGCTTCAGGGTGGGGTAAGCCCGGAAGAACGCGTCCCGAAGCTTCTGGGCCTCCTCGAGGGTGAGCTTCACCCCGTAGGCGGTGAGGGCGTACCTCCTCAGCCCTTCCGCCCCCAGCCCGTAGAGAAGCCCGAAGTTCAGCGCCTTGGCCAGTTGCCGGCCCTCCTTGCCCACCTCTTCCAGGGGCTTCCCCAGGACCAGGCTGGCGGTGAGGGCGTGGAGGTCCTTCCCCTCCCGGAACGCTTGGAGCATCCGCCCTTCCCGGGCTATGGCGGCGGCGATGCGAAGTTCAATCTGGGAGAAGTCGGCCTTGAGGAACACCTTGCCCTCGGGGGCCCGGAAGGCCCTCCTTAGGGTGGGGTCCCGGGGCACCTGCTGAAGGTTGGGCTTCCGGCAAGCCATGCGGCCCGTTTCCGCGCCTATCTGTTGCCAGGAAGGGTGGATGCGCCCCGTGGCCGGGTTCAGGTGCTTGGCCCATTCCTTCCCGTAGGTGCTCACCCGCTTGGCCGCTTCCCGGTACCGGAGGAGCTTGGCCACCAGGGGGTGCTCCCGGTAGCCGGCCAGGGTGTCCTCCCGGGTGTCGGGGAGGTCCAAACCCTCCCCCTTCAGGTAGGCCAGCACCTGGGCGGGGCTGTTCCAGTTCACCCCGAAGGGGAGTTCCGCGCGTAGGGCTTCCGCCTCCCGTTCCGCTTCCCTGGCGGCCTCCTCCCAGAGTTCCGGGACGAAGGGCACCCCCTTAAGCTCCATCCACGCCACGGCGGGAAGGGCGCGGTGCTCCACCTCAAGGACCTTCTCAAGCCCCATGGCCCGGGCCCGCTTCTTCTGCTCCCCGTAGAGGGAGAGGGGCACCACCGCGTCAAGGGCGGCGTAGGCCACCTGTTCCGTGGAGAGGGGGCCGCTCCAGTCCGAGGTCTGCAAGGTCTTGTCTAGCCCCGGCGCTAAGTCCTTGAGGGCGGGCATGCGGGCTTGGGCGTGGAGCACCTGGTGGGCCAGCCCGGTGTCCCAAAGCCTTCTGCCGCTAGCCCCCCACACCCCGGCCTTGAGGAGGAAGAGGAGGTCAAACTTCAGGTTGTGGCCCACCAGCAAGGGCCCATCCTCCCGGGAGAGGAGGGGGTAGAAGACTTCAAGGGGAACGCCGAACAGGTCAAAGACGACCACCGCCCCCGGCATGGCCAGGGAGAGGATCCGGGGCCTCGAGGTGTGGGGGTCAAGCCCCGTGGTTTCCAGGTCCACCCCCAGGACGGGCTGGCGCATGAGGAGGTCCAAAAGCTCCCCCATGCCGGGGCCTACTTCTGGGATGTAGTGGAGTTCAAACCCCTCCACCCCCTCCGGCAACCCGGCCACCTCCACCACCCCAGCCTCGGGGGTAGCTACATGCCCCCCCGAAAACCCACCCGACAAACCCGACAGCCCCCCTTCAAAGCGGGGTTTATGCCCATCCTTATCGGCAAAATCGCTGTCGGGTACCCCACCCGACACCCACCCGACACCCCCCGACACTTCCCCGACACGGGGAGGGGTGCCGGGTTCTGCAGGGTCTTGCCGGGTAGGTGCCGGGTAGTCCACCCGGCAGGGGGTTTCATCGTGCAGGACGGAGTTTTTAGCCTCTTTTTCCCCCGGTGCCGGGTTTGCCGGGTGGGTTCCCGAGTCAATGAGTCGGGCCAGGGCCTCGAGGTCAATGGGCATACACACTCACCTCCAAACCCACCCGACAAACCCGACAAGCCACCTCCGGCGTGGCGTTTGCGCCCACCCTCATCGTAAAAACCCGTGTCGGGTTGAGTGCCCCGTGCTCACCCGACACCACCCGACAAAAGGGGCGGTGGGGGTAGGCTGTCGGGTCCTGTCGGGTAGTGTCGGGTCTTGTCGGGTGAACCACCCGACAAGGGTTTTCGCTGTCCAGGACGGCTTTTTTGGCCGTTTTGACCCCCCTTGTCGGGTTTGTCGGGTACCTTTTCGGGGGGTTAGTCCTCACGACCCACCTCCCGTATGCGGGGGTTGACCAGGTAGGCCCGGGCCTCGGGGTCATACACCACCCACCCCGCTTTCTCCAGAAGCCAGAGGGCCCGGCCCGCTTCCTCGGAAGTGGTGATGCCACCCCACTCGTTCCGGTACACCTCCCGGCGGGTGAAGCGCACCACCTTCCCCTCCTTGAGCCGCTTGGCCAGCCGGATGGCCGGGGAGATGTCCCCCACCTCTCCCACGCGCCAAGCCCGCTTGGCGTGGGGTTCAAGGATGGCCTTGACCAGGAAGATGGCCCGGGCCATGGTCCTCTCGCTTATCACCCCCGGTTCGCCCCACAAGGCGCTAAGGATGCCCGCAAGCCTGGCCGTGAGCCCCATCCGCTTGCTCAGGTACCCGCGCCACGCCTCGGGAAGCTCAGGGTTGCGTTGCTCCTGGAGGGTTTCAAAGCGCCACTCCTTCCAAAGCCGGTACGCCTCGGGGGAAGGGCTCACCCGGGCAGGCACCTCTTCGGACCAAAGCCGCATCACCAGGTCCCGGTAGCCCCAAAGCGTTTCCTCCGGCACCGGAGGGGGCTCCTTGACCGGAGGAAGGGGGTCAAGGACCACGGGGGTAAACCTCTGCAGTAGCCCATCCGCGTCCTCCCCTTTGCCAAGTCCACCCCGCACCACCTGGTGCCATGGCCCGGATTGAATACCGCCAAGGAGGGCCACCTGTGGCCGTGGTAGGTATGTGGTGCCCCTGCTCACCCGGTCCACCACGAAGGGGGTGCCGTGGTAGGCGCTGAGGAAGAACGCCCGCCCTTGGGCCCGGTCCTCCCGCCTCCAAGCGAGGAGAAGCCCCTTTAGCTCGTCCACCACAGCCAGCACGGCAGGGTTGCCCTCCAGGATGCTGGCCAGCTTCTCCGGGGTAGCGTCGCCAACCACCAACCGGCGGGGAACGGGGGGCTTGGGCTTCTCACCCCGCTCACCCTTCTTGGCGGCTTGCCACTCCAGAAGCTCCTGCTCGTACTCCTCCTGGGCCAGCCGGTTCTCTTCGGCAAGCGTTTGCTCAATGGTCCAAAGGGGCTTTGCGGCTTCCCGGATGATGGGGGTCTTCCCGCTTCCCGGCGGCCCCACCAGCACCGCCCAAAGGACGGGGGTTTCCTCCCAACCGGCGTTCGCGGGCTCGGGGGCCACCGCCAGCTTGCGGTGGGCCAAGACGGCGCTCACGGCGGCCAGCATGGCCACGGCGGGGGCGGTGGGCTCCACCAAAAGCTGGCCGGCCAGGGCGTTGGCCAGGTCCTCCATGGCCGGGGGGAGAAGCCCCCGCTTCCAGGGGGGCAAGGGGGCTTCCAGCTCCTCCAGGGGCTTGGGCTTGGGCCACTCCCTGGGCTCCTCCCCGAGGAGCTTGGCGATGGGGCTGGGGTCAAGCCCCACCTCCTTGAGGAAGGGAATGCCGCGCTTATTCGGGTAATCCGATGAGCTTGCGGCTTCGGCCAGCCGGCTTAGTTCCTCCCTCCAATCCTCGAGGGTGCGGGTATCCGCAAGCTCCCATGCCTCGTAGACCTTGGAGGTCCCGAGGAGCCCCTTCACTTCTTCCAGCACCCCGGCCCGGTGAGCCAGGTTGAGGAGGGTCATGGCCGCTTCATGCCGTGGCCCCGAGGGGCGGCGTTGCAAAGCAACCTCCAGGAACGGCACAGCCCGCACCAACCGGCGTATGGCCTCCGGGCTGGCGTACCGGGGCCGGAAGGGAAGGGAAACGGGGCTTTTGCTCCAAGCCTCGTAGAGGGGCCGGGGCTGGCCGTTTAGGTGGCCGAATAGGGGGAGGAAGAGCCCGTGCTGGCCGTTCGGGTACCCCTCCACCGCGTGCTCCTCCCCGAGGAGAAGCTTGGCCATGCGGGCTAACCCTCGGGCCAGAGCCTCGAGGTCTTCTTGGGGTTCCTCCAGGAAAATCCAGACCTTGGAGCCCCGAGTGTTGCCCGGGCCCGCGTAGGCGGGTATCTGCAAGGCGTTCAGGACCTCAACTAGGGGCCGAAGGTCCTTAAGCCCGGTGCGGTCAAGGTCAAGGTGCACCACCTTGTCCGGCACCAGCCCGAGGAGCCGGCGGCCCTCGAGGTGGGCCTGAAGGTCCTCCTCCGAAGGGGGCCGGTTTTCCCACCACACCCGCTTGCCCCCCTCCACAAGCTCCCCGAGGAGGGTGCGGGGCTGGGGCCGGGAAGCAACGTGTTCAATCACGGCCCACCTCCTCCCCGCCTTCCTCACCGGGCCATTCGGCCCCACAGCGCGGGCAGAAGATGCGGCCCCCGAGGTCGTAGCGCTCGGGGTCTTCCGGGACGGGGCAACCGCAATGCGGGCAGGTTGCCGTGTAGAATGGTTCCGTAGCCGCTAACACGGCAACCTCCTACCGCCCCCGGGCCTCCACCCCGGGGGTCTTCTCCAACTCCTCCATGCGGCCTTCAGCGATAGCCTCCGCCACGCGAAGCGGCACCAGGAGCCTCCGCCCCAGCCGCACCCCGTACCGGCGGGCAATCGCATAGGCCAAATCCCGCCCCACCTTGTCAGGTCCCAGGGCCTCCCTAAGAGGCTGTCGTAAAAGTCCTCCACGGCCAGCTACGCGGCCCTAGCCAGCCGCTTCACCAACAAGCGTA
>NZ_JAKEDV010000018.1 GCF_021462505.1 Thermus brockianus
CTGAGGTCGCTGGGGTAAGATCGTCTAGAGCTCATCCCTCAAGAATACCACCCTTTTACGACAGCCTCTGAGCCCGTACACCTCCAGCACCCGGTGAGGGTCCAGGTCCGTAGCCACAATCAGCCACTCCCGGACCCCAAGGCGCAACCCCACCACCCACATGCGCCGCCCGTAGACCCAGTACCGCCGCCTGGGCACCCGGCTCTCTCCCACCTTCAGGGAGGCAAAGAGCTCCCAGGCCCGAGGGCCCGAGCCCAACCGCCACATCCGGGTGTTGGCCTTGATTCGGATGCACCGGGGGATGCCCTTCTCCTCCAGGTACCGGAACCACGCCTCCCCTATGAACTCCCGATCCGCCAGGAACCCCTCCACCCGGAGGTGGGGGAAGTGGGCCCTCAGGAAAGCCAAGGCCCTCTCCATCAGGGCGATGCGTTCGGGGGTGGAGGAGTTGCCGTCGTGGGGAAGGAAGCTCCAGAACAGGGGGACGGCCAGGCCTTGGTACAGGAAGGCCAGCATCAGGAGGTTGACCTTGCTCTTCCCCAGCTCCCACTCGGTCCGGTCCATGACCAGGAGGAGCCCTTGGGGTCGGAGGAGGGCGAAGATGAAGCGGGCATAGCCCTCCCCGTCCAGCCCCGGCCAGGCCAAGAACCGCTGGAACCTTCGGTAGGCGGAGCGGGGGTCAGGGCTGGCTATGGAGCCGAGGGAAAGAGCGAGTCTGGGGCCGCTTGTGGTGCGGGCGGTGACCAGAGCCATCACCAGGGCGGCCAGGAAGGTGAGGCGCCTGAGGTCGGCCTTCCAGTATCGCTTCAAGGCGTTGATGAGTGGGGTAAGCTGTTCCATGGGGACCACCTCCTATGGGTACCTGCCCATCCACGTGGGCGCAGGTCCATCCTAAAGGGGTGGTCCCACGTTTTGACGTGTACTGAGGTAAGGGTCTGTGTTTAATAG
The DNA here is from genome assembly GCF_021462505.1 of Thermus brockianus. Classification (GTDB taxonomy): domain Bacteria; phylum Deinococcota; class Deinococci; order Deinococcales; family Thermaceae; genus Thermus; species Thermus hydrothermalis. The sequence continues at coordinate 949 of NZ_JAKEDV010000018.1, forward strand.
GGGGGCACACCTTAGACGGAGGAGGTGCCCCTTGGATCAGGATACCCTGCGGATCTTGCTGAGGGAAGCGGTGCGGGAAACCGTAAGCGAGGTGTTGCAGATCCTACTGGGTCAGCCCGATAGGGCTAGCTTGAGGGAACTATGGCAAAGGGGCCTGCGGCGGGTTTTACTCTTCATCACGGATGGTCTACCCGGGATGGAAGAGGCGATCCGCCGGGTGTATCCCCTGGCCCAGTGGCAGGTGTGCGTGGTGCATAGGGTGCGCTCCAGCCTGGCCCAGGTGCGTTCCCGGGACCGGGCCTTGCTGATCTACGGGGCGAGGAGTCGGGTGGAAGCCCTTGAAGCCTTGGAGAAAGGAGGCCTGGGGGCCCGGTACCCTTTCCTGGTGGCGGCCTGGTGGGAGGACTCTGGGGCCCTGCTTCGCTTCAAGGTAGCCCCTTTGGGGCTGACTTACGATTACCCCCAGGTGCTCTGGCCCTATCTTCGCAGCACTAACCTGATGGAGCGGTTTATTCGGGCTCAGCCCGAAGGGCTAGCGTTCTGGTGAGGCGGGGGACGAGGGACCCCAAGTTTCCCCGGGAAGAGGCGGTTAACCTCCGCCAAGGCGCCTACTTTTTCCAGGTAGGCACCGCTACACTGCCCGAAACCTGCGCTAAAAAGGGCAGGCGGCTTCCGTGAAGGAGGTACTGCTCGCTGGTCCCGAGCAGCACCAAGCCCAGGGTCTCCCCAGGAGACAGCGCCTCCCCCACCCCCACCAGCATCCCCTCGTGCTTGCCAAAACCCTTAAGGGGTAAAACCTGCTCGTCCACCACCTGGATAGAGCCATCCAGCTTCTTCACCCCTAGCCCCACAAAGATCACCGGGTTAACGAGCTCAAGAGCACCCTCCACATAAAGCCGGAACCGGGGTATTCCCGCCAAAACCGTGGGCTCGGTCACCGCCTTTAGGGGCACAAAGACCGGCCCCAGCAGCGCATCCACCAACCCCTCCACCAAGGGCAGGTCACCTCCACCGGGCAGGTAGGGAGCCAAAGGCTGGCGCAGTACCCTGAGCAAAGCCTCTATCGTGCCCGAGATGCCTTTTAGCGGCACAAGAAGGGTGGGCGGTACGTCAAACCCCACCCCTCCCACCGGCAGGTCCTCCACCCGGCCAAACGTCACGGCCTCCTGGTTGTTCAAAGACACGGAGAGCCGCGGCACGAAATCCGCTGCCCCCCTCTTGCCGCGGAGCTTCTCCTCAAACCAGGCTAAAGCCACCTTGACCAGATCCACCCCACCCCCAAAGGGTAAGAATGCGGTGGAGTCTTGAAGGTAAGGGAGCACGTGCCCTCCCTGGAGGGTAAGAAGCCTTACGTCGCCGCCCTTAGGCAAAAGGGCCATGGCGTTCCAGTAGGCCTCGTTCAGGTTGAAAAGGGTATCCCGCATACCCTGGACGAGAAGCACATCCACCGGGTCTAAAGGCAAGCCCCGCTCGTAGAAGTAAGAGGGGGAGTGATAGTGAAAGAAGGCCTCCGCCCGGGAGGACGGGGCACCCCGCAAGAGGCTCTCCACATAGGTCTGGTAAATATAGGGGTCCATCCGCCCCCCACTTCCCAAAGCCCCTGCCGCAAGCAGCAAGGTGTTCCACGCTGTCTTAGGCACCCGGTTGGGGAAGAGGCTGTAGGGCAGGTCGTACCAGGTGACCAGGGGGATCATCGCCCGGATGCGGGGGTCCTGGACCCTAGTCATAAGCTGGAACCCGCCCCCGTAGCTTGCCCCAAACGTCCCCACCCGCCCGTTGAAGCGGGGCAGATTGGCCTCGGCCCAGTCCAGTATGGCCCGCACGTCCCGGACCTCGTACTCCGGGTCCATCACCCTCACCGTACCCCCCGAGTCCCCAAAGCCCCTCTGGTCAAAGCTGATTACGTAGTAGCCCAAACGCCAGGCGGCAAAGAGCGCATCGCTGATCGCCGGATTTTCGGTAGAGGTATCCTCCGGCCCACGTATGCGATGCCCGCCCAAGCCGTGGCCGTGCAGGATCAGTGGGGCCGTCTCTCCGGGAGCCAGGGCCGGCTGAAAGACGGTGAGCGCAATTGGGGTGCCATCAAAGGAAGGGATGGTTACGCTGCGATACTCCGCGGCTTGGTAAGAGCCTTGGGAAGCTTCTCCTGAACCCCTACCCGGTGCACCACCCTGTGTCCCACAGGCCGCGAGGAAAAGGGTGAGAAACCCAAGCCAAAATGCCCTTCTCATCCTTTTCCACCTCCTTCAGAAGGCAAACCGACCCGCCAGGGAAAACTCTGCCCCCTTGGCGCCGAGGAAAAGGCCGCCCTTCTGGCTCAGGAAAAAGACAAGCCCAGAACCCTCCGGGGTGGTGATCTCCCCCCCGAACCCGAGACCGAAGACCGCAGGTCCCCCAAGGCCGACCTCCCCCCGTAGGACCAGGTTGGGAAGCGGACGATAGCTGCTTCCCAGGTCAAGGCGGAGGCCTTGGGCCAAAGGACCGCCTAGGCTCAAACGGCCTCGGGCTGTGAGAAAAAGGGGAAATTCTGGCGGCGGCACTACCCCTTGGGCCAAGGCCAATCCCGCAAGTAGACCTGGAAACAGCAAGTGCTTCATGTTTCACCCCCAAGGCTTTCAACCTGTTGGACTTGATCAAAATCAAAGCAGCGGGAAGCCCGTGGGACAAGGGGGCTCGGCGAGGGAAGATTACACTACACTTTCCGTTTTCCCGTTACTTTTTGTTTGTCATTCCTTCGTGTGCTACCTCATAGCTCCCCCCTAGCCATTTTCAAGAGCACCCGGCTACGGATGAGGTTGTGGACCAGCAGGATGAGGTTCACCCGGGCCACTAGACCCCAGTAGGACCGAACCTCTATCCGGTGAAGCCCCAAAGAGCGTACCATCACGCTAAACCGGGTCTCGATCCAGTTGCGTACCCTCCCCATCCACTCTCTCCACCCCGTCTCCACCACCTTTCCTCCCCTAAGCCGGTAGGAAGGTGTCTTGACCCCCTGGACCCAGCGGGTCACGCGTCAGCGTATCTTGTACCCCCGGTCACCAAGGACCGCGGGCAAACCCTCCAGAAGCTCCCCTGCCCAGGTCTCCCGGGCATTCCCGGGAAGAAGAGTCCAACGAAAGAAGAGGCCCCGCTCGTTCATCACCGGCACAAGGACGTACCCGCCAAAGGCTCCCAGGGGACCCACCCCCACCGCGGCCTCAGGAAGAGAGAGGCCGTGGATACGGTGGCCGTGGGCCAGGGGGATGGGCTTGAGGTCTACCACCTGGAGCAGGCCTTGTCCCCCGGAGAGCTTTAAGGCGAGGTGGGCCAGCAGCCCATGAGCCTTCTGGAGGATCCGGTAGAAACGGGAGAGGTGGGGGAGGGAGGGGAAGTAAGCCTTCAGGGTAGTCTTGGCCGCGAGGTAGCCTTTGGCGAGGTCCTGGCCCTGGCTGCTTCCCCGTAGGGGAACATCTTGCGGAGGAGGAAGATGGCGAGGGCCAGGAGTTCGGCCAGGGTGGCCTTTTGGTGCTTTTGCTTTTTGGGGAGCTTGAAACCTTGAGCGACGAGGGCTTTGAGTTCGTCATCCACCCAAATGTAGGTAGCCACGATGAGGGTCTCTGCGTCAAGATGGTAGGTCAGCCAAAGGCTACGTTCTGGGGGTGCTCACGGTCTTGTGGCATAGCACCCCCTCTTTTTTCACACCCTGGGGGGACAGATCAAGTAGCACACGAAGGCATTTGAAATCACTATACCTTAAGCAGTCGTGTAAGGATTTAGAGGCTGTCGTAAAAGTCCTCCACGGCCAGCTACGCGGCCCTAGCCAGCCGCTTCACCAACAAGCGT
>NZ_JAKEDV010000019.1 GCF_021462505.1 Thermus brockianus
CCTTCTCCTTCCATCCCCTCTCCGCCCTCAGGTTCCTGGGGCTCTATGCGGTATAACGGTCAAGTCTGGGACGGTAATGGCAGGTGTTGACGGGTGTCGTCATGGTGCCCTAACCTCATCTTAGGGCGTGGGAGCTCTGAGAGGGGGGAAGGGGTGATATGGGAACGACCGTTGTGCTCGCAAAGAGTGCGCGGATGCTAGGCCAGGCCGCGCGTGGTCTGCCTTCCGCCCGTACTTTGGAGCTTCGGGAGCTGACCTCCTACGCCGAGAGGTTGCGGAGCGAGGTGGAGGAGAGGTGGGGGGAGCTACCTCAGGACCTGCGCCGGGAGCTCGCGGTCCTGGCCCGTTCCTGGGAGAGCGGACCCCCTTCTCGAGGCCTCTGGGGCAAGGCGGTGGACCTCTGGGAGGGCCTGAAGCTGAGCTTCGCCCTGGCGCGGGGCGATGTCACCAGGGAGGACCTGGGGGAGTTCCTACACGCGGTCAGCCTCCTTTCCCGGAGGGTGATGGACCGTTTGGAGGAAGAAGACCCCGCTTTTCGGGAAGCCTTGAGGAAGGCGCTTTCCGAGGAAAGCGTTCCTCTCACCAAGGATGAGCTCCGCGCCCTCGTCCTGGACGATTAGGCGTAAGCCCAGCTTCGCCAAGGACTTGAAGCGCCTCGCCAAGTCTCTTTATAAGAGCGACAGGCAAAGGGAGGAGTTCCTGAAGATTCTCTTCTCCTTTGTGGAAGTCCTTGAGCGACATGGTCCTTCTTCCCCGCTACTGGACGCTGAGGTGATGACAGGGGGGCTGGCCCCGGAGGGACATAAGCTCTACAAGTTCTATTTGCGCCCCCCGCACACTCGGGGGGCCTCCGGACAGATGCGTGTTTTGGCCTTGGTGAACGAAACAGATCAGACGGTAGACCTCCTCATGGCCTACACCCACGCGGATTACCCCAAGCAACCTCACCCGAGAGAGATTCGTGAGCGTATCGAGGAAGGGGGGGACAGATAGGTTCAGAACGGAGTATTTCCTTCTTCTTCATCGGTCGGTGTTTCGTCTGCGGTCGGTGCTATCGGAACGCGGCGTATAAAGCGCCTAGGGTCGCAGGGTTTTCCGAGTTTTTTCGCTTTCTCCAGACACATGTCGGCCAGCTCGTCCTGGTTTAGGGCCCGGTAGACCGCCTGCAGGGCACAGTAGGTGTATGGGTCTTCCTTGATGGCGAGGGCTTCTTTCCCCCAGGAAAGCCCTTCTTTGAGCAGGCTTGAATCCGAGGTGTAGCCCTCGTTCCATAGGTGATTGATGGTACCGACCCCCGCTGTGAGAAGCGCCCGGAGGTTATGTCGGTTCTCGGGAGGTATCCGGTCTTTCCACTCTTTGACGAAGTGGTAAGATTCCCACGGTCTTTTCAACCGATCCCGAAGTAGAGCCGCTATTGTAGGAGCAAAGTGGTATTCTCCTTGGTTCAAGAGGTCAAGATAGCGCTTGTAAGCAAGCTCAGGCGCTACTTTTTCAACAACTTCGTCTGGGGGTTGTCCCGAACGCGCCCACTCGATCAAGTGTTGCAGGTCATCCCAGCTTCTGGGGTAGAGCTCTCCCTCCAGAAGTCCAAGGGCTCGCATTTCGGCGGCGATGGGAATGACCTTCTCCGGTCCCACAGAAATCGCCGTGAGTCCCGCGAGTTTCACGGCTTCCCAAAACTCGGGGCGGTTTTCTACCCACTCTCCTTCCGGTAGCTTGAACCCTAGAACTTCCCAGATTACCGGGTCTTTTCTTTTGGGCACCTGAACGCTCACCGTGGGGCCGGGGTTGGAGAGCCAGCCGTGAAGGGCTTGCCCTAACGGGGATTCCGAGCCAATGCGGTTGCCGGAACCTTTGGGGGCGTCTAGGGTTTCGATCCTTTCCTCTCCGTGAAGCCTCAGCCTGAACTGGGTTCCCTCAGGCCAGCGGCGTTTCATGTTGCCCCCACTGATTTCAGCCTCTTTACGCCAGGTCCACCACCAGGACCACCCGGTGGACCTCCCAGGACTCCTTTGGCAAGACCCGGACCTCCCTGGGGCAGTCCAGGGTGCGCACCAGGTGGGAGCGCTTGGGGTTCAGGCCCATGTATTCTCCGGGGAAGGCTCCTTCTTCTCCCTCGGTCACGCAGAGCCTCCCCGGCTCCGGGGGCTCGCTACGGCGGAAGAGGTACAGGCCCCCCTCGTGCCGGAGGGCCACCAGGTTTGCCGGGTCCAGGGCGAGGCCCGGAAGTCCAAGGACCACGTAGACTTCCTCCTCCCCGTAGACGGGCACCTTGTAGAGGGAAACCCCCGGGACCGTCTCCTCCGTCTTCTCCGAGAGGCCCGGGAGAGGCACCCCGGTCGCCAGGGTGAACTCCTCCGGGGTCCACCGGAGCACCTTCAAGAGCCCTATGATCTTCGGCAAGGGCACGTTCTGCAGGTTGATCAGCCCCTGCTCCAGCTTCCACACGTACCCGTCCGAGGTGCCCATGGAACGCGCCACGTCTCCCAGGGTCAGCCCCAGCTCCTTCCGTCGCCGCCTCAGGGCCTCCCCCACCTCCGCACGGTCTAGCGTTGTCATGAGGCAACTATACCACAGGAACACCTGCTTCCCCAGCGATCTCCCCTTGTTGCCTAGAGGGGCGGGGGAGGAGGCCCCGGAAGTGCCGTCCAGGACGCTTCTCCGTCACTACCCCTTGACTACCCCTTATCTGCCGGGAGTGGGGGCGATTTCGTTCCCGTTCCCGAAAGCGCCGAAGTGGGTTTGTTGCCTTCAGGCAACGGTTCCTGGGGGGTTAGGTGGGGGTGAAGTGGGGGAGGGGGCAGACCTTGCAAGCGGGAGGTCAGGGGTTCAAATCCCCTCCGCTCCACCAAGTC
>NZ_JAKEDV010000002.1 GCF_021462505.1 Thermus brockianus
GTAGCTCAGTCGGTAGAGCACGACCTTGCCAAGGTCGGGGTCGCGGGTTCAAGTCCCGTCTCCCGCTCCAAAACCCCGGGCTTTTGGCCCGGGGTTTTTTATTGCACGCTCTCGTCGGAAAGCCAGTCCGCCCAGGTTTCCAGATGGGCCACGTCGGATACGGTGAGCACCTCCCGGTTGGGAAGCTGGATGCGGGTGATGGAGGTGTTGGGGATGTGCACCCGGCGCCAGGCGTGGCCCTCCAGGTCTAGGGCCAGTTTGAGCGCCGCTCGGATCACGCCCCCGTGCGTCACCAGGAGGTGGCGGCCGGGAGGGAGGCTTTCCCAAAAGGAGAGGAGGCGCTGGGCGAGGTCCGCCATGCTCTCTCCCCCGGGACGGGGGGTGTGCCAGGGGTCCTCCTGTGCTTTTCGCATGAAATCGGGGAAACGGGCTTCGGCTTCTTCCCGACCGAGGCCAGCGAGCTCCCCCACGTCAATCTCCCGAAGGAGGGGGGTGGTCTTTAAGGGGAGGCCCAGGACCGCCGCCAAGGGCTCGGCGGTTTCCCTGGCCCGGCGCAGGTCGGAGGAGAATAGCCCGTCAAAGGGAAGGCGGCTTCGGGCCAGGCGCTGGGCCAGGCGGAAGGCCTGGCCGATCCCCACGGGGGAGAGGGGGACGTCCAGGTGGCCTTGGAACCGCTTCTTGACGTTCCACTCCGTTTCGCCGTGGCGGATGAGCCAAAGCTCCTTCATAAGAGGCGCACTCCGCTCCCGCGAACCACCCGGCCCACCCGGTAGCCCTCCACCAGGGCGAGGGCTTTCGCCGCCTCGCTTTCGGGGAGGATGAGGATGAGCCCAAGGCCCATGTTGAAGACCCGGTACATCTCCTCCTCGGGGATCTCCCCCAGGCGTTGCAGGTAGGGGAAGATGGGGGGGATGGGCCAGGTGCCCTTTTGGACCTCCGCCCCCAGGCCTTCGGGAAGGGCGCGGGGGAGGTTCTCGGGAAGCCCGCCGCCCGTGATGTGGGCGATGGCGTGGAGCTCTACCCCCGCTTCCTTCAGGCGCAAGAACTCTTCCAGGTAGGCCCGGTGGGGGCGGAGGAGGGCTTCTTTGAGGCTTTCCCCGAGTTCCGGCACGGGAGCGAAGAGGTCCTGCCCAGCCACTACCTTGCGGATGAGGGAGTAGCCGTTGGTGTGGGGGCCGGTGGAGGGGAGGGCGAGGAGGACGTCCCCTTCCCGCACCCGTTCGGGGCCTAGGATCTCGGAGCGCTCCACCACCCCCACCAGGGTGCCCGCCACGTCCCAGGCCCCTTCCCGGTAGACCCCGGGCATCTCCGCCGTTTCCCCGCCCAAGAGGGGGATGGAGAGGGCCCGGCAGGCCTGGGCCAAGGAGGTGAGAAGGGCGGCGAGGACGGGCTCTTCCAGGCGGCTTGCCGCCAGGTAGTCCAGGAAAAAGAGGGGCCTAGCCCCTTGGCAGAGGAGGTCGTTCACCGAGTGGTTCACCAGGTCAAAGCCGATCCCCGAAACGTCCCCGGCCTCGAGGGCAAGGAGGGTCTTGGTGCCCACCCCGTCCGTGGTGGCCACCAAGACAGGGTGCTCCATTCCCTTCAAGGCCTTGGCGTCAAAAAGCCCCCCAAAGGCGCCTAGGCCCCTCAGGACCTCCTCCGTGTAGGTGGCGGCGATGGCGGCCTTGGCCCGCTTCAGGGCCTCGGCCTTGGCCTCTATGTGGACCCCGGCCTCCTCGTAGCGCATCGGCCCTATCCTACCCCAAGGGCCTCCTCCAGGAGGCGGCGCACCAGGTCGGGCCGGGCCTGGCCCTTGGTCCTCCGCATCACCTGGCCCACCAGGGCGTCCAGGGCCTTGAGCTTGCCCTGGCGCACGCTTTCCGCTGCCTCGGGCATGGCGGCGATCACCTCGGCCACCACCCCCTTTAGGGCGCCCTCGTCCGCCACCACCCGTAGCCCCCGCGCCCGCACCAGGGCCTCGGGGTCCTGGCCTTCCAGGACCTCGGGAAGGAGTTCCTTGGCCACCCGGCTCGTGATCTCCCCCCGCTCAAAGAGGGCCACCAGGCGGGAAAGCCCCTCGGGGGTGAGGCGGGTTTCCTCCAGGGCGAGGCCCCGCTCGTTGAGGAGGCCTGCCACGTCGGCCAAAAGCCAGTTGGCGAGGGCCTGGGGGGAGGCTTCCCCTAGCGCCAGGGCCCGGTCCAGGAAGCGGGCGAGGGAGGGGGTGTAGGCCAGAACCTCGGCGTCCTTCTCCTTGATGCCCAGGGAGCGGTAGCGGGCCTCTTTTTCCCAAGGGAGCTCGGGGAGGCCCATCCGGATCTCCTCTAGCCAGGACCGGGGGATGGGGACGGGGGGGATATCGGGCTCGGGGAAGTAGCGGTAGTCCGCCTCCTCCTCCTTGGTGCGCATGGGGTAGGTCTTGCCGCTTCCCTCCTCAAAGCCCATGGTGGCCTGCTTGACCCGTTCGCCCCGCCTTAAGATTTCCGTTTGCCGGCGGATCTCGTACTCCAGGGCCCGCTGGACGCTCTTGAAGGAGTTGAGGTTTTTGATCTCCACCTTGGTGCCCAAAGGCTCCCCTATCCGGCGCACGGAAACGTTCACGTCCGCCCTTAGCTTGCCCTCTTCGGGGCTGGCCTCGGAGATGCCCAGGGTCTGGACCAGGGCCTGGATGCGCTGCAGGAAAAGCCGGGCCTCCTCGGGGGTGGCGAGGTCGGGCTCGGTGACGAGCTCAATGAGGGGGCTTCCCGCCCGGTTCAGGTCCAGGAGGGTGCGGCCCTCCAGGTGGAGGCTTTTCCCGGCATCCTCCTCCAGGTGGAGGCGCTTGATGCGCACCTCCCGCCCTCCCAAGGGCAAGGCCCCCCCTTCCCCCAAGGGCAGGTTGTACTGGCTGATCTGGTAGTTCTTGGGCAGGTCGGGGTAGAAGTAGTTCTTGCGGTGGAAGAGGAGCTTCTCCGGCACCCGGCTTCCCAGGGCCAGGGCGAGGCGCAGGCCGAACTCCACCGCTTTCCGGTTGGGGACGGGGAGGGTCCCGGGAAGGCCCAGGCAGATGGGGCAGACGTGGGTGTTGGGCTCGGCCCCAAAGTAGTCGGCCTGGCAGCCGCAAAAGGCCTTGGTCCGGGTTTTCAGGTGAAGGTGGACCTCGAGGCCGATGACGGCTTCGTACATGCCCTAAAGTTTACCCGTTAGCGCTTGGTGCCCTCCTGCACCCCGGCGAGGCGCATGAACTCCTTGGGGTCCACCGCCCGGGAGAGGCCCATCTCGTAGGTGATGAGCTTGCGCTTGTAGAGGTCCGCCAGGCAGGCGTCCATGGTGATCATGCCGTACTGCCCCCCGGTCTGGATCACGCTCCGAAGCTGGTGGCTCTTGCCCTCGCGGATGAGGGCCCGCACCGCCGGGGTGGCGATCATGAGCTCGTAGGCCAGGACCCGCCCCCCGCCGAAGGCCTTGGGGAGGAGTTGCTGGGTGAGCACGGCCACCAGGTTGTTGGAAAGCTGCACCCGCACCTGTTCCTGCTGGTTCTCCGGGAAGACGTCAATGATGCGGTCAATGGTTTCCGGGGCGGAGTTGGTGTGTAGGGTGCCCATGACCAGGTGGCCGGTTTCGGCGGCGGTGATGGCGGCGGCGATGGTTTCGTAGTCCCGCATCTCCCCCACCAGGATCACGTCCGGCGCCTGGCGCAACACGCTCCTTAGGGCCTTGTGGAAGCTGTGGGTGTCAGCCCCGATCTCCCGTTGGTTGATGATGGCCTTCTTGTGCCGGTGGAAAAACTCTATGGGGTCCTCAATGGTGACGATGTGCACCGGCTTGCGCTCGTTGATGTAGTCAATCATGGAGGCCAAGGTGGTGCTCTTGCCGCTTCCCGTGGGGCCCGTCACCAGGACCAAGCCCCTGGGGGCCATGGCGATCTCGGCAATGTTCTTGGGCAGACCTAGCTCCTCAAAGCTCTTGATGACCGCCGGCACCACCCGGAGGACCCCCCCCACGCTTCCCCGCTGGAGGAAGACGTTCACCCGGTAGCGCCCTTTGCCCGGGAGGCTAAAGGAGAAGTCCAGCTCCTTCTCCTCCTCAAAGACCCGCTGCTGCTTCTCGTCCATGAGGGCGTACATGAGGCGCCGGGTGTCCTGGGGGCTTAGGGGCTCGTACTCCGTGGGGTGGAACTCCCCGTCCACCTTGATCATGGGGGGGAGGCCCACGGTGATCACCAGGTCGCTGGCTCCCCGCTCCACGGCCAGGGTCAAAAGGTCCACGATATCCGGGGTCTTGGGCATGACTGCCTCCTTCACTCAATGGTACGCGCCAGGACCTCCTCGAGGGTGGTAATCCCCTGGAGGGCCTTGTAGACGCCGTCTTCCCGCAAGGTCCTCATGCCCTTCTTGCGGGCGATCTCCTTGATTTCCGTGGCGGACTTCCCCGCCACGATGGCGTGGCGGATCTCGTCGTCCACCACCAGAAGCTCGTGGATGGCGTAGCGGCCCTTGTACCCCGTGCCCCCGCACCGCTCGCATCCCGTGCCCTTGTAGAGCTTCACCCCTTGCATCTCCTCCTCGGGGATGCCGAGCCGGCGGAGCACCTCCGGGTCGGGCTTCACCTCCACTTTGCAGTGGTCGCAGATCTTGCGCACCAGGCGCTGGGAAAGGACGCCGATAAGGGCAGCGGAGATGTTGAAAAGCTCCACCCCCATCTCGTCCAAGCGGGTGATGGCCTGGGCGGCGTCGTTGGTGTGCAGGGTGGCGATGACCAGGTGGCCGGTGAGGGCCGCTTCCGTGGCGATCTTGGCGGTTTCCGAGTCGCGGATCTCCCCCACCATGATGATGTCCGGGTCCTGGCGCAGGAAGGCGCGCAAGGCCCGGGCGAAGGTGAGCCCGGCCTGGGGGTTCACCTGGGTCTGGTTGATGCCGGGGATCTCGTACTCCACGGGGTCTTCAATGGTCTGGGTGTTCTTATCGGGGGTGGCGATGCGCTTCAGGATGGAAAAGGTGGTGAAGCTCTTGCCGCTTCCCGTGGGGCCGGTGATAAGGAAGATGCCGTAGGGTTTGGAGATCACCTCCTGGAAGCGCTCAAAGACCCCGGGGGCAAAGCCCAGTTGCTCTATCTCGGGGATGTCCGCCGCCTTCTTCAAAAGGCGCATCACCGCCTTTTCCCCGTAGACCGTGGGCAGGGTGGAAAGCCGCAGGTCCACGTCAATGGCCCCTTCCCGGTAGCGCACGCGGCCGTCCTGGGGGAGGCGCTTTTCCGCGATGTTGAGCCCGCCCATGATCTTGATGACGCTGATCACCGGACCCAAGGCCCCCTTGGGCAAGGTGGTGTACTGGCGCAAGGTGCCGTCAATCCTAAGGCGCACCAGGACGTCCGACTGCCTGGGCTCCACGTGGATATCGGAAGCGTCTTGGAGGTAGGCCTCCCGGATCACCTGCTTGACGAAGCGCTGGGCGGCGCTTTCGTCTAGCTCCGTGGTGAGGGCTTCCTCCTCCGCCTGGTACCCCTTGGAGAGCTCCTTGGCCAACTCACCGAGCTCCTCCTTGCCGTAGAAGCGCTCAATGAGCTTGACGATGGCCGCTTCGGTGGCCACGGCGGGGGTCACCTCGTACCCCAGGCCCTTCCGCTTCAAGGCCAGGCGCACGTCGTCCAGGGCCAGGATGTTCCGGGGGTCTTTCATGAGGAGGACCAAGGTTTTCCCCTCCAGGTGGTGGGGGAAGACGCCGTAGCGCCGGGCCAGATCCTCGGGGATGAGGAGGGCGGCCCCGGGGTCCGGGGGGTTTTCCTGGGGGTCAATGTAGGGGTAGCCCAGCTGGGCGGCCACCGCCTGGGCCAAAGCCTCGGGCTTGAGCTTGCCCGACTGGACCAGGGTGTCCTCCAGGCGGCCTCCCCCTTGGCGTTGCTTCTTGAGGGCCTCCTCCACGTCCTCGGGGCGGGCGAGGCCCAGCTCCACCAGGATCTCCCCCAGAGGCTTCGCCTTGGGGAGGCGCTTTTGCACCTCCAAGGCCTCCCGCAGGTGTTCCCGGCTCAGGCGGCCCTCCTGCACCAAGACCTCGCCCAACCGCCCCTTTTCCGGGTAGGCCCGGTGGAAGAGGGCCTCCCAGGCCTTGGGCAGGGTGAGGTAGAAGCGAGCGGGGCGGCCCAAAAGCTCCTCCACCGCCTCCTTGTGCCGGGGGTCAGCCAGGACCACCTCCACCTTGCCCTCGCGGATGGCCACGGGGACGGCGCTAAAGCGCAAGGCGTCCGAGCGGAGGAGGAGGGCGGTGGCGGCGGGGTCAGGAGTTAGCCCTTCGGTGGTGGGCAAAAATTCTAGCCCCTTTTGCTCGGCCAGCGCACGGTAGAGGGCTTCTTCGGAAAGGCCCTTGCGCACCAGGATCTGGCCCAAAAGGTCCCCCGTCCTCTCCTGCTCCACCAAGGCCTCCTCCAGGGTTTCCCGGTCAATGAGGCCCTTCCCTAGGAGGAGTTCCCCTAGCCGAAGCTCCCCTTGGCTTGGGCCTGTGGGCGGGGGCGGGAGGGGCAGGCCGAGCTCGGGGTAGTGCTTGGCCAGGGCGTACTGGAAGGCGCTCTTGGTGGCCTGGTAGGGCTCCACCACGAGGCCCGTGAGGTCCTCCACCTCCTCGAGGGCCAAGGTGTCCAAGGGGTTCACGAAGGCCACCCGCACCACCCCCGCCTCCTCGTCCAGGGCGAAGGGGATGGCCCCCAGCTCCTTGGCCTTCTCCGCTGGCAAGAGGGCCTTTACCTTCGGGGGGATTTCCAGCTGGTGGAGCTCCACCAGGGGGATTCCGAAGTGGTCCTCAATGGCCTGGGCGATGCGCCTTTCCGAGAGGAGGCCCGAGTCCACGATGACCTCCGCCAGGCTTCCCCCCACCTCCCGGTGCTTCTCCAGGGCGAGTTGGAGCTCCTCGTCCGTGAGGAGCCCCGCATCCAAAAGGATGGCCCCAAGCCGCTTGTCGCCGATGGTCAGCACGCTCATGGACTCCCTCCCCAGGGTTTCCTAAACGGAGTTTCCAGCATCCGTATGAAACGCGTGTAAAAGAATTCCTTTTCCCGCAAGGGGGGCACCAAGACGGTGTAGGCCCCCACCAGGTTCCCCCCCAGGATGTCGGTGAAGACCTGGTCCCCCACCACCGCCACCTCCCGGGCGGGAAGGCCTAGGGCCTTGAGGGCCTTGGCGAAGCCCAGCCAGGGCTTCAGGGCGGGGGCGTGGCCGGGAAGGCCAAGCCGCTTCTGCACCCGGGCAAAGCGCTCGGGCAGGGCGTTGGAAAGGAGGTAGATGGGCACCGCCTCCTTAAGGGCGGAAAGCCAAGCGGCGTACTCGGCGGGAAGGGCCTCTTCCCCATAGGGCAAGAGGGTGTTGTCCAGGTCCAGGATAACCCCCTTAAGCCCCCGCTCTTTAAGCCAGGAAGGGGTGAGGTTAAGGAGGGAAGGGAGGACCTCCCGGGGGAAGAGCATGGCCTTATTGTGCCACGCCCCGGGTGAACGCCGCCTTAACGGGGAAGCATCACAAGACCCCACATCCTCCCCGTCTTCCCCCGGTCGCGGCGGTGGGAGAAGAGGGCCGGGGAACAGGCGGTGCAAAGCCTAATCCGGTAGATGCGCTTTTCCGAAAGCCCGCTCCGTTTCGCCTGGAGCAGGATTGCCTCCTCCAGGTCCAGGAGGTACTTGCCCGGGGCGCCTTCGTCCTTGCGGAAGGTGGGAAGACAGGCCTTTTGGAAGGCCTCCACTACCTCCTCCCCCACCTGGTAGCAGCACCCTCCGATGCCGGGGCCTATGGCCAGGTGGGTTGCCTTGGGGTCTAGTCCTAGGGCCTCGAGGAGGGCGAGGGCCTTGGGCAAAATCCCTCCCACCACGCCCCGCCAGCCGGCGTGCAGGGCGGCCACCGCCCCTTGGGGGTGGTAGAGGAGGAGGGGGTAGCAGTCCGCCACCCCCACCCGGAGGAGGAGGCCCGGGGTGGTGGTGAGGAGGCCATCCCCTTCCCAGACCCCGGGGCCCTCCACGAGGTGGACTTCGGTGCCGTGCACCTGCTTGAGGGCCGCCACCGGGGGGTTGCCGAAGGCGGTTAGGACCCGGCCTTGGTTCTCCGCCACCTTTTTGGGGTCATCCCCGGTGGCGGGGGAGAGGTTCAGGCTGGCGTAGGGGCCTTGGGAAACCCCGCCCAGCCGGGTGGTGAAGCCGTGGGGTGTGGGCAAGGGGGTGGTGAGGAGGGGGACCACGGGACCATTCTGCCACGGGGAGTGTGCCCTTTACCCCTAAGCCTCACAGGCTTAGGTGTATAGTGAAGGCCATGAAGACGGACCGGAACCAGCTCCGCTTCAACCAGGCCCTCTTGGTCCTCCTTCTGCCCCTGGCGGCCCTTATGGACCTCCCCTGGCTGGTGTACGCCCTCTTCCTCCTCATGGCGAGCCAGCACACCCCGTTTGACCTGATGGTGGCCCTCAAGCGGCTCCTTCGGGTGCCGCCCCAGCCCGTGGAGGAGGACCCGAGGCCCCACCGGTTCGCCCGCACCCTGGGAGCGGTCTTCCTGGGCCTGGCCTCCCTTTTCCTCCTCCTGGGCCTGAAGGGGGTGGGCTACGCCTTGGCCCTTTTGGTGGCCCTCTTGGCCTTCATCAACCTGGCCTTTGGCTTTTGCCTGGGCTGCTTCCTCTACCTCCACCTCCGCTACGCCCGGGCCCTTTTCACCGGGAAATAACCTCCAGGAGGCGCACCATCTCAATGGCGGTGAAAACCGCCTCGGCGCCCTTGTTTCCCGCCTTGCCCCCGGCGCGCTCCTGGGCCTCCTCGGGGGTGTTGGTGGTGAGGACGCCGAAGACGATGGGCTTTTCCGTTTGGAGCATGGCCTGCATGAGGCCGCTTGCCGCCTGGGCGGCCACGTACTCAAAGTGGGGGGTTTCCCCCCGCACCACGGCCCCTAAGGCCACCACGGCGTCCACGTCGGGGCGCTGGGCCAGGCGTTTGGCCACCAGGGGAAGCTCAAAGGAGCCGGGCACCCAGGCCACCAGGACCTCCGCCGGGTCGCCCCCGAGCCGGGCGTAGGCCTCGAGGGCCCCCTCCAAGAGGAGCTTGGTCACCCGCTCGTTGAAGCGGCCCACGGCGATGGCGAGCCGCACGCCTTTGGCGGTGAGGATGGGGGAGAGGGTCTTGGGCTTCATGGCCTAAATATACTTTCCGCATGGAGCGCTACCTCCTGGTGGCTTTGGGCGGGGCCTTGGGCTCGGCCTTGCGCTACGGGCTTGGGGCCTACGTCCAAGGGCTTTTGGGCCCGGGCTTTCCCTATAGCACCCTGTTCGTGAACGCCCTGGGGAGCTTCCTCATCGGGGCGGTCTTGCGGCTTTCCCTGGAAGGGGCCCTTTCCCCCGAGGCGCGGCTTTTCCTGGCGGTGGGGGTCCTGGGCGGGTTCACCACCTTCTCCACCCTTAGCTACGAGACCCTGGCCCTGTTGCAGGACGGGGAGGTGGGGCAGGCCTTGGCCTACGTGGGCCTAAGCTTGGGCCTGGGGCTTTTGCTGGTGTACGTGGGCTACCGCCTAGCGGGGCTTCTCTAGCCCACCTCCAGGACCTCGGCCAGGTAGGTGAGGGCGAGCTTGTAGGAAAGGGGTCCAAAGCCGGAGATGATTCCCCGGCAGGCCCCGGCGGTCACGGAGTGCTGGCGGAAGGGCTCCCGGGCGTGGAGGTTCGTCAGGTGGACCTCCACCACGGGGAGGGGCTGGGCCCGGATAGCGTCCAGGAGGGCGTAGGAGTAGTGGGTGAGGGCCCCGGGGTTGAGGACGATGGCCAAAAACCCCTCCCGGTGGGCCTGCTGCACCCATTCAATGAGCTGCCCCTCGTAGTTGCTCTGGCGGAAGGCCACCCCGAGGCCGAGCTCCGCGCCCCAGGCCTCGCACAGGGCCTCCAGTTCCTCTAACGTGGTGCGGCCGTACACCTCGGGCTCCCGCGTTCCCAACAGGTTCAGGTTAGGACCGTTTAGGATCAGGACCATAGGGGCTCCTTTCCCCCTAGCATAAGGGCATGCCCCGCTTTCTTCCCCTGGCCTTTTTCGTCCTCCTGGCCATGGCCCAGGTGCACACCGTGGCCCCCGGGGAAACCCTTTACGGCATCGCCCGGCGCTACGGGGTGCGGGTGGAGGACCTTGCCCGTTGGAACGGCCTTTCCGACCCCAACCGCATCCGGGCTGGCCAGGTCCTGTGGGTGGGGCTTTGGGAGGTTCCCTTGCCCCGGGGGCGGCTTTGGGCTTCCTTCCCGGTCCAGGGGCGGGCCTTTGGCCTGCGGGTGGAGGGGTATGGGGCGGGGGAGGTGGCTTTCCTTGGGGTCCGCTACCCCTTGGCGCCGGGAAAGGGCGGGCTTTGGGGCCTCCTGGCGGTGGGGGCCTTGGTGGAGCCGGGGGAGTACCCCTTGCGCCTCTTCCTGGATGGGGAGGAAAAAGAGGTTTCCCTCAAGGTGGCCCCGGGGGGCTATGGGCAGGAGGCCTTGGCCCTCACCCCTGGCCTCGAGGCCCTCCTCAAGGACCCCGGCGTGAAGGCGGAACGGGAGCGGGTGGTGGCCGCCTGCCCCAAGGAGGGACCCCTCGCTTTCGCCCAGGCCTTCCGCCCTCCCTTGGAAGGCGGCCGGATCACAAGCCCTTTCGGCACCCGCAGGCGGTATGGGCACCTCTTCGCCTCCTACCACGAGGGCTTGGACTTCGCCGCTCCCCTGGGTACGCCGGTGCGGGCGGTGGCCGAGGGGGTGGTGGTCCTTTCGGAAAGGCTAAAGGTGCGGGGCGAGGCGGTGGTCCTGGCCCACGGGATGGGGCTTTGCACCGGGTACTGGCACCTTAAAGAGCGCCGGGTGCGGGTGGGAGAGCGGGTGAAGGCCGGGGAGGTATTGGGGCTTTTGGGGAGCACGGGGCTTTCCACGGGGCCCCACCTGCACCTGGAGGTGCGCCTCCAGGGGGTGCCCGTGGACCCCGCCCCCTTTTTCCATGGGCTTCCCCTACCCTAGCCGGAGAAGGGAGAGGACCTCCACGTGGTGGGTGAAGGGGAAGAAATCGTAAGGCCGCACGAAGCTCAAGCGGTAGCCTCCCCGCACCAACTCCCCCACGTCCCGGGCCCAGGTGGCGGGGTCGCAGGCGATGTAGAGGACCTCTTCGGGACGGCTTTCCAGAAGGTAGGCCCGCACCTCGGGGGCGAGCCCGGCCCGGGGCGGGTCCACCGCCACCAGGTCAAACCGCCCAAACCGAGGGGCTTCCCGGACATCCCCCCGGTGGAAGCGGAGGTTTTCCACCCCAAGCCGCTTCCGGTCCGCCTCGCCCCGGCGCACCGCCTCCTTGCTCACCTCCACCGCCACCACCTCCCGGTAGCGGGGGGCGAGGAGGAGGGAGAGGAGGCCGCTTCCCGCGTAGAGCTCCAAGGCCCTTTCCCCCCCGGAAACGAGCCCGGTTGCCTCGGCGAAGAGCTCCCCGGCCGCCAAGGGGTTCACCTGGCTGAAGCTTTCCACGCTCACCGTGGCGGTGAGGGGGCCAAAGCGCTCTAGGAGGGTTCTCTCCCCATAGAGGGGCGTTACCCGGCCGCGGAAGCGCCCCTTGGGGGAGGGCTCCGCCCAGACCACCCCGGCGAAGCCCTCCTTCACCAGGGCCTTGGCGGGGCGCTTTAGGGCCTCGAGGCTCCCCCCGACGAGGCCGAGGAGGACCTTTCCTGTCAGGAGGCTTCCCCTAAGGGCCACCTCCTCCACGGGAAGGGGCCAGGTCCTTAAGAGGGCGAAGGCGGAGGCCAGGGGCTCGGCCAAGAGGGGGTCCTCCTCCAGGGGGTAGAGGGCGTGGCTTTCGGGAAGGCGGTAGGCGAGGCCCCCCAAGGGGTAGCGGGCGTACTGGGCGGCGGTGCGGTAGCCCAGGGGCCTGGGCGAAGGACGAATGGGAAGGAGAGGGGCTTCCAGTTTGGCGATGCGCGCTAGGGCGTCTCCTACCAGGGCTTCCTTGAGGGGGAGTTGGGCCTCGTAGGCCAAGGGAAGGTCGGCGGAGGGGGGGAGGGGGTGTGGGTAACGCTCTGGATGGGGTTCTAAGAGCTCCACTTCTTCCAGGAAGAGGGCTCCCTTGCGCCGCACGGGTATCCCCCGCACCACCTCCCCCGGCAGGGCCCCCTTGACCAGGATGGCTCCTTCCTCCGTGCGGGCGAGGCCGTAGCCTCCCGGAACGAGCTTTTCTATGCGTACCTGCATCCCCTTACCATACCAGAGGGCCCAGGGGCTAAGATGGAGGGGTGATCCGGGTACTGCTAGCGGACGACCATGCCCTCTTCCGCCAAGGGCTAAAGAGCCTCTTGGAGGCGGAAGGGGATTTCCGGGTGGTGGGGGAGGCCAAGGACGGGTGGGAGGCCATGCGGCACGCCCTCGAGGCCAAGCCGGACGTGATCCTCATGGACATCCAGATGCCGGGCCTGGACGGGGTGCAGGCCACCCAGGCCATCCTCAAGGAGTGGCCCGAGGCCAAGGTCATCATGCTCACCATGTACCGCCAGGACGCCTACGTGTTTGAGGCGGTGAAGGCGGGGGCCCGGGGCTACCTCCTGAAGGACACGGATGCGCAGGAGCTCATCGGGGCCATCCGCCGGGTGCACGCCGGCGAGGTGCTTTTGGATGCGGAGCTCGCCGGGCGCATCATCCAGGACTTCCGGGCCAAGAAGGAGGCCCAGGCCCCCTTGCACGCCGAGCTTTCCGAGCGGGAGGTGCAGATCCTCAAGTTGGTGGCCCAGGGCTACACCAACCTGGAGATCGCCGCCGAGCTCGGCCTTTCCGAGAAGACGGTGCGCAACCGCCTTTCCGAGATCTTCCAGAAGCTCCACCTCAACAACCGCACCCAGGCGGCCCTTTACGCCATCCGCGAGGGGCTTGCCCAACCCGAGCCGGAAGAGTAGTGGACCCGGTGCGCCACCTCCTGGAGCTTGCCCCCTTGGCGGGGGAAGAGGCGCGGGGGGGCTATGTGGCCCGCCACCTCCCCGGGGCGCAAAGGGACGGGGTGGGGAACGTGTGGGCGGGGGAGGGGAGGATCCTCCTCCTCGCCCACCTGGACACCGTCTTGCCCCCTGCCTCTCCCAGGTGGGTGGGGGAGCGGCTTTATGGGCCTGGGGTGGGGGATAACTCGGCGGGGGTGGCCGTCCTCCTCTCCCTACCCCCCTTGCCCGGGGTGGTGCGGGGCTTCACCGTGGGGGAGGAAGGGCTTGGGAACCTCAAGGGGGCCCGTGCCCTGGTGGCGGCCCTGGAGCCCCAGGTGGTGGTGGCGGTGGACGGCTACCTGCCCGGGGTGGTGGACCGCGCCCTGGGCTCGGTGCGCCTAAGGCTCCGGTTTTCCGGCCCCGGGGGCCACGCCTGGGGGGACCGGGGGAGCCCCAACCCTGTCTTCGCCCTGGCGGAGGCCTTGGCGGGGCTTCCTCCTTTGGTGGCGGGCCTCGAGGCCAGCATAAACGCCAGCGGCCTCAAGGGAGGTGAGGCGGTGAACGCCATCCCCGAGGAGGCGGAGGCCCTTTTGGAGGTGCGCTCCCCCGACCCCCTTCTCCTGGAAGACCGGGTGCGGGCGGTCTTGGACCTGGTGGCGGACGTGGCCAGGCGCCACCGGGTGGCGCTTTCCTGGGAGGAGCTCGGCCGTAGGCCTGCGGGAACCACCGCCACGCCCGGGCTTCTCCGGGCGGCCGAGGCGGCTTTGGCCGCCGTTGGGGAAAAGCCCCTTTTCCAGCCCGGTTCCACCGACGCCAGCGCCGCCATTGAACGGGGTATCCCCGCCCTGGCCCTGGGGGTTTACCGGGGAGGAGGGGCGCACACGCAGGAGGAGTGGGTCCTCCCCCAAAGCCTCTGGGAGGGGCGCACGGCGCTTCTCGCCTTTCTTGAGCGGCTTGGCGTAGGATAGGGCGTATGCGCGTGGGCGTCCTCAAAGGCTTCCTCTCCCGGCGGTACCTGGGCTTCTGGGAGGCGTACTTGGAGGCGCTGGGGGTGGAGGTGGTGCGGGCCGAGGTGGAGCCCGACCTCCGCCAGCCCTACTGCCTCCCGGTCCAGGGGCTTCTCGCCCAGGTGGAGGCCCTGAAGGCCCAGGGGGTGGACTACCTCCTCCTCCCCGACCTCCAGGGTGGGGTGGAGTCGGAGAAGGGCGGGGGGCAGTGTCCCTGGCTTCTGGACCTCGAGGCCACCCTCCTCCGCTACTTTCCCGGGCTTCCCCCGGTGCTCAAGGTGCCGGCGGAGCTTTCGGGAAGGGTCTTGGGGCGGGCGGGGGAGGTGGGGCAGATCCTCACGCAAAACCCCATGCTGGTGGGCCGGGCCCTGGACCGGGTCAAAAGCCTCCTCAAGCCTCCTCCTCCCCTCAAGTCCCCCCCGGGGAGCGTGGGGGTGGTGGCCCAGCCCTACCTCCTGGAGGACGAGGCCTTCCGGGAGACGGTGGAGGCGGCCCTGCGCAAGGTGGACCTCCTTCCCTTCTTCCCCGACCTGCCCCCGGAAAAGCTTCGGGAAGAGGGCGATAAGCTCCTTCCCATGGACCTGCCCACGGACAAGGAGCTTTTGGGCATGGTCCACTACCTCCACCGCCTGGGTCGGGTGAAGGGCCTTCTCCTGGTGGTTTCCTACGCCTGTCCCCCCATCCCGGGCCTCCTCAGGCGGGCGGCCCGGAGGCTCGCCAAGCCCCACCGCCTCCTCACCCTGGGGGAGGACTGGACGGAAAGCCTAAAGGCCCTCAAGGCGGAGATGGCGGCTCTATAGGGGCCCCACCGCACAAAGGAGCGGGGCTTTTGCGGTAGACTCAAGGGCATGACCGGTCGGTCAGTTTCCCCCTTGCACCGCCTTGGGCCGTACCTTTACCCCTACCGGTTCCGGTATATCCTGGGGGTCCTCGCCGGGCTTCTTTCCATCTTCTTCTTCGTCCTTGGGCCCTACTTCTTGCGCCTGGCGGTGGACGCCTTGGGCCACGGCGGTCCCTATGGGCGCTACGCCCTCCTGCTCTTGGCCTCAGGGGCCTTCACCGCCCTCCTCTCCTACTTCATGCGCCGCCTGGCGGTGGTGGCGAGCCGCCGGGTGGAGTATGACCTGAGGAAAGACCTCTTCCACCACCTCCTCCGCCTGGACCGTTCCTTCTACCAGAAGACCCGGGTAGGGGACCTCATGAACCGCTTGAACACCGACCTCTCCGCCGTGCGGGAGATGGTGGGGCCCGGCATCATGATGGGAAGCCGGCTTTCCTTTTTGGTCCTTTTGGCCTTCGCCTCCATGTACGCCGTGGACGTGCGCCTCGCCTTCTACCTCACCCTGATCCTGCCCGCCATCGCCCTCATCATGTTCTACCTGCTCCGCCTGGTGGACCGCCGCTACCGCGAGGCCCAGGAGGCTTTTGACGCCATCAGCACCCTGAGCCAGGAGGCCTTTAGCGGCATCCGGGTGGTGAAAGGCTACGCCCTGGAGGGGCGGATGCTCGCCCGCTTCCAGGACCTGAACCGCATCTACATGCAAAAGAGCCTGGCCCTGGCCCGGGTGGAAGGCCCCATGCAGGCCCTTTTGGGCTTCCTCATGGGCTTCGCCTTCCTCGTGGTGCTCTGGGTGGGGGGGCGGATGGTGGTGCAAGGGGAGCTTTCCGTGGGGGAGCTGGTTCAGTTCAACGCCTACCTGGCCCAGCTCACCTGGCCCATCCTGGGGCTTGGCTGGGTCCTCGCCATGTACCAGCGGGGCCTTACCAGCCTGAAAAGGCTTCTGGAGCTTTTGGACCAGGAGCCCGCCATCCGGGACCTAGACCCCTTGCCCCTGAAGGCGGAGGACCTCACGGGGGAGGTGCGCTTCGTGGGGGTGGGCCTGCGGCTTGGGGAGCGCTGGCTCCTAAAGGACCTCACCCTCACCGTGCCCGAGGGGATGACCCTGGGCATCACCGGCCGCACGGGGGCGGGGAAGAGCCTCATGGCCGCCTTGGTGCCGAGGCTTTTGGACCCCACGGAGGGGAAGGTGTACGTGGGGGGGTACGAGGTCCGGCAAATCCCCTTGGCTGCCCTTAGGAGGGCGGTGGGGGTGGCGCCCCAGGAGCCTTTCCTCTTCAGCGAAACCCTCCTGGAAAACATCGCCTTCGGCCTGGACCACCCGGACCGGGAGCGGGTGGAGTGGGCGGCGAAGCTTGCCGGCATCCACGAGGAGATCCTTTCCTTCCCCAAAGGCTACGAGACCGTGTTGGGGGAGCGGGGGGTGACGCTTTCCGGGGGGCAAAGGCAGCGGGTGGCCCTGGCCCGGGCCCTGGCCAAAAGGCCCAAAATCCTCATCCTGGACGATGCCTTAAGCGCCGTGGACACGGAGACGGAGGCGAGGATCTTGGAGGGCCTGAAATCCGTGCTGGGCCGGCAGACCACCTTCCTCATCTCCCACCGCACCGCCACCCTGCGCCATGCGGACTGGATCATTGTCCTGGACGAGGGGAGGATTGTGGAGGAGGGGACCCATGAAAGCCTCCTCGAGGCCGGCGGGCTCTACGCCGAGCTGGACCGCATCCAGCACATGGAGAAGGAGGTGGAGGAATGACCCAGGAGGACGCCTACACCAAGGCCTTTGACCGGGTTCTCTTCGCCCGCATCCTGGCCTACGTCCGTCCCTACCGCCTTCAGGTGGCATTGGCCCTCCTCTTTCTCCTCCTCACCACCCTCACCGCCGCCCTCACCCCCCTCTTCTTCAAGTGGGCCATAGATGGCGCCCTCCTTCCCCAGGAGGCCAAGCCCCTTTCCGAGCGCTTCGCCCTCCTCCTTTGGGTGAGCCTGGGCTTTTTGCTGGTGCGGGGGGTGAACTTCGCCGCCACCTACGGGCAGACCTACCTCATCCAGTGGGTGGGGCAGAGGGTTCTCTTTGACCTCAGGAGCGCCCTCTTCGCCAAGCTCATGCGCCTCCACCCAGGCTTTTACGACAAGAACCCCGTGGGGCGGCTCATGACCCGCATCACCTCCGACGTGGACGCCATCAACCAGTTCATCACCGGGGGGCTCGTGGGGGTGATCGCCGACCTCTTCACCCTCTTGGGCCTTCTCGGCTTCATGCTCTTCTTGAGCCCCAAGCTCACCCTGGTGGTCCTCCTAGTGGTGCCCGTCCTCCTTGGGGTGACGGTTTGGGTGAGGAACGGCATGCGCCTCGCCTACCGGGAGATGCGCCTGCGCCTCGCCCGGGTAAACGCTGCCTTGCAGGAGAACCTCTCGGGGGTGGAGACCATCCAGCTTTTTGTGAAGGAGAAGGAGCGGGAGGAGAAGTTTGACCGCTTGGCGCGCCACCTCCTCCAGGCCTGGGTGGAGATCGTGCGCTGGTTCGCCCTCTTCTTCCCCGTGGTGGGGTTCCTGGGGGATTTGGCGGTGGCGAGCCTCCTCTACGTGGGCGGGGGAGAGGTGGTGCGGGGCGTGGCCTCCTTGGGCCTTCTGGTGGCCTTCGTGGACTACACCCGGCAGCTTTTCCAGCCCCTCCAGGACCTTTCGGACAAGTTCAACCTCTTCCAGGGGGCCATGGCCAGCGCCGAGCGCATCTTTGGGGTTTTGGACACGGAGGAGGAGCTCAAGGACCCGGAAAACCCGAGGCTCATCCATCGCTTCCGGGGCGAGGTGGCCTTCCGGGATGTCTGGTTCGCCTACACGCCCCAGGGCGTGGAGCCCACGGAGAAGGACTGGGTCCTAAAGGGGGTTTCCTTCCACATCCGCCCCGGGGAGAAGGTGGCCTTGGTGGGGGCCACGGGGGCGGGGAAGACCAGCGTGGTGAGCCTCATCGCCCGCTTCTACGACCCGCAAAGGGGCCAGGTCCTCATAGACGGCGAGGACGTGCGCCATTACCGCCAGGAGGAGCTAAGGCGCCACATCGGCATCGTCCTCCAAGACCCTTTTCTCTTCTCCGGCACCATCTTGGACAACCTCAGGCTCTTCCAGGAGGAGGTCCCGGAGGAAAAGGTGGTGGAGGTGGCGAAGTTCTTGGGGGTGCACGAGGCCATCCTGCGCCTGCCCAAGGGCTACCACACCCACGTGGGGGAAAGGGGGGCGGGGCTTTCCACGGGGGAGAAGCAGCTTTTGGCCCTGGTGCGGGCCCTCTTGGCTAGCCCCGACATCCTCCTCATCCTGGACGAGGCCACGGCCAACGTGGACTCGGAAACGGAAAGGCGCCTGCAGGAGGCTCTCTATAAGGCCATGGAGGGGAGGACCTCCATCATCATCGCCCACCGGCTCTCCACCATCCGCCGGGTGGACCGCATCCTCGTTTTCCGGAAAGGGCGGCTTGTGGAGGAGGGGACCCACGAGGACCTCCTCGCCCGCGGGGGCTACTACGCCACCCTTTACCGCCTGCAGTACGCTCAAGGGTGATGGACTACGGGGAAGCCCTGGCCTGGCTTTACGGGAGAAGGCGGCAAGGGGAGCGGGGCCTGGGGCGGGTCAAGGTCCTCTTGGAGCGCCTGGGCCACCCGGAAGGGGCCTTCCAGGCGGTGCACGTCCTCGGCACCAACGGCAAGGGGAGCGTGGTGGCCTACCTCGAGGCCGCCTTCCGCGCCCAGGGCCTGGCCTTTGGGGCCTACACCAGCCCCCACCTGTGGGACTTCCGGGAGAGGATCCGCACCCACCTGGGCCTCATCCCCGAGGCGGAGGTGGTGCGCTTCGTGGCCTGGGCCAGGGCGGAGGTTTGGCCCGAGCCCCCGGGCTTTTTTGACCTGGCCACCGCCCTGGCCTTCCACCATTTCCGGGAAAGGGGGGTGGTCCTGGCGGCGGTGGAGGCGGGGGTAGGGGGGGAGAAGGACGCCACCAACGCCCTCCCCCGGGTGGCCCTCACCGTGCTCACCCAGGTGGGGGAGGACCACCTGGAGGCTTTGGGGGGGAGCCTCGAGGCGGTGGCCCGGGAGAAGGCGGGGGCCTTCCGGGAAGGGGTGCCCGTGGTCACGGGGGCCCAGGGGGTAGGCCTAGCGGTGGTCCGGGAGGTGGCGAGGGCCAAGGGGGCACCCCTTTACGCCCTGGACCCCCAGGACCCCCTCTTCGCCCTCCCCGCACCCCCCGCCCTAAGGGGGGCCTTCCAGGAGGCTAACGCCCGGCTTGCCGCCGCCGCGCTAAGGCTTCTCGGCTTCCCCGAGGAGGCCATCGCCCGGGGGCTAAGGGAGGCCAGGAACCCGGGGCGGCTAGAGCGGTTCCTCCTGGAGGGGGTGGAGGTCTACCTGGACGGGGCCCACAACCCCCCAGCGGCGGAGGCCTTGGCCAGGGAGTTTTCCGCCTACCACCTCCTCTTCGGCGCCTTCCCCCGCAAGGACGTGGGGGGGATGCTGGCCCACCTCCTCCCCAAGGCGCGCACCGTGCGCTACGCCCGGGCGGGGGAGGGGGCCTTGGGGCCGGAGCTGGGGGCGCCCTTCTTTGAGGACCCTTGGGAGGCGCTTTGGCACGGGGTGGAGGCGGCCAAGGGGGACGGCCTGCCCCTCCTCTGCACGGGCTCCTTGTACCTGGTGGGGGCCCTTAGGCGGCGGCTTACTCCCTAGCCTCCGCCAAGACCCAGCCCGAGGGGTCGGCAAAGACCACCCGGCGCACCCGCTGGAGCTCTAGGAGGACGTAAGGGCTGGTGAGGGCCTGGGTGACGATGGTTCCCGGCTTCGGGGCGATGAGGTTTAGGACCACCCGGGCGGCATCCCCGGCGTAGGTGACCCCGGCCACCTCGAGGCCATACCCCCCCGTGGGCTTCAGGCCCCAGAAGAAGGCGGCCACGCTCCGGGTGCGGAAGTCCACGCTGGGGGCGGGGGGACGGGGGATGCGGTTGGCCACCACCAGGTTCCAGACCTCGGCGAAGCGGGCGGGGTCGTTGGCGAGGAAGGCCTTGGCCTCCGTTTCCTGGTAGGCGGCCTGGGTGCCCCGGTTCAGGATGCGGTAAAGGGGGGCAGGAGGGCTCACCGCCTCCAGCCTAAGCCCGTACTGGACCAAAAGCGCCCCCACCCGGTAGCTGTCGGGGGGCGGGTCCAGGCTGAGGGGCCTAAGGACGGGCTCTTGAAGCTCAAAGAGCACCACTTGCCGCACGCCCCTGCGGGCAAGCACCTCCCGTAGGAGGACCTGGGTTTCCGCCCCCGTGAAGGCGTACAGGTTAGGGGTGAGGTAGGTTGCGGGCTGGACCAGGCTTCGCCTTTCTCCTTCCTTCAGGCTTCCCGTGAGGCGTACCCAGCCCACCCCGTCGTAGAGCCAGGTGGCCCGGAGGGCGGTTTGGGCCCGCACCTCCACAAGGCTTCCCTCTATACCCCGCACGGCTTCCGCAGGCGGCCTCAGGGCCGGGCCCACCTCCCGCAGGAGGGGGTTGCCGTCCACCCAAAGCGCCCCCGGCACCGCCCAGAGGCTTTCCCGGCTGGCTTTTTCCAGGCGCAAGGTCTTTTCCGAGAGGCGCACCTCCCGGGGCTCCCCGTAGAAGTAGGTCCAGCGCTCCGTGGCTTCGGGGAAAAGGAGCTGGGCCTCGGCCACCCGGTAGCCCGAGCCTTGAAGCACCTCGCAGGCGGCGAGGAGGGGCAGGACGAGGAGGAAGAGGCTTTTCCTCATGCCCCCATGATACCCGGGAGGAAATTCCGCGCCTTTAAGGCTTTCTTTACCGGCTCCTGGGGTCCAGGGCGTCCCTTAGGCCATCGCCCAGGAGGTTGAAGGCCAGGACCAGTCCCATGATGGCGAGGCCGGGGAAAGTGGCCACGTGGGGCGCCACGGCCAGGTACTCCCTTCCCCTGGCCAGCATGAGCCCCCACTCGGGCTCGGGAGGACGGGCTCCGAGGCCCAAAAAGCCCAATCCTGCGGCGAATAGGATGGCGATGGCCATTTGCAGGCTGCTCTGGATCAGGATGGGCCCGAGGGCATTGGGCATGAGATGTCTGAGGAGGATGCGGGTGTGGGAAGCGCCCAGGGCCCGGGCCGCTTCCACGTAGTCTAGGGCCTTTAGGGAGAGGACCACGCCCCGCACGAGCCGGGCGTAAATAGGGACAGCGGCGATGCCCACGGCGATCATGGCGTTGGTAAGGCCAGGCCCGAGGATGGCCACCAGGACGATGGCAAGGAGGATGCCGGGAAAGGCGAGCATCACGTCCACTCCCCGCTGCACCAGAAGGTCAAGCCTTCCCCCAAAGTAGGCGGAAAGCGCCCCTATGGGGGCGCCGAGGAAGAGACCGATCCCCACGGCCACGAGCCCGATGGTGAGGGAGATGGGGATGCCGTAGAGGAGGCGGGAGAGGAGGTCGCGTCCCTGTTCGTCCGTGCCCAGGAGGTAGAGCCGGGCGGGGCCGTCTACCCCGAAGAGGTGGAGGTTGCCCTTAAGGCCAAGCCAGTGCCATTCTTCGCCCCGGACCAGGAAGCGAACGGGGTACCGTTCCTCCCACCTGATCTGCACCCCCTCCAGGGGATGGCGGAAGACGGGGCTTACGTAAAGGCCTAACTCCCCTTGGGGCCCGCGGAGGCTTAGCCCCGCCAGGGGGGGAATGTAGGTGCTCCGGAGGTCCTGGGCGTAAGGGGAGTAGGGGGCGAGGAAGGGGGCGAAGAGCCCTGCCAACAGGTAGAGGGCGAGCAGGAGCATGCCCGCTTGTGCCAGCCGGTTTTTCAGGAAGCGGCGCCAAGGCCTAGTCATAGCGCACCCGTGGGTCAATCCAAGCGTAGGCCAGGTCCACCAAGAGGTTGACCAGGATGAAGGTTACCGCCACTAGGAGCACGGCCCCCTGGACCACAGGGTAGTCCCGGGCCAGGATGGAGCCCACGAGGAGTTGCCCAAGCCCCGGCCAGGCGAAGATGGTTTCGGTGATGACCGCGCCTGCAAGGAGAGAGCCAAACTCCAGGCCCGCCACGGTGACCACGGGGATGAGGGCATTTCTCAGGGCGTGCTTGAAGATCACCACCCGTTCCGCAAGGCCCTTGGCCCGGGCGGTGCGGATGTAGTCCTGGGAGAGGACCTCGAGGAGGGTCCCCCGTGTCATGCGGGCGAGGAGGGCAGTAGCGTTTACTCCTAGGGTGACGGCGGGCAGGACCAGGTGGGCTAGGGTGCCCTTCCCCGCCACGGGGAACCAACCCAGCTCCACGCTGAAGATGAGGATGGCGAGGAGACCGAACCAGAAGACCGGCATGGAGACGCCCAGGAGGGCGAGAACCATGACGAGGAGGTCCAGGCCGCTTCCGGGGCGTAGGGCGGCGAGGATGCCTAAAGGGATGCCGGTGAGGAGGGCCACCAGGATGGCGGCGCTGGCGAGCTCCACCGTGTTGGGAAAGTAGGTCTTGAGCTCTTCCAGCACCGGGCGGCGGCTTCGGGCCGATTCACCAAGGTCTCCCCGAAGTAGGGCGCCGAGGTAGAGGGCGAACTGTTCCACCAAAGGGCGGTCCAGGCCGTACCGGGTTCGGATGGCCTCGAGGGTCTCGGGCGTAGCGAACTCCCCGGCTAGGAGCACGGCCGGGTCTCCCGGGGCTAGGCGCACCATGAGGAAGACCAGGAGGACCACGCCAAAGAGGGTGGGGATGGCCACGAGGAGACGGCGAAGGGTGTAGGAAAGCATGTTTCTTCCAGGATTGGCCCCGTGGGCTTGTCCCACGGGGCCATGGGCCTAAAGACGGACTAGCGGAACCGGGCCTTGTAGGCCAGGTACCGCTCCGTGGGATGGACGATGAAGCCCTGAACCTCCTTGCGGATGGCGGTAACCTGAACCTCCGAGTGGAGGAAGAGCCATGGCGCATCCCGCCAGATACGGTTCATGGCCTCGCGGTAGAGCTGCTGCCGGCCCTGGGGCAGGGTGGAGATCCGGGCCTGGGCCAGGAGCTTGTCCACCTCAGCGTTCTTGTAGAAGGCGCGGTTAAAGCCTGGGGCCCACTGGCTGGAGTGGAAGAGGGGATAGAGGCCGTAGTCCGCATCCCCCGTCACCGTGCCCCAGCCTAGCATGGCCATCTGGATGCGGTTTTCCCGTAAGGGCCGCTGGGTTTCCTGGAGGTAGGCACCCCACTCCAGGGTCTGGATGGTGGCCTCCACACCTACCCGGCGGAGCTGGCCCTGGATGGCCTCGCACACCTGGATGTCCTGGAAGTAGCGGCCCGTGGGGCAGTGGAGGGTGATCCTAAGGGGTGTGCTCACCCCAGCCTGGCGCAAGAGTTCTTGGGCCCTTTGCGGGTTGTACTCGTACCGCCCCACGGGGGCATAGCCAAAGATTCCCGGGGCGATGGGAGCGTCGGAGATGCGGCCGATGCCCCCTAGGACGAACTGAAGGATCTCCTCCTTGTTCACCGCGTGGTTCAGGGCCTGGCGCACGCGCACATCGTTAAAGGGAGCCCGCTGCGTGTTGAAGTAGATGTAGATGGTGCGGAGGCTAGGCGTGCGCACCACTTCCACCGCGGGATTGGTTTGGAGCCGCGGGATGTCTTGGGGAGGAATCCGCACCGCCACGTGGGCCTGGCCCGTTTCCACGAGGGCCACACGGGTCGTCCCTTCGGGTACTGGTATAAAGCGCACCTGGGGAATAGGGGGTTTCTCCCCCCAGTAGTTCTCGTTGCGCACCAGGTCTACGTACTGCCCCTTTTGCCACGCCTGGAAACGGTAGGGGCCGGTGCCTACGGGGTTGTCCCGGTACTGGGCCCCTAGGCGTTGGATGGCCGTGGGGCTTTGGATGGCGGTGGAGCTATGGGTGAGATGGGCGAGAATAGGGGCGAAGGGGTTTTTGAGGCGGAGGCGCACCGTGTAGGGGTCCACCACCTCCACCCGGTCCAGCTCGGAAAGGAGGAAGGCAAAGGGGCTCGCCAACTCTCGGGATACGAAGCGCTCCAGGTTGAACTTCACCGCTTCGGCGTTGAAGGGGGTGCCGTCGTGGAAGACGATGCCCCGACGAAGCCGGATGGTGAGGGTCTTGCCGCCGTCGGCGAAGTTGTAACCCTCCGCTAAGTGGGGCACGATCCGCCCCTCTGGGGTGAGTTCAAAGAGGGTTTCGCTGATGTGGGTCACCACCGTGGCCGAGGGGGAGTCCTGGGCCAAGGGCGCATCTAGGGTGATGGGATCGGTGCCCTGGGCCACGATGAGGCGCTGGGCCCAGGCGTTGAGGGCGATTAGGCCGAAAACCACCAGTGCCTTTCTCATAGATCCTCCCTTCCTGTGCGAACCGCAAGCTTCAAGCAAAGTATAAGCGCCCCCTTTTGGGGGCGCAAGCCCGGGTATGGCCTCCTAGCCCTCACCCAGGTAGGCCTTTTGCACTTCGGGGTTTTCCGCAAGCGCTTTAGCGGGCCCCGAAAGGGTTATCTCCCCCGTGGCCAGGACATAGCCCCGGTGGGCGATCTGCAGGGCGAGCCGGGCGTTTTGCTCCACCAAGAGGATGGTCTTCCCCTCTTGGTTCAGCTTCTGGATGGTTTCAAAGATGAAGTCCACCAGCACCGGGGCCAGGCCCATGGAGGGCTCGTCCATGAGGAGGATCCGGGGGTTTTGCATCAGGGCCCGCCCAATGGCCAGCATCTGCTGCTCGCCCCCTGAGAGCGTTCCCCCCTTTTGGTGCCTCCGCTCGTAAAGCCTAGGGAAAAGGGCGAAGACCTGCTCCTTGCGCTCCTGGACCACCTTGCGGTCCTTTTCCAAAAAGGCCCCGATTTCCAGGTTCTCCTCCACGGTGAGCCTAGGAAAGATCCTCCGCCCCTCGGGTACGTGCCCTATCCCCAGGGCCACGATCTGGTGGGCGGGGAGGCGGTGGATGGGCTTTCCCTGAAAGAGGACCTCCCCTTGCCTGGGCCGCACGAGGCCGCTGATGGTCCTTAGGGTGGTGCTCTTGCCCGCCCCGTTGGAGCCGATGAGGGTCACGATCTCCCCCTCCTCCACCCTTAGGGAAACCCCCTTTAGGGCGTGGATGTGGCCGTAGTAGGTGTGGACCCCCTTAAGTTCCAGAAGGCTCATGCCGCACCTCCCGCCGCCCCCTTGCCCAGGTAGGCCTCAATGACCCGGGGGTTCTGCCGCACCTCCTCCGGCGTCCCCTCGGCGATCTTGGAACCGTACTCCAAGACGGCGATGCGGTCCGAGATGCGCATCACGAGGCGCATATCGTGCTCAATGAGGACGATGGTGATGCCCAGTTCCTCCCGCAGTTTCTGGATGAAAGCCTGGAGCTCTTCCGTTTCCTTGGGGTTCATGCCGGCGGCGGGCTCGTCCAGGAGGAGGAGCCTGGGCTTCAGGGCCAGGGCCCGGGCGATCTCCAGCTTCCTTTGCTCGCCATAGGGGAGGTTTTTGGCCAGCTCGTCCTTGCGGTGGAGGAGGCCCACGTACGCTAGAAGCCGCTTGGCCTCCTCCTCCGCCCGCTTCTCCTCCCGCCGGGCCAGGGGGGTGCGGAAGACGGCGTGGAAGTAGGGGACGTGGATGTGCACGTGCATCCCCACCAGGATGTTCTCCAAAACGGTCATGGCCCCGAAGAGGCGGATGTTTTGGAAGGTGCGCCCCACACCCTCCTTGGCGATGCGGTCTGGGGAGAGCCCGGTCACGTCCTTGCCGAAGAGGAGGATCTTCCCCTCGTCGGGGGCGTAGATGCCGGTGAGGAGGTTGAAGAAGGTGGTCTTTCCCGCCCCGTTGGGGCCGATCACGGAGAAGATCTCCCCTTGGTTCACGCTAAGGCTCACGTCGTTCACCGCCACCAGGCCGCCAAAGCGCTTGGTGGCGTGGTGCACCTCTAGCGCCTTCATGCCTCCTCCATCTCCGCCTTGTGGCGTTTCTCGGGGATGAGACCCTCGGGGCGGAAGATCATCATCAGGACCAGGATAAGGCCGAAGACCAGCCGTTCGTACTTGGCGGGGTCCACTTGGCTTGGGATCTGGGGCAGGCTAGTGCGCACGAACTCGCTGAAGGTCTTGAGGATGTCCAGGTTGAGGATGGTGAGGGCCGCTGCCCCCAGGATGGCCCCAGGGATGGAGCCCATGCCCCCCAGGATCACCATGCCCAGGATGGTGATGGAGGCCAGGAGGGTAAAGGATTCCGGGGAAACGAAGGTGCGCTGGGCGGCGAAGATGACCCCCATGACCCCGGAGAAGGCGGCCCCGGTCATGAAGGCGAGGAGCTTGGTGGGCAGGAGGGGGATGCCCATGGAACGGGCGGCGATCTCGTCCTCGCGGATGGCCACCCAGGCCCGGCCGAAGCGGGAGTTGGCCAGGTTGAGGTTGACCAGGACCACGAGCCCGATCATGAGGAGGACCAGGAGGTAAAAGAAGAGCTGGTAGTCCGTGGTCTGGTCCAGCCTCACCCCCAAGGTGCCCATGAGTTGCCGGAACCAGTCAATGGGGGGGCGCTGGATGGGGGTGATGCCCTGGGGGCCGTTGGTGAAGTTGATGGGGTGGTCCAGGTTGTTGGCCAGGATGCGCACCACCTCCCCCAGGCCCAGGGTGACGATGGCCAGGTAGTCCCCCCGAAGCCTTAGGGCGGGGAGGCCGATGAGGAGCCCCGTTAGGGCGGTGGTGGCCACGGCGATGAGCATGAAGAGGTACATGTACTCCCCGGGCAAGGGGAAGTTCCCCGCCAGGAAGTTTTTCGCCTGCTCGGAGCCGAAGATGGCCCAGGTGTAGGCCCCCACGGCGAAGAAGGCGGCGTAGCCCAGGTCCAAAAGCCCCGCCATCCCCACCACCACGTTGAGCCCCAGGGCCATGGCGGCGTAGATGCCGATCTGGATGCCCAGCTCAAAGATAAAGGTGTTGGCGAAGCCGGCCATGGGCACGGAGAGGAGAAGGATGGCCAGGCCCAAAAGCCCTCGGATCCAGGTGGGAATCCGGGGTAGGGTGGTGAGGGCCACCAGAATGCCCACGAGGCCGATGAGGCCTAGCGTGTTTCCGGAGCGCACCAGGCCCAAGGTGAAGGCCAGGGTGAGGAGGGCCAGGTTTAGGGTGCGCGTTTGGGGGGGAAGCCTGAGAAAAGCGGTGGCGCCCAGGGCCACTAGGCCAAAGAGGTTGGTGAGGGCCCCAGGGGCGAGGTAGGCGAGGCCCAGGAAGGCCAGGGTGAGGAGAAGCGCTACGGCGCTCATACCTTCTCCTTAACCACCTGCCCAAGAAGCCCTTGCGGCCTCAGGAGCAGGATGAGGATGAGGATGAGGAAGGCCACCACGTCCTTGTACTCCGTGCCGAAGTTGCCGTTGGTCAGGATGGGGAGGTAGGTGCCGAAGAAGTTTTCCAGCTGCCCCAAGACAAGCCCCCCCAGCATGGCCCCGGGAATGTTGCCAATACCGCCGAGGACGGCGGCGGTGAAGGCCTTGAGGCCGGGCAAGAAGCCCACGTAGGGGGTGATGGTGGTGTACTGGAGGGCAAAGAGTACCCCCGCCACCCCGCCCAAGGAACCGCCGATGAGGAAGGTGCGGGAGATGATGCGGTCGGGGTCAATCCCCATGAGGCTTGCGGTGGAGAGGTCCTGGGCCACGGCGCGGATGGCCACCCCCAGCTTGGTGCGGTTCACCAGGTAGGTGAGGCCGAGGAGCATCAGGATGGAAACGCCCATGAGGATGAAGGACTTGGTTTGGGCGAAGATGGCTCCCCCGAAGAGCTCCACGCTGCCCTCGAGGTCCTCTACCGTGCGCATCCTGAGGAAGAACTCGTTGTGCCAAAGCCCCTCAATGAGGCGCACCAGGTCCTGGAGGATGAAGGACACCCCGATGGCGGTGATGAGGGGCACGAGGCGGTTGGTGGTCCCCCGTTTGCGCAAGGGGCGGTAGGCGAAGCGCTCCACCAGGATGGCGGTGGCTCCTGCCACCATGCCCCCTAGTATCAGGGCGATGAGGAGGAGAATAAAGCCGTTTTCCACGTGGGGAGCGAGGTAGCGGAAGACCTCCACCCCCACCACCGCCCCGATCATGAAGATCTCCGAGTGGGCGAAGTTGATGAGCTCCAAGACGCCGTATACCATGGTGTAGCCCAAGGCCACCATGGCGTAGACGAAGCCCAGGATCAAGCCGTCAAAGATCACCTGGGGCAGTAGGGCCAGGATCTGTTCCAGCAAAACGCCTCCTTTCTCCGGGCCAAGGGGGTGGCCCTCAGGCCACCCCCTTTCGGGTGTTGCCTTAGTTTACCTGGAGCCCGGGGCCGCCATCTCGATGACGCGGATCAGCTTGTTGTCGGCCCAGTTGCCCGTAGAAGCCACCTGCATCACGAAGTACTTGGCCTTCTTGTTGTCGCCCTTGTCGTCAAACTCAATGGTGCCGGTGAGGCCCTCCAGCTTGACCTTGCGCACCTCCTGGCTCACCTGCTCCCGGGTGGGCTTCTTGCCCCCGTTGGCCTTGATGGCGGCCTCCAGGGCAGCCAGGATCACGTTGGCGGAGTCGTAGGCGTAGATGCCGAAGCCCTCCATGTCCTTGCCGTACTTCTGCTTGAAGCGTTGGGCCACGGCCCTGGCCTTGGGGAAGGCGGAAACGGGGCCGGCCACGGTGGTGTAGAAGGTGCCGGCGGCGTTCTGGGCCCCCGCCAGGCGCACGAACTCGCTGGAATCCAGACCGTCACCGCCCATGAGCCGGGTCTTGAGGCCGCGTTCCCGGAGCTGCTTCACGAAAGGACCGATCTGGCTGTAGATGCCGCCGAAGTAGATGAGTTCGGGCACCGGACGGGCGCCGCGGATCTGGTTGATGATGGGCACGAAGTTGGAGGTCTCCTCGGTGCCCACGAAGGCCACCGTCCTGCCGCCCAGGGCTTCAAGCCGCTTCCTGAACTCCTCCGCCAGGCCCTGGCCGTAGGCGGTCTTGTCGTGGATGATGAAGACGTTCTTCACCTTGAGGTTGTTGAAGGCGTACTCCGCCCCCACCGGCCCTTGCACGTCGTCGCGCCCGCAGATGCGGTTCACGTTGGGCAGGCGCCGGTCCGTGACCCGGGGGTTGGTGTTGGCCGGGGAGACCATGACCAGGTTCACCCGGGCGTAGACCTCGCTGGAGGGGATGGCCACGCCGGAGTTCAGGTGGCCCACCACGCCCAAGATGTCGGGGTCGTTGATGATGCGGTTGGCGTTGGCCACGCCCACGTCGGGGTTGGCCTGGTCATCGTAGGGCACGAGGACCAGGTCAAAGCCCAGGGCCTTGAACTTGGCCTTGGCTTCCTCCACGGCAAGCTCCGCCCCCAGCTTGATCTGTTCCCCCAAAGCGGCCTGGGGGCCGGAGAGGGGGGACTGGGTGGCGATCTTGATGACGTTGGCCTGGCCCAGGGCCATGCCCAAGGCGGCTACACCTGCTACCAGAAGCCCGATTTTCCTCATATGCACCTCCTCAAAAGGCACGCGTTCGCGTTGCGGCCCTATTCTACGGGGGGGGTAGCGGGCTTTGTCAATGCCCCCAGGGAAAGTTTATGCCTGACCAACGGGTCAGGTATAAGGGAACCCCCACCCGGTACCGGGTGGGGAAGGTAAAGCCCAGGTTTAGGATGGCCCCTTGGCCTAATAGGTGGCCAGGTACTGGTCCAGCTCCCACTGGTGGACGGTGACCCGGTAGTCGTCCCACTCCATCTGCTTGGCCTGGAGGAAGTGGGTGTACACGTGTTCCCCCAGGGCCTCGCGGATGACGGGGTCCTTCTTCAGGGCCTCCAGGGCCTCCCGCAAGGTGCCCGGGAGCTCGCGGATCTTGTGCTTCCGCCGCTCGCGCACGCTCATCTGGTAGATGTTGCGCTGGATGGGCGGGGGCGGTAGGAGCTTGCGCTCAATCCCGTCCATGGCGGCGGCGGCCATGACCGCCAGGGCCAGGTAGGGGTTAGCGGAGGGGTCGGGCATCCTAAGCTCCGCCCGGGTACCCACGCCCCGGCGGGCGGGAATGCGGATCATGGCGGAGCGGTTGGAGGCGGACCAGGCGATGTTGGTGGGGGCCTCGTACCCAGGGGTGAGGCGCTTGTAGGAGTTCACCAGGGGGTTCGTGATGGCCACCATGCCCTCGGCGTGCTCCAGGAGGCCGGCGATGAAGTGGAGGGCAGTCTTGGAGAGCTGGTACTCCGCCTGGGGGTCGTAGAAGGCGTTCTCCCCGTTCTTGAAGAGGGAGAGGTGGGTGTGCATCCCGCTCCCGTTGATGCCTCGGATGGGCTTGGGGAGGAAGGTGGCGTGGAGGCCGTGGTTGAGGGCCACCCGCTTCACCACCCATTTGAAGGTAGCGATGTTGTCGGCGGTGGTGAGGGCGTCGGCGTACTTGAAGTCAATCTCGTGCTGGCCAGGGGCCACCTCGTGGTGGGAGGCCTCAATCTCAAAGCCCATGGCCACCAGGGCGTTCACCATGTCCCGCCGGGCCTCCTCCCCCTTGTCAATGGGGGCGAGGTCAAAGTAGCCCGCCTTGTCGTGGGTTTCCGTGGTGGGAAGGCCCTCGGGGGTGCGGAGGAAGAGGAAGAACTCGGGCTCGGGGCCAGCGTACATGTTGTCAAACCCCAGCTTCTTTAGCCTTTCAATCTGCCGCTTGAGCACGTACCGGGGGTCCCCTTCAAAGGGGCGGCCATCGGGGTAGTACACGTCGCAGATGAGCCGGGCCACCTTGCCCCGGGCGGGGTCTTCCACCAGGTCGGGGAGGATGACGAAGGTGTTGTAGTCGGGCCTCAGGAGCATGTCCGACTCCTCAATGCGGGTGAAGCCCTCAATGGAGGAGCCGTCAAACATGATCTCCCCGTCCAGGGCCTTCTCAAACTGGGATTCTGGCACCTCCACGTTCTTCACCATGCCCAGGATGTCGGTGATCTGGAGGCGCAGGAACTTTACGCCCTCGGACTTGAGCGTCTTAAGGATTTCCGCCTTGGTGTACGCCATTTTCCTTCCTCCTTGTCCGCCGAGGCCGGGTTTTCGGTGATACATCCCGGCGGATTGTGCAAAGTGTACGGCATAAATGTGCAGAATGTCAACCCTTATCCTGTCATGCGCGTTTTGGAATGCCCGCGTTGACCAACCCCTGAAGGGTCCTCGGCTAGACTGGGGGATGGAGGTACCTATGGCGCAGGGGATGAAGCGGCGGGACGTATTGCGGGCGGGCGCGGCTTTGGGGCTTGCGGGCCTGGGTCTTGGGCGGGCGCAAGGGGCGTTTACCTTAACCCTGGTCCACACCAACGATACCCACGCCCACCTGGAGCCCATGGAGCTTACCCTTTCCGGGAACAGGGTGCGCGTGGGCGGGGTGGCCCAGCGGGTGGCCTTCTTTGACCGCCTGCGGGCGAGCCGCAAGAACCTTCTCTTTTTGGACGCGGGGGATGTTTTCCAGGGAACCCTTTACTTCAACCAGTACCGGGGTTTGGCGGACCGCTACTTCATGCACCGGATGCTCTATCGGGTCATGGCCCTGGGGAACCACGAGTTTGACCTGGGGCCTGGGCCCTTGGCGGAGTTCTTGAAGGGGGCGAGGTTCAAGGTGGTTTCCGCCAACGTGGACGTGAGTCAAGAACCTCGGCTTAAGGGCCTTGTGGCTCCCTACGCTGTCCTGAGCGTGGGTGGGGAGAAGGTGGGGGTGGTGGGCCTCACCACCCCGGACACCAAGGAGATCGCCAACCCTGGCCCCACCGTGGCCTTTTTAGACCCCTATG
Source organism: Thermus brockianus (assembly GCF_021462505.1). Classification (GTDB taxonomy): domain Bacteria; phylum Deinococcota; class Deinococci; order Deinococcales; family Thermaceae; genus Thermus; species Thermus hydrothermalis. Next base: position 31,364 of record NZ_JAKEDV010000002.1, read on the forward strand.
AGAGCGCCCAGAAGGCGGTTTACGAGCTCCTAAGCCGGGGGGTGAACAAGATCCTTGTCCTCTCCCACCTGGGCTATGGGGAGGACCTAAAGCTTGCCCGGAGGCTTGTGGGGGCGCAGGTCATCGTGGGCGGCCACTCCCACACCCTTTTGGGAAGCTTCCCCCACAAGGAGCTTGCCCCCGCCGGGCCCTACCCCACGGTGGTCAAGAACCCCGAGGGGAAGGACGTCCTGGTGGTGCAGGCCTGGGAGTGGGGGAAAGTGGTGGGGGTTTTGGAGGTGAGCTTTGACGCCAAGGGGGAGCTCGTGGCCTACAAGGGCGAGCCCTTCCTCATGACCCCCGAGGTGTCCCCGGAGGACTTCTTCGCCAAGGAGGCCCTTCTGGCCTACGCCCAACCGGTCATGGCCCTCATGGGCCAGGTCATCGCCGAGGCCAAGGTGGACCTGGTGGGGGAGAGGGCCATCGTGCGCCGGCGGGAGAGCAACCTGGGCAACCTGATCGCCGACGGCATGGTCTGGAAGACCAAAAACGCCGGGGTGCAGATCGCCCTGCAAAACGGCGGGGGCATCCGGGCCTCCATCCCCAAGGGCCCCATCACCGTGGGCAAGGTCTACGAGGTTCTGCCCTTTGGCAACACCCTGGTGGTGATGGACCTGAAGGGGAGGGAGATCAAGGCGGCCCTGGAAAACGGGGTTTCCCAGTGGGAGGCCCAGGCGGGGCGGTTCCTCCAGGTTTCGGGCCTGCGCTACGCCTTTGACCTCTCCCGGCCCGCGGGGGACCGGGTGGTGAGGGTGGAGGTAAAGACGGAAAAGGGCTATGTGCCCTTGGACCTCGAGGCCACCTACCGGGTGGTGGTCAACAACTTCATCGCCGCCGGCGGGGACGGCTTCACCGTGCTCAAGGAGGCCCAGGGCTACCGGGTGGACACGGGCTTCAGCGACGCCGAGAGCTTCATGGACTACCTGAAGGAGCTTAAGGTGGTGGAGGCGGGCCTCGAGGGCCGGATTGAGGTCCTCAACGAGCCCAAAGGGGAGCGCCCCGCCTACTGGGCCTACGAGGTGCCGGAACGGGTGGGGGTCTAGGCGTGGGGAACCCCCCGGGGGCTCTTCACCGGGTGAGGGTGAGGACCCGCACGGGGTCCCCTACCCGCACCACCCCGCCCTCCAGGACCCGGGCGTAAAGCCCCCGCCCCCCGTAAAGGAGCTTGGGCAGGCGCAGGTCAAACTGGGAGAGGCTTGCGCACACGGTGCAAACCTGGGAAAACTCCAAAAGCGCTTCCCCCACCCATAGCCGGGCCCCCAAGGGGAGGCCGTGGGGGTCCAGGTCCAGGAGGAGGTTTTCCCCTAGGGCCCCGTAGGGGAGGTCTATCCCGGCCCTTTGCGCCTTCTCGTAGGCGGCAAGCCCCGCCACCAGGACCGCCCGGTCAGGGTCCTTGCCGGCGTGCCGGTCCCCCTTGGCCCCAAAGCCTGGGAGGAGCTCTAGGACTTCTACCCGGGGTTTGGGCAACCCAGGGGTGGTCCCGAGGTGGAGGGAGACGACCTTCCCCGTCATGGGAGCCTGAGCCCCTGGCGCAGGGCGTGGACCTCCTCGGGGGTTAGGGGCTTGGCCCGCGCCGCCTTCACCTCTTCGGGGGTGTAGGGCCGGAAGCCTTGGGGGGCGCCGAAGGTGAGGAGGTGGTTCAGCACCAGGGCCAGGTCCTCGTCGGTTAGCCAGGCGAAGCCGGGCATCACCTGGTTGTAGGTCTGTCCCTCCACCTGGATCTCCCCCTGGAGGCCGTAGAGCACCACTAGGAGGAGGTAGTTCCGCCCGCCCTCGGTCCCCAGGAGCTTGGCCGCGTGCCCCCGCAAAGGAGGGAAGAGGGGTGGGTTGCCCTCCCCTTGCGGCCCGTGGCAGCCCTGGCAGTTGGCGTAGACCTGGGCGCCCGTCTTGGCGGCGGGGGCCGCGGCTGCCGGGGGCGGGGGGGGGGGGGGGGGGCCCAGGGAGGGGGNGCTCCTCTGGGGTAACCTTTAGGCCCTGGAGTGCCATCTCGTCCAGGACAGCGTCCCAGCGTTCCCGGGAAAGGCGCTCTCGGGCCACTAGGCCGATGTCGTGGCAGGTCTGGCACTTGGCGAGGACCAGGTCTTTGCCCGGCCCTTCGGGGAGGGTGGGTTGGCCCAAGGCCAGGTATCCCAGGAGGCCGAGGCCGGTGGCTAAAAAGGATAGCCAAAGCGTGCGCATCGCCTTCAAGCATCTCCTCCTTACCCCAGTGGGGTAGGTTCGGGGCCACAAAACGCCCCGGGCAGCGCCCGGGGCAAATGCCTTAGGCCACGGTGAACCTAACCCGCATCACCCCGTTGTACTCGTAGCCCCGCTCGTTCCAAGCGAGGTTGCCGTCCAGGGGCTGGCTGCGCCCGGCGGCGTCCCAGGCCCGGGCCATGACCTCGTGTTCCCCAGGGCGGAGGTAGAGGGTGGCCCGCCAGCGCACCCAGCCGTAGCTTCTCCCCGTGCGCTCCAGGGTGGCCTGGTGCCAGGTGCGCCCGCCGTTGGTGGAAACCTCCACGCTCACGATGGGCACGATGCCGTCGTTGAAGGCCACCCCCTCCACCCGCACGTAGGGCCCTTCCACCGTCTGGCCCTCCAGGGGGGCAAAGATGAAGCTATTCACGTTCACCAGCCAGTTGGGGCGGGAGTTGGTGAAGCTATAGGGGTAGCGGCTTCCGGGTTCTTGGGGGAGGAAGGGAAGGTGGGTGTTGGGGATGGTGGGCACCCGGTAGCGGGGCATCTGCTCGGCGGTGGTGTTCTCCGCCTCGGTGAACTCCACCTTGGCGACCCACTTCACGTTGTTCACCCCGAAGTAGCCGGGGAAGACCAGGCGCACCGGGCCCCCGTGGACGGCGGCGAGGGGTTCCCCGTTCATGGAGAGAGCGAGGAGGGCCTCCTCCAGGGCGTGGATGGGGACGCTCCGCACGAACTCGGCGGCGTTGCCCTGGCGGCTGGCGTGGGCGGTGATGAAAAGGGCTTTTTCCGTGGGCTTCGCCCCCTTGGCGGCCAGGAGGTCCTTAAGCCTTACCCCCCGGAAGGTGACGTTCCCTACCCCGCCGCGGCCCCAAGGGTTGCCCGAGGGGCGGGGTTGGTAGAGGGAGCGCCCGTTGCCCGAGCACTGGAGGACCATGGTCACCTCGTGCTGGGGGAGGCTAAGGAGCTCCTTGGCCTCCACGGTGAAGGGCTTGTCCACGAGGCCCCCCACCTCGAGGGTCCAGCCCTCGAGGCTCGCCCCCTCCACGGTGTTGTAGCCCGGCAGGTCCACGTTGTTGCGGACGTAGAGGAGTTCCTTAGGGGTGCGCTCGGGTTGGCTGGCCAGGAGGGCAAAGGGCGTTTCCAGGACGATGGGCCTTTGGGAGAGCACGAGGATCCTGGCGTCTTTGCCCTTTACCAGTTGGTCCGCCGTGGGGGTTTGCTGGGCAAAACCCCGCCCCGCCGCCAACAGGGCGGCCCCCAGGCCCATGAGCTTTAGGGTGGTCCTGCGGTTGACCTTTTCCATAGGGTGGCCTCCCAAAAGCTGGGGGGACTTTTGCCCCCATGTGCCGGATAACCCCACTCTAGCGAGCACACCCTACCCCTGTCAAGTAAGCATGAGTCCGGGAAGATGACCCAAAGCTGAGGAAACATTTCCCAATTCCCTGGGGGGTATCGGCAGGGTTAACATAGTGCACATGCTCAAGGGCGAAGGCCCTGGTCCCTTGCCGCCCCTCCTCCAGCAGTACGTGGAGCTTCGGGACCGCTACCCGGACTACCTCCTCCTCTTCCAGGTGGGGGACTTCTACGAGTGCTTCGGCGAGGATGCGGAGAGGCTCGCCCGCGCCCTGGGCCTTGTCCTCACCCACAAGACCAGCAAGGACTTCACCACTCCCATGGCGGGCATCCCCATCCGGGCTTTTGACGCCTACGCCGAACGCCTCCTAAAGATGGGCTTCCGCCTGGCGGTGGCCGACCAGGTGGAGCCGGCGGAGGAGGCGGAGGGGCTGGTGCGGCGGGAGGTGACCCAGCTCCTCACCCCCGGCACCCTGGTCCAGGAAACCCTCTTGCCCCGGGAGGCCAACTACCTGGCGGCCATCGCCACGGGGGACGGGTGGGGGCTTGCCTTTTTGGACGTGTCCACGGGGGAGTTCAAGGGCACTTTGCTTAAGAGCAAAAGCGCCCTTTACGACGAGCTTTTCCGCCACCGCCCTGCGGAGGTCCTCTTGAGCCCCGAGCTCCGGGAGAACGAGGCCTTCGTGGCCGAGTTCCAAAAACGCTTCCCCGTGATGCTTTCTGAGGCCCCTTTTGAGCCCGAAGGGGAAGGCCCCTTGGCCCTCAGGCGGGCCCAGGGGGCGCTTCTCGCCTACGCCCGCGCCACCCAGGGCGGGGCCCTGAGCGTGCGGCCCTTCCGCGCCTACGACCCCGGGGCCTTCATGCGCCTGCCCGAGGCTACCTTGCGGGCTTTGGAGGTCTTTGAGCCCCTGAGGGGCCAGGACACCCTCTTTGGCGTCCTGGACGAGACGAGGACCGCCCCGGGCAGGCGGCTCTTGCAGAGCTGGCTCCGCCATCCCCTTCTGGAACGGGGCCCCTTGGAGGCCCGGTTGGACCGGGTGGAGCGCTTCGTGGGGGATGGGGCCCTGAGGGAGGGGGTGCGGCGGCTCCTTTTCCGCCTGGCGGACCTGGAGCGGCTCGCCACCCGCCTGGAGCTCGGCCGGGCTGGCCCTAAAGACCTGGCCGCCCTCAGGCGGAGCCTGGAGATCCTCCCCGAGGTCAAGGCCCTTCTAGGGGAGGAGGTGCTTCTTCCCGACCTGGGCGCCTTGCTAGAAGAGCTCGAGGCGGCCCTGGTGGACGAGCCTCCCCTGAAGCTTTCCGAGGGGGGGCTTATCCGCGAGGGGTATGACCCCGAGCTGGACGCCCTGAGGCGGGAGCACGCCCAGGGGGTGGCCTACTTCCTGGAGCTGGAGCAAAGGGAAAGGGAGCGCACGGGTATACCCACCCTCAAGGTGGGCTACAACGCCGTCTTCGGCTACTACCTCGAGGTCACCCGCCCCTACTACGAGCGGGTGCCCAAGGAGTACCGGGCGGTGCAGACCCTCAAGGACCGGCAGCGCTACACCCTGCCGGAGATGAAGGAAAGGGAAAGGGAGCTCTACCGCCTCGAGGCCCTGATCCGAAGGCGGGAGGAGGAGGTCTTCCTGGCGGTGCGGGAGCGGGCGAAAAGGGACGTGGAGGCCCTAAGGGAGGCGGCCCGGGTCTTGGCGGAACTGGACGTCTTCGCCGCCCTGGCCGAGGTGGCGGTGCGCCACGGCTACACGAGGCCCCGCTTTGGGGAAAGGCTTTCCATCCGGGCGGGGCGCCACCCCGTGGTGGAAAGGCGCACGGAGTTCGTGCCCAACGACCTGGAGATGGCCCACGAGCTCGTCCTGGTCACGGGGCCCAACATGGCGGGCAAGAGCACCTTCCTCCGCCAGACGGCCCTCATCGCCTTGCTCGCCCAAATAGGGAGCTTCGTGCCGGCGGAAGCGGCGGAGCTTCCCCTTTTTGACCGCATCCTCACCCGCATCGGGGCCTCCGACGACCTGGCGGGGGGGAAGAGCACCTTCATGGTGGAGATGGAGGAGGTGGCCCTCATCCTCAAGGAAGCCACGGGGAAAAGCCTCGTCCTCCTGGACGAGGTGGGCCGGGGCACCAGCAGCCTGGACGGCCTCGCCATCGCCACCGCCGTGGCGGAGGCCCTGCACGAAAGGCGGTGCTACGCCCTCTTCGCCACCCACTACTTTGAGCTCACCGCCCTCTCCCTGCCCCGCCTGAAGAACCTCCACGTGGCGGCCAAGGAGGAGGAAGGCGGGCTCGTCTTCTACCACCAGGTCCTTCCCGGGCCCGCCTCCAAAAGCTATGGGGTGGAGGTGGCCCGGATGGCGGGCCTTCCTGAGGGGGTGGTGGAGCGGGCCAAGGCCCTCCTCCAGGCCATGGCGGCCCGGCGGGAAGGGGCTTGGGAGGAGGTCTTGGAGCGGCTTCTTTCCCTGGACCCCGACCGCCTCACCCCCCTCGAGGCCCTTAAGCTCCTCCACGAGCTCAAGGCCTTGGCCCTGGGGGCGCCCTTGGGTAGCATGAAGGGGTGATCCGCCCCTTGCCGCCCGAACTTAAGGGCCTCCTCGCCCGGGGCGAGGTGCTCCTTTCCGTGAGGGATGCGGTGCGGGAGCTCTTGGAAAACGCCCTGGACGCAGGGGCCAAGCGGGTGCGGGTGGAGCTTTTTGGCGGGGGCCTGGAAAGGCTCGTGGTGGAGGATGACGGGGAAGGCATCCCCTTGGAAGAGCTTTCCCTCGCCGTGGAGCCCTTTACCACCAGCAAGCTCCAAGACCCGAAGGCCATCCAAACCCTGGGCTTCCGGGGCCAGGCCCTTTACGCCCTGAGGCAGGCCGCCACCTTGCGCCTGCGCTCCCGGCCTAAGGGGCAGCTCGGGGGTGGGCTTCTGGTGGCCCGGGGGGATGCGGTGGAGGTGCGCCCTGTCCCCGCACCCCCCGGTACCCGGGTGGAGGTGGTGGGCCTCTTCGCCGGGGAGGGGCGGGACCCGGCGCGGGAGGTGCGGGAGGTCCAGGGGCTTCTCAAGCGTTACCTCCTCCACCACCCCCACCTCGTCCTCGCCTTTTTCGCCGAGGGGGAGGCTAGGCTCCTCTTCCCGGGGGCGGGGCTAAAGGAGGCGGCCCGCCTGGCCTTCGGCCGGGTGATGGCGGAGCGGCTTTTCCGGGTGGAACGGCGGGGGGAGGGGATGGCCTTTTCCGGGCTCCTTTCTGGGCCCCAGGTTTCCCGTACCCGGGAAGACGCCCTTTTCCTTGCGGTGAACGGCCGTCCCGTGGCCTTTCCCCCGGGGCTTCTCAAGGCGGTGCGCCGGGCCTACAAGGACCTCCTCCCCGAGGGGCACTACCCCGTGGGTGTCCTGAACCTGAGCCTTTCCCCAGGGTTGTACCGCCTGCGCCTGGACGCCAGGAAGGAGGAGGTGGCCCTAAGCGGGGAGGTGGAGGCCTTTGTGGAGGAGGGTATCCGGGAGGCCTTGGCGGGGCGGAACCTGGCCCGGCTCCTTCCGGAGCCCAAGCCCCTTGCCCCCCTTACCCCCCCCACGCCCTCGGGGCTTCCCCGGCTCCGCTACCTGGGCCAGTTCCGGGATAGCTACCTCTTGGCGGAAGGGGGGGACACCCTCTACGTGGTGGACCAGCACGCCGCCCACGAGCGCATCCTCTACGAGGACTTCCTGCGCCGCCTGGAGGAGGGCCTAAGCCCCCTGCCCTATCCCGTCCTGGTGGAGCTCACGCCGGAGGAAGCCCTCCTTTTGCCGGGGGGGACGGAAAGGCTTTTCGCCTACGAGCCCTTCGGGCCCCATAGGGTGCGCCTCCTAAAGGCGCCCGCCTTTCTCCACCCCTACCCCCTTCTCCTCCCCGAGGTCTTCCGGGAGGCCTTGAGGGGGGAGGGGAGGAGCCTAAAGAACCTCCTCGCCCGCCTGGCCTGCCTCCCCGCCATCAAGGCGGGCCACCCCTTGGGGCAGGTGGCGGGGCAGGCCCTTTTGGACGCCCTCCTCGCCTGCGAGACCCCCTGGGTCTGCCCCCACGGCCGCCCCACCCTTTTGGCCCTTAAGGAGGAGGAGCTCATCCGCCGCTTTGGCCGGCGTTCGGGGGCGAAGGGAGGAGAAGAAGCCCGTCCTCATTGGCCACAAGAAAGCTTCCCGGAAGCACCGCTCCCCAAGGAAGGCTAAGGGGCACGTCCACCTCCCCCTTCCCCTCCTTGGCGCTCTTCTTGGGGGTGGCGGCCAGGGCGAGGACGCCGATGGGGATGGCGGCGAGTTCCGCCGTGTCCCGCACCGCCCCGTGCACCACCACCCCCTGCCAGCCCCTTTCCCAGGCGAGCCGGGCCAGGTTGCCTCCTAAGAGGGCGGTGCGCAGGGAGCCTTGCCCGTCCACGAAGAGGACCTGGCCTTCGCCCCCCTCTTCCAGTACCTGGCGGACGAGGGCGTTGTCCTCGAGGACCCTCAAGGTCCTCACCCGGCCGGAAAAGCGCCTTTTCCCCCCAAAGGCCTGGAAGACCAGGGGCATTGCCACCGCCTCGGGGTGGAGGTCGGAGAGGTCCGTGGTGGAAAGCTCCATGGGGATATAGTAGCGGGCATGGAGGAGGCCCGTCTTCTCATCACCTGTCCGGACCGGCCCGGCATCGTGGCGGCCGTTTCCGGGTTCCTTTACGCCCACGGGGCCAACGTCACGGACCTGCAGCAGCACTCCACGGACCCGGAAGGGGGCGTCTTCTTCATGCGCCTCGCCTTCACCACCCCCCACCTGGACCTTTCCCGCCCGGCCCTGGAGCGGGCCTTCCAGGAGGTGGTGGCGGAGCGCTTCGGCATGGCATGGCGCCTGGCCTACGCCTCGGAGAGGAAGCGGGCGGCCATTTTGGTGTCCAAACCCGCCCACGCCCTTTTGGAACTCCTTTGGCGCTACCGGGTGGGGGAGCTTCCCATGGACCTGCGCCTCGTGATCTCCAACCACCCCGACCACCGGGAGGAGGTGGAGCGCTTCGGCATCCCCTACCACCACGTGCCGGTGGAGGCGGGGCGGAAGGAGGAGGCGGAGGAGAGGATCCTCGCCCTTCTGGAGGAGGAAAAGGTGGAGCTCGTGATCCTCGCCCGCTACATGCAGATCCTCTCCCCCCGGTTCGTGGCCCGCTACCCCATGCGCATCCTCAACATCCACCACTCCTTCCTGCCCGCCTTCGCCGGGGCCAACCCCTACCGCCAGGCCTACGAGCGGGGGGTGAAGCTCATCGGGGCCACGGCCCACTACGTCACGGAGGAGCTGGACGCCGGCCCCATCATTGAGCAGGACGTGGTCCGGGTCTCCCACCGCCACTCGGTGGCGGAGATGCGGCGGCTTGGGCAGGAGTTGGAGCGCACGGTCTTGGCCCGGGCGGTGCGCTGGCACCTGGAGGACCGCATCCTGATCCACGGCAACAAGACCGTGGTCTTCGTCTAATCGCCCCCTAACCGGGGGGGCATAGGGTGGGAAGAGGAGGTGAGGCATGAACCTTGGCCGTTCCTTCGTAGGTTTCGTGGCCTTAGCCCTCATGGCGGGCGCCGTGCTTTGGTGGGGGATTTCCAATAGCCAGGCCCCAAGCGCCCAGGCGCCCAAGGCCCTTTCTGACGGCGGGCTTTTGGAGTACGAGCGGAACACCGTGGAAATCGTGGAAAAGTACGGGGACGGGGTGGTTTACGTGGCCGTGGTGACCCGGCCGCAAAACGTCCAGCTCCCCCCGGGGTTTGAGTTCTTCGCCCCCTTTCTCCAGGTGCCGCCCCAGGAGGGGACGGGCTCGGGCTTCGTCATAGACAAGGAGGGGTATATCCTCACCAACTACCACGTGGTGGAGGGGGCGAGCCGCATCACGGTGAAGTTCCACAACGACCCCAAGGAGTACCCGGCGCGGCTCGTGGGGGCGGCCCCGCCCTTGGACGTGGCGCTTCTTAAGGTGGAGGCCCCCAAGGAGCGGCTCGTGCCCCTGGTCCTTGGGGACTCGGACAAGATCCGCGTGGGGCAGAAGGCCATCGCCATGGGCAACCCCTTTGGCCTAGAGTTCACCGTGACCCAGGGCATCGTCTCCGCCATCCGGGAGAACCCGGGGGCCATTGGGGACGACACGGGCCTGGTGCCCCAGGTGATCCAGACGGACGCCGCCATCAACCCGGGGAACTCCGGGGGGCCGCTTCTCAACTCCCGGGGTGAGGTCATCGGCATCAACACCGCCATCTTCACCCCCACGGGCCAGTTCGGGGCGGCCCAGTTCGCCGGGGTGGGGTTCGCCCTGCCCATCAACCTGGTGAAGCAGTACCTCCCCGAGCTTCGCTCCGGGAAGACCCTCACCGCCGAGGAGATCATCCGGAACCGTCCCCGCCTGGGGGTTTCCCTCATCCCCCTTTCCCTTTACCCGGAAAGGCTCAGGCAGCAGTACGGCCTGCCCGCCACCGGGCTCATGGTGCAGGAGGTGGAGCGGAATAGCCCGGCGGCCCGGGCGGGGCTTAGGGCCCCAAGCCGCTTCGCCTACATCCAGCTTCCCACCGGGGAAACCCTGCAGGTGGGGGTGGACGGGGATGTCCTCCTGAAGGCGGACGGGGTATCCCTCACCTCCATCGCCCAGCTCCGCCGGGTGCTCTACGGCAAGAAGCCGGGGGAGGCGGTGGTCCTCGAGGTCTTCCGCCAGGGCAGGACCCTCACCCTAAGGGTGGTGCCCCAGGTCCTCCGCTAAGGGGGCCATAGGAGCCGGACCCGCAGGCACCCCCCCGCCACCTGGAACCACTTACCCCCAAGCCTCAAGGCGAGGCCCACCTCCGAGCAGTAGCGGAGCTCTTTTTGCCGCTCCCGGGCGAGGGCCTGGTTCCAGGGGTACTCGCCCCCCGTGTAGTAGGCCTCCGTCTCGGGGTCGGTGAAGGCCCGGAAGCCTTGAAAAGCCCAGAGGGGGTAAAACTCCAGGAGGACGGGCCGGCCCGTCACCGAGTTCACGAACTCCACCCGCACCTCCTGCCAGGGGCTTAGGAGGAGAAGGGCTTTGCCTCCGGGGCCTTCCACCTCCACCACCCGCAAGGAGGCCAAGGCGAGGAGGAGAAAAAAGGCCCAGCCCCCAAGGAGCTGGGCCGGAAGCCTTTTTGCCAGCATCCCCTACTTCAAGACCCCAAGCTCGCGGAAGTAGCGCAAGGCCCCCTCGTGGTAGGGGATGGTGCCCCCCACGAAGCGCACGGCGTTTTCCGGGGAGGTGTCCTTGGCGGCGGCCACCGCCTGCCGCAGGGCGGGAAGGTTTTCAAAGGTGGCCTTGGTGAGGGCGTAGGCCGCCTCGGCGGGGAGGCTTTCCGGGCAGACGAAGAGGTTCCAGAAGGTGAGGGTGGGGGTGTCGGCGCGGGTGCCGTAGACGCTCTTGGGGATGACCCCGGGGCCAGCCAGGCCGGGGAAGCGGCGGGTGAAGGTCTGGACCACGGTGCTCTTGGGGTCTAGGGGCACCAGGTAAATCCTTTGCCCCTTGCGGGCGAGGGCGGCCGCTAGCTCGGTGATGGCCCCTGTGGGCAAGCCCCCCGACCAGAAGAAGGCGTCAATGTTGCCCTCCGCCAGGGCGTTGGCGCTTTCCTGGGCCCCCAGGCGCTCCTGCTTGGCGAAGTCCTTGGGGCTAAGCCCCGCCGCCTGCAGGACCAAAAGGGCCTCCACCTCCGTGCCCGAGCCCGGGGCCCCCGTGGAAACCCGCTTGCCCTTGAGGTCCTGCACCACCCGGATCCCGGCCCCTTCCCGGGTGACGAGGTGGAGGTAGTTGGGGTACATGGCGAAGAGGATGCGGGCGCTCTTGGCAGGCCGCTCCCGGAAGCGTTCGTGCTGGCCGGTGTAGGCCAGGTAGGCGGAGTCGGGGAGGACGGTGCCGCAGTAGTAGGTGCCCCCGCCGGTGCGGGTTTCCAGGAGGAGGAGGTTATCTATGGAGGCGGCGGTCTGGATGGCCTGGGCCTCGGCCACGCCCGCCTTGTTCCAGATCTCCGCCAGGGTGGTGCCGTAGTAGAAGTAAACCCCGCCCACCCCGCCCGTGGCGATGACCACGCGGGGTTTCTGGGCTGCGGCCCAACCCAAGAGGGCTACCAGGACCAGTAGGACGCTTCTCATGGCTTTACCTCCTTTTCCAGGGCTACGCTACGCCCTTCGCCATGGCTTCGTCAAGCCCTGGGCTTCCAGAAGAAGAGGAGGCCCAGAAGGAAGGCGAGGAGGTTGAGGAGCGTGTGGGGCACGAAGAGGAGGACGGCCAGGATGCCTAGGGCCCAGGCCTCCCAGCGCTTGAGGACCCTTCGGGTGTAGCCGGCCCCGGAGGCGGAGAGGTAGACGATGCCCGCAGCCACGGCCAGGAAGCGCTCCAGGATCATGGGCCAAGCCTCGCCGGGCGGGGAGTTTTCCAGGACGGGAACGATGAGGAGGGCGGTGCCCGAGTAGGAGAGGAGGAAGAAGAAGCCCACCAGGTACTTGGAAAGGGCCACCCGGGCGGCGTAGACCCCCGTCTGCAGGGGGTTGGTGCCGAAGACGCTGCTGGCGGCATAGGCGGAGAGGGCCACGGGCGGGGTCACGTCCGCCAGGACGGCGTAATAGAAGAGGAACATGTGGGTGGCGAGGAGGGCGGCGGAGTCGGGGATGCCGTTCTCCTTGGCCAGGGCGATGATGGCGGGGGCGGTGAGGGCGGAGGTGAGGACGTAGGTGGCGGTGGGGGGCACCCCCATGCCCAGGACCAGGCTAAAGAGGGCGGTGATGAGGGTGGCGAGGAGGAGGCTTTCCCCGGAGACCTGTTGCAGGAGCTGGCTGAACTTGGAGGGCAGGCCGGAGATCACCATCATGGCGAAGATGAGGTTGGCGGCGGTCACGGCGGTGCCGATGGGGAGGAGGGTGCGGAAGCCCTCGGCGAGGCCCTGGAAGATGGGGGCGATGCCTTTGGGCCTCAGGGTGGGGTCCAGGTAGGCGATGAGGACGAAGAGGACCAGGGCCAGGCTGGCGGCGGTGCGCACCTCGTAGCCCAGGTAGAGCATGGCGACGATGAGGAGGATGGGGAGGAAGAGGGTGGCGTAGCGCAGGGCGTAGGCCCGGCGGCCCATGCCGAGCTCGGCCCCCACCGGGGATAGCCCTGCCCTGCGGGAGTAGAACTCGTTGAAGGCCAAAACGGCGGTGAGGTAGAGGAGGGCAGGCCCCAGGGCCATGACGATGACCTTGATGTAGGGGATCTCTAGGATCTCCACCATGATGAAGGCGATGGAGCCCATGACCGGGGGGGTGATGAGGGCGATGGTGCCGGCGGTGGCCACGAGGCCGGCGGCGGTGAGGGTGTGGTACCCCGCCTTCTCGTAGAGAGGCTTGGTGAGGGCGGCTACGAACTGGGTGTCCGCGGCCCCTGAGCCGGAGAACATCCCCATGAAGACGCTGGCCAGCCCCGTGACCCGCCCCGGGGTGGCGGGGTGCTTGCCCACCAGGGCCAGGGCCAGGTTGGCCACCACCCTCCCCAGGCCCAAGGCGCCGATCATGCCGGAAAGCAGGGTGAAGTAGACCAGGTACTTGGCGGATACCCCGGTGATGAGGCCGTAGATGCCCGCCTCCGTCTCGTTGAAGGTTTTGCCCAGGAGGAGGTCAATCCCCTGCTTGGTGCCTTTAAAAGCTCCCGGGAAGAGGTCGGCGTGGAGGTTGTAGCTGAAGAAGAAGAGGACGAGAACCGGCATCACCGGGCCCAGGAGGCGGTAGACCAGGCCCAGGACCAGCATGATGAGGCCGAAGGACATGGCCATGTCCCAGGGGGCGGGGAGGACGGCCCGGTAGACGAGCTCTTCAAAGTAGCGCAGTTGGTAGAGGGTGGGGAAGAGGGCGAGGAGGACGGCGAGGAGGTCGGCGGGGCGCTTGAGGGAAGGGAGGAGGGCGGGAAGGGCGGCTACCGCCCAGTAGAGGACGCCCACCGCCTTGGCCTCCCGGGGAAGGTCCACGCCTGGGATGCCCGGGAAGAGGAAGTGGTAGAGGGGGATGAGGGTGAAGAGGAAGTAGACCCAGGCGCCCAGGGTGCGCTTCCGGGGAAGATAGAAGGAAACGAGGTAGCCGCCTACGAGGAGGAAGAGGACGTGGGTGCTCCTTTGGAGCTGGACGATGTCCAGGATGGGGATTTCCGCTCTGGCCAAGGGGGTAAAGGGGTGGAGGACGAGGTAGAGGCTATAGAGGGCCCCCAGGACCAGGATCCAGTTCGTGAGGCGGGCTAAGGGGGTTTGAGGGGTTTTGGGATGTTCTAGCTCCATGGCTTAGCCTCCAAAAGGCCCGGGGCCTGGGAAGTCCCAGGACACCCGGGCGCAAGAAGGGTTACTTGACGAGGCCCTTTTCTTTCAGGTACCGCTCGGCCCCAGGGTGGAAGGGGATGGGGAGCTTGCCGTAGAGCTTGGCGGTGGCCTCGAGGCTCGTGTCCTTGGCGGCGGCCACGGCGGTGCGCAGGGTGTCCAGGTTCTCAAACACCGCCTTCATGATGCCGTAGGCCGCCTCGGCGGGGAGGCTATCCGGGCAGACCACGATGTTGCCCGTGGCCAGGCCCGGCACGTCCGTGCGGGTGTTGTAGACGCTCTTGGGCACCCGGTAGGGGTCCACCAGGCCCGGGAAGCGCTTCATGACCACCTGGGCCGTGGTGCTCTTGGGGTCAATGGGCACCAGGTAGACGCGGTCCCCCTTGCGGGCCAGGGTCTGGGAAAGCTCCACGATGGAGCTCGTGGGCACGCCCCCTACCCAGAAGAAGGCGTCCAGGGTGCCCTCCGCCAGGGCCTTGGCCCCCTCGGCCACGGGGAGGCGCTCCCGCTTGGCGAAGGTTTCCGGCTTCACCCCTGCTCCCTGGAGGACCAGGAGGGCCAGGTTCTCCGTGCTGGAGCCGGGCTGGCCTGTGGAAACGCGCTTGCCCTTCAGGTCCTGCACCACCTTGATGCCGGTCTTCTCGCTGGTCACCAGGTGGATGAAGGAGGGGTACATGTAGAAGAGGACCCGTTGGCTCTTGGCTGGGCGGTCCTTGAAGCGGGGCTCCTCGCCGGTGTAGGCCACGTAGGCGGAGTCCGTGGTGGTGAGGGCGCAGTAATAGGTGCCCCCGCCCGTGCGGTCGCGGAGGAGCTGCAGGTTATCGTAAGAGCCTCCCGTCTGTACCGGCTGGGCCTCCACCACCCCGGCCTTGTTCAGGATGTCGGCCAAGGCGGTGCCGTAGTAGAAGAAGACCCCGCCCGTGCTTCCCGTGCCGATGGCCACGCGGGGCTTCTGGGCAAGGCCCAAACCCAGGACCAACAAACCGATAAGGACCATCGCTCGCTTCATGGGCACCTCCCGCATACTTTTGCGCCCATAACCTACCCCACCCCCCTAGGCCTGTCAAGCCCGAGAAGCCGCACCTGGAAGGCCCTTAGGAGGTCGGTTTTGCTCAAGACCCCTACAAGTCTTTCCCTTTCCACCACGAGGGCCCGCACATACCCCCTCTCCGCCATGCGCTCCAGGGCGGCAAGGGCCTCCTCTTCCGGGGAGAGGAGGAGGGGCGGGTGCAGGTAGCGGGCCACGGGGGCCAGGGGGTCTGCGCCTTCTAGCCCTTCCAGGCCCACCACCCCAAGCACCCTTTCCCCCTCCACCACGGGAAAGCCCGAAACCTTGTGGTGGAGGGCTAGGCGGAGGGCCTCGGCCACGGGGGTATCGGGGGAGAGGGCGATGGGGTCCGGGGTCATGAGGTCCCTCACCCTAAGCCCCTCCAGGGCCTGGGCCAGGAGGGTGGCCTCGGCCTCGGCCCGGGAGGCCATGTAGACGAAGAAGGCGATGAGGATGAGAAAGGGGTTGAAGGCCAGAAGGCCGAAAAGCCCCAGGGCCAAGGCCACCGCCTGGCTTAGGGCCGCCGCCTGCCGGGTGGCCTTGGCGTAGGGCTTCCTTAGGGCGAGGAGGGCGCGGTAGACCCGCCCCCCGTCCAGGGGAAGGGCGGGGAGGAGGTTGAAGAGGGCGAGCATCAGGTTCACCAGGGCCAGGTAGTGGGTGAGAAAGCCCCAAGGGCCCGTGGGGGCTTTGACGAGGTGGAAGAAAAGCGCTAGGGCGAGGCTCACCGCAGGCCCTGCCAGGGCGATGGCGAGCTCCTTGCCGGGCTCTTTCGGGATCCTTTCCATCTGGGCCACCCCGCCCAAGAGCCAAAGGGTGATGCGCCGGGTTTCCACCCCGAAGCGCCGGGCGGTGAGGGCGTGGCCGAGCTCGTGCAGGAGGACCGAGAGGAAAAGCCCCAGGGCGGCGGAAAGCCCAAGGAGGAAAGGCCAAAGGCCCTCGAGGAGGCTTGGGTCCTGGGGTAGGCCGAAGAGCTCCAGGTAGAGGGGGAGGTTGCTCCCGATGAGGAAGGCCAAGAGGGGGAGGACGAGGAGAAAGGAAAGGTCCAGGTGAACGGGGATGCCGAAGAGGCGGAAGAGGAAAAGCCCGCGCCCGGCCATGCCTCAGTATAGGCCGGCGTCCTTTTCCCCCTTGGTAATGACCGGTCAGTCAGGATTGGGTAGGATGGAAGGGTGCTGGCCCTGGCCCTCCTGCAAGACCCCCGTTACCGCGCCTACTGGCTCGCCCTCTTCACCTCCCAGATGGGCACCTGGATGCAGTCCGCCGCCCAGGGGTGGCTTGTGCTCCTCCTCACGGGGAGCGCCGAGCGGCTTGGGCTCGTGGTGGCCCTGCAGTTCTTGCCCTCCCTCCTCTTTTCCCTGCCCGCCGGGGTCTTGGCCGACCGCTACCCCAAGCGGAACCTCCTCCTCCTAACCCAGGGGGGGATGATGCTTTTGGCCCTCCTCATGGCCCTCCTCATCCTCACGGGGGCGGTGCGCTATGGGCACGTGCTCCTCTTCGCCTTCCTCTATGGGGCCTTGAACGCCATGGACCTGCCCGTGCGCCAGAGCTTCACCGTGGAGCTGGCGGGGCGGGAGCGGTACCCGGGGGCCATCGCCCTAAACTCCTTCGGCTTCAACACAAGCCGCCTCCTGGGGCCTGCGCTATCCGGCGTGCTCATCGCCCTCTATGGGGTGGGGGTGGCCTACCTGGCCAACGCCCTCTCCTTCCTGCCCCTCCTCCTCGTCCTCCTGCGGGTGCCCCCGGGGCCCAGGGGGGAGGAGGGGGATGGGCGGTTCTTGAGGGAGGCCCTCGAGGGCATCCGCTTTGTCTTGGAGCATCCCCTGGTGCGGCGGGTGGTGGGGCTTGTCCTCTTCGCCAGCCTTCTCGGCATGAACTTCCAGACCCTGGTCCCCGCCTACGCCCGGCTCGTCCTGGGGCTTTCCGCCACCGGCTATGGCTTTCTCCTCTCCGCCGTGGGGTTTGGGGCCTTGGGGGCGGCCTTGGTCATGGCCTTCACGGGGCGGCCGAGGCCCATGCGCCTCCTCCTTGGGGTCTTCGCCCTGGCCTTGGCCCACCTGGGGCTTTTCCTTCCCCACCCCACCTGGGTCCCCCTATTCCTCGCCCTGGGAGGGTTTGGCATGATCTCCGTCCTCATCAACGCCAACACCCTGGTGCAGCTTTCCGTGCCCGACCGCCTAAGGGGCCGGGTCATGGCGGTGTACAGCCTGGTGATGCTGGGCACGGGGCCCTTGGGGGCCTACCTCACGGGCCTCCTCTTTGAGCTTCTGGGGGGGCGGGCGGCGGCCCTTCTTTTGGGAAGCGCCGTGCTCCTGGTGGGCCTCTACCAGCTTCGGGCTTGGCCTACGGGGTCCAGTCCTCCGGCCTAGGGCCGAGGCCGAGCCGCCAGGCCACGCCCTGGGCCACCCTTTCCCCCGCCCGGCCATCCCCGTAGGGGTTTTTGGCCTTTCGCATCTCTGCAAGGGCCTCGGGGTCTTCCAGAAGCCCTGCCACCGCGCGGTAAACCCTTTCGGGGTCCGTGCCGGCCAGTTTGAGGATGCCCGCCTCGAGGCCTTCAGGCCTTTCCGTGACGTTCCTCAAGACCACCACCGGCACCCCTAAAGCCGCCCCCTCCTCCTGCAGGCCCCCTGAGTCCGTGACCAAGAGGAGGCTTTCCTTCATCAAAGCCGCCATGGGCCCATACTCCAGGGGGTCCAGGAGGACGAAGTTCTTCACGCCCTTGAGTACGGGGAAGACCGCCTCCCGCACCACGGGGTTCAGGTGCACGGGGTAGACGAAGGTGAGGTGGGGGAAGGCCTCCGCCACCCGCCTCAGGGCCCGGGCCAGCTCGGAAAGGATGGGCCAGTTCTCCCGGCGGTGCATGGTCACGGTGACGTAGGGCCCCGGGGGAAGCCCTTGGGGAAGCCTCCCTAGCCGGGCCGCCAAGAGGACGGCGTCCACCCCGGTTTGGCCCGTGACCAGAATGCCTTCCTCCCGCTTCCCCTCCCTCAGGAGGTTGGCCTTGGCCAGGGGCGTGGGGGCGAAGTCCAGGTCGGTGAGGACGTCCGTGAGGCGGCGGTTCGCCTCCTCGGGGAAGGGCTCTTTGAGGTTGCCGCTCCTTAGCCCTGCCTCCACGTGGCCCACGGGGATGCCTTCCAGAAAGGCGGCCCAGGCCACGGCGAAGGTGGTGAGGGTATCCCCGTGCACCAAGACGTAGTCCGCCCGCATTTCCTTTAGGGCCCTGGCCGCCTGGGGGAGGATCCGAGCCGCCAGGTCGGGGAGGGCCTGGCGCTCCTGCATCACGTCCAGGTTCCGGTCCTCTTGGATGCCGAAGAGGCTTAGGGCTTGCCGCAGTTGCTCCCGGTGCTGGCCCGTGAGGAGGACGAGGGGAGTGAGGTGGGGGAGGGCCTTGAGGGCCAGGTACACGGGGGCCATCTTGGTGGCCTCGGGCCGGGTACCGAAGGCGAGGACCACCCGCTTCATTGTTCCCTCCATAGCGCCCGAAGCCGGCGGTAGGTGACCCAGGCAAGGCCGAGGAGGGTGGCGAGGAGGCTCGCCCCGATGGCTTCCCAGGGCATGTTGAGGTAGCGCATGGCCGCCAGGTTGAAAAGGAGGGCCACCCCCCAGAGGGCGAAGGCCACCCGCCTTTGGGAAAGCCCGCGGGCGAGGAGGTGGTGGTGGAGGTGGTCCTTGCCCGGGGTGGAGAGGGGGTTCTGCCCCCTCAGGAGCCTTCGCACCACCACCTGGGTGGTGTCCAGGATGGGGAGGAGGAGGAAAAGCGCAGGGGGAAGGAGGCCCAGGAAGGTGGTGAGCTTCAGGTTGCCCAGGAGGGCGGTGGCCGCCAGGGTGTAGCCCAGGAAGTAGGCCCCGGCGTCCCCCAGGATGATGCGGCTTGGGTGGAGGTTGTGCCGCAGGAAGCCTAAAGCGGCCCCGGCCAGGGCGGCGAGGACCAGGGTGCCCGCGGCCCAGAAGGGATACTGGGCGGAGACGAAGAGGAGGCTAACGGCGCTGATGTAGGCGATGCCCCCGGCGAGGCCGTCCAGACCGTCCATGAGGTTTAGGGCGTTGGTGATGCCCACCACCCAAAGCCAGGTGAGGAAAACCCCCAAGGCCGGGTCCAGGGGGGTGCCGAAGGCGGCCTCAAAGCGCACGCCCACGGCCATGAGGAGGAGGGCGGCCAGGGTTTGCACGAAGAGGCGGAAGAGGGGAGGGAGGCCGAACTGGTCGTCAATGAAGCCCACCAGGACAAGCCAGGCCCCGCCCAGGAGGATGGCGAGGACCTGGATCAGGACGCTTTCCACCAGGATGGGCCGGAGGAAGGCCGCCGCCACCAGGGCCAGCACCACCCCGGCGTAGACGGCAAGCCCCCCGGCGTTGGGCAAAGGCTCCCGGTTGAGGCGCCGCTCGTTGGGCTGGTCCGCCCAGCCCACCTTGAGGGCGAAGCGGCGCACGTGGGGCAGGAAGCGCCAGGTGAAGAAGAGGGCGAGGAGGAAGGCGAAGGCCACGGAAAGCCACCCCGTGCCCCCGGGGTCGGCCACGCCGATGCGCTTCAGGAGCTCGGTCATTTGGTCCCGTAGATGCGGTCCCCGGCGTCCCCTAGGCCAGGGACGATGTAGCCGTGCTCGTTGAGCCTTTCGTCAATGGCCGCCACCACCACCTCGGTGTCGGGGTGGTCCTGGGCGATGCGCTCAAGCCCCTCGGGGGCGGCGATGAGGCACATGAGCTTGATGCCCTTGGCCCCCTTCTCCTTGAGGAGGGTGAGGGCGTGGCTGGCGCTACCCCCGGTGGCCAGCATGGGGTCTAAGAGGAAGACCCGGCGCTCGGCGATGTCCGGGGGAAGCTTGGCGTAGTACTGCACGGGCTTTAGGGACTCGGGGTCGCGGTAGAGCCCGATGTGCCCCACCCGGGCGTGGGGGACGAGCTTTAGGATGCCCTCCACCATGACAAGCCCCGCCCGGAGGATGGCCACCAGGGCGAGCTTTTTGCCGGAGAGCACCTTGACCCGGGCCGTGGCCACGGGGGTTTCCACGGTGGTTTCCGTAAGCTCCAGGTCCCGCATGGCCTCGTAGGCCATGAGGAGGGAAAGCTCCTCGGCGAGTTCCCGGAAGTCCTTGGGGCCCGTGCGCTTGTCCCTAAGGTGGGCCAGCTTGTGCTGGACCAGGGGATGGTCCACTAGGGTGACCTTCATCCGGAAAAGCCTAACACGCCTTTCCCCGGTTGAAAAAGTCCCGGAAGAAGCTTAGGGCCTTGGGGAGTTTCTCCCGTAGGGCCTCGAGGAAGCCTTCGGGGTACTTGGTCCTAAACCAGTGGAGGTCGTGGAGGTAGGTGAGGGGAACGTAGAAGGCGAGCCTTTCCCGCACCTCGGCGGGGTAAAAGCGGGCGATGCGAAGGAGGGCCTCCCGGGCGGCCTCTTCCCCCAGGAGGTCCAGGCTTCCCGTCTTGAGGAGGGCCAGGTCGCGGGCGGGGTCGTCGCCCCCGGAGCGCACCCAGTCCACCAGGAGGACCTCGGGGCCCTCTTCCTGAGGGGCCTTCACCAGGAGGTTCCCCGCCCAGGCGTCCCGGTGGCAGAAGCGCCTTTCCACCCCTGCCGCCAGGCCCACCTCCCGCTTGAGGCGCTGGATGAGGTCCAGGGCCTCGGGAATACCGTGGAGGCTTTCCGCAAAGCGCTCTAGCCTTGCTAAAAGCTCCGCCTCCTCCACGTACCCGGGCTCGGGGAGGCGGTGGAGGGAGAGGAAGAGGTGGGCGAGGGCGGCCAGGGTCTTGGGGGTGAAGGCCTCGGGGGAGAAGGGCCTGCCGGGAAAGCGGCGGGTGATGAGGACCCCGTGGCCCTCCACCTCCGCCACCCCCAGGACGAAGCTTCCCAGGCCCGCCCGGGCCATGCGGCGGGCCTCGAGGGCGGCGAGGTGCGCCTCTTCGGGGCGGTAGACCTTGTAGACCCTTGCCCCGTCCCCGTACACCCGGGCCTCAAACCCCCCTAAGGGGGTGAGGTGGGGGAGGGTTTCGGGGGAGAGGAAGCCCTTCAGGGCGGAAAGCGCCACGGGGCTTATTCTAAGGCCGTGGAGCTCCTTAGGCCCGAGGCCACGGTCCTCTCCTTGGGGGATAGGGTCCTCTCCTTTGACCGGGAGGGGCGGCTTTACCACTACTTCCGCCAGGGGGTGACCTACAAGCGGGCCCTGGACGGAAGCCTCCACCTGCGCTACCGGGAAGGAGAGAGGCGGAGGCAGACGCTTCCCCCGGAGGAGGCCCTCAGGGTCTACGGGGAAGCCCTGGCCTTGGCGGAGGCCCACCTCCAAGACCCTAAAAGGCGCCAGGAGGTCCTCCGCTGGACCCCGGAGGGCCTCCTGGACCCTAGGCCGTACCGGGAGGCCTACGCCTGGCCCGTCAGCATCCTGCCCCCCGACGCCTACCTCGCTGTGGTCCTCCAGGCCACCACGGGCTGCACCTGGAACCGCTGCGCCTTCTGTAGCTTTTACCAGGACCGCCCCTTCCAGGTGCGGGAGCCAAAGGCCTTCCAGGACCACATCGCCCGGGTAAAGGCCCTCTTGGGGGAGGGGCTTCGCCTGAGGAGGGGGGTTTTCCTGGCGGACGGGAACGCCTTGGCCCTAAAGGACCCCCTCCTTCCCCTTTTGGAGGCGGCGGGGCGGGCGTTTCCGGGGGAGCCCATCCTCGGCTTTCTGGACCTCTTCACGGGGATTAAGAAGGAGGCCTCCTGGTGGGAAAGGCTTCGGGCCCTGGGCCTGAGGCGGGTCTACCTGGGCCTGGAAACGGGCCACGCCCCCCTCCTCGCCCTCCTCCGCAAGCCCGGCCACCCCCGGGAGGCCTTGCCCCTGGTGCGGGCCTTGAAGGGGGCGGGGCTTGGCGTGGGGGTGATCCTCATGGTGGGGGCCGGGGGGAGGCCCTTCGCCGAGGCCCACTTCCGGGAGAGCCTCGCCCTCCTCGCCGAGCTCCCCTTGGACCGGGAGGATATCGTCTACCTATCCCCTTTCCAGGAAACCCCAAAGACCCCCTACGCCGCCTTGGGTTTAGAGCCCCTCCCGGACGTGGAAGGGGAGCTTAAGGCCTGGGCGGAGGCCGTCCGGCGCCTGGGCCTCAGGGCGAGCCGGTACGATATCCGGGAGTTCCTCTACTGAACCTCTATCTCCCCGGGTTCTGCTTGGAAGCCCACCGCCTTGTGGGTGCCGTCGCAGAAGGGCTTGCTCCCGGAGTGGCCGCAGCGGCAGAGGGCGAGCTTGGCCCTTTCTAGCTTTCTTTCTTCGCCATTGAGGCGGAAGGAGGTTCCCTCGGGCAGGTCCAGGACGTAAGGCCCGTTTTCCCGGAAGCGGAGGCGCATGGCCCTAGGATACCCCGTATAGTGGGGGTATGCGCTGCCCGCAAAACGCTCAAGAGGGGCTTCCCGTACCCCTAAAGACGGTGAAGAACTTCCTCACGGGAAAGGCCCTGGCCCGCCTGGACCCGGGTGCGGCGCACTACCTCTGCCAGGACCCGGCCTGCCCCGTGGTCTACTTCGGGGCGGAAGGGGTGTACACCCTGGAGGAGGTGCGCTTCCCCGTGTACGATAAGGGGGCTTCCCTGGTGTGCTACTGCTTTGACTGGACCCGGGAGGCCCTCGAGGAGGCCCTTTCATCCGAGCGGGACCCGGTGGCGGAGGTGGAGGCGGGGGTGCGGGCCAAGCGGTGCGCCTGCGACCTGCGCAACCCCCGGGGCAGGTGCTGCCTGTCCCTCCTGAGGGCGGAGGTGGCGAGGCTTGGGGCTTCTTCCCCTCGAGGCCGCCGTTCTTGAGCGCCTAAAGGCCCTGGCCCCGGAGGACCCCTTGGTCCTGGCGGTCTCTGGGGGCGGGGACTCCGTGGCCCTCGCCCACCTGGTCCACCGCCTGGGGCGAAGGGGGGTGGTGGCCCACCTGGACCACGGCCTGAGGCCCGAAAGCGCCGAGGACCTGGCCTTCGTGCGCGCCCTAGCCGGGAGGCTTGGCTTTCCCTTCTTCGCCGAGCGGGTGGAGGTGGGGCGGATCGCCAGGGAAAGGGGCGAGAACCTGGAGGCCTTGGCCCGGGAGGTGCGCTACGCCTTCCTCCACCGGGTGGCCAAGGCGGTGGGGGCCAAGGCCATCCTCACCGCCCATACCCTGGACGACCAGGCGGAAACCGTTCTCCTCAAGCTCCTCCAGGGCACGGCCCGGGGGCTTGGCATCCGGGAGAAGGAGGGCCTGGTGGTGCGGCCCCTCCTTCCCTTCCCCCGGGAGGCCCTCCGGGACTACCTGGGGTCCTTGGGGGAGGCCTGGCGGGAAGACCCCACCAACCAAGACCCCACCTGGGACCGGAACTACCTGCGCCTGGCCGTCTTTCCCCTGCTTTTGGAGCGCTTTCCCCGGGCCCGGGAGGCCCTGGACCGCTTTGCCCGGGCCCAGGAGGCGGAGGACGCCCACCTGGAGAGGGAGGCCAGGGCGCGCCTCCTTCCTGATCCCCGCTTCTTCGTCCCCGCCTACCGGGCGGCCCCCCTCCTCCACGCCCCCCCCGCCCTCCGCCGCCGGGCGCTCCGCCAGGTGTTGGAGGGGCTTTCCCTCCGCCCGGAAGCCCGGCTCATCGCCCTCCTGGAAGGGGCTTTGGCCGGGAGGCCCGCCACCCTGCCGGAGGGCTTCCTCGCCCGCCGCAAGGGGGGAACGCTTTTCCTCATCCCTCCTTCGCCCAAGCTTCCTCTTCCCCCGGGCTTCCGCCTTCCTGCGCCAGGAGACTACCTGGAGATGCCCTATGGGAGGAAGCGCCTAAGGGACTTCCTGGCGGAAAAGGGGGTGCCCAAGGAGCTCAAGGGCCTCTGGCCCGTGCGGGCGGAGGGAAGCCGGGTGGTGGAGGTCCTAGGCTTTTACCCCATGGGGGAGGAGGAGCGCCGCATGGGCCAGGCCCTGGCGGAGGCCAAGGCGGCCCTGGCCCAGGGGGAGGTGCCCGTGGGGGCGGTCCTGGTGGTGGGGGATAGGCTTTACCGGGCCCACAACCTTGTGGAGGCGGAGGGCGACCCCACGGCCCACGCCGAGATGCTCCTCCTCCGGCAGGCGGGCAAGGAGGCCCGGGGGGGGCGGGTGTACGTGACCCTCGAGCCCTGCCTCATGTGCCAGCACGCCCTAACCCAGGCGGGGGTGGAGGTGGTCTACGGGGCGGAGAACCTGAAGGAGGGGGCCCTCACCCGGTTTGGTCAACGGGGAAGGGTCCTGGGTGGCGTGCGGGAAGGGGAGTGTGCTAAGCTCTTAAGGGACTTCTTCGCCCGGCTCAGGGAGGGGTGCCGGAGCGGTTGAACGGGCCGGTCTCGAAAACCGGTAGGCCCCGCAAGGGGCCTCGCGGGTTCGAATCCCGCCCCCTCCGCCAAAGGCGGCCTTCGGGCCGCCCTTTTATATCCCCCATTTGGGGGATGCGCCTCCCATGGCTTAGGCTCTAGGATGCTTACAGAAAGGGAGGTGTGAGTGAACGCAAGAGGACTTAGCTTGGTGGAGCTCGTGGTGCTCCTTGCCATCCTGGCGGTGGTCTTGGCCCTGGGGGCCTTGAACGGGCGCAGGACCCTTTTGGGCCAGGAGCATGCGGCTTTTCTTAACACCCTGCAAAACGTCTTCTGGCAAGGGGCCACCGAGGCGGCGAGCCGAGGGGAAAACCTCACCCTAGAGCGCAACGGGAACCGCCTGGAGTTGAAGCGGGGTTCCACGGTCCTTCGCGCTTGGGATATACCCCAGGGTGTGACCCTATCCCTTGGGAATGGGGCTATTGCCCGGTTTACCCCTCCCGGAAAGGTCCAGAACCCTCAAGGACAACCCCTTTCCCAAGCCCTGACGTTTACCGCCTCGGTGGGTGGGCGGACCTACACGTACACCATCTCCCTGATTGGGGAGGCCAAGAGGGTGCCATGAGAAGAGGTGTTTTAGGGCTCACCTTGCTGGAAGTGCTCATTGCCCTTTCCATCCTGGCCTTGGTCTTGTTGGCCTTTAACGCCGTTTTGGTATCCAGCCTTAGGCAGACCTCCGTTTCGGGTGCCCGGACCCAAGCGGTGCAGGTCCTTAACTACCTGGGCCGGAGGATCGTGGGGGGGGATACCTTTCTCCTGGCTGGCGCCACGCCCATCGTGTACGGGTACGGGGAGCTTCGGCAAACCTTCCCCGATCTTCCCCAGGAGGCCCGCTTTGCCAACCCGGACCTATACCGGGTGGAGATTGCCAATGTGGGAACGCCAAGCTGGGCCAATGCCTTGGGTGTGAGCGTGAACGAGTACCGCATCCGGGTGTGCTGGCGGCAAGGCGGGCAGGAGCACTGCACGGAAGCCCGTACCTTTTCGGCCCCGCCTTCCGGTTCAGGTTCCTCGTCTCCCCCTCTGGAGGGCATTAACTGACAGGAGGAAGCCATGGGAAGGAAAACCGGTTTCACGCTTTTAGAGCTCCTCCTTGCCCTGGTCATTCTAGCCACGGTGATGGCCATCGCCTACGGCGGAATGGTCCAGTTCATGGGGTTTCGTTCGGACCTGGACGCTGCCGCAAGCCTCCAAGCTAAGCTTCGGCGCATCGTGGAGGTGTTTACCCAAGACTTGCGTAGCGCCGTGTTTGGCGGATTGGCCTCCACCCCGTATCCCTCGGGAGAGGGGAGTATCTCCTTCGCCCTCATTGATGGGGGAGCAGGGTATCCCGTTTTGCCCCATGACAGCGGAGGCAACAATAGCTTCAAACAAGCTGCGGAGGCTAAGATCCTCGTGCTAGCAAGCCAGGCTTCGGCTATAGGGATTTCCCCTGGGGACCACGTCCTGATGGTCAACGCCAATGGGGATGGGGTTATCCTTCCGGTTACAGGGGTAAACGCTGTGGGGGGACAGCCCAACCGTTGGCACGTGGTTCATGCCGGGTGCGGCAACACCATTGATTACACGCCCAACACGCTTCTTTTCCGGGTGCGCACCCTGGGGTTTAAATACAACGCCTCCACGAAAGAGCTCCTTTACCGGGAGGGCTCGGGCGGAGAAATCCCAGTGGCTTTCAACCTGAGCCGCTTTGCGATCCAGTATGTTTACGAGGCAGGCCAAGGAGATGTCCTGGTGAACCCGGGGAGCTATAGCTATGCCAACCCCACGGGCACGCCACCGTACCAGGTTACGCAAAACAGCAAAACCTACACCCTGAGGCGCCTCTCCTTGGTGTTGGGTGCAGAGATGCTTTCCCGCGGCCGTCCCGTGGACCGGGTGTACACGAGCCAAGTGGAGCTCTCCTCTAACACCCAGTACCAGGTGCGGCGCATTCTGCCTTGCCAATAAAGGGGGAGAGGGTATGCGGCAAAGAGGCATCGCTTTGGTTATCGCCCTGGCTACCGTTTTGGTGGTTTCGGGAATAGGCACCTTGCTTTTCCTGCGTACCTTGGGCGAGATTCGCCATAGCGGCCAGGATCAAGGGATCGTCCAGACCCTGATGCTAGCCCGGGGTGCTGCGAACACAGGGGGAACCTTCTTAAGCACCACGGCCCGGGACCGTTTGAGCGCCATTGTGCGGAGCACCGCCAGCACCACGGACTGCTGGGCCTATGGGGGGAGCAGCAACTGTCAAACGGGCTCCAATCCCGATCCCGTGGCCGTGGCCCAGGCCTTAGCGCAGGTGGCCTTGCAGTTCCAAACGCAGGTGGATGGCTACCTGTGTCCTGGGGGGACGCCGCGGAACCTGGCTCCTTCCGGTCTGAACGCCACGGTGACCCTAAGGGTCCACTTCACCGCAAGCGCCTGTGGGCAAAGCCTTCCGCCCAATACCCGCCTCCCCGAGGGGCGTTTTGTAGAGGGGGCCCCGCGGGGTGTAGGGAGCGGGGCATCCCAGACCTATGCCCTTCCCTTCGTCATGGTGGCGGAGGCGGGGCTTGGGCCTTACCGCCGCAACATCGTCTTGCAGGGGGAGTACCGGTTTGTTGTGGGGCGGGCAAGTTTTGCTAGGTGGGCGCTTTTTACCCACATCCATACCCTGCCAAACGGCACGGACGTGTGGTTTACGGACCGTACGCTTTTTGATGGCCCTGTCCACACCAACAATCACTTCCGCTTCTACCGCCAGCCTTGGTTTGGGGGTGAGGTGACGAGCGCAGGGTGCACCAACCCGGGGGATAGTGGTTGCAGCGGCCAGACCAGGCCTGGGGCCTATTTCTATGGCGTTAACGGAGGGAACCTCGTGCGTGCAAGCGATATGCAACCCTCCGCTAACGCCCCTTCCTACCGGAACACCTACGGCACCCACGCTCCCCAGTTTGCGGCGGGGGTGGACTGGAACGCTCCCTTTATTCCCTTGCCCCAGAACAACCAGGACCAGAGGAGCGCGGCGCAAAGCGCTGGTCTGTACTTCCAGCGCACCATTACCAGCCTGGAGCTCAGGCGGGTGTGTGTGAACGAGGCCACCGGCCTCGAGGTGCCTTGCAGCCTGCCTCTCCCCGTGGGGGTGACCAAGTACCAGTACATTACCGTGACCTATTGTCAGAATAACAACTGCAATCAGACCAAAACGGAAAAGTACCGCTACGGGGAGGACCGGAAGCTTTACCAGGAGGTTGCCCAGGGCCAGACGACCACCTGGCAGGCCGTGCAACGGAACGGAAGCGACGTGTACTTCAACGGGGTGATCTTTAGCGATGGGGCGATCCAGAGCCTGCGGGGTCCCCAGAGGACTAGCCCCAACGATCCGAGCACGGCAGGCCCTGCCCTTGCGGAGTTTGCCCAGATCACCGTGGCGGCCACGGGCACCATTCAGATTACCGGCGACCTCAAGTACGAAACCCCCCCTTGCTCCGGGGTGCCTACCCGGAACGTGGACGGCACGGTAACCCCTGCTACCTGCGACAACCTCAACGCGCGGAATGTCCTTGGCGTCTACAGCCAGGATGGTGATGTACTCATAGACAAAGATGCCCCTCGCAACCTACACATCCACGGTTCTCTCATGAGCGCCAAGGGGGTGGTGGCGGTGGAGAACTATAACTCCATCTCGGAAAAGGGGAACGTTTACCTTATTGGGGGCATCATCCAAAAGTACTACGGAGCTTTCGGAACCTTTAATGCACAGACCGGTCAGAATTCCACGGGCTACGGACGGGCTTTCACCTACGACCGCCGTTTCCTTCAGGGCGTGGCCCCGCCCTTCTTCCCCACCACGGGGCAGGACCAGGTGACGGGGGTAGCGGTCTTTAGCTACGGGCAGCGGGAACAGGTCTACTGAGCGGTGGGGATTAGCTGGAACCCCCACCTTCCCCCCAGGACCCCCAGGGCCGCTAGGCGGTTTTCCACCTCCTCCCTGCCCTGGGGAAGCCCTTTCAGGAGAAGGTAGAGAAGGCTTACCATCTCCCCCACCACCACGTGGCCGTAGCGCCTTTCCTCCTCTTCCCAAAGAAGCTCCATTTTGCGGTGGGCCATGCGCCAGGGAGTGGGGAGGAAGTGCCCCTTGGGGGTCTTTGCTTCGGGGGCGCAGAGGGCGGGGTCGCCGGCGGTGAGGAGGCCCCGGCAGGCCAGGGGCCTATGGGGATAGACCCCGCAAAGCCCCTCCTCCAGGAAGGGGCAGGGGGTGCGGCTTCGGAAGAAGCGGCTTGGGAAGTCCTCCTCGTCCTTTCCCTGGGCCAGGAGGGCGAGGCGCCGCTTCCCTTCCCGCAGGACCCGGTTTTTCTGCGCTTCCGTGAGGTGGGGGAGGAGGGCTTCGCCCTCGAGGCGGGAAAGGGTCACGAGGCCGAAGCAACAGGCAAAGCACCCCGCCCGGCAGGAGGGCTTGAGGCCCTTTTTCGCCAGGTAGTCGGCGAGGTCTAGGTCCAGGGCGTGCCAGGCTTCCTCTGGGGTCATCGCCTTAGGCGGTAGAGCCCCTTCCGGGGGTCAAAGGGGCAGGCGCGGAAGGCCACGTGGGGGCAGAAGCGCCGATACCGGCGCACCTCCTCCGCCAGGCCCCGGGGGAGGCCGCACCTGGGGCAGCGGGCGGGCCGCCTGGGCCATAGGAGGTAGGCGAGAAGGAGGAGCCCCAAAAGGGCCAAAGGCTCCATGCCTTCAGTCTAGCGGGGTAAACTGGGGCCATGCCCGCACCCTTCTTGGAACCCCTGGTGCCCGGGGTCTCCCCGGCCGTGTCCGCTTGGATTAGGGGCTTGGAGGAGGTTGCCTTGCACCTGGAGAAGTGGGCCTTTGACCTCCCGGAGGAGGCCTTCTGGTGGCGGCCCAAGGAGGGGGCCAACCCCATCGGCGGCCTGGTGCGCCACATCACCGGAAGCTCCTTGCGCCTAGGGGCCTACGCCCTAGGCCTTCCCCTCCCCGAGTGGGCCAAGCGGGGCCGGGAGTGGGAGCTTCAGGGGGAGGCGGAGCCAAAAGCGGCGGTGGTGGCCCGTTTTAAGGAAGCCTGGGAGGTCCTCCTCACCGCCTTCAAGGGGGTCAAGGAGGAGGCCCTGGCCGAGGAGGTCGCCGTGGGCCACCTGGGGGTGAGGGCCCCCAGGGCCCATGTCCTCCACCACCTGGTGGAGCACGCCCAGCACCACGCCGGCCAGGTCATCTACGCCCGCAAGCTCCTCTAGGGCGTTTGCCCCCTACCCTTGGGCGTAAGATGGAGGCATGGAACGCGTTGGCCTGCGCGCGGCGCCCAAGCTCACCTTGAAGGCCCTGGAGGAGGCCCTAAGGGGGGTTCGCCTTCCCGAGGCCAAGGTCTACCTCATCACCGACTGGCAGGACCGGAGGGATAGGGCCCGCTATGCCCTCCTCATCCACGGGGGAAAGAAGGACCTCCTCACCCCCGACGCCTTCGGCCCCGCCTTTCCCGGGGGAGAGGAGGCCTTGGCGGAGCTCATGGCCCTCCTCCTAAAGGGAGGGGCGCGGAGGTTCTACGAGGCCGTGGTCTCCCCGGGGGAGATGACGGCCCTTTTGGACCTGCCCCCCGAGGTGCTCGTCCAGCGGGTTTTGGCCATCGCCAACCCCACGGACCCCGGCATCTACCTACGACAAGTGGCCTAGCAACCTTCTTCACAAAAGGGGGCTGTGGCCTGCGGTAGGTTGGAGCCCGGAGGTGCTCTATGCGTGCCGTGGTGCTTAGGGGTTTTGGTGGCCTGGACATGCTAGAGGAAGGGGACCTGCCTGTGCCCGAGCCGGGACCTGGGGAGGTCCTGGTGAAGAACCTCGCCGTGGCCGTGAACCCCGTGGACGCCAAGATCCGGGCAGCGGGGCGTTGGGCAGGGGTGGAGCCTCCCTTCGTGCTGGGCTACGATGCCGCGGGGGTGGTGGCTAAGGTGGGCCCTGGGGTGAAGGACCTCAAGGAGGGCGATGAGGTTTACTACACCCCGGAGATCTTCGGCAATCCCCACGGGACGTATGCGGAGTTCACCCCGGTGCCGGCTGGCCTCGTGGCGAGGAAACCCAAGAACCTCTCCTTTGCCGAGGCGGCGGCCATACCCTTGGCCGGAGGAACCGCCTGGGAAGCGGTGGTGCGCCGTTTGGCGGTGCGCCCCGGGGAAACGGTGCTCGTCATGGGGGGCGCCGGGGGCGTGGGCTCCTTCGCCGTTCAGTTTGCCAAGGCTGCTGGGGCCTTCGTCATCGCCACGGCGAGCCAGGAGAACCTCCCTGTGTTAAGGGAACTCGGGGCGGATCTTGCCCTAGACTACCGGGGCGCTTGGCAGGAGGAGGTGCTCCGGGCCACGGAGGGCCTAGGCGTGGATGCCGCCTTTGAAACGGCGGGGGAGAACCTGGTGGAGCGGGTCATCCCCGTGGTGCGCCCCTTTGGCCGCATCGCCACCATCCTCCCTCCCCAGGGGAACCTGTCTGGTCTATATACCAAAAACCAAACCCTCTATGGGGTTTTCCTCACCCGGGAGCGCAAGCGGCTTGAGGAGATGCGCCCCCTCTTTGAGCGGGGCCAGGCCAAGCCCCTTCTGGCCGAGGTCTTGCCCTTTACCCTGGAAAACCTGCGCAAGGCCCATGCCCGCATGGATTCGGGCCACGGGCGCGGGAAGATCGTGCTGACCTTCTAGGCGTAGCGGACCTTGAGAAGCGCCGCCTCCTCCGCCAAAAAGGGGAGGCGGCTTAGGTCTACCCCCGTGGCGAAGCCCCTTTCTTCCAGGAAGGGCAGGACCCTTTCCGTGGGCAGGTTGCCCACGAGCTCGTCCCCGGCGAAGGGGCACCCCCCCACCCCCGCCAGGGCTCCTTCCAGCCAATAGACCCCCGCCTCTAAGACCGCCTCCACCTTGGCCAAGACCCCCTCGGGCCGGGCGTGGAGGTGGGCCCCAAGCCCCTCGGGGCCGAAGCGCTCCACGGCCCGGCTCAGCACCGCGAAGACCCGCTCGGCGTCCGCCACCCCGTAGGTGTCCGCCAGGGCGATCTCCTTTACGCCCAGGTCCCTTAGCCGGGCGATGGCCTCGAGGACCCCCTCCACGCTCCAAGGGTCCCCGTAGGGGTTGCCGAAGGCCATGGAGAGGTAGACCACGAGGCCAAGCCGCCCCCTTACCGCCTCCACCATCCCCGCCACCAAGGGCCAGGACTCGGCGATGGAGCGGTTCGTGTTCTTGCGCTGGAAAGTTTCCGAAAGGGAGAAGGGGTAGCCCACGTGGGTGAGGTTTTCCGCCCCCAGGGCCCTCTCCAGGCCCTTTTCGTTGGCCACGATGGCCAGGTAGGTGCGCCCCTCTGGGGGAGGAAGCGCCTTGAGCACCTCCTCGGCGTCCTGCATCTGGGGCACCCACTTGGGGGAGACGAAGCTGGTGAGGTCCAGATGGCGGAAGCCCGCCTCCAAAAGCTTCCTCAAGAAGGCCACCTTCTCCTCGGTGGGGATGAAGCGGGCAAAGCCCTGCCAGGCGTCGCGGGGGCATTCCACCCACTTGGCCTTCATACCTGGAACACCCCCACCCTAAAAGGCTCCCTCTCCGGGTTCAGGGCGCAGGCCTCGAGGGCCTTGATAAGCCACTTCCGCGTTTCGTGGGGGAAGATCACCCCGTCCACCCAAAGCCTGGCGGCGGCGTACCGGGGGTCTAGGGTTTCCTCGTAGCGCCCCTTGATGCGCTCGTAGAGCTCCCTTAGCTCCTCGTCCGAGGGCGCTTGGCCTTGGCGCTTGAGCTTTTCCACCTCCAACTCCAAGAGGGTCTTGGCCGCCTGGGCCCCGCCCATCACGGCGTACTTGGCGCTGGGCCAGGCGAAGAGGAAGCGGGGGGCGTAGGCCTTCCCCGCCAGGGCGTAGTTCCCCGCCCCGAAGGAGCCCCCGAGGATCAGGGTGATCTTGGGCACCACGGAGTTGGAGACGGCGTTGACGAGCTTAGCCCCCCGGCGGATAATTCCCGCCTGCTCCGCCTCCTTGCCCACCATGAAGCCCGTGACGTCCTGAAGGAAGAGGAGGGGGATGCCCATCTGGTTGACCTCGAGGATAAACCGCGCCGCCTTGTCCGCCGCCTCGGGGTAGATGACCCCGCCCACCTCAATCCGCCCCTTCTTTTTGAGGACCAGGCGCTGGTTCCCCACAATCCCCACGGGGAAGCCCCCGATGCGGGCGAAGCCCGTGACCAGGGTCTCCCCGTAGTGCGCCTTGTACTCCAAAAACTCCGAGCCGTCCACGATCCGGGCGATCACCTCCCTTAGGTCGTAGGGCCTAGCGCCATCGGGGGAGATGAGGCCGTAGAGGTCCTCTATGGGGTAGAGGGGCTCCCGCACCTCCTTCCGCTCCTCGGCCCAGGGGGCGAGCCGGGGGGGCGGGTAGAGGGCGGCAAGGGCCCGGATGCGTTCTATAGCGGCCTCGTCCGTGGGCTCGTAGAAGTCCACGGTGCCCGAGACCTCCGCGTGCATCCTTGCCCCCCCAAGCTCCTCCGAGGACACCTCCTGCCCGATGGCCGCCTTCACCAGGGCGGGACCCGCCAGGTAGAGCCCGCTCCCCTCCGTCATGATGAGGACATCCGTCATCACGGGAAGGTAGGCCCCCCCGGCCACGCAGTT
This sequence comes from Thermus brockianus, assembly GCF_021462505.1. Taxonomy (GTDB): domain Bacteria; phylum Deinococcota; class Deinococci; order Deinococcales; family Thermaceae; genus Thermus; species Thermus hydrothermalis. The sequence continues at coordinate 64,138 of NZ_JAKEDV010000002.1, forward strand.
GCCCATGATGGCCGAGATCTGCGGGATGCCCAGGGCGGACATGCGGGCGTTAAGGTAGAAGATGCGCCCGAAGTCGTCCTGATCGGGGAAGACCTCGTCCTGTAGGGGCAGGAAGACCCCGGCGGAGTCCACCAGATAGACCGTGGGGATGCGGTTTTCCAAGGCGATGGTCTGGGCCCGGATCACCTTCTTGGCGGTGATGGGGAAGAAGGCCCCCGCCTTCACCGTGGCGTCGTTGGCGATGATCATCCAGTCCCGGCCGGCGATGCGGCCTAGACCGGTGATGACCCCGCCCGCAGGGGCCCCGCCCCACTCCTCGTACAGGCCGTAGCCGGCGAAGGCCATGAGCTCGTAGAACTCCGTGCCCGGGTCTATGAGCCTTTGGATGCGCTCCCGGGCGGTGAGGCGGCCCTTTTGGTGCTGCCGCTCAATGGCCTTCGGGCCCCCGCCTTGGCGTACCCTCTCCAGGCTTTCCCTAAAGTCCCGCACCAGGGCCACCCAGGCGTCCTTGTTGGCCTTGAAGGCGGGGTTTTCCCGGTCCTCGGGGCGGAGGGCGGTTTCCAGCATGGCTTGAGTATAACGCTTTTTCGCCTAGGAGGAAAAAAGCGTGCCTTCCGGGGGTGGGGGGCAGGGGAGGCCCTTTCGCTTTGCCTCCTCCGCCCGGCGCCGGGCCTCCCGGTCCACCCGCTCGTTTTCCGGGTGGCCGGCGTGGCCCTTCACCCAGTGGAAGCGCACCCGGTGGGGGGCCATGGCCTCGAGGAGGGCCCGCCACAGGTCTTGGTTTTTTACTGGCCCGCCCTCCGCCTTCCGCCAGCCGTTTCTCCGCCACCTTTCCAACCAGCCTTCGGTGAAGGCCTTTTGGAGGTACTGGCTATCCGTGTAGAGGTCCACCTCGCAGGGCTCCTTAAGCGCCAGGAGGCCCTCCACCGCCGCCTTGAGCTCCATGCGGTTGTTGGTGGTGCAAGGTTCTCCCCCCGAAAGGAGTTTCTCCCGGCTTCCATAACGGAGGAGAGCCGCCCACCCTCCAGGCCCCGGGTTGCCCAAGGAGGCCCCGTCGGTGAAAAGCGCCACCCGTTTCACGTCCTCACTATGCCTCTTGGGTCTGGCGCAGCTCCTTCGGGGCGGGGATGCCCCCGGTGAGGAGGGTGTAGGCGGCGGCGAGGGAGACGCCAAGCCCGGCCAGGAGGAAGACCGTGGGGGCGCCCAAGGGGCCTTCCAGGGCCCCGCCCAGCATGGTGCCCAGGAGCACGGCGGCGTTCATCACGGCGCCGAAGGCGGCGAAGATCCGCCCCCGCAGCTCCTGAGGGGTGTTGAGCTGCAGGATGGAGCGGGCGGGGACGATGAAGGCCATGTTGAGGAACCCTCCCACGAAGAAGGCCACCAAGACCCAGGCGAAGACGGGGACGAGGCCCACGGAGGCCTCAAAAAGGCCGAAGAGCAAGAGGGCCATGAGGAAAAGCCTTTCCCGCGGCACCTTGGCGAGGAGCTTGGGCAGGGCAAGCCCCCCCAGGATGGCCCCCAGGGCCATGGCTGCTTCCATGAAGCCAAAGCCCGCCGAGCCCACCTTTAGCCACTTGAGGGCGAGCACCACGCCCAAGGCGGTTTCCACGGAGCCGAAGGCAGCGGCGGCGAAAAGGGTGCCCACGGCCCGGCGGATGGGAGGGGTTTGCCAGAGGTGGCCCAGGCCCTCCTTTACCCGGGCAAAGAAGCCCGCCTTGGAGACCTTTTCCGGCCGCAAGGAGGGAAGCCCGAGGAGGAGAAGCCCCGAGGCCAAATAGGTGGCTGCGTCCAGGTAAAAGGCGTAGGCGGGGCCCACCGCCGCCACCAGGACCCCGGCTGCCCCCACGAAGAGGACCTCGGAGAGGCGGTCCGAGAGGAGGATGAGGCTATTGGCCTCGTCCACCTCCTCCTTGGGGACCAGATCCGGCACCACGGCGTTCTGGATGGGGTCGTGGAGGTCGCGGAGGAGCTCTATGAGGAAGACCAGGAGGAGCAAAAAGGGCAGGCTCTTGGCCCCGAGGAGGGGAATGAGGGCCACCAGGGGGGCCCTCAGGAGGTCCGACCAGACGAGGAGGCGCTTGCGGTCTTGGGTGTCGGCCCAGGCGGAAAGGAGGGGGGAGAAGACCACGGTGCCGAGGAGTTGCACCCCCAGGGTCAAGGAAACCCACAGGGCGTTTTCCGTCAGGAGGTAGATGAGGACGAGAAGGGCTACCCGGTGGATCTTGCTTCCCGCTTGGGAAACCAGGTAGGCCAGGATGAGCCGGGCAAAGGCTTTGTGCCGGAGGACTTTCATAAAACCCCCTTTCCGGGGATTATACCAGATTACCCTGGCGGCTAGGGGGGCGTGACCACCAGATACGCAAGGCGCCTCCCTTCCCGGGCCAGGACCAGATGGGCCTCGGGAAGGCGGTAGACCAGGAGGTCCCTAAGCCGTTTGGGCACTTCCCCCGCCTGGCCCACGTAGACCACATCTTCCTTTAGGCGGAGCGAAAGGACAGAGGAGCCCAGCCTTAAGGCTAGGGGCTCTGGGGTTAAGGAAAGGAGGTGCACCTCCCCGCCCAGGGTTTCCCGGGTGGGAGGGCGGCGGCCCAGGTACTCCCTGAGCGCTTCCGCCAGGGTTTGGGCCTCCTGGGAAACTCCCAAGGCCTCGCCCACCTGGGCGAGGGGAGGATGGGGATCGGCGGGGCCCAGGCGCCTTAGGGTGAGGTCCAAGAGCTTGCGGGCGAAGTCCTGGAGGGCTTCCTCCGGGGCTTGGCGGAACTTTTCCGCAAGCTCTTTCCCAAAGCCTTGGGGTTGGAACTCCCCCTTGAGCTTGGCGGAGAGGGCGCGGAGGAGGCGCAGGTAGGCGTAGTCCTCCTTGGGGGATAGGAGGAGGGCGAGGAGGCGGCCTTCCGCCAGAAGCTCGTAGAGCCTGAGGCCGCTTCGCGCCTCCAAGCGGAGGTGCAAGAGGTTCCCCTCCCGCACCGCCCAGACCTCGAGGTCCTCCCAAGGGAGGACCAGGGTTTCCTCCAGAATGTGGTCCTCCCCCCCTAGGCCCAGGTGCCAGACGCCCTCCACCTGGCTTAAGGTGAGGACCAGGGGGCCGAGGGGGATCCGGCCTGGGGAAAGGGGAAGGGTGAGGAGGCTTTCCTCCCCTCCACCGGGCTCGGGCACCTTGGGCCAAGGGGTTTCCCCCTGGGGTGTGGGAAGCAGGTTGAGGAGGGCGAGGACCTTTTCCGAGGCCACCTGGAAGCGGCGCTTTTCCTCTTCCAAAAGGAGTTCCCGCCTTCTCTCCTCCTGGGCCTCTTTCTTTAGGCGCTCCTCCAGGTGGGCGATCTCCTGGGGGCTGGCGCCAAGGCGCCGGGCCTCCTCCAGGGCCCGCCTCAAGGCGAGGAGGTCCCGCTTAGGGGGCAGGCCGTAGGCCTCCTCCCACTCCAGGATGCGGTTCAGGAAGCGCCGGACGTAGGCCTTGGTCTCCTCGGGGGGCAAGGGGAGGTCCTCGGGGATGTGGAGGGCGGTTTCCAGGAACTCCAGGAGGAGGGCCTCCGCCACCTTGGGGTCCTCCAGGTCCAAGAGGCTTTCCGAAAGGGAGGGGATGGGGTGGGTGGGGGCGAAGCGGGAGAGGTTGAAGTCCCGCTTGAAGCCTTCCTTTTCCCGGTAGTCCAGGTAGTTTTGCAAGAAGGCGTGGATGAGCCTGAGCTCCTCCCGCCTGCCCGGGAGGAGGTCCTTGGCCCGGGCCTTGGCTTCCCGCTCCACCCATAGCCGCCACACCTTCTTGGCCAGGGCCTTGAGGGCGGGGGCGGTGTCGGGAGGGGGAGGGGCTTCGGGCTCCTCGGGGACCAGGGTGGGGAGTTCGGGGGGGGATGGGGGAGGCGCAAGGTTTCCCCGGAGGGCGCGGAAGCGGGCGTCCGCCTGGCGGAAACGCTTGGCCAGGGGGCCGGGGAGGCGGGTTTGGGCCAGAAAGGCGCGAAGGGCCAAAAGGGCCTTCTTGCCCCCCTTGGGGGTGCGGCCCGCCACCAGGTCCTCCACCCGGTACTCGTAAAGGTCCACCAGGTCGGCCAGGTGCTCCACGTTTCCATCCTATACAATGAGGCCGATGCGCCTGGCTCCCCGGTTTAGCGTGGCCGCCGTGTCCCACGTGGGACGCCGCCAGAACAACGAGGACTTTCACCGGGTCCTGAGGCTGGAGGTGCCCCAGGGCAACCTCCTCCTCCTGGCGGTGGCGGACGGGATGGGGGGCCTCGAGGCCGGGGAGTGGGCGAGCAAGGTGGCCATTGAGGCCCTGTCCGAGGCGGTGCGCGCCTACGCCGAGCACCTCTCCACGGGCCGGCCGGCGGTGGGGCTTTCCAAGGTCATGGAAAAGGCCTTTACCCTGGCGCAGAAACGGGTGGAGAAGGAGGCGGAAAAGCCCGGGAGGAAGGGGATGGGCACCACCCTCACCGCCTTCCTCTACGCCGACTGGCTCAAGGAGGGGGTGGTGGGGCACATCGGCGACTCCCGGGCCTACTTCCTGGGGCTAGGGGGGCTTAGGCGCCTCACGGAGGACCACTCCTGGGTGGCGGAGAGGGTGAAGGAGGGCGTCCTTACCCCCACGGAGGCCGAGCGCCACCCTTACCGCCACGTCCTCACCCGCGCCCTGGGTCTGCCCGAGGCGCGTTTTGACGTGATCCCCGTGCGCCTCGCCCCTGGGGAAGGGATTTTGCTGGCCACGGACGGGCTTTATGGGCTGGTGCCCGAGGAGGAGTGGGCCTTGGGCAAGGACTTACAGGGGAGCCTCGAGGCCCTCCTGGCCGAGGCGCTTCGCCGGGGCGGGGACGACAACGTCACCGCCGTGGCCTTACGGGTGGAGTGATGCAGGGACTTTTGGCCGTTCTCCTGGTGCTCCTTACCGCCCTTTTGGCGGCGCGGCTTTCCCCTTGGCCCCTCCTTTCCCTCCTCGTTCTCCTCACCGGGGCGGGGGTGGCCACGGGGGTTAGGTTGGAAGTGGCCCTTCCCTGGCTCCTCCTCGCCCTCGGCGCCTTGGCCGCCCCCCGGGTCTACCTGGGGCCGAGGCGGAGGCCTGCCCGCCGCCCGGCCAGGGCAGCCAAGCGGGAGGGGCCCAAGACCACGGAGGAGACCCAGGCCCTTTCCCAACGCTACGAGATCCTGGAGAAGGTGGGCGTAGGGGGGATGGCCACGGTCTACAAGGCCAAGGACAAGAAGACGGGCCGCCTGGTGGCCCTAAAGGTGCCCCAGGAGCGCTTCGTGGGCGACCCCCGCTTCGTGCGCCGTTTCCACCGGGAGGCGGAGGTCTTGGCCAAGCTGGACCACCCCAACATCGTCAAGGTTTACGACCACGGCCAGGTGGACGGGGTGCACTTCATCGCCATGGAGTTTCTGGAGGGGGAGGGCCTGGACAAGCTCATAGAGGAGCGGCGCCTGAGCCTCAAGCAGGCCACGGCCATCCTGGCCCGGGTGGCGGACGCCCTCAAGCACATCCACGCCCAAGGCATCGTCCACCGGGACATCAAGCCGGGGAACATCATGGTCCTCAAGGGGGCCCTCAGGGAGGACGGGGTGGATCCCCGGGGCGTGCGCCTCATGGACTTCGGCATCGCCGCCGGGAAGGTCCTAACCCGGCTCACCATCACCGGGGCCCGCATCGGCACCCCCGTCTACATGAGCCCAGAGCAGGCCAAGGGGCAGAAGCTGGACCACCGCTCGGACATCTACTCCCTGGGCATCGTGCTCTACGAGGCCCTCACGGGCCAGCCCCCCTTCACGGGCGGGTACGAGACGGTGATCCACCAGCAGATCTTCCAGGTGCCCACCCCGCCCAAGCAGCTCAGGCCGGAAATCCCCCAGGCCCTTTCGGACCTGGTCCTCAAGATGCTGGAGAAGGACCCCGCCAAGCGGCCCAGCCTGGACGAGGTGATCCGGGGCCTCGAGGGGCCCTGGGAGGAGGAAAAGGGCCTGCCCCACCCCTTCTACCTCCTCCTTGGGGTGGAGGCCAAGAAGGGAAGCGTGCGCCTTCTGGACCTGAAGGGCACCGCCTCCAGGCTCATCTCCGGCATCGGTTCCGCCCCGGGCCACTTCTCCGCCCCCCCCCTCTCCGTGGCCGCCGACCCCAAAGGGGGGATTTGGGTTTCCGTCTTTGAGCACGGGGCCAAGCTCCTCCACCGCTTCTCCCCGGAAGGGGAGCTTCTCCTTTCCGCAGGGCCTTACGGGATGAAGCCCGGGGAGTTCCTCTTCCCCGCCTCCTTGGCGGTGGCGGACGGGGCCCTTTACGTCCTGGACGCCGAGACCGCCACCATCAGCCGCCTGGACCTGGAAGGGCGGTACCAGGGGCGCTTTGGCGGGCAGGGGCCGGGCCGCGGCACCTTCCAAGACCCCAAGGCCCTGGTGGCGGCGGCGGGGTCCCTCTTCGTCCTGGACTACGGGAACCGCCAGGTGCAACGCCTGGGCCTGGACGGGCGGTACCTCTCCCGCTACGCCTTCCGCCGCTCTAGGGAAAGCGAGGAGCTCAGGCTTCTCGGGGGCGTGGGGGCGGACGGAAACAGGCTTTACCTCTACGACGTGGAGGCGGCCAAGGTGCGGGTGGTGGACTTCTCCGGGGCCCTCCTCGCCTCCTGGCCCCTGCCCCTTTTGGAAGGGGAGGACGCCCGGAGCCTGGTGGAGCTTCTGCCCTTGGAGGGCATCCTCTACGCCGCCCGCAGGGGGTCAAGCCGCCTCCACCGCCTGGACCTAAAGACGGGGGAGGCCCTTCCGCCCTTGGAGGTCTACGCCCCCGTGCGGGCCTTGGGGGCATGGCGGAACCCGGCATGAGGGTCCTCTTGGTGGAAGACGACCCTGGGGTGCGGGAGGCCCTCAGCCTGGGGCTATCCCTGGAGGGGCACGAGGTGAGGGCCACGGAAAGCCCCAAGGAGGCCTTGGCCCTCCTCCCTTGGGCGGAGGTGGTGGTCCTGGACGTGCTTCTGCCGGAAGGGGACGGTTTTTCCCTTCTCAAGGAGATCCGGGCCCGCTCGGAGGTGCCCGTGCTCATGCTCACCGCCTTGGATGCGGTGGAGTGGCGGGTGAAGGGCTTGAGGGAGGGGGCGGACGACTACCTGGTGAAGCCCTATAGCCTCCAGGAGCTTCTGGCCCGCCTCGAGGCCCTGGGGAGGCGCGCTAGGAGGCCCGAGGAGGTCCTCTCCTACAAGGACCTCCGCCTCTACCCGAGGCGCATGGAGGCCTATAGGGGGGAAAGGCGGCTTAGCCTTTCCCCCAAGGCCTTCCTCCTCCTCAAGGCCTTTTTGGAACACCCCGAGGAGGTGCTCTCCAAAGAGGCCCTGATGCTTAAGGTCTGGGGGGAGGTGGTGGAGCCCGCCACCCTGGAGGTCCACCTCTCCGCCCTGCGCAAGGCCTTGGGGGAGCCGAACCCCATCCAGACCCTTCGCGGCTATGGGTACCGCCTTTTCCTCCCTTAGGGCGAGGCTTTTCGCCCTCCTCTTCTTGGCGCTTCTGCTCCTCGCCTTTCCCCTTGCCCTCCTCTCGGCCCGGGAGGCGGAGCGGGCGGCCACGGAGGACCTGCGGCGGGCCCTTTTGACCCGGCTTTTCCTCCTCAAGGAGGAGGGCCCCAAGGAGGAGAAGGCGCTTTTGGCGGAGCTTTTCCGCCTAAGCCAGGTTTTCGGGGGCGGCACGGGGTTCGTGGTGGGGGAAGGGGTGCGCACCACCGAGCTCGCCCCCTTCGCCCTGCCCCCCGCCCTCCTGCCGGCCCTGGCGGAGGGGCGGGCCTACCAAGGGGTGTGGCGGGGGGTGCTCTACGTGGCCCTGCCCCGGGAAGGCGGGGGGTTTGGCCTGGCGGTGCCCTTGGAGGGGGTGGCGGGGCTTGGGCGGCGCCTTCTCCTCCTCTACGCCACCTGGGGGGGTGGGGTTTTGCTCCTGGTCTTCGCCCTGGCCGCCTTGGGGCTTTCCTGGGCCTTGGGGCCCCTGAAGGCGCTCGCCCAAACCCTTCAGGGCCGCACCCCACAGGACCTCGCCCCCCTCCCTTCCCCCCAGGTGGCGGAGCTTAGGCCCGTGGTGGAGGCGCTCAACGGCCTCCTCGCCCGGGTGCGGGGACTGCTGGAGGAGCTTTCCGAAAAGGAAGCCCAGGCCCGCCGCTTCGCCCGCCACGCCTCCCACGAGCTCAGGAACCCCTTGGCCGCCCTAAAGGGGTACCTGGAGGTCCTGGCCCGAAAGGGGGAGCCCAAGGCCCTGGAGGGGGCCTTGCGGGAGGTGGGGCGCCTCGAGGCCCTCCTCGCGGGCCTCCTTCGGCTTTCCCAGTTGGAGGCCACCCCCTTGCGCCTAAAGCCCGTAAGCCTCGCCGCCTTCTTGCGGGAGCGGGGCGTGGAGGGGGTGGGGGACGCGGAGGTCCTAGTGGACCCCGAGCTTCTGGCCCTGGCGGTGGAGAACGTCTTGGAAAACGCCCGCCGCCACGGGAAGCCCCCGGTGCGGGCGGAGATCCTCAGGGAGGGCGAGGGGGTTTGGCTTTGGCTCGTGGATAGCGGGCCCGGCTTCCCCGAAACCCTCCTTCCCCGGGTCCTGGAGCCTTTTGTCCACGGGGGACGGGGAACGGGGCTTGGGCTTGCCCTGGTGGCGGCGGTGGCCCGGGCCCACGGGGGAAGGGCGCGGGCGGAGAACCGGGGCGGGGCGGCGGTGGGGCTTTACCTGCCTTTGGCTCCGCTTAAGGTTTCCCCCGCTGCGGGCTTTGGCCAAGGGGGCTAGGTTGGGGGGCGGAGGTGATGGGGATGCGCAAAGCCCTTTTCGGTGTGGTTCTCTTGGCTATGGGCCTTTCCTTGGCCCAAGGGACGGAGTACCGCCAGGCGGCCCTGGCGGCCTCGGCTTTGGCCCGGCTCCAGGCCCTGGCCCAGACCGCCCAGGGGGAGGCCAAGCTTCTGGACTGGGCCAAGGCGGTGCAGGCCAGGGCGGAGAAGGACTTTGAGGCCAAGGCCTACTTCAAGGCGGCCCGGGAGGCCCAGGCGGCCCTCCTCCTCTACCGGGCGGCCCAGGGAGAGCCTCAGGCGAAGGCGCCCGCCCGCCCCGCTCCCCGCATGGGCTTCCACCACGGCCATGGCCCTGGGCCTCGGGCCTGGGGGAAGGAGGCAAGGGCCTCGGCGCCCCGGTGGGCGGAGGGGGCGAGGCTGGCCGTGGACCGGGCGGAAAAGGAGCTTGCCTACTACCGCGCCCAGGACCCCTTGGTGAAGGACCTGGTGGCGGAGGCCAAGGGCAGGCTGGAGAAGGAGCCGGGTAGGGCCTTCCTCCTGGCCCGGGCGGCTTTGGCCCTCATCTCGGCGGAGCGGGGCTTCTAGATGCGGGGGCTCGCCCTTCTCCTCCTCTTGGGCCTGGCCTGGGCCCAAGGAGGGGAGGAGCGGGCCCTCGCCCGTTGCGTGGAGGTGGTGCGGACCCTGGAGGTGCAGGCCCTCTACCGGGAGGACGGGGTGGTCCTGGTCCTTCTGGGCCGGGAACACCCCCTCCTCCTCCTGGCCCTGGAGGGGGGAAGGCCCATGCCCCACGCCGGACCCCCTCGAGGCCGCCCCCTGGGCCGGCGGCCCCTGCCCTTCCTGCGCGAGCTCACCCTGGCCCGCTTCGTGGTGGTGGGGGAGAAGGAGTACCGTTGCTTCGTCCTTCACCGGGGGCGGGTGGTGGGGGTTTTGCGCTTGGCCAAGGACTTTTCCCCTTTGCCCTTAGAAGGCTTTTCTCCCTGAGTAAACTAGGCCCATATGAAGCCGGGCCTCTATCCCGTGGTGGGGCCGCCGGCTTCGGGGAAGACCGCTTGGGCCCTGGAAAAGGCCCTGGAGGCCCTCGGGCGGCGGGAAAGGGTGTGGTGGGTGGGGCTTCCCCACCAACGGGCCTACCTCTACCGCCTCTTGGCGCAGAGGGGGGCTTTTTTGGGCCTGGAGTTCCTCTCCTTCCAGGCCCTTTACTACCGGGTGGTGGCGGAGGCGGGGAGGCTTCGCCCCCTTCTGCCCGGGGCGGGGCGGGTGGCCCTGGTGGGGGAGGCCTTGCGGACCCTTTTCGGGCCCCAGGTGGCCCCGGGGGAGGCCCGCCTCTTCGCCCGGGCCATCGCCGAGCTGAAGCGGTTTGGCCTTTCCCCCTTCGCCCTGCCCAAGGAGGGGGAGGCGGGGCGGCTGAGGCGGGTCTACTTCCGCTACGAGAGGCTTAAGGGAAGGGCCCTGGACTACGATGACTTCCGCCGCTTGGCCGGGAAGGTGCCCTTAAGGCTTTTTCCGAGGCCGGGCCTGGTGGTGGTGGACGGCTTCCGGGAGATCGGCCCCTTGGACCTCCGCTTCCTCCGCCGCCTGGCGCAGGAGGTCCCCGTCCTCCTCACCCTGGAGCTCCTCCCCGAGGGGCTTGAGCCTATGGAGGAGCTTTCGCCAAGGCCCATCCGGCGCCAGGTCTACGCCCTCGCCAACCCCGTGGAGGAGAGCCGCTACCTCCTCCGGGCCCTGAAGCGGGCCCTCGCCCCCAAGGAGCTGGGCGGGGAGGGGCTTAGCCCGGAGGACATCCTGGTGGTGGCCCCGGAAGGGCGCATCCCCGGCCTCCTCCTCCTCAAGGAGGAGTACGGCCTTCCCCTGGTGGACGGCAGGGAGCGGGCCCTGGCGGACACGGAGGACGGGGAAAGGGTCCTTGCCCTCCTCAACCCCTTTCCCACGGGAAGGGACCTCTTGGCCTTGGGGTTTCCCCGTCTGGGGCGGAAGGCCCTCCGCCTGGGCCTGGCGGGGGAGGAGGCCTTAGGGGCCTTGGCGGAGCGGGAGGGCCTCCTGGAGGAGTGGCGGGCCTTTTGCGCCCTGAGGACCCCAGGGGAGGACCCCTTGGCCTGGGGGGAAGCGGTCTTGGAGCGGCTTGGGGTTTCCGCCAAGGAGCCCTTTCTCGCCCGGCTCCGCCTGGCCCTGCGGGTGGACCGGGGAAATCCCCTTCCCTGGTGGCGGAGCCTCCTCCTGGACGAAACCCTGCCCCCCGAGCCGGAACGGGGCGTCCCCCTCCTTCCCCCCTTGCGGGCCACGGGGGTGAGGGCCCGGCGGGTCTACGTGTTGGAGTGGCTCGCCGGGCGGTACACCCTGGGGGAGCGGGAGGACTACTTCCTCCTGGAGGAGTTGCGGGAGAGGGGCCTTCTCCAGGGGCTTCCCCGGCGGCTTCGGGGGCTAGACCCCCTGTTCCAAGAGGAGGTGGCGAGCCGGGGGGAGGAGGTCTTCCTCCTCTACCCGGAGGCGGGGCCCTCGGGGCCCTATGAGCCCTTGGAGAAGGGGGAAAGGCCAGAGCCCTTGCCCCCGGCAAGCCTTCTAGAGGCCCTGCCCTTTGAGCCCTTCGCATCCCCCCCGCCCCGGAGCAAGGCCCCGCCGCCCCACCTCGAGGTCCTCCGCCGCTACCGGGAGTGCCCCTTCCGCGCCTACGCCGAGCGCTTTGGGTTTTCGGACGGGGAGCAAGAGGCCCTGGGTTGGCACCTTCTGCCCAGGGAGCTTGCGCGCCTCAAGGAAGACCCCGAGGTGGGCCCTTGGCTTGCCAAGCACCAGGACCACCTGGAGGGGATGGAGTTTTGGAAGCTTTGGCGGGGCAAGCGCTACGCCCTCCGGCTAGACGGCGTGCGGCGGGAAGGGAAGACCCTGCACCTCTACCGCCTCCTGCCCCAGGGGAAGGACCCCGACCTGAACCCGAGGGACCGCTGGACAGAGTGGATGGCGCTGGAGGCCCTGTTGCGACGGGAAGACGTGGACAGGGTGTACCTCTGGACCTGGGCCTGGTTGGAACGCCCCAGGCCCTGGCGCAAGGCACCCTTTGACCGGAAGAGCCTCCTTCCCCAGGCACAGGAGGTGCGCTCACGGGTGGAGGAGGCCCTGCAGGGGTGGGAAGCGGGGGTTTTTGACCCCAAGCCTGGCGCGCACTGCCATACCTGCCAACTGGGCGATGTCTGCCGCAAGGAGGCGCTATGAAGCTCTACGTGGCCTCGGCGGGCACGGGGAAGACCCACACCTTGGTGCAGGAGCTCCTGGCTAGCCTCCGCGCGGGGGTTCCCCTTAGGCGCATGGCCGCCATCACCTTCACCCGCAAGGCGGCGGAGGAGCTGAGGGGGCGCATCCTGGAGGCGGTGGAGGCCTTGGGGGACGGGGAGGCCAAGCGGGAGGTCTATGGGGCAGTCTTCACCACCATCCACGGCTTCATGGCCGAGGCCCTGCGCCACACCGCCCCCTTCCTCTCCCTAGACCCCGACTTTGCCGTCTTGGACGAGTTTTTGGCGGAGGGCGTGTTCCTGGAGGAGGTGCGAAGCCTCCTCTACCTCAAGGGCCTTCCCTCCCATTGGGAGGAACGCCTCCAGAAGCTCTACGAGAAGCGCTCCCTGGCGGAGGCCTTTTCCCCCCTTGGGGAGGAGAACCGCCTCCTCGTGGACCTTTACGGGGAGGCCCTTTCGGGCTACCGCAAGCGGCTTTCGGAGGCCTTAAGTCCAAGCGACCTCGAGGCCCTTTCCCTGAAGCTCGCGCATCACCCGAAGGCCCTTGAGCGCTTGGTGGCCCGCTTTCCCTATCTCTTCGTGGACGAGTACCAGGACGTAAACCCCCTGCAGGCCCGCTTCTTCGGGGCCTTGGAGAAGGCGGGGGCGAGGCTTGTGGCCGTGGGGGACCCCAAGCAGTCCATCTACCTCTTCCGCAACGCCCGGGTGGAGGTCTTCCGCCAAGCCCTGGCCCGGGCGGAAAGGCATGAGCTTCGGGAAAGCCGCCGCCACGCCAAGCGGGTGGCCGACTTCCTCAACCGCTTCCTGGCCCTCTTCCCCGAGGAGGAGCGGGCTCCCCTGGTCTCCCTTAGGGAGGAGGAGGGCCGGGTGGAGGTGCACTGGGTGGTGGGGGAGGCGCCTTTGGAGGCCAAGCGGGCCTTTGAGGCGCACCTCTTGGCGGAGAGGCTTAAGGCGCTCCGGGAGGAGGGGGTAGAGTTTCGCGAGATGGCCGTCCTGGTGCGGAGCCGCACGAGCCTTCCCCTCCTGGAAAGGGCCTTCCGGGCCCAGGGGGTGCCCTACGTCCTGCGGCGGGGGCAGAGCTTCTTCACCCGGCCCGAGGTGCGGGACCTCTACCACGCCCTGAGGCTTTCCCTCCTGGAAGGCCCTCCTACCCCCGAGGAGCGCCTCTCCCTCCTCGCCTTCCTGCGGGGGCCTTTTTTGGGCCTGGACCTTGGGGAGGTGGAGGAGGCCTTAAGGCGGGAAGACCCCATCCCCCACCTGCCCGAGGAGACCAGGGGGCGCCTGGCCTGGCTTAGGTCCTTGGCGGAGCGGAGGCCCCTGGAGGCGCTAAGGACCTTGGCGCAGGAGGAAAGCTTCCTGAAAAAGCTCCCTCCCCGGGCCCGGGCCAACCTGGACGCCCTCCTCCTCCTGGCCGCCCGCGAGCGCTTTCCCGACCTCGAGGCCCTCCTGGAGTGGCTTAAAGTGCGGGCCAAGGACCACGAGGCCGGGGAGCTCCCCGAGGGGGGCGAGGGCGTCCACCTCCTCACCGTCCACGCCGCCAAGGGCTTGGAGTGGCGGGCGGTGGCGGTCTTTGACCTGGCCCGGGGGGAGCGCCCGGACCAGGAGCCCCTCCTGGTGGGGGAGAGGGGAGAGGTGGCCCTGAAGGGGACCCCAGGCTATGGGCCCTTGGCCCAGGCCCTGAAGAAGGCCCAGAGGGAAGAGGCCTTGCGCCTCCTCTACGTGGCCCTTTCCCGGGCAAGGGACGTCCTCCTCCTCACGGGAAGCCTCTCCGGGCGCCCCGGGCCTTGGGCGGAAGCCCTTTCCCTCTTGGGCCTAGGACCCGATGGGGAAGACCCCTTGGTGCGCCGCCACCCCGTGGCCCCCACCCTTCAGGCGCCTGCAAGGAAGGGGGTAGAAAGCCAAAAACCCGCCCCCTACGCCAACTGGCGCCTCGAGCAGAGCCCCTTGCCCCGGGTCTTCTCCCCGAGCGCCCTCCGCAAGGAGGAGCCCAAGCCCTTGGCGGAGGCCTTGGAAGGGGAGGCTATGCCGGAGTACGCCAGGGCCTTGGGCACCCTGGTCCACTACGCCATCGCCCGCAACCTGGACCCCCGGGACGAGGCGGCCATGGCGTCCCTCCTCCTCCAGGAGGTGGTCTTCCCCTTCGCCGAGGGGGAAAAGGAGGCCCTCCTCGCCGAGGTGAAGGGCCTCCTTTCCCGCTACCAGGCCCTTTTGGGCGGGGTCCTGCCCGCCCTCGAGGCCCGGGATGAGGACCACCCCGAGCTCCCCTTGGTCCTCCCCCTGGGGGGCACCGTCTGGTACGGGGTTCTGGACCGCCTTTACCGGGTGGGGGAGAGGTGGTTTCTGGACGACTACAAGACCGACCAGAAGATGGAGCCCGAGGCCTACCGCTTCCAGCTCGCCCTCTACGCCGAGGCGGTGCGAAGGGCCCTGGGGGTGGAGGCGGAGGCCAGGCTCGTCTACCTAAGGCACGGGAAGGTCCACGCCTTCTCCCGGGAGGCCCTGCGGGAGGCCCTGGAGGCGCGAAGGCAAAACCCCCCGGGATGGGTCCCGGGGGGAGGGAAGGGCTACGCCTAGCGCTTGGACCACTGGGGTCCCCGGCGGGCCTTGTGCTTGCCGTACTTCTTCCTTTCCACCATGCGCGGGTCGCGGGTGAGGAAGCCCAAGGGCTTGAGCTTGGCCCGGTAGTCGGGGTTGTAGCGCAAGAGGGCCCGGGCCACCCCCAGCTTGATGGCGTCAATCTGGCCGCTCTTGCCGCCACCCCTCACGGTGATGTAGGCGTCAAAGCGGCCCAAGGCGTCCACCACCCGAAGGGGCTCCAGGGCGGCCACCGCCCGCACGATGCCCTGGAAGTAGTCCTGGAAGTCTTGGCCGTTCACGGTGACCTTGCCGCTTCCGGGCCTTAGGAATACCCGGGCCACCGCCTCCTTACGCCTGCCGGTGCCGTAATACTGCTCCATCACTGGACCTCCAGCTTCACGGGCTTCTGCGCCTGGTGGGGGTGGGTGGGCCCGGCGTAGACCTTAAGCCGCTTGAAGAGCTTCCGCCCCAAGGGCCCCTTGGGGAGCATGCCCTTCACCGCATGCTCCAGCACCCGCTCGGGGTGGGTGGCGAGCATCTTTTCCGCCGGGATCTCCTTGAGGCCCCCCTGGTAGCCGCTATAGCGGGTGTAGATCTTCTGCTTGAGCTTCTTCCCCGTGAGGCGGATCTTGTCGGCGTTGACCACCACCACGAAGTCCCCCATGGCCACGTTGGGGGTCCAGTCGGGGCGGTGCTTGCCCCTGAGGAGGGTGGCGATCTGGGTGGCGAGCCGCCCCAGGGTCTTGCCCTCGGCGTCTATCAAAACCCAACGGGGCTTAATCTCCTTCGGCACGTACGTTTGCATGACCAGGGCCCTCCTAGAAGTTCTTGCCGGGGGATCGGGGGACCCCGCAAGAACGCCAAAGAAGACTCTACCACAAACCAGGCCCTTCCGCCAGATGTGGTAGGCTAAAGTCCCGTGAACAGGGTTTCCGATAGCCCAAAAAGGCCCAGGAAGTACGTGTTCGTCACCGGGGGCGTGGTGTCTAGCCTGGGGAAGGGGATCCTCACCTCCTCCCTGGGGGCCCTTTTCCGGGCCCGGGGGTACCGGGTCACGGCCATCAAGATTGACCCCTACGTGAACGTGGATGCGGGTACCATGCGCCCCTACGAGCACGGGGAGGTCTTCGTCACCGCCGACGGGGCCGAAACCGACCTGGACATCGGCCACTACGAGCGGTTTTTGGACATGGACCTCTCCCGGGGGAACAACCTCACCACGGGCCAGGTCTACCTGTCCGTGATCCAGAAGGAGCGCCGGGGCGAGTACCTCTCCCAGACGGTCCAGGTCATCCCCCACATCACCGACGAGATCAAGGACCGCATCCGCAAGGTGGCGGAGGAGCAGAAGGCGGAGGTGGTGGTGGTGGAGGTGGGGGGCACGGTGGGGGATATAGAGAGCCTCCCCTTCCTCGAGGCCATCCGCCAGTTCCGCTTTGACGAGGGGGAGGAGAACACCTTCTACATCCACCTCACCCTGGTCCCCTACCTGGAAACCAGCGAGGAGTTCAAGACCAAGCCCACGCAGCACTCCGTGGCCACCCTAAGGGGGGTGGGCATCCAGCCCGACGCCGTCGTCCTGCGCTCGGTGAAACCCGTGCCCGAGGAGGTGCGGAAAAAGGTGGCCCTCTTCACCAACGTCCGCCCCGGCCACGTCTTTTCTAGCCCCAACGTGGAGCACCTCTACGAGGTGCCCCTCCTTCTGGAGGAGCAGGGTCTGGGCCGGGCGGTGGAGAAGGCCTTGGGGCTTGAGCCCGTCTTCCCCAACCTCTCCTTCTGGCAGGAGGCGGTCAAGGTCCTCAAGCGCCCCGAGCGCACGGTGCGCATCGCCATCGCCGGCAAGTACGTGAAGATGCCGGACGCCTACCTTTCCCTCCTCGAGGCCCTGAAGCACGCGGGCATCAAGAACCGGGCCCGGGTGGAGGTGAAGTGGGTGGACGCCGAAGCCCTGGAGGCGGGGGACCTGGACGAGGCCTTCGCCGACGTTTCCGGCATCCTGGTCCCCGGGGGCTTTGGCGTGCGGGGGATTGAGGGCAAGGTGCGGGCGGCCCAGTACGCCCGGGAGCGGAAGATCCCCTACCTGGGCATCTGCCTGGGGCTCCAGATCGCCGTCATTGAGTTCGCCCGGAACGTGGCGGGGCTCAAGGGGGCCAACTCCACGGAGTTTGACCCCTATACCCCCCACCCCGTGATTGACCTCATGCCGGAGCAGCTGGAGGTGGAGGGCCTAGGGGGGACCATGCGCCTCGGCGACTGGCCCATGCGCATCCGGGAGGGCACCCTCCTCCACCGCCTCTACGGCAAGGAGGAGGCCATGGAGCGCCACCGCCACCGCTACGAGGTGAACCCCCTTTACGTGGACCAGCTGGAGCGGGCGGGGCTCGTGGTTTCCGCCATCACCCCGGGGATGCGGGGCCGGGGGGCGGGGCTGGTGGAGGCCATTGAGCTTAAGGACCACCCCTTCTTCGTGGCCCTCCAGAGCCACCCCGAGTTCAAAAGCCGCCCCATGCGCCCCTCGCCCCCCTTCGCCGGCTTCGTGGAGGCGGCCTTGCGCCACGGCTAGCCTAGGAGGCTTGCCGCCTGCCGGGCCACCCGGCCGGAAAACCCCTTTTGCAGGGCGAAGCGGAGGGCTTCCTCCTCCTCTTTGGCCGTGAGGGGCCGGCCCAGGTGGTGGGCCACCGCCTTGAGGTAGAGGGCCTTGTCAAAGGGCGGGAAGGTGAGGACGAGGCCGAAGCGCTCGGAAAGGGCCAGGGTGTCCTGGAGGGCGTCCCAGGCCTCGGGAGCCTCGCCGGGCAGGGGGTTTTCCCCGAGGCGGCGCACCAGGTGGCGGCGGTTGGAGGTGGCGAGGAGGAGGACGTTTTCCGGAGGCCCCTCGAGGCTCCCCTCCAAAAGGGCCTTCAGGTGGTGGAAGGCCTCGCCCTCCGGGTCCAGGGAGAGGTCGTCTAAGAAGAGGAAGAAGCGCTGGGGAAGGAGGGCCAGGGTTTCCAGAAGGGTTTCCAGGCGGGAAAGGGCCCGGGGCTCCACCTCCACCATCCGGGCCCCCTCCAGGCGCAGAAGCCCCTTGGCGGCGGTGCTCTTCCCGGTGCCCCGGGCCCCGTAGAGGAGGGTGTGGAGGGCGGGCCTGCCCGAGAGGAAGCGCCGGGCGTTTTCCTCCAGGGCCTGGCGCTGGGCCTCGTAGCCCAAGAGCTCCCCTTCCCGGGGAAGGCGGGGGGAGGGAAGGGGGTGCACCTCCCCGTCAAAGCGGAAGGCGCGGTAGAGGGCGAAGGGCCAGGGCCCGTGGGCTTTTAGCACCTCCACCAGGGCCAGGGGGTCGCGGGCGAGGAGCGCTCTAAGGGCCCCTTCCTCCGCCGGATGGGGTGGGCGCTCCCCGAGGCTTCCCAAGGGGTATTCCCGCCGCAGGCGCTCAAGCTCCAGGTAGAGGGCCTCGAGGTCCAGTCGGATGAGGTCCAGAAGCCCCGGGGTGGGCCGGAGGGCGCGGAAGGCCCACGGGGCCTTGAGGAGGCTCTGCGCCAGGGCGTAGCCCCAGGGCTCCCCTTCGGGGAGGTCCAGGGACAGGAGGTCTAAGGGGGTCTTGGGGCGGTCCATGGGGACATGATAAGGAACCCCCGGGCTTCCCCGGGGGGCTTCTGGTGGGCCGCACAGGACTCGAACCTGTAACCCACCGATTAAGAGTCGGTTGCTCTACCGGTTGAGCTAGCGGCCCAAACGCCAAAAGCTAGTGTAGCCCCGCTTTTTCCCGCTGTCAATAGACGTAGAGCACCGCCCGCCCCGCCGCCACCCGTACCCGCACCTCCCCCAGGGCTTCGTTCTCCAGGGTGCGGGTGGTGGCCGCCAAGGGGGTTGGGGGCAGGTTCCAGCGGGCCCCTTCCAGGGCCAGGGTGGCCTCGAGGAAGGGGACGAGGCTAAAGGGGGTGCCCGCTTCCATGGGGAAGGCGTGCTCCCCCGGAAGGAGGGGGTAAGCCCAGGTGAGCCCGTCCGTGAGGGCCACCCTTACCCCCCTTTCCGCCAGGCCGAAAGCGAGGGCCAGGTGGGCCAGGGTGTGGTCCAGCCTCCCCCCAATCCCCCCCAGCAAAAGCACCTCCTCCGCCCCCAGGGCCAAGGCCCTCCGCAAGAGGGCTTCCCCGTCCGTGAGGTCCTTGTCCTGCGGCAGGACCTCCTTGGGAGCGGGAAGGGCCTTTTGGAGCCAAGCGGGGCTTGAGTCAAAGTCCCCAAGCCACAGGTCCGGGGTAAGCCCCAAGGCCAGGGCGTGCCTCCCCCCGGAGTCCGCCGCCAGGAGGCGGAAGCCCTTAAGCCGCTCCCGCAGGGCCTGGGTTACGAGGAGGGGTCCTCCCAGGAGAAGGGCGAAGCGCCTCATCCCTCCAAGGCTACCGCCTGCGCAAGGTCCAGGTGGAGGCCCATTTCCTCGCCCTCCTCGGGGCCTTCTGGGGCCTCGAGGTAGAGCCTTAGCCCTTCCAGCCGCACCCATAGCCCCACCCGCCCCCCGTAGAAGAGCCTTTCCTCCACCACCCCCCGCCGTTTTCCCCCCAGGGAAAGGGCCTTGGGGGGGAGGAGGTGGGCCTTGGGGGGCAGGCCCAGGCGGGTGCTTTCCTCGGGGCTAAGGAGGTTTTTGTGCCCGAGAAAGCGGGCGGTCCAGGCGTCCTTGGGCCGGGCATAGACCTCCTCGGGCCGGCCTATCTGCACGAGCCGGCCCTCCCGCAGGAGGGCCACCCGGTGGGCGAGGAGGAAGGCTTCCCCTTGGTCGTGGGTCACGAGGAGGGTGGTGATGCCCTCCTCCCGTAAGGTCCTTCGCAGGAAGAAAAGGAGCTCTTCCCGAAGCCGGAGGTCCAAGGCCCCCAAGGGCTCGTCCAGGAGGAGAAGCCGGGGCCTCGCCGCCAGGGCCCGGGCCAGGGCCACTCGTTGCTTTTCCCCACCGGAGAGGGCCTCGGGGCGCTTTTCGGCATGGGGGGTGAGCTCCATGCGGGAAAGAAGCTCCTGTACGCGTGCCTCCCGCCTTTCCCTAGGCCAGCGGGCCTCCACCAGGGGAAAGGCGATGTTCTCCGCCACGGTGAGGTGGGGGAAGAGGGCGTAGTCCTGGAAGAGGAAGCCCACCCCCCGCCGTTCGGGGGGGAGGGGGGTGAGGTCCAAGGGGCCTAGGCGCACCTGGCCCCGGTCTGGGGTGAGAAGCCCGGCCACCAGGCGGAGCAGGGTGCTCTTGCCGCTCCCCGAGGGGCCCAGGAGGGCTAAGACCTCTCCCGCCTCTACCTCGAGGCGCACCTCCAGGTGAAACCCGGGGAAACGCTTCTCCAAGTCAAGGGCGAGCACCCCCCCATTAAAGCAGGGCCCGGGGCCTAAAGGCCCCGGGTACACCCAAAGTTTCCTTACTTGAGCCCGAGCTTCTTCCGCTCCTCCAATACCTGCTGTGGGGTGAGCTTCTTACCCCGCAGGGCCTTGACCTCGGCGGCGGTGAAGGGCTTGAAGCCCGGGACCTTCTTGTCGTCCCCCCAGGCGGTGGCGATGTGGTTGAGGAGGGCGGCGATCTCCTCGTCCTTTAGGCCGCCAAAGGCGGGCATAGCCCCGCTATATTTCATCCCCTTGACCTCAATCGGCCCCTGGAGGCCCCAAAGGAGAACCTTGATCAGGTACTCCCGTCCTCCCTGCTTGGCGAGGATCTCCGCCATCTGGCTGGCGAGGGGCGGGAAGGCGCCCGGGATCCCTTGGCCGTTCGGCTGATGGCAGCCCGCGCACTGTGCGTAGAGCTTGGCGCCGTCCGCCTGGGCGAAGGCCAGGCTGCCGAGAAGGAGGAGAGCCACCATGGTCCGCTTCATCTTTACCCTCCGGGGTATAGGGTAGTTTGTCCCTTAAAACCCGTCAAGAGGGATGGCTTTAGGAAAGCTTAAGCTAAGCGCCAAGGCACTTTACGGGATGGGGGTATGCATTTCCCGACCTTTATGTGGGTCATTGCAGGGGGTATAACGTGAAGGATTGCTTGAACGAGTGTAGCTAACCCCTTGATTTTTAGCGGCGAAACTTGGTAAGGTACAAATGTCCTTGGGTGTACCGAGGTGGTGTAAGGTATGTACGTGTACCGGGTAATTTGGCCGACGCTCCTCATGGGCCTAGCCCTCGCCGCGCCGGATTTTGGCCGTTGGTATCCCTTCCGTGAGGCCCAGGCCCTGGCCCAGGAGCACGCCCGGGTTCTCATGGTGTACTTTCATAGCCCCCACTGCCCCTACTGCGACCAGATGAACACCTTCGTCCTCTCCGACCCTGCGGTAAGCCGCCTTCTGGAGGAGCGGTTCGTGGTGGCCTCCGTGGGCACGGAAACCCCGGAGGGGCAGGACCTGGCCCGGCGCTTTCGCGTGCCGGGCACCCCTACCTTCGTCTTCCTCGTCCCCAGGAAGGGGGCGTGGGAGGAGGTGGGCCGGTTTTTTGGCAGCCGGCCCCGGGCGCAGTTCCTCTTGGAGCTGCGCCAAATGTGCGCCAAAGGAGGTGCGTGTGAATAGGCGAGCGTTTCTGAAGGCAACCGGTGCGGCCCTTTCCGCCCTGGCCGTGGCGGGGCTACCCGCCATGGCCCAAGGGCTGGAAGGGGAGGACCTGGCCCACTTGGAGAAGGCCTTGCAGGAGGCCTTGGGCAAGGGCTTTAAGGACCTTACCCCCTCCAACCTGGTGAAGCTCACCATGCCCGCCATCGCCGAAAGCGGGGCCAACGTGCCCGCCGAGGTGGAGGTGAACCTGCCCTCCAACCAGGTCAAGGCCATCCACCTCTTCGCCGACAAGAACCCCACGCCGAGGTTGGTGACCTTCATGCCCATGAAGGCCCTGCCCTACTACGCCACCCGGGTCCGCCTGGCGGAAACCACCGCCATTCGGGCTGTGGTGGAGACCACGGACGGCAAGTTCCTTCTGGCCTCGGCCAGCACCCGCGTCACCGTGGGGGGCTGCGGTTAAGGAAAGGAGGTAGAAGATGCCCATCCGCACCATCGTTCGCCTGACCCCGGCCAAGCCCAAGGCGGGAGAGGAGTTTCGGCTACAGGCGGTGGCCCAGCACCCTAACGAACCGGGCACCCGGCGGGACGCCCAGGGTAACCTCATCCCCGCCAACTACATCAACCTGGTAGAGGTTTACTTTGAGGGGGAAAAGGTGGCGGAGGCCCGGCCCGGTCCCTCCACCAGCGCCAACCCCCTTTACGGCTTTAAGTTCAAGGCGGAAAAGCCGGGGACCTTCACGGTGAAGCTTAAAGACACGAGCGGCGACACGGGGGAGGCCCAGGTCAAGCTGGAGCTGGCCTAAGGCGAGGCGCCCGGGAAACCGGGCGCCTTTATGGAGGTTGGGTATATGCGGCCCAAGGCGTGGTGGGTGGTGGGTGCGGCCCTTCTCTTGGCCCTCGGCTTGGCCCAGGAAGGAGACCCCCGGGAGGAGGCCAGAAGGCAAAAGAAGCTCCTCTTGCAGACCGCGGGCATCGAATCCGAGTTCAACACCAAGCCGGCGGTGGGGTCTAGATGAACCGTAGGGACGTCCTTTTCCTCCTATCCACCCTTGCGGGCCTGGGGCCCAAGGCCCTCGCCCAGGCCTTGGAAAACCCGGCCCGCCTCTACGACCTTCCCCCCTATGGGGAGGCCACCCTCCTTTTCTTCTCCGACCTCCACGCCCAAGCTTTTCCCCACTACTTCATGGAGCCCCCAAACCTCATCGCCCCTAAGGCCTTGATGGGGCGGCCCGGATACCTGACGGGGGAGGCCATCCTCCGCTACTACGGGGTGGAGAGGGGAACGCCTTTAGCGTACCTTCTTTCCTACCTGGACTTCGTGGAGCTTGCCCGGGCCTTTGGCCCCGTGGGGGGGCTTCCCGCCCTCACCGCCCTGATCCGGGAGCAAAAGGCCCGGGCGGAGGCGGATGGGGCCAAGGTCTTGGTCCTGGACGGGGGGGATACCTGGACCAACTCCGGCCTTTCCCTGCTTACGGATGGGCAAGCCCTCGTGGAGTGGCAGAACCTCACGGGGGTAGACCACATGACCTCCCACTGGGAGTGGACCTTGGGGCGGGAGCGGGTGGAGGCCCTTCTCCGGCAATTTCGCGGGGAGCACCTGGCCTACAACGTGGTGGACGAGCTCTTTGGGGATCCCCTCTTCCCCGCCTACTGCCTCCATCCCGCAGGCCGCTACACCTTGGCCGTGGTGGGGGCGGCCTACCCCTACGTGAAGGTGTCCCATCCGGAAAGCTTTACCGAGGGGCTTTCCTTCGCCCTGGACGAGCGGCGCCTGCAGGAGGCGGTGGACGCCGCCCGGGCCGAGGGGGCGGACGCCGTGGTCCTCCTTTCCCACCAGGGGATGCAGCTGGACGCCGCCTTGGCGGAGCGCATCCGGGGCATTGACCTGATCCTTTCCGGCCATACCCACGACCTCACCCCCTTGCCCTGGCGGGTGGGGAAGACCTGGATCGTGGCGGGGAGCGCCGCCGGCAAGGCCCTGATGCGGGTGGACCTGAAGCTGCGCAAGGGCGGCATCGCCAACCTTCGGGTGCGGGTCTTGCCCGTCTTGGCGGACCACCTGCCCAAGGCGAAGGAGGTGGAGGCGTGGCTGGCGGAGAAGGTGGCCCCGAACCGGGAGCACCTCTTTGCGCCCTTGGCCGTCACGGAAACCCTCCTTTACAAGCGGGACACCCTTTACTCCACCTGGGACCATCTGGTGGGCCAGGCGGTGAAGGCCCTTTACCCGGAGGTGGAGGTGGTCTTTAGCCCGGCGGTGCGCTGGGGCACCACCCTTCTCCCGGGGCAGGCCATCACCCGGGACCACCTCTATGCCTACACCGGCTTCACCTACCCGGAGCTTTACCTTTTCCGCCTGCGGGGAGTGCAGATCCAGAGCGTCTTGGAGGACATCGCCAGCAACGTCTTTACCCCTGACCCCTTCTACCAGCAGGGGGGGGACGTGAGCCGCACCTTTGGCCTTTCCTACGTTCTGGACCCCGATGCGCCCACGGGCAGGCGGGTGCGGGAGGTTTCCGTGGGGGGTAAGGCTTTGGAGCCGGAGCGCCGCTATCTGGTGGCGGCCTACGGGGGTAGGCTTCAGCGGCTGGGGGAGGCCAAGCCGGGCCTCGAGCCCAGGCCCATTTACGCCCTGCTGGAGGAATACCTCAAGGGCGTGGGGCGGGTCGGGGTGTTGCCCGAGCCCAACGTGAAGGTTCTTGGACGCAACTACCGCGTGCCGGAGGTGATGGGATGAAGCGAATAGGGTTATTGGCGCTAGGCATTCTGGCGCTGGGTGGGGCCTTTTCCCAGGTGGGCCCCTTTAGGGCCCGCCTCGAGGCCCTGTTGCACGCGGGAGGGCACGAGTTCGCCCAGGTGATGCTCTCCCAGGACAAGGCCCAGGCCCTTTGCTCCCAGTACCGGGACAAGCTTCCCCCGGACCTCATCCCGGGGTTTTTGGCGGAGCAGAAGGCCCTGATCAAGTACCCGGCAAGCGGCAAGCTCATGGGGGACTGGAGAAACGGGGAGAAGGTCTTCACGGACCCCAGGCGGGGCAACTGCTACGCCTGCCACGCCGGGGACCCCAATGAGGTGGCCTACGGCACCATGGGCCCAAGCCTCACCGGCTACGGCCAGCGGGGCACCGCAGAGGCGGTGGTGCGCTACACCTACGAGAAAATCTACAACGCCTGGGCCTTTGTCCCCTGCTCCCTCATGTACCGGGGCGGGGTCCACGGGCTTTTCACCCCCGAGGAAACCGCCGACCTCGTGGCCTTCCTCTTAGACCCCGAGTCCCCCATCAACCGGAGGTGAGCCGTGCGGAGGAAACGAGCGCTCGTTCTTGGGCTTGCGGCCTTGGGCGTCCTGGGGGGGTTTTGGGCCTACACCCAGGGGCAGAAGCCCTTGGACCCCTTTGAGGAGGCCATGCGCCAGCGGCAGATGTACCTGGAAACCTTCGGCGTCCTGCCGGGGGAGCTTTTCGTGGAGGAGGGCAAGGAGCTCTTCTTCCGCAAGGGCCCAAGCGGCCAGACCCTCGAGGCCTGCGACTTCGGCAAAGGTCCTGGGGTCTTGGAAGGGGTTTACGCCATCTTGCCCAGGTACTTCCCGGACACGGGGCGGGTGGAGGACCTGGAAACCCGGGTCTACACCTGCATGCAACGGGTGCAGGGCTTTAAACCCGAAGAGATTAAGCGGGACGAGGTTAAGGCCATCACCACCTACATCGCCTCCTTCTCCTCCAAGGCCAAGATCCAGGTGGTCCCCAAGCACCCGGCGGAGCTTGCCATGTACAACCTGGGCCGGGAGCTCTGGTACCAGCGGGCGGGGGCCCGGGACATGAGCTGTGCCGTCTGCCACGAGCAGAATGCCGGGAAGCGGGTCCGGCTTTCGCCGGTGCGGAGCCCCAAGGAGGGCCTAGGGAACGAGTGGCCCGCCTACCGCTTTGAGGCGGACAAGCTCTACACCATGGAGGACCGCATCGCCTTCTGCTACGATTCCATCGCCATCCCTGCTCCGGAGTTCTACTCCGAGCCCTACATCGCCCTGACCCTTTACATGCTGGCCGAAGCGGCCAAGGCCGGGCACTCCTTTGAGGAGTTGCCCTTCTTCACCCGCTAGCCATGCGCCGCCGCCACCTCTTCGCCCTTTTGCCCCTTCTCCTCCTCCGGGCCCGGGGGGAAGGGGAGGGGGATTGGGTGAGGGCCTTTGGGGCCTTTCTGAAGCGCGTGCCCCCGGCGGGCTACCTGGTCTACCCCACCGAGGCCAAGGACCTCCTCCTCTTTGAGCCCTTCATCCTGGAGGTGCGCACGGCGGAGGAGCGGAAAAGGGGGTATATCCCGGGCTCGGTGCACATCTACGCCGGCGAGGTGCCGGACCGCCTGGCCGAGCTTCCCAAGGACAAGGAGGCCCTCCTTCTCGTCTACTGCAACTCGGGGAGCGTTTCTGCGGTGGTGGCGGCCTACTTGCAGGCGCTAGGCTACAAAAACGCCAAGAACATCGCCCATGGGTTCAAGGGCTGGCTGGACGCCGGCCTGGAAGTGGAGGGAGGATCATGAAAAAGGTTCTGGCGCTGGTGGTGGCTTTGGGCCTCTCCTTGGCCCAGTCCTTGGTGGTGCAGGTTCCAGGGAGGTTGGAAGCCGTGGAGGCCCGGGTGCTGGAGGCCCTGAAGGGGGTGGGCCTCGAGCCCGACCGGGTCCTGAACCTGGGGGAGCAGGTGCGCCAGGTCACGGGCCCGGGCTTCCCGGACTACCGCCTGGTGGTCCTAAAACCGGATAGAGGGAGCCAGGAAGCGGTGAGCAAGAACCCCATGGCCGCCATCGTCCTGCCCCCCACGGTCTTCATCACCGGGGAAGGGGAGAAGTACCTGGTGGGGGCCTTTGACGGCAGGCTCCTTTTCGGCATGCTCGGGGTGTACGGGGGCGAGGTGGAGCGGCTTGTGTGGCGCCTCGAGGCGGCCTTGGGCCGGCTTGGCCCGGTGCGCAAGGTTGCTCCCGCCATGATGCCGGACCCCAGTAGCGGCATGATGCCCGCTTTGCTCTACCGGGTGCGGGGGGCCAAGGTGGAGGACGTGGTCCTCATGGTGGAGACCGAGCTCACCTCCGCCGGGCTTAACCTCCTGCCCAACGTCAAGGTGGGTCCCGTGACCGTGATCATGCCCTGCAAGAGCGAGTGGGCCCGGATCATGTTCCTCACCCAGCCCGCTGGGGGCTTTGCCGCCCCTTGCCGCTTCTTCGCCATGCAGATGGGGCCTGACGTGCTGGTGGGGGCCATTGAGCCCATGCTCATGACCATCATGCCCGGGGTCATGGGCTCCCCGGCGGTTACAATGCTCCAAGAGGCCAGGCAGGTGATGACGGGCATCCTGGAAGCCGTGGGCGGGGAACCCTACCGCCCTGGTCAATGAAGGAGGGAGCTATGGCAAAGGTGAACCGGAGGGATCTTCTGAAGACGGGGGCCGCTTTAGCGGCGGCACAGGCCCTGGGGGGCACGGCCTTCGCCCAGGAGTTCTACGCCCGCCCCGCCACCCTGCTCCCCCGCACCCGCAAGCCCCGGGTGGTGGTCATCGGGGGCGGCTGGGGCGGGACCACGGTGGCGCGGAAGCTCGTCCAGTCTGGGGTGGACGTGGAGGTGGTCCTGGTGGAGCAGAAGCCCATCTTCATGTCCTGTCCCATGTCCAACCTCTTCCTGGCGGGGGTTAAGCCCTTGGAGTGGCTCGTCTTTGACTACACCAACGTGGTCAAGGACGGGGTGATCTTCGTCCAGGAGAAGGTCTTGGACATCAACCGGGACCGCCGCTTGGTGCGCACCACCGGGGGGTACCTGGCCTACGATTTCCTGGTCCTGGCCCCGGGCATTGACTACATGTACGAGGCCATCCCCGGCTACGCCGAGGTGAAGCACCTCATGCCCGTGGGCTTCAAGCCTTTTGAGCACATCGCCCTGAGGCGCCTGCTGGACCAGTTTGACGAAACGGGCGGCGAGCTCGTCCTGTACATCCCCACCCCCCCCTACCGGTGCCCCCCGGGCCCCTACGAGCGGGCGGCCATGCTGGCCTGGCGGCTCAAGACCAAGGGGGTAAAGGGCAAGGTCATCGTCCTGGACGCCAACCCGCAGCCCCTTTCCAAGGCCCCGGGCTTCCTCGCCGCCTACAACGAGCTCTACAAGGACTACCTGGAGTACGTCCCCAATACCCGCATCACCGGGCTGGACTACGAGAAGAAGCAGGTTCTCACGGAGCTCGGCGAGGTGCCCTTTACCCTCGCCAACGTCATCCCCCCCATGAAGGCGGGGGAGCTCGTCCGGGTGGCGGGGCTTGGGGAGCGTTGGGCCAACGTGCGCATCCCCTATTTCCTCTCCGAGAAGGACGACCGCATCTACCTGGTGGGGGACATCACCGGCAACACCCCCTATCCCAAGAGCGGCATGGTGGCCTACGTTTCCGGCACCATCGTGGCCCGGCACCTGGCGGAAAGGCTTCGGGGCAAGCCCCTGGCGGAAATCCCCCCCGAGCTTCCCCAGAACATCTGCTACTCCTTCGTGGATTCCGAGGAGGCCATCTGGGTTTCCGCCAACTACTCCTGGGACGAGGCGGCCAAGCAGATTAGGGCGCAAAGCGCCGTGGACAACCAGCGCTCCCAGGCCAACGGCCAAGCGGCCATCGGCTGGGCCACGGGGATCTGGAACGACATGTTCGGCCCCGCCTAA
This sequence comes from Thermus brockianus, assembly GCF_021462505.1. Lineage (GTDB taxonomy): Bacteria > Deinococcota > Deinococci > Deinococcales > Thermaceae > Thermus > Thermus hydrothermalis. The sequence continues at coordinate 91,783 of NZ_JAKEDV010000002.1, forward strand.
AGCCTGGCCTCCCGCCCCCCAAGGGGGGCGGGTTTTTCTTGCGGCCTAGGGATACGATGGGAGGGTATATGGACCGCAGGAAGTTCTTCCGGATGCTGGGGGCAGGAAGCCTCTTCGGCCTCCTCAAGGCCAAAGCCCAGACGCCCCCTTGGGACGAGGAGACCTTCGCCCCCACCAAGACCCTAGGGGCCCCGCTAAGCGAGTACGGGAGCCGGAGCCCCTTTGAGGAAGGGGTGGTGCGCTACATCTCCCCTAACCTGCGCACCCGCCACTCGGGGGCGGATTTCGCTCCTTTAGAGAAGCTGGAGGGGGTCATCACCCCCAACGGCCTCCACTTTGAGCGCCACCACGCCGGCGTGCCCCAGGTGGACCCCAAAAGCTACCGCCTGGTGATCCACGGGATGGTGGAAAGGCCCTTGGTCTTCACCTTGGAGGACCTCAAGCGCTTTCCCTCCGTGACCCGCACCTACTTCATTGAGTGCGCCGGGAACGGGCAGAACGGCTACCGGGAGCCCCCGGACCCCAACCTCACCGCCACCCGGAGCCGGGGCCTCGCCTCCAACGCCAGCTGGACCGGGGTACCCCTGGCCCTCCTCCTCAAGGAGGCGGGGGTGAAGCCGGGGGCCAGGTGGCTCATCCCCGAGGGCATGGACGCCGCCATGTACACCCGCTCCCTGCCCTTGGAAAAGGCCATGGAGGACGTTCTGGTGGCCTATGCGCAAAACGGGGAGGCGTTGCGCCCCGAGCAGGGCTACCCCGTGCGCCTGGTGGTGCCGGGCTGGGAGGGGAGCATCCAGGTGAAGTGGCTAAGGCGCATCCTGGTCACGGACCTGCCGGCCATGGCCAAGGACGAGACCAGCGAGTACACGGACGTCATGGCCGACGGGAAGGTCCTCGCCTTCACCTGGGTGATGGAGCCCCAGTCCATCATCACCTACCCCTCGGGGGGGCAGGTGATCCGGCCGGGCTTCCACGAGATCCGGGGCCTGGCCTGGAGCGGCTTTGGCCGCATCGCCAAGGTGGAGATCTCCCTGGACGAGGGCAAGACCTGGCGGCAGGCCACCCTCGAGCCCCCCGTGGAGCGCTACGCCTTTGTCCGCTTCAAGATGCCCTGGCAGTGGCGGGGCGAGGAGGTGGTGCTCTGGAGCCGGGCCTGGGACGAGAAGGGGAACACCCAGCCCACCCGGGAGGAGTTCTTCCAGCGTTGGGGCAAGAACAACCGCTACCACTACAACGCCATCCAGGCCTGGCGCATCCTGCCGGATGGCCGGGTGGTGAACGGGGACAAGCCCCTGGGCGTGCGGGCCGCAGGCCCCGTGGGCGGGTGCGACGGGGAGGTGTTTGATGGCTAAGAAGGTCTTCTTCGCAGTGGCCCTTCTGGGCCTGGCGTTGGGGGCGCGCTACGGCCTCGGCACCCCCATTTCCGAGGAGCTCGCCGCCCAGTACGACCTGAGGCCCGTGGTCCTGCCCGACGGCCGGGGGCTTCCCCCGGGGGAGGGGAAGGTGGCGGAGGGGGAGCGCATCTATGCGGAGAAGTGCGCCTCCTGCCACGGGGCCAGGGGGGAGGGCTACCCCTTTAACCGCCTGGTGGCCGAGCCCTTCCCCATCACCCCGGACACGGAGCCCGTGGAGTACGCCATCGGCAACTACTGGCAGTACGCCACCACCCTTTACGACTACATCCGCCGGGCCATGCCCTTCGGGGCTCCGGGAACCCTAACGGACGAGGAGGTCTACCACCTGGTGACCTTCCTCCTCTACATGAACGGCATCACCGAGGCGGACGAGCCCATCAACGAGAAGACCCTGCCCCAGGTGCGCATGCCCGCCCGGGAGCTTTTGGAGGTGGACCCGGAGACGAAGCGCCGTTTCCCCTGGCTCACCTTGCCCTAGGATGGGGTCATGACGCTTTCCTTGGGCGCAGCCTTTTTGGCGGGGGTGCTCTCCTTCCTCTCCCCGTGCGTGCTTCCCCTGGTGCCCACCTACCTCTTCTACCTGGGGGGGGAAAGGGGGCGCCCCCTTTTCAACGCCCTCTTCTTCGTTTTGGGCTTCGGGGCGGTGTTCTTCCTCCTGGGGCTTCCCTTCACCCTGCTTGGGGGGCTTCTCTTTGAGCACCGCCAGACCCTGGCCCGCCTGGGGGGGGTGGTCCTGGTCCTCTTCGGGCTTTACATGCTGGGCCTGAGGCCCAAGTGGGGGGTTTCCCTCCGCTACGAGGGGGAGACGGGCCGCCCCTTGGGGGCCTTCCTCCTCGGGGCCACCCTGGCCCTGGGCTGGACCCCCTGCATCGGCCCCATCCTGGGGGCCATCCTCACCCTCACCGCTGTGGGGGGCGGGGTGGGGTTTCTCCTCGCCTACATCCTGGGCCTCGCCGTGCCCTTTTTGCTGGTGGCCCTCTTCGCCGAGCGGCTCAAGGGGTGGCTGAGGCGGGCGGGGCGGTTTTCCCACTACGTGGAGGTCTTCGCCGGGGTGGTGTTGGTGGTGGTGGGGGTGCTCCTCTTCACCGGGACGTACTCGGCCCTGAACACCTTCTTCCTCCGGATCACGCCGGAGTGGTTGCAGAAGTACCTCTAGGGACGCTTGTCCCCCGGGGATACCCCTAGACTGAGGAGGAGCATGTTGCGCCTCGAGGCCGTTTCCAAGCGCTTTGGCCGGGACTGGGTCCTGAAGGACCTCACCTTTGCCCTTGCCCGGGGCGAGGTGGTGGCCCTCCTTGGGCCCAACGGCTCGGGGAAGACCACCCTGCTAAGGCTCATGGCGGGCCTCTTGAAGCCCACCCGGGGCCGGGTGGTGCGGGAAGGAAGGGCGCTCTTCCTCCCCAACCCCCCCGCCTTCCACCGCCACCTCACCGCCCGGGAGCACCTCCTTTACGACCTGGCCTTTCACGGAAAGGAAGGGGACTGGCGGGAGGCCCTGGCCCGGTATGGCCTGCCCGAGGACCTGCCCCTTGCCGCCTTCTCCAGCGGCATGAAAAAGCGCCTGGCCCTCGCCCGCTTGGAGCTCCTTTCCCCGGACCTTTGGCTTTTGGACGAGCCGGAAACCGCCTTGGACGTGGAGGGCCGGAAACTCCTCTTAGGGGTTTTGGCGAAGGGGCGGAAGGAAGGCGGGGTGGTCCTCGCCACCCACGACCGGGCCCTGGCGGAGGAGGTGGCGGACCGGGTCCTATGGCTGGGGGCGGCGTGAAGGCGGAAACGCAGAGGAGCCTCGGGAAGGGGGGCTTGGGGGTGGGGCGGGTTTGGCTTCTGGCCCTACGGGACCTGCGCCTAGAGGTGCGGGACCGGGCAGGGGTGCTCTCCGCCCTAAGCTTTTTGGCGGTGATGCTCTTCGTCATGGCCTTGGCCCTGGGCCCGGAGGAAGGGGCCTTGCGCCGGGCCGCCCCTGGGGTCTTGTGGGTGGCCTTGGCCTTCCTCGCCACCCTCCTTTCCACCCGGGCCTTCGCCCTCGAGGTGGAGGACGCCACCTTGGACGACCTCCTCCTCACCCCCGGGGGCAAGGAGTGGGTTTACTTTGGGAAGCTCCTTTTCCAGATGCTCCTCCTCCTCCCCCTTTCCGCCTTGGCCCTTTTCCTTGCGGCGGGCCTCTTCTACCTGCCCTTGGAAAAGGCCCTTCCCCTCTTCCTCACCCTGGCGTTGGGGGGGCTTGGCTACGCCAGCGTGGCCACCTTTTACGCCGGGCTCCTCGCCCGGCTAAGGGGAAGGGAGGTGCTTTTGCCCCTCCTCCTTTTCTCCTTGGTGGTGCCCGTGGTCCTGGCGGGGGTTAGGGCCACGGCGGGGCTCTTGGAGGGGTTGCCCGTGGCGGAGGTGGCTTCCTGGTGGCAACTCCTCCTGGTCTTTGACCTGGTCTACCTCACGGCGGGGGCGCTCCTTTTCCCCGTGGTGATGGAGGGGTAGACGGCCACAGATTTTTCACCTGGTGGCGGGCTATGCTTAGGTGCGTGGAGGCAAGCGATGCTTAAGGCGGCACACCCTGAACGACCGGATGCCCTCACCTGGGCCTTCTTGGGCCTAGGGGTACTCCTTTTACCGGTGGGGCTTTACCTGGCCCTTTCCGCCCCGCCGGACGTGAACCAAGGCTATCTGGTCCGGATCATGTACCTGCACGTGCCGGGGGCCTGGCTCGGCTACCTGGCCTTTTTCGTCACCTTCCTCTATTCCCTCCTTTACCTCCTGCGGCAGGACCCCCGGTACGACCGGGTGGCCCTGGCCAGCGCCGAGATCGGCCTCGTCTTCATGGGCCTGGCCTTGGTGACGGGGATGCTCTGGGCCCGCCCCACCTGGGGGGTGTACTGGACCTGGGAGCCCAGGCTCACCACCACCGCCATCCTCTTCGCCGTGTACGTGGGCTACTTCCTCCTTAGGGGGGCCATTGAGGACCCGGAGCTTCGGGCCAAGGCGGCGGCGGCGGTGGGGGTTTTGGGCTTCATCAACGTGCCCATCAGTTACATGTCGGTGAAGTGGTGGCGGAGCCTACACCAGACCCAGTCCATTGACCTCACCACGGGCAAGGTCCACATGGACCCCGCCATGCTCCAGGCCCTCCTCTTCAATCTCTTGGTCTTCACCCTGCTCTACCTGGGCTTCGTGCGCTTTCGGGCCTTGGTGGCGGCCCTCGAGGCCAGGAAGGAGGAGGCGTGAACGAGGTCTTCGTCACCTGGGTCTACGCCCTCACCTACCTCACGGTCTTTGGCTACCTGGCCTACCTCTTCTGGCGCTATAGGAGGGCCCGATGAGAACCAAGTACCTCCTGGGCCTTGCCGTGATCCTCGGGGCTCTGGGCTACCTCGTCTTTGGGGGCTTAGGGCAGAACCTGGTCTATTTCTTGACCCCTTCGGAGTACCTTCAGGACCAGGCCCGCTACCAAAACCGCCCCGTGCGCCTCGGGGGGTTGGTGAAGCAGGGCACCGTGCAGTACGACAAGGACCGCTTAGAGCTCCGCTTCGTCCTCACCGATGGGGTGGCGGAGGTCCCCGTCTTCCACAAGGGCACCCCTCCGGGGATGTTCAAGGAGGGGCAGGGGGTGGTGGTGGAGGGGCGCTTCCAAGACGGGGTCTTCCAGGGCACCAACCTCCTGGTGAAGCACTCGGAAACCTACCAGGCGCCCAAGGCGGGCTGGACCCCGGAGGAGGTGCGCAAGCTCATTGAGGAGGCCAAATGACCCCTGCCCTTTTGGGCAACCTGGGCGTGAGCCTGGCCCTGGCCTTTAGCCTCCTGGGCCTGGCCCTTGCCCTCCTCGCCTACGGGCAGGGGGATGGCCGCTATCTGCGGGGGGCCAGGCGCCTCGTCTTCCCCGCCTTCCTCGCCGCCTTGGCCGCCTTTTTGGCCCTGGAGTGGGGGCTCCTCACCCACGACTTCTCCTTGGCCTACGTGGCCAAGAACCACTCCCTCCAGGACCCCTTGTGGGTCACCCTGGTCACCCCGTGGGCGGCCCTCGAGGGGAGCATCCTCCTCTGGGGGCTCTTGCAAACCCTTTACACCCTCTTGGCCAGCCGCCGGAGCCTAGACCCCTGGCGGGCTTCCTTGGTGCTTGCCGTGCTCTTCGGCGTCCAGGTCTTCTTCTTTGGGGTCATGGCCACCATCGCCAGCCCCTTTGAAACCCTCCCCAACCCTCCCCAGGACGGGGTGGGCCCCAACCCCCTCCTGCAGAACCACTGGATGATGGCCGTCCACCCCGTGCTCATGTACCTGGGCTTCGTGGGCCTGAGCGTCCCCTTCGCCTACGCCATCGCCGCCATGGCCACCCGCCGCTACCAGACCTGGGTGGAGGAGACCCGGTGGTGGACCCTGGTGGCCTGGGGCTTCCTCACCGCCGGGAAGGTGGCGGGGATGTGGTGGAGCTACGAGGTCCTGGGCTGGGGCGGGTACTGGGCCTGGGACCCGGTGGAAAACGCCAGCTTCGTCCCTTGGCTCCTGGCCACGGCCTTTTTGCACACCGCCATCGTGCAAAAGACCCGGGGGGCTTTCAAGGCCTGGAACTTCGCCTTCGTCACCCTGGCCTTTGCCGCCACGGTCCTCGGGACCTTCCTCACCCGAAGCGGGGTGATCCAGTCCGTGCACGCCTTCGCCGAGGGGCCGGTGGGGCCCGCTTTCTTGGGTTTCTTCCTCCTCGCCACCTCCCTTGGCCTAGGGCTCCTTTCCCGGGTTTCCCGGGAGGTGCGGGACACCGCCCTTTTCCGGCCCTTCTCCCGGGAAGGGGCGCTCCTTTTGGGGGCCTTCTTCTTCGCGGGCTGGGCCTTGGTGGTGGTCCTGGGCACCTTTTATCCCCTTTTGGTGGAGGCCTTCGCCGGGGCCAAGGTGAGCGTGGGGGCCCCCTTCTTCAACCAGTTTTCCGCGCCCCTTGGGGCGGGGATCTTGCTCCTCATGGGGGTGGGGCCCTTGCTCCCTTGGCGCAGGGCCAGGGTGGAGGTCTTCCGCAACCTTTACCTGCTCCTAGCCGTCTTGGCCTTGGGCACGCTTCTCGGCCTCCAGAGGGGGTATACCTGGGGGGCCTCCTTGGCCCTGGGGCTTTTCCTCTACAACCTGGCCGCCATCCTCCTCCTGGTGCGGGAAGGGGTCTTGGGGCGGGTGCGGGCGGGGCTTTCCCCGTGGGGTTTCTTGGAGAACCGAAGGCGGGTGGGAAGCCTCGTGGTCCACTTCGCCGTGGCCCTCATGGGTCTCGCCATCGCCTTTAGCCAGACCTACCGCCTGGAGAGCGAAAAGACCCTTTACCGGGGGCAGGCTTGGGAGGTGGCGGGCTTGAGGCTCACCTTCCAGGGCGTGCGGGCCTTGGACGAGGGACGGCGCTTCGCCGTGGAGGCCTTGGTCCAGACGGACCGCTTCGGCGAGGTTAGGCCCAGGCTCCACTTCTACCCCCAGATGAACTCCCCCCTGCCCTCTCCCAAGGTGGTCTACACCCCGGGGAACGACTACTACTTCCTCCTCATGGACTTTGACCGGGAGAAGGGGGAGTGGGCCTCCTTGCGCCTCATCGTCACGCCCTTGGTCTTCTGGATGTGGGTGGCGGGGGGGCTTATGGCGTTGGGGACCCTCTACATCCTTTGGCCGGCGTCCCGCAGGGAGGAGGTCAGGGGGGTGAGCCCGGCATGAGGGCTTGGCTTTGGGTGCTAGGGGTGCTGGCCCTAGGGGGGTTATTCCTCTGGGGCATGCAGCGAAACCCCAAGGAGCTCCCCTCGGTCCTGGCCAAGGAAAGGCGCCCCGCCCCCGACTTCACCCTGCCCGTCCTGCCCCCTTACCGGGCGGCGTGGGGGGAGACCTTCCGCCTGGCCGATCACTTGGGCAAGCGGCCCATCGTCCTCAACTTCTGGGCCAGCTGGTGCTACCCCGCCTGCTACGAGGAGGCCCCGGTGCTGGAGGCCGCCTGGCAGCGCTACAAGGACCGGGTGCTTTTCCTCGGGGTGAACATCCAGGACAAGGAGCCGGAGGCCCTCAGGTTCATCGCCCAGTTCGGCCTCACCTTCCCCCAGGTCTTTGACCCCCGGGGCCGGGTGGGGGTGGACTACGGGATGTACGGGGTGCCGGAAACCTTCTTCATAGACGGAGAGGGGCGGGTCCTGGCGCGCCATGCCGGGGCTCTAGACCAGGCCACCTTGGAGAAGTACCTAAAGGAGGTGTTGCCGTGAGGTGGGTTTTGCTCGCCCTCTTGCTCGTGCCCGCCTTCGCCCAAGCGGGGCCTCCCCCGGACCTTTCCCCGGAGGTGTTCCGCATCGCCCGGGAGCTCCGTTGCCCCGTGTGCCAAGGGGAGAGCGCCGCCGAGAGCAACTCGGGGGTGGCGGTGGAGATGCGGCGCCTCATCGCCGAGATGCTTCAGGAGGGCAAGACGGAGGAGGAGATTAAGGCCTTTTTCGTGGACCGGTACGGGGAGTGGATCCTGTACGCGCCCCCGAGGCGGGGGGTGACCCTTTGGGCGTGGGTGTTGCCCCCTTTGGCCCTTCTCCTCTTGGGTTTGGGGCTTTTCGCCTACTTCCGCCCCAAGAGGGTACCCCAGGACCTACTGGAGGAGGCGGAGCGCCGCCTAAAGGAGCCCCCGGCATGACCGCCACCCTCCTTTTCCTCGCCCTTTTCCTCCTGGGGCTTGTCCTGGCCCTCAGGCCCCTCCTGGGCCCGAAGGAGCCCTTTCCCGAGCCCCCCAGGCGGGAGGAGCTTCTTCGGGAGCTGGAGGTCCTGCGGGCCGAGGTGGAGGCCCTCGAGGGGGAGGAGAAAAAGCTGGCCCTCGCCCGCATGGTGGCCCTGGAAAGGGCTCTGGAGGGCTACCGCCCGCCGGAAAGGCGCCCCCTCAACCCCTTGCCCGTGGCCCTGGTCTTGGGGGTGGTGGCCCTTTTGGGGGTAGGCCTTTGGCGCTACACCCTGCCCCGCCTGCCCGGGGAGACCACGGTGACGCAACGGGCCGAGGCCCGGGAGCTAAAGGCCCTGGCGGATAAGGCGAAGAGGACGGGGGCCGTGGAGGACCTCCTCGCCTGGGGCCGGAGGGCCTATGCGCTCCAGGCTTATGACCAAGCGGCGGAGGCCTACCTGGAGGTGCTGAAGAAAGACCCTAGGAACGTGGAGGCCTTGCGGCGGGTGGGGATCCTCCTCTTCATGGGGGGGAGGCCCGAGGAGGCCCAGATGTTCTTGGAAATCGCCCAGCACGCTGACCCCAAGGCCGCCGAGGGGTGGCTTTTCCTGGGCAACCTCTACTTCCAAAAGGGGGAGATGGACCGGGCCATCGCCGCCTGGGAGCGCTACTTGGAGGTGGGGGGCGAGGCCAAGGAAAGGGTGGAAGGCCTCATCGCCATGGCCCGGGCCCAGGCCCAAGGGGGAAAGGACGGGCAAAGCGTCTACCTGGCCCGCTGCGCCCTTTGCCACGGGGCGGGAGGGGAAGGGGGCGTGGGGCCGAAGCTTCAAGGAAACCCCATCCTGAAGGCGCCGGAGGCGGTGCGGGAAATCGTGCTCAAGGGAAGGGGCCAGATGCCCCCCGTGCCCCTCTCCGAGGGGGAGCTTGCGGCGCTTCTCGCCTACCTCCAGGGGCTATGAGGCGGCGGGACCTCTTCTTCTACGTGCCCGTGGCGGTGGCGGGGGGCTTTTTCGCCTGGTTTGGCGTGCGCACCTATAACCTCCGCTTCCGCCCCCGGCCCGAGGCGGGCGAACCCGTCTGGCGGGAGGGGCCCAAGGTGGCGGTGGCCCGGCTGGGGGAGCTTGCCCTTTGGCAGGCCAAGCCCTTCCTTTACCCCCTGCCCCAGGGGAAACTCCAGGCCTTTCTCCTGCGGCTCCCCGAGGCCCCCCCTGGAGGGCTTTCCCTAGGGGAGGAGCACTACATCGCCTTTAGCCGCATCTGCACGCACCAGGGGTGCACCCTGAACTACGTCCCCGACCCCGAGGCCGCCTCCCTCCTCTACAACTTCCGCTACGAAAGGCCCTTCCTGGGCTGCCCCTGCCACTTCGGCGCCTTTGACCCTTTGCTTGGGGGAAAGGCCATTTACGGCCCTCCCCGCTACCCCCTGCCCCGGCTCCGCCTCGAGGCGGAGGGGGACACCCTTTACGCCACCGGCCACGAGGTGCCCTTAAGGCCCATGGAGGGGGTTTAGCCCTCCGCAAGCCGCACCCGCACGAAGCGGTCCTTCCCCCGTTGCAGGACCAGGGGCTTGGAGAGCTCCACCTCCAGGCTCGGGTCGGTGACCACCTCCCCGTCAATCCTTAGGCCCCGGTTCTGGATGAGCCTCCGGGCCTCGGCGTTGGAGGGGGTGAGGCCCGCTAGGGTAAAAAGCCGCGCCACCCAGATCCGTCCCTCCTTGAGCTCGGAGGGGGAAATGGCCACCTCGGGGATGTCCTCGGGGATCCCGCCCTTGGCCACCTCATCGTAACGGGCCTCCGCCTGCCGCACCTCCTCGGGGCCCGCCTCCTTGTCCCTTCCCAAGGCCTTCCAGTCATAGCCCAGGCTCTCGTAGAAGGCCCGGTCCAGCCGGGCGGGGATCCGGGGCCTGGCGTAGGCGGCGGTGAGGAGGCGGGCCAGGACCCGGTGGGCGGGGACCGGGCCCGCCTTTAGGAGGGTTTCTATCTCCTCCTCCGTGAGGTCCGTGAGGAGGCGGAAGTAGCTTGGGAGCAGGGGGTCGGGGACCCGCATGAGCTTTTTGAACATCACCTCGGGGGGTTCGGCCACCCCGATGTAGTTGTCCAGGCTCTTGCTCATCTTTTCCCGCCCATCCAGGCCCACCAAAAGGGGCATGAGGAAGCAGACCTGGGGGTCTTGCCCGTAGGCCCGTTGCACCTCCCGCCCCACCAGGAGGTTGAACTTCTGGTCCGTTCCCCCCATTTCCACATCGGCCCTTATGGCCACGGAATCGTAGGCCTGGGCGAAGGGGTAGAGGAACTCGTGCAAGGAGATGGGGATGCCCGCCTCGTAGCGCTTTTTGAAGTCCTCCCTTTCCAGCATCTGGGCCACGGTGAGGAGGGAGGTGAGGCGCACCACCTCCTTGAAGGTGAGGTGTTCCAGCCACTCGGAGTTGTAGCGGAGCTCAAAGAGCTCGGGTTCTTGCCTAAGGATTTTGCCCGCCTGCTCCACGTAGGTCTTGGCGTTTTCCCGGGTTTCTTCCAGGGTGAGGGGCGGGCGGGTCTTGCTCCGCCCCGAGGGGTCCCCGATCATCCCGGTGAAGTCCCCGATGATGAGGACCACCTTGTGCCCAAACTCCTGGAACTGGCGCATCTTTCTCAGGACCACCGCATGCCCCAGGTGGAGGTCGGGCCGGGTGGGGTCGGCCCCGAGCTTCACCGTGAGGGGCCTGCCTTCCTTGAGCTTAAGGAGAAGCTCTTCCTCGGGGATGATCTCCTCCGCTCCCCGCTTGAGAAGGGCGAAGGCTTCTTCTGGCGGGATGTGGCCCGTGCCTGCCATGTGCCCAAGTATACTTAGGGCAATGCGGAGCCTGCTCCTTTTGGCCCTGGCGGCCCTGGGCCTTTACTGGTACGCCGAGCGGTACGGCCTCGCCGTGGGTTACCCGCCCTTCCTGCCCGTTTTCTACTGGAAGTACACGGGGGAGGCCCGCTACCCCTTGCGGGTCACGGGGCTTTACGATGCGGTGAAGGTGCGGGTGGAAGGAAGCCTCCAGGAGGGGAGGTTGGAGGTGGCCCTGGTCCAGGGGGGGAGGGTCTTGGGGGAAAAACGCTATAGCGGGCGTTTCCAGGAGGAGGTGCGCTTTCCCGTTTCCTCGGGGGAGTACCTCCTCCGCTTCCGCCTCCAAGAGGCCAAGGGCCAGGTGCGCTACGACTGGGTGGCCACCAAGTTTGCCCCGTAGGGCGGGGTGTGCTACACTTAGGCCTGGTCTGCCCCGAGGGGGCATAAGGGGAGAACGATGGCGCAGAAGAAGCCCAAGAGGAACCTTTCCGCTCTGAAGCGGCACCGGCAGTCCTTGAAGCGCCGGCTTCGCAACAAGGCCAAGAAGTCGGCCATCAAGACCCTGAGCAAAAAGGCCGTCCAACTGGCCCAGGAGGGCAAGGCGGAGGAGGCCATCAAGATCCTGCGCAAGGCCCAGAGCCTGATTGACAAGGCGGCCAAGGGCTCTACCCTGCACAAGAACGCCGCCGCCCGCAGGAAGTCCCGGCTGATGCGCAAGGTGCACCAGCTCCTTTCCGCCCAAGGGGCTAGCGCCTAAGGAGGGAAAGCATGGGCAAGGGTGACCGTCGTACCCGTAGGGGCAAGATCTGGCGGGGCACCTACGGCAAGTACCGTCCCCGCAAGAAGAAGTAACCCAAAGGGGCTTGGGAGCCTAGGTGCGCCTAGGCTTCCCCTTCTTTTTCCATCTCCCAGGTGAGGTCCCGCAAGAGCCAGCCCCGCCCCGGGGGCGCAAGCTCCCCGCTGCTCAGGGCCTGGACCAGATAGCGGCGCACCAGGCCCACGGGCACCCCGCTGGCGATGACCTCGCCCAGGTTGCGGGTGCCGTCCAGGAGGGCCTGGAGCTGGCCGAACTCCTCCAGGGTTTTGCCTTTGCGCCCTTGGTAGCGGATGCGCAGGGCGTACCAGGCGTAGCGGCGCAAGGGGTAAAGGTCCCCTTCCCTAACCCCCATGTAGGCTCGCTCCATGGCGATGAGGAGGGGTACGCCCCAGGCCTTGGCGGCGGCCCGGACGCTTTTCCCCCCCTGGAAGACCTCTAGAGGGGGTTTGGGGCGGATGGCCTCCAGGACGCGGCTTGGGGAGTCCACCAGGGTGCGGAAGCGGTCCCACTCGTCGTTGACCCGGGCCCACTCCCCCAGCAGGGCGGCGAAGGGGAGGAGGGGGCGTTCTTGGGAGGGGGGGGTGGGCTGGAAGCGGAAGGGGCCTTCCTTGGGGTGGAGGGGGAAGGTGAAGAGGGCCTCGAGGCCCTCCCAGTCCAGGATGGCCGCCCCCACCACCTCCCCGGCGGAAAAGCGCAAGGAAAGGGGCAAAGGGCCCACCTGCACCTCCAAAACCCCCGAGCGGCGGTGTCCGTGGATGAGCTCCAAGAGCTCCGTAAGAGGGATGGTGTTCAGGTTTCCTTCCAAAAGTATCCCTCCCCTAGGTTCAAGACCCAAGTCTGGCCCTGGCCGCGGTAGGCCTCCAGGGCCCGGGCCACCCCTTCCTCCTCCCCTTGGCGCACCAAGGCGGCCAGGGTGGGGCCGGCCCCGCCCACGAAGGCGGCCAGGGCCCCCGCTTCCAGGGCGCTTTCTATGGCCTCCAGGACCCCAGGCATGAGGTGGGCCCGGTGGGGTTGGTGGAGGCGGTCCCGGCAGGCCTCCTTTAGGGCCTCGAGGCGCCCGGAGGCCAGGGCGGCGGGCCAGAGGGCGCTTCGGGCCAGGTTGTAGACGGCATCGGCCAAGGGCACCGTTTCCGGCAGGGCCGCCCGGGCCCAGGGGGTGGGCACGGCATAAGGGGGGATGGCGAGGACGAAGCGCACCCCTTCGGGCCTGGGCAGGGGGATGGCCAAGGGGGGGTCGCTCAGGGCGGCCACAAACCCCCCGTAGACCGCGGGAGCCACGTTGTCCGGATGGCCTTCCAGCCGGGCCGCCACCCGGAAGACCCCGTCCCGGCCAAGCCGCCCTCCGGAAACCCAGTCCGCCAGGGCCACCCCCGCCACCAAGGCGGCGGAGGAGCTCCCCATGCCCCGGGCCAAGGGGATGGGGTTGAAGGCGCGGATGGCCAGGGGCTCCGCCTTAAGGCCCAAAGCGGCCATTCCCGCCCGGTAGCCCTGGTGGATCAGGTTGTCCGTGCCCTTCACCAGGCCCTCCCCTTCGTAGAAGAAGGCGTCTTCCCGGGCCGGGGCGGCCTCCACCTCCAGGTAGAGGTCCAAGGCCACGCCCAGGGCGTCAAACCCCGAGCCCAGGTTGGCCAGGGTGGCGGGAACGTAAAGCCGGGGCAGGTCCATGGTCCGGGGCAAAACCCCTTGCCCAAGACTATACCAGGGCGAAGGGCAGGCCTAGGCCCTTTTCCAAGGCCCGCCGCGCCCGGGGCAGGGCTTCCGCCACCTCCCGGGCGAGGAGGCCCACCCCCCTTTCCTCCGCTAGGAGGTCCCCGGCGAGGCCGTGGAGGTAGACGGCGAGCCTTGCGGCGTCAAAGGGGGCAAGCCCCGCCGCCATGAGGGCGGCGATGGCCCCCGAGAGGACATCCCCGGTGCCCCCGGTGGCCAGGGCGGGGTTGCCCGTGGGGTTCACGGAAAGCCGCTTTCCTTCCGCCACCACCGTGGGGTTTCCCTTGAGGACCACGGTGAGGCCCGTGGCCTCCGCCAGGGCCCGGGCGGCGGCCAAGGGGTCCTGGGTTACCTCCTCCGGAGGGAGGCCAAGAAGCCTCCCCGCCTCCCCGGCGTGGGGGGTGAGGACCGCCTTGACGCCGGCTTGGCGGTAGAGGGCCACCACCTCGGGATGAAGCGCATCGGCGTCCAACACCGTGGGCAGGCCCGCCTTTAGGGCCTCCAGGGCCCAGGCCTTCCCCCAAGGCCCCCCGCCCATGCCCACCGCCAGGGCCTCCACCCGCATGGGGGGAAGGGCTGGGGCGGGCACGGGGTGGAAGACGGCTTCCAGGGGTTCCAGGGGCGTTCCCTCCGGGACGGCCAGGTGCACGAGCCCTGCCCCCATGCGGTAGGCCCCCAGGGCGGCGAGGATGGGGGCCCCGGCGTAGCGCAGGGTGTCCCCCCGGTAGCCGCCCAGCACCCCCACCCGGCCCACGCTCCCCTTGTGGGCGGTGAGGGGGCGCCTGGGGAGGAGGGGCTTTAGGGCCTGGGGGGTCGCCACCTCGGGGAGGTCTCCCCGCTCCAAGAGGGCCTTTGGCAGGCCGATCTCGGCTAGAAAGAGCTTTCCGCAGGCCTCCCGGTGCAGGAGGTGGGGGGTTTTCAGGGCGGCGAAGGCGAGGGTGGCCGTGGCCCGCACGTGGGGGGTGAAGGGGAGGCCCGAGGGCAGGTCCAGGGCGAGGACGGGCAGGCTCGAGGCGTTCACCCGCTCCACGAGCCCGGCGTAGAACCCCTCCAGGGGCCCCTTGAGCCCGGTGCCGAAAAGGGCGTCCACCAACACCTCCCCCGCCCCCCAGGAGGCCTCCTCCAGGGGAAGGAGGGGAAGGCCCAGGGCCTCCAGGGCCTGGCGCATGAGGAGGGCATCCCCCCCTTGCCCGCTGGCGGCGTGGACCCGCACGGGCACCCCCCCAAGGTGGAGGTGCCGGGCCAGAGCCAGGCCGTCCCCGCCGTTATTCCCCTTGCCGGCGAGGACCACCGCAGGGGCGTCGCCGAAGAGCTCCCGGTAGACCAAGGCCGCCTTCATCCCCGCCCACTCCATGAGGAGGAGGGTGGGGTAGCCCATCTCCGCCGCTTTCCCGTCCGCTTCCCGCATGGCCTCGGGGGTGAAAAGCCGCATCCCCTTTAGCCTACCGCGCTAGGATGGGGTGGGGATGGAAAGGCTTTCCGAGGCAAGGAAGCGGCTTTCCGAGGCCAAGCGGGTGGCGGTCCTCACGGGGGCGGGCATCTCCAAGCCCTCGGGCATCCCCACCTTTCGGGACGCCGAGGGGCTTTGGCGGAACTTCAACCCCCTGGAGTACGCCATCCCCGAGGCCTACGCCCGGGACCCGGAGAGGGTCTGGGCTTGGTACGCCTGGCGCATCGCCAAGGTGCGGGAGGCCAAGCCCAACCCCGCCCACCACGCCCTGGTGGAGCTGGAGCGGAGGGTGCTCGCCCGGGGGGGGAGCTTCCTCCTGGTGACCCAGAACGTGGACGGCCTCCACGCCCTGGCGGGGAGCCAGAACCTGGTGGAGCTTCACGGCAACATCCTCAGGGCCCGGTGCGAGGCGTGTGGAAAGCGTTTTCCCCTCCCCGAGGCCTTCACGCCCCCGCCCTTTTGCCCGGCCTGCGGCCACCGGGCCCGGCCCGATGTGGTCTGGTTTGGGGAGTTCTTGCCCGAGGGGGCTTGGGAAAGGGCGGAAAGGGCCTTTGCCGAGGCGGACGTGGCCCTGGTGGTGGGCACCAGCGCCGAGGTGGAGCCCGCCGCCTCCTTGGGGCGCATCGCCTTCGCCGCCGGGGCCTACCTGGTGGAGGTGAACCCCGAGCCCACCCCCCTCACCCCCTTGGCCCACCTCTCCTTGCGCCAGGGGGCGGTGGAGGGGCTTGGGGCCTTGGTCTATGGGGAAGGCTAGCCTGCGCCTCCTCGCCGACCTCTGCACCCTGGGCCGGGGTGGGGTGGTCCTCCTCCTCTTGGGAAGGGTGGGGGAGGGGCCGGAGGCCTTGGAGGGGGTGGTGTACCTCCTCCTTCTGGGCTGGACCCTGGACGTTCTGGACGGGGTTTTGGCCCGGGCCTCGAGGCGGCCTTCCCCCCTTGCCCTCTGGGACTACCCCCTGGACGCCGGCCTCGCCTGGGCGGGCTTCGCCTACCTGGTGGGGGCGGGCCTGGTGCCCGTGGGCCTGGGCCTTTCCTGGATGGTCCTGGCCCTCACCCTTCTCCTCCGTTACCCCCACAAGAGCCTCTCCATGCTCCTCCAGGTGCCCGCCACCTTCGCCCCCTTTTACTTCGCCGCCTCCCTCGCCCCCGAGGCCTTCCGCATGGCCTTGCTCTGGGGCCTTTTGGCCCTCCTTCTGGACGGGCGGCGCTTCCTTGGGGTGGTGCGGGAGTTCCTGGAGGGGTTCGGCGCTAGGGCCGCCTAGCCCACCCTGCCCCGCCCCCGGTCCAGGAGGTAGAAGAGAAGCCCGGAGAGGAGGGCGAGGAGGGCCGCCATGGCCAGGGCCTCCCGGAAAGGCCCTTCCCCAGGCCGGCCCAGGCGCTCGTAGATGGCGAGGGTAAGGGTGGTCCACTCGGGCCGCCAAAGCACCAGGCTCGCCCCGAACTCCCCCAGGATGGCGGCGAGGGCCAGGGCTACCCCGGAGGCCAGGGCGGGGCGGAGGAGGGGAAGCTCCACCCTTAGAAAGGCGCGGAAGGGGGTGGCCCCTAGCGTCCTCGCCGCCTCCAGAAGGCTTGGGGGGAGGCTTCGTAGGGCAGGGAGGAGGGCCCGGGCCAGGAGGGGGTAGGCGAGGAGGGCGTAAGCGGTGAGGAGGAGGGCCAAAGAGCCCCGAAGGCCCGGGTAGGCCACCAGGTAGCCAAGCCCCACCGCCACCGGGCTCACCATGAGGGGAAGGAGGCCCAGGAGGTCCCAAAACCCGCTCCGCCTCGCCGCCACCCCGTAGGCCACCCCTAGGGGCAAGGCCAGGAGGAGGGCGAGGAGGCTAAAGCGCAGGGTGTTCTCCAGGGCCAGGGAAAGGGGGGTGAAGTCCTCCGAGGCCCAGGCGGCACGGAGGGCCAGGGGGCTTGCCTGGAGGAAAAGGGCGAGAAGGGGGGCGTAGAGGAGGAGGAAGAAGGCCCCAAGCCCCACGGGATAAGCCCAGGAGGCGGTGGGGAGGAGGGGGCCTGGGGCGAGGGGGTAGGCCCGCAGGCGCAGGTAGAGGAAGACCGCCAGGGCCAGGGTGAAAAGCTGCCAGGCCATGAGGGCGGCCGCCTCGGGGAAGGCCAGGCGGTGGGCCAGGAGGGTGTAGACCTCCACCTCGAGGGTGGCGTGCCGAGGCCCCCCCAGGAGGAGGGGCACCCCGAAGGCGGAGAAGGTGTAGAGGAAGACGAGGAGCCCCGCTCCCCCCAGGGCGGGGAGGAGGAGGGGAAGCCCCACCCTTAGGAAGGCGCGAAAAGGAGTGGCCCCCAACGTCCTCGCCGCCGCCAGGGGCCCCTCGAGGCCCAAGGCCACCGGCAGCAAGACCCTTAGGGCAAGCCCCAGGTTGTAGAAGACCGCCGCCAGGAGGAGGAGGGCGAAGGTGCCGTAGAGGTCCACCCCCAAGACCCCCCGGGGGCCTAGGAGGGCCAAAAACCCCAGGGCCACCACCGGGGTGGGGAGGACGAAGGGGAGGGTGGAAAGGGAAAGGAAAAAGGCCCTTAGGGGAAAGCGCCGCCGGAAAAGGAAGGCCAAGGGGAGGGCGAGGGTGAGGGTGAGGAGGGCCGAGGCCAGGCCGTACCCCAGGCTAAACCGGTAGCGTTCCCAGTAATAGGGGTTGGTCCAGGCGCTCCAAAACCCCTCCCCCAGGCCCAGAAGGAGGACCCGGAAGAGGGGGTAGAGGAGGGCGAAGCCCAGGAAAAGGAGGACCACCCCCCCGGGGAGCCGCGCCATCCCTTAGCGCCGCCCCCGGCGCACCGCCTCCGGGCTTTGCCCCTGGAGGACCACCTTGGTCCACTCCTCAATCCAGCGCTCCCGGTTCTCCGCCATGCGCTTGGGATCTAACCGGACGCTGCCTACAGGTTCCGGGGCGAAGCGGAAGACCTCGGGGAGCCTGGCGTCCCGCCGGGCGGGGTACATCCACATCTCCGTGGGGATGTTCTCCTGTACGGGGCGGGAGAGGAGCCAGTCCACAAGCTTTTTGGCCCCCTCCAGGTTCCTGGTGCCCTTCAGGATGCCCACGAACTCCACCTGGAAGAAGGCGAGCTCGGGGAAGAGGTTCCCCGTGGGGGGCTCTTGGTACTTGCCCTCGGAGTAATAGACCTCGGCGGCGGGGCTTGTGGTGTAGGAGACCACGATGGGCCTGTCCCCCTTGTACAGGGTGAAGTGGGTGTAGTAGGCCTCGCTCCAGCCCTTGGCCACCCGCACCCCGCCGTCCCTAAGCCTGGCCCAGAAGTCCAGGTAGCCGTCCTCGCCGAAGCGGGCCACGGTGGCCATGAGGAAGGCCAGGCCCGGGGAGCTGGTGGCGGGGTTCTGCACGGCGAGGAGCCGGGCGTACTCGGGCCTTGCCAGGTCCTCGGGCCCCTTGGGCAGGGGCCTATTCTGGAAGTAGGCCTTGTCGTAGTTCAGGCTCACCCAGCCGTAGTCCACGGGGAGGGCCCGGAAGGTGGGGTCCAGGAGCAGGGTGGCCTTGAGGTTCCTAATCTCCGGGCTCCGGTAGGGGAGGAGGATGTCCGCCTCGAGGGCCCGGGAAAGAAACGTGTTGTCAAAGCCGTAGAGCACGTCGGCGATGGGGGCGTTCTTGGTGAGGATGGCCCGGTTCAGGGTCTCCCCGGCATCCCCCGCCTTGAGGATGCGAAGCTTGAGGCCCGTTTCCCGCTCAAACTGGGCGACGAGGCCCTTGTCCAGGGAGAAGCTTTGGTGGGTGAGGAGCGTGACCTCTTGGGCCAGGCCGAAGGCCAAAAGCAGAAGGAGCGCCAAGGCTTTCCGCATAAAACCCCTCCTTGTCACCGGGAGGGGCCCGTCACCTTCCCTACGCCGGCATTACCCGGATCAGGTTCCAAGGGTATTTCTCAGCCCCTTTTGGGGCACCCCCGGTGACGCCCTTAGTCTACCACCCTTGGGGGGCGAGGACCTGGGCGAGGGCGGCGCGGAAGGCCTCGCCGAAGGCCTCGGGGGCGTCTATCCAGGGGTAGTGCCCGGCTCCCGGCACCACGCGGATGGGCGCCCTAAGGCGCTCCGCCACCTCCTCGGCGTAGGGGTAGCTGGTGCCGTCCCGCTCCCCCACCACCACCGCCAGGGCTTTGGAGGAGGGGGTGAGGTAGGGGGTGTAGTCCAGGCGCCAAAGCCCGTTCCGCAGGAAGGCCAGGGCGGGGGTGTCGGGCCCGAGGATCCCCGAGCCCTCCGCCAGCCACTCGTACTCCATGCGCCCCCTGGGGCTTGGGAACATGAGCCGGTCAAAGAGGAGCTTGGGCTCGGCCTTTTCCAGGGCGGCCTTGAGGTTTTCCTCGGGGTCTTCCCCTGGGGTGAGGCCCGCCGCCTCCGCCAGGCGGGCGGCAAGCCAAGGGAAGCTCACCCAAGGCCCAAGGAGCAGGGCGCCTTCCGCCTCGGGGTAGCGGCGGAGGACCTCCAGGGCCACCACCGCCCCGAAGCCGTGGGCCAGGAGGCCGAACCGCTCAATCCCCAAAGCCTCGGCCAGGGCCAGGGTGTCCTCCACCAAGGCGTCAACGGTGAAGAGCCTGGGGTCTTGGGGAAGCTCCAGGCTCCGCCCCGAGCCCCGCTGGTCAAAGTAGACCACGCGGAAGCCTTCCAGGTAGTCCTGGAGCCCTTCCCGGAGGACGTAGGCGTTGCCCCCGGGGCCCCCGTGGAGGACCAAGAGGGCGGGGGCGTGCTCGTCCCCCACGTCCTCCACGTAAAGCTCCGCCTCCCCTACGGGGATGTAGCCGATTTCTTCCCGCATCCCCTATAGACTACCCCATCCTCCAGGGTAAAGGCCCAGACCCGAGCCCCCGGGAGGCCTTCCGCCAGGGCCTGGGCCTCCTCCGAGGCCCCGAAGACCTCCAGGAGAAAGACCCCTTCCCCCGCCAGGAGCCAGTAAGGGTGGGGAAGCTTCTGGGCCAGGGCCTCCAGGGCCTTCCGGTCCTTGGCCTCCACGAAAAGCACCCTCATCCCTTCCCCCAAAGCCGATGGTAAAGGAGGACCTCGGCGCTTTCCTCCAGGGTGGTGAGGAGGCTATAGGCCTCTAGAAGGGCCTCTTCCGGCTTCTCCTTGGTTCCCTTGGCGAAGGCCCCGTGCCCCTTGAGGAGGCAGACGGGGTGGTCCCGCAGGGCCTCGGCCACCGCTAGGGCCGCCTCTTCCGTGGCGGAGGTGGTCTTGGGGGAGAGGACGGGGACCTCCTTGAGGTAGATCTGGCCCTCGAGGTCCAGGGGCACAAGTCTTTCCAAGCTTAAGGAAAGGGCCACCGCCACCCGAGGGTGGGCGTGGGCCAGGGCCACGGCGTCCGTGCGCCGGTAGACCTCGCGGTGGATGATGCTCTCCACGCTGGCGCCCGGGGGAAAGGGGCCCTCCAGGGGCACCTCCACGAGGTCCTCCGGGGTAAGCCGCGCCTTCTGCACCCCGCTTTTGGTGATGAGGAAGCCCTCCTTGGTGCGGGCGGAAAAGTTGCCGGCGGTGGCGGAGATGAGGCGCTGGGCGAAGAGGTCTTCCCCCACTTGGCGGAAGGCGGTGTAGAGCCTAGCCAGCATGGCCCCATTATGCGGGAAAAGGCGGCGGGAAAGCCCCGCCGCCCCATAAGCCCGTCCTTAAGCCTGCTTGCCCGGCTGCTCCCGGCGGGGGATGCGGCGGGCAGGGGCCTCCTTGGTGGCCTCCACCGCTTCTTTGCGGGCCTCCTCCAGGGCCTTCAGCGTCTTTTGGTCCACCACCTGGGTGAAGCGCACGAAGTCCGAACCGGTGCCGGCGGGGATCAGGCGGCCCAGGATGACGTTTTCCTTGAGGCCGATGAGCTCGTCCTTCTTCCCGGCGATGGCCGCCTCGGTGAGGACGTGGGTGGTGTTCTGGAAGCTGGCGGCGGAAAGCCAGCTCTTGGTGGAGAGGGCGCTCTTGGTCACCCCCATGAGGAGGGGCTTCCAGGCCACCGGGGTCTTGCCCTCGGCGATGAGCCTTTCGTTCAGGGCCTCCACGTCCCACTTCTCCAGGACCTGGCCTTCCAGGAGGCGGCTATCCCCGGGGTCGGTCACCTCCACGTACTTGAGCATCTGCCGCACCACGATCTCAATGTGCTTGTCGTGGAGCTTCACGCCCTGGGCCCGGTAGACCTTCTGGATCTCGTCCACCAGGTAGCGCTCCACCGCCTCGGGACCCTTGGCCTCGAGGAGCTGGTGGGGGTCAATGGCCCCGCGGGTGAGGGGCTGGCCCGCCTCCACGTAGTCCCCGTCCTTCACCACCAAGCGGGCGTCCTTGGGGAGCTTGTACTCCTTGGCGAAGCCTTCGGACTCCACGAAGACGGAGAGCTTGTCCTCGGTTTCCTCAATGCGCACCACCCCGTCAATCTCGGAGATGACCGCCTTGGCCTTGGGCCTGCGGGCCTCAAAGAGCTCAATGACCCGGGGCAGACCCTGGGTGATGTCCGTGCCCGTGGCCACGCCGCCCGTGTGGAAGGTGCGCATGGTGAGCTGGGTGCCGGGCTCCCCGATGGACTCCGCCGCCACCACGCCCACCGCCTCGCCGATGGACACGGGCCGGGCCATGGAGAGGTCGTAGCCGTAGCACTTCTGGCAGACCCCGTAGCGGGTCTGGCAGGTGAGGGGGCTCCGCACCGGCACCTCCTTGATCTCCCCGGCTTCCGCCCCCTTGATGAGGAGGTTCACGTCCTCCATGGAGAGGTAACGCCCCTCTTCCAGCCGTACCCCCTGCACCTCCACCTCCCGGGCCAGGACCCGGCCATAAAGCCCCGCCTCAATGTCCGAGCGCTTCCTCAGGCGCAGGGAGCGGGTCACCTCGTCGGGCTGGAAGAGGGGGACGGAGATGTAGTTGGTGGTGCCGCAGTCCGCCTCCCGCACCACGATTTCGTGGGCCACGTCCACCAGCTTGCGGGTGAGGTACCCGGAGTCGGCGGTCCTAAGGGCGGTGTCCGCCCCGCCCTTCCGCGCCCCGTGGCTGGAGATGAAGTACTCCAAAACCGTGAGGCCCTCGCGGAAGGAGGAGCGCACGGGCACCTCAAAGGTTTCCCCCGAGGGCTTTTGCATGAGGCCCCGCATGCCGCAAAGCTGGCGGATCTGCTGCGGGTTACCCCGGGCCCCGGACTGGGCCATCACGTAGAGGGGGTTGAAGGGGTAGTTCTCCTCAAAGTTCTTGAAGACCGCCTGGGTGACCTTTTCCGTGGTTTCCGTCCAGAGCTGGATCACCTGGTCGTACCGCTCCCGGTCCGTGAGGAAGCCCATCTCGTAGGCCTGCTCAATCTGGCGGAGCTTGCGGTCGGCCTCCTCCAGGTACTTCTGCTTCTCTGGCGGGATCACGGCGTCGTCAATGCCGATGGTGATGCCGCTCGTGGTGGAAAGGGTGAAGCCGTAGTACTTGAGGGCGTCCAGAAGCCGGGCCGTTTTCTCAATGCCCAGGCGCAGGAAGGACTGGTAGACCAGGTCCTTGAGGGAGTTCTTTTCCTGGGGGACGTCCATCTGCAGGAGCTCCTGGGCCACCTTCTCGTCCCCCACCGCCTCGCCCACGATGCGGGCGAAGAGGATGCGGCCCGGGCTCGTCTCCAGCCGCTTGCCCAGGTAGCGCACCGTGACCACGTCCTGGAGGTCCAAAAGCCCGTGGGCCACGGCCAAAAGGGCCTCGTCGGGGTTGGCGAAGATGAACTTGAGCCGGCCCACGCTGGTTTCCTTGCCCGCCACCTTGATGGGGGCGTTCAGAGCCACCTCGCCCCGTTCGTAGGCGGCCAGGGCCTCCTCGGGGGTGGCGAACTCTAGGCCCGCCCCCTTCTTCTCCCGCCGCACCTGGGTGATGTAGTAAAGCCCCAGGATGATGTCCCGGCTGGGCTTGGCCAGGGGCTCGCCGGAGGCGGGGGAGAGGAGGTTGTGGGCGGAGAGCATCTGGATGCGGGCCTCCGCCTGGGCGAAGGAGGAAAGGGGCACGTGCACCGCCATCTGGTCCCCGTCAAAGTCGGCGTTGAAGGCCTCGCAAACCAGGGGGTGGAGCTGGATGGACTGCCCTTCCACCAAGACGGGCTGGAAGGCCTGGATGCCCAAGCGGTGCAGGGTGGGGGCCCGGTTCAGGAGGACCACCTTCCCGTGGATCACCTCCTCCAGGGCGTCCCACACCTCGTCCTTGATGTCCCGTTGCCGCTCCAGCATGCGCCTCGCCGCTTTGACGTTGGGGGCGATGCCCTTTTCCTCCATCTTCTTGAGGAGGAAGGGCTTGAAGAGCTCCAGGGCCATGCGCTTGGGCAGGCCGCACTGGTGAAGCTTGAGCTGGGGGCCCACCACGATCACCGAGCGGCCCGAGTAGTCCACCCGCTTGCCCAAGAGGTTCTGCCGGAAGCGGCCCTGCTTGCCGGAGAGGATGTCGGTGAGGCTCCGCAAGGGGCGGTCGGAGCCGGGGTTGGTCACAGGGGCCCCGCGGCGGCCGTTATCGATCACGGCGTCCACCGCCTCCTGGAGCATGCGCTTCTCGTTGCGGATGATGATCTCCGGAGCCCCTTGGGCGAGGAGCTTCTTCAGGCGGTTGTTGCGGTTGATGAGGCGGCGGTAGAGATCGTTGAGGTCGCTGGTGGCGAAGCGGCCCCCGTCCACCTGGACCATGGGGCGGAGGTCCGGGGGCAGGACGGGGACGGCCTCGAGGATCATCCACTCGGGGCGGTTGCCGGAGTCCAGGAAGGCCCGCACCACCTCGAGGCGCTTCCGAGCCTTGGCCCGGCGGGCCCGGGAGGGGTGCTTCATCTCCTCCAGGAGTTCCTTCTCCAGCTTCTCCAGGTCCAGCTCCTTGAGGAGGGCCTGGATGGCCTCGGCCCCCATCCGGGCGTCAATGTCGTAGGACTCCACCACCCGCACCACGTTGCGGACCAGGTCCACCTCCACCCGGCCATAGATCTCGCTCTTGACCTTGCCCCCGTCCGCCAGCACGTCCCCGGGGGCTACCCGGTCCCCGGTGGAAACCTCCACGTCGTCCTCAAAGGGGTAGAGCTTGGCCTTCATCACCACGATGCTGGCGGGCTCGTGCAGGTGGACCACGCCTTCGGCCTCGGCGATGACCTCCTCCTCGGGGTCAATGGCGGCCACGATCTTGTCCCCCGCCTCCACCTTGGCCCCCTCCGGCACCACCACGTTCATGTGGGGGGCCACCCGGTACTCCTTGGGCTCGGTCCACTCCAGGGAGAGGGTGAGGTAGACCTGGTCCCCTTCCTCTTCCGCCCCCACCACCTTGGCGTGCATGTGGCGGGGTAGGCGCAAAAGGCCCTTGCCTTCCGCCAGGGGCTGGCCCACCTCCACGATCTCCCCGTGCACCACCTGGGGGGCAAGCCCCACGGGGAGGAAGTAGCGGGCCACGGGCTCCTCGTCTTGCAGGAGGGTGAGGAGGTAGCCTTCCTGGAGTTCCTTAAGCTCCACCACCCCCTCTTCCTCGGCCCGGAGGAGGTAGGGCTCGGGGAGCTCCGCCAGGATCTCCCCGGGCTTGTAGGCCTCCTTCTCCACCCAGGCGGCGAGGGGCAGGCGCAGGGCGGCCCGTTCCTTCTTCAGGTAGTCCACCACCACCCGGCGGGGGAAGCGGTAAAGGGCCACCCCGTCCATCCGGCTCACCACCCCGGGGGCGAGTTCTTGGCCCTTCACCACCTCCTCCCCGTCCTTCACCAGGGCGTCCACCCCCGCGGGCAAGGGGTAGGTTTCCTGCTTGCCGTAGCGGAGCTCCCGGTACTCCTCGTCGCTGAGGAGCTGGCGCTTCTCCACGGGGACGCCGTTCAGGATGGCCCCCTTGGGGTCTAGGACGATGTACTTGCTGAAGTAAAGCACCTGCTCCAGCTCGGTGGCGGAGAGGTCCAAGAGGGTGCCGATCTTGGAGGGTACGTCCTTGACGAACCAGATGTGGGCGGCGGGGGTGGCGAGCTCAATGTGCCCCATGCGGTAGCGGCGCACGATGCTCTTGGTCACCTCCACGCCGCAGCGCTCGCAGACCTTGCCCTCAAAGCGCTGGCGCTTGTACTTGCCGCAGGCGCACTCGTAGTCCTTGATGGGGCCGAAGATGCGCTCGTCAAAGAGGCCGTCCCGCTCGGGTTTGAGCGTGCGGTAGTTGATGGTTTCCGGCTTCTCCACCTCCCCGTAGCTCCAGGAGCGGATCTTCTCCGGGGAGGCCAGGGCAATGCGGACCTTGCGGACTTCCTTTTTCATCTTTCCTCCAGTTAGCGCTTGGATGCCAGCCCCTCAAAGATGTCCACGGGGTTGTCCTTCTCGTCCAGGGTCTGTACGTCCAGGGCCAGGGCTTGCAGCTCCTTCACCAGGACGCGGAAGGACTCGGGCACGCTGGGCTCGGGCACGTCCTCACCCTTGATGATGGCCTCGTAGGCGGCGTTCCTGCCTTCAATGTCGTCGGACTTGATGGTGAGCATCTCCTGCAGGGTGTGGGCGGCCCCGTAGGCCTCGAGGGCCCACACCTCCATCTCGCCGAAGCGCTGGCCGCCGAACTGGGCCTTGCCGCCCAGGGGCTGCTGGGTGATGAGGGAGTAGGGGCCGGTGGAGCGGGCGTGCATCTTGTCCTCCACCATGTGGTAGAGCTTCATGATGAACATCTGCCCCACCACGATGGGCCCCTCAATGGGCTCGCCGGAGCGGCCATCGTAGAGGACCACCTTGCCCTGCATGAAGAGTTCCTTGAGTTGCTCCTCGGGGCTTAGGCCAGGGCTCACCAGGCCAAGTTTTTCCGCCCGGGCCAGGACCTCCCGCTCCCGCTTGTCTACCCCGAAGCCCTCGGCCTTCCGCTTGCCGAAGTAAAGGTCAAAGGCCTCGGCCAAGAGGGCTTTGATCTCCGGCTCCGTGGCCCCGTCAAACACCGGGGAGATGTAGCGCTGGCCCAGGAAGTAGCCCGCCAAGCCCAGGTGGGTTTCCAGGATCTGCCCCAGGTTCATCCGGCTGGGCACGCCCAAGGGGTTCAGGATCACGTCCACGGGGGTGCCGTCCGGCAGGTGGGGCATGTCCTCCACCGGGAGGATCTTGGCCACCACGCCCTTGTTGCCGTGGCGGTTGGCCAGCTTATCCCCCACCTGGAGCTTGCGCTTTTGCGCCACGAAGACCCGCACCACCTCCCGCACCCCGGGCTTGAGCTCCACCCCTGGATCCCCCCGCCTGAGGCGCAGGGTGCCCACCACGATGCCCCCTTCCCCGGGGGGCACCCGCAAGGAGGTGTCCTTCACGTCCCGGGCTTTCTCGCCGAAGATGGAGCGGAGGAGGCGCTCTTCGGGCGAAGGCTCCTGCTCGCCTTTGAAGCTGGTGCGGCCCACCAGGATATCGCCGGGTTTGACCTCGGCGCCGATGCGCACCACGCCTTCCTCGTCCAGGTCGCGCAAGGCGGCCTCGGAGAGGTGCGGGATGTCCCGGGTGATGCGCTCGGGGCCCAGCTTGGTGTCCCGGGCCTCTATCTCGTAGCGCTCAATGTGGATGGAGGTGTAGAAGTCCCGCTTCAGGAGCTCCTCGCTGATGACGATGGCGTCCTCAAAGTTGTAGCCGTCAAAGGGCATGATGGCCACCAGGACGTTCTGCCCTAGGGCCAGGAAGCCCCCCTCCGAGGCGGGGCCGTCCGCTAGGAGGTCTCCCTTCTTTACCCTTTGCCCCACCACCACCCGGGGGCGTTGGTCCAGGGCGGTGCCCTGGTTGGAGCGCACGAAGCGGCGCAAGGGGTGCTCCACCAGGCGGCCATCGGCGTAGCGCACGGTGATGCGGCGCCCATCCACCGCCACCACCTCGCCGTCCTCCTCGGCGTAGAGGGCGGCCAAGGAGTCCCGCACCACCCGCTCCTCGAGGCCCGTCATCACCACGGGGGCCTGGGCGCGGATCAGGGGCACCGCCTGGGTCTGCATGTTGGAACCCATCAGGGCCCGGTTGGCGTCGTCGTGCTCCAGGAAGGGGATGAGGTTGGTGTTCACGGAGAAGACCTGCTTGGGGGAGACGTCCATGAACTCCACCTCCTCCGGGCTCACGATGACGGGCTCCCCCCGCCTCCGCGCCACCACCCGGTCCGTGGCGATGCGGCCTTCCTCCACGGGGGTGTTGGCCTGGGCGATGGTGTAGCGGTCCTCCTCCGTGGCGGTCATGTAGACCACCTCGTCCGTCACCACCCCGTTCACCACCCGGCGGTAGGGGGTGCGGATGAACCCGAGCTCGTCCACCCGGGCGTAGGCGGCCAAGGAGGTGATGAGGCCGATGTTGGCCCCTTCCGGGGTCTCCACCGGGCAGATGCGGCCGTAGTGGGTGCGGTGGACGTCGCGCACATCAAAGCCCGCCCGCTCCCGGGTGAGGCCGCCAGGCCCCAAGGCGGAGATCCTCCGCTTGTGGCGCAGGGAGGAGAGGGGGTTCGTTTCGTCCTTAAACTGGGAGAGCTGGCTGCGGCTGAAGAACTCCCGGATGGCGGCCTCGAGGGGCCGGTTGTTCACCAGCTTGGCCGGGGTCAAGGTGTCCCCACCCATGACCATGCGCTCCCGCACCCCGCGGGCCAGGCGGCTTAGGCCCACCCGGAACTGGTCGGCCATGAGCTCCCCCACGGTGCGGATGCGCCGGTTGCCCAGGTGGTCAATGTCGTCCACCTCGTGGCCCGGCGCCCCTGCGGTGAGGGCGAAGAGGTAGCGGAGGGTGGGCAGGAAGACCTCGTCCTTGAACTCCCCGTCCTCAAAGCGGGCCAGGGTGCGGCCCGAAAGGCGGATGCCAAGCTTCTCCTCGGCCTTGTACCGCCCCGCCTCCCCCAGGTCGTAGCGCCGGGGGTCGGCCAGGAGGCCGTAGAGGTAGGCCAAGGCCTTGTCCTTCTTGGGCGGGTCCCCGGGGCGGAGCAGGGTGAAGAGGCGCACCAGGGCTTCCTCGGGGCGCATGGAGAGCACCGCCTCGTCCAGAAGGCCTTGCACCAGGTCCCCGTAGGCCCCAAGCTCCCGGTTCAGGGTTTCGGCATCGTACCCCAAGACCCGGAGGAGCAGGACCAGGGGGAACTTGCGCTTGTTGACCTTCATGGAGACGGTGCCGTTTGGTTCCAACTCTAGGTCAATCCAAGGCCCCCGCTTGGGCAAGGGGATGATGCTGGCGATGTACCGCCCGGGGCGGGCGGGGTCTGGGGTGAAGTACACCCCGGGGGAGCGGTGGATCTGGGAAACGATGACCCGGTCAGCCCCGTTGATGATGAAGGAGCCGTCCTCGGTCATCAGGGGGATGTGGCCCAAGAAGACCTCGTCCTCCTTGATAAGCCCCGTGTCCTTGTGGATGAGCTGGAGCCGGGCGTAAAGGGGGGCCTGGTAGGTGAGGTCCTTCTGCCGGCACTCATCGGGTGGGAAAGGCGGCTCGCCGATGCGGTACTCCAGGAAGTCCAGGACCAGGCCGCCCTTGCCCTTGTCTCCTTCCTCAATGGGGAAGGTCTCCTTGAAGGCCGCCTGGATGCCCACGTTCTCCCGCTTTTCCGGGGGCACGTCGGCCTGAAGGGCCTTTTTGTAGGAAGCCACCTGGATTTCCGTAAGGGGAGGAAGGGGAATGACCTCTCGGATGCGACCGAACCGCTTAATCTCCATGCGTCACCTCAAAGGGGTAAGCGGGCCGCCCGAGGTAAGCTAACAGGGTTCTTCCGCAAGGGGAGCGCCCCTTGCGGTGGCTGGTTCTTACCGTGCTCCCTTGGCCCGACCAAAGAGCACAAACTCTACCTTACCCCAAAAGCACTTTCCCGTCAACTTAGGACGGGTGCTTTCCCTTAGCAAGCCGTTGGGCTAAGGGGTAAGCCGGTGCCGGTCCCGGGGGAAGGCCCGGGCGTAGCGCACGTTGGGCAGGCCGAGGAGCTTTTGCGTGAGCCGCTCCGCCCCGATGGCGAAGCCCCCGTGGGGGGGCATGCCGTACTTGAAGACCTCCAGGTACCCCTTGAAGCCCTCGGGGTCCATGCCCTTGGCCTTAAGGCTTTGCAAGAGCTCCTCGTACAGGTGGATGCGCTGGCCCCCTGAGGTGATCTCCAGGCCGCGAAAGAGGAGGTCAAAGCTCCGGGTGGTGCCGTCGGGCTCGGGGTAGGTGTAGAAGGGGCGCACCGCCCTTGGGTAGCGGGTGAGGAAGAGCCAGTCCGTGCCCCAACGCTCCTTGGCGTACTGGCCAAGGAGCCTTTCCGCCTCCTCGGAGAGGTCCTGGCCGGCGGGGTAGCCCAGCTCCTCCTTCAGGATGCGCCGGGCCTCGGCCAGGGTCAGGCGGGGGATGTCCTTGGGGAAGGAGGGCCACTCGGCCCCAAGGAGCCGGATCTCGTTCCCGGCAGCGGTGAGGGCTTCTTCCAGCATCTCCTGGAGGAGCGCTTCCTCCAGGCGCATGAGGTCTTCCTCGCCCTCAATGAAGCCCATCTCCACGTCCAAGGAAAGGTACTCGTTCAGGTGGCGGCTCGTGTTGTGCTCCTCCATGCGCCACACCGGGGCCACCTCGTAGACCCGCTCAAACACCCCCACCATGATCTGCTTGTAGAGCTGGGGGGACTGGGCCAGGTAGGCCCTTTGCTCAAAGTAGTCCACGCCGAAGAGCCCCGACCCTCCCTCGGCCCCGGCCCGCACCACCTTGGGGGTGAAGATCTCGGTGAAGTCCTGCCGGTCCAGATAGCGGCGGAAGCCCCGCACCAAGGCGGCCTGCACCTTGAGGGGGGCGCGGGCCTTTTCCCCCCTAAGGGTCACGTAGCGGTATTCCAGGAGGGTGTCGGGGTGGGCCCGCCACTCCTCCTTGGGGATCTCCACCGGGGTGGGTTCCAGGGCGGGGGAGAGGACCTCAAGGTCCTGGGCCTGGACCTCGAGGCCCCCCGGGGCCTTGGGGTTTTCCACCACCACCCCCCGCACCCGCAAGGAAGACTCGGGCAGGGGAAGCTTTCTTCCCCCCGTAACCACCTGCACCACCCCGCTTCGGTCCCGGAGGAGGAGGAACTGCACCTTGCCCAGGTCCCGCCGCCAGTGGAGAAAGCCCAAAAGCTCCACCTCCTCGCCCACGTGCCGCTTCAGGTCCTTCACCAGTACGCGCATCCTTCCCTCCTAAGCGTTTGCCCCCCCGGCCATGGGGGACCGGGGGGGCCAGGTGCACCGCCCCCCAGCTAGCCGTTGTTAAGAAGGCGCGGGCGCATGTTGGGCCTAAGTTTAGGAGGTTTCCCTTGGGAGGTCAAGTTGCTCAAAGGCCAAGACGAGCTCGGGAAGCCGCTCGGGTTCGGCCACGGCGAAGAAGTTCTCCTCCAGCTCCAGCCGGGCCGCCCACTCCCCTGCCACCCCGGCCAGGGTCCTGGGGCCCGCCTCCTCCCGGAGGAAGCGGCGCCTCCGAAGCCGTAAATCCCCTCCTTCCCCGTAGAAGACCTGGTAGACCACCCCGCCCCGGCGCTTTTCCGCATACCACCCCCCCTCAATGGGGCTCACCTCGTAGCCCAGGGCTTTAAGGGCTTCCATCCAGGACCTCCAGGGCCTCGGGGCTTTCCAGGACGATCTCGTAATACCCGGCGTAGAGGACGATGCGCCCCTTGGCCCGCACCCGCTTGCCCAGGTAGCTTTGGGGGAAGGGTTGCTGGAAAAGCCCATAGTTACGGGGGAAGGCCACCAGGCGCAGGTCGCTTTCCCCCGTGCCGAAGTGGAGGAAGGCCACGGTGCCCCGGTCCTCCACCCGCTGGATGACCCCTTCCACCCGGGCCACCCGGCCGAAATGCTTCGGGGCCTCCTGCCAGGGGATGACGCCTTCCACCTCGGGGAGGGCGAAGGGGTTTTCCTCTAGTCCCGCCTGGAAGTCCTTCTCCAGGGTGGCGAGGAGGCGGGCGAAGGCCTCGGGGGCCTCCTTGCGGGCAAGGAGCACGGCGAGCTCCCGGTTGGCGTTCAGGGAGTTGGCGCTCAGGTTCAGGCTTCCCAAAAGGGCCACCTCCCCGTCCTTGACCAGGACCTTGGCGTGGACATAGGGGTCGGGGAGGAAGCGCACCTCGGCCCCCGCCGCCTTGAGCGCCTCCGCCCCCGCCAGGAAGTAGGTGTCCCCGGGCTCGGCGGGGCTTCCCACCAGGCGCACCTTTACCCCCCGGGCCAGGGCCTCCTTCAGGGCCGCCACCACCTCGGGGTCCGCCATGGCCTGGTGTTCCAGGAAAAGCTCCTTCTTGGCCCCCTGGATGAGGGAGAGGAGGACCTCGCGGGCGTTGCCCTCCTTGACCCCGCCCAGGGTGCGGCTTGGGGCCCAGACGAGGAGGGAGCGGGAGAGGTCTAAGCGCTCCCCCTTCCAGTCCGCCTCAAAGACCCGGGCCACCTCGGCCACCTGCTTGGGGTCGTCCAGGATGAGGGCGTATTCCCGGTTGGCGCCGAAGGAGCTTCCCGTGAAGTTCATCGTCCCCACCCAGGCCCACCTCCGGTCCACCACCACGCTCTTCTCGTGGACGAAGACGAAGCGGAAGGGGGTGGTGAGGCGCACCTCCACCCCCCGGTCCTTCAGGGCCTGGTAGACGGCGAGGTCCACCCGCCCGCCCGCGGGCTCCCGCTCCAGGAGGACCCGTACCCTAACCCCCCGGGCCGCCGCCTCGCCCAAGGCCTCCACCAGGTCCATGCGGCTTGGGGTCCAGAGGTAGACCTTGACCAGGATCTCCTCCCTGGCCGAACGGATGAGGTCCAGAAGGGGCTTTACCCCGTCCTCGGGCTCCACCACGAGCCGGGGGGCCGCCAGGGCGGCGAGGAGGAAAAACGCTAGGGCAAAAAGAAGCCTGCGCATCACCACCCAAAGCATACCTGGGCGTTATGGTCCGTGAGGGCCTCCGCCTCGGCGAAGCTAAGCCCCCGCACCTCCGCAAGCCGCGCCAGGGTGAAGCGGACGTAGTGGGGGCGGTTGCGCTTGCCCCGGTGGGGCTCGGGGGGGAGGAAGGGGGTGTCGGTTTCCACCAGGAGGCGGTCTAAGGGGAGGCGCTTCGCCACCTCCCTTAGGGCCTCGTTCTTCTTGTAGGTGAGGGGGCCTGCCAGGCTGAAGTAGGCCCCCACCTCGAGGCCCGCCCGCTCCAAGGCGGGGTGGCCCCCGAAGGCGTGGAGGACCACCCGCTTGGGGCGGTGGAGGAGGAGCCAGGCGGCGAGGTCCTCCTCGGCGCTCCCGTCCTTGCTCCGCACGTGGAGGACCAGGGGAAGCCCCCTTTCCTCCGCCAAGGTCGCCTGGAAGTCCAGGGCCCTTCCCTGGGCGGCCTTGGTTTCCGGCGTCCAGTAGTAGTCCAGGCCCGTTTCCCCGATGGCCCGCACCCGTTCGTGGCGGGCGTAGTGGCGGAGGGCCTCCTCCACCTCGGGGGAGAGGAGCTGGGCGCTCGTGGGGTGGAGGCCGAGGGCGGCGTACACGTTCCCTTGGGCCAGGGCCAGGGTTTTCTCCCAGCGGCCCGGGTCCACCCCGAGGGTGAGGACGGCCCGGAGTTCCGGGAGGTGGGCCTTCACCTCCGCTAGCTCCTCGGGCTCCAGGAAGTCCAGGTGGGCGTGGGTATCGGTCACGGGGATAAGCTTAGCCCAAGGGCCCTGTTGCCGGGGCCACGCCCGCCCCTTCCCGTCCCGGTAGGCTAAGGAGAGGCTATGAAGCGGTTGGCCTTTCTCGCCCTTCTCCTTCCCGCCTGCGCCCCCGCCCTTTTGGGGGTGGACCCCGAAAGGCTTCCCGACCCCAAGGACTGGGACCCGAGGCCCGCTCCCCTGGAGTGGTGGTACGCCTCGGGCCATGCCGAGCCCTACGCCTTCCACTTCGCCTTCTTCAAGGCCTACGCCCCTCCCTCCTACCGCATCCTGGGCTTGCCGGGAAGCCTCTTTGGCGCCTTCCACGCCGCCCACCTGGCCCTCACGGACCTGCGCACGGGGGAAAGGCGCTTTTTGGAGGTTTCCGACCAGGACCTCCTGGCCCCCCGGGGCCGGGCGGAGCCGGGGCCCAGGCTGGAGGTGGGGGGGTGGCGCCTGGAGCGGGAAGGGGAAGGCTTCCGCCTCTTGGCGGGCCCCCTCGAGCTCCTTCTCCTCCCGGAGAAGCCCCCCGTGGTCCACCCGCCCGGCTACTCGGGCACGGCGGAAACGGGGCGGATGTACTACCAGTCCTACACCCGGGCCCGGGCCGCGGGCAGGATTCTCGGGGAAAAGGCCGAAGGGGAGGCCTGGCTGGACCACCAATGGGGGGAGCAGCTTTCCGGGGTCCAGGCCACCTGGGACTGGTTCGGCCTCCACCTTTCGGACGGCTCCGAGCTCATGGCCTACCAGGTGAAGGACGCCCGGGGCCGGGTGGTCCAGGTCCTGGGAAGCCTTGTGGACCCCTTGGGGCGGGTTGAGGCCCTGGACCTCGCCTTCGTCCCCTTGGAGGCTTGGCGAAGCCCCTCGGGCCGGACTTACACCCTTTCCTGGCGCCTCGAGGGCCCGGCGGTTTCCCTAACCCTCAGGCCCCTCTTCCGGGAAGGGGAGATCCTCTCCCGCACCACCCGGGTGGCCTACTGGGAAGGCCCCGTGGCGGGGGAGGGGAGGCTTAGGGGCTACCCCGTGCGGGCCCGGGGGATGGGGGAGTTCGTGGCCGGGGCCTTCCGCCCGTAAATGCGCGTGCTATACTAAAAGAGGTTTAGTGCGTGGGTGATATTTATGGGCTTACGCGTGCTCGGCGTCAACGCATCGGCACGGACGGACGGGTTTACGGCGGAGCTTTTGGACGAGGTTTTGGAGGCGGCCAGGCGCAAGGGCGCCACCACGGAGCGCCTGGACTTGGTGAAGCACCCCTTTCCCTTATGCGTGGGGAACTACTCCCAAGACCCTTCCTCCTGCGGCCCCGAAACCTGCGTGCAGGGGCCTTGGGACGGGTTTGGCAAGGTGGCGGAGCGGATCCTGAACGCCGACGCCGTGGTCTTCGCCACCCCCGTGTACTGGTTTAGCGTTTCCGCCCGGATGAAGGCCCTCCTGGAGCGGATGACCTCCATGGAGAACCAGGGGCTCTTGAACCTGGGCAAGCCCATGGCCCTCCTGGCGGTGGCCGAGGAGGAGGGGGCGAGCCAAGCCTTGGCCCAGATGCTCCTGCCCCTTTCCTACATGGGCTTCGTCCTTGCGCCCCTGGGCCTCGTCTATGCCCACCGGCGGGGGCTTGCCACCTTTAAGGAGAACCCGGAACTGGTGGAGGACGCCCGCATCGCCGGGGAGAACCTGGTCCTCCTGGCGGAAAGGCTTAGGGGGGCCCCCTTCCAGGAGCCCCCTCCCAGCTACACCTACCGGGTTCCCCGCCTCCCGGGGGTGGCCGCCGACTAGAGGTAAAGGGGCTCCACCCCTTCCTGGGCGAAGGGGAGGAGCTCGTAAAGGGCCCGGGGGTCAGGGGGCGGGTCCAGGAGGAGGCCCGCTTGGGGAAGCTCCTCCGCCTTGAGCTTTCGGGGCGGGGCTAGCTCCAAGGGCTTCCCCTCCCGCTTGGCGTAGGTGGCCCCGTAGTAGAGCCGGTTCCTGGCGGTGAAGAGGGGGGTGAGGGGCGGCCCTCCTTCCGCCAAGAAGGGCCAAGAGGCGGCGAGGAGGGAGCTAACCCCATAGACCCGGGCCCCTTGGGCCAAGGCGATGCCAAGCCCCGCCGCCAGGGCGATGCGGAGGCCCGTGTAGGAGCCTGGGCCCGTGCCCAAGACCAGGGCGCCGATCTCCTCCTTTTTCGCCCCCGCTTCGGCCAATACCTCGTCCAGGAGGCCAAAAAGCGCCTCCTCGTGCCGCCTTCCCAGGCGCACCACCCGGCCCACCCCCTCTTCCCCCCGGAAGGCGCCCAGGGCCAGGTAGGGGGTGGCGGTGTCCAGGGTCAGGGTCCACACAAGCCCCATCCTAAAGGGGGTTGGTATACTCCGGCACGGGATGCGGGGGTACCCGTTGCACCTTCTCCTCTCCTTTGGGGTCCTTTGGGCCTTGGCGGTGCTGGCGGAAAGGCTCGGCTTTGCGCCGGCCTTTTTGGTTCCCCTTGGGGCTTTGGCCTATGGCGGTTTGGCCCTTTACGGCCTCCGCTTTGGCCTCCGCCATGCGCTTTTGCTTTTGGGGCTTCTCGCCCCCTGGTTTCCCTGGGCTTCCGTCCTCGTCCCCCTCGCCTTCGCCCTCCTCTTTGGCCGGCGCATGGGGGAGAAGGAGCAGGCGGCCTTTTACGGGTGGGCTTTGGTCTGGCCCGCCCTGGCCCTTCTCTTGGTCTGGCAGGTCTTTCCCACCTTTTACGCCTTTTACCTGAGCCTTTTTGAGAAGGTGAACTTCCTGCGCCCGGCGGCGTTCGCTGGGCTTGAGAACTACCAGATCCTCCTTAGGGACCCGCTCTTTTGGCGGGCTTTGGGCAACACCTTCTGGTACGTGCTCTTCACCGTGCCCACAGGGCTTCTCCTGGCCACCGCCATCGCCATCCTCTTGAACACGGGGGTGGCCTTCCAGGGGTTTTACCGCACGCTTTACTTCCTCCCCTACATCACCGCCCTCACGGCGGCGGCGGCGGTGTGGCGGTGGATCTACCACCCGGAGTTCGGTTTTCTCAACTGGCTTCTCGGCACCCCGGGCCTGGACTGGCTCAACACCCCCACGGGGGTCTTTGCCCTTCTCCTTAGGCCCCTGGGCCTCGAGCCCCAGGGCTTTTGGGCGGGGCCGAGCCTGGCCTTCGTGGCGGTGATGGCCATGAGCGTCTGGCACTTCCTGGGGTACCAGGTGGTGATCCTTTTGGCGGGGTTTCAGGCCATCCCCAAGGAGTACTACGAGGCGGCGGCGCTGGACGGGGCCAACTTCTTCCAGCAACACCGCCTCATCACCTGGCCCCTCCTTTCCCCCACCACCTTCTTCCTCTTCACCCTGGGGGTGATCGGGGCCTTCCAGGTCTTCACCCAGGTCTACGTCCTCACCCCCACGGGGGGGGTCTTGCAGGACACCCTGACCCTGGCCTTTTACCTCTACAACAAGGGCTTCCGCGATTCCGACTTCTCCTACGCCAGCGCCATCGCCATGGTGACCTTCCTGATCATCCTGGTCCTTACCCTGGTGCAGCGGCGGGTCTTGGAGCAGCGGGTGAACTATGAGGTTTAGGATTTCCACCTTCTTGGTCCACGTTCTTCTCCTGGCAGGGGGGCTCTTGATGGCCTTCCCCTTCTACTGGATGCTGGCCACGAGCCTCAAAAGCCCCCAGGAGGCCCTCCAGGCCAAGCCCATCTGGGTGCCGGAGAGGATGAGGCCGCAGAACTGGGTGAAGGCGGCAAGGCTTGGGGATAGCCCCTTGTGGGGGGGCTTGGGCCCTGGGCGGAGCGTGGAGCTTGCCTTCCCGGGGGAGGAGGAAAAGCCCCCCAGGGCCTTCGTGCCCCGAACCCCGGGGGCCTTTTTTGACCCGGTGGCGGACGGGACCCGGGTGGAGGTGGCCTACCGGGAAGGGGCTTGGCGGATCCGCCTCACCAACGCCACGGAAGGGGCCTTCCGGGTCCTGCCCTTGGTGGTCCTTTGGCCCAAGGAGGTGCCCCTTTCCCCGCCCTTGCCCCCCGACGCCCTCCGCTCCCAGGGGGAGGCGTGGCGGCTGGAGTGGGTGAACGCCGTGCCCGGGGCCTTGGGGTACGTGTTCCACAACTACCTCGAGGCCTGGCGGGCCGCCCCTTGGGGCCGGTACTTCTTCAATAGCTTCTTCACCGCCCTGACCCAGGTGGCGGTGGGCCTTTTCCTGGCGGCCTTGGCCGCCTTCGCCCTGGCCCGGGTGCCCTTCCCGGGCAAGGAGGGGGTCTTCGTCCTCATCCTGGCCACCATGATGGTGCCGGGGGAGGTCCTCCTCATCCCCAACTACGTCCTCTTGGCCCGGCTCGGCTGGCTGGACACCTACTACGCCCTGATCGTGCCCTGGCTGGCCTCCGTCTTCGGCATCTTCCTCCTTAGGCAGTTTTACCTCTCCTTGCCCCAGGACCTCTTTGACGCCGCCCGCATAGACGGGGCCGGGTACCTCACCCAGCTTTTCCGCATCGCCTTGCCCCTTTCTTTGCCGGGGCTTGTGTCCTACGGCATCTTCACCTTCCTGGGGGCCTACAACGCCCTCCTCTGGCCCCTCATCGTCACGCAAAGCCCAGAGATGCGCACGGTGCAGCTCGGCCTCCAGGCCTTCGTTTCCGAGGCGGGCTCGGACTACGGGGCCTTGATGGCCGCAAGCACCTTCGTCATCCTCCCGGTCATCCTGGGCTACTTCGTGGCCCAAAGGCAGTTCATCCAGGGCATTGCCCGCTCGGGGCTCAAGTAGCTGACCCTGTTCTGACGCCGGGCGGTATACTCCTATGGGAGGTGTAGAGGCGTATGAAGAAGGTATTACCGCTTGTAGCCCTTCTAGGGCTCGCCCTGGCCCAGCAGGCCAAACCGGAGGACGTCATCAAGGAGCAGTGCGCCAAGGCCAGGGTGGTGGCCGAGCTCTGGCACGGCTTTACCGGCGGGGCCCCGAAGCTCGCCTTGGAGAACCTGGTGGTGGAGTTCAACAAGACCCAGCAGGGCCGTTGCGTCCGCCCCGTGCCCCAGGGGGGGTACCGGGACCTCTCCACCAAGATCAAGGCCGCCTTCGCCGCCGGGAAGGTGCCGGCCATGGCCCAGGCCTACGAGAACAACATCGCCCTCTACCTGGAGGCCAAGGCCCTCTTGCCCATTGAGTCCTTGGGGGTGAAGCTCCAAGGGGTGAACCTCACCTTCCTGAACGCCGTGCGCTTCGGGGGCGTGGTCTACGGGGTGCCCTTCAACAAGAGCATCCAGGTCCTCTACTACAACAAGGACCTCCTGAGGAAGCACGGGGCCAAGGTGCCCACCACCCTCGAGGCCTTCGTCTCCCTGAGCAAGCGGCTTTCCCAAGCGGAAGGGGGCCCCGTGTACTGGTTCCAGCCCGACGCCTCCACCTTCGCCTACTTTTTCTTCAACCTGGGGGGCAGTTACCTAAAAGACGGCAAGCTCGTCCTGAACTCCAAAGAGGCGGTGGAGGCCCTCACCCTCCTGCAGAACGGGGTGAAGGAGGGCTGGGCCAAGGCCATCACCTCCGGCTACATCAACCAGAACCTGGGCTCCGGCCCTTACGCCTTCAGCGTGGACACCTCCGCCGGCTACACCTACTACCGCCAAGGGGCCAAGTTTGACCTGGGGGTGGCCACGCTTCCGGGGAGCAAGGGGCAGGCGGGCTTTGGCCTGGTCCAGGGCACCAACCTGGTGGTCTTCCGCCAGGCCTCCAAGGAGGAGCAGGCGGTGGCCAAGGACTTCCTGCAGTTCGTCCTAAGCCCCAGGGCCCAGGCGGTCTTCGCCACGGCCACGGGGTACGTGCCCGTGACCGAGGCCGCCCTCAAGGACCCCGTCTACCAGAGCTACGTGGCCGAGAACCCGGACTACGCCACCATCGTCCGGCAAAGCCGCTACGCCAAGTTTGAGCCCGCCTTGGCCGAGTGGGAGCAGATCCGCTTTGACATCCTGGGCCAGGCCATCAAGGAGGCCATCCTGAACAAGGTGGACCCCAAGGCGGCCCTGGACAAGGCGCAGAAGCTCGCCGAAGACCTCCTTTCCGGAAAGACCCGCTAGGCCAAAAGCGCTTAGGCCGCCCGCCCCAAGGCGGGCGGTTTAAACTTAGGGCATGCCCAAGGGATACCATGACCGCGTGGCCTTCGTGGACCTCACCACGGGGCGCATCTGGTACGAAAGCTACGGTGAGGGCTTTTGGCGCCGGTGCCTGGGGGGTAGGGCCCTTGCCGCCTACCTCCTCCTCAAGCACGTGCCCAAGGGGGCGGACCCCCTGGGACCGGAAAACGCCCTCGTCTTCGCCCCCGGGGTCCTCACCGGCACCCCCATCTCCGGCTCGGGGCGGAACACCGTGGCCGCCAAGAGCCCCTTGACCGGCGGGTACGGGGACGCCGAGGGGGGCGGCTTCTTCGGGGCTGAGCTGAAGAACGCCGGGCTGGACGCCCTGGTGGTCTTGGGCCAGGCGGAAAGCCCCGTCTACCTGCACGTGGAAGGGGGGGAGGTGGCCATCCACCCTGCCCCCCACCTTTGGGGCAAGGACCCCTTGGAGGTGGAGGCCCTCCTCAAGGAGGCGCACGGGGGGAATACCCGCATCGCCCAGATCGGCCTGGCGGGGGAGAACGGGGTCCTCACCGCCAACGTGATCCACGACCTGGCCCACTTCGCCGGCCGGGGAGGCTTGGGGGCGGTGATGGGGGCGAAGCGCCTCAAAGCGGTTTCCGCCCGGGCAAGGAAGGAAACCCTTCCCCCCTACCACGACCCCGCCCTCCTCAAGGAGCTTGCCCGGCGCATGGCCAAGGAGCGCATGGAGCGGGCGGCGGGCCTGGTCACCATGGGCACCGTGGGCACGGTGAAGCCCTTTAACCTCCGTGGGGTCCTTCCGAGCCACAACTTCCTGGATGGCTTCTTGGAGGGCGCCGAAGCCCTGGACGGCACCAGCCTGGACGCCCTGGGCATCCGCATCGGCCGGGACACCTGCTACGCCTGCGCCATCCGCTGCAAACAGGTGGTGAAGATTGAGGGCACGGGCAAGTACGACGTGCGCCCGGAATACGGGGGGCCGGAGTACGAGGGGCTTGGGGCCCTGGGCTCCACCTGCGGGGTCACCGACCCCTACGCCGTGACCAAGGCCAACACCCTCTGCAACCAGTACGGCCTGGACGTGATCGGGGTGGGGGTGACCATCGCCTGCGCCATGGAGGCGGTGGAGAAGGGCTATTTGGACGATGAGGGCCTGGGCCTCCGCTTCGGCAACGGGGATGCCCTCATCGCCGCCATTGAAAAGCTCGCCCGCAAGGAGGGGCGGCTTGGGGCCCTTTTGGCCCTAGGGGCGAAGCGCTTGGCGGAGGCCCTTGGCCACCCCGAGCTCGCCATGCACGTGAAGGGGCAGGAGGTGCCCATGCACGACCCCCGGTACAAGCGGGCCCTGGGGGTGGGCTATGCCCTTAGCCCCACGGGGGCGGACCACAACCACAACCTCCACGACACCGCCTTCGCCAAGGAGGGGAAGGCCCTAAAGGAGCTCCGCTTCTACGGGGAGGAGTTCCCGCCCTTGCCCATAGAGGACCTTTCCGAGACCAAGATCCGCATGCTCTGGACCAAGACCCGGGAGCGGGGCTTCGTGAATAGCCTAGTGCTTTGCGACTTCGTGCCCTGGACCCCCGAGGAGTGGCAGGAGGCGGTTTACGCCGCCACGGGCTGGCGCCTTACCCCCGAGGAGATGCTGGCGGTGGGGGAGAGGACCTTGCAGCTCACGCGCCTCTTCAACCTGCGGGAGGGGATCTCCCCGGAGGAGGACCGGCTTCCCGAGCGCTTCTTCCAACCCTTCCGGAAAGGGAACCTCGAGGCCCGGCTGGACCCGGTGGCCTTCCGGGAAGGGGTTTTGGCCTACCGCCGGCTTGCAGGGTGGGAGGAGGGCGTGGACCCCAAGCGGCTTGCCGCCTTGGGCCTAGAGGAGTTCCAAAACGCCTTGGCGTAGGAGGGCGGGCAGGGGCGGTTCCCCCACCCTGAGAAGGGCGTACCTGCCCCGGAGGAGGGCGAGGAGGCGGAGGGCCTGGAGGTGCTTCGCCAGGGCTTCCCGGTAGGCCTCCACCTCCTTCTTCCCCACCAGAAGGGCCTCCCCCGTTTCCACGTCCCTTAGGAAGGCTTCCCCGAAGGGCGGCTGGAGTTCCTCGGGGGAGAGGACCTGGACCAGGACCACCCGCCGGGGGAGGAGCCTCGCCCAGGGCAAGGGGTCCAGGCCGTCCGTGAGGAGGACCAAGGTCCCCCTCCCCGCCCCCCAGGCCCCGGGCATCCCCCGCTTTAGGCGGGCCAGAGGGTCCTCCTGCCGGGCGATCCGGAGGAGGAGGGAGG
Organism: Thermus brockianus; assembly: GCF_021462505.1. Classification (GTDB taxonomy): domain Bacteria; phylum Deinococcota; class Deinococci; order Deinococcales; family Thermaceae; genus Thermus; species Thermus hydrothermalis. The sequence goes on from NZ_JAKEDV010000002.1 coordinate 132,362, forward strand.
CCACCTCCTCGGCGTAGGCCAGCTTCCCGTGAAGGCGCATGCTCTCGCTTTCGTCCAAGTAGAGGCGGAACCGGGCCCTTTCGGGGGCGGTTTCCAGGCGGGTGTAGAGCCTTCCCGTCTTGGCGTAGGCCCGCCAGTGGACCCGGCGCACCTCGTCCCCGGGGGCGTAGGGGCGAAGCTCAAAGAACTCCCCTCCAAAGCCCTTCCTCCGGGCAAGCCGCTCCCCGGGGTAGGGGAGGTAGGGCTTGGTGGCGAGGCGGTAGCGGGTCATGCCGGCTGGCAGAAGGTGCAGACCCCCACGGGGGGCAAGGGTTCCATGACCTCCTCCCGGCTTCCCTCCCGGAAAACGGTGATCCCCTTGCACCCCTCCTTCCAAGCGGTGAGGAAAAGCCTTTCCACCACCTCCTTGGGGGTTTCCTTGGGCAGGTTCACCGTGGAGGAGATGCTTTGGTCCACGTGGCGTTGCAAGGCGGCCTGGAGGCGCACCCTTTGGAAAGGGTCCACGGTGTGCGCCGTGGGCCAGTCGGGGATGCCGCCTTTTGTGGCCTTGCGGTAGCGTTTAAGGAGGGGGTGCTCTGCCAGGAAGACCTCTCCCCCGGCGTGGCGGAGGTAGGTGAGGGCGAAGATGGGCTCAATGCCGCCCGTCACCCCGGCCAGGATGGAGATGGAGCCCGTGGGGGCGATGGAGAGGAGGGCGGCGTTCCTTAAGCCCTTTTCCACCTTCTGGATGAGGGCTTCGGGGAGGGCCTGGATGAAGGGGCTTTTGAGGTGTTCCCGGGCGTCAAAGGCGGGGAAGGGGCCCTTCTCCTGGGCCAGCCGGGCGCTTTCCTCGTAGGCCGCCTCCTTGATGCGGCGCATGACCTCCTCGGCAAGGCGGAGGGCTTCGTCCCCGCCGTAGGGGAGGCCCAGCATGGCCAGCAGGTCGGCGAGGCCCATGACCCCAAGCCCGATGCGGCGGCTTCTTAGGGAGGCTTCCTTCTGGGCCGCTAGCGGGTGGCGGTTCTTGCCCAGGTCCACCACCAAGTCCAAAAAGCGCACCGCAAGCCGGGTGGCCTCCTCGAGGGCGGCGTAGTTCAAGGAGGCTTGGGGGGTGAAGGGAGCCTTTACGAAGGCGGCCAGGTTTAGGCTCCCTAGGTTGCAGGCCCCGTAGGGCTCCATGGGCACCTCGCCGCAGACGTTGACGCCTTGCACCTCCGTCCCCCCGTACTGGGCCGTGGCCCAGGTGCGCACCCGGTCCCAGAAGAGGAGGCCGGGCTCGGCGCTATTCCAGGCGGCCTCCACCAGGGCTTCCCAGGCCTCCTTGGCCCGGATTTCCGCCCGGATTTCTTCCCTGGGCGTGGTGAAGGAAAGCCGCCAGGGCTCGTCGGCCAGGGCGGCTTCCAGGAAGGCGTCCGTGGCCCTTAGGGAGAGGTTGGCGTGGCGGATCCTCGTGCGCTCGGGGTCGGTTTTGGCCCTGAGGAAGTCCAGAAGCTCGGGGTGGGTGTCGGAGAAGGTGAGCATGAGGGCACCCCTTCGCCCCCCGCTTGCCCCCATGACCCCGGCCAGGGTGGAGAAGAGCTCCATGAAGCTCACCGCCCCCGAGCTTTCCACCCCGGCGTTGCCTACCTTGGCCCCCTTGGGGCGGAGGACGTCGGCGTTGGTGCCCACCCCGCCCCCGTAGGCGAAGGTGCGCATGGCCTCGTCCAGGAAGCGGGCGATGCCCTGCACGGAGTCTTCCCGGATGGGGAGGAAGTAGCAGTTGAAAAGGGTGCTTTTCCGCCAGTTGCCGAGGCCGAAAAGGATCCTCCCCCCGGGAACGAAGCGGAAGTCCTGGAAGAGCCAAAGGTAGGCTTCCTCCATCCCCCGGTCCACCCGGGCGGCGTGGCGGGCGAGGCGGCGCCATAGCTCCGGGGGGGTGGCCTCGAGGGGCCGCCCCTCCCTGTCCCTCAGGGCGTAGCGCTTGAGGAAGACGCTCGCCCGAAGGTCGTCCCCTTCAAAGAACTCCAGGGCGAGCCGGTAGGCTTCCTCTTCCCGGTAGGGCTTGGGCACGCCCTTAGTTTAGACCCTGATGGTGACCCGGGCCCCGGTTTCAAAGAGGTGGATGGAGTCAATAAAGCGCACCACCCGGGTGGCGTGGCCCATGACGATGGAGTGGGTCCTGGCCCCCCCGCCGAAGAAGCGCACCCCTTCCAGGATGTCCCCGTCGGTGATGCCCGTGGCGGCGAAGACGATCTCCTTGCCCGGGGCCAGGTCCTCCGTGCGGTAAACCCGGTGCTCGTCCCCGCCCATGGCCCTAAGCCGCGCCCGCTCCTCCTCGTTCTGGGGCACGAAGCGGGCCTGGATCTCCCCGCCTAAGCACTTGAGGGCGGCGGCGGCCAGGACCCCTTCCGGGGCCCCGCCGATGCCCATGACGGCGTGGACCCCCGTGCCCCGGATGGCGGCGGCCAGGGCGGCGATCACGTCCCCGTCGGAGATGAGCTTGACCCGGGCCCCCGCTTCCCGGATCTCCCGGATGAGCCTTTCGTGCCGGGGCCGGTCCAGGACCACGATGACCAGGTCCTCCACTGAGCGTTGCAGGGCCAGGGCCAAGGCCTTCAGGTTGGCGGAAACGGGCCAGGTGAGGTCCACGAGCCCGGCGGCGGGCGGGGGAACGATGAGCTTTTCCATGTACATATCCGGGGCGTGGAAAAGCCCCCCCTTTTCGCTTAGGGCGATGACGGTCACGGCGTTGGGCAGGCCCTTGGCGGCGGTGGTGGTGCCCTCCACGGGGTCCACGGCGATGTCCACCTCCAAACCCCCCTGCCCCAGGACCTCCCCGATGTAGAGCATGGGGGCCTCGTCCATCTCCCCCTCGCCGATGACCACGGTGCCCCGGATGGGGAGCTCGTTGAGCACCCGGCGCATGGCCTCGGTGCCCGCTTCGTCCACCGCCTCCTTGTCCCCCTTGCCGGCGAAGCGGCTTGCCGCCAAGGCCGCCTGTTCCGTCACCCGCACCACTTCCAGGACAAGCCTGCGCTCAATTTCCATGGTTCCATCATAAAGGGCCTAGCCCTGGGGCCGGTGCCGGGCCCAGAGGGTTTCCGCCAGGTCCTCTAACCCCACCCCCTCCTCCGCCAGGGTGAGGAGGAGGTGGAAAAGGAGGTCCGCCGCCTCGTGGCGCAGTTCCTCCTTGTCGTGGTTCTTGGCGGCCAGGATCACCTCTCCCGCCTCCTCCCCGATCTTCTTCAGGATGCGGTCTAGGCCCGCCCGGTGGAGCCTCGCCACGTAACTCCCCTCGGGAAGCGTCCTTAGCCTTTCCTCTATGGTGGCGTAGACCCTTTCCAGCACCTCCCCGAGGCCGGGGGCGGCGCTTTCCCGGAGGAGAGGGCGGTGGAAGCAACTCCTTTCCCCCGTGTGGCAGGCGGGGCCCTGGGGGAGGACCTTGTAGACCACGGCGTCCCCGTCGCAGTCCAAGAGGACCTCCACCACCTCCTGGTAATGCCCCGAGGTCTCCCCCTTGCGCCAGAGGGCTTGGCGGCTTCGGCTATAGAAGGTGCTCCGCCTGGTCCTTAGGGTTTCCTCCAGGGCTTCCCGGTTGGCGTAGGCCAGGGTGAGGACCTCCCCCGTGCGGGCGTCCTGGACCACCACCGGGACCAGGCCCCTTTCGTCAAAGCGCACCGCCTCCAGGTCCATGCCCCTAGTCTAGCCGCACCCGCACGCCCCTTTCCGCCAGGAAGCGTTTGAGCTCGGGGATTTGGATCTCGCCGAAGTGGAAGACGCTGGCGGCTAAAGCGGCCTCCGCCCCCGCCTGGAAGGCCTCGAGGAAGTGCTCCTCCTTCCCCGCCCCCCCGCTCGCAATCACGGGCACGTTCACCGCCTCCGCCACCTGGCGGGTGAGCCTTAGGTCGTACCCCTCCTTGGTCCCGTCCCGGTCCATGCTGGTGAGGAGGATCTCCCCGGCCCCCAGCTCGGCCCCCCGCACCGCCCACTCCACGGCGTGGAGGCCCGTGGGCACCCTCCCCCCCGCGATGTAGACCTCGGGGAAATCCCCCCGCCACCGGGCGTCAATGGCCAGGACCACCGCCTGGGCGCCGAAGTGGTCGGCGAGCTCCTGGATGAGCTCGGGCCGCTTCACGGCGGCGGAGTTCACGCTCACCTTGTCCGCCCCGGCCAGGAGAAGCCTCCGGGCGTCCTCCAAGGAACGCACCCCCCCGCCCACGGTGAGGGGGATGAAGACCCTTTCCGCCACCTGGGCCACCACGTCCAGGAGGATGGCCCGCTCCTCGTGGGTGGCGGAGATGTCCAAAAAGACGAGTTCGTCCGCCCCCGCCTGGTCGTAGGCCTGGGCCGCCTCCAGGGGGTCTCCGGCGTCCTTCAGGTTCACGAAGTTCACCCCTTTGACCACCCGGCCGGCGTGGACGTCCAGGCAGGGGACGATGCGCTTGGCGAGGCCCATCGGGGCCAGTATAGGCCACTTTTCCCTTCCTCGCCTGGATGGTAGCATCTAAAGGATGGAACGGGTGAACGTGGTGGGCGGGGGCCTTGCGGGAAGCGAGGCCGCCTGGACCCTTTTGCGCTTAGGGATCCCCGTGCGGCTTTTTGAGATGCGCCCGAAGCGCATGACCCCGGCCCACAGCACGGGGCTTCTCGCCGAGCTCGTCTGCTCCAACTCCCTGGGCGGGGAGGGCATGGCCAACGCCAAGGGGCTTTTGCAGGCGGAGATGCGCCTTGCGGGAAGCCTCGTCATGGAGGCGGCGGAAAGGGCCCGGGTCCCCGCCGGGGGGGCCTTGGCCGTGGACCGGGAGGAGTTTGGCGGCTTCATCACGGAAAGGCTTTCCCGCCACCCCTTGTTGGAGCTCGTGCGGGAGGAGGTGGTAGAGATCCCAGAGGGCCTCACCGTCTTGGCCACGGGGCCCCTCACCGCCGAGCCTTTGGCCGAGGCGCTAAAGCGCCGCTTCGGCGACCACTTCCTCTCCTACTACGACGCCGCAAGCCCCGTGGTGCTTTACGAGAGCATTGACCTCAGCAAGTGCTTCCGCGCCGGGCGCTATGGGCAGAGCGCCGACTACCTCAATTGCCCCATGACGGAGGAGGAGTACCGCCGCTTCTACGAGGCCCTGGTGGCGGCGGAGAAGCACCAGCCCCACGACTGGGAAAACCTCCAGTTCTTTGAGGCCTGCGTGCCCGTGGAGGAGCTCGCCCGGAGGGGCTACCAGACCCTGCTCTTTGGGCCCATGAAGCCCGTGGGGCTCAAGGACCCCCGCACGGGGAAGGAGCCTTTCGCCGTGGTGCAACTCCGCCAGGAGGACAAGGCGGGGCGGCTTTGGAGCCTGGTGGGCTTCCAGACGGGGCTCAAGTGGCCCGAGCAGAAGCGCCTCATCCAGATGATTCCGGGCCTGGAGAACGCCGAGATCGTCCGCTACGGGGTGATGCACCGCAACACCTACCTGAACGCCCCGCGGCTTCTCAAGGAGACCCTGGAGTTCAAGGGGGCGGAGGGGCTTTTCGCCGCCGGGGTGCTCGCCGGGGTGGAAGGGTACCTGGAGAGCGCCGCCACGGGCTTTTTGGCGGGGCTCAACGCCGCAAGGCGCGCCCTGGGCCTATCCCCCGTGGCCCCGCCCGAGGAGAGCCTGCTCGGGGGGTTGGTCCGCTACCTGGCCACGGCCAACCCCGAGGGCTTCCAGCCCATGTACGCCAACTGGGGCCTGGTGCCTCCCCTCGAGGGCCGCATGGGGAAGAAGGAAAAGCGGGAGGCCATGTTCCGGCGGGGCCTCAAGGCCTTTGAGGACTGGCTCGCCGCCCTAAACCCCCCTTTGCCCGCTAAAGCCCCCGCGCCCTAAGGGCCTCCTCCGCCACCTCCCGCTCGTTCCAGGGGAGGGCCTCTAGGCCCCTTTCCAGGGTGCGCTCGTGCCCTTTGCCGGCGAGGAGGACCGTGTCCCCTTCCTGGGCCTCGAGGACCGCCTGGAAGATGGCCTCCTTTCGGTCTGGCACCAAGAGGAACCTCCCCCCTTCCCGCCGGGCCGCCTCCGCCAGGGCCCCTAGGATCTCCTCCAGGGGCTCCGTGCGGTGGTCCTCCTCGGTGAAGAAGGTGAGGTCGGCGAGGCGGGCCGCCACCCGGCCGATGTCCTCCCGCCTTTGCCTGTCCCGCTCCCCCGCCGCCCCCACCACCAGGAGAAGCCTTCCCCGGGTGGTGCGCCGCAGGGTCTTTAGCGCCTCCTCCAGGCTTTTCCCGGTGTGGGCGAAGTCAATCACCACCCGAAAAGGGTGTGCCCGCACCACCTCCATCCGCCCCGGCACCCCGGGGAAGGTGGCAAGCCCCGAGAGGACCGCTTCCAGGGGAAGCCCCAAAAGAAGGGCTCCTCCCGCCGCCATGAGGGCGTTTTCCACGTTGTAGGCCCCGAGGAGGGGCAGGAAGGCCTCCCCTTTCCCCCAGGGGCTTTGGAGGCGGAAGCGGAGGCCTTCCTCCTCCTCCCTTACCCCTTCCGCCCGCACCTCCCCCCCGGGCCCCACCAGGAGGTGGGGCCGCTTCTTCAGGGCTTCCAGGTGGGGGAGGGCGGTGTGGAGTACCGCCACCTCCGAGCGCTCCACCAGGAGGGCCTTGGCCCGGAAGTAGTTCTCCGCCGTGCCGTGGAGGTCCAGGTGGTCGTCGGGGTAAAAGCTCACGAAAAGCCCTACCCGGTAGAAAAGCCCCTCCACCCGCTTCAGGGCCAGGGCGTGGCTGGAAACCTCCAGGACCGCCGCTTTCAGGCCCAGGTCGGCGGCCTCCCGCAGGAAGGCGTAGACCTCGGGGGCCTCGGGGGTGGTGAAGTGGCCCACGGGGGGCCTCGCCTCGCCCCCAAGCTTCAGGCCCACGGTGGAGAGGAGGGCGGCCTCCACGCCCCCCGTCTGGAGGAGGTGGTGGAGGAGGCTTGCCGTGGTGCTCTTCCCCTTGGAGCCCGTGACCCCGAGGAGGGTGAGGGCCTGGTCGGGCGCCCCATAGAAGCGGCGGGCGAGGCGGGCGAGGGCCAGGCGGGCGTCCTCCACCTTGAGGTAGGGCACGGGCAGGGAGAGGTCCTTTTCCCCCACCACGGCGATGGCCCCCCGGGCCAGGGCCTCGGGGATGAAGGCGTGCCCGTCCAGGGGCTTGCGGTGGGGAAGGGGTACCCCGGGGACGGCCACGAAGACGAAGCCGGGGGCCACCCGCCTCGAGTCCAGGGTGATCCCCCGCACCGTCTGGGGCGGGGCCTCTAGGCCGAAGGGGGCGAAGAGCTCCTTTAGGGTCATGGCCTCAAGAGGGGGCGGAGGGCGTCCAGGAGGGCCTCCTTGGCCCTTTCGTCCTCCACGAAGTCCACCTGGTCCCCGTCCACCACGTGGACGGGGGAGAGCTCCCAGGAGGCCAAAAGGTCCTCGTATAGCCGGTTCAGGGCGAGGAGGTAGGCATCGGGGATGCCCCGCTCATAGGGGCGGCCCCGCTTCGCAATGCGCCTTCTTAGGGTGGGGAGGCTTGCCCGGAGGTAGATGAGGAGGTCGGGCTTGCGCAGGGCGGGGGCCACGCTGTGGAAGAGCTCCAGGTAGGTCCGCCAGTCCCGCTCGGAGAGGTACCCCTCCCGGTAGAGGTTTTGGGCGAAGACGAAGGCGTCCTCGTAGAGGGTGCGGTCCTGGACCACGCGGGGGCTTCCGTTCACCTCCAGGAGGTGTTGCCGCACCCTTCTCGCCAGGAAGAAGACCTGGGAGGGGAAGGCGTAGGCCCCCATGTCCCGGTAGAAGTCCTCCAGGTAGGGGTTTTCGCTCACCGCCTCGTACACGGGCTTGAGCCCGAAGGTTTCGGCGAGGAGGGCGGTGAGGGAGCTCTTGCCGCTTCCGATGTTGCCGGCGATGGCCACGTACATGCTATACCCCAAGGGAAAGATGGGCCTTCACCAGGGCCACCACCCGCTCCCGGTCGGGGCCTTCCTGGGAATAGTCCCATTGGTCCGCCTCGAGGACCAGGAGGGGATGGGGATAGCGGGCGAAGTGGCGCTCGTAGGCCTCGGACAGGGCCTCCAGGTAGGCGGGGTCCATGTCCGCCTCAAAGGGCCTTCCCCGCTTGCGGATGCGCTCCAGGAGCACGGGAACCGGGGCCCTTAGGTAGAGGGTCAGGTCGGGGGCGGGAAGCCTGGGGGAAAGCTCCCGGTAAAGCTCCAGGTAGAGGTCCCACTCGGGGCCTTCCAGGGTGAGGCTGGCGAAGATGGCGTCCTTGTCAAAGAGGTAGTCCGCCACCACCCCGCCGAAGAGGGGCCTTTCCCTCAGGCGGGAAAGCTGCCGGTAGCGGGAGAGGAGGAAGAAGACCTGCGCTTTAAAGGCGTAGCGCTTCCTGTCCTGGTAGAAGAGGGGCAGGAAGGGGTTTTCCTCCACCACCTCCAAAAGAGGCTCCGCCCCCAGGGCCTCGGCGAGGAGGCGGGCCAGGGTGGTCTTGCCCACCCCGATGGGGCCCTCAATGGCCACGTACACGCTTCACCTCCTGGGCCGGGCCACCATGGTGAGGGTGGCCTCGAGGCGCCGCCCCTCCCGCCAAAGGGTGAGGCGCACCCGGTCCCCGGGGCGGAAGCGGGCGATGAGCCGCACCACCTCCGCCTTGTCCTTCACCGCCTTGCCGTTCACCGCCAGGATCACGTCCCCCAGGGCCAAAAGCCTTCCTTGGGCGTCCCGCTGGGCTCCCCGGAGGCCCGCCCGGGCGGCGGGGCTTCCCGGCTCCACCCGGTCCACCATGGCCCCTTGGGTGGTGGTGAGGCCCACCGCCCTAAGGAGCACGGGGGGAAGCTCGTCCAGGCTCACCAGGCTCGCCCCGAGCCACCCCCTTTGCGGGATGCCGAAGCGCTCCAGGTCCTGGACGCTCTGGGCGGCGAGCTCCGCCGGGATGGCCACCCCGATCCCCCCCACCCCGGATGGCCCCCCCACCACGTCCGCCACCACCCCCACCACCTCCCCCTGGAGGTTCAGAAGGGGGCTTCCCGAGTTGCCCACGGTGAGGGGGGCGTCCGTGAAGAGGTACTCCCCCACCTCGGCCCCGAGGCTCGGGTCGGGGGTGGGGACCTCGAGGGGGCCAATTCCCGAGAGGATCCCGTAGGAGGCCAGGGGCCCCTGGCCATAGGGGAAGCCCACCAACACCACCCCCATCCCCAAGGGAAGGCTCGCCGTGGGCGTTTTGCTAAAGGAGAGGACCCCTGGGGCCTGGACCCCTTTCACCGTGAGGAGGGCCAGGTCAATCCCCGGGTCCACGGCGAAGCGCTCCGCCGGGAAGGTGCGCCCGTCCGTGAGGCGCACGGTGAGGTCTTGGAGGTCCTGGACCACGTGGTAGTTGGTCACCACCCGGAAGGGGCTCACGAAGAAGCCCGTGCCCACCACCTGGTCCTCCCCGGGGGCGGTGGGGGTGCCCTGGATGCGGACCACGGCCGGCAGGGCCTTCTTGATCACCTGGCTTCGCGCCACCTCCTCGGGGGAGGTGAGGCGTTGGCCGAAGGCGGTGAAGAGGAGGAGGGCCAGGAGGGCGAGGCGCATGGCCTTACATTACCTCGGGGGCGGGGATGCCGAGGAGGCCCAGGCCCGCCCTTAGGGTTTCCTGGAGGCGGAGGACCAGGCCGAGGCGGAGCTCCCTCAGGCCCTTGGGGGCGGTGAGGACGGGGGTGGCGGCCTTGCCCCCTTCCTTGGCGTTGTAGTAGGCGTTCCAGGCCGCCGAGAGGTCCAGGAGGTACTGGGCGAGGACGTGGGGGGTCTTCTCCTCCGCCGCCTCCAAGACCGCCTCCTCAAAGTCCAAAAGGCTTAGGGCCAGGGCCCGTTCGTAGGGGGTGGCCTGGGCGAGGTCCGGCTCGCCCCACGCCTCCGCCTTGCGCAGGATGCTGTGGGCCCGGGCGTGGGCGTACTGGATGTAGGGCCCCGTGTCCCCGTCAAAGGAGAGGGCTTCGCTGTAGCGGAAGTCAATCTGCTTCTTGGGCTCCGTCTTCACCATGGCGAAGCGGATGGCCCCGAGGGCCACCATTCCCGCCGCCTCCTCCTTGGCGGGGTGCTCGGGGTTTTTCTCCTCAATGATGGCTAAGGCCCTGCGCTTCGCCTCCTCCAGCACCTCGTCCACGCTCACCGCCACGCCCTTCCTTCCCGACATCTGCTTGCCCTCCAGGAGCACCGTTTCATACGCCAGGTGGAAAGCCCCTTGGGCGAGCTCGGGGTGGCCCACCAGGGCCAAGGCGGCCCGCACCAGGGCCTGGGGGTGGCTTTGGCGGACGTCAATGACGTTGATGGTCTCCCGGGCCCTGGGGGTGTAGGCCTCCCCCTCGGGGGCGCTCGTCCTCAGGCCGGGGTAGAAGGGGTTCTCGTAGGGGCGGAAGCGAAGGCCCTCCAGAAGCCCCATCTTCCAAAACTGGAAGGCGATGTCCTTGGCGTAGTAGGTGGCGGCGCCCCCGGAGCGCACCAGGACGAAGTAGGGGTCCTCGAGGCCCGGGATGAAGGGGCTGGCGTCCATGACCAGGGCCCCGGCGTACTTCCCCTCCTGGGGGCGGAAAACGTAAGGGCTCCCTTCCAAAAGGGCCAAGGCCTTGCCCAAAAGCCCCGCCCGCACGATGTCCGACTCCCAGACCAGGAGGTCGTAGTGGGCGTTCAGGGCGCGCATGGTGGCGAGCTGGGCCAGGAGGATGCGGTTCACCTCTTCCCTCAGTTCCCCCCGCTCCAGGGCGTGGAGGACCTCTTCTATGCCGGGCTGGAGCTTTTCGTACTCGGGGTCTTGGTGGAGGCGCACGTAGGCCCTGCCGGCGAAGTGGTCGTACTTCTCCTTCCCGTCCCAGGTGAGGCCGTAGTGCCTGAGGGCGAAGAGGGTTTCCGCCGCTTGGCGCCCGGTGTCGTCAATGTAGTTGAGGACCAGGACCTCCCGCCCGGCGAAGGCCAGGATGCGGGCCAAGGCGTCCCCTAGGGCGATGTTCCTCAGGTGGCCCACGTGGAGCTCCTTGTTGGGGTTCACGGAGGTGTGCTCAATGAGCACCAGGCCCTCCCTCTTGGGGAAGGGCCGTTTCTCCTTTAGGGCTTCCTTCAGGAGGTCCTCCGTGCGCAGGCGGAAGTTCAGGTACCCCCCCACGGGGATGGCCTCCTCCACGAAGGGGGGAAGCTTCAGGCGTCCTTGGAGCTCCTCGGCGATGGCCTGGGGGGGCTTCTTGAGCTCCTTGGCCAGGGCGAAGAGGGGGACCCCGTAGTCCCCGGGCTTGTCCTTGGGGGCCCGGGCCACCTTGAGCCTCAGGTCCAGGCCCATCTCCTTCAGGGCTTCGTGAATGGCCTCTTCCAGGGCGCGGCGCACCATCAGGGCCCCATCATAAGGGTTTCTCCCCGGGGTGGGGCCTTTGGGGCCAACGAGAAGGGGGCGGCTACGCCCGGTCCGGGTGCGCTTCCCCTAGGGCGGCCTTGAGGGCCTCCGCCGCCTTCCGGTTCATCCCCGGCAGGCGGGCGAGCTCCTCTAGGGGGGCTTCCCGTAGGGCCCTAAGCCCCCCGTAGCGCTCCAAGAGCGCCCGCCGCCTCGCCTCCCCGATGCCGGGGATCCCCTCCAGCACCCTAAGAAGCTCCCGGCTCCGCTCCTTCTGGTGCTGCTTAAGGCCGTTTTGGTGGGCCTCGTCCCGTAGGTGGATGAGGAGCCTGAGGGCGGGGTGGGTGAGGGGGAGGCGGATCTCCCGCCCTTCAGGGGTCACGAGGACCTCCTCCCTCTTGGCAAGCCCCACCAGGGGGAGGCTGAGCCCCGCCCTTTCCAAGGCCCGCTCTGCCGCCCGCACCTGGCCCAGGCCCCCGTCTATGAGGAGGAGGTCGGGGAGGGGCATCTCCTTCAGGCTTCCCGTGTAGCGGCGGTAGACGCCTTCCTCCATGGCCTGGTAGTCGTCGTTCCCCGCCCTTAGGCGCATGCGGCGGTACTCCTGGCGCTTGGGCTTGCCCCCTTCAAAGACCGCCAGGGAGAAGATGCGGGCCTGGCCCTGGAGGTGGCTCACGTCGTAGGCCTCTATGCGGAAGGGGCGGGTGGGCAGGGCGAGGAGGTCCTGGAGGGCCTTCAGGGCGGGGTGGTCTCCCCGGCGCTCCCGGGCCTTGAGCTCGGTTTCCAGGGTGAGGCGGGCGTTCCTTTCGGCGAACTCCAACAGCCTCGCCTTCTCCCCCCGCTGGGGCACCCGGACCTCCACCTTCCGGCCGGCCCGGCGGCGGAGGAGGGCTTCCAGCCCGGAGAGGTCCTCCAAGGGAAAGGGGAGGAGGACGAGGGGGGGGAGGGGGGAAGCGGTGAGGTAGTGGTCCCGGAGGAAGGCCCAGAGGATCTCCTCGTCCGTGGCCTCCTCCTTCTCCACCACCCGGCTGATGCGGCCCAAGACCCTCCCCCCCCTCACCTGGAAAAGCTGTACCACGGCCAGGGCCCCCGCCCGGGCCAGGCCCAGGAAGTCCAAATCCCCAAGCTCCGGGTCAAAGGCCTGCTGGCTCGTGGCGAAGAAGGCCCTTAGGGCCTCTATCTGGTCCCGGATCTCCGCCGCCCGCTCAAACTCTAGCTTTTGGGCCGCCTCCCGCATCTGGGCCTCGAGGCGGGCCAAAAGCCAGTCCACCTTCCCCTCTAAAACCGCCTCCACCTGGCGCACCACCTCCCGGTAGGCCTCGAGGTCCGCCTTGCCCACGCAAGGGGCGAGGCAACGCCCCATGCTGTGGTTCAAGCAGGGGTAGCGCCTCCGCCGCATGGGGTAGCCCGAGTTCTTGCGCAAGGGGAAGAGGCGGTCAATGAGGGTCTTGATGCGCCTTAGGGCCCCCGCCTCGGGGAAGGGCCCAAAGTACTTGGCCCCGTCCTCCTCCACCCGCCGCACCACCAGGAGGGTGGGGAAGGGCTCGCGGGTGAGCTTGAGGAAGGGGTAGTGCTTGTCGTCCTTGAGGAGGACGTTGTAGGGGGGGCGGTGGGCCTTGATGAGGTTGGCCTCGAGGAGAAGGGCCTCCACCTCGTCCCGGGTGGCGATGAACTCCAGGGCCGTGGCCTCCTGGGCGATGCGCTGGGCCTTGCCCTCGGCGTGGAAGTAGCTTCTGACCCGGCCCCTCAAGCTCTTGGCCTTGCCCACATAGAGCACCTCGTCCCCCCGCTTCCAGAGGTAGACCCCGGGGGCTTCGGGAAGGGGGGGAAGTTCCTCGGGCCGCACAAATCCCATTGTAGAGTTTCCCCATGGAGCCCGTCATGGTGGACGCCCACCTGGACCTGGCCTACAACGTTCGGGCCCTGGGCCGGGACCTGACCCTTCCCCTCGAGGCCCTTCGGGCGGAAGACCCCCACCCCGACACCCCCCTGGTCACCCTCCCGAGCCTGAAGGAAGCGGGGGTGGCGGTGGCCTTTGCCACCCTCTTCACTGACCCTCGGGAAGGGGGAAGGGAGGACTGGCTGGAAGAGGTCTACGCCCAGCTCGCCCTCTACGAGGCTTGGGAGGAGCGGGGCCTGGTGCGCCTCCTGCGGGAGGGGAAAGACCTCGCCCTTCACCTCGCCCGCTACCCGGAAGACGGCGTCCTGGGGCTCGTCCTCCTCCTGGAGGGAGCCCACGCCCTGGAAACCCCCGAGGACCTCCTTCCCCTTAGGGAAAGGGGCCTAAGGCTCCTTTCCCTCACCTGGGCCACGCAGAACCCCTACGCCGGGGGGAACGCCGAGGAGGGGCCCCTCACGGAGCAGGGGAGGGCCCTCCTCCGGGAGATGGAGCGGCTTGGGGTGGCCCTGGACCTCTCCCACCTGGCGGAGGAGGCGGCCTGGGAGGCCCTTGGGGCCTATGGGGGGCCGGTCTGCGCCACCCACGCCAACTGCCGCGCCCTCTGCCCAAGCCCCCGGCACCTCTCCGATGCCCTTCTTCGGGCCTTAGGGGAAAGGGGCGGGGTCTTGGGCCTCGTGCCCTTCAACGCCTTCCTGGACCCGGGCTGGCGGCGGGGGATGGCAAGGCTTCCCCTGGAGGCCTTCCTCCGCCACAAGGCCCATGCGGAAAGCCTCCTCGGGCCCAAGGGCGTGGGCCTCGGCACGGACTGGGACGGAGGGTTTGGCCTTCAGGCCACCCCCCTCGGCCTGGAGCGCCACCGGGACCTCAGGGCCTTAGGGGATGCGGGCTTCTTGGGCGGGAACTGGCTGGCCTGGCTAGCTACCTGGTTCTAGGGGCACCACCGCCAGGGTGCACCGGCTTGCGGCGACTAAGCGCTCCTCCTCGTCGTAAACCTTCACCTCCCAGACCTGGGTGGTGCGGCCCACGTGCAGGGGCCGGCCCACGGCCCGGATCACCCCGCTTTGCTTCTTGCGGATGTGGTTGCAGTTGATCTCCAGGCCGAAGGCGGCGTGCCCTGGGGGGCAGTTGAGGAACCCCCCCACGCTGGCCACGCTTTCCGCCAGGGCCACCGTGGCTCCCCCGTGGAGGAAGCCAAAGGGCTGGTGGACCTTGGGGGTCACCGCCAGCTCCGCCACCACCTCCTCGGGGGTGAGCTTCAGGTAGCGCACCCCGAGGGTTTGGTCCAGGGTTTCCCTCTGCAAGAAGGCGGGAAGCTCCATGGCCTGGAGTATAAAGGGGGGGTGGGCGAGGTGCGGCTCTTTCCCGGCCTTCTCTCCCCCCCGGCGGGGCTGGACTTCCTCAGGCTTCCGGCGGAGGAGGGGCTTCACCTGGTGGCCTTCGGGGAGGGGGCCCTCGAGGCCTTGCGGGTGGCCTTCCAGGAGGAGGCCAAGAGCCTCGTGCTCCTTTCCCCCATCCTCCGGCGGGATGCCCTTCTCACCGCCAAGCTGAAGGCCCTTCGCTTCGGCCTGGAAAGGGGCGGGGTGGAGGGGTTTGCCACCATCGGGCGGGCTCTTTTCTTTGGCCCCCTGGCGGCGGGAAGCGAGGAGGTCTTCCAGGTGTGGCGGGAGGGCCTGAGCGAGGAGGGGGTGCGGGCCTGGCTGGAGCGGCTGGAGGGCCTTGGGGACGAAAGGCGCTGGCTCAGGGGCACGAAGGCCCGGGTCCTGGTGGTCCAAGGCGCCCTGGACGCCTTCACCCCGCCCCACCACGGCCAGGAGGTGGCGGACTTCGCCAAGGGGGAGGCTTTGCGCTTCAGCGTGGAGGAAGCGGGCCACCTGGTGCCTTGGGAGGCCCTGGAGGAGGTGCGCTCCTTGGTGGCGGACTTCCTCCTTGGGGAAAGCTTCCGGCTTCCCGGGGGGCTTGCCCTATGAGGCGGAGGGGCTACCTGCACCTTTACGGGCTTCCCCTGGTCTTTGAGCGGGTGGGGAAGGGTCCGCCCGTCCTCCTCCTCGCCGAGGAGGCCTCCCGCTGGCCCGAGGACCTCCCCGAGGGGTACACCTTCTACCTCCTGGACCTCCCGGGCCACGGGCGCACGGGAGGCCCCCCCATGGCTCCGGAGGAGCTCGCCGAGTACGTGGTGGGCTTCCTGGTCATGCTCAACCTGGGCTCGCCCCCCATCCTCACCCGGGGCTTGGGGGAGGCGGTGGGGAGGGTGCTCGCCGAGCGGGGCTATCGGGTGTTCCCTGGGGGTAATCTCACAACAACCTTGTCAAAAGCGTTTAGCGTTTTGTAGGATTTTGGCGGTGGCCCTGGGCTTGGCCTCGGTCCAGTTTTCCTTGGAGAACCGAAAGCCCTCCTTGGCCCTTGTGGGCGGTACCCAGGGCTTTGGGGCGGAGCTTTCCTGGCACTGCCTCCTCTTCCAGCCCCCGGTGGGGGAGGTCCGGCTCGCCCTGGACGTGGCGTATACCGTGGGCGGTGCCTGGAACGGCGCTCTCCTCTTCCGCTACCTTTACCCCGTGGCGGAGGGGCTCAAGGCTGGCGTGGGCCTGGGGGCGGTCTTTCCCGGGTTTAGCGAAGCCAAGTTCTACTTCCGCGCCGACGCCGAGTACGACCTGAAGGCGGCCCTGGGGGCTCCCCTCTTCCTGGGCGGGGACGTGGGGCTTGCCGGCGGGGTCTTGGCCGCCCAGATGAAGCTCGGCTACCGCTTCTAGGCGGGAAGGTCCTGAGGGGGAGGGAGTTCCTCCCCCTCGTTCTCTTCTGGGGCGTCCACCTCCACCTTCATCACCTCCCTTAGGAGGCTTGTGGCGTAGCTCCCCTTGGGGAGGAAGAAGGCGAGCCAAAGGCCTTCCGGGCTTTCCTCGAGGCGCCAGTCCGCAAGGGGTACCCGGATGGGCCGCCTGGCCCCCCGGCGGGCCCTGAACTCCTCCCGCCTCAGGTCAAAGCGGGCCAGGATCTCGTCCTCCAAGGCCCGGGCTTCCCCTTGGGCCTCCGGGTACTTCTTGCCGAAGAGGGGCCCCGTGGCGCTGATCTCTAGCCTCAGGGCCCTTTCCGCCTCCTCCGGCCTTTCCACCAAAAACTCCCCCCCCGTGGCGTGCTTCTTGGCCCAGTCCCCGGGGATGACCCGGTCGTAAAGCCCCCGCTCCATCCTCAGGGCCACCCACTCGTTGAAGAGGAGGCTTTGCAGGCTGCCGATGAGGAAGCGCTTAAGCCAGGGGCTTCCCCGCCCCTTGCCCTTTTTCACGAGCTCGTAGCCCCTCACCGGATTAAGCCCGCCGAGGCCGAAGCGCTGGGGCCCGTAGTAGTTGGGGACCCCCTTTTCCTCCAAGAGGCGCAGGATGGCCTCGGCCCTTTCCCGCTCCTTGGCCCCCCGGATGAGGATCCGGAAGCGGTTGCCCTTGAGGTGGCCCGTGCGGAGCTTGTTGGTGTGGAGGTCGGCGGCGAGGAGCCTCACCCCCTCGAGGTTTTCCAGGAGGCAGAGGGCGTCCTCGTACTTCCTGGGGATGGAGAACCACTGCCGGGTGCGGGCGCGCTTGTCCTTTAGCCCCGCCACCCCGATCTCCTTCTCTGGCACCCCCACCTCGTCCCGCAGAAACTCCAAGACCTCCCGGGTGGTGCGGCCTTCCTTTTCCAGAAAGAGGTAGAGGTGCTCCCCTTCCCCTTGGGGCAGGTAGGCGGGCACCTCCTCCACCTGGAAGTCCTGGGGCTCCACCCGGATGGCCCCCCCTACCCCGGGGAGGTCCTGGGTGAGGAAAGGGTAGCGCTCGGGCCGATAAACGAGGTCCATCCCCCCATTCTCGCCTAGGAGAGGGCCTTTAGCCAAGCCTCCAGGACCCCGAAGCCGTAGCGGAAGAACTCCTCCGAGGCGAGCTCTACCCCCGCTTGCCGGAGGATCTCCTTGGGGCTTTGGCTCTCCCCGGCCTTGAGGACCTCCAGGTACTTGGGCACGAAGGCCTTCCCCTCCTCCAGGTAGCGCCCGTACAGGGCGAGGACCACCAGGTACCCGAGGGCGTAGCTGTAGGTGTAGAAGCGGTAGTGGACGAAGTGGGGGATGCCCGCCCAGGCCGCCCGGTCCAGCTCCGTCCAGGCCACGGCGTCCCCGTAAAGCCTTTCCTGCTCCCGTTGCCAGACCTCGTGGAAGGCCTCCGGGGAGAGGGCGGCTTCTTGGCGGGCCTCGAGGCTCTTCCTTTCAAAGAAGGTGTACATCACCTGGCGGAAGAGGGTGTTGATGGCGTCCTCCAGCCGCTCGGCCAGGAGGAGGGTTTTTTCCTCCCCGGAAAGCCTTTCCATGAGGAGGTCGTCCAGGAGGAGCTCGGCGAAGACGCTGGCGGTTTCCGCCAGGGGGGTGGAGGCCCCGAAGTTGAGGAGGCGTTGCCCCCGGGCCAGGTAGAAGTGCACCCCGTGCCCGAGCTCGTGGGCTAGGGTGTGGGCGCTATCCAGGTCGTCCGTGTGGTTGAGGAGGACGTAGGGGTGGGTGGAGGGAAGCCCCCCGGAGCAGAAGGCCCCGCCCCGCTTGCCGGGCCTGGGGTAGACGTCAATCCAGCGCTTTTCAAAGAACTCCCGGGCGATGGCCTCCATCTCCGGGGAGAAGCGGCGGAAGGCCTCGAGGACCAGCTCCTTCGCCTCCCCGAAGGGCACCTTGGGCTTCTCCCCCAGGGGGGCGAGGAGGTCTTGGCTTGGCGTCCTCTCCAGGCCGAGCCTTTTGGCCTTGAAGCGGTAGTAGGCCTCCACCAAGGGGTAGTGAGCCTCCGTGGCGGCGAGGAGGGCCTCAATGTCCTTAACCTCCACCTCGTCCCTTAGGGCCACGGGCTCCAAGGGGTGGCGGTAGCCCCTTAGCCTTAGCTCCTGGAGATAGTCCAGATAAACCGCGTTAAAGACGGCGCTCAGGGTGGGGGCCTCGGCCAAGAGCTTCCCGTAAAGCGCCCGGTGGGCCTCCCGCCGCACCTCGGGGTCGGGGTCGCGGCGGAGGGCGCGCACCTCCATCTCCGTGAGCTCCTTGCCCCTTAGGGAGAAGCGGAAGCGGCCCGTGTACTCCGTGTAGAACTGGCTCCAGGCGCTCCTGCCCACCAGGGCCTTCAGGTTCAAAAGCTCCTCCTCCCTCTCCGAAAGGGTGTGGGGGGCGTAGGCCCGCTGCCTCAGGAGGAAGTGGCGGAGGTCGGCGAGCCCTGGGTGGTCTAGCAGGGCCTCAAAGGCCTCCTCCGGAAGCCGCCTCAGGGCCACCTCCAGGGGCACGAGGCGGTTTCGCACCTCGGTGAAGCGGTTCCGCACCCGGTCCAGGAGGGCCTTGGCCGCGGGGTCCTGGGTCCGGGTGGCGAAGTAGAGGCTAGCGAAGTTGAGGGGCTTGTAGGCCTTCTCCAGGGCCTCCTCGTAGCGGCGGAAGAGGCTTGGGGCCTTTTCGGGAAAGGAGAGGTCCTCGGGGTTTAGGCCTGCCGCCAGGGCGAGGGCGGCCTCGAGGTCCGCCATGATCCCCGGATCCTCGGGGCCGCTATAGAGGTCGGAAAGGTCCCATTCCACGGGAGCCAGTATAGCCCTTAGTAGGGCAAGGGCCAGGTGCGGAAGTAATTCCGTATCCTGCCCCAGAGGCCCACGAGGCCCAAGGGCTCCAGGATGAGGAAGAGGAGGATAAGAAGGCCGAAGGCCACGTTGCGCCAGGCGGCCAGGGTGGCGGCGTACTCGGGGCCTAAGGCCCCCACGAAGCTATTCAAGACCTCCGGGATGAGGAGGACGAAAAAAGCCCCCAAGACCGCCCCCAGGACCGTCCCCGCCCCGCCCACGATGACCATGGCCAGGTACTGGATGCTCACGCTCAAGGGGAAGTACTCCGGGGTCACCGCCTTGTAGAGCTGGGCCAAAAGCCCCCCTGCCACCCCGGCGTAGAAGGCGGAAAGGGCGAAGGCGAAAAGCTTCACCCGGGTCAGGTCTACCCCTGCCACCCGGGCGGAGAGGTCGTTGTCCCGCACGGCGTTGAAGGCCCGCCCGGCCCGGGTCATGAGGAGGCGCTTGCCGTAGAAGAAGAGGGGCAGGGCGAAGAGGAGGACCAGGTACCAAAGCCTTTCCGGCGTGTCCAGCTTGACGCCCAAGAGCTCCGCCGGGGGCAGGGTGCGCCCCCTGATCCCCCCCGTCACCGCCTCCCAGTTCTTGAAGACGTAGTCCGCCAGGAACTGGAAGGCCAAGGTGGCGATGGCGAGGTAAACCCCTTTAATGCGCAGGGAGGGGAGGGCGAGCACCAGGCCCAAAAGGGCGGCGATGCCCCCGCCCAGGAGGATGCCCAAGGGGGCGAGGGGCCCGAAGAGGTGGCTTGCCGCATAGGCCCCCACGCCCATGAAGGCGGCGTGGCCCAAGGAGATCTGCCCCGCTCCGCCCACCAGGAGGTGGAGCCCCAGGGCGGAGAGGGCGCCGATGGCCACCAGGGTGGCCACGTACATGGGGTAGGGCCCAAGGAGGAAGGGGAGAAGAAGGAGGAGAAGGAGAAAAACCCAGAGGGCGAGCCGCCCCAAGGGGGTGGAGGCGTAGGCCTCGTCCTCCCGGTAGGTTTCCCGCACCGCCCGGGCGAAGCGGCGGCTAAAGGCGTCGGTGAGGCTTTTAGAAAGGGCGTACACCTTACACCTCCTGGACCTCGAGGACCGCTTCCAGCCGCCCTTCCCCCTCGAGGTAGCGGATGGGCAGGCTCACCTCTACCCGGCCCCCCTCCCCGTAAAGGGCCTGGATCACGGGGGCGTAGCGGTGCTCCACCACCTGGCGGCGCACCTTGCGGGTGCGGGTGATCTCCTCGTCGTCGGGGTGGAGTTCCTTGGGCAGGATGGCGAAGCGCTGGATGCGGAGCTTTTCCGGCAGGGTCCGATTCACCATGCGGATCTCCTCGGCGATCAAGGCCCGCACCTCGGGGCGCTCCGTGAGGGAGAGGTAGGTGGTGAAGGGGATGCCCCGCCTTCGGGCCCAGTTCTGCACGTTCTCGGGGTCTAGCTCCACCAAGGCGGTCACGAAGGGCTTCCCGTGGCCCAGGACCACGGCTTCCCGGATGTAAGGGGAGTACTTCAGGCGGTTTTCCAAAAACTGCGGGGCGAAGCGGGTGCCGTCCGCCAACGCCCCCACCTCCTTCACCCGGCCCAGGATCACCAGGTGCCCCCGCTCGTCAAAGAAGCCCGCATCCCCGGTGCGGAAGTAGCCGTCCTCCGTGAAGCTTTCCCGGGTGGCCTCCTCCTGCTGGAAGTAGCCCAGGAAGACCTGGGGGCCCTTTACCTGGATCTCGCCCTCCGGGCTTATGCGCACCTCCGTCCCCGGCAAAGGAGGCCCCACGGTTTCGGGTGGGGCGTCCCCGGTGGCGTGGGCGGTGGTGGCGGCGGCGGTTTCCGATTGGCCGTAGACCTGCCGGATGTCCAGGCCGAGGGCGCGGAAGAAGGTGAAGACCTCGTTCCCCAAAGGCGCCCCCCCGGTGACGGCGATGCGGCAGGCAGCGAGGCCTAGCCTGGCCCTTAGGGGCCTGGCCACCAGGGGGTAGAAGAGGGCCCGCTTGAGGTTTAGCCAAAGCCCCACGGGCTCGCCCCTGAACTCCCGGCTTGCCCCTTCCAGGAGGGCGCCCATCCCCACCCGGTAAACGAAGGCCTTGAGGAAGTCGGCGTCCTGCATGCGGCTTTGGATGAGGCTCGCCATGTCCTCCCAAAGCCTCGGGGGGGCCAGGAAGAAGTCGGGCTGCACCTCCTTGAGGTCCTCCCGCAAGGTGGTGGGGTCCTCGGGGAAGTGGACCGTGGAGCCTTCCACGAGGCTTTGAACCACGGTGAGCATCTGCTCGCCGATCCAGGGCAAGGGAAGGTAGCTAAAGACCCAGGCCCCCTTCTGGAAGCCCAAAGCTTGGCGCAAGGCCTCGTGGCCGGCCAGGAGGTTTTGGTGGGAGAGCATGGCCAGCTTGCTCCGCCCCGTGGTGCCCGAGGTGGGGGCGAGGAGAGCCACCTCCTCCGGGTGGCGCCTTCGCACCGCCTCTTCCCCCAAGCGCGCATCGCCAAAAGCCTGGCTGAACCGCCGCACCTTGCCCCGGAAGTGGCGGCTCATCCCCGCCTCCTCCCAGACCAGGACGAAATCCACCAGGTGGAGGTGGGGGTAGACCTTGTCCAGCTGTTCCTCGTCGGCCACCACGATGCCCCTGGCCCCCGTGAACTCCAGGAAGTAGCCCACCTCCTCGGGCATGGCGTCGGCGTAGATGCCCATGGGGAGGGCGCCCAGGGCCTGGGCGGCGAGCTCCGCCTCCACCCACTCGGGGGCGTTGTGCCCCAGGATGGCGAGGACCTCGCCTTCCTTCAGGCCCAGGGCCTCTAGCCCTCCCGCCAGGCGCAAGACCTTCTCCCAAAGCTCCCGCCAGGAGGTCTTCTGCCAAACCCCAAGCCGCTTCACCCTGAGAGCCGGGGCCTCTGGGGCCTCCTTGGCGTGGCGGTAAAGGTGTTCTAAGAGGGTCCCTTTCATGGCTTAGGCATGGCCCAGGTAGGCTTCCACCACCTTGGGATCCTTTCGTACCCCTTCCGGGGGCCCGTAGTAAAGCACCTCCCCATAGGAGAGGACCAGGACCCTGTCGGAAAGCTCCAGCACGGCCCTTAGGTCGTGCTCCACCCAAAGGAGGGTGACCCCCCATTCCTCCCGGGCGTCCAGGAGGAAGCGGGCCAGGTCCTGCTTCTCCTCTAGGGCGAGGCCCGCCATGGGCTCGTCCAGGAGGAGGAGTTTGGGGCGGCCCGCCAGGGCCCGGGCCACCTCCACCCGTTTTTGCAGGCCATAGGGGAGCATTCCTGCCGGGGCGTGGCGGTAGGGGGAGAGGTGGAGGTAGTCCAGCACCTCCTCGGCCCAGGCCCTAAGCCGCCACTCCCTTTCCGCCTTGGGGAGGCCCAAGGGGTAGCTGGGGAGGGCGAGCTCCGCTCCCAGCTTCACGTTGTCCAACACGCTCATGCCCCGGAAGATCTCTAAGCCCTGGAAGGTGCGGCCAAGGCCCATGCGGGCCCTTTCCTGGGGGCTTTTCCCCTTGAGGCTTTGCCCCAGGAAGACCACCTCTCCCTTTTCCGGCTCGTACACCCCGGAAAGGACGTTGAGGAGGGTGGTCTTGCCCGCCCCGTTGGGTCCGATGACGGCGAAGAACTCCCCCTCGGTCACGGCGAAGGCCACCCCGGCCAGGGCCTTGACCCCCTTGAAGGAAAGGTGCAGGTTTTGGGCCTCGAGGATCACCCCCATCACACCCACCTCTTCCGCCTGCGGTAACGGCGGGCCTGCCGGAAGCCCACCTCCTCCTTGCCCAGGTAAAACTCCATCACGTCCTGGTCCTCTCTGGCAGCCGCTTTGTCCCCCTCAAAGACCACCCGGCCCCGCTCCAAAACATAGACCCGATCCACGATGGCCAGGGCAGCCCGGGCGTTTTGCTCCACCAGGAGGAGGCTTAGCCCTTTTTCCCGCCGGAGGGCGTCCAGGGTCCGCATCACCTCCTCCACCAGCTTCGGGGCGAGGCCCAAGGAGGGCTCGTCCACCACGAGAAGCCTAGGGCGGGTGAGGAGGGCCATGCCCAAAAGGAGCATCTGCTGCTCCCCTCCCGAGAGGTAGCCCGCCTGCTCGTGGCGGCGCTCGTAGAGGCGGGGGAAGCGGGCGAAGACCTCCTCTATCCCCTCCTTGAGCTCCCTGGGGCTTAGGCGGTGGCCCGCCGCCACCAGGTTCTCTAGGGGCGTGAGGTAGCGGAAGAGGGGCCTGCCCTCCAACACCGCCGTGAGGCCCATCCTGGAGAGGCGCACGGGGTCCAGGTGGGTGGTGTCCTGGCCGAGGAAGCGGATGTGCCCGTCCAGAACCCGCCCCTCAAACTTGGAAAGAAGCCCGGCCACGGCCCTCACCAGAGAGCTTTTCCCCGCCCCGTTGGGGCCCAAAAGCGCCACCGCCTCCCCGTCCCCCACCTCCAGGGAAACCCCGTCCAGGGCCAGGATCACCCCGCGGTAGACCACCTTGAGGTTCTCCACGGAAAGCATCACACCCTCTCAATCTGCCGTTCGCCCAAAAGCCCGTAAGGCCTCACCAAGAGCACCAGAAGGACCACCAAGAAGGGCAAGGCCTCGGTGAAGCCCGGGAGAATGGGTTCCAGGTAGCGTTGGGAAAGGGCCTCCAAGACGCCCAGCAAGAACCCGGCGAGAAGCGCCCCGCCCACGGAGTCCAAACCCCCCAGGATGGCCACGGGGAAGACCTTCATGCCGAAGAAGACCAGGTTGTGCCCCACCCCGCTCGCCACCGCCAAAAGCGCCCCCGCCAAGGTGGCGAGGAGGGCGGAAACCCCCCAGACCCCGGCCAGGATGCGGGCGGTGGGGATGCCCAGGGCCAAGGCGGCCACCTCCCGCTCGGAAATGGCCCGTACCAGGATGCCGTATTTGCTCCGCCTTAGAAGCCATAGAAGGCCAAGCCCTAGAGGGAGGGCCAAAAGCAGGTTCCACACCGCCCGGGAGGACACAAACACGCCCCCTGCCTGGAACCCCAGGTCCGGCAGGCTTCCTGCCAGATACTTGAGGTCCGGCCCCCAAAGGAGCTGGACCCCCCCGTCCAGGGCCGCCGCCAGGCCGATGGTGGCCATGATGACCGCCACCACGTTCCGGCCCAATAGGGGCCTTACGAAACCCCGTTCCACCAAGACGCCGAAGAGGAAGGCCAGGGGCAAGGCGCCCAGGATGGCCAAGGGGAGGGGCAGGAAGAGGGCGAAGGTGTAGGTGAGGTAGGCCCCCACCAGCAAGAACTCCCCGATGGCGAAGTTCACCACGCTGGTGGCCCGGTAGACCAGGACGAAACCTAACGCCAGGAGTCCGTAAAGGGCTCCGTTGGCTAGGCCGCCCACGAGGTAGGGCAGGAGGTCGGACACGGATCCTCCAAGGGGGTAGGCCGAAAGGGGAGGCCTTTAGGCCAGCTTGATCCAGTCGGTGATGGCGTTGAAGCGCCCGTCCCGCACGCTCGCCCGGTAGAGCTTGGTGTAGGGCAGGCGGTGATTGACGAACTGGTAGCTCCGTTGCAGGCCCAGGCCGTTGTAGTCCCCGAGCTTTTCCAGGTGCTCCACCAACCCGGCCCGGGTGAGCTTCCCCGCCGCCGCCGCCCGGCGCATGGCCTCGGCCACGGCCAGGGCCACGGCCAGGCTACCCATGTAGTAGGTGGGGCGGTAGGAGGTGTCCCGGCCCTTGCGCTGGCGGAACCTGCGCATCTCGTCCACGGCGGGCACCAGGGTGTCGTACCAGTAGGCGTTGTGGTAGGTGACGGTGAAGCCCTCCGCCGCCGGGCCCGCCCGCTGGATGAGGGCGAGCTCCGCCGAGTAGTACGTGCCCATGAACCGGGCCTGCAAGCCCTGCTCCCGGGCGGTGCGGAGGATGAGGGGCTCCGCGGAGAGGGCGTAGCCTTGGAGGATCACGTAATCGGGGTTGGCCCGACGGAGGTTCAGCACCACGGGGGTGGCGTCGGTGAAGGCGGCAGGGGTTACCTCCTCGTGCACCACCTCCATGCCCAGGGCCTTGGCCCGTTCCTTCACGTAGGGGATGGGGTCGCGGCCGAACTCCGTGTTGGAGTAAACCAGGGCGATGCGGGCCCGGGCCTTCTCCAAGCGGATCTGGCGCAGGAGGGCCTCCATCATGTCGTTGTAGGTGGGGCCGAAGACGAAGATGGTGGGGTAGGTCTTGGGGTCGGCGAGCTCGTTGGCGAAGCTGGTGGCGGAGTAGGGGAGGCCCAGGCGGGCGATCTCGGGGGCCAGGGCCTTGGAAAGCCCCGTGGAGTCCCCGTAGACGAAAAGGAGCTCGTCTGGCCTTTCGCGGGAAAGGACCCGGTTGAAGGCGGCGGTGCCCTTGGCCACGTCGTAGCCCGTGTCCTCCACGATGAGCTCAAGCCTACGGCCGCCGATGCCGCCTAGGACCTCGTTCACGTAGTCCACCCCGTCCACGAAGCCTTCCCGCCCGGCGTTCCCGGCGAAGGCGAAGGGCCCCGTGAGGGGCAGGAGGGTGGCGAGCTTCACCGGCCTGGCCTGGGCCAAGCCGATGTACGGCACGCCCAAGGCCGCCAAGGAACCCACGCCCACTTTCCGCAAAAACTCCCTGCGCTTCATGTTTGCCTCCTTCCCGCTTTGCTTGCGGCCAACATAACACGGGGGCTTTTCCCCCGTCAACGGGCCTTGCGGACTAGGATGGGAGCATGCGCTGGCATGGGGTCTACCGTCGGCACGTGCTTGCCCCCCACTACCGCTTCGCCCGGGAGCGCCTGGTGCCCCACTTCTTTGACGCCCTCACCGCCTATGCCCTAGAGCTTGCCCGCCTGGGCCTCCCCAAGGCCAAGGAGGCGGTGTTCGCCCTGAGGGAGCTTCGCACCCTGCCCCTTCCCAGCTTCACCGGGGAGGTGGAGGACGTCTTCTTCTCCATCCAGCTCCAGCTTTCCGAGCACTGGGGGGAGGAGGTGGCGGGGGCCGTGCGCCGGGGCCTTTCCCGGAACGATCTGGACCTCACCGTCTTCCGCGCCTACTTGAAGGACCAGGTCCTTGCCCTTCTCGGGGATTTTCTGCGCTTGCGGCGTGCCCTCTTGCGCCTGGCGGAGGCCCAGTTCGGCGTGCCCCTCGTCCTCGCTACCCACCACCAGCCGGCCCAGCCCTCCACCTTGGACCACTACCTCCTTGGGGTGGAGGCCCTTCTAGAGCGGGACTACCGGAGGCTTGTCCATGCCCTTGCCACCCTGGACCGCTCGCCCCTGGGGGCAAGCGCCCTGGCGGGCAGCCCCTACCCCGTGGACCGGGTGCGCCTCGCCCACCTCTTGGGCTTCCAGGGGCCCATAGAGCACACCTTGGATGCCGTGGCCGCTGGGGATTACGCCCTAGAGCTCGCCTTCGCCCTGGCGGGGTTGGGGACAAGCCTTTCCCGCCTCCTCACCGACCTCCTGGCCTGGGCGGCCCGGGGGGCCTTTGTGGTGGGGGAAAGCCTCGCCCAAGGGTCCAGCTTCATGCCGCAAAAGCGAAACCCGGTGGTGCTGGAGCACGCCCGCATCCGGGCGGGGAACCTTTTGGGCGGGGCGGGGGTTTTGCCCTACCTCAACCACAATACCCCCTTCACCGACCTCAACGACCACTCCACGGGTGTTTTGGAGCCCTTGGCCAACCTTTTGGCCGAGGCGGAGGCAGCCCTAGAGCTCACCCGGGTAGCCCTGGAGGAAAGCCGCTTTGAGCCGGCCCTTCTCCTGGAGGCCCTTTCCCCGGAGGTCTTGGCCTCGGAGGCGGTGGACTTGCTGGTGCGCAAAGGGGTTCCCCTCCCCGAGGCTTACCGCCGGGTGCGGGGGGCTTTGCCGGGGGTGCGGCCCGAGCTTTTGGGGGTGGACCGGGAGGAGCTGGTGGCCTGGATGAGCCTCGAGGCCTTCTTCGCCCGGCGGGAGGTCCTGGGGGGCGTGGGGCCGGAGGCCAGAAGGAAGGCGCTAAGCGGGGCCAAGAAGCGCCTCCGGGAGGACCGGAAGGCCCTAGCCGCCCTGCGGGCTAGGGTGCGGTTGGCCCGCAGGCGCCTCCTCACGGAGGACCCGGAGGGTCAGGAAGGCGTGGAGGGTCTTGGGGAAGGGGGCGAGGTAAAAGGCCAGGAGGAGGAGTCCAAGCCCTAAAAGCTTGGGCAAGAAGAAGGCCAGGCTTAAGGCGAAGAGAACGGCCGTGAGGACGTAAACCAGGCCCCCTAGCCCCTGCGCCCCCAACCGGGCCAGGGCCAAAGCTACCCGGCCTCCCCCCAGGACCGCAGCGAACCATCCCGGGCGGAGGAACCGTACGCTCATACCCCCTCTTTGGATGGGGGAGGGGGGTATGTCAACGCCCTTGGAAATACGCCACCGTGCGCCGGATGCCCTCCTTGAAGCCCACCTCGGGACGCCAGCCGTGGGCCATGAGCTTTAGGGGCGAAAGCACGCTCCGCTCCAAGTCCCCTGGGCGGGGAGGGGCGGGGTTTACCTCGGGCGTCTTCCCCGCCGCCTCGGCCACGGCCTCCAGCACCTCCTTGGTGGTGTGGCCTTCCCCGGTCCCCACGTTGTAGACCCCTTCTAGGCCCTTTAGGGCCAGGTTGTGGGCCCGCACCACATCCTCCACGTAGATGTAGTCCCGCACGCACCCTTCGTCCCCTGGGTTCTTGCGGGCGTAGAGGGTGACGGGTTCTCCCTTCAGGACCCTTTCGGCGAAGATGGCCACCACCCCCGCCTCCCCGTGGGGGTCTTGGCGGGGCCCGTAGACGTTGGCGTAGCGCAGGGCCACCCATTTGAGGCCGTAGTTCTGGCCATAGGCGGAGAGGTAGTGCTCAAAGCTGGCCTTGCTGGCGGCGTAAGGGCTTTTGGGCCTGGGGGGCCAGGTTTCCTCGGCGCTTTCCCCTTCCGGCACCTCCCCGTAGATGGCCCCACCCGTGGAGGCGAAGACCAGCTTCTCCACCCCCCACTTGCGGCAGGCCTCGAGGAGGTTTAGCCCCCCCATGAGGTTCACCTCAAAGTCCAAAAGGGGGTTTTCCACGCTCACCTTCACCGAGGCCTGGGCGGCCTGGTGGGACACGTGGGTGGGGCGGAACTCGCGGAAAACCCGCTCAAGCCCCTCCCTATCCCGTAGGTCCACCTTGTAGAAATAAATCCCCTGGGGGACGTTTTCCCGCTTGCCCGTGGCCAGGTTGTCCAGGACCGCCACCTCCACCCCTTCTTTCCATAGGCTTTCCACGATGTGGCTGCCGATGAAGCCGGCACCGCCTGTTACCAGTACCCGCATGCTTCCTCCCGGGCCTAAGCCCTAATCCAGGCTACTTTACCGAGGGGGGTTCCCCAAGGCAAGGGCTTACCGGGCTCCCACCTCAATCCTTTCGGCGATCTCGGGGATGCGGGCCAGGAAGACCCCGGTGGGGCTTCCCGAAAGGGCCACCTCCTCCGGGGTCCCCTCGGCCACGATCTCCCCACCCCGGTCCCCGCCCTCGGGGCCCAGGTCAATGACCCAGTCCGCCGTCTTCACCACGTCCAGGTTGTGCTCAATGACCACCACGGTGTTGCCGGCGTCCACCAGGCGGTGGAGCACGTCCAAAAGCTTGGCCACGTCCTCAAAGTGCAGGCCCGTGGTGGGCTCGTCCAGGATGTACAGGGTGCGGCCCGTGGCCTTGCGCCCGAGCTCCGTGGCCAGCTTGATCCGCTGCGCCTCCCCGCCGGAGAGGGTGGGGGAAGGTTGGCCAAGCCGCATGTAGCCGAGCCCCACGTCCACCATGAGCTGGAGCTTACGGGCGATGGTGGGAACGTTTTGGAAAAACTCCAGGGCCTCCTCGGCGGTCATGTCCAGAACATCGGCGATGCTCTTGCCCCTTAGCTTGACCTCGAGGGTTTCCTTGTTGT
This sequence comes from Thermus brockianus, assembly GCF_021462505.1. Taxonomy (GTDB): domain Bacteria; phylum Deinococcota; class Deinococci; order Deinococcales; family Thermaceae; genus Thermus; species Thermus hydrothermalis. The sequence goes on from NZ_JAKEDV010000002.1 coordinate 160,888, forward strand.
ACCGCTTCCCCTTGCACACCTCGCAGGGCACGTAGAGGTCCGGCAGGAAGAGCATCTCAATCCTCACCGTGCCGTCCCCCCCGCAGGCCTCGCACCGCCCGCCCTTGACGTTGAAGGAGAAGCGGCCAGGGCCGTAGCCCCGCTTCCTGGCCTCCGGGGTCTTGGCGAAGAGGTCGCGGATCTCGTCAAAGATGCCCGTGTAGGTGGCGGGGTTGGAGCGGGGGGTGCGGCCGATGGGGGACTGGTCAATCTCAATGACCTTGTCCAGGTGCTCTATGCCCTCCAAGGCCTCGTAGGCCCCCGGGGTGGTCTTGGCCCGCATGAGCCTTTGGGCCAGGGCGGCGTAGAGGACGTCGTGGATCAGGGTGCTCTTGCCGCTTCCCGAAGGCCCCGTCACGGCCACGAAGCGGCCCAAGGGGATCCGGAGGGTGACGTTTTTCAGGTTGTGCTCCCGGGCGCCCCTTAGGACGAGCCACTTGCCGTTCCCCTTGCGCCTTTCCTTGGGCACGGGGATCTTCCTTTCGCCCCTCAGGTACGCCCCGGTGAGGCTCCGGGGATTTCTTAGGATTTCCTCCAAGGGCCCCTGGGCCACCACCTCCCCCCCGTGGATGCCCGCCCCTGGGCCCATGTCCACGATCCAGTCGGCGGCCCGCATGGTTTCCTCGTCGTGCTCCACCACGATGAGGGTGTTGCCCAGGGCCTGCAGGCGCTTCAGGGTGGCGATGAGGCGCTGGTTGTCCCGGGGGTGGAGGCCGATGGAGGGCTCGTCCAGGACGTAGAGGACCCCCGTGAGGCCGCTCCCCACCTGGGTGGCCAGGCGGATGCGTTGCGCCTCGCCCCCGGAGAGGGTGTTGGCCGCCCGGTCCAGGGTCAGGTAGTCCAGGCCCACCCCCACCAGGAAGCCAAGCCGCTCCACGATCTCCCGGAGGATGGGCCGGGCGATCTGGGCCTGGAAGGGGGATAGGCGCTCCTCAAGCCCCTGGAAGAAGGCCAAAGCCTCCCGCACGGGCAAGGCGGAGACCTCGGCGATGTTCTTGCCCGCCACCTTTACCGAGAGCACCTCCTTCTTGTACCGGGTACCCCCGCAGGCCGGGCAAGGCTTCAGGGACATGAAGCTTTCCAGGGCCTCCCGCACCCCCTCGGACTCCGCCTCCTGGTAGCGCTTTTCCAACCAGGGGATGACCCCTTCGTAGTGCACCTCCACCCGGAAGGTTTCCTTCCCTCCCCGGCGGAAGACCACCTCAAAGGGCTCGGGCAGGCCGTAGAGCACCGCCCGCTGCACCGCCTCGGGCAGGTCCTTGAAGGGGGTTTTGAGGTCAAAGCCCAGGTACTCGGAAAGGGCCCGGAGGCGGTCCCAGAGGTAGCTCCGCCCCGTGTCCCGGCCCCGGGCCCAGGGCAGGATGGCCCCTTCCGCAAGGGAAAGCTCGGGGTTTATGACCAGTTCGGGGTCAAACTCCTGCTTGTACCCCAGGCCCGAGCAGGCGGGGCAGGCCCCGTAAGGGGCGTTGAAGGAGAAGATGCGGGGTTCCAGTTCCTCCAGGACGCTTCCGTGCTCGGGGCAGGCGAACTTCTCCGAGTAAAGCTCCTCCTCCCCCAGATCGGGGTAGAGGACGCGCAGAAGCCCTTCGCCCCGGAGGAGGGCGAGCTCCACCGCCTCGGCGATGCGGGGGCGTTCCTCCTCCTTGAGGACCACCCGGTCCACCACCAGGTCAATGTCGTGCTTCTCGTACTTCTCCAGGTTGAGGCCCTGTGCCTCCTCCAGGAGGTAGATCACCCCGTCCACCCGCACCCGGGCGTACCCCTCCTTCAGGAGTTGCTGGAAGAGTTTCCGGTACTCCCCCTTTCTCCCCCGCACCAGGGGGGCCATGAGGACGGCCCGGGTGCCCTGGGGCTTTTGCAGGAGGCGGTCGGTGATCTCACTGGCGGACTGCTTCTCAATGGGGCGGCCGCAGGTGGGGCAGTAGGCCTGGCCCACCCGGGCGAAGAGGAGGCGGAGGTAGTCGTGGATCTCCGTCACCGTGCCCACGGTGGAGCGGGGGTTGTGGCTCGTGGTCTTCTGGTCAATGGAGATGGCGGGGGAGAGGCCTTCAATGCTCTCCACCTCCGGTTTGTCCATGACCCCGAGGAACTGGCGGGCGTAGCTGGAGAGGCTTTCCACGTACCGCCGTTGCCCCTCGGCGTAGATGGTGTCAAAGGCCAAGGTGCTCTTCCCCGAGCCCGAAACCCCGGTGATGACGATGAATTTGCCCCGGGGGAGCTCAAGGTGGATGTTCTTGAGGTTGTGCTCCCTCGCGCCCCGGATGACGATGCGGTCCATCCGTGGAAGTATACCACCCCTTTGGGGCAGGGGGTAGGGTGGGCGGGCTACAATGGGGGACATGGCTTCCTTCATGCGCCAGGAGGCGGAAGAAGCCCCCCAGGTGGTGGAGAGGCTTCTAAGGGAGAACGAAGCGGAGGTGAAAAGCCTGGCCGCTTTCCTAAAGCGCAAGCCCCCGGCCTTGGCCCTCACCGTGGCCCGGGGGAGTTCGGACCACGCCGCCCTCTTCGCCAAGTACCTCCTCGAGGCCCGCCTGGAGTGGCCCGTGCTCCCCTTGGCCCCTTCCGTCCTCACCCTCTACCGGGCGCGGCCCAAGCCTCCCCACCCCGCCCTCCTCCTCGCCTACAGCCAGAGCGGGGAAAGCCCGGACCTCCTGGAAGCCGTGCGGGCCTACCGGGGGAGGGGCGTCCTCACCGTGGCCCTGGTGAACCGGGAGGATAGCCCCTTGGCGAGGGAGGCGGAGGTGGTCTTTCCCCTCCATGCGGGGGAGGAAAAGGCGGTGGCGGCCACCAAGAGCTTCCTCGCCATGCTGGCGGCCACGGCCCATCTCCTCGCCCACCTCCTGGAAGACCCCCGGCTTAGGGAAGCCCTGCCCGCCTTGCCCGAGGCCTTGGGGCGGGCTTTGGAAACGAAGGGGGACCTGGGGTACCTGGAGGAGGCGGAGGACCTCTTCGTGCTGGGGCGGGGCTTCACCTTTCCCGTGGCCCTCGAGGCGGCCCTGAAGCTAAAGGAGGTGGCGGCCCTCCACGCCGAAGGGCTTTCCTTGGCAGAGTTCCTCCACGGGCCCCAGGCCCTTTTGCAGGAGGGGTTTCCCGTGTTGGCCCTGGTGCAGAAGGACGAGGCCCTGGAAGGGGTTTTGGAAACCCTGGAGGGCCTACGGGCCAAGGGCGCCCACCTCCTGGTCCTCTCCCCCGAGCCCGACGCCTTGGCCCTGGCCCACGCCCCCTTGGCGCTTCCCGTGGCCCTTGCCCCCGAGCTCACCCCGCTTCTCCTCGCCCAGGCCTTTTATCCCTTGGCCGAGGCCCTGGCCCGGGCCCGCGGCCAGGACCCCGACCGCCCCCGGTACCTCAGCAAGGTGACCCGGACCCGCTAGAAGACCTTCTCCCCCAGGGGCACCTCGCGCTCGGGGGTGAGGAGGACCACCCGGCCCCCCTCGTCCTTGGCGCCCAGGACCAGGACCTCCGAGGGAAACCCCCCGATGACCCGGGTGCCCAGGTTCACGGCGCAGACCACCAAACGGCCCACCAGGTCCTCGGGCGTGTAGAGCTCGGTAATCTGGGCCGAGCTCCGCTTTACCCCAAAAGGCCCCAGGTCAATCCAGAGCTTGTAGCTGGGCTTTCGCGCCTTCTCGTGGGGTTCCGCCTTCACCACCCGGCCCACGCGCAACTCCAGGAGCTGGAAAGCTTCCAAGGCGTTCATAGCCCCATTTTGCCAAAAAGGAAAAGGCCCCCAAGGGGCCTCGTTGGTGGGCCGTGCAGGACTTGAACCTGCAACCAACCGGTTATGAGCCGGCCGCTCTGACCGATTGAGCTAACGGCCCACGCCAAGGGCTTATTGTAGCACAAGGCCAAAGGCCCTGGGCCCATGGTGTATGCTTTTCCCCAGGAGGTAAGCCATGACGGTGAACGAAAGCACCGCCGATAGGGTGGTCCGGTTTGTCCTGGCCCTGGTCCTCTTCTACTTCGCCTTCCAGTCCGCTTCCCCGTGGAACTGGATCTTGGGCATCGTGGGCGTGGTCCTTCTCTTCACCGCCATCACCGGCTTCTGCGCCCTCTACAAGGTCTTGGGCATCAGCACCAGGCGGTGAGCTGGCCCCTCGCCCTAGGGGACCTCATCCGGGTGGAGTTCTGGAAATACCCGGAGGAGGTCCTCCACTACTACTGGGAAGCCCGGGTGGTGGAGGTGCGGCCTGAGGGCGTGCTCACCCTCTTGCCCCGCGGCGGGGTTTTCCACCACGTGGCCAAGGGGCGGTCCTTTGCCCTGGACCACGACGCCTACGTGGCCTTTTTCCCAGGGGCCTGGTACTCGGGTGGCCCCGACGTGCGGGAGGGCCGGGTCCTGGAGTACTACTGGAACGTGCAGACCCCGGCGGAGTGGACGGGGAAGGCCTTGCGGCAGTACGACCTGGAGCTGGACGTGAAGTGCCGGGCGGACCACACCTGCGCGGTGTTTGACCAGGAAGAGTTTTTGGCGAAAAAGGCCCTCTATCCCCCCCTTTGGGTGGCGGAGGCGGAAAAGGCGGTGGAGGCCATCTTCCGGCACATGCGGGAAGGGCGTTGGCCGGTTCTGCCCCCGGGGGAGCCCCTTCCTTGGATGGAGCGGGTTTAGGGGAGAAGGCAGGGCGGGTAGGCGCTGCTCGGGGTCTCGGCTCCAGGGCCGTAGACCCGTAGGGGGATGAGGGTTTGGCCCTCGAGGTGCCAGTGCCCTTCCAGGACCACCTCGTAGAGGAGGCCCTTGAAGAAGCCGTGGAAGCTATCCTCCCAGGTTTCCAGGTTCTGGGCCCTTAGGGGGTAGTTGTGCCAGGCGGGGCCTAGGTAGTGGAGCCAGGGGTCCTCGAGGGGCCGGGCATCCTCGGGGGAAAGCCCAAAAATGGCGTTGAAATAGCCCCTTAGGCGGCTTGCCGTGAAAAGGAGGTTGAGGTAGGGGTCCTCCAAGGCCGCCCGGGCCTCGGCCTCCGTGCGGGGGAAGGGCCTTGCGGGGTCCCAGGCGCCAAACCGCCATAGCCTTTCCTCCTGCCTCAGGGCATCCTCCCAGCTCATCTGGGCAAGCCCCAAGGTGCGGCTAAAGGGGGCTTGGCCCTGGAGGGCGGCCAGGTCCTGGGCAAGGGCATCTACCGCCTCCCGCACCCCCCGGGAAAGCCCCAGGGCCTTGTCCCCCCCGTACTGCTCGTTGTCCACGATGGCCGCCAGGGTCCCTTTGGGGATGCGCAAGGCCCCCGCCGCCGCTCGGATTTCCCTGGCGTGAGGCAGGACGTGGTGGGGAGCGATGGGTAGGCCCTGAAGGTTTACCCTTTGCCCCCTGCGGGCCTGCCCGATGGCCTCCACCCACCGCTCGGCAGCGGCCAGGGCAGCCTGGGGTTCGGCAAAGGCCGAGCGCTTCCCCGCCTGCTGGTTGCTTAGCTCCAGGCGCAAAAGCCGGTCATAGGCCCGGGCCGCCCCTTCCCCAAGGAGGAGGTGAAGGCCCGCCTTGTTCCGGAGATGCAGGGCCACAAGCCTTTCCCGGACCGCCTTGGGGTAGGGGAGAAGCGCCCGCAAGCTCGGGGAGGGTGGCGGCTCCGGGAAGGCGGGCGGGACCAAAAAAAGAAGGCCCGCCAGCAGGAGGACGAGCCAGGGCCCAGGGCGCATGGCCCTTTTAGGGCTTGCTTTCTTCCGCCGGGGCCGGGGGGACCTCCACCGTGGCCTCCACGGGATAGCCCACGTAGGTGCGCCGGCCCCCCAGGGTCCTTTCCAGCACCTCCCGCCACTCGGGCAGGTTCAGAAAACGGTCCGCCTGGTTGCGGAGCTCCAGGTCAGCGAGCTCATGAAGGCCCAAGAGGTGGACCTCCTTACCCATGGCCCGTAGGGCGGCGAAGGTGTGGGCCAGGTCCCCAGAGCCGCTCGCCACGATGGCCCGGTCCCAACGGGGGGCGGTGGTGAGGAGGTCGGTGGCGATCATGGCCTCAAAACGGGCCTCCCCCCGGGTGAGGCGGCTTCGCACCGTGTAGCCCATGAAGACCAGGGCATCAATGAAGCGTTGTTGCCGCTCGTCCTCGGGGTCGGTGATGGGCACGTAGTAGAAGGCGTTGTAAAGCTGCTCAGGGGTGGCGAACTGGGTGAGGACGCGCCGGTGGTCCACGTTCCACCCCAAGCGTTTGGCCGCCAGGTACATGTACGAGCCGTCAATGAAGAGGGCAACCCGCATATGCCCCCATGATAGGGCAAACGGCCCCCCCAGGGGTCAACCCTGGGGGGACCAAGCTTTAGACGGGCGTTTTCTCTTCCGCCTTCTCGGAGGAGTGGCCCGGGTTTACCTTGAGGGCCGGGTTAGCGTAGGCGGCGGCGTGGTTGGCAGCGATGGCGGCCTCGCCAAACCCCAGCACGATGAGGGGAAGCTTCCCCGGATAGGTGACGATGTCCCCGCAGGCGTAGACGCCGGGGATGCTGGTGGCCATGGTGGTGTCCACCTTGATCTTATTCTTTTCTAGCTCCAGGCCCCAGTTGGCCAAGGGGCCCAGCTTGGTGAGGTAGCCCGCTAGGATGAGCACGGCGTCCACCTCCAGCGCCAGCTCCTCCTGGGTTTGGTTGTGGAAAATCACCGCCCGCTTCACCCAGGCGTCCCCCTCAATCCGCCGCACCTCGTAGGGGGTGAGCACCCTAAGCTTCCCTTCCTCATGGGCCTGGAGGAGCTCTTTCACGCTGGCCTCGTGGGCCCGGAACTGGGGCCTGCGGTGGATAAGGGTGATTTCCTGGGCGGTGCCCAGCAGGTTGAGGGCCCAGTCCACGGCGCTATCCCCCCCGCCCACGATGAGGACCCGTTTCCCCTGGAACTCCGCCTTGGCCTTTACGGCGTAGTACACCCCCTTGCCCTCAAACTCCTTCTCCCCGGGGGCCCCGAGGCGCCGAGGCTCAAAAGCCCCGACCCCTGCGGCGATAATGACCGCCTTGGCGGTGTAGGTCTGGCCCGCGGAGGTGGTGACCTTGAAGCCGTCGCCCTCCTTCTCCAGGGTTTCCGCCCGTTCCCCCAGGTTGTAGATGGGGTTAAAGGGGGCCACCTGCTCCACAAGGCCCTTCACCAGGTCCTTGGCGTACACCTTGGGAAAGCCCGCCACGTCGTAGATGTACTTTTCCGGATACAGGGCGGTAAGTTGCCCTCCGGGCTCCGGCAAAGGGTCTACAAAGCGGAAGGAAAGCCCCCGCATCCCCACGTAAAACCCTGCAAAAAGCCCCGCTGGTCCCGCACCGATAATGATCACGTCCGTGTGTTCCATGGGCACCACCTCGCCTGGTATTGTACGTCCTGAGCCCTTGAACCACGTCCCCTTTAGAAAAGGGACAAAGCGCCCTTAGTTCACCCGAAGCACCACCTTGCCAAACACCCGCCGCTCCTCCAATAGCCGGTGGCCCTCCGCAGCCTCTTCCAAGGGCAGCACCTGCCCCACCACGGGCCTAAGCTTCCCTTCTTCCACAAAGCGGAGGATGGGGAAAAGGCGGCTCTTGGAGGCCATGGTGGACCCAAGAATGGAAAGCTGGCGGAAAAACACGTGGGCGAAGGGCAACGTCCCCTCGTACCCTGAGGAGGCCCCTGCGATGGCAATGCGGCCGCCATTGGCCGTGGCCTTGATGACCCCTTCAAAGTAGAGGGCCCCGGTATGGTCCACCACCTTGTCCGCTCCTTTGCCTCCGGTGAGGCGGCGCACCTCCTTGAACCAGTCGGGGTGGGTGTAGTTCACGCCCTCGTCGGCCCCAAGCTCCTTGGCCCGGCGTAGCTTTTCCTCGGAGCCCGCTGTGGCGATGACGCGCGCTCCGAAGAGCTTGGCGATCTGGATGGCGGCCACGCTCACCCCGCTTCCCGCCGCCATGACCAAGACGTCGTCCCCGGGGCGGACCTGGAGTTTATCTACCACCATCTGCCAGGCGGTGAGGAAGGTGAGGGGGATGGCGGCGGCTTCTTCAAAGGAGAGGTTGGCGGGCTTCTTTAAGAGGTTCGCTTCCGGCACCACCAGATATTCGGCGTAGGCGCCCCAGCGGTGCTCGCCTAGGATCTCGTACTTCGGGCACAGGTTATCCTCCCCAGCCAAACAGCGCTCGCAGTGGCTGCAGGAAAGCCCCGGGTTCACCACCACCTCGTCTCCGGGGGCGAAGCCCGTGACCCCAGGGCCCACCGCCTCCACCACGCCGCTGGCATCGGCCCCCAGCACGTGGGGAAGGGGTAGCTTGGGGCTCGCCACCCCCTTGCGCACCCAGATGTCCAGGTGGTTGAGGGCCGCTGCCTTTACCCGAAGGCGCACCTCTTTCGGGCCGGGCTCGGGGGTGGGGACTTCCGCCACCTTGAGCACCTCTGGACCGCCTCTCGCCTCCATGACCACCGCTTTCATGGCCACCTCCTTATGAGGGGGATTTTTCCACGAGGGCAGGGGTGGGTCAAGCGTGCTTGACAGGGGCCAAACGGGATGTGTAGCCTTAGCCCCGTAAGGCAAGCGGAGGCGAGAATATGAGAAAAGCCCTGGTCTTGATGGCAGGCCTTATCGTCCTGGCTGGTGTGGCCAGCGCCCAGACCTTCGTCTGGCCGCAGAAGTGGACGGTGGCCAAGCCCTCTGAGGTGAAGCGGGGCGGTACCTTGCGGGCTGCGGTGATCTCCGATTACCGCACCTTTAACCCCTTTATCACCGCAGAGGCGGGGAACGTACCGGCCACCATCTCCCCCTACGGACTGGTGCGCCGAGACCCCACCACCGGGGAGTGGATTCCCTACATGGCGGAGTCCTTTACGGTGAGCCCCAACAAGCTGGAGATCACCTTTAAGATTCGCCGGGGCATGAAGTGGTCGGACGGCCGGCCCATCACCGCCGACGACTGGATCATGACCTGGCGCATCCACACCGACAAGGCGGTGGGCTCCAACAGCTATGATTCCTTCTTCATTGACGGCAAGCCCATTGTTCTCCGGAAGATTGACGACTACACCATCCGTTTCATTTACCCCAGGCCCGATGCCACCGCCTTCGCCGTGGCCGCCTTTACCCCCTGGCCCGCCCACGTCTTCGGCCCTGTTTACCAAAAGGAAGGGGCCGAGGGCATCAAGAGGATGTGGACCCTAAACGAGAACCCGGCCAACATCGTTTCCGCCGGGCCGTGGCTCGTGGAGAGCTACCGGCCGGGGGAGCGCTTGGTCCTGAAGCGCAACCCCGCCTTCGGGGAGTGGAACAAGGACGAGGCGGGGAACCCCTTGCCCTACCTGGACCGCTACGAAATTAAGATCGTGAAGGACACCAACGCCCAGCTGGCGGAGTTCCTGGCGGGGAACATTGACCTAATGGCCCCCTCCACCGTGGACCACATCTCCCAGATCCGCCAGGCCATCCAGGCGGGCCGGCTGGACGCCACCATCAAGGTGAACGCCTCCCCGGTGGCCAGCAGCCAGTTCATGGTCTTCAACTGGAACAAGGCTTCCGACCCCTTCAAGCAAGTTCCGCTCGGATAAGTTCCGCCGGGCCATGAGCCACATCGTGAACCGCCAGGCGGTGGTGGAGATCGTCTACGGCGGCCTGGGCACCCCCATGTACTCCAGCGTCTACCCTGTGCTCACGCAGTGGATCAACCCCAAGGTGCCCAAGTACGAGTACAACCTCCAGGAGGTGGCGAAGCTCTTGGCCGAGCTGGGCTTCACCAGGAAGGATAGGGAAGGGTATCTGGTGGACTCCAGGGGGCGGAGGCTTGAGTTCAACCTCTCCACCAACGCTGGCAACGCCCAGCGGGAGCAGATCGCCAAGCTCATCGTGGACGAGGCCAAGAAGGTGGGGGTGAAGGTAAACTTTACCGCCATTGACTTCAACACCCTGGTGGGCCAGCTTCTCTCCTCGGGGCCCGACCGCCCCTTTGATGCCATCATCATCGGCCTCACCGGCGGTGACTTGGACTGGCCTTTTGGCTCCAACGTGGTCCCGTGCAAGGGCAACCTGCACATGTGGAACAAGTCGGGCCAGTGCCTGGACCCCCGGGAAACCCAGCTGGACGCCCTCTATTTCCGCGGCCGCACCGAGCTGGACTTCAAGAAGCGGGTAGAGATCGGCTACCGCATGCAGGAGATTGAGGCCCAGCTTCTTCCCGTCATCTACATCGCCGGGCCCAACTACCACCCCGCATGGAACAACCGCCTGGGTGGCGAACACCCGGATGCCATCATCAGCGCCATCTGGGGCCAGCGGCAGCTGGAGCTCACCTTCATCAAGAAATGAGCCAAAGCCTTTAGCCCCCGGGGCCAAGGGCCCCGGGGGTCCTTTGGGAAACCCATGACCGCCTACATCCTTCGGCGCATCCTCTACCTGATTCCCACCTTTTTCGGGGCCACCTTACTCGCCTTCCTCATCATCCAGATGGCCCCGGGGGACTACCTCACCCAGCTGGAGCTGGACCCTAAGGTGACCCCCGAAACCATCGCCCGGCTTCGCTCCCAGTTCGGCCTAGACCGGCCCATCTACGAGCAGTACCTCCTTTGGATGAACAACCTCTTGCACCTAAACCTAGGCTATTCCTTCGCCTACCAGGCCCCGGTGCTGGAGGTGGTCTGGCCCCGGGTGGTGAACTCCATGGTCATCGTCATCCCTTCCACCCTTCTTCTCTACCTCGTGGCCATACCCATAGGGGTCTATGGGGCCGTGCGCCAGTACTCCCTGGGGGACCGCATCCTGTCCTTTTTGGCCTACGTGGGCCTTTCCGTGCCCAGCTTCTTCCTGGCCCTCATCGCCATATACGTCCTCCTGCAGATCAAGTTCCACACGGGGGTACTGGTTTTCCCCGTTTCGGGAATGACCTCAAGCGGTTTTGAGCAGATGCCTCCCTTGCGCCAGGTTCTGGACATCGCCTGGCATGCGGTGGTGCCCGTCCTGGTGGCCACGGCCAACGACATCGCCGGGCTTTCCCGGCTCATGCGGGGGCAGATGCTGGAGGTGCTTTCCCAGGACTTCATCCGCACCGCCCGGGCCAAGGGGCTTTCCGAGCGGGTGGTCCTTTACAAGCACGCTTTCCGCAATGCGGTGATTCCCTTCGTGGCCACCCTGGGCGGGCTCTTGCCGAGCCTGATCTCGGGGGCGGGCTTTGTGGAGGTGGTCATGGCCTGGCCGGGCATCACCCCCTTCTTCCTAGACGCCATCGCCAACCAGGACCTTTACGTGATCGCCGGCTTTCTCACGGTGAGCCTGGTTCTCCTCATGGTGGGCAACCTGATCTCCGATTTGCTTTTGGCCTGGGTGGACCCCAGGATTCGCTATGAGTAGGGGGGTCTTGTGGAACGCTTAGCGCCTTCTAGCGGCTTTACCCTGGCCCTTCGCCAGTTCCGCCGCCACCGGCTTGCGGTCTGGGGCGGGCGGATCCTTCTCGTACTTTACCTGATGGCCGCCTTCGCCGGCTTCTTCAGCCCCTACGACCCCAACTACTACGAGCTCTACCCACCCAAGGGGCACCACCCACCCACCCGGATCCACTTCATAGACCCGGAAACGGGCCGGCTGACCCGGCCCTTCGTCTACGCCACGCGCCGGACCATTGACCCGGTCACGTTGCAGCCCCGTTATGAGGAGGATCCTTCCCAAGGGAAGTTCTACATCCGCTTCTTCGTGCGCACCCCAGACCAGCCTTACACCGTGTTTAAGGTTTTTCGCTCGGACCTCCGGCTGTTTGGGGTGGACCCACCCGGAAGGATCTTCCTCATGGGCACCGACAACTTCGGCCGCGACCTCTTTAGCCGGGTGGTCTATGGCGGCCAGGTTTCCCTGACCATCGGCATCCTCTCCGCCTTGGTGTCCTTTGCCCTGGGGCTTCTTTTGGGGGGCATCGCCGGCTACTTTTCCGGCAGGCCCTTCGCCCTTTCCCTGCCGCCGGGGCTTTGGCGGGGTGTGGGGATGGTCCTAGGCCCCCTAAGCCTCCTCCTCTGGCTTGGGGTGGCGGCGGGGGCTTTGTTCCTGGCCTGGTCCTTCGTGCGCCTAAGCCCGGGGAAGGAAGCCTATTCCCTTTTGGTGGACGGGGCGGTGCTCCTTCTCGGGTTGGGGGCGGCTTACCTCATCCTGCGCCGGGTCTTTTCCGAGCCGATCCGTTTGGACCCCGATGACCTCATCATGCGCACGGTGGAGATCATCGCTGCCATCCCAAGCCTTTTCCTCCTCATCTCCCTTAGGGCGGTCTTTCCCACCAACATTGACCCCCTCTTCACCTTTTACCTGGTGGTGGGGCTTCTCGGGTTCATCGGCTGGGGCGGCCTGGCCCGGGTGGTGCGGGGCATCGTGCTTTCCGTGCGGGAGATGGACTACGTGCAGGCGGCGCGGGCCTTAGGGGCCTCGGATGGGCGCATCATCGCCCGGCACGTGCTCCCGGCCACGGCGAGCTACGTGATCGTGAGCCTCTCCCTGACCATCCCGGGCTTCATCCTGGGGGAAAGCGGCCTCTCCTTTTTGGGCCTTGGGGTGACGGAGCCCTATACCAGTTGGGGGCTCCTTTTGCAGGCGGCGCAACAAGGGGGGTTTGCCTCCTTCACCGACCGCCCCTGGGTGCTTTGGCCGGGGTTTTTCATCTTCCTCTCGGTGCTGTCCTGGAACTTCCTAGGGGATGGGCTAAGGGACGCCTTGGACCCCAGGCGGAGGCGTTAGGCTCTTCTCTTTTTATGGGGTATGGCGTATAACGGGTGAGGTGTTTTAGGGGCAGTGCCCGAAGGAGTGCGCATGGACGACAAGCGGCTACTGGAGGTGAGAGACCTTAAGGTCCACTTCTTCACCGACGATGGGGTGGTGAAGGCGGTGGACGGGGTATCCTTCCACGTGGACAAAGGGGAGACCCTGGCGGTGGTGGGGGAGTCGGGCTCGGGGAAGAGCGTGACCTCCCTGGCCATCATGCGGCTCATCCCTACCCCGCCGGGGCGGATCGTGGGTGGGGAGATCCTCTTCCGGGGGAAGGACGGCCAGGTGCGGGACCTCACCAAGCTCTCTGAGGCGGAGATGCGGCGCATCCGGGGGAACGACATCGCCATGATTTTCCAGGAGCCCATGACTTCCTTGAACCCGGTGTACACGGTGGGGGACCAGATCGCCGAGGCCATCATGCTCCACCAGGGGAAAAGCCGGAAGGAGGCCATGGAGCTCGCCGCCCACATGCTGGACCTGGTGGGGATTCCTGAGCCCAAGAAGCGGCTTGCCAACTACCCCCACCAGATGTCCGGGGGGATGCGGCAGCGGGTGATGATCGCCATGGCCCTTTCCTGCAACCCCTCGCTTCTCATCGCCGACGAGCCCACCACCGCCTTGGACGTGACCATCCAGGCCCAGATCCTGGAGCTGATGAAGAAGCTCCAGGAGGAGATCGGGATGAGCATCCTCTTCATCACCCACAACCTGGGGGTGGTGGCGGAGATGGCGGACCGGGTGGTGGTGATGTATGCGGGGCGGGCGGTGGAGCAGGCGGACGTGGTGCCCCTCTTCAAAGACCCCCTTCACCCCTACACCCGGGGGCTTCTCCACTCGGTGCCCCGGCTGGACCTGGCGGCGGAGCATAAGGAGCGCCTCGAGGCCATTCCCGGCAACGTGCCGAACCCCCTTTACCTGCCCCCGGGGTGCGCCTTCCACCCGCGGTGCAAGCACTACGTGGAAGGGCTTTGCGACCGGGAGGTGCCGCCTTTGGAGGACACGGGGGATGGGCGGCAGGTGCGGTGCGTGCGTTGGCGGGAGATCCGGGAGGTTAGGGCATGAGCGGGGTCCTTTTGGAGGTCCAGGACCTCAAGAAGCACTTCCCCATCCGGGGCGGGGTGCTTTCCCGGGTGGTGGGGAGCGTGAAGGCGGTGGACGGGGTGTCCTTCGCCATAAGGCGGGGGGAGGTGCTGGGGCTCGTGGGGGAATCGGGGAGCGGCAAGACCACGGTGGGCCGCACCCTGTTGCGCCTCATTGAGCCCACGGGGGGCCGGATCCTCTTTGACGGCCAGGACATCACCGAGCTACCCAAGGACAAGCTCAGGCCCTACCGCCGCCGGATGCAGATCATCTTCCAAGACCCCTTTAGCTCCCTGAACCCCCGCATGACCGTGGGGGATATCATCGCCGAGCCCTTGGTCATCCACGGGATCGGCAAGACGCCCCAGGAGCGCGCCGAGCGGGTGGCGGAGCTTCTCAAGCTCGTGGGGCTTTCCCCCGACCACATGCGCCGCTACCCCCACGAGTTCTCGGGTGGGCAGCGGCAACGCATCGGCATCGCCCGGGCCCTGGCGGTGGCCCCGGAGTTCATCGTGGCGGACGAGCCCGTTTCCGCCCTGGACGTGTCCATCCAGGCCCAGGTGGTGAACCTCCTCCAAGACCTGAAGGAGGAGCTCGGCCTCACCCTGCTCTTCATCGCCCACGACCTGGCGGTGGTGGAGTACATCTCCGACCGGGTGGCGGTGATGTACCTGGGGAAGGTGATGGAGATCGCCTCCTCCCGGGAGCTCTACCGCAACCCCAAGCACCCCTACACGGAGGCCTTGCTCTCGGCGGTGCCCATCCCCGACCCCACGGTGAAGCGGGAGCGCATCGTCCTCCAGGGGGATATCCCTTCCCCCATCAACCCGCCCTCGGGGTGCGTCTTCCGCACCCGCTGCCGCTATGCCCTCCCCGAGTGCGCCCACACCGTGCCCGAGCTCAAGGAGGTGGCCCCGGGCCACTACAAGGCCTGCATCCGGGACGACATCCTTTGAGGCCCTGGCGGGCAGGGTACCCCCCTTCGTGGGGGGTATACTCGTTTCATGCTGGTCAAGGACGTGATGCGTTCCCCCGTGGTCACGGTGGGGCCGGACGCCACGCTGGAAGAGGCCTACCGCCTCCTCCTGGAAAGGGGCATCCGGCACCTGCCCGTGGTGGCGGAGGGGAGGCTTCTTGGCATCATCACCGACCGGGACATCCGCCTGGCCACGAGCCACCTGAACCCCAAGGGCCCTTGCCCCATCGGCGAGAAGGTGGCGGCGGTGATGACCAAGAAGGTGGTCACCGCCCACCCCCTGGACCCCGTGGAGGAGGCGGCCCGGGTGATGCGGGAGAGGAAGATCGGCTCGCTGCCGGTTTTGGAGGACGGGGCCTTGGTGGGTATCGTCACGGGCATTGACCTGCTGGATGCCTTGCTTGAGCTCACCGGGGTCACGGAGCCTTCGGGGAGGCTGGAGGTCCGCTTGCCCGACAAGGTGGGGGAGCTGGCCCGCCTCACGGGGTTCTTGGCGGGCCGGGGGGTGAACATCCACTCCCTCCTCTCCTACCCGGAGGACGGGGATTTCGTGCGGGCGGTGGTGCGGGTGAACACCTTGGAAACCCACCTCTTGGCGGAGGGCCTGAGGCGGGAAGGCTTTGAGGTGCTCTGGCCCCCCAAGAAGCCATGGTGATCTACCGGGACGAGTACCGCCTCTACAACTTCGGCCCGGACCATCCCTTCTCCCCGGTGCGCTTGGAGATGCTCACCTCCCTTCTCCAGGCCCTGGGGGCTTGGCGGGCGCCCCACCTTCCCCCGGAGGCTACCCGGGAGGAGGTGCTTGCCGTCCACTCCGAGCGCCTGGTGAAGCGGGTGGAGGCGGCAAGCCTTGGGGAGAGGGTGCCGGACCTGGAACACTACGGCCTGGGCACGGGGGACACCCCCGTCTTCCCGGGCATGGACCGGGCGGCCCGCATCCTGGTGGGGGGGACCCTCGAGGGGGCGAGGCGGATCCTTGCCGGGGAGAAGCGGGTGTTGCAACTGGGTGGGGGCCTGCACCACGCCCAGTACGACCGGGCCTCGGGGTTTTGCGTGTACAACGACCTTTCCGTGGCCATCCGCCACCTGACCCGGGCCGGGCTTCGGGTGGCCTACCTGGACATTGACGTCCACCACGGGGACGGGGTGCAGTGGATCCACTACGAGGAGAAGGAGGTCCTCACCCTAAGCCTCCACGAGTCGGGCCGCTACCTCTTCCCGGGCACCGGGCACGTGCACGAGCTGGGCCGGGGGGAGGGGGTGGGGAGGAAGCTGAACCTCCCCCTGGAGCCTTTCACCGAGGACGCAAGCTACCTGGAGGTCTTTGAAGCCTTGGTGCCTTGGGCCCTAAGGGCTTTCCGGCCCGATGTGCTCGTGGTGCAGGCGGGGGCGGACGCCCACTATTTGGACCCCTTGGCGGACCTCCTCCTCACCACCCGGGCCTACGAGAGGCTTTTCCGCCTCATCCTGGAGTACGCCGAGGCCTATGCGGGGGGGCGGGTCCTCTTCACCCTGGGGGGCGGGTATAGCCTGGACGGGGCGGTGCGGGTCTGGACCCTCCTTTACCACGTCTTCCACGGCCTGCCCTTGCCCGAGCGCCTCCCGGAGGGGTGGCTTAGGGCTTGGGAGGCAAGGCTTGGGCGGCCCCTTACCCCCACCCTCCACGACCCAGAGGAGCCCTACCCCGAAATCCCCAGGCGGCTGGAGATAGAAAAGCGGAACCGGCTTACCCTAAGCCGGCTCACAGAGCTCGTCTCCCCCTACCTGCTAGACTAGCGGGGTGAAGGTTATTCTGCGCCTACCCGAGCGCAAGGAGGTGGAGGTTAGGGGGGATAGGCCCCTAAAGGAGGTTCTCCTGGAGCTTGGCCTGAACCCGGAAACGGTGGTGGCCGTGCGGGGGGAAGACCTCCTCACCCTGGACCAGGTGGTGGGAGAGGGGGAGACGATAGAGGTGCTTTCCGCCATCTCGGGAGGCTAGCGTGGTCTGCAAGGTCTGCGGGGAAAAGGCCCAGGTGGCGGTGTCCAGGGGGTTCGCCCTCTGCCGGGCGCACTACCTGGACTGGTTCGTGAAGGAGACGGAGAGGGCCATCCGCCGCCACAATATGCTTAGGCCCGGGGAGCGGGTCTTGGTGGCGGTTTCCGGGGGAAAGGACTCCCTGGCCCTCTGGGACGTGCTAAGCCGCCTGGGCTACGAGGCGGTGGGGCTTCACATTGAGCTTGGCATCGGGGAGTACTCCAGGCGGAGCCTCGAGGTCACGGAGGCCTTCGCCCGGGAAAGGGGCCTGGAGCTTTGGGTGGTGGACCTCAAGGAGGCCTATGGCTTCGGGGTACCGGAGCTTGCCACCCTCTCCGGGCGGGTGGCCTGCTCGGCCTGCGGGCTTTCCAAGCGCTACATCCTCAACCAGGTGGCGGTGGAAGGGGGCTTCCGCGCCGTGGCCACGGGCCACAACCTGGACGATGAGGCCGCGGTGCTTTTCGGCAACCTCCTGAACCCCCAGGAGGACGCCTTGGTCCGGCAGGGGCCGGTCCTCCCCGAAAAGCCGGGCCTCGCCGCCCGGGTCAAGCCCTTCTACCGCTTTAGCGAGCGGGAGGTCCTCTCCTATACCCTCCTTCGCGGCATCCGCTACCTGCACGAGGAGTGCCCCAACGCCAAGGGGGCGAAAAGCCTCCTCTACAAGGAGGCCCTGAACCTGGTGGAGAAGGAGATGCCGGGGGCCAAGCTCCGCTTCCTCGAGGGCTTCTTGGATAAGGTGCAACCAAGGCTCCAGGCGGGGGAGGAGGTGGCCCTAAGGGAGTGCGAGCGGTGCGGCTACCCCACCACGGGGGCCGTCTGCTCCTTCTGCCGCATGTGGGACGCCGTGTACCGGAGGGCCAAGAAGCGGCGGCTCCTTCCGGAGGAGGCCACTTTCAGCCCCAAGGCAGCGGTGCGCCGGGTTTAGCCTTCCTGGGCCCGCCTTCTCCAGCGCTCGTAGATGCGCTCCCGGGCGGGGCGGGCTTCCCGGTGCCGTTGCCTTTCGGCCATTCGGGCCATGGTCCGGACCCAATCTTCCCCGACCCAAGAAGCTTCGGCGGCATCCCGGTAGGCGGAGATGAGGGCGTTCTCCATGAGGAAGTCGCTCACCAGGCCGGGTAAGTCCGGGTGTAGCCCCTCGAGGCTCTCCCAGGCCAGCTCCACCGCCCGTTCCAGGTCATAAGCCAGCCGGGCAAGGTCTTCCAGGGGGCTTCCGTAGCCTTGGGGGCCCAAGGCCAAGAGGTACACTTCCCCCTCTAGGACCAGAAAAGCCCCCAAGCCTCGCTGCAGGAGGGGTTGGGGGCTTCCCCCTTCCGCTTCGGCGAGCGCCCGGTGGAGGAGGGCAAGCCGTACGCCGAGGAGGCGTGCCAACCCCTCTAGCTCTCTGAAGGCCTCCGCCAGGAGGCCCAGGCTCAGGCTTTCAGGGCTATGTCCCTGCAGGCGGGAGAGGCCCTCGCGGGCCAGGGTTTGGGCCACGGCAAAGGCCTCTTGGGGGAGTCCAGGGGGTAGGGTGCCGGTAAGGGCGAGCACCCGCCTTTCGGAGCCCCGCTGCCACACCAGATGACCTTGGGGCGGGAGAACCCAAGGGAGGGAGAGGTGGGGCAAGAGGCGAAGGGTCCGGTCCAGCCCACCATCCTGCACCAATCCCACCTGGAGCCAAACGCCGTCCTGGGCGGCCAGTCCTGGGCGCAGCAGGGTGAGGTTTTCCGGCAGCGGGCCTGGGTGGCTGCCCCGGTAGTAGGCCATGAGGCTACGTCCTTCCAGGCCAGCCGCCAGCCGCTTAAGGAGGAGGGCATAGAAGGTGGGGTCCTGGGAGAGCTCGTAGAGGTACCCCTCCTTAGGCCACGTTTGGGCGAAGAGCCCAGGCATGCCCTCTTTGCGCACGGGGCTGAATCCGATGGGCAGGAAGACTAGGGTCCTCTCGTGGTTTTCCAGGCGTACCAGGGTAAGGTAGAGGGGAGGATCCTTCTCCAGCCGGAGGGCGTCCAGTAGGGTGGCGCCTTGGGGCCTTAGGGGGAGCCAGCTTCGCTCCCCCAGGGCCCTAGCCAGCGCTTTGAGGAAGGCATCCTGCCCTTCCTTGTCCGCGAGGGTCTCTATAAAGAGCGTTTCCGGACCTTCCCGCAGGGGCACGAGGGGTAGCTTTTCGGGTGCAGCCTCCTCTGCCCAGTCAGGGATCTGGACCCTAAGGGTCTCCACGTGCTCCTGGGGTACGAGGGAGAAAAGGGCGAAGCCGTGTGGACCAAGGGCGAGCCGGTAGGGTCCTTCAATGGGGGGAAAGGGGGATTGGGAGAAGAGCTCCAGGGGCACGAGGCCCTGGTAGGGATCCAGGGGCAGGTCAAAGGCCTGGGCGTAGCGGGAAAGGTTGGCCACCACCAGGATACGCTCCCCTTGGTACTCCCTGAGAAAGGCCAAAATACGGCGGTTTTCCACGGGAAGAAGGATCAGGCTTCCTCGTCCCAAGGTTTTGGCGTGCTGCTTTCTGAGGCCGAGAAAGCGGCGGATGAAGTTTAGGAGGGAATGGGGGTTATCCTCTTGGGCTTCTACGTTGACGAACTGGTAGCTATAGGGGCCTTCGCCTATGGGTGGCAGGAAGAGCCGGTGGTGAGGAGCTCGGGAAAAGCCAGCGTTGCGGTCTGCGGACCACTGCATGGGAGTCCTGACCCCGTTGCGGTCGCCCAAGAAAGGGTTGTCGCCCATTCCGATCTCGTCCCCGTAGTAGATGATGGGCGTACCCTTGAGGGTGAACAGGAGAGCGTGAAGGAGTTCATAACGCCTTCGGTCACCACCCAAGAGGGGCATGAGCCGGCGGCGGATTCCGAGGTTGAGGCGGAACCGGGTATCCGGGGCGTAGACTTCCCACAGGAACTCCCGCTCTTCCTCCGTTACCTTTTCTAGGGTCAGCTCGTCGTGGTTGCGCAGGAAGAGGGCCCACTGGGCCGTTTCCGGGATTCCCTCGGTTTCTCGGAGCATGGTTTCTATGGGCCCCCGGTCCTCCCGGCGCAGGGCCATGAAGAGGCGGGGCATGAGGGGAAAGTTATAGGCCATGTGGACCCCGTCCCCGTCGCCAAAGTAGGGGAGGGTTTCCTCAGGCCACATGTTGGCCTCGGCGAGGAGCACCTTCCCGGGGCCATAGCGCTCCTCCAGGGCGCGGCGCAGGCGCTTGACCGCGGCGATGGTTTCGGGGAGGTTTTCGCAGGAAGTTCCCTCGCGCTCGTAGAGGTAGGGGATGGCGTCCAGGCGGAAGCCGTCTACCCCCAGGTCGGCCCAGAAGAACATTACCTGGTGCATAGCCCGCTCTACCTCGGGGTTATCCCAGTTGAGGTCGGGTTGGTGGTGGTAGAAGCGGTGCCAGTAGTAAGCCCCCGCCACCGGGTCAAAGGTCCAGTTGGAGGTTTCAAAATCCTGGAAGATGACCCGGACCCCTTTGTACCTCTCCGGCGTGTCGCTCCAGACGTACCAGTCCCGTTTGGGGCTTCCGGGCTTCCGCGCTTCCTGGAACCAGGGATGGTCTATGGAGGTGTGGTTGAGGACAAGCTCTATGATGACCTTGATCCCGCGCTCGTGGGCCTCATCCAGGAAGCGTTGGAAGTCCTCGAGGGTGCCGTGGACGGGAAGGATCTGGTAGTAGTCCGAAATATCGTACCCGTCGTCCCGCAGGGGGGATTGGAAGAAGGGCATAAGCCAAAGAGTATTCACCCCCAAGGACTCCAAGTAGGGGAGCTTTTGCCTCAGGCCCTCAAAGTCCCCATACCCGTCGTTGTTGGCATCAAAGAAGGAGCGCACGTGGAGTTGGTAGATGACCGCATCCTTGTACCACAGAGGGTCCACTTCTTTACGCTAGGGGGCTAGAGATAAGTTTTCAAGTAGGCCATGACCGTATCCACGTCCCGAAGCCTTCCCGCGGCCGCCGTAAACCCTGGCCCCACCTTGAAGGTGAGACCCTTCTTCCGAAGCGCCCGGAAAGCGGCTTCGTCCGTGCGGTCGTCGCCTATGTAGATGGGGGTGTGGTCTGGGTAGCGTTCCAAGAGCCTTAGGACGGCCTGTCCCTTATTGGCCCCCCTGGGCTTTAATTCCAAGACCTTTTTCCCAGGGAGGGCCTCGAGGCCTAGGCTCCTCAGAAGGGGGATTACACCCCTTAGCCACCTCCGCAGGCAACGTTGGGTCTGGCCCTCGTCTGGTGCGCCCCGGTAGTGGAGGGCCAGGGCGAAGCCCTTGTCCTCCACGAAAACTCCAGGGCACCGGGGAAGGTTTGCCCGGAGGGGGGATAAATCTATGTGGTACAGGAGACGACTTTCCCCTCCTAGCACGCCTTCCTCCACCCCGTGCCCTCCCACCACGGCCAGGCCCGGAAGGGGAAGGAGGAGCTCTAGGTCCTTTACCCTTCTGCCGGTGATCACGTAAACGGGGTAACACTCCCTTAGGGCTCTTAAGATTCCGGCGGCCTCGGGGTGGGGCAAGGCTTCCTCGGGCCTGGGAGCAAGGGGGGCTAGGGTTCCGTCGTAGTCTAGAAGGAAGATTAGCCTTTCCCTTTTCATTTTCTCTTTAAGGATTCCAGGAAGCGTAGCGCCCACCCTTGGACGTCCATCTGGGATATGCGCTCCTTAAGGGCGGATAGGCGTTCCTGCCTTTCGCGTTGGGGCATACGAAGGGCCTGGTCCAAGGCGGCGGCTATGCCGTCTAGGTCGTACGGGTTCACCAGGATGGCCTCCCGCAGATACTCGGCGGCGCCGGCCAGGTTGGAGAGGACGAGCACGCCGTTTTGGGAGGTGTAGGCGTACTCTAAGGCCACAAGGTTCATCCCGTCCCGTAGGGGGGTTATGAGGGCCACATCGGCAGCCAGGTAGAAGGCGGCCAGGTCCTCTTGGGTATAGGTTTGGTAGAAGTAGCGCAGGGGCACCCAGTCTTCCCGTAGGAAGCTGCCGATGATGCGCCCTACCACCTCGTCCACCTTGCGTTTGAGCTCCCGATAGGCGGACACGGAGGTGCGGCTTGGGGTGGCGATTTGGAAAAAGGCTACCCGCCCACGCCAGTGGGGATAGGCTTGCAGGAAGCGCTCGTAGGCCAGTAGGCGCTCCAAGATGCCCTTGGTGTAGTCCAGGCGGTCCACTCCCAGGATGAGGTGGTTCGTTCCTGCAAGGCGTTTGAGGGCCTGGGCGTGGAGGTGGACGTGGGGTTGGCGGGCAAGCTCGGCGAAGCGTTGGCTGTCAATCCCGAGGGGGTGTACTTCCACCCGCACCCACCTCTCTCCCACCTGTACCCTTTGGCCTGTCACGGTGTACCCATAGTAGGCGGCGGTGCGCAGGAAGTTTTCTGCGTATTCCTGGGTATGGAAGCCGATGAGATCGGCGCCTAGAACTCCCTCTACTAGGGAGCGGCCCCAAGGGAGGATACGGAAGACCCCGCTAGAGGGCCAGGGAATGTGGAAGAAAAACCCAATCCGTCCGGATATGCGCTCGCGCAAAAGGCGAGGGAGGAGGAGAAGGTGGTAGTCCTGCACGAAGACCGTATCCCCTTCGCGGTAGATCTGAGCTACTTTGTCGGCAAAGCGGCGGTTGGCCCGTTGGTAGTCCAGGTAGAACTCCCGACGGAGCTCCACTTTCTCCAGGAAATAGTGGCATAGGGGCCAGAGGACGCGGTTGGAAAAGCCCCCGTAGTATCCTTGCCACTCCTTTTCAGGAAGGGGAACCTCTTCAACGCGCACCCGCCCATCGTGGAGTGTGGTACCCGGGTGGGGTTTGAATCCCGTGCTGGCTGCGACCCATGTCCCCCCCTGGGCTTCCAAAACGGGAAGCAGGGCCGTGGCCAGGCCTCCCACCGCCGGCACCAGGCCTTGGGGCGTTCGGCGAAAGGGAGCACGGTTGGCCACGATGATGAGACCCATGTTTTTCATGATAGCCCGCGGGTGGTTTGTTTGTGAAATGTTGGAAAATGCTAAAGAACATTTACGAAGCCTTCACAAAATCTGCACGCTCCTTAACTCGGGACAGTCTGCGGGCAAAAGCCGTTCTTGGAAGGGGATTTTCCTTTGCATGGTCGGGAGACGTTTGGGATGGTTTTCCAACACTTCGCCCTCCTTCCCCACCGCACGGCCTTGCAGAACGTGGCCCTGCCCTTGGAGCTTAAGGGGTATTCCCGCCGGGAGCGGGAGGAAAGGGCTCGGGCTTGGCTTGCCCGGGTGGGCCTCGAGGGCTATGAGCGGCACTTTCCGGCCCAGCTTTCCGGAGGGCAAAAGCAACGGGTGGGCTTAGCCCGCGCCCTTTGCGCCGACCCACCCGTTCTCCTCATGGACGAGGCCTTTAGCGCTTTAGATCCCTTGATCCGAAGGGAAATGCAGGATGAGCTTTTGCGCTTGCAAAAGGATCTTAGGAAGACCATCCTCTTCGTGACGCATGATCTAGACGAGGCACTGCGGCTTGGCGACCGCATCGCCATCATGCGGGATGGGGAGGTGGTGCAGGTGGGTACCCCTGAGGAAATCCTTGACCGTCCGGAGGATCCGTATGTGGAAGCCTTTTTGGAGGGGGTTAACCCGGCAAAGGTATACCGCCTGGGGGCGATCTTGCAGGAGCCGGTCACGGTTACCTTGGGGCGGGATGGGGTGCGGGTGGCCCTGTACCGCATGGGGCGGATGGGGGTGGCCAGCGCCTATGCCGTAGACCCCAACGGGTCCTTCCTGGGGGTGGTGCGGGCTGAGCGGTTGGCTCAGGCCCTTAGGCTTTGGGGGAAAACGCCAGACCTACAGCAGTTTGTGGAATCTATTCCCACTTTGAACGTTCAACAAACCCTAGAGAAGGCCTTGCCCTTGGCGGCGGGGGCGGAGTTGCCTGTGCCGGTGGTGGATGAAGAGGGACGCCTTCTGGGCATCGTCACCCGGGAGCGGCTTCTTGGCGCCATGGCTAGGCGCTCTCTTCCCACCCAAACGCCCCCTTTGCCCGAGGGCGACCACGGGGTAGACTCCGGAGCATGAGCTGGTGGCGGGAAGCGGTTATCTACCAGGTCTACCCCCGGAGCTTCCAGGATACGAACGGGGACGGCATCGGGGACCTCGAGGGCGTAAGGCGGCGCCTCCCTTATCTCAAATCCCTCGGGGTGGACGCCCTCTGGCTTTCCCCCTTCTACAAGAGCCCCATGAAGGACTTCGGCTACGATGTGGCCGATTACTGCGATGTGGACCCCATCTTCGGGAGCCTGGAGGACTTTGACCGCCTCCTTCAGGAGGCCCACGCCCTGGGGCTAAGGGTCCTCATAGACCTGGTGCCCAACCACACCTCCAGCGAGCACCCTTGGTTTTTGGAGTCCCGCGCCTCCCGGGAAAGCCCCAAAAGGGACTGGTACATTTGGGCCGACCCCGCACCCGACGGGGGCCCGCCCAACAACTGGCAGAGCTTCTTCGGCGGCCCCGCCTGGACCCTGGACGAGGGGACGGGGCAGTACTACCTCCACCTTTTTCTGCCAGAGCAGCCCGACCTCAACTGGCGGAACCCCGAGGTGCGGGAGGCCATGCACGAGGTCATGCGCTTCTGGCTCCGGCGGGGGGTGGACGGGTTTCGGGTGGATACGCTTTGGCTCTTGGGCAAGGACCCCCTTCTGCGGGACGAGCCTGGAAGCTCCTTTTGGCACCTGGGCTTGCCGGATCGGGCGCGCCACGAGCACCTCTATACCGAGGACCAACCGGAGACCTACGCCTACGTGCGGGAGATGCGCTTTGTTCTGGACGAGTTTTCCCAGGATGGGCGGGCGCGCGTTATGGTGGGGGAGATCTACCTGCCCCTCCACCGGCTTGTGCGCTACTATGCCGCCGGGTGCCATCTGCCCTTCAATTTCAGCCTGATCACCCAGGGCCTACCCGATTGGCGGCCCGAGAACATCGCCCGCATCGTGGAGGAGTACGAGCGCCTCCTCACCCGCTTTGACTGGCCCAACTGGGTCCTGGGCAACCACGACCAGCCCCGCCTAGCCTCCCGCCTGGGGGAGGCCCAGGCCCGGGTGGCGGCCACCCTCCTCTTCACCCTGAGGGGCACCCCCACCTGGTACTACGGGGACGAGCTCGCCCTCCCCAACGGGGAGATCCCCCCGGAGAAGGTGCAAGACCCCGCCGCCCTAAGGCAAAGGGACCGCCAGGGCGAGCACGGCCTTCCCCCGGGCCGCGACCCCGAGCGCACCCCCATGCCCTGGGACGACTCCCCCAACGCCGGCTTCTCCACCGCCGAGCCTTGGCTTCCCCTCAACCCCGACTGGCAAAGGCGCAACGTGGCGGCCATGGAGAAGGACCCCCGTTCCATGCTCCACCTGGTGCGCCGCCTCATCGCCCTCAGGAAGGACCCTGGCCTCCTCTACGGGGCCTACCGCACCTACTGGGCCCGGGAGGGCGTTTACGCCTACCTGCGGGGGGAGGGGTGGCTCGTGGCCCTGAACTTCACGGATAAGGAAAAGGCGCTTCCCCTTCCTCGAGGGGGACGGGTGGTCCTCTCCACCCACCTGGACCGGGAGGAGCGGGTGGGGGACCTCCTTCGCCTCAGGCCCGATGAGGGGGTGGTGGTGCGGCTAGACTGAGGGCGTGGAGGACCCCTTCCACGGCCTGGCGGAGGCCTACGAGGCCTGGTACGAGACCCCCTTGGGGGCCTACGTCATCGCCGAGGAGGAAAGGGCGCTAAGGGCCCTCCTCCCGCCGGGGGAGAGTCTTTTAGAGGTGGGGGCGGGAACCGGGTACTGGCTCAGGCGGTTTCCCTACCGGGAGAAGGTAGGGGTGGAGCCTTCGGCCGCCATGCGCCGGGTGGGGGAGGAGCGGACTCCCGGGGTGGAGTGGGTGGCCGCCCACGGGGAGGCCTTGCCCTTTCCTCCTGGGCGGTTTGACGTGGTCCTCCTCTTCACCACCTTGGAGTTCGTGGAGGACGTGGAGGAAACCCTGAGGGAGGCCAGGAGGGTTCTTAGGCCGGGCGGGGCCTTGGTGGTGGGCCTCCTCGAGGCCCTCTCCCCCTGGGCTGCCCTCTACCGCCGCCTGGGGGAGAAGGGGGTGCGCCCCTGGACCCACGCCCGCTTCCTCACCCGGGAGGACCTCACCGCCCTCCTGGGCCCCCCGGAGGCGGAAGGGGAGGCGGTCTACCTCGCTCCGGAGGCCAAACCCCCGTACGAGGAGGCGGACCGGGCGGGGAGGCGGGCGGGGAACCGCCCCGCCCTATACTTAGGGCGATGGCGCTAAAGGCCCTTTTCGCCCTTTACCCCCTCCGGCAAGGGGATTACCGTGCGGTGGAAAAAGCCCTCCTGGCCCTGGAGGGAAGCGGCGTGGAGCACCGGGTCTTCCCCACCCACACCGAGCTTTCCGGGGAAGAGGCGGCGGTCTTTCGGGCGCTAGAGGGGGCCTTCGCCGAGGCGGCGGAGGAGGGGGCTGTGGTCCTGTGGGCCCTCCTCACCAACGCTTGCGAGGCCCAAGACCCCTTCCGCCTGCCCGAACGCCTAAAGCGCTTTCCCCCCTTGGAGGTGGCGCGGCGTGCCCTCGAGGGCCTTGAGGCCAAAAGCGCCCTGGACATCGGCACCGGCACAGGGGTCTTCGCCGAGGCCTTCGCCGAGCTCGGGCTTTTCGCCGTGGGCCTGGACCCTCGGACCGACCGCCTGGAGGTGGCCCGGGCCAAGGTGAAGGGGGCCCGTTTCGTGGAGGGCAGGGCGGAAAGCCTCCCCTTTCCCGAGGGAAGCTTTGACCTAGCCTTCTTTGGCCTCTCCCTCCACCACCTAAACCCCGTCCCCGCCCTCAAAGAGGCGGCGCGGGTGGCCCAGCGGGTGGCGGTGCTGGAGTGGCCCTACCGGGAGGAGGAAATGGGCCCGCCCTTGGCCCGGCGCCTTTCCCCGGAGGCCCTTCGGGCCCTCTTCCAGGAAGCCCTGGGGAGCCCACCCCGCCTCCACCTGGAGGCGGGGTACACCCTGGCCCTCTGGGAAAAAGCGTGAAGGCCCCTTGCGGGGCCCTTTGGTGCCGGGGGCGGGACTCGAACCCGCACGCCCTCATCGGGCAACAGATTTTGAGTCTGCCGCGTCTACCTGTTCCGCCACCCCGGCAGACGCACCCTAAGGATAAGGCCAAGGAGGAAAATGGTCAACGCCAGGGCCACCGCCCAGTCCCCAAAACGCACGTAGGGGGTGGGGCTTTCCCGAAGGGCGTAGGGGGCAAGGAGGAAGCCTTCCCGGTGGGGCGGGATGGCGGCCACCACCCGGCCCCAGGGGTCCACGCTGGCGGTGATGCCGTCGTTCCCGGCCCTAAGGAGCCAGAGGCCCGTTTCCACCGCCCTAAGCCTTCCCATGGCGAAGTGCTGGCGCCCCCCAAAGGAGGAACCGAACCAGGCGTCGTTGGTGAGGAGGACGAGGACCTTGGCCCCTTCCCGGGCCAGGCTTCGGGCCACGGAGGGGAAGACGGACTCGTAGCAGATAAAGGCCCCGTAAGGCCCCAAGGGGGCAAAACCCTTCCCGGGGGCGCGGTCGGCGAGCTCCCCTAGGCCGAAGGCGCGGAAGAAGAAGCCGTAGACTCCGCCCAGAACCTCCCGGAAGGGAAACCGCTCGCCAAAGGGCACCAGGCGCACCTTATCGTAGTGGGCCAGGACCTCTCCCCCTTGGTAGAGGACCGCCCGGTTGGGGCCAAAGAGGTTGAGCCCGGTGATGAGGGGGCGGTCTTGGAGGAGGGCGTCTAGGCCCTCGGGGATGCGCCAAATGGCGGTTTCCGGCCAGACCACAAGCCCCGCTTCCGGGTGCTGGGCGAGGCCCTCTTGGGTAAGGCGGAGGTAGACCTTTTCGTCCAGCTCCCCTTGGACCTTGGCCAGGGGGTTCAGGTTTCCTTGGACGAGGAGGGCCCACCGGTCCGCCGGCGCCTCCGGCAGGGGCCAGAGCCAAAGGAGGGCCCAGGGGAGGAGGACCCAGGGGCGCCTATGGGCGAGGCCATAGGCGGTGAGGAGGACGAGGAGGGAGAGGAGGTAGACCCCGCCCCAGGCGGCGAGCGCCCGCCCCGGGGCCTCCACCAGGGCGTAGCCCAAAAGCCCCCAGGGGAAGGCCAACTCCCCTTGCTCCGTGAGCCACTCCAGGACCACCCACCCCCCGAGGCGGGCTAAGGGCGAGGGGGTGAGGCCGAAGAGGAGGCAGAAGGAGAGGGCCTTGAGGAGGACCAGGGGCAGAAAAGGGAGCGCCCCTAGGGGGCCGAAGAGGCTTGCGAAGCTTTGGGGAAGCCAGATGAGGTGGAGCCCAAAGAAGCCCAACCCGGCGAGGAAGCCTTCCCGGAAACCGCCCCGGAGGAGGAGGGCGAGGGGCAAAGGGGCGAGGAAGCCCAAAGGGAAGGGGGGAAGGGTGAGGGCCAGGGCCAGGCCCAGGAGGAAAGGGCGCACCCTTTCACCATACGGTTCCTCTGTGAGATTGACCAGGCGGGGGCTATGGCAGAATGGTCCCATGCGCCTCGGGGTCCTTTCCGATATCCACGCTAACCTGCCCGCCCTCGAGGCCGCCCTCGAGGCCCTCCGCACCGAGGGGGTGGACGAGGTCCTGGTCCTGGGGGACATCGTGGGCTATGGCCCCCATCCCCGCCAGGTGGTGCGGCGCCTCATGCAGGAGGGGCTTCCCGCCATCGCCGGGGCCTGGGACCTGCGGGTGGCCTACCCCGTGGACCACGCCCTCCCCGAGGGCCTGGGCAAGGCCACCTTGGACTGGACCCGGAGCCAACTGGGGGAGAAGGAGCTCGCCTACCTCCGGTCCCTCCGGCTTTCCCACCGGCGAAGCTACGGGGATACCCGCCTCGTGGCCTTCCACGGCAGGCCGGGCCGCCCCGAGGAGGGCGTGGACCTCCTGGGCCCGGCCCGGGAGTTCCTGGCCCTCTTGGAGCGCTACGGGGCCAAAGCCCTCCTCCTCGGGGGGCGGCACCTGCCCCTGGCGCGGCGGGTGGGCCAGGGGCTCGTGGCGGACCCGGGGAGCGTGGGCCTAAGCCTCTCCGGGGAGCCGGGGGCCGATGCCCTCGTCCTGGACACGGACACCCTGGAGGCCCGCTTCCTCAAGGTTCCCTACGACCTAGGGCCCCTTCTCTTTGACCTGAGGGCCTGGGGCCTGCCCCAGGCCCTGGAGAAGGTTTACCGCACCGGGCGCTTCCAGTAGGGCTTGGGCGTCCCGGCGTATATCGGGCTCGGGGTCCTTTAGGAAGCCCTCTATGGGCTTTCCCGCAAGGAAGAGGGCGTGGAGGGCGGTGCGGCGCACCAGGGGGCTTGGGTCCTGGGCGGCTTCCCGCATCAGGTCTTCCCCCAGGCCCAGGTTGGCCAGGACGATGAGGGCGTTCCGGGCCATGCGGGCCCGGCCGGGCCTTAGGAAGGCGGTGCCGGCGTACTTTCTCTGGAAGGCGTGCCCCGAGAGGCGGAAGAAGTCCCGAAGGTCCGGGTGGGCCAGCTCGGGCTCGGGGGCAAAGCCCCGCCAGGCCTTGCCGAACCGCTCCCAGGGGCAGGCTTCCCCGCAGAGGTCGCACCCCAAGAGCCATTCCCCTATCCCGGGCCAAAGCCTAGGGGGGATGAAGCCCTTGTGCTCCACGGTGAGGTAGCTCACGCAAAGGCGGGCGTCCAGGGTGCCGTCCCCTAGGAGGGCCCCCGTGGGGCAGGCGGGGAGGCAGCGGGTGCACCGGCCGCAGCGGAAGGGGTGAAGGGGGGAGGGCGCCACCTCCAAGGAGGTGAGGAGCACGGCGAGGAAGGCGTGGACCCCAAAGCCTTGGGAGAGGAAGTAGCCGTTTCGCCCAATCCAGCCCGTTCCCGAGAGGGCGGCCAGGGTGCGCTCGGAAAGGGGCCCGTGGTCCACGTAGCCCTTGGCGAAGACCCCAAGGCTTTCCGCCACCCGCTCAAGCCGCCTAAGCTCCTCCCCCAGGAGGAGGTGGTAGTCCCGCACCCAGGCGTAGCGGGCTACCCGGCCCACCCGGAGGCCCCCAGCGGGCTTCCCGGGGTCGGGGAAGGCGTAGGGGGCGAAGAGGAGGAGGGCGCTTTGGGCCATGGGGAAGCGGCGCCTTGGGTCAAAGCGCTCCTCCACGCGCCTTTCCAGGTAGGCCATGCCCCCGTGCCGCCCCGCCCCAAGCCAGGCCTGGAACCTCGCCTGGGCTTTCTCCTGGGGGGCGAGGGGGGCCCAGGCCACCCCTAGGCCCCGCTCCAAGGCGGCCTCTTCCAGAAGGGCCTTGGCCTCCACCCCCTTAGCCTATAATCCCTTCCATGGAACGGCTAAACCTCGCCCTCCTTGGAGGGGGCACCGTGGGGAGCGCCTTTTACACCCTGGTCCAGGAGCGGCAGGAGGAGCTCGCCGCTTTAGGCTTTGTCCCCCGCTTCCTTGGGGTGTTGGTGCGGGACAAGGCCAAGCCCAGGGCCATTCCCCAAGAGCTCCTCCGGGTGGAGCCCTTTGACCTCCTGGAGGCGGACGTGGTGGTGGAGGCCCTTGGGGGGGTGGAGGCGCCCTTGAAGCTCGTCCTCCCTGCCCTCGAGGCCGGCATCCCCCTCATCACCGCCAACAAGGCCCTCTTGGCCGAGGCCTGGGAGGTCCTTCGCCCCTTCGCCGAGGAGGGCCTCCTCTACCACGAGGCGAGCGTCATGGCGGGCACCCCCGCCCTCTCCTTCCTGGAAACCCTGAGGGGGAGCGAGGTCTTGGAGCTCCACGGCATCCTGAACGGCACCACCCTTTACATCCTCCAGGAAATGGAAAAGGGCAGGACCTACGCCGAGGCCCTGGCCGAGGCCCAGCGCCTGGGCTACGCCGAGGCCGACCCCAGCCTGGACGTGGAGGGAATAGACGCCGCCCACAAGCTCACCCTCCTCGCCCGCCTCCTCCTAGACCCCGGCTTCCCCTTCTCGGAGGTGGCGGCCAAGGGGATTACCCGCCTCACCCCGGAAGCGCTAAAAGAGGCGGAGGCCCAAGGGAAGCGGGTGCGCCTGGTGGCAAGCCTCTACGGGGCAGGGGGCAGGTGGCGGGCGGAGGTGGCCCCCCGGTACCTGCCCCAGGGCCACCCCTTGGCCCAGGCCCAGGGCAACGCCCTTTGGGTGCGCACCCACCCCTTGGGGGAGGTCTTCGTCACGGGGCCCGGGGCGGGGGGTGGGGCCACGGCGAGCGGGCTTTTCGCCGACCTCCTCCGCCTCCTCTCCGGGGCCCCGGGGCACCTGCCCGCCCCCCGGGCCAGGCCGCCCCTGGCCGAG
This sequence comes from Thermus brockianus, assembly GCF_021462505.1. Lineage (GTDB taxonomy): Bacteria > Deinococcota > Deinococci > Deinococcales > Thermaceae > Thermus > Thermus hydrothermalis. The sequence goes on from NZ_JAKEDV010000002.1 coordinate 191,809, forward strand.
GGAAACCCCTTCCCCGAGGTCTTGACCCGCTAGCCCCTTCCCTGGGAGCATATCCCCATGCGCCTTCCCCTCATAGAGCGCTACCGCCCCCACCTGCCGGTTTCCGAGAGGACGCCGGTGGTGAGCCTCCTGGAGGGCTCCACCCCCTTAATCCCCCTCAAGGGCCCCAAGGAGGCCCGGGAGAGGGGCATCCGGCTTTTCGCCAAGTACGAGGGCCTGAACCCCACGGGGAGCTTCAAGGACCGGGGGATGACCTTGGCGGTTTCCAAGGCGGTGGAGGCGGGGGCGGAGGCCATCGCCTGCGCCAGCACCGGGAACACCGCCGCCTCGGCCGCCGCCTACGCCGCCCGGGCCGGGATTCGGGCCATCGTGGTCCTGCCCGCCGGGTACGTGGCCCTGGGCAAGGTGGCCCAAAGCCTGGTGCACGGGGCCCGCATCGTCCAGGTGGAGGGGAACTTTGACGAGGCCCTAAGGCTCACCCGGGAGCTCACGGAGCGCTACCCCGTGGCCCTGGTGAACTCCGTGAACCCCTTCCGCCTGGAAGGCCAGAAGACCTTGGCCTTTGAGGTGGTGGACGAGCTCGGGGATGCGCCCCACTACCACGCCCTCCCCGTGGGGAACGCCGGGAACATCACCGCCCACTGGCAGGGCTACAAGGAGTACCACGCCTTGGGGAAGGCTAGGCGGCTTCCCCGCATGCTGGGCTTCCAGGCGGCAGGGGCGGCCCCCTTGGTCCTGGGGCACCCGGTGGAGAAGCCGGAAACCCTGGCCACCGCCATCCGCATCGGCAACCCGGCGAGCTGGGAGGGGGCGGTGCGGGCCAAGGAGGAGTCCGGCGGGAGGATAGAGGCGGTCACGGACGAGGAGATCCTGGCCGCCTACCGCTACTTGGCGGAGGAGGAGGGCATCTTCTGCGAACCGGCCAGCGCCGCCGCCATGGCCGGGGTGTGGAAGCTCCTTAAGGAAGGCCGCCTGGAGCCGGAAAGTACCGTGGTCCTCACCCTCACGGGCCACGGCCTCAAGGACCCCGCCACGGCGGAACGGGTGGCGCGGCTTGACTCCCCGGTGCCGGCCACCCTCGAGAGGGTGGCGAAGGCCGCAGGCCTCTGGTAGGCTTCGGGTATGCCGGAGGCCAAGCGCGTCCGAAAGAAGGTGCCCGAGCCCTTCCCCGGGGCCTACTACCTGGCGGGGGCCATCACCATCCTTCTCATGCTCCTTTTCCTCTACCTGGGGGCGAGCCTTCCCCCGGGGGTAGCGGGGTTTTTGGTGGCCTTCGTCCTGGGGCTCACCGTGAACCCCAAGTACGTCCCCTTTTTCCTCCTGGCCGGGGTCTTCTCGGCGGTCATGGGGTTTTTAGGGCGGGAGCCCCAGGTGGCCTGGGGCGGGGTGGCCCTGGTCCTTTCCCAGGTTTTGGTCCGCCGCTTCGTCCAGGAATGAGCCCGAACCGCCTTTCCCAAGCCCTTGCCCTCTTTGGGGTGGCCCTTTACGCCTACTTCCTCTTCCTGCGCCCAAACCAAGAGGGGATGGCCCTGGCCGTGGGCCTCTTCGTGGCCACCATGGGGGTGGCCTATGGGGAGAAGCCTTTCCCCGTGCCCTTTTTCCTGGGGCTCTACGGGGTGCTTTTCCTCCTCCAGCTCCTCTTCGGCCACCCTTGGCCCTTCCTCCTCGGGGGGGCCTTGGGGCTTGGGCTTCCCTACCTCCTCTACCGCTTGCGGAAACCCGCCAAGTAGAGGAGGCTTCCCAGGAGCATCCCTTCCCCCAGGGTGGGGAGGTAGAGGAGGAACTCCCTTACGTCCAGCCTTAGGTAGAGGAGGAGGGGCCAGGGGGTGAGGGCCCAGGCCAGGTCCGGCCGCCCGTAGCCCGCCGCCAGGAATAGCCCCGCCCCAAGCCCCCTGAGGTAGGCGAGCCAGCCCGAGCCCAGCTCGTTTTGGTAGACGAAGTAGAGGAGGTTTAGCCAGACCCCCACCGCCCAAAGGGGCAGGCGCCTTTCCAAACGGAAGGCCAGGGCGAGGAGGAGGGAAAAGGCTAAGGCTTCAAGCACGGGCCACCTCCGCCTGGCCCCGGGCCTCGAGGTAGGCCACCAGCACCTCCAGGGCCTTCTCCACCGCCTCGTCCAGGTCCTCCCCGGGGATGAGGGGGATGCCCTCCTCCTGGGCCCAGAGGAGGAGGCGCTCTTGGATCAGGCGGATCTCGGCGAAGTGGGCCAGGTACTTTTCCTTGGGCCGGGCGTGGCCCGTTTCCCGGTCCCGGAGGCGGAAGCGGTCCTGGTGAAGCCTTTCGTCCTGCAGGTAGACCAGCATGGGCACGGTGAGGACCCGGTCCTGGTAGGGGTGTTCCAGGTAGCGGGGCACCACGTGCACCCCCTCGAGGACGATGGAGGTCCCCTCCAGGGCGCTCCGTTCCTGGATGGCCCTGAGCCCCACCGCTACCCGGGCCACCTGGTCCAGAAAGCCCCTCAGCACCCGCGCTTCGTGGCTCTCTTGGGAAAGTTCGGGCAGGAGGGCCTTCCAGGCCTCAAAGGTGGAGAGGTGCAGGGTGGGGAGGAGGTCCTTGGACAAGGAGGCGCGGAAGACCTCCCGCACGGCGTCCGAGGGGACGATGTGGGTGATGCCCAGGCGGTAGGCCAAGGCCGAGGCCAGGACGCTCTTGCCCACCCCCGTGACCCCGCCGATGAGGATGTGCACGGGCCGGGCGCTCCGGCGGAGGTGCCTTAGGAGGAGGTAGCGCCGGGCCACCTCCTCCCCCGCCTCCTTGAGAAGGGCCTGGTAGACCCTTTCCCGAAGCTCCGGGCGGCGGATCACCTTAAGGCCTTCCCGCCGCAAGGCCCCCTCAATCTCCCGGGCCAGGCGGTAGGCCCCCTCCGGGGAGAGGCCGATGCCCATGAGGGACTGGGCCAGGATGCCCTTGGAGAAGGGCATGCGGGGCTCGCCGCCCTCCTCTTCCACAAAGAGCTCCCCGGCGAAGGCCCGGCGTTCCAGGTAGCGCCGCCTCGCCGCCTGGCCCTTGGCCTTGGCCACCTCCTGGGCCACCACCTCCTCTAGCCTGCGGGCGGCGATCTGCCGCACGCCCTCCTGGCGTAGCCTTTCCTCCACCCGTTTGGCGAGCTCGTGGGCTTCCTTTAAGGAAAGCCCCGCCTCCTCCAGGCTCCGCACCAAAAGCCCCTTGGAGAAGGGGCGGCGCCTTTTGCCCTCCAGGACCAGGATTTCCTCAAAAGGCAAGGTCCTTTGGGCCAGGGCCTCCGCCGCCTCCTTCCCTAGGGCCTTGGCGGCTTCCGCCAAGAGGACCTGGCGGAGGTACCTCGGGGTTACCTCCTTGCGCCCCTCCTCCTTAAGCCTTTCCTCCACGGTGTGGGCCAGGGCCTGGGCGGCCTCGAGGGGGACCCCTAAGGGCAGGAGGGCTTCCAACAAAAGCCCCTTGGAGAAGGGCCACCGCCCCCGCCTGAGGCGCACGAAAACGTCGCTCATTGCCTGGCATCATAGCACCTTTCCCTTGGTTATGGGCTTTCTTGACACTCCTCGTGGCCCCGTGCTAAGCTACCTTACGGCTTGGCGCCGTAGCCAAGTGGTAAGGCAGAGGTCTGCAAAACCTCCATTCGCCGGTTCGAATCCGGCCGGCGCCTCCAAAAGCGCGGGCGCGTAGCTCAGGTGGCCAGAGCACTACCTTGACACGGTAGGGGTCGGTGGTTCAAGTCCACTCGCGCCCACCAGGCTGGACCCCCAGGGATCCCCCTGGGGGTTTTCGGTTTGCGGCGAGGCTTCCTCGGGGTATACTCGGGCCATGAGCGCGGCCCACGAACGCGAGCTGTACCAGGCCTGGGTGGAGCTCCTTTCCTGGATGCGGGAGTACGCCAAGGAAAGGGGCGTCCGCTTTGAAAAGGAGGCGGACTTCCCCGACTTCATCTACCGCATGGAAAGGCCCTACGACCTCCCCACCACCATCATGACCGCCTCCCTTTCCGACGCCCTGGGTGAGCCTTTCCTCCTCGCGGACGTTTCCCCCCGCCACGCCAAGCTGAAGCGCATCGGCCTCCGCCTGCCCCGGGCCCACATCCACCTCCACGCCCACTACGAGCCCGGCAAGGGCCTGGTCACGGGGAAGGTCCCCCTCACCAAGGAGCGCTTCTTCGCCCTGGCGGACCGGGCCCGGGAGGCGCTGGCCCTGGCCTAGACTTGGCTGATGGTCCCTTGGGCCAAGGCGATGAGCCGGGGTTCGGGCTCCTCGCTGTAGGCCTCCCCTTGCACCACGGCGAGGCGCTTCCCGGCGTGGACCACCCGGCCTAGGGCGCGAAGCCTTTTCCCCTTGGCCGGGCGGAGGAAGTTCACCTTGAACTCCACGGTGAGGACGTTGGGGCCCAGGGCGAGCCCCCCGGCGAAGGTGAGGGCGTTGTCCAAGAGGGCGCTAATGACCCCCCCGTGGACCACCCCCAGGTGCTGGTAAAACTCGGGCCGCACCTCTAGGGCGAACTCCACTACCTCTCCCTCCACCCGCACCACCTCCGCCCCCAGGTGCTGGGTGAAGGGTTGGGCCTGGGCCACCTGTTCTGCCAAGGCTTTCAGGTCCATGGGCCACCTCCTTAGACTTGGTCAAAGTTTAGCCCGCCCCTTCCGGGCCTTCAAGGGCTTCCCAAAGGGCCAGGACCACCCGGTGGAGGAGGGGAAAGGCCTTGGGGGTGGGGCGTAGCCGCTTTCCCTCCACCCGAAGGAGGCCGGCTTCCGCCAACTCCCGGGCCCGCCCTGCCAGGCGGGGGAAGAGGGTGAGGCCTACCCTTGCCTCCACCTGGGCCACGTCCACCCCCTCCCGAAGCCTTAGACCCAGCATGAGGCTTTCCTTGGCGTGCTCCAGGGGGCTTATAGGCTCTTCCCTTGGGGCTTCTTTGGCGAGCCAGCGGGGGAGGGGAGGGTGGGTGCGCCTCAGGGCGTAGGCTGGGCCTTCCCCGGGGTACTGCCCGGTGGCGGAAGGCCCCAGGGCGAGCCAGAAGCCGTTGCGCCAGTAGACCAGGTTGTGCTGGGCCTCCTCCCCAGGGCGGGCGAAGTTGGAAACCTCGTAGCGTTCTAGCCCTGCTTCCCCCAGGATCTCCTCCGCCCGCTCCATGGCCCAGGCCTCCCGTTCCGGATCCTCCCTTAGCCCCAGGAGGGCGAAGGGGGTTCCCTTCTCCACCTGCAGGGTGTAGGCGGAGACGTGGCCTAGGCCAAGGCTTGCCGCCTCCTTTAGGTCCTTCTCCACGTCCTGCATGGGGAGGCCCAGGATGAGGTCAAGGGAAAGGCGGAAGCCCGCTTCCAGGGCGAGCTCCACCGCCCTCAGGGCCCCCTTGCGCCCGTGGGCCCGGCCGAGGAACCGGAGCACCGGGTCCTGGAAGCTCTGCACCCCCAAGGAGAGCCGGTTGACGCCCAGGTCCTTGAGGAGCCGGAGCCGGGCGGGGCTCAGGGTGCCGGGGTTGGCCTCGAGGGTCACCTCTGCCCCTTCGGCCAAGGGCCAGGGGAGGGCCTGGAAGAGGGCCAAAAGCTCCTGGTCCCGCAGGTAGCTGGGCGTGCCCCCGCCCAGGTAGAGGGTCTTTAGAGGATGGGGGTAGCGGGCGTGGAGGGCTTCCGCCTCCTCCCTAAGGCGCCTCAGGTAGGCTTCCACCCACCCAGGCCCCCGGCGCACCACGTGGAAGTCGCAGTAGGGGCAAAGGGTGGGGCAGAAGGGGACGTGGACGTAGAGGCTCGTCAACCCCTTCAGTCTACCAGGAGGAGGCGAAAATCGTTCAGGTTCGTGCCCGTGGGGCCCGTGTGGAGGAGGGTGCCTATTTCTTGGAAAAAGCCCAGGCTATTGTTCTCCTCCAGGAAGGGCCTGGGGTCTAGGCCCCGCGCCCAGACCTCGGGCGTGAGGAGGGCGCCCGCCGCCCCGCTATTCCCGTCCAGGCCGTCGGAGTCCGCCGCCAGGGCGTAGAGGGGCCTTGGGAGATGGGCGTAGAGGGCGAGGAGGAACTCCAGGTTCCGCCCCCCCTTGCCCCGGCCCGTCACCCTCACCTGAGCCTCTCCCCCCGAGAGGAGGAAAAGGGGCTTGCGAAAGGGCACCCCGTGGGCGCGGATGGTCTCCGCCAGCTCGGCGTGGAAGCGGGCGAGGGCCCTGGCCTCCCCCCCGAAGCGGTCGGAGAGGACCACGGCCCGGTGGCCTTGGCCCTTCAGGAAGGCCTGGGCCGCCCTTAGAAGGTGGAGGTTCGTGCCCACCAGGCGCCAGGTGAGGCGCCTAAGGGCGGGGTCTTGCGGCTTGAGGGTTTCGGGAAGCCGCCCCTCGGCCCCCGCTTCCAGCACCGCCCGGGCCTCGGGAAAGGCCAGGCCGTACCGCTCCAAGACCGCCAGGGCCTCCAGGTAGGTGGCGGGGTCGGGGTGGAAGGGGCCGGAGGCGATGACGCTGGGGTCGTCCCCGGGGACGTCGGAGAGGAGGAGGGCGTGGACCCTGGCCCGGGTGGCGAGGAGGGCTCTTCCCCCCTTGATGCGGGAGAGGTGCTTGCGCACGGCGTTGATCTCCCGGATGCTCGCCCCGCTTTGGAGGAGGGCCTGGGTGAGGGCCTGCTTTTCCTCCAGGCTTATCCCCAAAGGGGCGCACCAGAGGGCGCTCCCGCCCCCGGAGAGGAGGGCGAGGACCCGGGCCTTGGGGGAAAGGGCGGCGAGGAGGCTTAGGACCTCCTCCGCCGCCCGCACGCTTTCCCCATCGGGCACCGGGTGGCGGGCGAAGACCGCCTTCAGGCCCAAGGGGTCTTGGCCTTGGGGCAGGGTGAGGTGGTAGGGGACCTCCCCGTACCGGTCCAGGGCCGCCCGAAGCATGGGGGCCGCCGCCTTGCCCACGGCGAGGACCAGGTCGGGCCGGGAAGGGGGAAGGGCCTTTAGGGTGAGGCGGTAGGGGTCCGTGGCCTGCAGGGCGTGGAAGAAGGCATCTTTCAGGAGAGTTTCCATGCCAGGTCGGTTGGGTCAAAGCCCTGGTCCTTATAGAGGAGAGGGGCTTCCTCCACCTGGGCCATGGCGGAGCTCAGGCAGTCCCCTAGGCTCGCTTTCTACCTGCCCTCGAGGGGACTCTTCCCCTCGTAGAGGAGGGCCAGGAGTTCTGCCGTGTGGAGGACGGGGATGCCCTGGAGGTAGGCGCTAATCTGCGTGAGGCAGCCGATGTTGCCCGTAACCACCAGGTGGGGTTCGGTGGCCTTAAGGTTTTCCGCCTTGCGCTTCCCTAAGGCCTCGGCGATCTCCGGCTGGAAGAGGTTGTAGGTGCCGGCGGACCCGCAGCAGAGCTCCCACTCCTTGGGTTCCAGGATCTCTACCCCCGCCGCCTTCAGGACCCTCCGGGGGGCCTCCCGCACCCCTTGGGCGTGGGCCAGGTGGCAGGCGTCGTGGTAGGCCACCCTTAAGGGGGTCTTGGGGGGTGGGGGCGGGGTGAAGCCGAGCTCGTCCAGGATGACGGTGAGGTCCTTGACCTTGGCGGCCAGGGCCTTGGCCTCTTCCTCCTCGGGCTCCCCCAGGAAGAGGAGGGGGTATTCCTTCATCCCCGAGCCGCAACCGGCGGCGTTGGTGACCACGTAGTCCACGTCCTGGAAGGCCTTTAGGTTCTTGCGGGCGAGGGCCCTTGCCCCCTCCTTGTCCCCGGCGTGGAGGTTTAGGGCTCCGCAGCAGACCTGTTCCCGGGCCACCACCACCTCCACCCCGTTTTCCTGGAGGACCCGGAGGGTGGCCTCGTTGATGGAGGGGCGGAGGACCCTCTGGGCGCACCCCAGGAGGAGCCCCACCCGGGCCTTCCTCTCCCCCTTGGCGGGGTAGACCTCTAGGTAGGGGGCTTCCTCCGGCAGGCGCTCGGGGAGGAGGGCTAAGGGCGCCTTAAGGGGCTTGGGCAGGGGCAGGGGCTTAAGGAGGGGCTTAAGCCGGGTGGCCAGCGCCGCCAGGGGGCGGAAGCGCTCGGGGTAGGGGAGGGTGCGGAGGAGGGCTAGGCGGTAGGCCCTTTCCAGGGGGTAGCGGTGGCGCTTCTCCTCCGTGTGGAGGCGGAAGGTGGCGATGAGTTCGCCGTAGGGCACCCCGCTCGGGCAAGCGGTGACGCAGGCCTGGCAGGCCAGGCACCGGTCCAGGTAGGGGAGGGCCTCCTCCAGGGGCAGGGCCCCTTCCAAGACCTCCTTCATGAGGAAGATGCGCCCCCTGGGGGAGTCCATCTCCTCCTGCAGGACCACGTAGGTGGGGCAGGTGGGGAGGCAGAAGCCGCAGTGGACGCAGGCCTCTATGGCGTGGGCCATTACCTCCCCTTCCTTGCCCAAGGCTTCCACGGGAATGCGGTGTTGCATGCTCTCACCCTAAGGGAAACCGGCCCGTGGGGTCTAGGGCCCGCTTCAGCTTGGCGAAAAAGGCCTCGGGGGGCGGGGGGTAGAGGGGGTCTTCCGCCCCGCGGAGGACCAGGTGGGGAAAGCCCGCCCGCCTTAGGGCCTCTAGCCCCTCGGGTCCCGTGCCGGCGTAGAGGACCTCCCCCCCGTCCAGGTAACGCCTAGGCCCCAAGGGGAGGGCCTCGAGGCGGGGGATGGATAGAGGCCCCGCCGGCACCTTCACCCAGATGGGGCTTTCCTCCAGGAAGCGGAGGTCCCGCACCCCCTCCCAGTGGGCCTCGTCCTCCTTCAGGACCTCGGTCCTTTGGGCCCCCTCCTGGGCCAGGAGGCGCTTTAGGCCCTCCAGGCGGGCCGCCACGCTCCCGGGAAAGCCCCCCAGGCGGGCCTCGAGGGTGGCGGGGGGGATGAGGTCCAGGGCCAGGAGGTCCAGGGGGAGGAGGCGTAGCCTTTCCAGGGCGGAAAGGGCCTCGTGTAGGCCTGGCATCTCCGCCCGGAGGGTCCTCGTGGCCCTAGGGTAGGGGAAGACCTTGAAGGAGAGCTCCACCATGACGCCAAAGGCCCCCAAGGAGCCCACCATGAGCCGGTGGAAGGGGAAGCCGGCGGCGTTTTTCACCACCTTGCCCCCGCCCCGCACCACCCTCCCTTCCCCGTCCACGAAGCGCACCCCCAGGAGGAAGTCCCGCACCCCCCCAAACCGGTGGCGCAAGGGCCCGGAAAGCCCCGCCGCCACCGTGCCCCCCAGGGTGGCCCCCTGGGCCTTTAGGGGCGGGTGGAAGGGGAGGTACTGCCCGTGGGCCCTTAGGGCCTCCTCCACCTCGGCGACGGGGGTGCCGGCCCAGGCGGTGAAGACGAACTCCTCGGGCTCGTACTCCAGGATGCCGGAAAGGCCGAGGGCTAGCTCCACCTCCCCCTCCCGGGGGGCGGAGAGGGCGGGCTTCGTTCCCCCGCCCCTGGGCCTCAGGCGGGGGTAGGCCCGCACCGCCTCCACCACCTCGGCCAGGGTGGAGGCCCTAACCATGGACCACCTCCGGGAGGACCTTGCCCCGGTTGGCGAGGCCCTTGGGGTCCAGGGCGGCCTTCACCCTCTCCATGGCGAAAAGGTCCTCCTGGGCGAACATCTCCGGCATGTAGGCCTTCTTCTCCACCCCGATCCCGTGCTCGCCCGTAAGGGACCCCCCAAGGCGCACGCATAGCCTCAGGATCTCTCCGGCCAGGGCCTCGGCCCGCTCCAGCTCTCCCGGCTTTTTGCCGTCGTAGAGGACCAGGGGGTGGAGGTTCCCGTCCCCGGCGTGGAAGACGTTGGCCACCCTAAGCCCGAAGGCCTGGGAAAGCCTTTGGATTTCCCGCAAGGCCTCCCCCAGGCGGCTTCGCGGCACCACCCCGTCCTGGACCAGGTAGTCCGGGGAAAGCCGGCCCACGGCGCTGAAGGCCGCCTTGCGCCCCTTCCAGATGGCCTGCCGCTCCGCCTCGCTTTGCGCCACCCGCACGGCGTAGGCTCCGCTTTCCCGGATCACCTCCTCCAGGACCCGGGCCTCCTCCGCCACCTCCTCCTTGGGGCCTTCAAGCTCCACGATGAGGAGGGCTTCCGCCTGCGGGTAGCCCGCCCGCACCGCCTTCTCCGCCGCCTCAATGGCCAGGCGGTCCATGATCTCTAGGGCCCCGGGGAGGAGGCCCCTTCGGATCACGAGGCTCACGGCGTCGCCCGCCTTTTCCAGGCTGTCGTAGGCGGCGAGGAGGGTGTGGTAGGCCTCGGGCTTGGGGAGGAGCCTTAGGGTGATCTCCACCGCCACCCCCAAAAGCCCCTCCGTGCCCACGAAGAAGCCGTGGAAGTCAGGGCCCACCCCCTCCAGGCTTTCCCCCCCGAGGCGCACCACCTCCCCTTCCGGGGTCACCACCTCGAGGCCCAGCACGTGGTTCGCCGTCATCCCGTACTTCAGGCAGTGGGCCCCCCCCGAGTTGAAGGCCACGTTGCCCCCGATGGTGGACACGGGCTGGCTGGAGGGGTCCGGGGCGTAGTAGAGGCCGAAGGGGGCCGCCTGGCGGGAAACCTCCAGGTTCACCACCCCAGGCTCCACCACGGCGATGCGGGCGGTGGGGTCCAGCCTGAGGATGCGGTTCATACGGTTTAAGGCAAGGACGATCCCCCCCTCCACGGGCAAGGAGCCGCCGCTTAGGCTGGTGCCGCTCCCCCGGGCCACGAAGGGGACGCCGTGGCGGTGGCAAAGCCGCACCACCTGGACCACCTCCTCCTTCCTCTCCGGCAAGACCACCGCCAGGGGGCGCCTGCGGTAGGCGGTGAGGGCGTCGGACTCGTAGGGGGCGAGGGCCGCCTCCTGGGTGAGGACCCTGCCCGGCAAAAGGGCCTTGAGTTCTTCCAAAAAGCCCACGGCTTCCCTCCTTTCCTCCCACTTTAGGGCAAAAGGCGGGGAAGCTCCCCGCCCCTTCCCCGCCCTTGGCCTTAGTCCAGGTACTCGTAGGCCACCAGGGTGAGGAACTCTATGAACTCCTCCGAGAGGACGAGCTTGTCCAGGATCTCCTCCGCCTCCTTGTACCGCTCCTTCTCCCGGCCCCCCAGCTTGGCGAGCTCCTCCTCCTTGATCCTTTGGTAAAGCTCCGGGGTCACGGTGCGCCCGTCCTCCAACTTGGCTTCCCGGTGGACCCACTGCCAAAGCTGCGCCCGGCTGATCTCGGCGGTGGCGGCGTCCTCCATGAGGTTGAAGATGGCGGCGGCCCCGTTCCCCAAAAGCCACTGGTTCAGGTACTGCAGGGCCACGGAGACGTTGTTCCTCAAGCCTCCCTCCGTCACCTTCCCCCCGGGGACCTCAAAGTGGAGGAGGTCTTCCGCCTTCACTTCTACATCCAGGCGCTTCACGTGCTTCTGGTGGGGTTTATCCCCCAGGTAGCGGTCAAAGACCTCTTGGGCCACGGGCACCAGGTCGGGGTGGGCCACCCAGGTGCCGTCAAAGCCTTGGGAGGCTTCCCGCTCCTTGTCCGCCCGCACCTGCTGGAAGGCCCGCTCGTTCACCTCGGGGTCCTTGCGGCTTGGGATGAAGGCGGCCATGCCCCCGATGGCGTGGGCCTCGTGGATGTGGCAGGACTTCACCAGGAGCTCGGTGTAGGCCTTCATGAAGGGCACGGTCATGGTGACCTGGGCCCGGTCGGGGAAGATGGGGGCGGTGGTGGCGAACTTCTTGATGCAGCTGAAGATGTAGTCCCAGCGGCCGGCGTTGAGCCCGGCGGCGTGCTCTTTGAGCTCGTAGAGGATCTCCTCCATCTCAAAGGCCGCCAGGATGGTCTCTATGAGCACCGTGGCCCGGATGGTGCCCCGGGGGATTTGGAGGTAATCTTGGGCGAAGTTGAAGACCTCGTTCCAGAGGCGGGCCTCGAGGTGGCTTTCCATCTTGGGCAGGTAGAAGTAGGGCCCGCTTCCCCGCTTTAGGAGCTCGTGGGCGTTGTGGAAGAAGTAGAGCCCAAAGTCAAAGAGGCTAGCGGAGATGGGCTCCCCGTCCACCCGCACGTGCTTTTCCACCAGGTGCCAACCCCGGGGGCGCACCACCAGGGTGGCGGTCTTCTCCTTTAGGCGGTACTCCTTGCCCTCGGGGGAAACGAAGTCAATCTGGCGGCGCACGGCGTCGTAGAGGTTCTTCTGCCCCTGGATGACGTTGTCCCAGGTGGGGGAGAGGGCGTCCTCAAAGTCCGCCATGAAGACCTTGGCCCCGGAGTTCAGGGCGTTGATGATCATCTTGCGGTCCACGGGGCCGGTGATCTCCACCCGGCGGTCCAGGAGGTCCTGGGGGGCCTCGGCCACCCGCCAGTCCCCGCCCCGGACGAAGGCGGTTTCCTGGAGGAAGTCGGGCTTTTCCCCGGCCTTGTACCGCTCCCAAAGCTCGTGCCGGCGGGCAAGAAGGGCTTTCCGCACTGGGTTGAACTCCCGGTGCAGGGCCACCACGAACTTCAGGGCCTCCTCCGTCAGCACCTCCCTAAGGAGGGGGTGGTCTTTGGTGATCTCCACGCCCTTCATGGTGCCCCGAGCTTACGGGGGCGGGGCCGGGTTTGTCAATAGACGGAATGCTTTTTCACATCTTGAAAAACTGCCCGGGCCATGCTAACCTAAGCCCCCGTGCCGAGGCCGAGGGAAAAGGGGGCAAGCGAGGTCAAGACCCTGGAAAAGGGGCTACGGGTGCTGGAGGCCTTGGCGGAGGCCAGGGAAGCGGGGCTTGCCGCCTTGGCCGAGGCCACGGGGCTATCCAAGAGCACCCTTTACCGCCTCCTCCAGTCCTTGGCCCGGCGGGGCTTCGTGACGGAGGAAGGGGGCGTGTACCGGGTGGGGCCCAGGGCCTTCGCCGTGGGCCAGGCGTACCTGCGGCCGGACCTCCTCTCGGCGGCGCGCCCCGAGATGGAGGCTTTGTCGGCGGAAACGGGGGAGAGCGTGAACCTGGCGGTGCCCTGGGAGCAGGAGGCCCTGTACCTGGACCAGGTGGAGGGGAGGCAACTGGTGCGCCTCTTCACCGCTCCCGGTAGCCGGGCCCCCCTCCATGCCACCGGGGTGGGGAAGGTCTTCTTGGCCTATAGGGGGGTGCCGGAGGGCCTGCGCCTTACCCCCTTCACCCCCCACACCAAGACCCGCCTGGAAGAGCTCTTGGAGGAGCTAGGGGAGGTGCGGGCCCAAGGGTACGCCCTGGACAACGAGGAGAAGGAGCTGGGGGTGCGGTGCGTGGCCGCCCCTGTCTTCGGCCCTTCAGGGCAGGTGGTGGCGGCCATCTCCCTCTCCGCCCCGGCGAGCCGGCTTTCCCTGGAGGCGGCCAGGCTCCTCGCCCCCCGGGTGATGGCGGCGGCCAAGCGCGCTTCGTTGCGCCTAGGGTTTTCAGGGGGCGTATAATGAGAAGGGTTAGTAGGGTTTAGCGGGAGGAGCTAAAGACCATGGACAGGGTCACGGACAAGGACCGCCCGGTCTATGTGATTTCGGTGGCGGCGGAGCTGGTGGAGATGCACCCGCAGACGCTAAGGCTTTACGAGCGGAAGGGGCTCATCAAGCCGAAGCGGTCTGGTGGGAAGACGCGGCTTTACTCGGAGCGGGACATTGAGAAGTTAAGGGAGATCCGCCGCCTGACGCAGGAGTTGGGGGTGAACCTGGCGGGGGTGGAGGAGATCATGCGGCTCAGGGCTGAGCTCGAGGCCCTGCAGGCCCGCTTTGAGGCCGAGGTGGCAAGGCTTAAGCTTCTCCTCCTGGAAGAGGGCAAGGCCTTGGCGGAAGAGGGTAGCATGGGGGCGTGAAGACGCTAGCGCCCCTTTTGGAGTTCCTTTCCATCCCCTCCGTATCCACCGACCCCGCCCACAAGGAGGACGTGCGCCGGGCGGCCCTTTGGCTTAAGGACCGCCTCGAGGCCTTAGGCTTCCGCGCCGAGCTTTCGGAAACGCCCCTCCACCCCATCCTCTACGCCGAGCGCCTCCTGGACGAAAAGGCCCCCACGGTCTTGGTCTACGGCCACTACGACGTCCAGCCCCCCGATCCCCTGGAGCTTTGGGAAACCCCGCCCTTTTCCCCGGTGGTGCGGGAGGGGCGGATCTACGCCCGGGGTGCCTCCGACGACAAGGGGCAGCTTTGGGCCCACGTGGCCGCCCTGGAGGGCTTGGCGGCGCGGGTGAACGTCAAGTTCTTGGTGGAGGGAGAAGAGGAGATCGGAAGCCCCCACCTCCTCCCCTTCGTGCGGGAAAACCGGGAGAGGCTCCGGGCGGACGTGGTCCTCGTCTCCGACGGGGCCATGTTCGCCCCCGAAACCCCTACCCTCACCTACGGCCTAAGGGGGCTTTGCTACCTGGAGGTGCGCCTTCAAGGGGCCAGGCGGGACCTGCACTCCGGGGCCTTCGGGGGGGTGGCCCCGAACCCCATCCAGGCCCTGGGCTGGCTCCTCGCCCGGCTTAAGGACGAGAAGACGGGGAAGGTCCTCATTCCCGGCTTCTACGATAGGGTGCGGCCCGTTGCCGAGGAGGAGAAAAGGCTTTGGCCCCCTTTGGACGAGGAGGCCCTGAAGCGGGAGCTTGGGGTGGACCACCTGCCGGGAGAAGAGGGCTACGCCCCCTTGGAGCGGCTTTGGGCGAGGCCCACCCTGGACCCGAACGGGGTGTATGGGGGCTACCAGGGGGAGGGCTCCAAGACCGTGATTCCCGCCGAGGCGGGCCTGAAGCTTTCCATGCGCCTGGTGCCGGACCAGGACCCCGAGGAGGTGGCCGAGCTCACCGAGGCCTACCTGAGGGAGATCCTTCCCCCTGGCTACCGCCTTTCCCTGAAACGCCTCCACGGGGGTAAGCCCGTCCTCACCGACCCCCATAGCCCCCCCATGCGCCTCATGGCCAGGGCCCTGGAGGAGGTCTGGGGCAAGCCCCCGGTCTACGCCCGGGAAGGGGGGACCATCCCCGTGGTGGCGGAACTCCAAGAGGCCCTTAAGGCCCCCATCGTCCTCTTGGGCCTAGGGCTCAACGACGATAACCTGCACGCCCCCAACGAGAAGTTTGACCTCCTCAACCTGGAAAAGGGCATCGCCGCCATAAGGCGCTTTCACGAGCTCTTGGCGGAGGAGGGCCTTCAGTAGGCCCGCTTGAAGATGAGGGCGTCCCCCACCCGCCCAGAGAGGATGGGCACGGCGGCGCTCTTGGCCACCTGGGCGGCGAAGGGGACGTCCCCCTCCAGGCCCACCCCCTTGAGGGCCTGGGCGGCGGCGGAGAGGCTTAGGGCCTCCAAGGGGTCCTGGTAGGCCCGCTTGACGGCCAGGGCGATGCGGGCCCCGTCCTCGGGCTCCACCTCGCCCAGAAGGCCCAGGTACTCCGCCAAGACCCCGGCGGTGTAGAGGTCGTCCAGCCCGGCCCGCCCCTCCTTGCCGGCGCAGAGGATGGCCACCTCCTCCGTGGCGAGCTCCCGCGCAAGCCGGGCGGCGGCGTGGGCGTTGTAGAGGGAGGCCAGGAGGACGTGCTTGCCGGTCTTGGCGGCGGCGTGGGCCGCCTTGGTGCCGTTGGTGGTGCTCATCACCACCACCTTGCCCCCCACGGGGGCCTCGAGGGCCTCCCGGGGGGAGTTCCCCAGGTCAAACCCCGGGGGCTTTAGCCCCCCCACCTCCCCCGCCAGGACCACGTCCTCGTCCTTGAAGGCCCGGGCGGCCTCGAGGCTATCCACCAGGTACAAGGCCTCCGCCCCCGCCTCCAGGAGGCAGGCGGCGGTGGTGGTGGCCCGGATCACGTCCACCACCAGGACCACATCGGGGTACACCGCCCCTTCGCTCGGAAGCACGTCCACCCTTAGGCGCAAGGCGCACCTCCCTTAGACCAGGCCGAAGGCCACCTCTTCCAGAAGCCGAAAGTCCCGCACCTCCACCTCCCCCGGGGCCAAGGCGAGGACGCCCTTTTCCTTTAGGTCGTGCAGGACCCGGGTCACCGTTTCCCGGCTCGCCCCCGCCAGGGCCGCCAGGTCCTGGTGGCGCAGGCGGAACCGGGGGCCATGCCCCTGGCGGTGGAGCTTGAGGAGGGCGTAGGCCACCCGGCTTTGCGCCTCCTCAAAGGCCAGGAGGTCCATCTCCACGTTGAGCTCCCTCAGGCGCCGGGCCAGGATGCGGGCGAGGTTGTGGGCCAGGAGGGGCAGGCGGCGGATGAGGGCCAGGTAGCTTTCCCGGTAGAGGGCGAGGAGGTGGGCGTCCTCCTCGGCCTCGGCGCTGGCGCTCCTTTCCCCTTGGTCCAGGAGGCTCATCTCCCCGAAGACCTCCCCGGGGCCCAGGAAGCCCAGGGTCTTCTCCTGCCCGCCCAGGTGGGTGCGGTAGAGCCGCACCCGCCCCGCCTCCACCAGGTAAAGGGCCTGGCCCAGGTCCCCCTGCTGGAAGATGGCCTTCCCCTTGGGGAAGAAGAGGGGCTGGAAGTAGGAAAGGGCGAGCTCCACCTCCTCCGGGGCCAGGTCCTGGAACAAGGGGCTTCCCCGCATCGGTCCTACTCTAACCGAGGCTTCATCTTTTGCCTAGAGGATGAGAGGGTGCGCCCGGTCCTCGAGGCCCAAGACCTCGGCTTCGCCTACGCCAACGGCCCCCTCTTCCGGGGGCTTTCCTTGCGGCTAGGGCCTGGGGAGGCCCTCGCCGTGCTGGGGCCTTCGGGAAGCGGCAAGACCACCCTCCTCCACCTCCTTGCGGGGCTTCTTCCTTTGCAGGAGGGGGAGGTGTTCTGGGAAGGGACGCCCATCCGGGGACTAAAGGAAGAGGTCCTGGCCCGGCGCAGGCTCTGCTTTTTGGGCCTCGTCTTCCAGCACCACTTCCTCTTCCCCGAACTCACCGCCTTGGAGAACGTCCTGGCCCCCGGGTACTTGGCGGGACGGGTGGACCGGGCCTGGGGCCTTTTCCTCTTGGAGCGCCTAGGGCTTGGGGCGCGGGCCCACTTCCTGCCGCAGCGGCTTTCCGGGGGCGAACGGCAACGGGTGGCGGTGGCCCGGGCCCTTTACCTCAGGCCCAGGCTCCTCCTGGCGGACGAGCCCACGGCGAGCCTGGACCGCCACCAGGCCCGGGAGGTCCTGGCCCTCATGCGCGCCTTGGCGGGGGAGGTGGGGGCGGCCCTGGTCCTCGCCACCCACGACGAGACCTTGGTGGAAGGGCTTCCGGCCCTCAGGCTGTAGTATCCTTAGGCGGTATGAGTCCCATCCACGTGCGGGGCAAACCCGGGGATGTGGCGGAACGGGTGCTCCTTCCCGGGGACCCGGGCCGGGCGGAGTGGATCGCCAAGACGTTTTTGGAAGATCCGGTGACCTACAACACCCACCGGGGGCTTCTGGGCTACACCGGGCGCTACCGTGGGGTGCCCGTTTCCGTGCAGACCACGGGGATGGGGGCTCCCTCCGCCAGCATCGTGGCGGAGGAGCTCATCCAGCTTGGGGCCCGGGTCCTCCTCCGGGTGGGTACCTGCGGGGCGGTGGACGGGGCCCTGGCCCCTGGGGACCTGGTCATCGCCCAGGGGGCGGTGCCCTTGGACGGGGCCACCCGCCAGTACCTTGGGGGACTTCCCTACGCCCCCGTTCCCGACCCTTCCCTCTTCCGCGCCCTTTGGGCGAAGGCGGCGGAGCGGGGCTACCCCCACCACGTGGGCCTGGTGGCCACCGAGGACGCCTTTTACGCCACCACCCCCGAGGCGGCCCGCGCATGGAGCCGTTTTGGGGTCCTGGCCTTTGAGATGGAGGCGAGCGCCCTCTTCCTCCTGGGCCGGATGCGGGGGGTGAAGGCGGGGGCCATCCTTGCGGTTTCCAACCGGATCGGCGACCCCGAACTCGCCCCGCCCGAGGTGCTCCAGGAGGGGATAAGGCGTATGGTGGAGGTGGCCTTATTGGCCCTGCTGGAGGTGTAGCATGGAGCACGAACACGAGCACGAGTTCATCCTGGAAATCCCCGAGTTCCAGCACCTCTCCTACGAGGTGGAGGGGAACATCGCCCTGGTGACCCTAAGGCGGCCCGAGGCCCTCAACGCCCTATCCCGGGAGGTCCTGGAGGAGCTCGCCCAGGTGGCGGAGGTCATCCACCAGGATCCCGAGGCCCGGGTGGCCATCTTCACGGGGGAGGGGAGGGCGTTTGCCGCTGGGGCGGACCTCAAGGAGATCGCCGCCCTTAAAGACCCCTTCATGGCCCGGGAGTACGCCCTTTTGGGCCAGCAGGTCTTCGCCGAGATCGCCGCCTTGCCCATCCCCACCATCGCCGCCATCCACGGGTACGCCTTGGGCGGCGGGCTGGAGCTCGCCCTGGCCTGCGACCTGCGGGTGGCGGCCAAGGGGGCCAAGCTGGGCCTTCCCGAGGTGGGCTTGGGGCTCATCCCCGGCTTTGGCGGCACCCAGCGCCTGCCCCGGCTCATCGGCCGGGGGCGGGCCTTGGACCTCATCTTCACCGGGCGGCACGTGGAGGCGGAGGAGGCGCTCCTTTTGGGCTTGGTGAACCGGGTGGGGGAGGACGCCCTGGAAGAGGCCAAGAAGCTCGCCCAGAAGATCCTGAAAAACGCCCCCATCGCCCTGGCCCTGGCCAAGGAGAGCGTGGTGCGGGGCGAGGGGCTGGACCTGGCGGAGGCCTTGGAGATTGAGGCGGACCTCTTCGGCTACGCCGCCGCCACGGAGGACATGAAGGAGGGGGTGCGGGCTTTCCTGGAAAAGCGGGCGCCGGAGTTCAAAGGGGAGTGAGCCCCTTTCCTTTTGCAGGGCCCGGTGTAAGGTGAGGGGTGCGCATGACGGGAGAACGCGTGGTCCACGTAGCTAGCCCCAAGGCCAAGCTCTACGCCGAGGCCGACCAGGCCATCCGGGAGCGCCTCAGGCCTTTCCCCAAGGCGCTTAGGGCGTACGAGCTCTTGATCCAAGATCCCGAGGCCCGGGCTGGCTGGAACATGGCCAACTACATCACCATGCGCAAGCTGGGCTACAACGACCACGGCCGGGTCCATGCCCTCCTCACCGGGGCGGCCAGCGTGGCCATCCTGGGCCTCTTGGCGGAGGCGGGGGTGCGCCTGGACACCCTCGAGTCCGGGGCGGGGGAGCTGGAGGACGCTTATGTGGTGGTCCTCCTCTCCACCATGCTCCACGACCTGGGCAACCAGGTGCACCGGGACCACCACGAGGCCTTCGGGGTTTCCTTGGCCCTGCCCATCCTGAACCGCATCCTGGAAAAGATCTACCCAGACCCCGAGCAACGCACCGCCTTAAGGGCCCTGATGCTCCATAGCATCTACAGCCACGACCTCTCCCCCGAGCCCCTCACCATAGAGGCGGGCATCACCGCCGTGGCGGACGGCACGGACATCACCAAGGGCCGGGGGCGGAAGGCCTTCGCCCTGGGGAGCATTGACATCCACTCCATCAGCGCCCTGGCGGTGGACGAGGTGCGCATCCTTAAGGGCGAGAAGGTCCCGGTGGAGATCCAGGTGACCATGAACAACTCCGCGGGCATCTTCCAGGTGGAGGAAACCCTCACCAAGAAGGTCTTGCGGAGCCCCTTGCGCCCCTACGTAACCGTGGTGGCCATGACCGAGCCCAATGGGGCCCAGGACCAGCGGATCGTCCACCGGGTGCGCCTGCACGAAACCGAGGACCGCTTCGTCCTGGACTAACCCCCCCGCCTGGGGGGCTTCCCTAGCCCTCGGGCCAGAGCCCCCTTAGCTCCTTGGGAAGGAGCTGGCGGACGTCTGCTATCTCCCCTTCGGCCACCCTCTGCCCCAAGACCTTGAACACCGCCTTCACCGCCCTTTCGGGGTCCACCGCCGGGCCGGATGGGGTCTTGAGCTCCCGGGCCACGTGGGCCAGGAACGCCTCCTTGTGCCGCTCCTTTAGGGGCTTGCCCGTGGGGTCCCAGCCCTCGTAGTAGATGCCCCGGATGAGCATGGGGAGCTGCGCCCCGAGCTGGGCTACCTCCTCCACGGGCAAGCGGTCCCGGAGGGCGTGGAGGACGGCCCGGAGGGCCATGTAGGCCCGGTGGCGGTCCTCCGTGCCCAGCTCCTCCATGATGGCCTTGAGCCAGGTGTGGGTCTTGTGGAGGGTGGTGTCAAAGACCTCCAGACCGGTGGCGCTCATACCCCTTCACCCCCTTGCCCTTAGCATATCTCTTGAGCGAGGATTTGTAAAGGGGTGTGAGCTTTGGGCGCAGAAGCGATTACTCCTCCAAGCGGAACCCCACTTCCAGCACCACCTGGTACTCCTTCACCCCCTCCGGGCCGATGGTCCCCCGGATTTCCTTGACCTCAAACCAGTCCAGGTGCCGGAGGGTCTTCTGCGCCCGCTCTAGGGCGGTTTGGATGGCCCCCTCGAGGCTCTCCTGGCTCGTCCCCACCAGCTCCACCTTCTTGTAAACCTTGCCCATGGGGCTATCCTACCGCCTTGGCCCGAGCGCTTTGGTGAGCTCCCGCTTCAGGATCTTCCCCACGCTGGACTTGGGGAGGCTTTCCCGGAAGACAATGATGCGGGGCACCTTGTAAGCGGCCAGGTGTTGGCGGCAGAAGGCCTCAATGTCCTTTTCCGTCACCTTGCCCCGGTACTCGGGCTTGAGGACGAGGAAGGCGGCCACGGTTTCCCCGCGGTAGGGGTCGGGGACGCCCACCACGGCGGCCTCCTGGACGGCCTCGTGGGTGTAGAGGACCTCTTCCACCTCGCGGGGGTAGATGTTGTAGCCGCCGGCGATGATCATGTCCTTTTTGCGGTCCACGATGTAGAAGTAGCCGTCCTCGTCCATGCGGGCCATGTCGCCGGTGTAGAGCCAGCCGTCCTTGAGGGCCTTTTGGGTTTCCTCGGGGCGGTTCCAGTAGCCTTTCATGACGTTGGGGCCCTTGACGATGAGCTCCCCCACCTCGCCCAAGGGCACTTCCTTCCCCTCCTCGTCCACCACCTTGGCCTCCACCCCGGGGAAGGGAAGGCCCACGCTCCCGAGCTTTCTTGGGCCGTGGAGGGGGTTGCAGTGGGTGACGGGGCTCGCCTCGGTCAGCCCGTACCCCTCCACCAGCTTGGCCCCGGTGAGGGCCTCAAACCGCTCCGCCACCTCGAGGGGCAGGGGGGCGGAGCCGGAGATGCAGGCCCGGACGCTCCTTAGGTTGCGCTTCTCAATCCCGGGGAAGTTGTTGAAGGCCACGTACAGGGTGGGCACCCCGGGGAAGAGGGTGACCCCGTGCTTCTCAATGGCCTCCACGATGGGCCCGATCTCGGGGCGGGGAAGGAGGACCAGTTTGGCCGCCCCCAGGAGGGCCAGGTTCATGGCCACGGTCATGCCGTAGACGTGGAAGAAGGGGATGGCTCCCAGAACCACCTCTCCCCCCTCCCGGAAGTCGGGGATCCATGACCGCACCTGCAGGGCGTTGGAGGAGAGGTTGCGGTGGGTGAGCATGGCCCCCTTGGCCACCCCGGTGGTGCCCCCGGTGTACTGCAAAAGGGCCAGGTCGTCCAGGCTCAGGGGCACGGGGCTAGGGGTGCCGGGCTTGAGGAAGCGCCGCCAGGGGATGCCCTCGAGGGTCTTGGGCCACTGCCCCTTGCGCTTGAGCATGAGGGGGTAGAGGAGGTTCTTGGGGAAGGGAAGGTAGTCCTGGATGCCCGTGCGCACCAGGATGCGCACGGGGACTTCCTCCTTCACCTCTTGGTAGCGGGGAAGGAGCTGGTCCAGGATGACCAGGGCCTTGGCCCCCGAGTCCCGAAGCTGGTGGCTTAGCTCCCTAGGCGTGTACATGGGGTTGGTGTTCACCGCCACCCCCCCCGCCAAGAGGGTGCCGAAGAAGGCCACCACGAACTGGGGGGAGTTGGGGAGCATGATGGCTACCCGGTCCCCTGGCTCAAGCCCCGCCTCTTGGAGCCCTTTGGCGAAGGCCTCCACCTGGCGAAAGAGGGCGGCGTAGGTAAGACTTCGCCCCAGGAACTCCAAGGCCACCTTCTTGGGGTAGCGGCGGGCGTTTTCCCGCAGGGCCTCGGTCAGAAGCCGGGGCGTGGGGGCCTCTTTGGGGACCCCGGGATCGTAGTGTGCGTACCAAGGATGCATGGCACCTCCTTGAACCGGGTCAAAGTTTACCGCCCGGCCCTCGCCGGGGCAAGGGGCGTTAGGCCCGGAAGTAGCGGTACGGGGGGCCTTCCCGCCCCACCG
Organism: Thermus brockianus; assembly: GCF_021462505.1. Taxonomy (GTDB): domain Bacteria; phylum Deinococcota; class Deinococci; order Deinococcales; family Thermaceae; genus Thermus; species Thermus hydrothermalis. The sequence goes on from NZ_JAKEDV010000002.1 coordinate 213,748, forward strand.
CTCCCTCCTTTCGCAGGTACTCCAGGTGGGCGAGGGTTTCGGCGAAGGCGAAGCGGCGCCCGGCGGCGTCCAGGTCCTGGGGGAAGAGGAGGAGGGAGAGCTCCCAGGCGGTTTTGGGGCTTTCCAGGTGCGTGAGGAGGGCTTGGAGGCGCTCCTCGTGGTGGGCGAGAAGCGCTTGTGCCCGCTTTCCGATGTCCCGGATGGGGCCAAAGTGCCCGGCGTAGGCCACCTGGGCGGGGAGCCCGGCCAGGCGCTTCAGGGAGCTTAGGAAGTCCTCGAGGGGGTTTTCCCGGGTGTAGGCCCAAAGGCCCACGTTGGGGGAGACGTGGTCCAAAAGGGCGTCCCCCGCCAGGAGGACCCCTTCCTCCTCCAGGTAAAAGGCCACGTGCCCATCGGCGTGGCCGGGGGTCCAGAGGACCCGAAGCCGCCTCCCCGCCACCTCCAGGACCGCCCCGTCCTCGAGGGCCAGGGGCGCCTTGGGCGGGTGGACCCGTTCGCGGGTCTTGGCCATGGTTTCCCGGATGCCCAAAAGGGCCTCCTCGGGGGTGCCGTGGTCCAGGAAAAGCCGCCAGGAGGCCTCCTCAAAGGCCTCGGGGGTGAGCCAGAAGCGGTGGCCCCGGCCTAGCTCCTCCGCGTGCAGAAAGACCCTCGCCCCTAGGCCCTCAAAGAAGCCCGCAAGCCCATAGTGGTCCGGGTGGTGGTGGGTGAGGAGGACGGTTTTCACGTCCTGGAAACAAAGCCCAAGCTCCGCCAGGTAAAGCTCCAGGCTCCCTTGAGCGGTGCGGGTGGCCAGGGCGGTGTCCACCAGGGCCACCTCTCCCTTTCCCTTCAGGAGGTAGAGGTTCACCGTCTTCAGGGGGTACGGGATGGGGACGGGGAGCAAATAGACCCCGGGCAGGATTTCCCTCATAGGAGGACCCCCAGGAGGAGGAGGGCGGCGAGGAAGGGGTCTTGCTCCTTCAGGTGCCAGGGGAAGCGGAAGCCCCCTTCCCCGTCCCCTTCCACCCCTTGGCCGCCCAGGGCTTCCTTCAGGTGGCCCAAAAGGGCCTCGTCCCCCAAGGGCTCCCCCCCGGGGAGGTAGACCCTAAGCCGGCAGGCGTCCCCGTCCAGGGCCAGGCCCAGGGTGGGGGGCTCTTGGGCCTTGAGGAGGACCTGAAGGGTCTTTAGGTTCTCCGGCTTTGGGTCCGGGTCCACCCCGTAGAAGAGGGGGTGGGGGAGGGGGTGGATTTCCCGGAGTTCGGCCTCGAGGCCCAAACGCTTCCACACCCCGGGCAGGACCCCGCCCCCCGCTCCCCCCATGGCGTCCAGATAGACCACGCCCTTCTTCTTGGGCACCTCTCCGGCGCTTTGCGCCAGGTGCTCCAGGTAGGCCCGCTTCACGTCCAAGGGGACGAAGCTTCCCCGGGTGGCCGGGGGGTCCAGGAAGGGCACCGCTTCCCCGGGAAGGGGCCTCCCGGGGAAAAGGCGGAGCTTGACCCCTTGGAAGCGGGCGGACCTCCGCCCCGCCGTGAGGTAAAGCCCCGCCGCCTCCTGCCTCTCCAGGGCGAAGCCAAAGAGGGGAAGGGGGGAAGGCCCGGAGAGGAGGAAGGCCTCGAGGCCCATTGCCGCAAGCACCCCCGCCGCCTCCTCCGCCATCTCCCGGGCCAGGAAGCGGGCATCGTAGCCCACCACCACCCGCCCCATGCCCTCTTCCTTCAGGCGCTCGCCAAACCCCGCCGCCAGGCGCCCTAAGGCGGCGAAGGTGAAATCCTTGGCCAGCTCGCCGAGGAAGCCTTCTTGGGTGGGACGAAGCTCCATGTTCCCAAGTCTACCCCGTGGTAGACTCCACCCCGTGGACGAGGCCCTCCTCTCCTCCCTTAACGAGGCCCAGCGCCAGGCGGTCCTCCACTTCCAAGGCCCCGCCTTGGTGGTGGCGGGGGCGGGTAGCGGCAAGACCCGCACCGTGGTCCACCGGGTGGCCTACCTCATCGCCCACCGGGGGGTCTTCCCCACGGAGATCCTGGCGGTGACCTTCACCAACAAGGCGGCGGAGGAAATGCGGGAGCGGCTTAAGGGCATGGTGAAGGGGGCGGGGGAGGTCTGGGTTTCCACCTTCCACGCCGCCGCTTTGCGCATCCTCCGCGTCTACGGGGAGCGGGTGGGCCTAAAACCCGGCTTCGTGGTCTACGACGAGGACGACCAGACGGCCCTCCTCAAGGAGGTCCTGAAGGAGCTTGGCCTCTCCGCCAAGCCGGGGCCCATCAAGGCCCTCTTGGACCGGGCCAAGAACCGAGGGGAGGCCCCGGAGGCCCTCCTTTCCGAGCTTCCCGAGTACTACGCCGGGCTTTCCCGGGGGAAGCTAAAAGACGTCCTTCTCCGCTACCAGGAGGCCCTTAAGGCCCAAGGGGCCTTGGACTTTGGGGACATCCTCCTTTACGCCCAGAGGCTTTTGGAGGAGGACCAAGAGGTGCTCAAGCGGGTGCGGAAGAGGGCCCTTTTTATCCACGTGGACGAGTACCAGGACACGAACCCGGTGCAGTACCGCTTCACCAAGCTCCTGGCCGGGGAGGAGGCCAACCTCATGGCGGTGGGGGACCCGGACCAGGGCATCTACTCCTTCCGGGCGGCGGACATCAAGAATATCCTCCAGTTCACGGAGGACTTCCCGGGGGCCAAGGTGTACCGCCTGGAGGAGAACTACCGCTCCACGGAGGCCATCCTGCGCTTCGCCAACGCCGTCATCGTCAAGAACGCCCTGCGCCTGGAGAAGACCCTAAGGCCGGTGAAGCGGGGCGGGGAGCCCGTGCGGCTTTTCCGCGCCCAGGACGCCCGGGAGGAGGCCCGCTTCGTGGCCGAGGAGATCCTGCGCCTGGGACCCCCGTTTGACCGCATCGCCGTCCTCTACCGCACCAACGCCCAAAGCCGCCTCCTGGAGCAGGCCCTGGCGAGCCGGGGGGTGGGGGCGCGGGTGGTGGGGGGGGTGGGCTTCTTTGAGCGGGCGGAGGTGAAGGACCTCCTGGCCTACGCCCGCCTGGCCCTCAACCCCTTGGACAGCGTGAGCCTGAAGCGCATCCTGAACACCCCGCCCCGGGGCATCGGCCCCGCCACGGTGGAAAAGGTGGCCCGCCTGGCCCAGGAAAAGGGGCTTCCCCTCTTTGAGGCCCTGAGGGCGGCGGAAGGGGTCTTGGCCCGCCCCGAGCCCGTGCGCCACTTCGTGGCCCTCATGGAGGAGCTCATGGACCTGGCCTTTGGCCCGGCGGAGGCCTTTTTCCGCCACCTCCTCCTCGCCACCGACTACCCCGCCTACCTCAAGGAGGCCTACCCCGAGGACCACGAGGACCGCCTGGAGAACGTGGAGGAGCTTCTTAGGGCGGCCAAGGAGGCGGATAGCCTCATGGAATTCCTGGACAAGGTGGCCCTGACGGCCCGGGCGGAGGAGCCGGGGGAGGCGGAGGGGAAGGTCTCCCTCATGACGCTCCACAACGCCAAGGGCCTGGAGTTCCCCGTGGTCTTCCTGGTGGGGGTGGAGGAGGGGCTTCTGCCCCACCGGAACTCCTTGAACACCTTGGAGGGCTTGGAGGAGGAGCGCCGCCTCTTCTACGTGGGGGTTACCCGGGCCCAGGAAAGGCTTTACCTCTCCTACGCCGAGGAGCGGGAGGTCTATGGCCGCACGGAGGCCTCAAGGCCAAGCCGCTTCCTGGAGGAGGTGGAGGAAAGCCTTTACCAGGTGTACGACCCCTACCGGAACCCCAAGCCCGTCCCGCCCCCCCACCGGCCCAAGCCCGGGGCCTACAAGGGCGGGGAAAAGGTGGTCCACCCCCGGTTTGGGCCCGGGGTGGTGGTGGCGGCCATGGGGGACGAGGTGACGGTGCACTTTGAGGGGGTGGGGCTCAAGCGCCTTTCCCTCAAGTACGCCGACCTGCGCCCCGCCTAGGAGGTAGCCCGTGTGGCCCCCCTACCACAGGACCCGCCCCCTGGCCTTCCTCCACCGGGGGGATGCGGCCTTTTTTGACCCCTTGGTGGCCGAGGTGGTGTCCCTGCGCCTTCCCCTCTTCCCCTACCCCATGGAGGCGGAAAGGCCGTGGGAGCTTTTGCCCTGCCTCCTGCCCCTGGGTTTTGCCGGGATGGTCCTGGCGGAGGGGGTTTCCCCGCCGGAGGGGGTGCGCCTCGAGGCGGAGGCGGAGGAGGCGGGCCTGGTGGACCTGGTGGCGGTGGGGATGGGGGGGCTTTGGGGCCAGTACACGGAAGGGGTGGCCCTGGAGCGCTTGCTCTCCGCCCGCTTCCCGGGGGCCAAGGGGCTTTGGCTCGGCCCCTTGCGCCCTTCCTTGGCCCCTTTCCTCCGCCCCTTGGCCCAGGTTTCCGTGGCCGCCCCAAGCTTCGCCGAAGGGGACGCCTTCCTCGCCCGCCTGCCCCAAAGGGCCCGGGGGCACGTGGCCTTGAGGCGGGAAGAGGTGGAGGCCTTGGCCTTCAGGTCGGACCTCCTCCTTTACGCCGGGGGCGGGCTTCCCCTGGGGCTTCTCCAGCCCTTCCACGCCCTTTTGGCCCTGGTCCCCCTGGAACCCAAGGCTTTTGAGCGGGTCCAGGCGGTCTACGGCCGAGAGGACCTTTGGGCGGAGCGGGTGAAGGCGGTGTTGGCGGGGCTTGGCTACCCTCCCTGATAGGCTAAGGGCATGGCGGGTTGGGTGGACCTGAATGCGGATGCGGGGGAGTCCTACGGGGTCTACACCTACGGGCACGACCGGGAGCTTTTCCCCTTGGTGACCTCGGTGAACCTGGCTTGCGGCTTCCACGGGGGAAGCCCGAACCGCATGCGGGAGGCGGTGGCCCTGGCCAAGGCCCACGGGGTGGCGGTGGGGGCCCACCCCGGCTTTCCCGACCTGGTGGGCTTCGGCCGCCGGGATATGGCCCTAAGCCCCGAAGAGGTCTATGCCGACGTCCTCTACCAGACAGGGGCCCTTTACGCCTTCCTGCGGGCGGAAGGCCTTCCCCTGCACCACGTGAAGCCCCACGGGGCCCTTTACCTCAAGGCCTGCCGGGACCGGGAAACGGCCCGGGCCATCGCCGAGGCGGTGAAGGCCTTTGACCCGGGGCTTCCCCTGGTGGTCCTCCCCGGCACGGTCTACGAGGAGGAGGCGAGGCGGGCGGGGCTTAGGGTGGTCCTCGAGGCCTTCCCCGAGCGGGCTTACCTGAAAAACGGCCAGCTTGCCCCCCGATCCCTCCCCGGTTCCTGGATCACCGACCCTAAGGAGGCGGCCCGCCGGGCGGTGCGCATGGTCCTGGAGGGCAAGGTGGAGGCCCTGGACGGGGGAGAGGTTTCGGTGCGGGCCGACACCCTGTGCATCCACGGGGACAACCCCAACGCCCCCCAGGTGGCGCGGGCGGTGCGGGAGGCCTTGGAGGCGGAGGGCGTGGCGGTGCGGGCCTTTTGAGCGAGGGAATGGAGCTGAAAGCCCCGGCCCTTTGGCCGGGGTCTTTGGCGGAGAGGGCGGGATTCGAACCCGCGAGGCAGGTTTAAGCCCGCCTACACGATTTCCAGTCGTGTCCCTTCAGCCACTCGGGCACCTCTCCAAGTGCCGACCTTGAGTCTACCAAGGCCCATTCCCATCGTCAAGTAATCTTAGGACGTGCGGGTGGTGGTGGCCCACGAGAACCTGGACTTTGACGCCTTGGGCTCCATGGTCCTGGCGGGGAAGCTCTTCCCGGGAAGCGTCCTTGCCCTGGTGGGGGGCCTCGAGGGGCCCCTAAAGGACCTCGCCCCCCTTTTGGAGGACCGGCTGGACCTGGTTTCCGCCGCCGAGATCCCCTTGGACAAGGTGTCCGAGGTGGTCCTGGTGGACAACGCCCGCCCCGAGCGCATCGGCCCCTTTAGGGCCCTGGTGGGGAGGGTGCCCTTCCTCGTCTTTGACCACCACCCCAAGGCTCCCGGGGACGTGCCCGCCGTGGGGGGAAGGGTGGCGGCGGTGGGGGCCACGGTGAGCCTTCTCCTTCCCCTCCTCCTGGAAAGGGGGCTTGGCCTCACCCCCTTGGAGGCCACCTTGGCCTACGCCGGGGTGTGGGAGGACACGGGGGGGTTTAGCTTCCCCTCCACCACCCCCATGGATCTGGAGGCGGGCCGCCTTCTCCTGGAGATGGGGGCGGAGGCTTGGCGGGTGAGGGAGTGGGTCAGGCCCCACCTCTCCGAGGAGGCCCGGAGCGTGCTGAGGGCGCTCTTAAGGAGCGCCCGCGTGTTGGAGCGGGAGGGCTTCCGCCTCCTCCTCGCCGAGGCCAAGGAGGAGGGGTACGTGCCCGCCCTTGCCCCTTTGGCCCACACCCTCTTGGACCTCCACGAGGCGGACGGGGTGCTCCTGGTCCTCCGCCTGGGGCGGGAAACCCTGCTCATCGCCCGGAGCAAGTCCCGGCTGGACGTGGGCCGCTGGCTGGGGGAGGTGGGGGGTGGGGGGCATCCCCGGGCGGCCTTTGCCCGGGTGCGGGGGGTTAAGGGGGCGGTGCGGCGCCTCCTCCAAAGCCTTCCCCGCCACCTGGAGCCCGAGCCCACCCTAGAGGAGGCCATGACGGCCCCCGTGGAAACCCTGGCCCCCACCTCGGTGCGGGAGGCCCTCCGCACCCTGGAGGAAAGGGGCTACGGGGCCATGCCCGTGGTGGTGCCCGAGGGGGAAGGGGTGAGGGTCTTGGGCTTGGCCCGGCGGCGGGACCTGAAGAAGGCGGAGCGGCTGGGCCTTGGGGACCACCCCGTGGAGGGGTTTTTGGCCCGGGCGGTGGTCCTCCCCCCGAGGACGCCCCTTTCCCAGGTGGAGCATCACCTGAAGGAAGGGGGAGGGCGGGTGTTGGTGGGGGAACGGGTGGGGGAAGGGTGGCGGCTTCTTGGCATCTTCACCCGCACGGACCTCTACCGGAGGCGGCCCCTAGGGGAAAAGCCCCTGGGGGAGAGGATTTTGGAGGCCCTTCCCGAGGGGGCGAGGCGGGTCCTGGAGGCCCTAAGGGAGGCCTTTCCCCAGGGCCTTTACCTAGTGGGCGGGGCGGTGCGGGATGCCCTTTTGCTGCGCTCGGGGCCGGATATAGATGTGGTCCTGGAGCCGGGGGTTCGGGTGGAGGCGGTGGCCCGCTTCTTGGTGGAGCGTTTTGGGGGTAGCTTCTCCCTCCACTACGCCTTTGGCACCGGGCGGGTGCGGCTTCCCTTTGGCCTCGTGGTGGACCTGGCGGAAAGCCGGGAGGAGGTTTACCCGTTCCCCGGGGCGCTACCCAAGGTTCGCCCGGCCCCCATCGCCAAGGACCTGGAGCGGCGGGACTACACCGTGAACGCCATGGCCCTCTCCTTGGCCACCCGGGAGCTTTTGGACCCCTACGGGGGGCTAAAGGACCTCGAGGCCCGCCTCCTCCGCCCCCTCCACCCCCTTTCCTTCGTGGAGGACCCAAGCCGCATCGTCCGCGGGGCGCGCCTTGCGGCCCGGCTTTCCTTCCGCTTCGCCGAGGAGGCCCTAAAGGCCCTTCCCCCAGCCCTTCTCCCCGAGGTCTTGAAGACGGCGAGCCAAAGCCGCCTACGGGACGAGCTCCTTCTGACCCTGGAGGAAGACACCTTTTACCAGGCCCTGGCCCTCTTGGAGGGGTTGGGCGCCCTAAGGCCCCTGTACGGCCTAAGCCTCCCTCCAAAGGAGCCCTTCGCCCGGCTCAAGCCCCCTGAGGGGCCCCACCCCGAGCGCCTCCTCATAGAGGCGAGGCTTCTGGTCCTCCTCTTCTTTCAGGAAGACCCCCTGGCCCGGGCCCAGGCCCTTGGGCTTTCCCGGAGGCTTCGGGAGGGGCTTGCCCTCCTCCTGCGGGTTCGGCGGGGGGAGGAGGTGGAGCGGGAAGCCTTGGCCAACGAGCCCTTGCGAAGCGCCTTCCTCGCCCTTTTCCCCGAGCGGGAAGCGTGGCTTTTGGAAAGGCCCAGGACCCTTCGGGGCCGGGACCTCTTGGAGCTTGGCCTGAAACCGGGCCCCAAGGTGGGGGAGATCCTGCGCCGGGTGGCGGAGGCCCGGGCCCGGGGCGAGGTGAAGACCTTTGAGGAGGAGCTGGCCCTGGCCCGTAGACTGATAGGGGATGGGACTCTTTCCGCTCCTTAACGATCCGCCCGTTTTTGTTTTGGCCTTCCTCTTGGGGGCCTTGGGCCTCATGCTCCACAACCTGGCCCAGGCCTGGCTCGCCGACCGCTACGGGGAGGTGGCCCCCAGGCGCTACGGCTTCCTCTCCCTGGACCCCAGGGTCCACCTGGAGCCGTTGGGGCTTGTCCTTCTCGTCCTCCTGGGCTTCGGCTGGCCCCGCTTCGTGCCCACGGGGCTTCCTGGGCGGAAGGGGGCCTTGGTGGCCCTCATGGGGCCCTTGGGCTTCTTTGGGGCCGCCTTCCTCTATGGGCTCCTTTCCCGCTTCCTCCCTTACCCCTTTGGCGAAGGTTTCCTGGTGGGGGAGCGCCTCATGCTCCTCCACGCCGCCATCTACCTCTTCCCCGTGCCCCCCTTGGACGGGGCCAAGGCCCTTTACGCCGTGGGCGGGCCGGAAGCCCGGCGGTTTTTAGACCAGCTCGCCAGCTACGGGCCCTTGGGGTTTATCCTCGTTTTCTTGGTCCTCTCCTACACGGGGGTAACGGGGGCGGTGGTCCAGGGGCTTAGCGGGCTTCTCGGGGGCCTTTACCGGCTACTGGGTTTATGATCGCCCTCTTCCAGCAAGATCCCCTGGCCTTCTTGCTAGCCTTCGCCGCCTTGCTCTTTAGCCTTTCCCTCCACGAGTGGGGGCACGCCTACGCCGCCTTCCGCTTTGGGGACGATACCGCCAGGCGCTTGGGCCGCCTCAGCCTGAACCCCCTAAAGCACCTGGACCCCTTGGGTACGGCGCTCCTCTTTCTGGTGGGTTTTGGCTGGGCGAAGCCTGTGCCCGTCAACCCCTTAGCCTTCCGCACCTACCGGCTTGGCCTTTTCGCCGTTTCCGTGGCGGGGATTGTCCTGAACCTCCTCCTCGCCGTTCTCTTCGCCCTCTTGGTGCGGGGGCTTTATGCCGTGGACCCTTGGGCCGTGGCCCTGGCCTTCCGGGGGGAGGGGGGTGGGGCGGTGGGGGTGTTGGCGGTGGCCTTCTTCTACGCCAGCTCCGTCAACCTGGTCCTGGCGGTCTTCAACCTCCTGCCCATACCGCCCTTGGACGGCTCCAAGATCCTGCAAAGCCTCCTGCCCCTTTCCTGGCACCCCCTCTTTTGGCGGCTGGAGAGCTACGCCTGGCTTTCCTTTCTGCTCCTCCTCACCGTGCTTCGGGGCCCGGTGCAGGAGGTGTTGCGCCTTGCCCGCAGGGTGTTTTTCGGGTTTTTCTTTGGTTAGACTTTTCCCATGCGGACCTTAAGCCTCGTCCTGGTGGTCTTGGCGCTCCTTCTCCTTCTGCCCGCCCTCCTTCCCCTGCTGGGCTGGCTCAACTGGATGGTCCTCCCCTTGGCCCTCCTGGGGGCGGGGCTTGGGGTGCTCTCAGGGGAGGATAGGGCCTGGAAGCTTGGGCTACTGGTGGTGGCGGTTTCCGCCCTGCGCCTCCTCTTGGGCGGGGGCCTCCTCTAGCCAGGCGCGGAGGACCTTTAGGTTCCAGGCGTCCTCCTCTGGGCTTCTTGGGGTTTCCAGGACGAAAAGGCGGCCTTCTAGCCTGGGGTCCAGGAAAACCCCTTGGAGCCCTTCGCCGATTTTCCCCTGGAGGAGGTGGGCGTGGTGGTCTATGCGGCTTCCCAACTCCCCCACGGAGTCGTTCAGGTGGACCACGAGCACCCGCTCCAGGCCCACCGCCTGGTCCAAGGCGGTGAGGACCCCTGCGGGGTCCCCCTTCACGTCGTACCCGGCGGCGAAGGCGTGGCAAGTGTCCAGGCAGACCCCCATGGGGGTGTCGGCGATGAGCCAGGCGAGGTCTTCAAAGCGCGCCCCCACCTTTTCCCCGCCCCCGGCGGTGTTTTCCAGGAGGAGGGTGGGGCGGTCCTTGACCCCGGCCAGGCGGAGGGCCTTAAGCGCCCCTTCCTTCACCCGCCTGGGGTCCCCGGAGCTGGGGTGGACCACCACGTACTCAATTCCCAGGAGGCGGGCCTTTTCCAGGTCGTCCGCCAGGCTCATCACGCTCTTTTCCCATAGCTCCCCCTCGGCCCCCAGGTTGACCAGGTAGGAGGCGTGGATCACGGCGGGAAGGTCCGCCAACTCCTTGAGGGCCCGGAAGGCCTCCACTTCGCTTGGGGAGAGGGTACGGGTCTTCCAGCTCCTTGGGCTTTTGGCGAAGATCTGGAAGCAGGAAAGGCCCAAGGCCATGGCCTCCTCCACCGCCCCCGCCACACCCTTCTTCCCGGCGATGGAGAGGTGGAACCCGTAGCGCCTCACGGGAGCACCTCCAGCCTTACCCGGGTGGCGGACAGGGCCCCGATGGCCTTGGCGGCGGCATAGGAGAGGTCTATGATGTACCGGCCGCCAAAGGGCCCCCGGTCGTTGATGCGCACCACCACGCTCCGCCCGTTTTTGAGGTTGGTCACCCGCACCCTTGTGCCGAAGGGAAGGGTGGGGTGAGCGGCGGTGAGGGCGTGCATATCGTAGATTTCACCGCTTGCCGTGCGCTTGCCGTGGAAGCCGGGGCCGTACCATACGGCGAGGCCCTCTTGGTAGGGGCGGCCGGCGGGGGTGGTGGCCTCCTTAGGGCTTACCCGGAGCACCTGCCCCGGGTGGATGAGGTCCGAGGAGAGGCCGTTGAGGCGCTTAAGCTCCGCCACGCTTAGGCCGTGGGCCTTGGCGATGCGGAAGAGGGTGTCCCCCTTTTGGACCGTGTAGGTCTGGGCCAGGCTAACCCCGAGAAAGAGGAAGAAGGCCAGGGGGCGCACCTATACCTCCTGCCATCCCCGGGGGAAGCGGGAAAGGAGCTCCATGCCGTCCTCGGTGATGAGGACGAGCTCCTCAATCCGCACCCCACCCAGCCCCGGGAGGTAGACCCCGGGCTCCACCGTGACCACCATGCCGGGCTCCAGAACGTCCTCGGTATACGGGGAGAGGCTAGGCCCCTCGTGCACGGCAAGCCCCACCCCGTGCCCCAGGGAGTGGACGAAGTAGCGGTCCAGGCCGTACCGCCCAAGCTCCTCCCGGGCGAGGGCGTCCACCTCCTTGCCGGTGCGGCCGGGTTTTAGGGCCTCGAGGGCCCTTTCCAAGGCAGAAAGCACCGCCTGGAAGGCGGTCTTTAGCTCTCCCTCCACCTTCCCCAGGGCGAAGGTGCGGGTCATGTCCGAGTGGTACCCCGCCAGCTTGGCCCCGAGGTCCAAGGTGACGAGCTCGCCCGCCCTCAAGGGCTTTTCCGAGGCCCCAGCGTGGGGAAGCGCCCCCCGCACCCCCGAGGCCACGATGGGGGGGAAGGCCACGCCCTCCGCTCCCCGCCGCCTTAGGAAAAACTCTAGCTCCAAGGCCACCTCCCGCTCCTCCACCCCTGGCCTCAAGAGGGAGAGGGCGTGGGCCAAGGCCTCTTCCGCCAAGGCTTGGGCCTTCCGGATGGCCGCCACCTCCTCGGGGGTTTTCTTGAGGCGGAGGCGCTCCACCACCCCCTTGGTGGGCACCCATTCCGCCGGGGAGAGTTCCCGGAGGCGCTCCAGGGCAGCGTAGGGGAGGTGTTCCGCCTCAAAGCCCACCCGGCCCCTTAGGCCCTGAAAAAGCGCCTCCTTTTCCTCCCGCCGAAGAACCTTGGCGGGGATGCGGCTTTCCCGTCCCGCCTCGGGGTAGCGGGGGTCGGTGAGGAGGAAGGCCCCTTCCTCGGCGATGAGGACCTGGGCGTCTTCCGGGTGGGGGAAGCCCGAGAGGTAGCGGACGTTCTCCGGGCGGGTGACGTAGAGGGCGTCAAGCCCTAGGGGCTCTAGGAGGTTCCTGAGGTCCTGCACGGGGGTACTATACCATCACTCCCCCAAGCGCACGCCCTCGTACAGGGCGGCCACCTCGAGGGTCACCGGGGGGCAGGAAAGGGTGAGGGCGTCCCCCGGTCCCAGGGCCAGGTAACGGAAACCCCCTCCCTCGCGTAAGTAGGCCTCCAGGGCCACCCGTTCCGTGTGGACCAAGAGGTAGGCGGTTAGGCTCTGAAGGCGAAGGTAGTGCCAAAGCTTTTGCCCTCGGTCCAGCGCCTCCGTACTGGGCGAAAGGATTTCCACCAGGAGGCAAGGGGCTTCCTCGTAGAGGGGGGAGGAGGAGGGAGCGCAGACCACCATGAGGTCGGGGTAGAAGACGGTGTCCTCGGCGACCTTTAGCCTGCGGTCCGCTGCGCAAGCCTCGCACCCCTGGGCCAGGGCGGACGGGGCGAGCCGGAGGAGGAGGCGGGTGAGGAGTTGGTTGTGGGCCCGCCCGGCCCCGGCCATGGCCCAGAGGGAGCCTTCCACCAGATGGTGGCGCCAAGGACTTGCCTCTTCCAAGCGGAGGTAGGCCTCGAGGTCCAGCCCTTTGCGGGCGGGCCCGCCCATGGCCTCAGTTTACCCGCTCCAGGCTAAAGCGCGCCCTGCCCTCCTCGTCCGCCACCTCCGTGGTGTACCCGGGGAAAAGCCCCTCGCCGAACGCCCGGGCCAGGACCTCCTCGGCGATCCAGGCCCCGTGGCGCCTTAGAGCCTCTTGGTAGGGGCCTTCCGCCTCGTAGCCCACGCGGATGCGGTCGGAAACCTTTAGGCCCATTTCCTTGCGGGCCTGTTGCAGGTGGCGGATGAGGTCGCGGGCGAGGCCTTCCAGGCGAAGCGCCTCCGTCACCTCCACCCTAAGGGCCGCCACGTACCCCTCCTTTTCCAGGGCCTCGTACCCCTCGGGGGCCTGGGCCTCTAGGAGCACCTCCTCGGGCAGGAGGGTGAGGGTTTCGCCCTCCACCTCGAGGGGGATGGCCGCGCCCTTTAGGGCCAGGGCCGCCACCCGCTCTCCCTCCCGCTCCAGGGCTTCCCGGATCTTGGGGACAAGCCTGCCGTACTTGGGGCCCAGGGCCTTCAGGTTCGGGAGGACGCGGTAGGTGAGGACCTCCTCTCCCGGCTCCAGCACCCGCACCTCCTTGACGTTGAGCTCCTCGGCGATTTCCTCGGCGAAGTGCTTAAGGCCTTCCCGCTCCAAGGGGGTGGGGGCGGTGACGAGGAGGAGGGGAAGGGGAATGCGGGTCTTCACCCCGCTTCTCGCCCGGGCCGAGCGGGCAAGCTCCACCACCCGGATCACCGCCCGCATCTTGGCCACGAGCTCCCGGTCCCAAAGGGCCTCCTCCACCGGGGGCCAGTCCGTGAGGTGGACGCTCTCTTCCGCCCTCGGGTCCACGCTCCGGGCCAGGTTCTGCCAGAGCACCTCGGCGAGGTAAGGGGTGAAGGGGGCGGAGAGTTTGGCCACGGTGAGGAGGGCCTCGTAGAGGGTAGCGTAGGCCGCTTCCCGGTCCAGGGCGTCCTCGTTTTTCCAGAAGCGGCGCCGGTTCCGGCGCACGTACCACTGGGAGAGGTCCTCCACCACGAAGTCCCGGATGGCCCGGCTCGAGGTGGTGGGGTCGTAGGCCTCGAGGGCCTCCGTCACCCGGTGCTTGAGCTCTTGGAGCCGGGCCAAGAGCCAGCGGTCCATCTCGGGGCGGGCCGCGGGCGGGGGCGGGTTTCTGAGGTCCGGGCGGTCCAGGTTGGCGTAGGTGACGAAGAAGCTATACACGTTCCAAAGGGTGAGGAAGTAGTCCCGCACCGTTTCCCGCACCAGGTTGGGGCCGAAGCGCCGGTCGGCCTCGGGCGGGGCGGAAACGTAGATGTACCACCTGAGGGCGTCGGCCCCGAACTCCCTCAGGATGTCCCAGGGGTCCACCACGTTCCCCTTGGACTTGGACATCTTTTGCCCCTTCTCGTCCAGGATGAGGCCGTGGCAGATCACGTTCTTAAAGGCGATGGAGCCGAAGAGCATGACCCCGAGTTGGTGGAGGGAGTTGAACCAGCCCCTTGTCTGGTCAATGCCCTCGGAGATGAAGTCGGCGGGGAAGCTTTCCCGAAACTCCTCCTGGCCCTCAAAGGGGTAGTGCAAGGAGGCGAAGGGCATGGCCCCGGAGTCGTACCAGACGTCAATCACATAGGGCACCCGCCGCATGGTCCCCCCGCAGGCGCACCTGAGCTCCACCCGGTCCACGTGGGGCCGGTGGGGGTCAAAGGGCTCGGGAAGGGGGGTTGTGGCCCTCTCTCTGAGCTCCTGGAAGCTCCCGATGGCCTCCTCCTTGCCGCAGGTCTGGCAGACCCAGATGGGCAGGGGCGTCCCCCAGTAGCGGTTGCGGCTTAGGGCCCAGTCCACCAGGTTCCTGAGCCACTCCCCGTACCGCCCCTCCTTGATGTGGGGGGGCACCCAGTGGATCTCCTGGTTTTTCTTGAGGAGCTCCTCCTTGAAGAGGGTGTTGCGGATAAACCAGGTTTCCGTGGCGTAGTACATGAGGGGGGTGGAGCAGCGCCAGCAGTGGGGGTAGTTGTGCAGGTAGGGCTCCTCCTTAAAGAGGAGGCCCCGCCCCTTTAGGTCCTTGAGGATGGCCCGGTTGGCCTCGCGGAAGAAGAGGCCTTGGAAGGGCTCCACGAGAAGCCTCCCCTCCTCGTCCACGGTCTTGAGGAGGGGGAGGCCGTAGGCCCTGGCCGTTTCCAGGTCCTCGGCGCCGAAGGCGGGGGCTTGGTGAACGATGCCCGTGCCGTCCTCCCGGCTCACGTACTCCGCCAGGACCACGAAGTAGCCCTTGTCCAGCCCTTGGGGGTAAGGGGGGGTGTAGGCCAGGCCCTCCAGCTCCTTGCCCAAAAAGGTCTTGAGGACGGGGGCTTCCTCCCCGAGGAGCTTCCGGCCCAGGCCTTCTTCCAAAATAAGGACCTCCTCCCCCACCTGGAAGGCGGCGTAGGTGAACTGGGGGTGGACCGCCGCCGCCACGTTCCCGGGCAGGGTCCAGGGGGTGGTGGTCCAGACGAGGAGGCTTCCTTGGGAGAGGCCAAGCCGGGCGGGCTCCTTCAGGGGCAGGCGCACGTAGACGGAGGGGTCTTGGATCTCCTTGTAGCCCAGGGCCACCTCGTGGGAGGAGAGGGGGGTGCCGCAGCGGGGGCAGTAGGGCACCACCTTGTGGTCCCGGTAGAGGAGGCCCCGGTCAAAGAGGTTTTTTAAGCTCCACCAGATGCTCTCAATGTAGGTGGGTTGGAGGGTGGCGTAGGCGTTCTTCAGGTCCACCCAGTAGGCGATGCGCTCGGTGAAGGCCTCCCACTCCTTCTCGTAGGTGAAGACGGACTCCCGGCAGGCCTGGTTGAAGCGTTCAATGCCGTAGGCCTCAATCTCCCGCTTGCTTTTGAGGCCCAGCTTCTTCTCCACCTCCAGCTCCACGGGAAGCCCGTGGGTGTCCCAGCCCGCCCGGCGGGGCACGTAGTAGCCCCGCATGGTCTTGTAGCGGGGGAAGAGGTCCTTGTAGCTCCGGGCCTGGGCGTGGCCCACGTGGGGCATGCCGTTGGCGGTGGGGGGGCCTTCGTAAACGGTGTAGCGGGGGCCCCCTTTGCGTTTTTCCACGCTCTTCTCAAAGATCTTCTCCCGCTTCCAGAAGGCCAAAATCTCCTCTTCCAGCGCCGGAAAGTTGGGTTCGCCCACTTCCTTGAACATGCCCACCTCCTAAAAAGACGCCCGCGCCGTAAGGCGCGGACGAAAGCGCTAAGGCTTCCGCGGTACCACCGCGCTTCCTGAGGAAACCCTCAGGCCCTCGTTTGGGCGCTATCACGGGCGCCACCCGGCGGGCATTACTCGGGGCGTGCCCTTTCCTCCCGCGGCTCCGGGGTGATCTTCCCACCTTCCCGCACCACCGGGCTCCCACCGTCCCCGGCTCGCTTGGGGCTATTGGGAAGGGGTACTCTCCCCATCCTCGCCTTTACAACCTCTGCCCCCTGGGGTAAAATCCCCCACTGGCGGCTAAGGCCATGCTAGCAGCCTTTCCCCTCCCTTGACAACGCCCCGCAGAGGTCTGCTAGACTCAGGCTAAGCCGGTTCGTTTCCCGCACACAAGGAGTGCGCCATGGAGCTTTACCTAGACACCGCCAATCTGGAGGAGATACGGGAGATTGCCGCTTGGGGGGTCCTCGCAGGGGTCACCACCAACCCCACCCTGGTGGCCAAGGAGTTCGCCGCCCGGGGAGAGCGCCTGAGCGAGGAAGGCTTAGTCCAGCACCTTCGCGCCGTGGCCGAGGCGGCAGGGGGCCCGGTATCCGCCGAGGTGACGGCCCTGGAGGCGGAGGCCATGGTGGCGGAGGGTAGGCGCCTAGCCGCCATCCACCCCAACATCGTGGTGAAGCTACCCACCACCGAGGAGGGCCTTAAGGCCTGCAAGCGGCTTTCCGCCGAGGGCATACGGGTGAACATGACCCTCATCTTCTCCGCCAACCAGGCCCTTTTGGCGGCGCGGGCCGGGGCGGCGTACGTGAGCCCCTTCCTTGGCCGGGTGGACGATATCTCCTGGGACGGGGGGGAGCTGCTGCGGGAGATCGTGGAGATGGTCCAGGTGCAGGACCTTTCCGTGAAGGTCATCGCCGCCTCCATCCGCCACCCCCGGCACGTGACGGAGGCCGCCCTGCTCGGGGCGGACATCGCCACCATGCCCCACGCCGTTTTCAAGCAACTCTTGAAGCACCCCCTCACGGAGATCGGCCTCAAGCGCTTTATGGAGGACTGGGAGAAGGTTAAGCCATGAGGAGAAAAGCGGAAACCCCCGAAACCCCCCTAACCTACCAGGAGCTTTCCAGCAAGATCCTGCCGGAACTCCACCTTTTGGCCCAGGAGGCGGGGATTGAGAACTACAAGCGGATGAAGAAGGACCAGCTCATCATGGCCCTCTTGGAGCGGCAGACGCAAGGGGAGGGCCTGCAGCTGGTCAAGGGCTACCTGGAGATTAGCCCCGACGGCTACGGTTTCCTTACGGAAAACCTTTACAACCTCGAGTCCCGGGTGGCCATCGTTTCCGCCGGACTCATCCGTCAGTACGCCCTAAGGAGCGGGGACTACATCGTGGGCCGGGTGCGCCCGCCCCGGGAGAACGAGCGCTACGGCACCCTCCTCAAGGTGGAGGCGGTGAACGACCTAGATCCCGAGGCCGCCAAAAACCGCCCCCGCTTTGACGAGCTGATCCCCCAGTTCCCCGACCGGCAGATCAAGCTGGAAACCACCCCGGACGAGCTCTCCACCCGGGTCATTGACCTCCTCGCCCCCATCGGCCGGGGGCAGCGGGGCCTCATCGTGGCCCCTCCCAAGGCGGGGAAGACCACCCTCCTCAAGAAGATCGCCAACGCCGTCCTCAAGAACGAGCCCGACATCAAGGTCATCGTCCTCCTCATTGACGAGCGGCCGGAGGAGGTGACGGACTTCCGGGAGAGCGTCCAAGGGGCCGAGGTCATCGCCAGCACCTTTGACGAGCCCCCCCAGAACCACATCCGCGTGGCGGAGTTCGTCCACGAGCGGGCCAAGCGCATCGTGGAGGAAGGGGGGCACGTGATGATCCTCCTGGACTCCATCACCCGCCTGGCCCGGGCCAACAACCTGGTGACCCCGCCCACGGGGCGCACGCTCTCGGGCGGTTTGGACTCCGCTGCCCTTTACTTCCCCAAGCGCTTCCTGGGGGCGGCGCGGAACATCCGGGGTGGGGGAAGCCTGACCATCCTGGCCACCGCCCTGGTGGAAACGGGAAGCCGCATGGACGACGTGATCTTTGAGGAGTTCAAGGGCACGGGCAACATGGAGCTCCACCTTTCCCGCCGCCTCGAGGAGCGCCGCATCTTCCCGGCCATTGACATCCTGAAGTCGGGGACGCGGCGGGAGGAGCTCCTTTTGGGCGAGGAGGTGGTGCACAAGATGTGGCTTCTCCGCAAGGTCTTGGCGGACATGGACCCGGCCGAGGCCATGGAGATGCTCCTCGCCCGCCTTGGGCGCACCAAGAGCAACAAGGAGTTCTTGGCCTCCTTGGCGGCCCGCTAGGCGGTTTTCCCCTAGGGGGGCGGGTTTCCCGCCCCCTAGATTTTTGCCCCTTGCGCTTTGGGGGGTGGGGGTTGGTATAATCCCCGCCGAGGTTGGGGTTCCTTTAGGAGGTGAACATTGCGGGTATGGGTAGTATGGTGCTTTCTTGCGGTTCCTGCCTTGGCGTTTTCGTATGTGAAGCCCCTTAGCCCCATTCCCCTGCCGGAGGCCCAGGTGGAGGTGGGGCCGTCCGTGCGCAAAGCGTGGGTGGTGTACACGGTGAAGCCGGGGGATACCCTGGCGGGGCTTGCCTCTCGCTACGGGGTGGACCCCCGGCACATCATGTGGTCTAGCGGGCTTAAGGACCATCGGCTCCAGGTGGGGCAGAGGCTCCTCATCCCCTTGGTGGGGGAGGAGGAAAGGCCTCCCAGGGTGCCACCGGGGGTGGAGGTCTACCGGGTGCGCCCGGGGGACACTCTTCAGGGCATCGCCCGCCGCTTTGGCGTGAGCGTCCTGGACCTGGTTTCCGCCAACCCCTCCTTGGAAAGCCTGGACCGGTTGGTGGCCGGGAGCACGCTTTACGTACCCAAGCGAGCTAAGGGGCTTCTTCTCACCCTGGGCGAGGGGCAGACCCTGGTGGACCTGGCGGCGCGCTTTGGGCTTTCCCCGGTCCAGGTGGCCAAGGCCAACGGGGTGGAGAACCCGGCGGAGCTTAGGCCAGGCGACCTGGTCCTCCTGCCCGGCATCCAGGCCAAAACCACCTATCAAAACCTCCTGGCCAAGCAGGAAGCGGAGCGAAAGGCCCGCCTCGAGGCGGAAAGGCGCCGCCAGGAGGAGCTAAGGCGCCTGGCGGAGGAAAGGCGCAGGCAACAGGCGCTAGCCCAAACCCAGGCGAGGCGCCAGGCCCAGGCGGCGAGGCCCCAGGTGCGCCGGGTGAGCTACCAGGAGGGCGGGATGCGTTGGCCCCTCTCCGGCTTCCGCATCACCACCTACTTCGGCCAGCGGGGGGCCTTCCAGCGCTACCACACCGGCATAGACCTGGCGGCCCCTTACGGCACCCCCATCGTGGCGGCCAAAAGCGGCCAGGTGGAGGTGGCGGGGTGGAGCTCGGTGGGCTACGGCTTCCACGTGGTCTTGGACCACGGGGGCGGGGTGGAAACCCTCTATGCCCACATGTCCCGCATCGCCGTGCGCCCCGGGCAGTGGGTGGAGGCGGGGGAGGTGATCGGCTACGTGGGCTCCACGGGCTGGTCCACCGGGCCCCACCTGCACTTTGAGGTGCGGGTGGGCGGGGTCGCCCGTAACCCCTTGAGCTACCTCCCCTAAGGGAGGGGAAAGGGCCTGGGGGATGGGTCCCCCGGGCTTTGTGCTTTTGGCCGCTTGACCCCACGGGCGGTAAGCTTGAGGATGGAGGGCGGGATGGAGAAGGGAACCTTCCAGATCAAGACGGGCTTCGCCGAGATGTTCAAGGGTGGGGTGATCATGGACGTGACCACCCCGGAGCAGGCGGTGATCGCCGAGGAGGCGGGGGCGGTGGCGGTGATGGCCCTGGAGCGGGTTCCCGCCGATATCCGCGCCCAAGGGGGCGTGGCCCGCATGTCCGACCCCAAGATCATCAAGGAGATCATGGCCGCCGTGTCCATCCCCGTGATGGCCAAGGTGCGCATCGGGCACTTCGTGGAGGCTATGATTCTCGAGGCCATCGGGGTGGACTTCATTGACGAGTCCGAGGTCCTCACCCCCGCCGACGAGGAGCACCACATTGACAAGTGGAAGTTCAAGGTGCCCTTCGTGAACGGGGCCCGGGACCTGGGGGAGGCGCTTCGCCGCATCGCCGAGGGGGCGGCCATGATCCGCACCAAGGGGGAGGCGGGCACGGGCAACGTGGTGGAGGCGGTGCGCCACGCCCGCACCATGTGGAAGCAGATCCGCCACGTCCAGTCCCTGCGGGAGGACGAACTCGTGGCCTACGCCAAGGAGATCGGGGCGCCCTTGGAGCTCGTGCGCTGGGTGCATGCGCACGGCCGGCTTCCCGTGGTGAACTTCGCCGCGGGCGGCATCGCCACCCCCGCCGACGCCGCGCTCATGATGCACCTGGGGATGGATGGGGTCTTCGTGGGGAGCGGCATCTTCAAGTCCGGGGACCCGAAGAAGCGGGCCCGGGCCATCGTGCGGGCGGTGACCCATTACAACGACCCCGAGGTCCTGGCGGAGGTGAGCGAGGACCTGGGCGAGCCCATGGTGGGCATCAACCTGGACCAGCTCAAGGAGGAGGAGCGCCTGGCCAAGCGGGGGTGGTAGGGTGGCGCAGGCGGTGTGCGGGGTTTACGAGATCCACCCTGAGCGGGTGGAGAAGGCGCGCGCGGCCTTGCCCGAGGAGGCGGTGCTGGGGAAAGCCGCCCTCCTCCTTAAGGCCCTGGCCGATCCCACCCGGATGCGGCTTCTTTTGGCCTTGAAGGCGGCGGAAGAGCTTTGTGTGTGCGATTTGGCCCTTCTTGCCGGGGTTTCCGTTTCTGCGGTGAGCCATCAGCTCAGGCTTCTGCGCCAGGCAAGGCTGGTGGCCTTCCGGAGAGAGGGAAAGCAGGTCTACTACCGCTTGGCGGACGAGCACGTGGAACGGCTTCTTGAGGGGGCTTTGGAGCACGCGGAAGAGAACACTTGACTAGCTACTCAAATGATGCTACCCTGGGAACATGGATGCTCACAGGGTTCGCGTGTTCCGGGTGGAGGGTTTGGACTGCGCCGACTGCGCCTTAAAGGTGGAGAAAGCCCTTTCCGGGGTGCCTGGAGTGGTGCAGGCCCAGGTCAGCTTTGCCAGCGGTAAGGCGTATCTGCACCTCGAGGTTCCCGGGGCGGAGAAGGAGGCGGAAAGGGTGGTTTCCGCCCTGGGCTACCGTTTGAAGCCTGAAGGGGACACGACCAGGGGTGTTTTGGGACCCTGGCGCTGGGCCTTGGCTTCCGGAGGGCTTCTCCTGGCGGCCTTTTTGGCTTCGCTCTTCCTCCCCGGCCTAGCCCCTTGGGGCTATCGGCTGGCGGCCTTGGTGGGGGTTTTCCCCCTGGCTCGTCGTGCGGTGGCTGCGTTCCGGCAAAACCCCTTCAGCATGCAAACCCTGGTTACGCTGGCTACCCTGGGAGCCTTGCTCATCGGGGCGGAGGCCGAGGCGGCGGTGGTGGTCTTCCTCTTCCTCGTGGGGGAGGTGCTGGAGGCTTATAGCGTGGCCCAGGCCCGCAGGTCCCTTTACGCCCTTTCCGAGCTTCTTCCCAGGCGGGCCTACCGCCTGAAGGAGGGTGGGGTGGAGGAGGTGCCCCTTAAGGCCTTGAGGGTGGGGGACCTGGTGAGGGTGCCCCCGGGGGAGCGGGTACCGGCCGACGGGGTGGTGGTGTCTGGACAGGCTTCCGTGGAGGAGGCCGCCTTCACCGGGGAGCCCTTGCCTAGGCCCAAGGGGATAGGGGACCGGGTTTACGGGGGCAGTCTGGTGCAGGAGGGGAGCTTGGTGGTAAAGGTGGAGCGCCTTCCCGAGGAGGGCTTCCTGGCGGAGATGGAACGCCTGGCGGAGGGGGCCTTGCTTAAGAAGAGCCAGGCGGAGCGGGTGGTGGATGCCTTTAGCCGCCGCTACACCCCGGCGGTCCTGGCCCTGGCAGGCTTCGTGGCCCTGGTCCTTCCCCTTTTCCGGGGGGATTTCCTGGGGCATGTCTACAAGGCCTTGGGCCTTCTCCTCATCGCCTGTCCCTGCGCTCTGGTGGTGTCGGTGCCTGCGGCCATCGCCGCAGGGGTGGCCCGGGGAGCCAGGGCGGGGGTGCTCTTTAAGAGCGGGGCGGCCCTGGAGCGCTTGGCTGGGGTTCGCTACGTGGCTTTGGACAAGACGGGAACCCTGACCCTGGGAAAGCCCACGCTGGTGCGGGTGGTTACCTTTGGGGTTTCGACGGAGGAGGCCTTGGCCCTGGCGAAGGGGGTGGCGGAGGGTTCCTCCCACCCCTTAGCCCGGGCGGTGCGGGAGGCTTCGGGCCCCAAGGCCTTGCCCTCGGAGGAGCATCGGGCGGTGCCGGGCCTCGGGGCCTTCGCTCGGGTGGAGGGGAAGGAGGTGGGTTTGGTGCGGCCCGAGGCCTGGGACCTGCCCCCGGAAGTAGAGGCCCAGGTGAAGGCCTTGACGGAGGAAGGCTTCAGCCTTTCCCTCTTGGTTAGGGAGGGGGTTCCCTTGGCCCTCTTGGCCTTCCAGGATACCCCCCGCCTCGAGGCCCGGGAAGTCTTGGCCGAACTGCGCCGACTGGGCCTTAAGCCCCTCCTGCTTACCGGCGACCGGGAGACCTCTGCTTTGGCTTTGGGCACGGCCATAGGGCTTTTTCCTGAGGAAATCCGGGCTGGCCTTTCTCCCGTGGACAAGCTCCGCCTGGTGGAGGAGTTGGCAGGTAGGGGTGGCGTGGCCATGGTGGGGGATGGGGTGAACGACGCCCCAGCCCTGGCCAAGGCCACGGTAGGGCTTGCCGTGGCCGAGGGCACGGAAGCGGCCCTGCAGAGTGCAGACGTGGGGCTTCTGAGCCTTGCCGCCTTGCCCCGGGCCTTCCGGCTAAGCCGCCTGACCCTGGGCGTGGTCCGCCAGAACGTGGCCTTGGCGGTGGGGCTCAAGGGGCTTATCCTCCTCACCACCCTCATGGGTTACACGGGGCTTTGGACCGCAGTGCTGGCGGACAATGGAGCACTCGTGTTGGTGACGGCCAACAGTCTGCGTCTTTTGTGGCGCCGGGTATAGTAATCCCATGCCCGTGCGCAGGTATCCCAGGCTACTAGAGCAGTTTCTTGAAAGTGAGGCCAAAGGAGGGCTGGTCCTCTTCTTGGCGGCTCTTCTGGCATTTATACTGGCCAACACTCCGGCGGCCACGGTCTATTTTGGGCTACGAGAAGTTCTGGTGGGTGTTCGTTTTGGCGAGTTTTCATTGGAAAAGCCGCTGCTTCTTTGGGTCAACGACCTCCTCATGGCGTTTTTCTTCCTACTGGTGGGACTGGAGCTTAAGCGTGAACTTGTTTCTGGCGAGCTTAAGAATCCCAGGAGGGCTGGGCTAGCCTTGGCAGGGGCGGTAGGGGGGATGATCCTGCCGGCCTTTTTGTACCTGGCAATCAATCCCAGTCTGCCCGAGGCTCGTGGCTGGGGAGTACCCATGGCCACGGACATCGCCTTTGCCTTGGGGGTTTTGGCTCTGGTACCTCGGGTGCCTCTGGGACTTAAGCTCTTTCTCACTGCCTTAGCCATAGTAGATGACCTGGGGGCGGTTTTGGTGATTGCCCTCTTCTACACCGGGGGCTTAGAATCCCTTCCCTTGATCCTGGCGGTCCTGATCCTGGGTTTTGCTCTTCTGCTCAATCGCCTAGGGGTGTGGCATCTTTGGCCCTACATGCTTCTGGGGTTACTTCTGTGGTATTTTGTCCTCCAGTCAGGTCTTCATGCTACCTTGGCCGGGGTGCTTTTGGCTTTGGCTGTCCCTCTGCGGCGGGCTAGGGCTTTCCAGGGGACTACCTCTGCCCAGGACCCCGAGGAGCTGGAGGGGGAGTTGGAAGGCCTCGAGGAGCAGGTGGAGGAAGCGCAAAGCCCCTTGCACCGTCTGGAACACACCCTTCACCCTTGGGTAGCCTTTGGGGTGTTGCCGGTTTTTGCATTTTTTAATGCTGGGGTTGCCTTGCAGGGGCTGGGGTTTGGTTCCGTGGCCTGGGGGATAATCTTGGGTCTTCTCTTGGGGAAACCTTTGGGAATCTTCTTTGCTTCCTGGCTAGCGTTGCGGTTGGGTTTGGGCGCCTTGCCCGAAGGGGTGAACCTAAAGTCCATTGTGGGTGTGGGCTTTTTGGCAGGCATTGGCTTTACCATGGCCCTTTTCATTGCTGGCTTGGCCTTTGAAGGGGGGATGCTGGACCAAGCCAAGGTGGGGGTACTCTCCGCTTCTCTAGTGGCCGGGTTAGTGGGTGTTCTTTTGGTGCGAGCTTCCCTTGACAGGTCCGAAGCCTAGGTCCAGGATGAGGGGCGTGGTTGGCGTCCTAGCCCTGCAAGGGGATTTCCGCGAGCACAAGGAGGCGCTTAAGCGCCTGGGGATAGAGGCAAAGGAGGTGCGGAAGAAGGAGCACCTGGAGGGGCTCAAGGCCCTCATCGTGCCTGGCGGGGAGTCCACCACCATCGGCAAGCTGGCCCGGGAGTATGGCCTCGAGGAGGCCGTGCGGCAACGGGTGGCGGAGGGGAGCCTGGCGGTTTTTGGCACCTGCGCCGGGGCCATATGGCTTGCCCGGGAGATCCTAGGCTACCCCGAGCAACCCCGCCTGGGTGTCTTGGACGTGGCGGTGGAGCGGAACGCTTTTGGCCGCCAGGTGGAGAGCTTTGAAGAGGACCTCTTCATCCGGGGCTTTTCCGAGCCCTTCCACGGGGTCTTCATCCGCGCCCCGGTCTTCCGCCGGCTGGGGGAGGGGGTGGAGGTGCTGGCGGAACTCCAAGGCCTCCCCGTCTTGGTGCGGCAGGGAAAGATCCTTGCCAGCGCCTTCCACCCCGAGCTCACCCCGGACCTGCGCATTCACCGCTACTTCTTGGAACTCGCTGGCCTCTAGGGCCGCATACGGGTATACATCCGGGGAAAGGGGATGGCTTCCCGCACGTGGGCCAGGCCGCAGATCCAGGCCACGGTGCGCTCCAGGCCGAGCCCGAAGCCCGAATGGGGCACGCTCCCGAAGCGGCGGAGGTCCAGGTACCACCCGTAAACCTCCTCGGGTAGGCCGAACTCCCGGATCTTCCGCCTTAGGAGTTCCAGGTCGTGGATCCTTTGGCTTCCCCCGATGATCTCCCCGTAGCCCTCGGGGGCCAGGAGATCGTCGTTGAGGACGAGCTCGGGGTCTTGGGGGTCCGGCTCCATGTAGAAGGCCTTGATGCGGGCGGGGTAGCGCTCCACGAAGACGGGGCGGTCAAACTGCCGGCTCAAGGCGGCCTCGTGGGGGGCGCCGAAGTCCTCGCCGTAGGGGAGAGGGGGCACCTCGGGGTCCTCCTGGCTCAGGCGGTTCACCAGGGCCACCGCCTCCTTGTAGGTGAGGCGGGGGTAGTTCCCTTGGGCGGCGGGTTCCAGGGCCTTGGGGTCGCGGTCTAGCATCTCCAGCTCCCGCGCCCGCCTCTCCAGCACCCGGGCCACCAGGTAGCGCACCAGCTCCTCCTGGAGGGCCATGTTCTCCTCGTGGGTCATGAAGGCCACCTCGGGCTCCACCATCCAGAACTCCAGGAGGTGGCGCCGGGTCTTGGAGCGTTCCGCCCGGAACGTGGGGCCGAAGGTGTAGACCTTGGCGTAGGCCAGGGCCCCGGCCTCGGCGTAGAGCTGGCCCGACTGGGAGAGGTAGGCCTTTTCCCCGTCAAAGAGCTCCACCTCAAAGAGCTCCGTGGTGCCCTCCACGGCGCTCGGGGTGAGGATGGGGGCGTCAAAGCGCAGGAAACCCCGTTCGCTAAAGAAGTCGTGGATGGCCCGCTCCACCTCGTCCCGGATGCGCATCACGGCGAAGGGGCGGCGGTGGCGGAGCCAGAGGTGGCGGTGGTCCATGAGGAAGTCAATGCCGTGCTCCTTGGGGCCGATGGGGTATTCCCCCTGGGGCAGGCTCACCACCTCCAGGCCCTTTAGCAAAAGTTCGTACCCGCCCGGGGCCCTCGAGTCCTCCCGCACCCGGCCAAACACCTTAAGGGCGGTTTCCTGGGGCAAGTGGTCCGCCTGGGTGAAGACCTCCTCCGGCACCTCCCCCTTCACCACCGTGGCCTGGAGGAAGCCGGTGCCGTCCCGGAGGATGAGGAAGTGGATCTTGCCCTTGGAGCGCTTCTGGTAGAGCCAGCCCCTGAGCTCCACCTCCTGGTCCTTGTACTGGGCGATCTCGTCAATGAAGACCCGCATACGCCCTGGAGTTTACCCGAGGGCGGCCAGGGCTTCCGCCAGGCCGCAGGCGTCCACGGGGGCCACCACCCGCTTGGCCGCCTGCTTTACGCTTAGCGGGGCGTTCCCCATGGCGATGCCGAGGCCCACCGCCTGGAGGACCTCGAGGTCGTTCTCCCCATCCCCCACCATGGCGCAGGCCAGAAGGTCTAGCCCATAGGCCTCCGCCACCAAGCGGGCCCCCAAAAGCTTGCCCACGCCCCTTCGGGTGAGGGAAACGAAGCGCACCCCGGGCATCTTGGGGCTTTCGGCCACGTGGGCGGAAAGCTCCTCGGGCAAGGCATCCAAAAAGGCTCCCAAAGGCGCCTCGGGCCCAGCCAACACCTGGAGGCGTACCAAGGGGCTTGTTAGCCCTAGGAGGTCCGCCCCCTCCGCCTCCACCCCCAAAAGCCTTTGGTGGGCCTCGAGGAGGGGGCTATCCCCTTCCACGAAAAAGCCCCCGTCGGCGGTGTAGCCCTCCAAGGGGAGGGAAAGCCTCCGGGCGAGGCGCACCGCTTTCTTGGCCGCCTCCTCGGGCAAGGCCGCCACGAAAAAGGGCCTCGCCTGGGGCTCGTGGGGGTCTTGGGAAAGGGAGAGGACCACCGCCCCCGACTCAAAGACGTGGAGGCCCTCGGGGTCAAGCCGCCGGGCCAGGCGCAGGGCTTCCCCCCGCCCCGGGCGGCCCGTGAGGAGGGCGAGGCGCAGGCCCCGGGCCTTGGCCGCCTCCACCGCCGGCCAGACGCACGGGGGTACCCCCTCCTTCCCCACCAGGGTGCCGTCCACGTCCACGAAGACCAGGCGCACCATCAGAGCTCGCCCGTGGCCACGATGGCCGCCTCACCCCCCAGCCTCACGGCAAGGGGAACCCCCGTGGGGCTATACTCCACCTCCACCTCCACCATCCCCGGGTTGCCCAAGCGGTGGCCCTGGTAGATGGAAAGGTGGACCCTCCCTTCCCGCTTCGGCACCACCCCCGCCCGGGCCAGAAGCGCCCCCAGGGCGGCGTTGGCCGAGCCCGTCACCGGGTCCTCGGGGATGCCGAGGAGGGGGGCGAAGTCCCGGGCGTAGAAGCTCCTTGGCCCCATGGGGGCGTAGGCGTGGACCGTGGCCACCTCTAGTTTCCGGGAAATCTCGGCCAGGAGGGCCATGTCCGGCTCCAGGGCGTCCACCACCCCCGGGGCCACCAAGGGGACGAAAAGGCTCCAAAGCCCCGTGTAGGCCACCCCGTAGGGCAGGCCCCGGTGGAGGTAGCGCTCATCGGAGCCCAAGGCCTCGAGGACCTCCTTCAGGGCCTGGAAGGGGGGCAGGTCCCGGAACCTCGGGGTGGGCCCCCGCACCCAGGCCTTCCTGGGCTCCCCCGCCTCGTAGGCGATCTCCACCGGGAGGGCTTCCGCTGGGGTGTGGAGGATGAGGCGCTCGGTGCCCTCGGGGGCGAGGCCCAAGCGCACCAGGGCCAGGCCCAGGGCCACGGCGGCGTGGCCGGAAAACTCCACCTCTCCCCCCGGCGTGAAGAAGCGCACGGCGAAGACGGTGCCCTGCCTTTCGGTGAGAAAGGCGGTTTCGGGCTCGGAAAGCCTTTTCGCCACCTGGCGCATCTCCTCCCCGCTCATCCCCCGGGCGTCCAAGACGATGGCCACGCGGTTTCCCGCCCCCGGGGTGGGGGCGAAGGCGTCCACGAGAACGTAGGGGATCCTAGCCATGGCGGATCACCATAAGGCCCAGTTCCCGGAGTTGCTCCTCGGGCACGGGGCTTGGGGCCCCGGTCAAGGGGTCCTTGCCCTCCTTGTTCTTGGGGAAGGCGATGACCTCGCGGATGGAGGGGCTACCGGTCATGAGGGCCAGGAGGCGGTCCAGGCCCCAGGCGATGCCCCCGTGGGGCGGGGCCCCGTAGGTGAGGGCCTCGAGGAAAAACCCAAACTTCTCCCTCTGCTCCTCCTCGCCGATGCCCAGGAGGGTGAACATCTTGGCCTGTAGGGCGGGGTCGTGGATGCGGATGGACCCGCCCCCCACCTCCACCCCGTTCAGGACCAGGTCGTAGGCCAGGGCCCTAACCTGGCCCGGTGCCGTGTCCAAAAGGGGCAGGTCCTCGGGGTGGGGGCTCGTGAAGGGGTGGTGCATGTAGGTCCAAGCTCCCCGCGCCTCGTCCCACTCCAAAAGGGGAAAGTCCACCACCCAAAGGAAGCGGAAGCCTTCCCGGGGCAAGGCCAAGAGGTCGGCCAGGGCGAGGCGCACCTGCCCCAGGGCCTCCGCCGCCACCTTGCGGCTTGCCGCCACGAAGAGAAGGGTGTCCCCGGGCCTGGCTCCCGTGGCCTGGAGGAGGGCTTCCCGCACCGGATCCAAGAACTTGGCCACGCCCCCGGAGAAGCCCCCCTCCTCCACCCGGGCGAAGGCGAGCCCCCCCGCCCCGTGGCGCTTGGCCACCTCTTCCAGCTCGGCCACCTCCTTCCGGGAAAGGGCCTTGGGGGCGGAGAGGGCCTTCACGCTTTCCGCCTGTTGGAAGAGTTGGAAGGGGCTATCCCGGAAGAGGTGGCCCACCTCCTTTAGCTCAAGCCCGAAGCGCAGGTCGGGCTTGTCCGAGCCGTAGCGCTCCATGGCCTCCCCATAGGGGAGGCGGGGGAAGGGGAGGGGAAGCTCTAGGCCCAAGGCCTCCCGGAAGACGTGGGCCATGAGGCGCTCGTTGAGGGTGAGGATGTCCTCCACCTCCACGAAGCTCATCTCCAGGTCCAACTGGGTGAAGTCGGGCTGGCGGTCGGCGCGCAGGTCCTCGTCCCGGAAGCAACGGGCGATCTGGAAGTAGCGGTCCAACCCCGCCACCATGAGCATCTGCTTGAAAAGCTGGGGGGACTGGGGCAGGGCGTAAAAGAGGCCCGGTTGGTGGCGGTAGGGGACGAGGAAGTCCCGGGCCCCTTCCGGGGTGCTCTTGGTGAGGAAGGGGGTTTCCACCTGGACGAAACCTTCCCGGTCCAGGAAGTCCCAAATGGCCTTGATGACCCGGTGGCGCAGGCGCAGGTTCTCCTGCATCCGCTTCCTGCGGAGGTCCAGGTAGCGGTACTTTAGGCGAAGTTCTTCGGAAGCCTCCTTGTCCTCCTCTCCCCGCCAGCCGGCGTCCACCGGGAAGGGCGGGGTCTTGGCCTCGGCCAAGACCTCTAGGGCCTCTAGCTCCACCTCCACCCGGCCCGTGGGCAGGCGGGGGTTGGGCTCAGGGCGGAGGCGCACCCGGCCCTTGGCCCGCACCACCCACTCGGAGCGCACCCGTTCGGCCACGGCGTAGGCGGGGCTATCCGGATGGGCCACGAGCTGCACTAGGCCTTCCCGGTCCCGGAGGTCCAAAAAGATGAGGCCCCCCAGGTCCCGGCGGCGGTTCACCCAGCCCTCCAGGACCACCTCCTCTCCCGCATGCTCTTCCCTAAGGCTTCCGGCGTAGTGGGTGCGGCGCATAATCCCCCCAAGCTTACCAAGTCCTCACGCTAAGGCGGAAAGGAGGAAACCGAGGGCTTCCGTCTGGGGAAGCCGCACCTGTTCCCCGGTGGCAAGGCGCTTTAGGGTTACCTCTCCCGCCCTAAGCTCGTCCTCGCCCAGGAAGCCGGCGAAGGCAGCGTTCCGCTTCAGGGCCTCCTCCACCCCCTTGCCCGGTTTCTTGGGGCTTAGGGCGTACTCCACCCGGAGCCTGGGCCGCAGGCGCTCCGCCAGGTAGAAGGCCTCGGCCACCGCCTCCTCCGTGAGGGGGATGAGGTAGAGGTCGGGGCCCTTTCCCTCGGGCAGGCCGAAGCCCTCCGCCTCGAGGGCCAGGGCCACCCGCTCCACGCCGAAGGCGAAGCCCACCCCCGGCACCCTTGGCCCCCCGAGGAGCTCGGAAAGCCCATCGTACCGCCCCCCGCCCCCCAGGGCGGACTGGGCCCCGATCTCCTCGTGGTGCACCTCAAAGGCGGTGCGCACGTAGTAGTCCAGGCCCCGCACCAAGGCGGGCTCTAGCTCGTAGGGCACGCCAAGCCGGTTTAGGTGGCGTTCCACCGCCTTCAGGTGGGCCAAGGCCTCCTCCCCCAGGAAGTCCAGCATGGGCCGCACCTTGAGCTCCCGCAAAAGGGCCTGGTCCTTCTCGTCCTTGGAGTCCAGGATGCGCATGGGGTTGAGGTCAAGCCGCTCCTGGGAGTCCTCGGAAAGCGCATCCCGATAGGGCCCCAAGACCTCCCGCAGGTAGGCGTTGTACCGGGCCCGGTCCTCCGGATCCCCTACGGAGGAGAGCTTCACGGAAAGGCGCCTTAGGCCCAGCTCCTTGAGGCTTTCGTAGAGGAGCACCACGGCTTCGGCGTCCAGGATGGGGCTTTCCGAGCCCAGGGCCTCGTAGTTCACCTGGTGGAACTGGCGGTAGCGCCCTTTCTGGGGCCTTTCCGCCCGGAACATGGGGCCTGCCATCCAAAGCCGCACGGGCTGGGGCCAGACCTTCATCCCGTGCTCCAGATAGGCCCGCACCATGGCGGCGGTGCCCTCGGGGCGCAGGGTGAGGGAGCGCCCGCCCCGGTCTTGGAAGGTGAACATCTCCTTGCGCACGATGTCCGTGGCGGCCCCTACCCCCTTTTCAAACACCTGGGTTTCCTCAAAGACGGGGGTGATGAGCTCCATGGCCCCCGCCGCCTCGAGGACCCGCCGGGCGGTGGCCACGATGTGCTGGTGGAGCCGAAGCTCCTTGCCGAAAAGGTCCTTGGTGCCCCGGACGGCCATACCCTTCCACTTTACGGGGTAGGAGCCTTGGGTGCTATCCTCTTCTCATGACCGGGAAGGGGAGGGGGTTGTTAGCCCTGCTCTACGTCCTCCTCACCCTCGCCGCCTCCACCGGGGTGGCCCTGCAGCTTTACCTCATGCAGCTGCAGAACCCGGGGTTGCGGGGCGACCTCTGCCAGGCCCCTGGGGAAGAGGCGGTGGTGGAGCACTCCCCCCTCTGCGGCCTCCAGGTGGCCCCGGGCGGCCCGGTGGTGGAAGCCCCTGCCCCGCCCCGCCCCCTGGCGGTGGGCCGGGTGCGGCCCGCGCGGCTACCGGGCTACCCCGCCCCCCTTCCCCAGGTCCTGAGCCCCCGGGCGCCCCCCTTCTGCCGGGCTTAAGCGGACGTGCGGCCTTAGGACCTCGGACAAAAAGGGGGGATGGATGCGGGTGGTGGTGTTCACGCAAAACCTGGCGCTTTACGCCTTGGTGGCGGGGGCGCTTGGCAAAGCGGGTTGGCGGGTTTCCTGGAACAGGGGAGATGGGTTAGCGCTGGCGGACCTGGAGCACCTGGCGCAAGGGGAGGTTTTCCTCTGGCCCACGCCCGGGGGCCTTCGGGCCTATGACCCGAGGCGTTGCGCCTTCCTCACCCGTCAGGACCGGCCGAGCACCCTGCTGGAGGGGCTTAGGGGGCGCTTGGGCCTTGCGCTTTTGCCGGGGGAGAGGGCGGCCCTTGGGGTTTTGGGCCAAGGGGTGGCCCCGGAAGCGAAGGCCCTGGCGGAGGCCCTCGGCATTCCCCCCCATAGGGCCCGGTTTTACCTGAAGGGCTTGCGCCACAAGTTCGGCCTAGCCCTCCAGGACCTCCTCCGCCTCGCCCGGCATCAGGTGCAGGTAACGGGGCTTCAGGGCCACCCGGATTCGCTTGCCGGGCTCGAGGCGGAGCCTTTCCTGCACGTGCCGAGGAAGGAGGAGCACCAGGGGTATGGGCCCAAGAAAGCGCCCCCGGTAGGCCAGGCCCTGGGGGTGAAGGCTTTCTAGAACGCCCTCCAGCACGTTCTCTTGGGGGGGCGGGCGGTCTTCCCGCACCACCATGACCTCCTCCGCCCGCACCCCAAGCCAAACCAGCTCCCCGGGCCGGGCCCAGGGGGGAAGGGGAAGCTTTAGCGGGACGCCTTTCACCACCACGCCCCCTTCCCCCACCCGGGCGGGGAAAAGGTTTTGGTAGCCGAGAAGCCGGGCCACCTCCACCCTTTCGGGGGCGGCCATGACCCCTTCCGGGGGGCCCTCCTGGAGCACCCCCTTCCGCCCCAGCACCACGAGCCAGTCCGCCAGCCCCGCCAAGGTGGGGTCGTGGCTCACCGCCAGGGCGGGGAGGCCTTCTTGGCGGATGAGGGCGATGAGCTCCGCCACCACCTGGTCCTTGGTGAGGGGGTCCAGGGCGCTCGTGGGCTCGTCCAGGAGGAGGAGCTCGGGGTTGCGCGCCAGGGCCCGGGCCAGGGCCACCCGCTGCTTCTGCCCGCCGGAGAGGGCGCTGGGGCGCTTGTGGGCGTGGGCCAAAAGCCCCACCCGCTCCAGGAGGGCAAAAGCCTTGGCCTTAGCCTCCTTTCCCTTTAGGGGAAAGGCCACGTTCTCCCAGGCGGCCATGTGAGGAAAAAGGGCCAGGTCTTGGGGCAGGTAGCCGATGGGCCGCTTCTCTGGGGGGAGGCCCCCATAGGGCGTGCCCTCGGCGGGGAGGAGGCCCGCCAGGGCCTTGAGGAGGGTGGTCTTGCCCACGCCGCTTCGCCCGAGGAGGAGGGTGAAGCCCCGGATGCGGAAGCGCACCTCCAGGGCCACGGGGCGCCTTATCCGGTAGTGGACCTCCACGCCCGCCACCTCCTTTCCAGAAGCCGCACCCCAAGCAGGATGAGGAGGCTAAGGAGGAGGAGGAAGAGGGAGGCTTTGGCCGCCTCGGCGAAGCGCAGGGCCTGGACCAGGTCGTAGAGGTAGATGCTCACCATCTGGGTTTTCCCGGGGATGGACCCCCCCACCATGAGCACCACCCCGAACTCCCCCAGGGTGTGGGCGAAGGCCAGGAGGGTGCCCGAGAGGAGGCCGGGCCAGACCAGGGGGAAGACCACCCGGGCGTAGACCTTTAGCCGGGGCACCCCCAGGGTGCGGGCCACCTCCAGGAGGCTCCGGTCCAGGCTCAAGAAGGCTTCCCGGTAGGCGGTGAGGGCGAAGGGGAGGCTAAAGAGGACGCTGGCGAAGAGAAGCCCCTCCAGGCGGAAGGCCCAGGAAACCCCGATGAGCTTGGTCCAAGGCCCCTCGGGCCCCAGGAAGAGGAGGAGGTAGAAGCCGAGGACCGTGGGGGGTAGGACGAGGGGGAGGAGGAAGACCGCCTCCAACAGGGCTTTTCCCGGGAAGTCGCGGAAGGCGAGGAGCCAGGCGAGGGGGGTTCCCAAAAGGAGGAGAAGCCCTGCGCTCAAGGAGGCCACCAGGAGGGAGAGGCGGAGGGCGAGGAAGAACTCGGGCTCGGGCATCTACTCTCCGGGAAGCAGGAAGCCGTAGCGCCTTAGGATAGCCCTACCCTCTTGGCTTCCCACGAAGCGGTGAAAGGCCAGGACCTCGGGCCTGGCCCTACCTTTGAGGATTACGTAGCTCTGCTCCAGGGCCAGGTGGCTTCCCCAGGGGGGCACCCAGTACACCCCGGGGCCGGAGAGGCTTTCGTGGAGGACCAGGGGCAGGGCCAAGATCCCCGCCCCCGTGGCGGACAGGGCGAGCTGGGCGGTATGGGCGATGTTTTCCCCGTAGACGAACCGGAAGTGGGGTTTGCCTTGGGCCAAGGGGGCGGTGTCCCAGTAGGCCTCCACCCCTTGGGTAAGGCGTTCCCAAGGGATCTCCGCCCAGGAAAGGGCCCGGAAGGGTTTGGAGATCCCGGGTAGGGTCAGGTCCTTGCGCCGAAGGAGGCCGTAGCGCTCAAGAAGGGTGAGGGCGGCTCGGCCGTAAGGAGCGTGGATGGGGTTGGCCAGGGCGAGCTGGGTAACCTTCGGGTCTTTCAGGGCCTCGGGTTTGGGCTTTAGGCCGAGCCGCCGGTCCAGCCAGAGGGCAAGGCGGCCGAGGGCGTAGAGGCGCTGGGTGCCGGGCTCCGCCAGGCCCTTCTCCTCCAGGAGCTTGGGGTAAAGGCTTTCCGCCGAGAAGAAGAGGTCCGCCTCGAGGCCCTGGGCAAGCTGGGCGTAAAGTTTTCCCGAGGAGCCGAAGGTGAGGAGGACCTCCGTTCCCGGGTGGCGCGCCTCAAAGGTACGGGCGAGTTCCCCTAGGGCGTAGGTCAGGTCGCTCGCCGCCACCACCCGCACGCTTTGGGCCAGGGCGCCCATCAGGACAAAGGGGAACCAAATCCAGAAGCGCATGGATTACCTCCTTTGCCACCGCGGCAGGCGGCGGGGTTGCCCCCGCCACCCCGGGGCCCAAAGGCCCGGCCCGGAAGGCCCTGAGGGTCTATCCGGGCTCGGAGGCGGCGTCCATTCTATAGCAAGGGCTCTTGGCTCACCGCCTTGATCTGCCGGCGCTCCTTGGGAGGGAGGGCGTCCAGGGCCCGCTTCACCTCCTGGATGTCCAGCCAGGTGAGGTGCTTGGGGCTTCCGGGGGCGCGGCTTGGGTTCCTAAGGAGGTAGGCGGGGTGGAACATGGGGAAGACCCGGATGCCATGCCACTCGTACCACTTGCCCCGCACCTTGGTGATGGAAACCTTTTCCCCAAGGAAGAACTCCGCCGCCACCGCCCCCAAGGGGACGATGATCTGGGGGGCGATGAGTTCAATCTGCTTCAAAAGCCACTTGTCCGTGCAGATCTTGGCCTCGTCGGGCAGGGGGGTGCGGTTTCCCGGGGGGCGGCACTTGACGATGTTGGTGATGTAGATCTCCTCCCGGCGGATGCCGGCGGCCTCGAGGATGCGGTTTAAGAGTTGCCCCGCCTTGCCCACGAAGGGGCGGCCCGTCTTGTCCTCCTCCTCCCCCGGGCCTTCCCCCACGATCATGAGCTGGGCGTCGGGGTTGCCCTCGCCGAAAACCACCTGGGTGCGGCCCTCCGCCAGGCGGCAGGCGGTGCAGGTCTGGGCCTGGGCCCTCAGGAGTTCCAGGGTCATTGCAGGGACTTACGGGCCTTGCGGGCTTCCCGGCGGATCTTGGGGTCCAGGCCGATCATGAGGAAGAAGTTTTCCAAGGCGTTCTCCTGGCCCTTGATTTCCGGATAGGCGTCCTCCGGGGTGCCGGTGACGAAGGGCAGGGACTTGTAGAGCTCCAGGGCGTACTGGACCACCGCCTCGGGCCCCTCGGCCTCCGCCACCTCCGCCAGCTTGGCGTAGACCTCGCGGCGCGCCTCGGCGTGGCGGCGGAAGACCTCCGGGTTGGGCGTTTCCGGCGCCCGGAGGACATCCTGCTTGGCGATGCGGCGGTAGTGCTTCAAGCCCCGAACGATCTCCTCCGTGGTCAGCGTGATCTTGAACTCCATCCCCGCTCCTTTCCGGCCAAAGGCCCGGCCTTCTTTGGCAGATTATAAGCCTCCTCATGGGGGGGTGCGTATACTTGGGGGGATGGAGGTTTTGGGCGCATATTGGCTAAGGCGCATTCTCGCCCGTATTGGAGCCATTACCGTTTACGAGGGCCAAGACACCCGCACCGGCATGCCGGTGATGGTTCTCCAAGGGGCGCAGGGCAAGCCCCTGGAGGGGGAGGGGCTTCTTCCGGTTTTGCAGGTTCTTCCCGAGGCCTGGGTCCTGGAGTGGCCCATAGGGGCGGTGCCCCTCGCCCAGTACCTGGGGGTGGCGGACCCGGAGCGGGCGGCGCACTGGCTTAAGGAGGTGGCGGCGCTCCTCCTCACCTTAAAGGCCAAGGGATTTTGGCTTGCCCCACCCCCGGAGCTTTTCTTAGTGAAGGGCAAGCGCATCTGGTTAGCGGGGGCGGGCATGGAGGCCTTGGCGGGGGAGCCGGAAGGGGCCTTGGTGGCCCTGGCCCGGGCGCTTTTGGGCGAGCGCTACGCCGAGTTCCCCTTGCGGGACACCCTGGAGCGGCTTGAGCGGAAAGAGGTGGGGCTAGAGGCCCTTTGGGAAGAGGGGTCCATCCCACCCCCTGCGCCCCTGCCCGAGCCGGAGGCTCCAGGCCGCAAGCGCCTTCCCGTGGAGCCCCAAGAAGTAGAGGAAGCGGCGCCCAAGGTGGACGGGGCGGGAGAGGGCCCGCCAGAGCCTCCCCCAAGCCGCCCTAAGGTGATCCGCATAGAGGAGCCCGAGCTTCCCTCCTTCCCCGTGGTGGAACCCAAGCCCGCTTCCCCTTCCCGGAGGGGGGTTCTCCTCCTCTTGCTTTTGGCCTTGGGGCTTCTTGGAGGGGTTATCCTCTTGCTTCCCCGCGGGGGTTCAGGGGGGGCATACGTGATGGAGTTCCGCACCGACCCCCCCACGGAAAAGGCGGAGGTCTTCCTCCTCGAGGCCCCCCCAGGCTCCCGCCTGCCCACAGGCCAGCTCCTCCTAACGGCGCCGGGCCGGGTGGAGTTTGACCAGAAGGGCGTCTACCGCCTGCGCATCCGGGTCCCGGGCCGGGACCCCGTGGACTACCTCCTGGAGGTGCCTGGCCCACCCCTCACCATCAAGGTACGCTAAGGCCATGACCGAGCGCCCCGCCCTTTACCGCTACCGCTATTTCTTCGCCGGGGAGCCCGCTGGGGAAGGGCGCTTGGAGGTGCGCCCGGGGGAAGGGGGCGTGCGGGCCACCCTGACCGCCGAGCTTCTCCTTCCCCTGCCCAAGGTCCGGCTTCGCTGGCAGACGGAAACGGACCCCGAGGGCTACTCCCGCTACTTCGCCGAACGGGTGGAGGCGCGGGAGGCCAGGGTCTTCACCGTGGAGCGCCTGGAGGAGGAGGGGGTGGTCCTGGTGAGCCAGGGCAAGGAGAGCCTGGCCTTGCCCTACCTCACCCCCTACCACGACCCCCTTTCCCTGGTCCTCTACCTGCCCCGGCTATCCCTTCTGCCCGGGGAGGTGGCCCGCTTCCCCATGCCGGGGGGTAGGGCGTACGTGGAGCGGCTTTCGGACCTCGAGGTGGAGGGGCGGCTTCGCCAACACTACCGCCTGCGCCCGGGCCTGAGCCTGGTGGAGCTGGAGGAGGGCTTGCCCGTGCGGATGGCCCAGCAGGTGGGCGACCACGTGTTTGAGGCGGTGCTGGAAGGCGTGGAAGAGGTGAGGAAGCGCCGCCGCTGGGTATAGTGGAGGCATGATTTACCGCGCTGAGGAGGTGAGGGAGCGCTTCGCCCGCCGGGGGTTATCCTTTGACCCCACGGTGGAGGAGATCGTCCGGGGCATCCTCCATGCGGTTCGGGAGGAGGGGGATGCCGCCCTGGACCGCCTGAGCCTGGACCTGGACGGCTACCCCGTGGAGGAGATCCCCAAGAAGGCCTGGCGGGAGGCCTACGATGACCTGGACCCGGACCTCCGGGACGCCTTGGAAACCGCCAAAGAGCGGATTGAGGCCTTCTACCGGGAGGAGGCCCGGGGGGGGTTTCTGAAGGCCGAGGAAGCGGGGGTCTTGGGCCAGCTGGTGCGGCCCCTTACCCGGGTGGGGGTGTACGTCCCCGGGGGGAGCGCCCCCCTCCTCTCCAGCCTCCTCATGGCCGTGGTGCCCGCCAAGGTGGCGGGGGTGGCGGAGGTCTTGGTGGCGAGCCCGCCCCGGGTGCACCCCGGGGTCCTGGCCGCCGCCTGGGTGGCGGGGGCGGACCGGCTTTTCGCCATGGGCGGGGCCCAGGCCATCGCCGCCATGGCCTACGGCACGGGGCGCATACCCCGGGTGGACAAGATCGTGGGCCCGGGGAACGCCTACGTGGTGGCGGCCAAGCGCCTGGTCTACGGGGTGGTGGGCCTGGATGGCCTGGCAGGCCCCACGGAAACCCTGGTGGTGGCGGATGGCTCCGCCTCGCCCAAGCTCCTCGCCGCCGACCTCTTGGCCCAGGCGGAGCACGGGCCCGATTCCGAGCCCTGGCTCCTTTCCCCGGACCTGGCCCTTTTGGAAAAGGTGGAGGCGGAGCTTTACCGGCAGCTTTCCGAGCTTCCCCGGGCGGAGATCGCCAAGAGGGCCCTGGAGCGGGGGGGGCTTGTCCTCACCCGGGACCTGGAGGAAGCCTTTGCGCTCGCTAACCTCTACGCCCCCGAGCACCTCTGCCTGGCCTTGGCCGACCCCCTTCCTTGGCTAGGGAAGGTGCAAAACGCCGGGGGGGTCTTCCTGGGGGAGGGAAGCCCCGAGGCCCTAGGGGACTACATCGCCGGGCCCAGCCACGTAATGCCCACCTCGGGCACCGCCCGCTTCCAAGGGGGCCTTAGCGTGCGGGACTTCCTGAAGGTCATCCCTGTGGTGGGCTTAGGGGATAGGGCGGTGAAGGAGCTTGCCGCCAAGGGGGCGGTGCTCGCCCGGGCGGAGGGCTTGGAGGGCCACGCCCGCTCCTTGGACCTGAGGCGATGAGGCTTTTTCACGAGCTTTTGGGACCCGTGGACCTTCCCGACCATTTCGGGCGCATCGTGAGCCTGGCCCCGAACCTCACGGACGCCCTTTTCGCCCTGGGGGTGGGGGATAGGCTCGTGGGCCGGAGCGCCTTCTGCCACCGCCCGGCCCAGGTCCTCTCCCTGCCCGTGGTGGCCTCCTACACCAAGACCCGCCTGGAGCTCCTGAGGAGCCTTAAGCCCGACCTGGTCCTCCTCTCCACGGGGGTGCAGCGGGAGCAGGCCCTGAGGCTTAAGGAGGAGGGCTTTCCCGTCTACGCCGTGCCCCTCCCCACGAGCCCCTACGGCATCCTGGAAAATCTCTCCACCTTGGGGCACCTCTTGGGCCTCGAGGCCGAGGCCACGGGGCTTGCCCACCGCCTGGCCGAGCGCTACGCCGCCCTTAGGGGCCGGTTTCGCCTGAGGGTCTACTTTGAGATGGACCTGGGCGGGCCCATCACCGTGGGCCGGGGGAGCTACATCGCCCAGGCCCTCCTCCACCTGGGGCTAGAGCCCATCTTCCTGGACGTGCCCCAGGCCTACTTCGCCCCCGACCTGGAGGAGGTGGCCCGGAGGAAGCCTGACCTCTTCCTCTATGAGCCCAAGCCCTGGGGGAAGAACCCCTTGGCCAAGGCCAAGGCCCTGGCCGAGGCGCGGGGCTGGACCTTCCCCGTGGCGGCCACGGACGGGGACGAGCTCGCCCACTACGGGCCCATGTTCTTTGATTTCTTGGAAAAGTTGGCGAGTCGGGTGGAGGAAACCTTAGGGCAGGCTTAAGGCAACGGCAGCAGAGCGGGGGTAGGATGAGGGGCATGAAGGGGCTTACCTTAAGGAGCGGTTTAGCCTTGTCCTTGCTTCTCTTGGGCGCTTGCGTGCAAAGTCCCCCACCCCCGCCTCCACCACAGGCGACCACCTGCACGCCCCGGGCTACGACCCAGACCCTGGCCACCCAAAGCTTGGGAGTGCGGGAGACGCCTCGGGGCCTTGCCGACTTTAGCTACCCCCATGTCCCAGGGGAGCTTTTGGTGCTCACGGATGGCGTTGCTCCCCAGAGCCTTACGGCCCAGGTGGCGGGTGTGGAACCTTTGGAAGCCCTTCGGGGAGGGGTTTTGCGGGTCCGGGTTTCCCCAGGGCAGGAGCGGGTGAAGGCGGAGGCACTCTTGCGGGCAGGAGCCCGGTGGGTGCAGCCGAACTATATCTATGAACCCCTTCAGATATCTGCCCCCTCTGTTCCCAACGATCCGTTGTATCGCAGCGAACAACGCCCCCAACTCAACAACCTCATGGGCCTCGAGTCCGCCTGGGGGAGGAGCACAGGGGACCCCAGCCTGATTATCGCCGTGGTGGATACGGGGTACCTCCCTCACCCGGATATGGAAGGTAGGTGGTATCTCCCTCAAGGTTTCAACCTGGACGTGGCTGATGATGACCAGGACCCTACGGATGACATACCTTCATCAAATGAAAGAGGTCACGGCTTGGCAGTAGCTTCGGTTCTTGGAGCAGCAACCAATAATGCTTTAGACATGGCGGGCGTCACGTGGAAGGGCAAGGTTCTTCCCCTTAAGGTGGCCCGCTCTAGCGATGGGCAGATGACTACTGCCACGGTCAGGCAAGCGGTAGACTTGGCGGTAAACCTAGGGGCAAAAGTCATCAACCTTTCACTGGGTGGGCCCGCTTCCGATAGCGTACTGGAAAATTCGCTGCGAAACGCTAGAAGCCAGGGTGTAGTCCTGGTGGCGGCAGCGGGCAACGATGGGACGGATTGGATACGGTACCCTGCGGCCTCTCCCTCGGTTATCGCTGTGGGTGCCGTGGATAACAGCAAGAACAAGGCCACCTTTTCCAACTGCGGGCCGGAGCTGGACCTTGTGACCCCCGGGAAGGGGGTGCACGTCCTCTTCCCGGGTGGTGAGTCCGACACGCTTTCTGGCACCTCCTTCGCTAGCCCCATGGTGGCGGGTGTGGCAGCCCTTTACATGAGCGCCTATCGGGCAGCGCACGGGGATTGGCCTAGGCCAGATCAGGTGGAGCAATGCCTGATCCAGACAGCAGAAGACTTGGGGCCCCAGGGGCACGACACAGGTTACGGCTTCGGCCTGGTGCGGGCGGACCGGGTGATGGCGGACGCCACCCATTGCTTCCCCTAATCCGCCTCACCCACGGGGGTGTACACTAGCCCTCTGTGCGGCGCTTCTTCCTCCTTGGCCTTCTCGCCCTCCTATTGGCCCTAGGCCTTTGGGCCTACCCCCTTTTGGGGCCCGCGGTGCGCCAGGGGGCGTTGCCCTCCCCGGAGGGCCTAAGGGAGCCCCTCACGCTTCTCGTCTATGGCTCTAGCCCAGAGTACTCGGGCTACCACAAGAGGGCCCCCGAGCGCTTCCGGGGCCTGGCGGACGCCATCCTCCTGGTCCGCCTGGACCCTTGGGCGGGGCGGGTGGTGGTCCTTTCCATTCCCCGGGATACCTGGGTGAGCCTGCCCGGCTACGGGTGGCACAAGGTGAACGCCTATAGCCCCTTGGGGGGGCCCGGGCTCATGAAGGAGGCGGTGGCGGCCCTCACGGGGGTGCGGGCGGAGCGCTACGTGGTGGTGAGCACCGAGGCCCTGCGGAGGGCGGTGGACGCCCTGGGGGGGGTGCGGGTGTGCGTGGAGAAGCCCATGCGCTACCGGGATAGCGCCGCAGGCCTTTCCATTGACCTGGAGCCGGGTTGCCAGGTGCTAAACGGGGCACAGGCGGAAGGGTACCTGCGCTTCCGCAAGGACGCCCTGGGGGACATCGGGCGCATCCAGCGGCAACAGGCCTTCTTCCACGCCGTAAAGGAGGAAGTCCTTTCCCCCAAAGGGCTCCTTCGCCTCCCGCGGGTGGTGGCGGCGGTGGAGCCTTACGTGCAGACCGACCTCACCCGAAAGGAACGGGGGGCCATCCTCGGCTTCACCATGAAGCGCCCCGAGCTCGTGAGCCTCCTCCTTCCGGGGCGCTTCGGCGGGGGAGGTTGGCAGGTGGACCGGGAAGCCTTGGCCGAGCTCCTCGCCCTCTACTTCGCCGGGAAGGGGGAAGGGGGGGAGGCTTCGCTTTCGGGGAAGCTCGTGGCCGTGG
This sequence comes from Thermus brockianus, assembly GCF_021462505.1. Classification (GTDB taxonomy): domain Bacteria; phylum Deinococcota; class Deinococci; order Deinococcales; family Thermaceae; genus Thermus; species Thermus hydrothermalis. The sequence goes on from NZ_JAKEDV010000002.1 coordinate 254,845, forward strand.
TCTACGGGCCTGGGCAGGAGGCCCTGGCGGAAAGGGCGCGGGAGCGGCTTCACGCCCTGGGCCTTAGGGTGCTCCTCCACCCCATAGACCTGGCCCCTTCCCGCACCGAGGTGCTGGAAAACGGGCCTGGCCTCCTGGCGAAGGCCCTTTCCGAGGAGCTCGGGGTGCCTTACCGGATCTCGGGGGAGGCGGTCTTGGGGGCGGACCTCACCTTGCGGCTTGGCGGGGACGCCTCCTTTTGAGTAGGATGGAGCTCGCCCGCCGGGGTGGCGGAACGGTAGACGCTGCGGACTTAAAATCCGCTGGGGGGTTACCCCCGTACGGGTTCGAGTCCCGTCCCCGGCACCACGTCTGGCCCCGGTTCCGGGGCCTTCCTTTATGCTAGGGCTCGTGGGCGTTCTCACCCGCTTTTTGGAAAGGACCATGGCCCAGGCCAGGTACGACCTCCTGGGGCCGGGGCGTTTCGTGGCGGAGCTCCCAGAGCTTGGCCTAAAGGTGGAGGCCTCCCACCTCGAGGCCGCCCGGGAAGCCCTGCGGGAGGCCTTGGAGGCGTGGCTTCTGGAGGCCTTGCGTTCGGGCCTCACGCCCCCTGGCCTCGAGGGGGCCGAAGACCCCGTGCGGGCCCGCTTCTTCGCCCTGGCCGGGGAGATGTGGCGTCTCCTCAAGGAGCCCCCGCCTCCCAAAGAACTCCCCAAGCCCCAAGAGGCGCCCAGGCCCCAGGAGCCCGCTCGGGCGAAGAAGTTCGCCTCCATAGAGGAGTGGCTTAGGGGTCTGGGCATCCAGGTGGTGAAAAAGCCCCAAGAGGATGAGGAGAAGGAGAAGGTCCTCACAAGGCTTTCCCTCTTCCTGGGCGACCGCTACCCTAGCCTAGAGAAGCTTTACGAGCGCCTGAAACAAAGCCTTTCCACCAAGCGCCAGTTTGAGCTCTCCTTGGCGGAGGCGAGCCAGGAGGAGATCGCCAACTCCACCCAGTTCTGCACCATGCTCAAGCAGTACGCCTTCCTCACCAGCTACCACTACAAGAGCGAGGAAAGGCGCATCCGGGCCAAGGCCAGCACCGAGGGCTTTGTGCAGAACTTCCTCACGGGGGGTTGGCTGGAGCGCTACGTGGCCGAGCGGCTTAGGAAGTTCCTCCGCTCCAAGAACCTGCCCCACGAGGTGGCGATGGGCTACCAGGTGACCCTGCCGGGCGGGGACGCCATGGAGCTGGACGTGTTGGTGCGGGTGGGGGACCGGGTCTATTGGTTTGAGGCCAAGACGGGGGACTTCCAGGCCCACATCGCCAAGTACGCCGGGCTCAAAAAGGTTCTGGGCCTTTCCGCCCGGGAAAGCTTCCTGGTCCTTCTGGGCATGGATAAGGGGCGGGCCAAGGAGCTTTCCGCCCTTCATGGCCTTACCGTGGTGAACCAGGCGAACTTCGTGGAGGCGTTCCAGGAGGTCCTGGAGGGCAATGCTGCGTAAGGTCCTCCTGGTCATGGGGGGCACCTTGGCCTCGAGGGTCTTGGGCCTCCTGCGCCAGGCGGTCTTCAACGCCCTTTACCCCGATGCCCTCAAGGACGCCTTCAACGTGGCCTACCGGGTGCCGAACCTCCTCCGGGAGCTCTTGGCCGAGGGGGCGGTGCAAAACGCCCTCATTCCAATCCTGAAAAGCCTGCCCCCGGAAGAGGCCCAGGCCTTCGCCCGCCGCTTCGCCGCCTTCCTCCTCGGGGTGAACCTCCTCGTCCTGGGCCTGGGCTACCTCCTCGCCCCCTTCGTGGTGGAGCTTTTGGTGGCGGAAGGTAGCCACCTGAGGGAGGAAGGGGCCTTCCAACAGGTGGTCTACCTCACCCGGCTCCTCCTCCCCTTCCTCCTGGGTATCTCCATGGCCGCCCTCTTCTCCGCCCTATTGCAGGCGGACGAGCGCTTCCTCCCTTATGCCCTAGGCCCCATCGCCTTCAACCTGGCGGCCATCGGCCTCATGGCCCTCTTCCCTGGGAACCCCACCTTCCTGGGCCTTTCCGTGGCCCTCGGTGGGCTTTTGCAGGCCGCCATCCAGCTTCCCTTCCTGAAGGGGCTCCGCCTGGAGTGGCGCTGGCACCCCGCCCTGGGCACGGCGCTTCTCCGCATGGGGCCCTTCGCCTTCACCACCTCCTTGCGGCAGTTCCTGAACCTCGTCCTCACCAACATCCTCACCCGCTACCCCCCGGCGGCGGTCACGGGGTTTTACAACGCCGAGGTGGTCTTCCAGATGGCCCTGGGCCTCCTGGCCACGAGCCCGGCCATCGCCTACTTCCCCCGGATGAGCGCCCTGAAGGGAAAAGAGCTCGCCCGCTTCCTGGAAGCCCCCATCCGCCGCTTCGCCCTGCTCCTTTCCTTGGCGGGTGGGCTTTTGGTGGGGTTGGCTCCCTTCGTCGTGGTCCTCCTCTTTGGCCTCTTCGGCCCCCTTACCCCGGAAAACCGGGCCTATAGCGCCCAGGTCCTCTCCGCCATGGGCCTGGCGGTGCTCCCTTGGGGGGTGAACACCTTCTTGCTCCGGGGCCTCTACGCCTTAGGACGGGTGCGGGAGGCGGTGGGGGCGAGCGCCTTGGTCTTCCTGGCCAATACCTTGGGCTACTGGCTCCTTAGGGACGCCGGGCTTTTCCTCCTCAACCTGGCCACGGCCTTGGCGGGGTGGCTCGGCTTGGCCCTCTACCTCCGGCTCCTCGCCCGGGAGGGGGTGAGGGTTGGGGCTTTGCCCCGCTATTTGGGAAAGGCTTACCTGGCGGGGCTTTTGGCCGCACTGCCCGGCCTAGGCCTTGGGGTCTGGGTCCGGGCGGAAAACCCCTTGGCCGCCTTTGGGTCCTTGGTCCTGGGCGGGGCGGCGGGGGTTGGGGTGTTCGTCCTGGTGGGGAGCCTATTGGGCCTGCCTATTCGGGAAGCCCTTGCCAGGCTTCTTTCAGCCGGAAATAGAGGGGCTTGAGCCTTAGGGCGAAGGCGGGCTCCTCCCAGGTGGGCCAGGTAAAGCGGATGGGCTTTCCCCCGGGCAAAAGAAGCCCGATGCCCGCTATGGGAAGGGGCTCGGGGGCATACCAAGCCAGGCGCTGGCTTGGGTCGGCCACGAGGAGCATGCCCCAGGGGAGGCGGAGTTCCAGGAGGCCTCCTTCCCCCAAGGCGTAGTCCGCCGTGGGGTCCCGCGCCCCCGGGGGGTCCTGGCCCTCTTTGAGGCGGCCAAGCTCGTAGACCACCCTGGGGTAGTCGGTGCCGTCCCGGCCCGTGCGGCGGCGGTTGGGCTCCAGGAGGAAGGGGACGAAGGGGCCCTCCCCGGGCTTGGTGGGGCCCCGGAAGAGGAGAAACTCGGTTCCGTTACGCCCCAAGTCCCTTTCCTCAAAGGGATAGTAGCCTTTCTCCACGAGGAGCCTTCTCCCTTCGGCGCCCACCTCCAGGAAGAACTCCGCCCCAAACCCCTCCGCCACCCCCACGCCCCCGGGCACCGTATCCAGGTAAAGGCGCAAGGGTAGGGGCCCCCGGTAGAGGAGCCAGAGGTACTCCGCATCGGCGTGGGCTTTTAGGAAGCGTCCCTCCTCCCGGAGCAAAAAGGGCACACCCTCCCACTCTTCCCCTTTGCCGTCCAAGCGGAAGCCCCCCTTGGCGGTGGCGGCGAGGAGGCCGTAGTTCTCCTCGGGGTCCAGGAGGTTGTGCCAGAAGGGGTCGCGTTCGGAGGCCTCCCACTCCATAAAGAGCCAGTTGCGCTTGAACCACTCGTCCATAAGGGCGAAGACCAAAGTGCCTGCCATTCCGGCGGCTTCTGCCTCCTCAAGGAGGCGGAGTAGGCCCTCCGCCTGGGCTTCTTCCGAATGGCCGCCGTGGTGCCGGCCCTCGGGATTGAAGTGGGCGATGCCCCGGCTGGTGGGGAGACCGATTTCCCCAATGAGGACGGGTTGGTCTCCGTGGTGTTGGCGGAGCGCCTTTAGGTAGCCGTGGTACCGGGATGGGCCAAAGGGCCCTTGGCTTTGCGCGTAGGAGGGGTCTAGGTTCATGAAGTCAGGGTAGTAGGGGTAGGCGTGGTAGTTGGCGAAGGTGGTGACGGGGCTACCGGGAAGGGGGCGGATTTTGGCCATATCCAGGCTTACTTCGTCGTTGTTGAACTCCCGGACCACCCCTTCTTCCGGTACCCTTTCGCCTCGAGCCCGCCTCAGGGCCGCCTCCTCCTCCCGGGTGCTTTCCGTGGGATGGTGGAGGGGGTCCAGGGTGGGCCAGTTGGAAACGGAAAGGGGCCGCACCGTCCCGTAGGTTTCCCACTCGTAGACGGCGAGCCGGTCCAAGACCTCGGCCAGGTAGGTCTCAAAGGGGCTTGCCCCGGGGAGGGCTTCCAGGAAGCGACCCCGGTAGGTTCTCCCGGGGTGCCTCCGGTTGTAGGCCGCCACGGAGTAGGGCTCAAACTCCCGCCCCACCAGGAGGCCCAGGGTCCAGGGGGATACGTCGGCGGTGTAGTCCCCGTGGGCGTGGCCCGGGCGTGGGGGGCGGCGGAGGTTGCCGTGGAGGGCGTCCAGGACCTCCCGCCCCTCCAGGAGGAACTTCTCCAGGAAGGGGCCTTCCCAGTCGGGATACCCCTCCTCCTCGGGAAGCTCCGTCCAGACCCCTTGGAAGAGGTAGAGGGGGCGGTCTTCGTGGAGGCGGTTGTGGTGGAGGAGGGCGCGGTAGAAGGCGGGCGGGAGCAGGGTGTAGGTGCGCACGGCGTTGGCCCCCATGGCGGAGAGGAGTTCCAGCCAGGCCCGGTAAAGCGCCTCCTCCTCGGGGAACTCGGCGGGGAAGCCGCCGGGGAGGGCTACCCCTAGGTTCACCCCCCGCACCCGGAAGGGCTTGCCCGCCACAAAGAAGCGCCCTTCCCGGGCGGCGAAGGGAGGGGGGGCCTTGCGGGCCTTGGGGCTTGGGGGTGGGGGTGGGGGCAGGGTCTTGAGGAGGGCTTCCGCCTCCTTGTAGCCCTGGCGGGAGGCGGCGAGGAGGGCGCTTCGCGCCCCTTCCAGGTCCCCTAGGGCGCGAAGGGCCAACCCAAAGCCGTAAAGGGCCTCGCCTCCCCCCTTCAGGAGGCCCACCAGGCGGCTAAAGGTGAAAAGGGCCTCCTGGAAGCGGCCGAGCCGGTACTGGGCGAAGCCGGCAAGGAGGAGCGCTTCTTCCGGGGGGTCGTGGTCCTGGAGGAGAGGGGAAAGCGCCTCCAAGGCGGCGGCCATCTCCCCCCGGGCGTAGAGGGTGCGGCCCTCCTCCAGGGGTTGGGCCAGGGCAAGGCCCAGGAAGAGGAGGAGCTTAGCCGCCCTGCGCCGCACGGCGAATGGCCTCCACCGCCTCGGGGTTTTCCAGGGCGGAGAGGTCCCCGGGGTCCTGGCCCAGGTAGGCGGCCCGCACCACCCGGCGCATGACCTTGGCGTTCCGGGTTTTGGGGAGGTCGGGGACGAAAAGAACCCGTTCGGGCTTGAGGGGCTTGCCCAAGGCCTCGGCCACCTTCTCCGCCACCGCCTCCGCCAGCTCCGGGTCTGGGGCGATGCCGGGTTTGAGCACGGCGAAGAGGACGATGGCCTCCCCCTTCACGGGGTGGGGCACCCCGATGGCGGCCGCCTCCTTGAGGGCGGGGTGGTTTAGGGCCGCCGTCTCCACCTCCGCCGGGCCTACCCGCTTGCCCGCCACCTTCAGGGTATCGTCGCTCCGCCCCAGGATGAAGTAGTGCCCCTCCTCGTCCAGGAGGGCGAAGTCCCCGTGGACCCAGACGCCGGGCACCTTGGCGAAGTAGGTGTCCAGGTAACGGGCCTCGTCCCGCCAGAAGCCTTTGGTCATGCCAGGCCAGGGGGCGAGGACGGCGAGTTCCCCCACCTGGCCCTTCACCGGCCTTCCCGTCTCGTCCAGGACGGCGGCCTTCATCCCGGGTACGGCGGTGTTGAACCCCATGGGCTTGATGGGCCTTAGGAGGACGTTCCCCAGGATGCCCCCCGAGATCTCCGTGCCCCCGGAGTAGTTGACGATGGGCCGCTTCTCCTCCCCCACCACCCGGAAGAACCAGAGGTAGGGCTCCAGGTTCCAGGGCTCCCCCGTGGAGCCCAAGACCCTTAGGGAGGAGAGTTCGTGGGCTTTGATGGGCGCTTCCCCAAAGGGGATGAGGGCCCGCACCAGGGTGGGGGAGAGGCCCAGGTGGGTGAGGCGGTGGGCCTCCACCATCCGCCAAAGCCTTTCGGGGCCGGGGTAGTCGGGGGCCCCGTCGTAGAGGAAGACCGTGCCCCCGAGGATGAGCCCCCCCAGGATGGCCCAAGGCCCCATCATCCAGCCCAGGTCCGTGAACCAGAAGAGGCGGTCCTCCTCCCGCAGGTCAAAGAGGAGGGCCATGTCCAAGGCGGCCTTCAGGGGGAAGCCGGCGTGGTAGTGCACGGTGCCCTTGGGCCGGCCCGTGGTCCCGGAGGTGTAGATGAGCATGAAGGGGTCCATGCTCTCCATCGCCTCCGGGGGGGAGGCCGTACCGCCCAGATGGGCGTAGTCCGCCTCGCTTCCCTCCAGGGGAAGGCCGAGCCGCCGCACCACCAGGAGGCGTTCCGTGCCCGAAAGGGCCTGGGCTTTCCGGGCCTCTCCTAGAAGCTCCACCCTTCTTCCCCGCCGGAAGAAGCCGTCCTGGACGGCGAGGAGCCTGGCCTCGGCATCCTTTAGGCGGATGGCGGCGGCCTCGGCGGCGTACCCGGAGAAGATGGGGATGGCGATGGCCCCAAGCCAGCAGGTGGCGAGGAGGAGGGTGGCCGCCTCGAGGCCCATGGGCATCCAGATCCCCACCCGTTCCCCCCGGCCCACCCCGAGCGCCTTAAGCCCCGCCGCCACCCGGGCCACCTCCGCCCTCAGTTCCCCGTAGGTGAGGGGGCGCACCTGGCCGTCCTCCGTCTCGTGGAGGAGGGCCAGGCGGTCCTCCGGGTGGCGGAAGACGGCGTCCACCAGGTTAAGCGTTCCCCCCACGAAAAAGCGGGGGAAGGGGAAGCCCCCTTCTACAACCCTTTCGTAGGGCCTCCGCCACGGGATGCCCAGGTGGGCGAAGAACTGGCGGTAGAAGTCCTCCGCCTCCTCCACGCTGTAGCGGTAGAAGGCCTCGTAGTCCGGGAAGCCCAGGGCCTCCATGAAGCGGTAAATCCGGGTGTTCTGGGCTTCCTTAGGGTCTGGGTACCAGACGGGTTCCATCACTTCCTCCAAAAGGGAAAGCGCTTGGGCTTGGGGGGCTCCTTAGGCTCCGTGGGCGGGCCTTGGGGGTGGCGGAGCACATCCAAAAACGCCTTCAGGTCCAGGCGCTCCTCGGGGTTCTTGGCGAGGAGGCGCCTCAGGGCCCGGTCCAGCCTGGAGGGGAGGCTCGTGGGGGGTGGGGGCAGGAGGAGGTGGGCCTGGCGTAGCTCTTCCAGGGTTTCCCCCTTGAAGGGGCGCCTGCCGGTGAGGAGCTCGTAGGCCATGACCCCGAAGGCGTAGGCCTCGCTCTTGGGGCTTGGACGGCTACCCAGGAAGAGCTCGGGGGCCAGGTAGTGGGGGCTTCCGGCGTACTCGGGGCTCGGGTCCTCCAAGGGGCGCAGGGTGCCGAGGTCGCCCAGCTTGTAGTGCTCCCCCTGGACGAAGACGTTGGAGGGCTTCACGTCCTGGTGCAAAAAGCCCTTCTCGTGCAGGTACAAAAGGGCCTCCCCCACCTGCAAAAGCGCTTTTACCGCCTCCTCCCGGGGCAGGGGGCCGCGGTGGAGGCGTTCCTCTAGGGTGCCCTCCTCCAGGTACTCCAGGGCCAAGAAGGCCTCCTCCCCCAAGGGCACCCCCGCCAGCCCCCGCACCAGGTGGGGGTGCTTGAGGGAGAGGGAGAAGGTCACCTCCCGGGCGAAGCGCTCGGAAAGCCTGGGGTCCTGGCGCACCTCCTTTTTGGGGAGCTTCAAGGCCACCTTCCCCAGGCCAGGGGCCTCCGCCAGGTAGACCTGGGCCGTCTGGCCCAGGCCCAGGAGCATGAGGAGGCGAAAGTCCTTGCGCTTCAGGCTATTCAAGGACCAAGACCCCTCCCGGCTTCAGGGCGTGCCCCTCCACGCCCCGCTCCCTGGCCTTTTGGGCGAAGGCTTCCCCGTCTTGCTGGATGGGGGGGAAGGTGTTGTAGTGGATGGGCACCACCTTCTTGGGCTTGAGGAGGTCCAGGGCCTTCAGGGCGTCCTCGGGCCCCATGGTGAAGTGGTCCCCGATGGGCAAGAAGGCGAGGTCCAGGCCCACTTCCCCGATGAGGCGCATGTCCGAGAAGAGGGCGGTGTCCCCGGCGTGGTAGATGCGCTTACCCCCAAGCTCCAGGATGACCCCCATGGGCATCCCCCCGTAGGTGCCGTCGGGGAAGCTGGAGGAGTGCCAGGCGGGGGTCCACTGGAGCCGCCCGCCCTCAAAGCGGTACGTGCCCCCGATGTTCATGGGGACGCTCTTGGCCCCGTGTTTCTCGGCGTAGGTGGCGATCTCAAAGGTGGAGACCACCACCCCGCCCTTCTTGGAAAGGGCCACGGCGTCTCCGAAGTGGTCCCCGTGGGCGTGGGTCACCAGGATGAGGTCGGCCTGGACCTCGGCCACGGAGGCCGCCGCCAGGGGGTTGCCCGTGAGGAAGGGGTCTATGATGACCTTGGTTCTGCCGTCGGAAAGCCAGACCGCCGAGTGGCCCAGGTACCGGATTTCCAGCATAGCCACCTCCTTTAGGGGCACTATACCGGAGAAATGGCCTGGGCGGAAAGGGCACGCTCCAGCTGGCGGTGGAAGAGGGCTTCCAGGATTTTGGCAAAGGCCCGCTCGCCCCAGCTTTTTCCCTCCGGCAGGACCAGGGTGAGCTCCAGCTCCAGTTCCCACCCCCCTGGGGCCCCGTTGACCGAGCCCTCCACCCGGAGGGAGGGGGGAGGGAGGGGCAGGGCCAGGAGGCGGTTCCCTTCCACCCTCGAGGCGAAGGGGAGGACCAGTTCCCCGAGCACCGGGTTGTCCTGGCGCAGCACCCCACGGAGCTCCGGGCCCTGGAAGTGGACCTCGAGGGGAAGCCCCTGGGGCGGGGTGCCGTTTAGGTGAAGCCGGAGCCTGGCCTTCATCCCTCCACCCACTCCACCCGTACCCGGCCCTCCTTTAGGAGGCGGGCCACCTCGGCATCGGGAACGTTGAGGAGCCGGGGAAGCTCGCGGAAGCGGGGCGTGGCCGAGGCCAGGCCCACCCGCACGATGAGCACGTCCTCCTCCTCGGCGCGGCCGATGCGCCACACCAGGTGCTGGCCGAGGAGGTCCAGGAGGTCCTTCTCCACCCCTATAGCCTACCTCCTTATACGGGATAAGGAAGTAGGGGCACGGAAACGTGGGGAGGGCTTGGGCGGTACAGGCGTCCAGACGTGTAGACTCGCCTTAGGGACGGAGGGCAAGATGTGGCGGTCGCTTTACCTGGACCTTTCGGCGAAACGGGCCCGTTGGCAGGAGGTCCCCCCCGAGGAGGTGGCGTGGGGCGGGCGGTACCGCACGGGGAGGATCCTTTGGGAGCGGGAGGCCTACCGCTTTGACCCCCTTTCCCCGGAAAACCCCTTGGTCTTCGCCATAGGCCCCCTGGCGGGCACGGGGTTTTCCAACGCCAACCGCACCAGCGTGGGCACCCGTAGCCCCCTCACCTTAGGCATCAAGGAGGCCAACGGGGGCGGCACCTTCGGCTACGCCCTGGGGCAGCTCAAGGTGGCCCACCTGGTCCTGGAGGGGCAAAGCCCCGAGTGGGTGGTGGTGCGCCTTACCAAGGAGGGGGAGGTCTTCTTTGACCCGGCGGAGGGGCTCCTGGGCCTGGGGAACTTTGAGGCGGCAAGGAGGCTTTTCGCCGCCTACGGCCAAAAGATCGCCTTCGCCCTCTTGGGGCCCGTGGGGGAGTACTTGGGGCTCCTTGCGGGCATCGCCTTTTCCGATATAGACGGCCGTCCCTCCCGCCTTGCCGCCCGGGGCGGGGTGGGGGCGGTCATGGGGTCCAAACGGGTTAAGGCCATCGTGGTGGAGGTGCCGGGGAGGGTGGAGGTCTTTGACAAGCCCAAGGTCCTGGAGGGGGTGCGCCGCTACGCCAAGCTCCTCCGGGAAGACCCCCTGGTCATGCAGTTCTACAACGCCATCGGCACCATGGGCATGGCGGACTTCCAAAACGCCTTTGGGGGGCTTCCCGTGCGCAATTTCCGCGAGGGGCGCATGGCCCCTCCGGAGGCCTTCCGCATGGGCGGGCAGTACATCGCCCCCCTCAACAAGGCCCGGGGAGGCAAGCACACCCACGCCTGCATGCCGGGGTGCGTGATCCAGTGTTCCAACGTCATCGTGGACGAGAAGGGGGAGGAGGTGGTCTCCCCTATGGAATACGAAACCATCGGCCTCCTCGGCACCAACTGCGGCCTTTCCGACCCGGACCAGCTGGCAAGGCTCAACCGCCTGGCCAACGACCTGGGGATTGACACCATTGAAACCGGGGCAAGCCTCGCCCTCTACATGGAAAAGGGCCTGGCCGACTGGGGGGACTACGCCTTCATGGAGGCCAAGCTCAAAGCCCTCTACGCCCCAAGCGAGGAGGCGCGCCTTCTCGCCCAGGGCACGGCGCGGCTTGGGGAGGCCTTGGGGGTGGGGCGCATCCCCGTCATCAAGCGCCAGGCCATCAGCGCCTACGACCCCCGGGTGGTGGAGGCCACGGGCATCACCATGATGGTCACCGCCCAGGGGGCGGACCACACGGCGGGCAACGCCCCCCGCCTGGAAACCCGGGCCATGAAGCCTGAGGAGATCCTCGAGGCCAGCTACCAGGCCCAGGTGAACGCCGCCGCCAACGACAGCCTGGGGCTTTGCGTCTTCGGGGGGAGCGTCACCAACAAGCAGGTGGCCTTCATGGTGGAAAGCATTAACGCCGCCCTCGGCACCCGCCTTACCCCCGCCTTCTGGCAGGAGCTTGGGGAGGAGGTCTTGCGGCTAGAGCACCGCTTCAACCACCAGGCGGGCTTCACCCACGAGGACGACCGCCTCCCCGCCTTCTTCTACGAGGAGCCGGTGCCGCCCAAGAACTACACTGCCCGCTTCCGCCCTGAGGACCTCTCCCCCCTCTACGCCAGGCTCCACGGGGAGGGGTAGCCCGTGCGGGAAAGGCCTCTTTGGGAGGCTTCTTTCGCCGGGCTTTCCCCCCTCGCCTTCTACGGGGGGATAGGCCTTCTGGCCGGGGCCTGGGCCCTGGGGGAGGCCCCGGGGTGGTTTTGGCTCCTCCTCTACCCCTGGTGGCGCCTCCGCCTCGGGTGGCGGGTTTGCCTTTACCCCGGGCGCCTCGTCCTCAAGCCCCCCTTGGGCCTGGCCCGGACCGTGCCCTGGGAGCGGGTGGCGGGGGTGGAGGTGGGCCTTTGGCCGGGGGGGCCTTTGGCCCGGGCCAGGAAGGCCCTTTTCCTCCTCTTGGAGGACGGGGAGAACCTCCCCTTGCCCCTCCCCGAGCCCGAGGCCCTGGCCGAGCGCCTCAGAGCACTTCTAGAAGGGCGAACTTCAGGTAGTGGGTTTCCGGATGGTTGAGGAGGACGGGGTGGTCAAAGCCCTGGCCCCGCTTCTCCAGGACGCGGAGGGTGCGGTGGGCGTCCTGGGCCGCCTCCCGGAGCATCTCGTAGAAGAGGGGTTCGGTGAGGTGGTGGCTGCAGCTCGCCGTGGCCAGGATGCCCCCCTCCTTGAGGAGCTTGATGGCCCTCAGGTTCACCTCCTTGTAGGCCCTATAGGCCCGCTCCACGTCCTTCTTCCCCTTGGCGAAGGCGGGAGGGTCTAGGACGATGAGGTCAAACCGCTCCCCCGCCTTCTCCAGACCCCTCAAGTAGTCAAAGGCGTTGGCCTCCACCGTTTGGAGGCTTAGGCCGTTGAGGCGGGCGTTTTCCTGGGCCCGCTGGAGGGCTTCCGCCGAGGTGTCCACGCTGATGACCTCCTTGAAGCCCAGGGCCAGGTGGAGGCCGAAGCTTCCGGCGTAGCTGAAGACGTCCAGGGCCCTTTCCCCCTGAAACGCCTCCATGAGGATGCGGTTGTCCCGCTGGTCCAGGTAGGCCCCCGTCTTCTGCCCCTCCAGGAGGTCCACCAGGTAGCGCACCTTCCCTTCCCGCACCGCCACCTGCTTGGGCACCTCTCCCAAGAGGGGGCGGACGTAGAGGGAAAGCCCCTCCAGTTCCCGGCTCTTGGCGTCGTTCTTCGCCAGGACGCTTTTGGCCAGGGGCCTAAGCCTTTCCGCCACCTGGGGCAAAAGGGCTTCCCAGGCGTGGGCCGTGGCCTGGACCACGGCGTGGCCGGCGTAGTAGTCCACCACGAGCCCCGGGAGGAAGTCCCCCTCGGCGTGGCTCAAGCGGAAGCCCCCTTCGGGCTCCCTTTCCAGGTGGGGCAGGCGGCGCTTTATGGCGCGGTCCAGGTTCTCCAGGAGGGCTTCCACCGGGTCCAGGGCGGGCCGGAAGCGGAAGGCCCGCACGGTGAGGTCGCTTTGGGGGTTGTAGAGGGCCAAGGCCAGGAAGCGCTTGCCCCAGTAGACGGGGTAAAGCCCCGGCGTGTCGGGCCCCGAAACCACATCGCGGCGGAATACCCATAAGTGGCGGGCTAGGAGGCGGGCGGCCCCGCGTTCGTTGACGAGAATCCTCACCGCTTCAGTATACTTAGGCGGGGTTGGTTGACGCTTGCCCCCGTGGCCGGTATCATGACCGGCGGGCGCACTTTGCGCATGTTTTCACATAAGGAGGGGCGATGGGAGGCCTGGGACTTATCAAGACCCTAGCGGAGAAGGAGAAAGAGCTCCTTGCCCGCCTCGAGGCCGCCAAGAAGGAGGCGGAGGACCTCCTTAAGCGGGCGGAGGCCGAGGCCAAGGCCCTCCTGGAGGAGGCGGAGGCCAAGGCCAAGGCCTTGGAGGCGGAGTTCAAGGAAAAGGAGGCCAGGGAAACCGAAGCCCTCCTGGCCCAGTACCGCAAGCGGGCGGAGGCCGAGGCCCAGGCGGTGAAGGAGAAGGGCATGGCCCGCCTGGAGGAGGCGGTGAGCCTGGTGCTCAAGGAGGTCTTGCCGTGATCGCTCCCATGGAGAAGCTGCTCCTAGCCGGGCCCAAGGGCCGGGCCAAGGAGCTTCTCCATAGCCTGCAGCAGGCGGGGGTGGTGCACCTGGAAACCCTCCGGGTGGCGGAGCTTGCGGAGTACAAGCTTTCCCCCGAGGAAAGGGAAGAGCTGAGGCGCTGGGAAGGGGTGGCGGCGGGGGCCGAGCACACCCTTACCCTCCTAGGCCAGGAGGTGGCGCCTTCCCGGCCTTTCCCGGAGGGCCTCGAGGCGGCGGAGAAGGCCCTTGCCCCCATCCAGGGGCATGCGGAAGGGCTTTCCCGGCAGATGCAGGAGCTTGAGGAGGAGCTTTCCCTGGCCCAGGCCTACCTGGAGCCCTTGGAGAAGCTCGCCGGTTTGGCCCAGGGCTTGGACCAAAGCCCCTTCCTCCGGGTGATCCCCTTCCTCCTCACGGAAAAGGAGTTGCCCTTGGTGGAGGAGGCGCTCCAAAAGGCCTTGGAAGACCGCTTCCTCCTGGCTAGCGAGCCCTACGCCAAGGGGCTTGCTGCCCTTTTGGTGGTGCACCGCCGGGACCTGGAGGCGGCCAAGGCCGCCCTCTCCCGGGCCGGCATCGCCGAGCTCCGCCTGCCTGGGGCCTACGGGGAGCTTCCCCTTTCCCAGGCGGCCCGCAGGCTTAAGGAGCGGGCGGAGGCGGCGCCTAGGGAGCTATCCGAGGTGCGCCAGGCCCTGGCCAAGCTGGCCAAGGAGGCCACCTCCACCCTGCAAAGCCTCTGGACCCGGGCCAAGGACGAGGTGGCCCGGCTGAAGGCCCTAGAGGAGTTGGCTTCGGGCCGCTTTGGCTTCGCCCTTTTGGGCTACGTGCCCGTGAAGGCCAAGTCCAAGGTGGAGGAGGCCCTGGCCCGGCACAAGGAGGGGGTGGTCTACGCTTTTGAGCCGGTGGACGAGCACCACGAGGCGGACCGCATCCCCGTGGCCTTGGACAACCCCCCTTGGGTCAAGCCCTTTGAGCTTTTGGTGAGCTTCCTGAACACGCCCAAGTACGGCTCCCTTGACCCCACCCCGGTGGTCCCCATCTTCTTCCCCTTCTGGTTCGGGATGATCGTGGGGGACATCGGCTACGCCCTTCTCTTCCTCCTCCTTGGGCGCTGGCTTTCCGGGTTCGTGAAGCGGAACGAGCCCCTGGTCATTGACCTCTTCGCCCTCAGGCTCAAGCCCCAGGTGATCGGCAAGCTCGTCTACATCCTCAACTGGATGGTCTTCTGGACGGTGGTCTGGGGCTTCATCTACGGGGAGTTCTTCGGCACCTTCCTGGAGCACCTGGGGGTCTTCGGCACCCCCGAGCACCCGGGCCTCATCCCCATCCTCATCCCCCGCATTGACACCGCCAAGACCGCCAACCTCCTCATCCTCCTCTCCGTGGCCTTCGGCGTGGTCATGGTCTTCTTTGGGCTCATCCTCAGGGCCTACCTGGGGCTCAAGCACCGCCACATGGCCCACTTCTGGGAAGGGGTGGGGTACCTGGGCGGGCTTGTGGGCATCCTGGCCCTGGCCGCCTCCTACCTGGGGAACCTGCAGGCGGGGTGGCTTGCGGGCCTCATGTACCTGGGCTTTGGCGTCTTTTTGCTAGCGGTCCTCATGAGCCGCATCTGGCTCATGATCCCGGAGATCTTCACCCAGGCGGGGCACATCCTCTCCCACATCCGTATCTACGCCGTGGGGGCCGCAGGCGGCATCCTGGCGGGCCTTCTCACGGACGTGGGCTTCGCCATGGCGGAGCGGATGGGCCTTTTGGGGGCGCTTTTGGGCATCGTGGTGGCGGGCGTCTTGCACCTCCTCATCCTCCTCCTCACCACCTTGGGGCACATGCTCCAGCCCATCCGTCTTATCTGGGTGGAGTTCTTCACCAAGTTCGGTTTCTACGAGGAGAACGGCAGGCCATACCGGCCGTTCAAAAGCGTCCGCGAGACGCAGTAAAGGGAGGGTAAGGATGAAGAAGCTGCTCGTTCTGGTTTTGGTAGCGGTGTTCGGCGCGTTGGCTTTGGCGGCGGAGGAGGCGGCGGCCTCCGGAGGCTTGGACCGGGGTCTCATCGCCGTGGGCATGGGGCTCGCCGTGGGCCTAGCCGCCTTGGGCACGGGCGTGGCCCAGGCCCGCATCGGGGCCGCCGGCGTGGGGGCCATCGCCGAGGACCGGGGTAACTTCGGTACCGCCCTCATCTTCCTGCTCCTGCCCGAAACCCTGGTGATCTTCGGTCTCCTCATCGCCTTCATCCTGAACGGCAAGCTCTAAGGGGCTTCTTGGGCCCTGCCCCAACGGGGGCAGGGCTTTTTCCCAAGGAGGGAAGATGTCTAAACTGGAAGCCATTCTGAGCCAGGAGGTGGAGGCGGAGATCCGCGCCCTTCTGGAGGAGGCCAAGGCCAAGGCGGAAGCCTTGCGCAAGGAGGCAGAGGCCAAGGCCGAGGCCCTTCTGGCCGCAAGGAAGCGGGCCCTCGAGGCCCAGTACCAGGCCGCCCTGCGGCGGACGGAAAGCGCCGGGGAGCTCCTTCTGGCCACCGCCCGCACCGAGGCCAAGGGGGAGGTGCTGGAGGCGGTGCGGGCCAAGGTGCGGGAGGCCTTGGCGGCCCTGCCGGAAAAGCCCGAGTGGCAGGAGGTCCTGAGGAAGCTCGCCTTGGAGGCCCTTTCCGCCTTGCCCGAGCCCAAGGGCTTGGCCTCCCACCCGGAGAACCTACCCCACCTGGAGCCCTTGGCCCGGGAAAGGGGCCTGGAGCTTACGGCCGACCCCGCCCTGCGGCTTGGGGTGCGGGCCTTGGGGAAAGAGGGCAAGACCCAGGTGGAAAACACCTTGGAAGGCCGCCTGGAGCGGGCGTGGGACGCCCTTTCCGCCAGGGTGGCCGCGGTGCTTTGGGGCTAGGCCATGGCGGATGACTTCGCCTACCTAAACGCCCGGGTGCGGGCGAGGCGCCAGAGCCTCCTGAAGGAGAGCTTCTTCCAGGAGGCCTTGGACCTGGCCTACCCCGAGTTCCTCCGCCTCCTTTCGGAAAGCGTCTACGGGGCGGAGCTTGCGGGGCAGGGCCTTCCCGATGTGGACCGGGCGGTGGGGCGTACCCTGGCCCGGCTGGTGGGGGACCTGCCCGGCCTCGTCACCGGGGAGGCCCGGGAGGCGGTGCGCCTGCTCCTGCTCCGCAACGACCTCACCAACCTGCAGGCCCTCCTGCGGGCCAAGGCCACGGGCCGCCCCTTTGAGGAAATCCTCCTCCTGCCGGGGACCCTCAAGGAGCCCCTTTGGCGTCAAGCCTACGAGGCGCAGGATCTCCCGGGCATGGCCCAGGTCCTCTCCGTTCCCGGCCACCCCTTGGCCCGGGCCCTGCGGGCGGTCCTCAGGGAAACCCAGGAGCTTGCCCGGGTGGAAGCCCTCTTGGCCAAGCGCTTCTTTGAGGACGTGGCCAAGGCGGCCAAGGCCCTCGAGGCTCCCTTCCTGCGGGACTACCTGGCCCTGGAGGTGGACGCCGAGAACCTGCGCACCGCCTTCAAGCTCCAAGGGCAGGGGGTATCCCCCGAGGGGCTTTTCGTCCGGGGGGGGCGGTTCGTGGACCGGGTGCGCTTCGCCCGGCTCTTGGAGGGGGACTACGCCGTTTTGGACGAGCTATCCGGCACCCCCTTCGCCCCCTTGGCCGGGGTGCGGGACCTGAAGGAGCTGGAAAAGCGCCTGAGGTGCCTGCTCCTGAAGGAGGCGCGGAAGGGGGCTTCCGACCCCTTGGGGGTGGGGCTGGTCCTCGCCTACGTGAAGGAGCGGGAGTGGGAGGCCATGCGGCTTAGGCTTTTGGCCCGGCGGGCCTACTTCGGCCTGCCCCGGGCCCAGGTGGAGGAGGAGGTGGCCTGCGCATGAGGATCGCCGTGATCGCCGATCCCGAGTCCGCCCAGGGCTTTCGCTTGGCGGGCCTCGAGGCCTACGCCGCCCAAAGCCCGGAGGAGGCCAAGGCCCTTTTGGAGAGGCTGGTGGGGCAAGGGGGGTACGCCCTGGTGGCCGTGGACCAGGGCCTTCTGCCCGAGCCGGAGAAGGCGGTGGAGCGCCTCATGCGGGGGAAGGACCTTCCCGTCCTCCTGCCCATGGCGGGCCTGAAGGAGGCCTTCCAAAACCCCGATGTGGAAGGCTACATGCGCGAGCTGGTGCGGCGCACCATCGGCTTTGACATCAAGTTGTAGGATGGAGGGAAGATGATCCAAGGCGTGATTGAGAAGATCGCGGGCCCGGCGGTGATCGCCAAGGGGATGCTGGGGGCCCGCATGTACGACATCTGCAAGGTGGGTCACGAGGGGCTGGTGGGGGAGATCATCCGGCTGGACGGGGATACCGCCTTCGTCCAGGTCTACGAGGACACCTCGGGCCTCAAGGTGGGGGAGCCCGTGGTTTCCACGGGGCTTCCCTTGGCGGTGGAGCTGGGCCCCGGGATGCTGGGCGGCATCTACGACGGCATCCAGCGCCCCCTGGAGCGCATCCAGGAGAAGACGGGGATCTACATCACCCGGGGCGTGGTGGTCCACGCCCTGGACCGGGAGAAGAAGTGGGCCTGGACGCCTAGGGTCAAGCCCGGGGATGAGGTGAAGGGGGGCATGGTCCTCGGCACGGTCCCCGAGTTCAACTTCACCCACAAGATCCTGGTGCCCCCCGATGTAAGGGGCCGGGTGAAGGAGGTGAAGCCCGCCGGGGAGTACACGGTGGAGGAGCCGGTGGTGGTCCTGGAGGACGGCACCGAGCTCAAGATGTACCACACCTGGCCCGTGCGCCGGGCCCGCCCCGTGCAACGCAAGCTTGACCCCAACACCCCCTTCCTCACCGGGATGCGCATCCTGGACGTCCTCTTCCCCGTGGCCATGGGGGGCACCGCCGCCATCCCGGGGCCCTTCGGGAGCGGTAAGACCGTGACCCAGCAGTCCCTGGCCAAGTGGTCCAACGCCGACGTGGTGGTCTACGTGGGGTGCGGGGAGCGGGGGAACGAGATGACGGACGTCTTGGTGGAGTTCCCCGAGCTCACCGACCCCAAGACCGGGGGGCCCCTCATGCACCGCACCGTGCTCATCGCCAACACCTCCAACATGCCCGTGGCCGCCCGCGAGGCGAGCATTTACGTGGGCGTGACCATCGCCGAGTACTTCCGCGACCAGGGCTTCTCCGTGGCCCTCATGGCCGACTCCACCAGCCGCTGGGCCGAGGCCTTGCGGGAGATCTCCAGCCGCTTGGAGGAGATGCCCGCCGAGGAAGGCTACCCCCCCTACCTGGCCGCCCGCTTGGCCGCCTTCTACGAGCGCTCGGGCAAGGTGGTGACCTTGGGGGGTGAGGAGGGGGCGGTGACCATCGTGGGGGCGGTTTCCCCGCCGGGCGGCGACATGTCCGAGCCCGTGACCCAGTCCACCCTGCGCATCGTGGGGGCCTTCTGGCGGTTGGACGCCTCCTTGGCCTTCCGGCGCCACTTCCCGGCCATCAACTGGAACGGCTCCTACTCCCTCTTCACCGGGGCCCTGGACCCCTGGTACCGGGAGAACGTGGCCCCCGACTACCCCGAGCTCCGCGACGCCATCTCCGAGCTTCTGCAACGGGAGGCGGGGCTTCAGGAAATCGTCCAGCTGGTGGGGCCGGACGCCCTCCAGGACGCCGAGCGCCTGGTGATTGAGGTGGGGCGGATCATCCGCGAGGACTTCCTGCAGCAAAACGCCTACCACGAGGTGGACGCCTACTGCTCCCTGCGGAAGGCCTACGGCATCATGAAAATGATCCTCTCCTTCTACAAGGAGGCCGAGGCCGCCATCCGCCGGGGCGTGAGCATTGACGAGATCCTGGGGCTTCCCGTCATTGAGCGCATCGGCCGCGCCCGTTACGTGAGCGAGGAGGAGTTCCCCCGCTACTTTGAGGAAGCCATGAAGGAGATTGAAGGGGCCTTCAAAGCCCTGGCCTAGGGAGGGAAGATGGACCTCTTGAAGAAGGAGTACACCGGCGTCACCTACATCTCCGGTCCCCTGCTCTTCGTGGAGAACGCCAAGGACCTGGCCTACGGCGCCATCGTGGACATCAAGGACGGCTCGGGCCGGGTGCGCGGCGGGCAGGTGATTGAGGTTTCCGAGGAGTACGCCGTCATCCAGGTGTTTGAGGAGACCACGGGGCTGGACCTGGCCACCACCACGGTGAGCCTGGTGGAGGACGTGGCCCGGCTCGGGGTTTCCAAGGAGATGCTGGGCCGCCGCTTCAACGGTATCGGCAAGCCCATTGACGGCCTTCCCCCCATCACCCCGGAGAAGCGGCTTCCCATCGTGGGCCTTCCCCTGAACCCCGTGGCCCGGAGGAAGCCGGAGGAGTTCATCCAGACGGGCATCTCCACCATTGACGTGATGAACACCCTGGTGCGGGGGCAGAAGCTCCCCATCTTCTCCGGCTCGGGCCTCCCCGCCAACGAGATCGCTGCCCAGATCGCCCGGCAGGCCACGGTCCGTCCCGACCTCTCCGGGGAAGGGGAGAAGGAGGAGCCCTTCGCCGTGGTCTTCGCCGCCATGGGCATCACCCAGCGGGAGCTCTCCTACTTCATCCAGGAGTTTGAGCGCACCGGGGCCTTAAGCCGCTCCGTCCTCTTCCTCAACAAGGCGGACGACCCCACCATTGAGCGCCTCCTCACCCCCCGCATGGCCCTCACCGTGGCGGAGTACCTGGCCTTTGAGCACGACTACCACGTGCTGGTGATCCTCACGGACATGACCAACTACTGCGAGGCCCTGCGGGAGATTGGGGCGAGCCGCGAGGAGATCCCTGGGCGCCGCGGCTACCCCGGCTACATGTACACCGACCTGGCCACCATCTACGAGCGGGCCGGGGTGGTGGCGGGGAAGAAGGGGAGCGTGACCCAGATCCCCATCCTCTCCATGCCCGACGACGACCGCACCCACCCCATCCCCGACCTCACGGGCTACATCACCGAGGGGCAGATCCAGCTCTCCCGGGAGCTCCACCGCAAGGGCATCTACCCGCCCATTGACCCCCTGCCCTCCCTCTCCCGCCTCATGAACAACGGGGTGGGCAAGGGCAAGACCCGGGAGGACCACAAGCAGGTGTCCGACCAGCTCTACTCCGCCTACGCCAACGGCGTGGACATCCGCAAGCTGGTGGCCATCATCGGCGAGGATGCCCTCACGGAGAACGACCGCCGCTACCTGCAGTTCGCCGACGCCTTTGAGAAGCACTTCATCAACCAGGGGCAGCAGAACCGGTCCATTGAGGAGAGCCTGCAGATCGCTTGGGCCCTCCTTTCCATGCTTCCCCAGGGCGAGCTCAAGCGCATCTCCAAGGACCACATCGGCAAATACTACGGGCAGAAGCTGGAGGAGATCTGGGGCGCGCCGCAGGCCCTGGACTAAGGAGGCGGCATGAGCCAGGTCAGCCCCACCCGGATGAACCTTCTGCAAAGGCGGGGGCAGCTCCGTCTGGCGCAGAAGGGGGTGGACCTCCTCAAGAAGAAGCGGGACGCCCTGGTGGCGGAGTTCTTCGGCCTGGTGCGGGAGGCTTTGGAGGCCAGGAAGGCCCTGAACCAGGCGGCCCAGGAGGCCTACTCCGCCCTCCTCCTGGCCCAGGCCTTTGACGGGCCCGAGGGCGTGGCCGCCGCAGGCCTTGGGGTCCCGCCCCTGGAGGGGGTGGAGGCGGAGGTGGAGAACGTCTGGGGGAGCAAGGTGCCCAGGCTCAAGGTCACCTTTTCCGACAAGGTGGTGCTTTCCCCCGTGGGCACCCCCACCTATACCCTCGAGGCCGCCCGCGCCTTCCGGCGCTACGCCGAGGCCCTGATCCAGGTGGCCAACACGGAAACCCGCCTGAAGAAAATCGGCGAGGAGATCAAGAAGACCACGCGGCGGGTGAACGCCCTGGAGCAGGTGGTGATCCCCGGCATCCGCTCCCAGATCCGCTTCATCCAGCAGGTGCTAGAGCAACGGGAGCGGGAGGACACCTTCCGCCTCAAGCGCATCAAGGGCAAGATTGAGGCCAGGGAACAGGAGGCCGAGGGCACCCGGCCGAACCCACAGCTGGAGATCGGGGCGGGCCTCTAAGCCAAGGGAAAACCCCGGGGGGAAGCCCCCCGGGGTGCCCTTTTCCCTACTCCGCCTTGGCCTCTTGGAGGATGTTGAGGAGCACCGTCTGGAGGATGCCCCCGTTCTTGTAGTAGTCCACCTCCACCCACGTGTCCAGGCGGGCGATGGCCTGGAAGCGGATTTCGCTCCCGTCCTCCTTGCGGGCCACGATGTCCACAAGCTTCCTGGGCTTGAGGTCCGAAAGCCCTAGGATGTCGTAAACCTCGTACCCCGTGAGCCCAAGGCTTTCCCGGTTCTGCCCGGGGAGGAACTCCAGGGGCAGGACGCCCATGCCCACCAGGTTGGAGCGGTGGATCCGCTCAAAGCTTTCCGCCAGCACCGCCTTGACCCCCAGGAGGTAGGTGCCCTTGGCGGCCCAGTCGCGGCTGGAGCCGGTGCCGTACTCCTTGCCGGCGATGACCAAAAGGGGTGTGCCCTCCGCCTTGTAGCGCATGGCCACGTTGTAGACGAAGTCCACATCCCCCTCGGGGAGCTTCTTGGCGTACCCCCCCTCAATCCCGTCCAACATGAGGTTCTTGATGCGGATGTTGGCGAAGGTGCCCCGCATCATGACCTCGTGGTTGCCGCGGCGGGCGCCGTAGGAGTTGAAGTCCTCGGGCTTCACCCCTTTGCTCAGGAGGTACTGCCCGGCGGGGCTCTTCACGGGGATGGCCCCGGCGGGGGAGATGTGGTCCGTGGTCACGGAGTCCCCGAGGACCAGGAGCACCCGGGCCCCCCGGATATCCCCCACCTGCCCCTTGCCCAGCTCCTCAAAGAAGGGCGGGTTCTGGATGTAGGTGCTCTCGGGGTCCCATTGGTAGAGCTCCCCCGTGGGGGCGGGGAGGGCCTGCCAGCGCTCGTCCCCTTCAAAGACCTTGCTGTACTCCTTCTTGAAGAGCTCGGGGTCCAGGGTCTTCTGGATGGCCTCCCGGATCTCCTCCATGGAGGGCCAGATGTCCTTTAGGTAAATGGGCTTGCCGTTGGGGTCGTGGCCTAGGGGCTCGGTGGTGAAATCAATGTCCATGCGCCCCGCCAGGGCGTAGGCCACCACCAGCATGGGGCTCGCCAGGTAGTTGGCCTTCACGTGGGGGTTGATGCGGCCCTCAAAGTTGCGGTTGCCGGAGAGGACGGCGGCCACCACCAGGTCCCCTTCCTCCACCGCCTTGGCGATGTCCTCGGGCAGGGGGCCGGAGTTGCCGATGCAGGTGGTGCACCCGTAGCCCACCACGTGGAAGCGGAGGGCCTCGAGGAAGGGCATTAGCCCGCTATTCTCCAGGTAGTCCGTCACCACCTTGGAGCCGGGGGCCAGGGAGGTCTTGACCCAGGGCTTGGTGTCCAGCCCCGCCTCCACCGCCTTCTTGGCAAGAAGCCCCGCCCCCAGCATGACGGAGGGGTTGGAGGTGTTGGTGCAGCTCGTGATGGCGGCGATGACCACGGAGCCGTGGGTGAGCTCAAACTCCTCGTCCTGCCGCTTGACCACGACCTTCTTGCCCAGGGCCTCCGGGCTTAGGCCAAAGCCCCGCTCCTTCACCGGCTTGGTGAGGTGGGCGAGGAAGCTCTTCTTCACCTCCTTGAGGGGCACCCGGTCCTGGGGCCGCTTGGGGCCTGCCAGGGAAGGCTCCACCGTGGAGAGGTCCAGCTCCAGGTACTCGGAGTACCGGACCCTTTCCTCCGCCTCGGGGGTGCGGAAGAGGCCCACCGCCTTGGTGTAGGCCTCCACCAGCGCCACGAGCTCCTCGGGGCGGCCGGTGAGGCGGAGGTAGTTGAGGGTTTCCTCGTCCACGGGGAAGAAGCCCATGGTGGCCCCGTACTCGGGGGCCATGTTGGCGATGGTGGCCCGGTCCGCCAAGGAGAGCTTGGCCACGCCGGGGCCGTAGAACTCCACGAACTTGCCCACCACCCCGTGCTTGCGCAGGATCTCGGTGATGGTGAGGACCAGGTCCGTGGCCGTGGCCCCCTCGGGAAGCTCCCCGTAAAGCTTGAAGCCCACCACCTTGGGGGCCAGCATGTAGTAGGGCTGCCCCAGCATCACCGCCTCGGCCTCAATGCCCCCCACGCCCCAGCCCAGGACGCCCAGGCCGTTCACCATGGTGGTGTGGCTGTCCGTGCCCACCAGGCTATCGGGGAAGGCCAGGGTGAGGCCGTCCCGCTTCTCCGTCATCACCACCTTGGCCAGGTACTCCAGGTTCACCTGGTGGACGATGCCCGTGCCGGGGGGCACCACCCGGAAGTTTTCCAGGGCTTCCTGGCCCCACTTGAGGAGGAGGTAGCGCTCCCGGTTCCGCTCGTACTCCTTCTCCACGTTGTAGAAGAAGGCGTAGGCGGTGCCGAAGGCGTCCACCTGCACCGAGTGGTCAATGACCAGGTCGGCGGGCACCACGGGGTTGATGCGCTTGGGGTCCCCGCCCCGCTTGGCCACGGCGTCCCGCATGGCCGCCAGGTCCACCACCGCCGGCACCCCAGTGAAGTCCTGGAGGATCACCCGGGCGAGCTTGAGGGGCACGTTGATCTCCCCGGGTTCGGGTTGCCAGCGGGCCAAGGCCTCTATGTCCTCCCGCGTCACCTGGTAGCCGTCCTCGTTCCGCAGGAGGCTTTCCAGCATGACCCGGATGGAGAAGGGCAGGCGGCTCACCTCCGCCAGGCCTTGCTTCTCCAGCTCGGTCAGGTCGTAGTAGCCGTAGGTGCCGCTTGCGGTCTTTAGCGTCTTCAGGGTCTTGAAGCTATCCTTCATGCGGGCTCCTTTCCCTTCCCCCATGGGGCAAAGGGCTTGAGCAGTCGGTTTGTGGGGGGAAGTGTTCCCGAGGGGGGGCGCCCACCCCGGCTTTCCCCACTATAACACCTCCAAAAGGGACGTGGCGTGCCCTAGGACGGCGTTGGCCTGGGCCTGGCAGGCGATTTTTAGGGTTTCCAGGAGCTCCTCCTTGGAAATGCCGAGGCCCTTGGCCCGGTGGGCCATGGCCTTCACGCACGCAGATGAACCCGTGGCTAGGGTGGTGCCTAGTAAGGATGCGGGTGCGGGTCCTCTCGTCCAGCGCCCCCTTTTCCGGCTACGGCCGTGTACCAGAAGAAGCCCTGGGGCCTTTTCCGTTAGGAGGGGAATGGCTTCGGGGAGGCCCTCTCCCAGGTTTTCCCGCATGGCCCTTGGCGCCTTTTCGTGGGTGCGATCTATACCCTTAGCGTAGGGCCTGGGGTGGGGGAGGGGTGTCCCACCCTAGGCTTTCCAGGAAGAGAAGCACCTCCTCCTGGATCTCCCGCCAAAGCGCTTCCCGGGGCCTTTGGGCCGGGCGGTCGCCTTTCTGCGGGCCGTAGGCGCCGAAGCCCGCATGGTTGAGCCCTGGGATGAAGACGATGCGGGCGTTCTTTGGAAGTAGTTTTGCCTTCCCCCGGGCTTCTTCCGGAGGGAGGAGGCCATCCTCCGTGCCGAAAAGGGCCAGGGTGGGGAAGCTTTCCCCGGAGAGGTCGCCCTCCGGGTAGCTGGCGAAGAGGACCAGGGGGAGCTTCTCCCGGGCGGCGAGCTCCGCCGCCACCACCCCGCCCAGGCTATGCCCCCCCACCGACAGGGGAAGGCCCGGGTGGGCGGCCTTGGCCTTCAGGGCCGCCTCCTTGGCCAGGAGGGCGATGCCCGAGGGGACCTTTAGGAGGACCACCAGGTACCCCGCCTTGGCCACGGGGGCCAAAACGGGGGCGTAGGCCAAGGGCTCCACCCGGGCCCCAGGGTAGAAGGCGAGGAGGGCCTTGGGGCTTTTGGGGGAAAGCTCTAGCCCGTAGGGGGCCTCCTTCACCTCCAGGCCCGTGCCCCTAAGGGCCTCTTTCACCCAGGGCTCGGCCTTGAGGGGCCGCAAAAAGTAGAGGCTCACCCCCACGACCCCCAGGGCCAGGAGGGTGGCGGCGAGGAGGAAGAGGAGGAGGAGCTTGCGGGCGTCCACGCTTCACCTCAGGACGGGCACCTTGGCCCTTCGGCCCTCAAAGGCGTAGAAGGCGGCGGGCACCACGAAGAGGGTGAGGAGGGTGGAGGAGAGGAGCCCGCCCAGGATGATGACCCCAAGGGGCCTGCGGTATTCCGCCCCTTCCCCCGTGCCCAGGAGGAGGGGGAGGCTGATGATGAGCACGGTAAGGGTGGTCATGAGGATGGGCCTGAGCCTGAGCCTGGCCGCCTCCACCAGGGCCTCCTTCAAGGGCATCTCCCGCATCCGCTTCACGGCAAAGTCCAGGAGCAGGATGGCGTTCTTGGTCACGAGGCCGATGAGCATCACCACCCCCAGCACGCTGATCACGTCCAGGCCCGTACCCAGGAGGTAGGTGAGCCAAAAGGCCCCCACCAGGGCCAGGGGAACGGGGAGGAGGAGGTAAAGGGGGTAGCGCCAGGCGTTGAACTGGCTGGCGATGACCAGGTAGTTGAGGACCAAGGCCAGGAGGAAGGCCAGAGGGGCCAGGCGGGCGAGCTCCCCGGTGAAGCTCCCCAGGCCCGTGGCCACGAGCTCCACCCCATCGCCCAAAAGCCCCTTCTCCCGGAGCTCTTGGGTGAGTTCCTGTTGGATCTGGAAGCTTCCTGGGGCGTCGGGGCGTAGGTTGATGTTCACTCCGGCGGCGTAGGCCTGGTTGCGGCGGGAGATGAGGGTGGGGCCGGGACGCTCCTGGAAACTCCCCAGGCTGGAAAGGGGCAGGAAGGCCTGGAGGGCGGGGGCGTAGACGGGCAGGGAGAGGAGGTCGCCCTCCCTCCCCAGGCGCAAGGGGTCCATTTGGACCACGATGGGGAACTCCTCCCCGCCCCGGCGGGCCGTGGCCGCCTGGGTTCCCGAAAGGTATAGCCGCAAAACCTGGGCCACGTCCTGGGGGGTGAGGCCGGTGCCGGAAAGCCGGGCGGGATCGGGGACGAAGACCCGCTCCCGTTGGGTGGCCTCGAGGGTGCTCTTCACGTTCAGCACGTAGGGCTTTTGGGCGATGAGGTCCACGATGGCCCCCGTGCGCTCCTCCAGGAGCTTCCGGTCCGGGCTCACCAGGAAGAACTGCAGATCGGCGTCCCCCGCCTCGGGCCCCGTCTGGGCCAAGACCCTGAGGTCGGCCCCGGGAAACCCTTTTAGGAGGTCCTTGCCCTCGCGGTTAAAGGCCTCCGTGAGGGTGAAGATGTCCTCCCGCTCGTGCTTGGGCTTGAGGACGATCTGGAGTTGCACCCTTGAAGGGTCCCCCACCTGGGCGCCCCCCGTGGCGCTTGCCCCCACGGTGGTCACCACCTGGGCCACGGCGGGGTGGGCGAGGAAGTAGGCCTCCAGGGTCCTGGCCGCCCGGTCGGAGACGGAGAGGGGGGTGTCCTTGGGGAGGAGGAGGGTGGCGGTGAGGACCCCGGTGTCCGAGCGGGGGGTGAAGTTGAAGGGGATGCGGGGCAGGATGGGAAAGATGGAAAGGAAAGCCAAGGCGGCAAGCCCTAGGACGAAGCCTGGGCGGGCTAAGGTCCCTTTTAGGGCCCGGGCGTAGGCCTCCGTGAGCCGTTCTAGGCTACTTTCAGCGGCGGCGTGGAGGCCTCGGGCCACGGCCCCCGCCAGGTCCAAGAGGAAGCGGCCCAGGTAGCGCAGGAGGGCGAGGAGGGCGGGGTAGAGGGGGAGGAGAAGGAGGTAGGGAAGCCCTTGCCGGTAAAGGAGGAAGGCGGAGAGGAGGCCCAAAAGGAGCCCCGTGGGGCCTCGGTAGCCCCTTCGGTAGGCCCAGCGGAGGTCGGAAGGGAGTTTCCGCAGGGCCAAGAGGGCCTCCTTAAGGCTCGGGGGCTCGGGGTCGGGGAAGTAGGCCAGGCGGACGGTGAGGAAGAGGAGGGCTTCCAACCAGCTCACGGCGATGGCCGCCGCCATGCCCAGGCCGAACTGCTGGAAGATCTGGCCGATGATCCCCGGGAGGAAGCTGATGGGGAGGAAAACGGCGAGGAGGCTTAGGGTGGCCGCCGCCACCGCCACGCTCACCTCGCTGGCCCCCTTCAGCACCGCCTCCTTGAGGCCGTAGCCCATCCTGCGGTAGCGGTCAATGTTTTCCGCCACCACGATGGAGTCGTCCACCACGATGCCCACCGCCACGGTGAGGGCGAGGAGGCTGATGAGGTTATAGGTGAAGCCCAGGACCCCGAAGAGGAGGATGGCCCCGGAAAGGGTGATGGGGATGGCCAGGATCACGGAGAAGACGGAGTTGAGCTTTCCCAAGAAGACGAGGACCACCAGGGATACGGCCAAGGCGGCCAAGAAGGCCTCCCGCACCGTGTCCTGCACCGCCGCCCGGATGAAGCGGGTGGTGTCCAGGGCCACCTCCGCCTTGTACCCCTTGGGTAAGGGGGTTTCCTGAAGGGCCTTCCGCACCCCGTCCGCCACGGCCACGGCGTTGGCGTCTGGGGTCTTCACCACGGCCATGAGGACGGCGGGGCGGCCGTTTAGGCGGTTGAGGGTGGTGGGGCTATCGCTTTCCTCCGCCACCCGGGCCACGTCCCTCACCCGTAGGCCCCGGTTTGCGTCCAGCAGGAGGTTCGCCACCTCCTCCGCCGTGGCGGGGGTGTTCCTAAGGGTGTAGACGAGGCGCCTTTCCCCCTCCGTGAGGCTTCCCAAGGGGAGGTTCAGGGCCGACTGGGAGAGGGCTTGGACCACCTGGAGGGGGGAGACGCCCAGGGCCTGGAGGCGGTCGGGGTCCAGGTAGATGCGGATGGCCCGTTTGGGGGCCCCGGTGAGGCGGATGTCCGCCACCCCCTGGACGAGCTGGAGCTTGGGCTTCAGGGTGCGCTCGGCGTAGCGGAGGACCTGGGAGAGGTCCTCCCCGGGGGCCTCGAGGGCGATGTAAAGGATGGGGCTCGCCGAGGGGTCAAACTTCTGCACCACGGGGGCGGAGGCGTCCCGGGGGAGTTGCCCCCGGGCGGCGGCCACCTTTTGGCTCACCTCCACCGCCGCCCGGTCCACGTCCACCCCCTGCCGGAACTGGACGAAGACCAGGCTGAACCCTTCCGTGGAGCTGGAACCGATGGTGTCCACCCCGCTTAGGGTGGAAAGGGCGTCCTCTAAGGGCTTGGAAACCTGCTCCGCCACCTCCTCGGGGCCGGCCCCGGGGTAGCTGGTGGAAACCGCCACCACCGGCACGCTGAAGCGGGGAAGGAGCTCCACCCCAAGGCCCAGGCCCAAAAGGAGCCCCACCAGCACGAGCCCCACGAAGATGGCCGTGGCGAAGACGAAGCGCTCCACGAAGAAGGCCACCAGGGGGTTTTCCCTCACGGCACCACCTCCACGGGGTCCCCGTCCCTTAGCCCTTCGGGGACGGGGTAGATGACCTTAGCGCCTTCGGGAAGGCCTTCCACCACCGCCTTGTCCCCTTCTTGGGCCACCAGGCGCACGGGCTGCTTCTTCGCCCGCTCGCCCTCCAGGAGGTACACCACCCCTTGCCCTTCCTCGGCCCGCACCGCCCCTGCGGGGATGAGGATACCCTCCGCCACCCTTTCCCGGTAGCGCACCTCGGCGGGCCCGGGAAGGAGGGGGGCAAGGGGCGTGAGCACCACCTCCACGAGCCGGGTCTGGCCGGGGAGGTCGGTCTTGCGCAAGAGCCTTGCCCCCACCGCCTTGCCGTTTTGCCGGAGGGTGAAGGGGGTTTCCGGGGTGAGGGCCTGGGCCTTTTCCGGGGGCAGGTAGAGCTTGGCGAGGAGCCGGTCTGTGGTGGCCAGGCGGAAGGCGCGGCTTCCCACCCCCAGGAACTCGCCCTCCTTCACGAAGACCTCCACCACCTCCCCGCTAAAGGGAGCCCGGACCACGCTCTCTTTCAGGTTCCGCTCCGCTTGGCGCACCTGGAGCCTGGCCGCCTCCACCTGCAGTTCCAGAAGGCGGATGTCCTCGGCCCGCTCCAGGCGGGCCAGGGCCTCCTTGGCGTTCTCGTAGGCGCTTTTCGCCTGGTGGAGGTTGGCCTCCAGGGCCTTGAGGTCCAAGGGGGCGAGGGCGCCCGCCTCCAGGAGGGCTTTGCCCTCCTCGTAGCGGCGCTTTGCCGCCTGGAGCTGGGCTTCCGCCGCCTGGAGCTGGGCGGCGAGGGCCGTGCGGTTTCCCGCAAGCTGGTTCCTGGCCCTTTCCAGGTTGGCCTCGGCCTGCTTGAGGTTTAGCCGCGCCGCCTCTAGGGCTTCTTGGAAGGGGGCGGGGTCCAGATAGACCACGCCTTCCCCCGCCTGGACCCGGGTTCCCGCCGGAAGGGTGCGCACCACCCGGCCCGAGGCCCCGGCGGCCACCAGGCTATCCCGTTCCGCCTGGAGGCTGGCGGAGGCTTTGCTCTCCCGCTCCAGGACCCCGGGCGCGGCCACCACCACCCGCACCTCCACCCGCAAGGGGCCTTGGGCCTCAGGGGCGGGGGCCTCGGCCTTTTTGGGGGCGCAGGCGGCGAGGAAGAGGGGAAGGAGGAGCCAAAGGCGCTTCATGCTCACCTCGAGGCCAGAAGGCCGTAGTAGGCCTTCAGGTAGGCGTGCTTGGCCTGCTCCAGGGCGAGTTCCGCCTGGAGGAGGGCGAGCTCCTGTTGCAGGAGGCCTAGGCGGCTGGTAAGCCCGGCCTGGAAGCGTTTTTCTTCCGCCTGGTACCGCTCCTTGGCCGCCCGGTAGGCTTCTTCCGCCGTCTTTACCCCTTGGAGGAGGGGGGAGAGCTGGGCGAAGCGGGCCTCGAGGCCCACCCGGAGGGAACGCTCCAGGATCTTAAGGTTTTCCTCCAGGGTTTTCGCCTGGTCCTCCAGGGCCTCCATGTCCTTCCTCGGGGCGAAGCTTTCGTCCAGAAGGCCCCGCTGGAAGCGGAGAAGCTCTAGGGACTGCCTTAGGTTCAAGAGGTCGGCATGGGCCCCCAAAAGCGCCTCCACCAGGCCCGCCTGGGGCAGGGGGGGAAGCTCGGCCACGGCCTCGGGCTTCCAGGGGCCCACCAGGTTGGCGAGGGCGGCCAGGGCGCTTTCCTCCCCGCGCTTGGCGGCTTCCAGGTTCTTGCGGGCCTCGAGGACGCGGTTTTGCGCCTCCAGGAGGTCCAGGCTAGTGGCCCCACCGCCCTTAACCCGCACCTCCGCCGCCCTCAGCCCAAGCTCCGCCACCTCCAAGGCCTTGGCCGCCAGGGCCGCCTGGAGGCTTGCCTCCCGCGCCTGGGCGTAGGCGGAAACGATATCGCTTTCCGCTTGGGCCAGGGCCCTTTCCAGCTTGGCCTTGGCCAGGGCCTCCGCCTGGCGCGCCTGGAGCTCGGCCAGGGGGGTGCGCAAGGGGTCTTGCAGGGTGCGGGCGAGGTCCTTTTGCCGCATCTCGTATTCCCACCGGGCCGTGACCACGGCCGCCACCTCCGGGGCCTTCTTGAGGGCCTCGGGGAGGGGTTGGGCCAGGACGGGGACCAACAAGGCCAGGGTCCAAAGAAGCCTCTTCATTGCGCCACCTCCGGAAGGATTTCGCCGTAAAACTGGTAAAGCTCCATACGCCGGTTCCTCAGGTTGTTTTCCGCCTGGAGTAGGCCAAGCTCCGCTTGCAGTAGGCCTAGCTCCGCTTGCAGGACGCCCAAGGGGCTTTCTAAGCCCAGGGCGAGCCGCTTTTGCGCTTCTTCCAGGGCTTTCTGCGCCGCCTCTTGGCGGAGGCGGGCGAGGGTGAGGCTAGCCTCGGCGGTTTTCAGGGCGTTTTCCAAACGGGCTTTGTCCAGATTGGCCTGGATCTCCGCCGCCCTTAGCGCCTCCTCCGCTCCCCGCACCTGGGCCTGGGCTGCCTCGTAGGCGGAGAGGAGGCCCGGGGAGAGGGTGAGGGAGAGGGTAAGCCTAAGCTCCTCCGTGGTCCGGTACTGGCCGGCGGGGAGGGTGGTGGGGGGGCGGGCGGGGTCCTGGCGGGTGTAGGCCAGGGTGGGCCTCAGGTCCTTGCTGGAGAGGCTTAGGGAAAGGGTGTCGTTCCCCGAAGGGTAGAGGTTGAGGCTTCCCTGGAGGGTGGGGAGGAGGTTGCGCCAGGCGGCCCTTTCCCCGATTTTCGCCTCGGCTAAGGCCAGCCGGGCCTCCTCGAGGCTCAAGGGCGTGGTGCCTTGGGGCGGGGGGATTTCGGGCAGGGGGGCTTTCAGGTCCACAAGCCCCTCCGCCGCCTCCTCCGCAAGCTTTTGGCCAAGCTCCGCCTCCGCTAGCCGGTTTTGCGCCTCCCTTAGGGATAGCTCCGCCTCCCTTAGCTCCTTGGGGCTCGCTTGGCGCTTTTTGGCGGCTTCCAGGGCGAGCTGGGCAAGCTCCAGGCCCTTCTCCGCCAGCCGTACCCCCAAAAGGGCTTCCCGGTAGCGTCCATGGGCGGCCACCGCCTGGGCCTGGAGGGCGGTGAGGGTCTTGCGGTAGGCAAGTTCGGCCCGCCTGAGGCCGATGCGCGCCCGTTCTATCCCGTCGGCGGCCTCGCCAAAGGGGAAGGGGGTGAGGACCAGGGCCAGGGTGAGGGCCTTGGCGTCCTGGGGAAGGCTTGCGCAAAGGGCCTGGGGGGTGCACTCGTAGCCCAGGCGGCCGTAGTTTCCTTGGAGGCTTAGGGCCACGGGAGCGCTTTGCGCCTCCAAGGCCTTGGCCGCCGCCAGGAGGTAAGCCTCGGCCTGCCGCTTTAAGGGGTGCTCCTTGAGGGGGCTTAGGGCCCCCTGGGCCAGGGCTGGTGCGAGGAGAAGGGCAAGCGCCCATAGCCTAGCCACGTTCCACCTCCGTAAGCTTGGCAAGGAGCGTTCGGAAGGTGCCAAGCTCCTCCGGGCTTAGCCGGGCCAGAGTTTGGCCGAAGACGCGGAGCCAGGCCTCCTTGAGCCGCAGGGCCACCGCCTCCCCTTCCGGGGTGAGCTCTAGCTGGACCCGCCTCCGGTCCGAAGGGTCCGGATGCCGGCGGAGGAGGCCCGTTTCCTCCAGGGAGGCGAGGAGGTGGGAAACCTGGGAGGGAAGGATCTCCAAATGCTCCGCCAGGCGGGAGGGAAGGCGCACCCCTTCCTTCACCAGGCGGAGCACCTCCGCCTGCAGGAGGGAAAGCCCTTCCTGGGCGAAGACCTCCTTGGCCCGGGAAAAGAGGAGGCGCATCAGGGCGTAGCCCAGTTGGGAGAGTTCCTCCACCAGGGATGCCGGGGGACCATTCATACCCTTCAACTATATAAGGCCGTCAATAAAAAAGGGCAAGCGGGGCCACACGCCCCCATGGTGTACAATGGGCCCAGGTGATATGGACAGACCTCCCAGTCGGTGGCTCTTCTTTCTCCCCTTCGGTTCCCTAGCCCTGGCCCAAACCCAAGCCCCAAGCCCTGGGGACCTTTTTCTTCTGGTCCTCTTCCTGGGCCTTTCCGCCTTTTTCTCCGCCAGCGAGACCGCCTTCACCGCCCTTTACCCGTGGAAACTCAAGGAGCTGGCGGAGGCGAAGAACGGCCCCTATACCCTCCTTGCCCGGGACATCACCCGGTTTCTCACCACCATCCTGGTGGGCAACAACCTGGTGAACATCGCCGCCACCGCCTTGGTGACGGACCTGGCCACCCGGGCCTTTGGCTCTTGGGGGGTGGGGCTCGCCACCGGGGTCATGACCTTTTTGATCCTCTTCTTCGGCGAGATCACCCCCAAGTCCATCGCCGTGCACCACGCCGAGGCCCTGGCCCGGGTGGCGGCGTGGCCCATCTACTTCCTCTCCGTCCTCTTTTACCCCCTGGGGCGGTTTTTCAGCTGGGTTTCGGGAGGCATTTTGCGGCTTCTGGGCCTCGAGCCCCGGAACACCCCCTTGGTTTCGGAAGAGGAACTTCGGCTCATTCTGGCGGGCGCAGAGGAGTCGGGGACCATTGAGGCCCAGGAGGAGGAGATGATCCACTCCATCCTGGAGTTGGAGGAAACCCCGGTGCGGGAGATCATGACCCCCCGGGTGGAGATGGTGGCCATAGAGGCGGAGGCCACCTTGGAAGACCTCCTCCAGCTCTTCCGCGAGCACCGCTATAGCCGCATCCCCGTCTACCGGGAAAGCGTGGACCACATCGTGGGGGTGGCCTACGCCAAGGACCTCTTGGACTACTACTGCGAGGAGGACCTGAAGGGGAGGACCGTGGCCTCCATCGCCCACCCTCCCTACTTTGTCCCGGAGAACATGGACGCCTGGACCCTGCTTAGGGAGCTCCGCCGCCGCAAGGTGCACCTGGCCATCGTGGTGGACGAGTTCGGGGGCACGGCGGGCCTCGTCACCCTGGAGGACGTGATGGAGGAGATCGTGGGCGAGATCTACGACGAAACCGACGAGCCCGAGGACGCCCCCATCCGCCGCCTGCCCGATGGCTCCTACTCCATCCAGGCCCAGACCCCCGTGGACGAGGTTTCCGAGGCCTTGGGGGTGGAGCTTCCCGAGGGGGAGTACGATACGCTTTCCGGCTTCCTCTACGAGCGCTTTGGCCGCATTCCCGGGGTGGGGGAGAGCGTGGAGTGGCAGGGCTTCCGCTTCGTGGTGGAAAGCGCCGACCAGAGGCGGATAGAGCGGGTACGGGTGGAAAGGCTGGTGGAGCATGGAGGGGGTTAGGAAACTTTTGCAGGCCCACGTGGCCCGGGCCTACGCCCCCTACTCGGGCTTTCCCGTGGTGGCCTTGGTGGAGGCGGAAGGGGAGGCCTTCCTAGGGGTCAACGTGGAGAACGCCTCCTTCCCCCTTTCCCAGTGCGCCGAGCGGAACGCCGTGGCGGCCATGGTCCTGGCGGGGAAAAGGCGCATAGACCGGGTGCACATCTATAGCCCCAAAGGCCCCATCCCCCCTTGTGGGGGGTGCCGGCAGGTGCTCATGGAGTTCGGGGCCCCCGACACCCCGGTCCTTCTCCACGGCCCCGAGGGGTACGTGGAGAAGACCCTAGGCGAGCTCCTTCCCCTGGCCTTCCGCCTCTAGAGGGAAAGCACCAGGGTGGTCTGGAAGAAGCCCGGGACCTGGAGGGTGAGTTCCAGCCGGCCTGAGCCCCTTTCCAGGCCCGGGCGGAAGCCCACCACCTGAAGCCGCCCCTCGCCCCGGGCGGGAAGGTCCGCCTCCACCCTTAGGCTTTGCCCGAGGAGCACAAGCCGCCCCTCCACCCGCAAGGGGAGGGGGTTGGGGTTTTCCAGGNGCCGCCCCCCCCCCCGCAAGGGGAGGGGGTTGGGGTTTTCCAGGAAGAAGTTCCCCCCGGCCCGCCGCACCCGTAGGGGCTCCAAGGGGAAGGCGAGGCGGGTGCGGAAGAAGGTGAGGTCCTGGCCCAAGGTTTTCCCTTCCAGGGCCACCTCCACCCCCTCCCGGGAGAGGAGGGCCTGCCCCGTGGCCCGGGCCTGGCGGGGGGTGAGGCGCACGGTGAGGGTTTCCTCCCTCCTCCCGGGGGGCAGGTTCAGGTCCAGGGGGACCACCACCTCCCCCACCCTAAGCCGGGTGCCGAAGGCGGCAAGGGGGAGGGGGAAGGGGTTGGGGTTTTGGAAGGCCACCCTTAGGCCGAGGACCAGGGTGGGCTCGGGGGCGAGCTCCAGGCCCAGGAGTTCCGCCCCAAGCAGGGTGGCCGCGGGCGGGGTGGGCCTGGGGGCGCAGGCGGCGAGGAAAAGGATAAGGGCCAGGAGGAACCTCAAAGGAGCCATCCCTCCTCCTTCAGCGCTTCCAAAACGGGAAGGAAGCTTCCCCAAAGGGGGCTTTCCGCCGTGTAGGGGGGCCTGGGGTAGCCCGCAGGGAGACCCAGGTGCCTCAGGGCCTGTTTGAGGAGGGGCACCCCGCCTTGGGCGAGCAGGTGGCCCAAGGGGAAAAGTTTTTTCTGCAAGGCCTCCGCCTCGGCGAGCCGCCCTGCCCGGAAGTGGGCGAGGAGGGCCCGGTAGGCCCTGGGGGCCAGGTTGGCCGCCGCCAGGATGCCCCCTTCCGCCCCCAGGGCCAAGGCGCCCAGGAAGGTGGGGGCGTGCCCGGTGAAGACGCGGAAGCCGGGGAGCTTGGCCTGGTAGAAGGCGAGGCGGGAGAGGTCGCCGCTGGAGTCCTTGATGCCCTGGATGCCCGGGTGCTGGGCCAAGGCCTCCACCGCACCCAAGGGGAGGTCCACCCGGGTGTTTTGGGGCACGTGGTAGAGGAAAAGGGGCATCCGCTCCGCCAGGGCCTCGTAGTAGCGGGAAAGCCCTTCCCCAAGGCTTGTGTGGTAGTAGCGGGGCGGGGTGGCCAAAAGGGCCATGGCCCCCACCTCCTTGGCCTCCTCCAGGGCCCTTTCCGCCTGGGGCAGGGTTTCCTCCATGAGGCCCACCAGGAAGGGCTTCTTGGGGCGGAGGGCCCGGAGGCCTTGGCCCCGCTCCTCGGGGGTGAGGTGGACCCCTTCCCCGTTGGAGCCGTAGATGAGAAGCCCGTCCACCAAGGGTTCCAGGGCCTCGGCCAGGGCGCGGAAGGCCTCGAGGTCTAGCCTTCCTTTCCGGTCAAAGGGGGTGGGGATGGGGGGCAGGATCATCACGACCTCCTCAGGCCTAAGGCTAACCCCAAAAGGTGCAGGGCGTAGGCCCCAAGGAGAAGGCCGGGGCCTTCCCCTTGCCCCAGGCGCACCAAGCCCCAAGCGGCGAGGAAGAGGAGGAGGACGCCAAGCCCTGCGGCGAAGCCGAGGCTTCCCGGCACGAAGAGGCGCACGAGGAGGGCGTAGGTGGGGGGTACGGTGCCCTTGCGCCGGGGAAGGAGGAAGGCGAAGAAGTGGTAGAGGAGGAGGAGGAAGTAGCCCAGGAAGGCCCAGGGGCGGGCCCGCTCGGGTAGGGGAAGGGGCAGGGCCAGGAAGGTGCGCCAGGGGTCCTGCAGAAACCGGATCCATTCCGTCTGCAAGAGGGCGAGGTAAAGGGTACGGGCGCTGGGCCCCGCCTCCCTCGCCCCCCAGGGATCGGTGCCCAGGCCCAAAGCGGTGCGGATGGGGCCCTCTAAGGGGGCTTTCCGGTAGGCCTCCGCAAGGGCCTTCTCCTCCCCCGTGAGGGCCAGGGCGAAGGGCAGGCCGCTCCCCTCCAAGAGCCCCTTGGCTTCCTTGGGCGCCTCCGGCAGGAGGGCGTAGCCCAGAAGGGCTTGGGTTTCCGGGGTGGGGGGGAGGGAGCGGAGCCAGTCCAAAGCGGCTTGGGTGCGCAAGGAGCCCCGGTCTAGGGGGGGAGCGAAGAGGGCTTTCCGGGCTTCCTGGTCCAGGCCGTGGAGGAGGGTGGCGGCCCCTAGGGCGAGGAGGAGGAGGAGGGCAAGGAGCCTTTCCCCAAAGCTGGCGTAGGCCAGGGAAAGGTGCCTCAGGCGCAGGAGGGGGTGCCGGAAGAACCCGCCCAGGAAGCCGCCCAGGTTCCGCAGGTCCCGGAGTTGGGGGGGGAGGTAGAAGAGGACGAGGTAAAGGAGGAGGACCAGATAGGCCACGGCCAGGACGGCGAGGGCGAGGGAGAGCCCCTCTAGGCTAGGCGGCAACCAGGCCCTTAGGGTTTCCACCGCTACCCGGAGGCGCAGGGCCTGGGCGGGGAGGCCTTGGGCCTCGAGGGCCTCCGCCCGCTCCTGGAAAAAGGCCAAGGAGCCGGGGAAGAGGGGGCTTGTGCGGAGGAGGGTTTCCGTGAGGAGGCGGGCCCTTTCGGGGTCCTTCTCCTCCAGGCGCTTGGCCGCCTCCGCCAGGGCCAAGACGGGGGGGAAGGCGTAGGGGAGCTCGGGGCGGTGCCCCCGGGCGAGGAGGTCTTGGCGGTAGGCCTCGAGGTCTTCTGGGCCCAGGCTTTCGGGGTCCAGGGCCCAGTAGGCGAAGTAGGGCCAGGGCCTGGGGGGATTTAGGGCCTGGAGGAGAGGGGCGAGCGCCCGCAGGTCCTCCCCGCTCCCCTCAAAGGGAAGGGGGGGGAAGGGTACGGGCAGGACCCTCTCCCCCTGCAGAAGGGCCTCGGGGCCTGGCCTTAGGGCCACCACCTTGGCGGGGGCGAAGTGGTAGCGCACCCCGGGCTCCTTCAGGCCCGCCTCCAGGACCAGAAGCCCCTGGGCCACGTACACCCTTTCCCCCTGGACCAAGGGCCCGAGCCAAGGGCCTTGGGGCAAGGGAAGGAGCCCCCAGGGCAGGTGTAGGCCCTCTTCCGTGAGGGTGGGGGTGGGTTGGCCATGGACGGTGAAGCGCCCCTCCAAGGCCCCCGAGGGCAGGACGAGGCGCACCCGGTACTCCCCCGGGGCTTCCGGGGTGAGGCTTAGGCGGAAACTACCCCCCTGCACCTCCACCGTTTGGGTCTGGGTTCCCTTAGGGCCTTCCACCTCTAAGGGGAAGCGCCCTTCGGGAAGGTCCCGTCCTTCCAGGGTTAAGGGCTGGCCTAGGGAGGCTTCCGGGGGTACCAGGAGGCTTTGGGCCAGGGCCCAAGGCAAAAGGAGGGCCAAAGCCGCCAAGCGAAGGCGCATGGCGTTATTCTACAGGCATGGGTCTATTGGACATGATCGGGCCGGTGATGGTGGGGCCTTCCTCTAGCCACACGGCGGGGGCCTGCCGCTTGGCCCTCCTTGCCCGCCACCTCCTCGGGGAGAAGCCCAAGCGGGTGGAGTTCGGCCTCCACGGCTCCTTCGCCAAGACCGGGAAGGGGCACGGGACCCACCTCGCGCTAGTGGCCGGGGTCTTGGGCTTGCGGCCAGACGACGAGCGGCTTAAGGAGAGCCTGGCCCTGGCGGAGGCGGAAGGGGTGGAGGTGGTCTTCAAGGAGGTGGAGCTTGGGGACGTCCACCCCAACACCGTGCGCATGGTCCTGGAAGGGGAGGGAGGGCGGCTTGTGGTGACGGGAAGCTCCCTGGGCGGGGGGCTCGTGCGCATCTTTGACCTGGACGGGTTTGAGGTGCGCATCACGGGGAGCGCCCCCACCCTGGTGATCCGCAACGTGGATACCCCGGGGGTGGTGGCCCGGGTGGCCCGCATCCTGGCGGACGACGAGGTGAACATCGCCCACCTCACCGTGAGCCGCAAAAAACGGGGAGGGGAGGCCATGATGAGCCTGGAGATGGACCGGCCCCTTTCGGAAAAGCCCTTGGAGTACCTGGCCTACCTCTCCTACATCCTCTGGGTGCGGCAGATCCCCCCGGTGATGGACTAGCCCTTGGGAAGCTCCAGGCGCAAGGAGGCGCCCCCTAAGGGGCTTGGGAAAGCGCTAAGCTTCCCCCCGTGGGCCTCCGCCACCTTCTTGGCCGTGTAGAGGCCAAGGCCGGCGCTTCCCCGCCTGCCTGGGCCTTGGCGGAAGGGCTGGGCCAGGGCCTCGAGGGGAAGGGGAAGCCCGGGGCCGTCGTCCTCCACCCATAGGGCCCCATCCTCCACCCGCACCCGCACCTCCTTCTTGGCGTGGCGGAGGGCGTTTTCCAAGAGGTTGGCGAGGGCCCGCTCCACGAGAAGCCTCTCCCCCCGCCCAAGCCCCGCCCCTTCCAGAAAGAGGCGGAGGCCCCGCCCCTTGGCCTCCTCCTGGTAGCGGAAGAGGAGGTCCTCCGCCAGGGCCCTCAGGTTGAGGGTTTCCACCTGGGGCGGGCGGGCCTCGAGGCGGGAGAGGGCGAGGAGGTTTTCCACGAGGCGGTAGGCGCGGGAAAGCTCCTCCTTAAGGTTTCTTAGGAGCGCAAGCCGCCTTTCCTTGCCAAGATCGTCCGCCTTCTCCAGGTATTCCAGGGCGCGGATGGCGGAGATCAAGGGCGTCTTCAGGTCGTGGGCCAAGGCGGCGTAGAAGGCCTCCCTAGCCTCCAAAAGCTCGGCGAGGCGCTCCAGGAGTTCCGTGAAGCGGGCGCGCAAAAGGGCAATCTCCCCCGGCGGGGGCTCTTTGGGGGCGGGAAGGCGAAGCCCCTTAAGCTCCCCCTTGAGGGAGAGGTAGGCCAGGGCCCGGGTGAGCTCCTCCAGAGGCCGCAAAAGCCCTTGCGCCAAGAAGTAGCCCACCCCCGCCGAAACCAAGGCCAAAAAGGCGAGCCAAAGCAAGAGGGGAAGCCATGGACCCTCCCCCAGGAGGCCCAGGGTGAGGGCCAGGACCAGGTTGGGCAAGAAGGCCAGGAGGCCGATGACCAGGGCTAGCCTAGCCCTAAGGCTCATCCCTTCCCGCCGAAAGCACCGCCAGGAAGGCTTCCTGCGGCACCTCCACCTTGCCGATGGCCTTGAGCCGCTTCTTCCCCTCCTTTTGCTTTTCCAAGAGCTTCTTCTTCCGGGTCACGTCCCCGCCGTAGCACTTGGCCAAAACGTCCTTTCTGAGGGCCTTCACCGTGGCCCGGGCGATGATCTTGCCCCCGATGGCCGCCTGGATGGGCACCTCAAAGAGCTGCCTGGGGATCACCTCGGCCAGCTTGTCCACGATGGCCCGGGCCAGGCTGTAGGCCTTTTCCCGGTGGGCGATGAAGGTGAGGGCGTCCACCACCTCCCCGTGGACCAGCACGTTCACCTTCACCAGGTCCCCCGGCTGGTAGCCCGCCTGCTCGTAGTCCATGGAGGCGTAGCCCCGGGAGAGGCTTTTCAGGCGGTCGTGGAAATCGTAGAGGATCTCGGCGAAGGGGGCCTCGTAGACGAGCTCCACCCGCTTCTGGGCCCCGGGCAGGTAGTTCATGCTCAGGAGGCGTCCCCGCTTTTCCTGCACGAGCTGCATGATGCTCCCCACGTATTCCTCCGGGGTAAAGATGGTGAGCTTCACGTAAGGCTCGAGGATCTCCTCTATCTTGGTGGGGTCGGGAAGGTCGGCGGGGTTGTGGATCTCCACTTCCTCCCCGCTTTTGAGCCGCACCTTGTAGACCACGCTGGGGGCGGTGGCGATGAGTTCTAGGCCGAACTCCCGCTCAAGCCGCTCTTGAACGATCTCGGCGTGGAGGAGGCCCAAGAAGCCGCAGCGGAAGCCAAAGCCCAAGGCGGTGGAGGTTTCCGGCTCAAAGGAGAGGGCGGCATCGTTGAGCTTAAGCTTCTCCAGGGCGTCCCTTAGCTTGTTGTAGTCCCCGGAGTCCACCGGGTAAAGCCCGGCGAAGACCACGGGCTTGGCGGGGCGGAACCCGGGGTAGGGGGCGGGGGTGGGGTGGTGGGCCAGGGTGATGGTGTCCCCCACCTGGACGTCGTGGATGTCCCGGATGGCGGCGGTGAGCCAGCCCACCTCCCCCACGGAGAGGCTTTCCGTGGGCACGAGGCCTTGCGGGGTGAAGACCCCCACCTTGTCCACGGTGAACTCCTTCCCCGTGGAGAAGATGCGGATCCTGTCCCCGGGGCGCACCGTACCCTCAAAGATGCGCAGGTAGGGGATGACGCCCTGGTAGGCATCGTAGAGGGAGTCAAAGATGAGGGCCTTGAGGGGGGCTTCGGGGTCCCCTTGGGGCGGGGGGATGCGCTTCACGATGGCCTCGAGGATCTCCTCCACCCCTTCCCCCGTCTTGCCCGAGGCGAAGATGGCCTCGTCGGCGGGGATGCCCAGGACCTCCTCCACCTCGAGGGCCACCTCCAGGGGCCGGGCGTTGGGCAGGTCAATCTTGTTAATGACCGGGATGATCACGTGGTTGTGCTCTAGGGCCAGGTAGAAGTTGGCGATGGTCTGGGCCTCCACCCCCTGGCTTGCGTCCACCACCAAGAGCACCCCTTCCACCGCCGCCAGGGCCCGGGACACCTCGTAGGTGAAGTCCACGTGCCCCGGGGTGTCAATGAGGTGGAAGACGTAGGTCTGGCCGTCCTTGGCCTGGTAGTTGACCCGCACCGCACTGGCCTTGATGGTGATGCCCCGCTCCCTTTCTAGCTCTAGGGAGTCCAGAAACTGTTCCCGCATCTCCCGCTCGCTCACGGCGTGGGTCATCTGCAGGATGCGGTCGGCTAAGGTGGACTTCCCGTGGTCCACGTGGGCGATGATGGAGAAGTTGCGGATGCGGCTTACCATCCTTTCCATCGTCCGGGGTAGCGGGGGCGAAGTCAAGCCAGGCGTAAAACCCCAAGTCCTGGTAAGATGAAACTTGGCGTCTGCACGCCTTAGGAGCGCTATGTCCCAGGTCCTGCCTGTAGAAATCACCGAGGAGCTCAAGCAAAGCTTCATCAACTACGCCATGTCCGTGATCGTGGACCGGGCCCTGCCCGACGTGCGGGACGGGCTTAAGCCGGTCCAGCGGCGCATCCTCTTCGGCGCCTACCAGGAAGGGGTCTTGCCCACGCGCAAGCACGTGAAAAGCGCCAAAATCGTGGGCGAGGTCATGGGCAAGTACCACCCCCACGGGGACGCCGCCATCTACGAGGCCTTGGTGCGCCTGGCCCAGCCCTGGAACCTGCGCTACCCCCTCATGGACGGCCAGGGCAACTTCGGCTCCATAGACGGGGACCCTCCGGCCGCCCAGCGCTACACCGAGGCCCGACTTTCCCACCTTGGGGCGGAGATGCTCGCCGAGATTGACAAGGAAACGGTGGACTTCCGCCCCAACTACGACGGCTCCCTCAAGGAGCCCGAGGTCCTGCCCGCCGCCATCCCCAACCTCCTGGTGAACGGGGCGAGCGGCATCGCCGTGGGCATGGCCACAAGCCTCCCGCCCCACAACCTTTCCGAGGTGGTGGACGCCCTGGTGGCCATGATTGACAACCCGGGGATCACCCTCGAGGAGGTAATGCGCTATATCCCTGGCCCCGACTTCCCCACAGGGGGAAAACTTTCCAAGAAGGGGATCAAGGAGGCCTATGCCACCGGCCGGGGAAGCCTAAAAGTCCGGGCCAAGGTACGGGTGGAGGAGAAGGGGCAAAGGCCCATGCTGGTGGTCACGGAAATCCCCTACCAGGTGAACAAGGCGAGCCTCATCGCCCAGATCGCCGCCCTGGTCAAGGCCAAGAAACTGGAGGACATCGTGGCCCTCCGGGATGAGTCCGACCGCCAGGGCCTGAGGATCGCCATTGAGCTCAAGCGGGGGGCGAACCCCCAGGTGGTCCTCAACCAACTCTACAAACACACTGCCCTGCAGACCTCCTTCACGGTGAACCTCCTCGCCATCGTCCAGGGGGAGCCCAAGGTCCTCTCCCTCCTGGACCTCATGCGCCACTACCTGGACCACCGCAAGGAGGTCCTGAGGCGGAAAAGCCTCTTTGACCTGAAGAAGGCGGAGGAGCGGGCCCACGTCCTGGAGGGGCTCCTCATTGCCCTGGACCACATTGACGAGGTCATC
Source organism: Thermus brockianus (assembly GCF_021462505.1). Lineage (GTDB taxonomy): Bacteria > Deinococcota > Deinococci > Deinococcales > Thermaceae > Thermus > Thermus hydrothermalis. The sequence goes on from NZ_JAKEDV010000002.1 coordinate 296,936, forward strand.
GCCCTCATCCGGGCCTCGGAGGACGCCCAAAAGGCCCGCGCCGCCCTCATGGAGCGCTTCGGCCTCACCGAGGTCCAGGCCCAGGCCATCCTGGACATGCGCCTCCAGCGCCTGGTGGCCCTGGAAAGGGAAAAGCTCCTGGAGGAGTACCGGGGGCTCATGGAGGAGATCGCCCGGCTTAGGGCCATCCTCGAGGACGAAACCCGGCTTTGGGGCGAGGTGAAACAGGACCTCCTCCGCATCAAAGAGAAGTACGGGGACGCCCGCCGCACCCTCATCACCGAGTTTGAGGAGAGCTTCAACCCCGAGGACCTCATTGAGGACGAGCCCATGGTCATCACCCTCACCGCCCAGGGCTTCCTCAAGCGCCTCCCCTTGGAGGCCTACCGGGCCCAGGGGCGGGGCGGCAAGGGCCTTTTGGCGGGCAAGACCAAGGAGGAGGACGAGGCCACCCAGGTCTTCGTGGCCGGGGCCCACGACGACCTCCTCCTCTTCACCAACCGGGGCCGCGTCTACCGCCTCAAGGTCTACGACCTGCCCGAGCTGGGGCGCCAGGCCCGGGGGGTGCACGTGAAAACCCTCCTGCCCCTGGCGGAAGAGGAGGAGGTGGCCGCCCTCCTTTCCGTGCGGGGCCTGGACGGGGAGGGCTTCTTGGTCTTCGCCACGGAGCGGGGGCTGGTGAAGCGCACCGCCCTAAGGGAGTACCAGAACCTGGGCTCGGCGGGCCTCATCGCCCTAAGGCTCCAGGAAGGGGACCGGCTCATCGGCGTGGCCCTCTCCGACCCCGAGGACGAGGCCATCCTGGCCACGGAGGCGGGCCAGGCCATCCGCTTCCCCCTAGAGGAGGTGCGGGCCACGGGCCGGGACAGCCAAGGCGTCACGGGCATCCGCTTTAAGAAGCCCGGGGACCGGGTGGTTTCCCTGGTGACGGTGAAGCCCGGCGAGATGGTGGACCTCCTGGCGGTGAGCACCCGGGGCTATGGCAAGCGCACGCCCCTTTCCGAGTACCCGCTGCAGGGCCGGGGCGGGGTGGGGGTCATCACCTACGGGGTGAGCGTGCGCACCGGGCGGCTTGCCGCTCTCCTCAAGGTGCGGGGCACGGAGGACCTCCTGGTCCTCTCCAAGAAGGGCCTGGCCATCCGCACCCCGGTGAAGGAGATCCCCCAGTACTCCCGCCCCACCGCCGGGGTCAAGGTGATGAACCTGCCCGAGGACGACGAGGTGGCGAGCGCCTTCGCCGTGGAGGAGGAGAAGTAGATGGAAGAGGTGGTCCTCATCACCGTGCCCACGGAGGAGGTGGCGAAGATCCTGGCCCGCACCCTGGTGGAGGAGCGCTTGGCCGCCTGCGTGAACATCGTCCCCGGCCTCACCTCCGTCTACCGCTGGCAGGGGGAGGTGGTGGAGGACCGGGAGCTCCTCCTTATCGTCAAGACCACCACCTTCGCCTTCCCCAAGCTCAAGGAAAGGGTGCTCTCCCTCCACCCCTACACGGTGCCCGAGATCATCGCCCTGCCCATCGCCGAAGGGCACGGGCCCTACCTGGCGTGGCTTAGGGAGAACACGGGATGACCCCCGGCACGCTTTCCTTCCCACGAGGCCTTTGAAGGGGCGGGTGCGCTGTCCACCCTGAGGGTTGCAGGCGCCTCAAGCCTTTGGCCGCCCCGTAGACCTTGGGGATAGGGAGGGCCTTGCGCCCTGAGGCTTCCCCTAAACGCCCCTCCGGACGAGCGGCAGGGGGGCGGGGGCGCCACGGACCGCCCTTTGCCCATAACCCGCAAGCGCTCCCTGGGCCCCCGGTGGTCCAGGGGATTTTTGCAACCCTAAGGTTTACAAAATCCCTGGGGCGTGCTAGCCTGGGGCTAAGGAGGCAGCCATGACCCAGACCCGCGAAACCCTCAGCTTCAAGCCCGGGGAGGTCATCCTCTACCCCGGGGTGCCGGGACCCAGGGACCGGGTCTACCGGGTCCTCGAGGGCCTGGTGCGCCTGGAGGCGGTGGACGAGGAGGGCAACGCCCTCACCCTGCGCCTGGTGCGCCCGGGGGGATACTTCGGGGAAGAGGCCCTCTCCGGCACCGAGCGCACCTACTTCGCCGAGGCGGTCACCGAGGTGGCGGTGGAGGCCCTGTCCAAGGAACCCCGGCCCGAGGAGCTTTTGGACCTGGTGGCCCATCTCGCCCAGGCCCTTTCCGAGTCCTACCGCCGCATTGAGCGCCTGGCCACGCAAAGGCTTAAAAACCGCATGGCGGCGGCCCTTCTGGAGCTCGCCGAAACCCCCTTGGCCCGGGAAGAGGAGGAGGGATTGGTCCTACGGGCCACCCACGACGAGCTGGCCGCCGCTGTGGGAAGCGTCCGGGAGACGGTGACCAAGGTCATCGGCGAGTTGGCCCGGGAAGGGTACATCCGCTCGGGCTACGGCAAGATCATCCTGAAGGACGTGAAGGGCCTAAAGGAGCTCGCCCAAAGCCGGGGAGAGGGCCGCTAAACCCGAAGGCCCCTGGGGCCCCCAAGCCCAGGGGGCCTTTTTCGTAAACTGGTAGCCATGCGCCTCCGCCAACGTTTTCTCACGGGCCTCGTCACCCTCTTGCCCCTCCTCGTCACCCTGTACTTCCTGGGCTGGGTCTACACCTACTCGGGGGGCTACATCCAAGGGTTTCTCCGCCTCCTGGACCTGGAGGTGCCCCGGGCGTACCAGCCGGCGCTCCCCTTCGTGGGCCTCTTCCTGGCCGCCCTCCTCATCTACCTGGTGGGCACCCTGGCGGAAAACTACCTAGGCCGGCGCCTCATCGTTTCCCTGGAGCGCTCCCTCCTCCTCATCCCTCTGGTGCGGGACATCTACAAGGCGGTGCAGCAGATCGCCCACACCCTCTTCGGGCAGAAGGAGGTGAAGTTCAGCCGGGCGGCGGTCATAGAGTACCCCAGGCGGGGGCTATACACCCTATGCTTCGTGGTCCAGCCCGTGGGAAGCCGCCTGCCCCCCTTGCCCGAGGGGTACACCGCCGTCCTCGTGCCCACCAGCCCCGTGCCCGCCAGCGGCATGGTGATCCTGGTGCCCACGGAGGAGGTGATCCCCTTGGAGATCAGCGTGGAGGACGCCCTGAAGTACGTGGTTTCCGCCGGCTTCCTCCTGCCCGAGAAACCTTCAGGCCCCTTAACCTCCCTCCCACAAAGGGCGGAGCCCTCTCCCTAAAATGGAGGAAGATGCGCCTTTGGGCTTGGCTTCTCCTCCTCGGCGCGGCCCTGGCCGCTCTTCCCCCCCTTTTTGGCCCCGCCCTGCCCCCGGGGACGGAGCTTAGGCTTCTTTCCCAGGACCTGCGCACCCTCCACGGGGCCTGGCGGGTGGAGGGGAAGCGCCTCCTCCCCCTTTCTTCCCCCGTGCCCCCTAAGCCCGGGCAGGAGGTGCAGCTCCTCCTCGTCCTTCCCGGGGAAAAGCCTAGGGCCTTCCCCGGCGTGGCGGAGCGGGGGGATGTCCTCCTCGTTTGGGAAAGGGAGCGGGTGAGCCTTCTCAGGCTTCTCAAGGAGGCCTATGGCCTCACCCCCCCGGAAAGGCTTTGGCCATGAAGCGCATCCTGGTCATTGAGGACGACCCCGAGGTGGCCCGGTTGGTGGAGCTGGAGCTCAAAGAAGCGGGCTTCCAGGTGGAGTGGGCCAAAAGCGGCATGGAGGGCCTGGTGCGCCACCGGGAGAGGAAGCCTGACCTGGTGGTCTTGGACCTGGGCCTTCCCGACCTGGACGGGGCGGAGGTGGCCCGGCGCATCCGGGCCACGGACGACACCCCCATCCTGGTCCTCACCGCCCAGGACGCCGTGGAGCGCAAGGTGGGCCTCCTTTCCGAGGGAGCGGACGACTACCTGGTGAAGCCCTTCCACCCCGCCGAGCTCCTCGCCCGCATCCAGGTGCAGCTCCGCCACAAGGGGGGAAGCGAGGTCCTCGCCGTGGGCCGGCTTGAGCTTTACCCCAAGCGCCGCCAGGTCTTCTTTGGGGAGGCCGAGGTGCGGCTATCCCCCAAGGAGTTTGACCTCCTCCACCTCCTCATGAGCCGCCCCGGGAGGGTCTTTCCCCGGGAGGAGATTGAGGAGAGGATCTGGGGCCGTCCCTTGGGCCGGGAGTCCAACGTTCTGGACGTGCACGTGGCCAACCTGCGGGCCAAGCTCCGGGAGGTAGGGGCCTACGGGTACCTGCGCACGGTGCGGGGCCTCGGCTACGCCGTGCGCCCGGGCAAAGGGGACGAGGAAACCTAGACCCCCATGCCGCCCCTTTCCTTCCGCCTGCGCCTTTTCCTCTCCTTTAGCCTCCTATGGCTCCTCTTCCTGGTGGGGGCCCTCTACCTGGCGGGCCGGGGGGTGGAGCGGGCCCTGAGGGGCCACCTGGAAAGGAGCCTCCTCGAGGACGCAAGGAGGGCGGCAGAGGCCTACCAGAAGGGCCTTTCGGGAAGCTTGATCGCCACGGGGGGCGTGTACCTCCACCTCTATACGGAAGACGGGGAACCCCTCCTCCTCACCCGGCGGGAACACCGCCTGGGGCCGGAGGCGCTCCGGGGTGCGGGGGAAGCCCCCCGGGTTGCCTTCCGGGAAGGCTTCGCCGCCGCCTGGGTGCGCACCCCCTTGGGCATCCTGGCCCTCACCCAGGACACGGCCCCCATTGACCTGGCCCTGGCGGCCCTCAGGCGCTCGCTTTTGGAAGCCTTCTTCTTCCTTTTCCCCCTGGGGGTGGGGCTCGTCTACCTGACGGCCCGCTTGGCAGCCCGGCCCCTGGAGGAGGCGGCCCGGGAGATCGCCCAAAGGAACCCCGAGCGCCTGGAGCCCATCCCCCTCCACCTCCCCAAGGACGAGGTGGGCCGCATGGTGGAGGCGGTGAACGGCCTCCTGGCCGCCCTAAAGGAGGCCAAGGAGCGAGAGAGGGCCTTCCTCGCCGAGGCGAGCCACGAACTCAGAACCCCCCTCACCGTCCTCCTGGGCCACCTGGACCGCCTTTCCCGAAACCCCCAGGACGAGGAGGCCCTAAGGACGGCGAGGGCCACGGCGGAAAGGATGCGCCGCCTGGTGGAGGACCTCCTGGCCTTGGCGAGGGGGGAGGCGGGGTGGAATCTCAACCTCCACATCGTGGACCTAAAAGCCCTGGCCAAGGAGGCGGCGGAGGAGCACGGGGTGGCCTTCCAGGGCGAGGCGGCCGAGGTCCTCGGGGACCCCGACCGCCTCCTGCAGATGCTCAGGAACCTCCTCGCCAACGGGGTGCGGGCCGCCGGGAAGGAGGGGGTGAGGGTGCGCCTGCGGCGGGACGGGGGCCTGGCCCTTTTGGAGGTGGAGGACTCCGGGCCCGGCATCCCCGAAGACCTCCTTCCTAGGCTCTTCCAGCGTTTCGCCCGGGGGCCTGGGGGAGGGGTGGGGTTGGGCCTCGCCATTGCCCAGGCCATCGCCAGGGCCCACGGGGGGGAGATCGCCGTGGAAAGCCGGCCTGGACGCACGGTCTTCCGGGTGCGCCTCCCCCTTTTGGAGGAGGGAGGGGCGGAGTAAAGTAGGGTCAATGAGCGTTCTTGACGAGCTCTACCGGGAGACCATCCTGAAGCACTACCAGAACCCCAAGAACTTCGGGGTCCTGCCCCAGGCCAGCAAGCGGGCAGGGGGGATGAACCCCTCCTGCGGGGACCAGGTGGAGGTGATGGTCCTCCTGGAAGGGGACACCATCGCCGACATTCGCTTCCAGGGCCAGGGGTGCGCCATCAGCACCGCCAGCGCCTCCATGATGACGGAGGCGGTAAAGGGGAAAAGGGTGGCGGAGGCCTTGGAGCTTTCCCGGAAGTTCCAGGCCATGGTGGTGGAGGGGGCGCCCCCCGACCCCGCCCTGGGGGATCTTTTGGCCCTCCAGGGGGTGGCCAAGCTCCCCGCCCGGGTAAAGTGCGCCACCCTGGCCTGGCACGCCCTCGAGGAGGCCTTGCGGTGAGGCGCTACCCCGCCCACAAGGTGACGCCCCTTCTCCTCCAGCACCCCGACCTCATGGAGGCCTGGAAGGAGGCCGCCCGGGAAGGGAGGCTTCGGGCGGAAACCCGGGGCAAGGAGAACCTCGTGGTGGTGGAGGACCCCGCCCTGGTGGCCCGGCTCAAGGCCTTGGGGCTAGAGGGGGAGCCCGTGGAGGCTTCGGGATAAGCTAAGGGCCATGAGGGGCTTGGTTTTCCTCCATGCCTTCCCCTACAACCCCCAGATGTGGGAAGGGGAGGTGGCCCACTTCCGGGGACGGCTTCCCGTCCTCGCCCCCCATTACCTGGGCCTAAGCCTCCCCCAGGCAGCGGAGAAGGTCCTTAAGGAGATGGACGAGGCGGGGCTAGAGGAGGCGGTCTTCGTGGGGCTTTCCATGGGGGGCTACCTCATCTTTGAGCTTTGGCGGAAGGCCCCCGAGCGCTTTCTAGGCTTGGTCCTGGCGGACACCCGCTCCGGGCCCGACACCGAGGAGGCCAAAAAGAACCGCTACGCCTTGAGGGAAAGGGTCCTCAAAGAGGGGGTGGGCTTTTTGCCCGAGGCCCTCCTCCCAAGCCACCTGGGCCGCACCACCCAGGCGGAGCGGCCCGAGGTGGTGGCCAAGGCCAGGGAGCTCATCCTCCAGGCCGCCCCTGAGGCGGTGGCGGAAAGCCTAAGGGCCTTGGCCGAGCGCCCCGACGCCACGCCCCTCCTCCCCGGGATGCGCCGCCCCGCCTTGGTCCTGGTGGGGGAGGAGGATACGCTCACCCCCCCGGAGGAGGCCAAGCGCCTGGCCAAGGCCCTCCCCGATGCCCGGGCCCTCATCCTGCCCGAGGCGGGGCATCTGGCCAACCTGGAAAACCCCAAGGCCTTCCGCACCGCCCTCTTGGGCTTCTTGGCGGAAATCTTCTAGCCTTCCGCCTTGGGCTCCCGGGACATGAGCTCGGAAAGGGCCTTCAGGGGGTCTAGCCCCTCGTAGGCCACCCGGTAGACCGCCTCGGCGATGGGGAGCTCCACCCCCGCCTCCCGGCGCCAGGCCATGAGGGCCTGCACCGCATAGAGCCCCTCCACCACCCCCCGGTCCTCGAGGCGCTCCAGGGCCTCCCCCCGCACCAGCCTCTCCCCTGCCCCCCGGTTGCGGGAGTGGAGGCTATAGGCGGTGGCGAGGAGGTCCCCCAGGCCCGCAAGCCCGTAAAAGGTGGCCTCCTCCCCCCCCTGGGCGGTGCCGAAGCGCACCATCTCCCTGAGGCCCCGGGTGAGGAGGGCCGCCTTGGCGTTGTCCCCAAGCCTTAACCCGTCCACCATCCCCGCCGCCAGGGCGAGCACGTTCTTGAGCCCGCCGCCAAGCTCCACCCCCCGGAGGTCGGAGCTCGTGTAGATGCGGAAGGTGGGGCTATGGAAGACCTCCTGCGCCCGCCGGGCCAGGGCCTCGGGCCCCGCCACCACGCTGGCCGTGGGCAGGAAGCGGGCCACCTCCTCCGCGTGGTTGGGCCCGGAGAGGGCGGCCACGGGCCGGCCCGTGAGGGCGGCCACCACCTGGCTTGGGGTGAGGAGCGCCCCTTCCCGGAAGAAAAGCCCCTTGGTGGCGGAGAGGTACCAGGGGGCCCGGGGCAGGTCCTTTAGGGTGTCCAGGGCCTTGGAGGGAAGGGCCACCACGGCGAACTCCGCCCCCGAGAGGGCCTCCTCCGGGTCGTGGGTGGGGTGGAGGTAGGCGGGAAGGGCCACCCCGGGGAGGTGGTCCTTGTTCTCCCTCCCTGCCCGAAGGGCCTCGGCATGCTCCTTTCTGCGGGCGAGGAGGGCCGTGGGGATGCCCTTGCTGGCCAGGAGAACCCCCAAAGCCGTGCCCCAGGCCCCAGCGCCCAGGATGGCCACCTTCATAGGAGAACGCTCACCTCCCAGGCCTCGTACCAGGCGGCGAGGAGGAGGAACCAGGCCCCCAAGTAGAGGCTCAAGAAAAGCCCCCTAAGCCCCCGCCGGTACCCCTCCCCCCGGGCGGTCTTGGCGAGGAGGTAGAGGCCGCCGAAGGTCACCAGGATGTAGGCCTGGAGCTCCAGCAGGAGGGTGAGCAGGTGGGGGAGGAAGGCAGGGCCAAGCACGGCGGGGGAGAGGGCGAAGCCGAAGGCGAAGTAGCGGAGGACGTTGAGGAGCAACACGGGCAGGCCCAGGAAGAGGGCGGGGAGGAGCCCCGTGAGGAGGAGGCCCTGGGTGAAGTTCCAGTGGAAGATGACCCCGGCAAGGACCAGAACCCCCTTCCCCAGGGCCTCCTCTAGCCCGATGGTCTCGAGGGCCCCCCCGAAGAGCACCTGCACCGCCCGGGCGAGCTCGGGCATCCCGTAGGCGAGGAGGCTTCCCAGGGCGAAAAGCCCGTAGAGGAGGAGGTTGGTGAAGAGGTAAAGCCCCTTCTGCGCCCGGAGGAGGGCCAAGGCCTCCAAGAACCAGGCGCGGAAGGGGGAGGGTTGCAGGAGGAGGAAGCCCCAGAAGAGGCTCAGGAGCAAAAACCCCCACCCCGCCACGGGGGTGAGGAGGTAGGCGGGAAGGGCAAGCCCTTCCGGGCGGAAGTAGATCCGCCGCACCTCATCCCCCTCCAAGACCACCACCACCTCCCCCACCTCCTCCCCCAAGGCGGCGGGGAAGAGGACCCGGTTGCCCTCCACCTTCGGGCTTTCCCGGTTCACGGAAAGCCCTTTGGGGGGCGGGGGGAAGAGGGCGTAGCGCTCCAAAAGCCTCGGCGCCTCTTCGGGAGGGGCGCGGAGGACCTCTTCTAGCCTCGGGGAAAGCTTCCCCTCAAGCCAGTCGGCCAACGCTTTTTGGGCCACCTCCGTCTTGGCCCAGGCCAGGGAAAGGAGGAGTCCAAGAGCCAAAAGGCGGACCAACCTAGACCTCCTCTAGGGGAACGCCCTCCCGGCACAGGGGGCAGGCCTCGGGGGGGTACTGGGGCACCTCGAGGCGGACCAGGGCGCGGAAGGGGACGCCAAAGGCCGCCTGGCCGCCGCTTCGGTCCACGATGGCTCCCACCCCCACGCACACCGCCCCCCGGGCCTCCGCCGCCCGGATGGCCTTCCGCACGCTCTCCCCCGTGGTCACCACGTCCTCCACCGCCAGGAAGCGCTCCCCAGGGTTCAGGGTAAGCCCCTTGCGGATGGTCATACCCCCTTGGCCGTCCTTCTCGGCGAAAAGGGCCCGGGCCCCCAAGGCCCGCGCCACCACGAAGGAGAGGATCACCCCACCGATGGCCGGGCCGATGACGAAGTCCACCTTCTCGTCCTCAAAGAGCCGGCCCAAGGCCTCCCCCACCGCTTCGGCGTAGAGGGGGTGCTGGAGGAGGGCCGCCGACTGCAGGAACCGAGGGGAGTGTACCCCTGAGCGCAGGAGGAAGTGCCCTTCCAGAAGGGCCCCTGTCCTCCGGTAAAGGTCCAGGACGTCCATCCCCCCTACTCTACCAAAGCGGAAAGGAGCTCCTTGGCCGCCTCCTTGGCTCCTTCCAGGTCTGGCCTCCCCCCGGGATAAAAGAGGGCCCGGCTTGCGGCGAGGAGGAGGCCCTTCCCCTTTAGGGGCCTTCCCCCTTGGACCCCCACCCCGGGGAGGAGCAAGGGGGCGGAAGGGGCCACTTCCCGCACCGCCCGCACGGCCTCGGGATAGGTGGCCCCCACCACCATCCCCACGCGGCTCCAAGGGCCTTCCCGCAGGGCCTCCCCTTCCCGGGCCAAAGCCTCCGCCAGGTGGAGGTAAAGGGGCTTTCCCTCCACGGGAAGGTCCTGGAGGAAGCCCGAGCCTGGGTTGGAGGTCTTCACCAGGACGAACACCGCACCGCCGCTTTGTTTAGCTTCCCGGAAAAAGGGGGTGAGGGCGTCCAGGCCCAGGTAGGGGTTTACGGTGAGGGCGCTACCGGGAAAGCGGCCCAGGTACGCCTCCGCATAGGCCTCCGCCGTGGAGCCGATATCCCCCCGCTTCCCGTCAAAGAGGACGGGCAGGCCCATGACCCGGGCGGCGCTGGCCAGCTCAAAGAGGAGCGCCATCCCCTCAGGGCCCAAGGCCTCAAAGAAGGCCAGCTGGAACTTCACCGCGGCAAGGCTTTCCGCCAGGGCCTCAAAGAGCTCCAGGGCGTAGCGCCGCAGGTGGACAAGGGGCTTGGGCCCGTGAAGGTTTGGCCTGGGGTCCACGCCCAGGACCAAGGGAGGGCGCTCTAAGGCCGAGAGGAAGTCCACGCCCCTCAATATACAGGCCTTAGTTTGCCCGCACCTTTTTGTTCAGGAAGTCCAGGAGCAGGTATTTGCCGATGTTTCTGGGGCTTGTGAGGTAGGCCTTGCCCCGGGTGATCTGGGAAAGCTTTTTCACGAAGGCGAGAAGCTCGGGCTCCCGGGCCAGCATGAAGGTGTGGATGGGGATGCCTTCCCGCCGGGCCAGGGTGGCCTCCTTGAGGGTTTCCGCCAGGATCAGGGGGTCCAGGCCCCAGGCGTTTTTGTAGATCTCCCCGCTGGGGAGGGTGAGGGCTGAGGGCTTGCCGTCGGTGATGAGGATGATTTGCTTCATCTCCCCGCCCATCTTCCGGAGGAGGGTGCGGGCGAGCTCTAGCCCCGCCTTGGTGTTGGTGTGGTAGGGGCCCACCTGGGCCAGGGGGAGCTTGGCCAGGGGGATTTCTTCGGCGGTGTCGTGGAAGAGGACGAAGCGCACCCGGTCCCCGGGGTACTGGGTGCGGATGAGGTGGGCCAGGGCCAGGGCCACCTTCTTGGCGGGGGTGAAGCGGTCCTCGCCGTAGAGGATCATGGAGTGGGAGCAGTCCAGGAGGACCACGGTGCTCATGCTGGCGGTGTACTCTGCCAGGTCTATCACCAGGTCCTCGTGGCTCAGGGCTTCTAGTCCCTTAGCGGCCACTTTCTTCAGGGTTTCCGGGACGTTGAGCTCCAGGGGGTCGCCCCAGGCCCAGGGCTTGGTTTCCCCGGTCTTTTCCACCCCGGGGGCGTGGTGGGGGGTGGGGTGGAGGCCTGGGGGGTTGCGGCCCAGGGCCCCGAGGAGTTCCCGGAGGCTTTTGAGCCCCAGGAAGTCCGAGGCCTTTTCCGTGAGCTCCAGGCGGGTTTCCCCTGCTTCCCCCAAATGGCCTCCCTGGGCGGGGTTGGTGGGGTCCTGGCTGGGTAGGCGGAGGTAGCCCGCTTCCTGGAGGCGCTGGATCATCCTTTGGATGGCCTGGTAAAGCCGGGTTTCCTCCTTGCGGTTTGCGAAGCGGGCCTCCCTTAGCCAGTCCTCGGGGACGAGCTCGTTTTTGAGGAGGGCCTCGAGGAGGGCATCGTAAAGGTCCTCCAGGGTGGGCTTCCGGTTCGGGTCGGGGTCGTAGCGCTGGAAGGGGTCGGAGAAGCCCGAGTCCAGGAGGAAGTCTTCCAGGAGGCCCAGGATCTCCTCGGGGGAGAGCTCGTCCAGGCTCCCCTCGTAGCGGCTATACCGGATGGCCTTCATCTAGCCTCCTCCCCGTGGGCTGGTGGGGTTTCGGCTCCTCCCTTCCGGGTACGCTCCCTTCTCCCGGGCGGGCTCAGTTGCCATAGCTTCGCGCCCTTTCCGCCGCTTGGTAGCTCGCCTCTCCCCGGGCGAGCTTCCTGCGGCCCACAAGGCCCTCCAGGATGAACTCCCCGGCGGAAAGGAGGAGCTCGGGGGTGTCCCCTCCCGCCAGGGTCCGGGCCGCCTCCCATAGCCCCGGCACCCCGGCTAAGGCGGCCAAGGCCCCTTCCAGGTCCCCTTCGGGCAGGGTGAGGAGGTTGCCCTCTTCAAAATAGGCCACGATGGCATCGGTCTTCAGGCGGTAGCGGGGGAGCACAAGGCCGAAGGCCCTTTGGACGATCTCCTTGGCCACCCGTTCCGCCCCCTGGAGCTCCCCCTCGTACTCCAACTCCAGCTTCCCCGTGATGGCGGGAAGCCCCTGGTAGAGGTCTAAAGGCCGGGCCACGGGCCGGATGCCCTGGAGGAGGGCCCGCCTTTCGGCGCTGGCCGCCACCACCTCCAGGAGGCTGATGGAAAGGCGCTGGGAAACCCCCGCCGTCTGGTCCACCCGGCGGTCCTCCCGGGCGGCGAAGGCCACCGCCTCCACGGAAAGCCGCACCCACTCGGGCACCTCCACCTCCTCGGGGACGTAGGCCTCCTGGGCGCTGATCCTCGCCCCTTCCTCCAGGCTCTTGGGGTAGTGGGTGCGGATCTCGCTCCCAATGCGGTCTTTAAGGGGCGTGACGATGCGGCCCCGGGCGGTGTAGTCCTGGGGGTTGGCGGTGAAGACGAGCCAGACGTCCAGGGGGAGGCGGATGGGGTAGCCCCGGATCTGGATGTCGCCCTCCTCGAGGATGTTAAAAAGGGCCACCTGCACCTTGGGCGCCAGGTCGGCCAGCTCGTTCACGGCGAAGATACCCCGGTTGGCCCGGGGAAGGAGGCCATAGTGGATGCTCTCCAGGTCCGCCATCCCCGTGCCCCGCCTCGCCGCCTTGATGGGGTCCATGTCCCCCAGGAGGTCGGCCACGGTGGTGTCGGGGGTGGCGAGCTTTTCCACGTACCTTTCCTCCCGAGTGACCCAGACGATGGGGGCCTCGTCCCCCGCCTCCTCCAAAAGCCTCTTCCCCTCGGGGGAGATGGGGGAAAGGGGGTTATCCCTTAGCTCGGTGGGCAGGGCGGGGATCTCCTCGTCTAGGAGGGAAATCAGGCTTCGCAGGATGCGGCTTTTCGCCTGGCCCCGGGTGCCCAGGAGGATGAAGTTCTGCTTGGCCAGGATGGCCTGGACCAGGGCGGGGATCACCGTGTCCTCGTAGCCGTGGATGCCGGGGAAGAGCCTCTCCCCACGCCTAAGCTTTTCCCGGAGGTTTTCCCGGGCCTCCTCCTTCACCGTGCGCCTGAGCTTTTCCAGGGGGTAGGTGCGCTTCAGCTCGCCTAGGGTCTTGGCCTTCACCCTTCCCAGTTTAGGGGGAAAGGGGGGCGGGATATGTGCCCTTCCTTGCCATGCCATAATGGAGGGGTGAACCGGGCCAGGGAAGGGCTGGAGCAGGCCCGCTACAACCTGCGCCACGCCCGGGGGAGCCTGGACCTAGGGGATTATGCCTGGGCTTGCTTCGCTGCGCAACAGGCAGCGGAGGCGGCCCTCAAAGGGCTCCATCTCTCCCGGGGCCAGGTGGCCTGGGGGCACGCTATCCTAGACCTCTTGGCGGACCTCCCCTCCGGCATCCGTGTGCCCGAGGGCTTGTGGGAGGCCGCCAAGATTCTGGACAAGTACTACATTCCCACGCGCTATCCCGACGCCCACCCGGCCGGGCCTGCGGCCAGGCACTACACCCTTTCGGAAGCGGTGGAAGCGGTTCGGCTTGCGGAGGATTTTTTGGCGTTTGTGGAGGCGCACCTGTGACGCGGATCTTTCCCTTTGACCGAGAGGCCCGCATGGAAGCCTTGAAAAGGGCCGCCCAAGCCTTGGGGGAGCGGCCCGAGGTTCTGGCGGTGGTCCTTTTCGGTTCCCTGGCCCGGGGCGAGGCCACCGCCATGAGCGATGCCGACCTTTTCCTCCTCCTGTCCCAAAGTCCCCTCCCTTTCCCGGAGCGCCTGGTGCGCTACCGCCCAGAAGGGCTTAGGGGCGTGGAGGTCTTCCCCTACACCTGGGAGGAGGCCCTGCGGGGCGCCCGGGAAGGGTACGGGCCGGTGTTGGCTGCGCTTAGGGAGGGAAAGCCCCTTTGGGAGCGGGAGGGGGCTTGGAGGCGATTTGGGGAGGCGGCCAAGGCCCTTTCCCCCTTTGCCTAACGCCCTTCTCATGGCCGAGGGGTATCTTGGCGGCGTGGAGATCCACGGCACCACCATCCTAGCTGTCCGGAAGGACGGGATCACCGCCTTGGCCGGGGACGGCCAGGTGACCTTCGGCCAGACCGTGCTCAAGCGCGCTGCGGTGAAGGTGCGGCGGCTCGAGGTGGGGGAAGGCGTCCTGGTGGGCTTCGCTGGCGGGGTGGCGGACGCCTTGGCCCTCTTGGAGCGCTTTGAGGAGAAGCTCAGGGAGGCCAAGGGGTCCCTCCTGAAGGGGGCGGTGGAAACCGCCAAGCTTTGGCGCACGGACCGGGTCCTCCGTCACCTCCAGGCCATGATCGTGGCCGCCGACCGGGAGACCATGGTCCTCCTTTCGGGAAGCGGCGAGGTCATCACCCCAGAGGAGCCCCTTTTGGCGGTGGGCTCAGGGGGGCCCTACGCCCTGGCCGCCGCCAAGGCCCTTTACCGCCACTCGGGCCTTTCCGCTAGGGAGATCGCTGAGGAGGCGCTCAAAATCGCCGCCGAGGTGGACCTCTACACCTCGGGCCAGGTGACGGTGCTTACGTTGGGGGAAGCATGAACCTCACGCCGGCGGAAATCGTCAGGGAGCTTTCCAAGCACATCGTGGGCCAGGAAGCGGCCAAGCGGGCGGTGGCCGTGGCCCTGAGGAACCGGTACCGCAGGAAAAAGCTCCCCCCGGAGATCGCCCGGGAGGTGACGCCCAAAAACATCCTCATGATCGGGCCCACCGGGGTGGGGAAGACGGAGATCGCCCGCCGCCTCGCCCGCCTGGCGGGGGCTCCCTTCGTCAAGGTGGAGGCCACCAAGTTCACCGAGGTGGGCTACGTGGGCCGGGACGTGGACTCCATCGTGCGGGACCTGGCGGAGGCCAGCTACCAGCTCGTGCTGGAGGAGATGAAGAAGAAGGTGGAGGAAAGGGCCTTGGCCTTCGCCGAGGAAGAGCTCGCCACCCTCCTTAGGGTTTCCCTCGCCGAGGTCCGCTCGGGGCGCTGGGATTCCCACGTGGTGGAGGTACAGGTGGAGGAGGAGGCTACCCTGCCCTTCATGGGGGTCCTGGGGGGCGAGGGGTTTGGGGGCATGGGGGAGATGCTTAAAGGGCTTCTCCCCAAGCGGCCCGTGCGCAAGCGCATGACGGTGCGGGAGGCCCGGGAGGTGCTTAAGAACCAGCACGCCGAGCGCCTCATTGACAAGGAAGAGCTCAAGGAGGAGGCCAGGCGCCGGGCCCAGGAGGACGGCATCGTCTTCATTGACGAGATAGACAAGGTGGCGCGGCGGGAAGGCGCTGTGGGCCCGGACATTTCGGGGGAGGGGGTACAGCGGGACCTTCTGCCCATCGTGGAGGGTACGGTGGTTTCCACCCGCATCGGCCCCATTTCAACAGAGCACGTGCTCTTCATTGCCGCCGGGGCCTTCCACGTGGCCAAGCCCTCGGACCTAATCCCCGAGCTCCAGGGGCGGTTTCCCATCCGGGTGGAGCTTTCCCCCTTGGGGCCGGAGGAATTTTTCCGCATCCTGAAGGAACCGGAAAACTCCCTTATCCGCCAGTACACCGAGCTCCTCAAGGCAGACGGCACCGAGCTCGTCTTCCACGAGGACGCCCTTTGGGCCATCGCGGAGGCAGCCCACCGGGCCAACCAGGAGCTCGAGGACATCGGGGCCCGGAGGCTCGCCACAGTTTTGGAAAGGGTACTGGATGAGGTAAGCTTTCAAACGGATCTCGGTCGGGTGGAGATCACCCGGGCCTACGTGGAAAAGCGGCTAGAGGAGGTCTTCGCCTCGCCCGATCTGACGCGGTTCGTGCTCTAGGAGGATGGTATGCGCTGGTTTCTTTTGACCTTAGGCTTGCTGGCGGTTCCGGCCTTGGCCCAGACCCCTCCGCCCCCAGCGGCGCAGACGGCCACCCAGGATGCCCTTAGGCTAGGGGTGCAGCTCTACGCCCTGGGCCGGTACGAGGCGGCCCTCGAGGCCTTTGAACGGGCGGCCAAGGAGAAGCCCCAGGACCCCGATGTCCTTTACTGGCTGGCCCGGGCCCAGCTTAAGGTGGGCCTCCTGAACCCCGCCCTGGAGAACGCCAAGGGCTTGGTAGCGAAAAACCCCCGGTACATCGGGGGGTACATGGTCCTCTCCGAAGCTTACGTTGCCCTCTACCGGGCGAGCGAAGACCGGGAGAAGGCCAAGGCCTACCTGGACCAGGCCTTAAGCGTCCTGCGGGACGGGGAGCGGGTGAACCCCCGCTACGCCCCCCTCTTTGCCCAGCGGGGCCTCGTCTATGCTTTTTTGGGCCAGGTGGACAAGGCTGAAGAGGCTTTTAAGAAGGCCCTTGCCTTGCAAGATACCCCCGAGGTGCGGGTGGCTCTGGCGGAGCTTTACCTGGCGGCGGGGCGGCTGGACGAGGCCCTTGCGGAGTACGCCCGCGCCCTGCAGCTTGCGCCCAAGGACGGCAACGTGCGCCTCCACTACGCCTCGGCCCTCCTCCTCAAGGGCCGGGCGGAGGAGGCGGCGAGGGTCCTGGAGGAGGGGCACAGGCTCAAGCCCCTGGACGCCGAGGGGTGGTACACCCTGGGCCAGGCCTACGTGGCTTTGGGCCGCTGGAAGGAGGCGGGGGTGGCCTTGGAAAACGCCATTGCTCTGGCCCCCTTGCGCTTCCCCGCCGCCTATTACTACCTGGGGCAGGTCTACTTGGTCCTGGGGGATGCGGCAAAAGCCAAGAGCCGCCTCACGGTGGCGGTGCGCCTCGAGCCCAAGCGGCCCGAGTACCGCTACCAGCTCTGCCTGGCCAACGAGAAGCTCGGGGACAAGGAAGGGGCCCGCTACCAGTGCCAGGAAGCCCTCAAGCTGAAGCCGGGCTACAAGGAAGCGGAGGAGGTCCTGCGCCGGCTCTAGCCAGGCCTTGCGCCCTAGGGGGTTTGTGCCCCTAGGGCTTTTTTATTCGCCGAGGGAGGGCTATGGTGAGGAGGTCTATGTGGCGGTACGAAAGGGGGCGCTTCACCGAGGAAGCCTTCCCCCTGCCCGAGGAGGCCCGCCTCCTCCTGGTGGTGAACGGCGAGCCCTGGACCTCTTTGAGCTACACCCCAGGGGACGAGGCCTACTTGGCCCTGGGCCACCTCTACCTGAGCGGGGTTCTCCAGGACCTGGAAGGGGTTAAGGTCCGTGTGGCCGAGGGGATGGTCTTGGTGGACCTGCCCCGTGCGCCCGAGCGGGGCCTGGGGGTGCGGGATAGCGGGTGCGCCGCCGGGCTTCGCTACGGGGAGCCCAGGCTAGCCCCCTTGCCCCGGGTCCCTTTGGACCCCAAGCTCCCCTTGGCCCTCCTCTCTGAGCTCCGGGCCCGCACTCAGGCGTACGCCCGCACCCGGGGCATCCACGGGGCGGCCCTCTTTGACCGGGAAGGGCGCCTCCTCTACCTGAACGAGGACATCGGCCGCCACAACGCCGTGGACCGCCTGGCGGGGTTCATGCTAAGGGAGGGCATCCCCCCGCCCGTGCTCGTGGCCTCCACGGGGCGGGTGAGTCTGGAGATGGCGGCCAAGGCGGTGGGCATGGGGGCGGTGCTCCTGGCAAGCCGCACCGGGGCCACGGCCCCTGCCGTGGCCTTGGCGAAGCAGTATGGTCTAGCCTTAGCGGCCTACGTGCGCCCCACGGGCTACCGGCTCTACGCCCCGGGGGGGATGCCCGTGGAGGAGAAGGCCCTTTAGGCCTTGGGCTCTTCCTTCTTTTCCTCGCCCTCCTGTAGGCCCTTCTTGAACTCCCGGGCCGACTGGCCGATGCCCCGAGCGAGCTCGGGAAGCTTCTTGGCGCCGAAGAGGAGGAGGATGACCAGGAGGATGAGGAGGATTTCCACCGGACCTAAGCGCATGGGCCCATCTTAGCACGCCTTGACCCTCTGGGGAGCAGGTGTTATCGTGGCCTGTGGGGTGGCGCGCCCCGGGGCGTAGCGCAGGCCGGTAGCGCACCTGCTTTGGGAGCAGGGGGTCGCCCGTTCAAATCGGGCCGCCCCGACCATGCGGGAGTAGCTCAGTTGGTAGAGCATCGGCCTTCCAAGCCGAGGGTCGCGGGTTCGAGTCCCGTCTCCCGCTCCAAGCGGCCGGGGTGAAGGCCACCCCGGCTTTCTCCTATGGGCCCGTAGCTCAGGGGACAGAGCAGCCGCCTTCTAAGCGGTAGGTCGGGGGTTCAAATCCCTCCGGGCCCGCCAAGGCCATCTGGGCCCCGCATCCTTGCGGGGCCTTTTCCTCAAGAACGCTAGCCCACCCGCACCTCGGGCTCGTTGCCCGGCTTCCACTTGATGGTGCAGCCGATGGCGGGGGCCTCGGCGAGGGGGGGGTCTTGGCCTTGGAGGAGGGCTTCTATGGCCGCCTCGAGGTTGCGGCTTTTCACCTGGGTGGGGTCCTTGGGGCTATCGTTCACCCGGCCGTGGTAGCGGAGAAGCCTCCTTTCGTCAAAGAGGAAGACCTCGGGGGTCCTTAGGGCCTTGTAGGCCTTGGCCACCTCCTGGCTTTCGTCCAGAAGGTAGGGGAAGAAGATGCCGTGCTCCTTGGCGAAGGCCACCATGCCCTCGGGGCTATCCTCGGGGTACTTTTCGTAATCGTTGGCGTTGATGCCCACAAAGGCCACCTTCCCTCGGTACTTTTCCGCCAGGGCCACGAGCTCGCCGATGGACCCCTTCACATAAGGGCAGTGGTTGCACATGAAGACCACGGCCAGAAGGGGCTCTTGGAACTGGGAAAGCCGGTAGCGCCCTCCCCGGGGGTCGGGAAGCTCGGCATCAATAAGGGGGCTTCCTAGGGGTAGCTCGGGATACTGGAGCATGCTTTCATGCTAATCCGCGGCCGCTAGGGACAACAAGTCCCCGGCTTCTTATGTATCCTGAAGCCCATGCGAGGGCTTTCCGCGGAGGAAGCGAGGAAACGATTAGAGGAATTCGGCCCCAACGCCCTTCCGGAGAAGCCGGAGGAGCCCCTTTGGCGGAAGTTCTTGCGCCAGTTCCAAAGCCCTCTCATCTACATCCTCCTTTTTGCCCTCCTGATTGACCTCTTCTTTTGGCTTTCCGAGGGGGCGCGAGGGGTTCCTCTAGAGTCTTTGAGCATCTTGGCCATCCTCCTCCTGAACGCTGGGCTTGGTACCTTTCAGGAAAAGCGTTCGGAGGAGGCCCTAAAGCGGCTTAAGGCCCTGGCGGAGCCCATGGTCTATGTCCTCCGCGACGGCCGCTTTGTGCGCCTGCCGAGCCGGGAGCTGGTCCCCGGGGACGTGGTGCGCCTCGAGGCCGGGGACCGCATCCCCGCCGATGGGCGCTTGCTGGAGGCGAGCGGGGTCTTGGTGGACGAAAGCGTCCTCACGGGGGAAAGCGTGCCCGTGGAGAGGGGGGAAGGGGAGGAGGTCTACGCCGGGACCCTCCTCGTGCGGGGACGGGCCCTTATGGAGGTGACCCGCACCGGGCTCAAGAGCGCCATGGGGCGCATCGCCGCCCTTCTTGCCGGGATGGAGGAGGAGAAGACCCCCTTGGAGCGCCGCCTCCACGCCTTCGGCAACCGGGTGGCGCGCTGGGTGCTTCTCCTGGCCCTGGCCCTGGTCCTCCTGGGCTTTTGGGTGGAGGGGTTTTCCGCCAAGGTGGTCCTCTTCGCCGTGGCCTTGGCGGTGGCCGCCGTGCCCGAGGGGCTTCCCGCCATCCTCACCCTGGCCTTGAGCCTGGGGGTGGAGCGGATGGCGCGCCGCAAGGCGGTGGTGCGGCGGCTCGCGGCGGTGGAGGCCCTGGGAAGCGTGACCGTGATCGCCACGGACAAAACCGGCACCCTCACGGAAAACCGCATGGAGGTGGAGGGCGTGGTGGGGCCCGACCCGGAAGGGGCGCTTCTCGCCATGGTCCTCTGCAACGACGCCGACCTGGCCACGGGGGCGGGGGACCCCTTGGAGCTTGGCCTCCTCCGTTACGCCCAGAAGGCGGGCTTGGACGTGGAGCGGCTTAGGAAGGAATACCCCCGCCTTTCCGAGCGCCCCTTTGACAGCGCCTGGAAGTACATGCGGGTGACCACCCCCAAAGGGAGCTACCTCAAAGGGGCCCCCGAGGCCCTCATCCCTAGGCTTGGGCTTACCGAGGAGGAAAAGGAGCGCCTTTTGCAGGAGGCGGAGGCCCACGCCGCCCAAGGGTACAGGGTGCTGGCCCTGGCCTTTGGGGAAGGGGAGCGGGAGGAAGGCCTCCTTTTCCTCGGGTTCGTCCTGCTCCTGGACCCGCCCCGGCCCGAGGTGCCGGAGGCCGTGCGGCGCATCCTGGGGGCGGGGGTGCGGGTGGTGATGGTCACGGGGGACCACCCCGCCACCGCCCTGGCCATCGCCCGGCGCATCGGCCTTCCGGTGGAAACGGTGGCCACGGGGGAGGACCTCGAGGCCCTGACCGATGAGGAGCTTCTGGAGGTGGACGTCTTCGCCCGGGTGAAGCCGGAGCAGAAGCTCCGGATTGTGGAGGCCCTGCAAAAAGCGGGGGAGGTGGTGGCCATGACCGGGGACGGGGTGAACGATGCCCCGGCCCTAAAGCGGGCGGACGTGGGGGTGGCCATGGGCCAGCGGGGTTCGGACGTCTCCCGGGAGGTGGCGGACCTGGTGCTTTTGGACGACAACTTCGCCACCTTGGTGGCGGCCATTGAGGAGGGGCGGAGCATTTACGAGAACATCCAGAAGTTTCTCCGCTTCCTCTTTTCCACCAACCTGTCGGAGATCCTGGTGGTGGCGGTGGGCATGGTCCTCGCCGCCTCCCTGGACCTGAGGGACGCCGCCGGGCACCTCCTTTTGCCCCTCACCGCGGTGCAGATCCTCTGGATCAACCTGGTAACGGACGGCCTCCCCGCCTTGGCCTTGGCCTTGGACCAGAACCCCGGGGTGCTCAGGCGTCCCCCCAGGCCCAAGGATAGCCCTCTTCTGGATGGGCCTTCCCTGCGCTTCGTCCTCCTCACGGGGGGGATCAAGGCGGGGCTTGCCCTTCTCCTGCTGGCCTTCCTTCCCCTGGGGGTGGGGGTGGAGGCGGCGCGGAGCGCCACCTTTCACTTCATGGCCGTGGGGCAACTCTTCTTCGCCTACGCTGCCCGGCACACCCAACTCCACCCCCTGCCCAACCCCTACCTGCACGGGGCCGTGGGCTTGGGGATTGCCCTCCAGGTGGCCTTGGGCAGCCTGGCCCCAGGGCTTGTGGAGGCGGCGCCCCTCGTCCCGTGGCTTTGGGCTTTGGTGCTCGCCCTGGCCCTTTTGGCCTGGGGCCTGGCGGAGGCGGTGGACCGGCTAGTATGGCGAAAGGAGGTGCGGCGGTGAAGGCGAAAGAGGTGATGGTGAGCCCCGTGGTGAGCGTGCCCTTGGGCGCTACCTTGGACGAGGTGGCGCGGCTTATGGTGGAGCGGCGCATCGGGAGCGTGCTGGTGGTGGATGGGGAGGGGAGGCTTCGGGGCATCGTCACGGAGACGGACTTCCTCAAGGAGCGGGGGATTCCCTTCTCCACCTACCGGGCCCCCATGCTTCTTGGGCGTTACCTGGACGGGGCCGGGCTTGAGCGGATCCTCGAGGAGGCCCGCACGACCCGGGTGGAGGAGATCATGACCGCCCCGGTGCACGCCGTGGGCCTCGAGGAGCCCCTGGCCCGGGTTTTGGAACTCATGCTCACCTACGACATCAACCACGTGCCCGTGGTGGATGGGGAGGGGAGGCCTGTGGGCATCATCTCCCGCTTTGACCTCCTGCGGCTCCTTCGGGACCGCCTATGACCTGGTTCGCCTTCCTTGGCGTGGCCATGGTGGTGGTCTTCGCCGGGGCCCGGGTGGCCTACTACGGGGACGCCCTGGCGGAGAAGCGGGGCTGGGGCCGGGCCTGGGTGGGGCTCATCCTGGTGGCGGCCACCACCTCCTTGCCCGAGCTCTTCACGGGTACCAGCGCTGCCCTCCAGGGGCTTGTGGACATCGCCGTGGGGGACGTGTTGGGCAGTACGCTTTTCAACCTGGTGATCCTTTCCCTGCTGGACGCTGTGGGGGGACGGGTCCCTCTTCTTGGGCGCCTCCATGCGGGGCACGCCCTGGCCGTGGGGTTTGCCCTTCTCCTTTTGGCCTTCCAAGGCGCTGCCCTTTTCGGGGGAGGACCGACCCTCGGCCCCGTTTCCTGGTACGCCCCCGCCGTTCTGGCGCTTTACCTCCTGGCCACCCGCCTCACCTTCCTCTACGAAAGGAGGCGGCCCCAGGCGGAGCTGGAGCGCCTGGAGCTCTATTACGAGCACCTTTCCCTGGTCCAAGTGGTGCGGGGGTACGTGGGCTTCGGCGCTTTGGTGGTGGGGGCGGCCATCCTCCTGCCCCCCTTGGCGGAACGGCTTGCGGAGGAAACGGGTCTTGGGGCGAGCTTCGTGGGCACGGCCTTGGTGGGGGCCACCACCTCCCTCCCTGAGGTGGTGGTGACGCTAAGCGCCGCCCGGTTAGGGGCCTTTGACCTGGCGGTGGGGAACGTCCTGGGGTCCAACCTCTTCAACGCCCTCATCCTGGCCTGGGATGACCTCCTCTACCCCGGGGACTTCTTCCAGGAGGCCCACGGGAGCCACCTGGCGGCGGTTTTGGTGGCCTTCGCCATGTACGGCGTGGTCCTGGTGGGGATGAGCTACCAGGCCCTTCGGAAGCTGGCCGTCCTGTCCTGGGACACCCTGGCCCTTCTTGGCCTTTACCTCCTCGGGCTTTCTTGGCTTTACGCCCTGCGGTAGGGCACCACCAGGACGGGCTTGGGGCTTTTGCGCACCACTTCCAGGGTCACGCTTCCGAGGAGGGCCCGGTCAAGCCCGGTGCGCCCGTGGCTTCCCATGACGATGAGGTCGTGGTGGGCCGCCTCCTTGAGGATCACCTCCGCCGCCCGGCCCTCGAGGAGATGGGCCGCAAAGGGTACGCCCATCTCCTCGGCTAGACGGGTGGCCTGGTCCAGGGCCTTAAGCCCTGCCCGGCGCAGGTCCTCCAAGAGGGCCTGGTAGTAGGGGAGGTTCTCCGGGCCCAAAAGGAGCCTGGGCCCTAAGGGCTCCAGGGCGTGGAGAAAGCTCACCCGCGCCCCCAAGGCCTTGGCTAGGCGGAGCCCCTCCTTTAGGCCCACCTCCGCCGCTTCGCTTCCGTCCGTGGGCAAAAGCAGGCTTTTGTACACGGCCTACCCCTCAATGACCACGGGCAGGATCACGGGGTCGCGGCCCGTGGCCTTCTTGAGGAACTTCTTCACCGGGTAGTAGATGTCGTCCCGGATGCGCTCCAGGGGCTTCTTCTCGCGAAGGCCGTTTTGCAGGGCCTCGAGGGCCATGCGCTTCACCTCCCCAAGAAGCCTTTCCCCCGCCTTCACGAAGCCCCGGGACACCACCTCCACCACCGGGTCCTGGGCGGCCAGGGCGGTGATGACCACGATGCCCTCCTCGGCCATGTGGCGGCGGTCGGCCAGGATCTCCTCGGTGATGTCCCCCACCCCTAGCCCGTCCACGTAGAGGGCGCCCGCGGGAACCTGGCCCACCTTCTCAAAGGTGTCTCGGGTGAGGCGGTACACCGCCCCGTTTTCCCCGATGAGGGTCTTCTCCGGGGGGCGGCTCATGGCCTCGGCCAGCCACTTGAAGTTGGTCTGGTGGCGCACCTCCCCGTGCCAAGGCAGGAAGAACTTGGGCGTGGTCAGGTTCAGGATGAGCTTCAGCTCCTCCTGGGAGGCGTGGCCGGAGGCGTGCACTTTGTAGGTGGGGGGGTAGAGGACGTAGGCCCCCAGGGCGTAGAGGCGGTTGATCACCCGGTTCACCGCCTCCTCGTTGCCGGGGATGGGGCTAGAGGAGAGGATCACCGTATCCCCGGGCTTGATGGCCATCTTGGCGTGCCCCTCAAAGGCCAGGCGGGAGAGGACGGACATGGGTTGGCCCTGGCTTCCCGTGGCCAGGATGAGCACCTGGTGGTCGGGAAGGTCCTTCACCTCCTCCAGGGTGTAGAGGCGGTCCTTCACCTTGAGGTAGCCCAGCTCCAGGGCGATGCGGCTGAACTTCAGCATGCTCCGCCCCTCCATGGCCACCTTGCGCCCATACTTCTCCGCCGCCCAGATCACCGCCTGGATGCGGTGGATGTGGCTGGCAAAGGTGGTGACGAAGACCCTTCCCGGGGCCCGGCCAATGGCCCGGTCCAGCTCCTTGGCGATTTCCATCTCGCTCGGGGTGTAGCCGGGGCGCTCGGCGTTGGTGGCGTCGGCGATGAGGAGCAAAACCCCTTCCGCCCCCGCCTGGGCCACCTTGGCCAGGTGGGAAACCTGCCCGTCGATGGGGGTGGGGTCCAGCTTGAAGTCCCCGGTGTGCACGATGGTGCCGATGGGGGTGCGGATGACCACCCCGGAGTTGTCGGGGATGGAGTGGGTCATGCGGAAAAGGTCCAGGGTGAAGTACCGCCCCACCTGGATGCGGTCGTCGGGGGAAACCTCTTTGAGGTTGAAGCTTCCCGGCCTCAGGCCGAACTCCTCCAGCTTCCCCTTGAGAAGACCCAGGGTGAGCTTGGCCCCGTAGATGGGCACCTGGGAGTCCTTGCCGAAGACCATGGGCAGGAGGAAGGGAAGCCCCCCGATGTGGTCCTCGTGGCCGTGGGTCAGGACCCAGGCCCGGATGAGGTGGCGGTTTTCCACCAGGTAGTCCACCCGGGGGATGAGGAGGTCCACCCCGGGCATCCCCTCCTCGGGGAAGGCCAGTCCTCCGTCCAGCACAAAGATCTCGTCCCGGAAGCGGAAGGCGGTGATGTTCTTGCCGATCTCCCCCATCCCCCCTAGGGGGATGATCTCCACGGCGTCCTGGGCGCCCCCCGTTAGGGCCACCGGGGCCTCTTGCGGGCGTTTCTTGCGCCTTCTCCTGGGCTTGCGCTCTTGTGTTTCCATAAACCTCCTATTTTCCCGGCTAGGCCGGGATTACGGCTTGGGGAAACCCCCAGGGGCTAGCCCCGCCGCCTGGGGGGGATTTTGCCTTCCAGCTCGGGCCGGATCAGGTCTATCTTGCCCCGCTCGTCAATGCGGTGGACCTTGACCTTGATCACGTCCCCCACCTTGAGGTGGTCCTCCACCCGCTCCACCCGGCCCGGGGCGATCTGGCTGATGTGCAGGAGGCCTTCCGTGCCAGGGAAGAGGCTGATGAAGGCCCCGAAGGGAGTGATTTTGGTGACGGTGCCCTCGTACACCTCGCCCACCTTGGCCTCGCGGGTGAGGTCTTCTATGCGCTTCTTGGCCTTTTCGGCCGCCTCGAGGTCGGCGGAGTAGATGCGCACCGTCCCGTCCTCCTCGATGTCCACCTCCACCCCGAGTTCCTCTAGGGCGCGCACGTTCTTGCCCCCTGGGCCGATGACGAGGCCGATCTTCTCCACCGGCACCTTGAGGCTCAGGATACGCGGCGCAAAGGGCTTGAGCTCGGGGCGTGGGGCGGGGAGGACGCTCTCCATGAGGTCCAGGATCTTCAGGCGGGCCTCCCGGGCCTGCATGAGGGCCTCTTTGAGCACCTCCCGGGGAAGCCCGCCCACCTTGTTGTCCATCTGCAAGGCCGTGACCCCCCGGCGGGTACCGGCCACCTTGAAGTCCATGTCCCCCAGGGCGTCCTCCAGGCCCAGGATGTCGGTGAGGATCACCGCCCGGTCCCCCTCCCACACCAGGCCCATGGCCACCCCGGCCACGGGGGCCCGGATGGGCACGCCCGCGTCCATGAGGGCCAGGCAGCCGGCGCAGACCGTGGCCATGGAGCTACTGCCGTTGGATTCCAGCACGTCCCCCACCACCCGGATGGTGTAGGGGAAGCTCTCCTGGGGCGGGAGCACCGCCTTAAGGGCCCTTTTGGCCAGGTTGCCGTGGCCCACCTCCCGCCGGGAAACCCCCCTGAGCCGCTTGACCTCCCCCGTGGAATAGGGGGGGAAGTTGTAGTGGACCAGGAAGGGGTCGGTCTCGTCAATGCCCAGGTCGTCAATGATCTGCTCGTCCCGGCCCGTGCCCAGGGTCACGGTGCCCAGCACCTGGGTCTCCCCCCGGGTGAAGACGGCGGAGCCGTGGGTGCGGGGCAGGACGTCCACCTCGATCCAGATGGGGCGGAGGTCCTTAGGGGTGCGGCCGTCCGCCCGCTTGCCCTCCTCCAGCACCAGCCGCCTGAGCTCCCTGCGCACCACCTCGTCAAAGGCGCTTTCGTAAAGCGGCTTCCGGCTCTCGTCCGGGGTGCCGTCCTCCCCTTTGGGCAGGGCCTCGGCGATCAAGGCCTCGGCGAAGGCCTCGAGGGCCCGGCTCCTTTCCCCCTTGCTGGCGGTCTGGAGCACTCCGGAAAGCCCCCGCTCCAGGGCCAGGCGGTAGAGGGCCTCCTTCTCCTCCTCGGAGAGGGTTTCGGGAGGCGTCCAGGCCATCTTGGGCTTGCCCAAGGCGCGGGCCATGGCCTCCTGCAGGTCCAGGATGGGCTGCATCTCCCGGTGGGCGAACTCCAAGGCCTGGACGAGGGTCTCCTCGTCCACCTCCTGGGCTCCCGCCTCCACCATGAGGATGGCGTTGCGGCTTCCCGCCACCACCAGGTCCAAGGCGCTTTCCTCCAGCTCCTGCAGGGTGGGGTTGAGGACGAACTGCCCCCCGAGGAGGCCCACCCTAACCGCGGCCACCGGGCCCTCCCAGGGGATGTCGGAAAGCATCAGGGCGGCGCTGGCCGCCGTGGGCCCCAGGATGTCCGGGGGGTTCTTCTGGTCGGCGGAGAGCACGGTGACGATCACCTGCACCTCGTGGCGGAACCCCTTGGGGAAAAGGGGGCGGATGGGCCGATCCGTCATGCGGGCCGAGAGGATGGCCTTTTCCCCAGGGCGCCCTTCCCGGCGCATGAAGCTCCCCGGGATCTTGCCCACCGCGTAGTGCCGCTCCTCAAACTCCACGGTGAGGGGGAGGAAATCCGCCTCAATGGGTTCCTCGGAGGCCTGGGCCGTGGCCAGGACCACGGTGTCGCCGTAGCGCACCAGGACCGATCCGGAGGCCTGCTTGGCGTACTTTCCGGTTTCCAGAACCAGGAGGCGGCCAGCCACCTGGGTTTCGTACCGTTCGGCCCTTGGGGTGTTGGGTGTGCCTTCTGCCATGGTTGTCCTCAAGCGAAAGGCGGAGCCCAAAGGCCCCGCCCCCGACCTGGATACCAGTTTACTTCCTAAGGCCCAGTTTCTCAACCAGGGCCCGGTAGCGCTCCGGATCTTCCCGCTCCAGGTAGCGAAGAAGCCGGCGCCTTTGCCCCACCAGCATCAAGAGACCCCGGTGGGAGTGGTGGTCGTGCTTGTGCACCTTGAGGTGCTCGGAAAGCCGGTTGATGCGCAGGGTGAGCAGGGCCACCTGCACCTCGGTGCTCCCCGTGTCCCCGGGGAAGCGGGCGAACTCCTGTATGACCTTTTGCTTTTCCTCTTTGCTGATGGGCATCCTCACCTCCGTCAGGGGGGAAGGCGCTCTTGGCCCCTTCCTCCTCGAGGCCCCAAAGGGCCTCCTCCAGGTTAGGACCTGCCCTTTCTTCCGTCAAGCAGGAAGAGGAGAAGGGCCCCAAGGGCCAGACCCGCCCCCACGGCGAAGGCCAGCGTAGGGCCATAGCCTTGCCATAGCCAACCGAAGATCAGGCTTGCGGGGAAGAGCAAAACCCCCACCACCGTGTGGTACAGGCCGATGGCGGTGGCCTTGGCCTCCTGGGGTACCAGGGTGGCCAGGTAGGCCCGGCTTGACCCCTCAAAAGCGGCGGAGTACAGGGCGTAAAGGAGAAGCAGGGCCACGCCCCCCAGGGCGGTCTGGGCCCAGGCGAAGCCCAGGTAGACCAGGGCGTAAAGGGCAAACCCCAGGGCCACCACCCGCCTCAACCCCACCCGGTCGGCAAGCCCCCCCAAGGGGTAGGAGAGAAGGGCGTAAAGGAGGTTGTAGCCCGTGTAGGCCAGGGTGACCTCCTCCTGCGAGAGGCCTAGGTCCTTAAGGCGCAGGAGCAGGAAGGCGTTAGAGGAGAGGGCCAGGGCAAAGATGCCGGAAACCAGAAGGAAGCGCCGGTAAGCGGCCGGGAGGGTCTTCAGGTAGTCCAGGCGAAGGGGGGGAGGGGGGGTGTGGGCGGCCCTGGCCGGGCCAGGCTCCGTGACCCTAAGAAGCGTGAGCCAGGCCAAGAAGGCGGGGATGGCGGAAAGCCAGAAGACGCCCCGCACCCCCAGATGGGGCAGGAGAAGGAAGGCCAAGAAGGGGCCCACGGTGGCCCCCAAGGTGTCCAGGCCCCGGTGAAGGCCATAGGCCCGTCCCAGGGCGCCCTTATCCACGGTTTCCGCAAGGAGAGCATCCCGGGGGGCGGTGCGCAGGCCCTTCCCGAGACGGTCCAGAAAACGGTACAGAAGGACGTGCCCTGGGCTTTGCGCCAGGGCCAGGATGGGCCTTAAGAAGGCGGGTAAGCCATAGCCCAGGAGGAGCAGGGGCTTTCTCCGGCCCACCCGGTCCGAAACCCGTCCCCCCACCACCTTGAAGAGGCTGGCGGTGGCCTCGGCTATCCCCTCCACCAGGCCGAGGGTTCCAGCCCCTGCGCCCAGGCTGGTGAGGAAGAGGGGCAAAAGGGGATAGACCATCTCGCTGGCCACGTCCATGAGGAAGCTGACCAGGCCCAGGAGGTAGACTTGCGCGGGAAGCTTCATGGCCGGTACCTCACGTAAAGGAAAAGCAAGGGAGGTTCTGGAAGGACCATCAACAGGGAAAGGGGGTCCAAGGGGGCCGGGGAAAGCAGGGCTGGTCCCAGGGGGGTGGCGAAGGGCAGGGGCAGGGTGCGGGTGAGGAGGAAGAGCAGGAGGAAAACGGTGGAAAGCCCCACCCCAACGCGCCACACCAAGGGGGCGAAGGGGGGTTCCCCCTTGGGGTACATGAAGCGCAGGGTGATCAGGACAAGGGCGTAGGTGACCTTTAGGGCCAGCAAAACAAGGAAGAGCTGGCCGTAAAGGTAATACTCGCTCACCAGACCGTAGCGGACAGCCTCCGCCTCGGAAACCCCCAGGGCGCTTCCGCAAAGCCCTTGCCCCAGCACCTGACCCAGGCCCAACCCCAGGAACTGGAGAAAAAAGGGGAGAAGGGTGAGGCCCACTATCCAGCTCAAGGCGGGGGAGGTTACAAAGCCCACGGGCATAGCCTTGCGCCTTCCGCAAAAAAGGTCAAGAGCCAGAAACTCCTGGCCCTTGACCCCTTGAGGGCCTACCAGAGCCGCATACCCGGCACCGGGTTCAGGTTGCTGAAAAGCTGCACCAGGGTGGGGCCGTAGGCCAACACTACCAGGATCACCGCCACGGCGAACCAGAAGCCGATGCGGTCCATGGCCTGGACCAGGGGACGGTCCTCGGGGCCGGAGATCACCTCAGCGAAGGGCACCGGGGCCTCGGCCAGCTCCGCCCTACGCTCCCGGCCCAAAAGAACGCTGAAGAGGCCGTAGATGAAAAGGAGCAACGCCACCAGCAGGATGATGCCGGCGAGAATGTTGAAGACCATGGGAAGGGCGGCGTGGGTATAGGCGTCCGGCACCTGGGCGATGTAGGCCCGCCGGGGCACGTTCAGGAGGCCCTGCCAGTGGAGGCCGAGGGCCATCACCATCATGCCGATGAACCAGAGCCAGACCACCGCCAGCCCCAGGCGGCGCTGGCCATCGGAGATGGGCTTTCCCGTGAGGTTGGGGATGAGCCACCACAGGGAGCCCATGCCGGTGAGGGTTACCAGGCTCGCCACCTGCAGGTGGAAGTGCCCCGGTATCCAGGCGGTGTTGTGCACCACGTAGTCCAGGGTGAAGCTGGCGTTCACTATACCGCCAGCCCCTCCGGGGATGAAGCCGATCAACCCCAAGACGGGGGCCACGAAGGCCGGGTTGTCCCAGGGGAGGGCCTTGATCCAGCCCAAAAGCCCCTTCCCGCCCCGCAGGCGCCCGGCGAACTCCAGGCTGGCGGCCACGGTGAAGGCGGTCATGAGGCTGGGCACGGCCACGAACAGGGTGAGGACCGAGTGGATCATCTTCCAGGTGGGGTCAATGCCGGGGTCGGCGAACTGGTGGTGGAACCCCACGGGGGTGGAGAGGAGGAGGAAGAGGAGGAAGGCGAGCCGGGCCATGGGGTCGGACACCAGCTTCCCGCCCGCCTGCTTGGGGAGGATGGCGTAGATGATGGCGTAGGCGGGCAGGAGCCAGAAGTAAACGATGGGGTGGCCTGTCCACCAGAAGAGGGTGCGGGCCACCAAGGGGTCAACGCCCTGGATGAGGCCAAAGGACCAGGGTAGGAGGAAGAGGACGGCCTCGAGGACCAAGCCGATGGAGGCGATCAACCACATGAGCCAGAAGACCACGGCCATGTAGGTGACCAAGGGGGTCACCTTCCCCGGGTTTTGCGCCTTCCAACGGCGCCAAAGGTCCCAAACGATGTAGATGCTCACCCAGGTGGAAAGGACGAAAACGCTGGCCCCCAGGTAGAAGGCCCAGTGGCCCTTGAGGGGCGGGTAGAAGGTGTAGAGGACCGTGGCCTCGTTGGCGAGAAGGGGAAGGGCGGCCACCACGAGCCCCAGGAAGGCCATCCACCAGGAAAGCCACATGAGGCCCATGTTGGGCCTCATGTTCAGCTCCCGCGCCGGCAGATAGACCATGATGGCCTGGGCGAAGAGCTGGGTGAAGACGATGGCGTTTAGGACCCCGTGCAGGGTGAGGCCCTGGTAGTAGGACTGGACGAAGGGGAGAAGGCGCTTAAGGAGGGGGTAGGCGTCCACGTTCCCGTAGTTCAGGGCCTGGAAGGGGCCAAAGAGGCTTCCCACGATGACGGCGAGGAAGCCCAGGACGAGGAAGTAGAGGGTGGCCTTCTTTTCCGGATAGGCCTCGTAGATGCGGCTAATCTCTCCCGTACGCACCGCCATAGCTCACTCCTTCACCACGATCTTGCCGAACATGTTCTGGTGGCCGATGCCGCAGTACTGGTTGCAGATGATGCGGTACTCCCCGGCCTTCTTGAAGGTGTAGCGCACGGTGGACACCTCCCCGGGAAGCACCTCCACGTTGATGTTGGTGCCCTCCACGTGGAAGCCGTGGATCACCTCGGGGCTGGTGATCTTGAAGACGATTTCGGCCCCCTTGGGTACCTCAATGGGGTTGGGCTGGTAGCCATAGGCGAAGGCCAGGACGTAGACCGTGTACTGGTTGGGGCCGGTCTGGACCACCGCCTGGGCGGGGTCGGCCCAGGGGCCCTCCGTGCGCACGGTGGCGGGGTTGACCCGCTCCAGCTTGCCCGCAGGGATAGCCCCGGCGGTGTGGGTGGCCAAGGTGTAGGCGATGAGGGCGATGAAGACGATGAGCATGGCTAGGGAAAAGGCCAGCCAGCCCTTCTCGTAAGCCAGGATCGCCTTGTGCGCCTTGTGTTCGTCCACCATGGTTTACCCCCTAGCGAAGAAAAGGGCATATACCCCCAGCCAGAAGACCAAGATGGTGAGGGTAAGAACCACTATTACTCCCATGGCGCCAACCGGTTTCTCCTCCATACCCTTCCTCCCTAACGGCGGGGTGCCGTATACGGGGGTTATGGTAGCGAAAAGCCCGTCAAAGGGTGAAGTACATTTGTCCCTTACTTTAGGGAGCAATTGGGACAAAAGTCCCTTCCCGCTCTTAGATACAGGAGGGGGGTAAAGGGAAGGGCCGGGAAGATTTCCCGGCCCCCGGCTTCGTCCCGGCTTAGGCCCCGCTTCCCACCCGGGCCAGGACCAGGCGGCTCACCTCCTTAAGGGTTTCAAACACCCCCTTCCCCTCCGTGGCCACCGCCTCAAACACGGGGAAGCGCCCCTCTGGGTCCACCACCGCCCGGACCATCTCCACGGGGAGGGCATCGGGGAGGTCGCGCTTGTTGACTTGGAGGACCACGGGGAGGTCTTCCACCTTCAAGCCGTATTCCGCCAGGTTTTCCCGCATGTTGCGCATGCTCTCGGCGTTGGCCCGGAGTCGGTTTGGGGCGGAGTCGGCCACGAAGACGATCCCGTCCACGCCGCGAAGGATGAGCTTGCGGCTGGCGTTGTAGAAGACCTGCCCGGGCACGGTGTAAAGGTGGAAGCGGGTTTTAAAGCCCTTCACTTCCCCCAAGT
Source organism: Thermus brockianus (assembly GCF_021462505.1). Lineage (GTDB taxonomy): Bacteria > Deinococcota > Deinococci > Deinococcales > Thermaceae > Thermus > Thermus hydrothermalis. The sequence goes on from NZ_JAKEDV010000002.1 coordinate 328,729, forward strand.
CCAGGGGGAGAAAGTCAAAAAAGAGGGTTCGCTCGTCCTCGGTGGCCAAGGAAACCATCTCCCCCTTCCGCCCCTCGGGGATTTTGCCGTAGATCCACTTTAGGTTGGTGGTCTTGCCCGAGAGGCCGGGGCCATAGTAGACGATCTTGAAGTTGATCTCGCGGTTGGCGAAGTTGATGGTGCTCATGTTAGTTGCCAAAGAGCTCGTCCAGGAGGGCCTTGGCTTCCTCGCGGTACTGGGTGTCCAGGTTGAGCTTGGGCGGGTTGGCCAGGGCTTCCTCGGCGAGCCTAGCTAGGGCCTCCGCCGCCCGCTTCCCGTAGAGCTTCACCTTGCCCAGGGGGGCGTTCTCGTCAAAGACCAGGACCAAAAGGGCGTGCTCCCCGGCCTCGTCCACGTAGAGGCCCATGCGCTCGCCCTGGTGCACCACCTCCTGGAAGCGGGCCTCACCCAGGAGCTTGGCCAAAGCCTGGGTGGCGGCGGCGTTTCCCGCCACCAGGGTGGCGAGGGAGTCCAAGGGCGGGGGCTTAGGGGCCCATAGGGCCTCCTTGTGGGCCAGGACGAAGCCCTTGCGGTCTATGAAGAGGGCGTACCGGGCCCCGGTTTCCCGAAGCGTTTCCTCCAGGACGTCCATGGCCCGCTCGTAGGGGCCTCCGTAGAGGACCAGGGAAGGTTCCACCATAGTATGCTCAGTCTACCATGAGGCCTTTTCTAGAGGAGGCAAGGGCCCTTCTTGCGGAGCTCGTGGCCTTGCCCACGGTGAGCGCCGAGGGCCGGGCTTTGGCGGAGGGGGCGGAAAAGGTGGCGGGGCTCTTGGAAAGCCTGGGCCTAGAGGCGGAGCTTCACCCGGGCTATGGCCCCCCGGTGGTCTATGCCGAGGGAGGCGAAGGGGAGAGGACCCTTTTGTTCTACAACCACTACGATGTGCAGCCCCCGGACCCCTTGGAGCTCTGGGAAAGCGACCCCTTTACCCTCACGGAACGGGACGGGGCCTGGTACGGCCGGGGCACCCACGACGACAAGGGGGAGCTGGTGGCCAGGGTGATGGCCCTAAAGCTTTTCCAGGAAAAGCACGGGTTTTTGCCCCGGGTGAAGTTCGTGGTGGAGGGGGAGGAGGAGGTGGGAAGCCCCCACCTCGAGGCCTACGTGGAGGCCCACGCCCCCCGTCTACGGGCGGACGCCATCCTGTGGGAGGCGGGGGGCGTGGACGCCCAGGGGCGGCCCTACCTCTACGCCGGGCTTAAGGGGATCGTGGCCCTGGAGCTTAGGGTGCGCACCGCCCGCTATGACCTCCACTCCTCCTACGGGGCGGTGGTGGAAAACCCCATCTACCGCCTAAGCCGGGCCCTGGCCTCCTTGAGGGACGAGGAGGGGAGGGTCCTCATCCCGGGCTTTTACGCCAAGGTGCGCCCCCTCACGCCCTTGGAGATGGAGGTGCTCTCCGAGATCCCCGACGAAAGCGAGGCCCTAAAGGAAGCCTTCGGCGTGCGGGACTTCTTGGGGGGTGCGAGGAACCTAGAGTTCAACCAGAGGCTTTACGCCGAGCCTTGCGTCAACATCAACGGCATTCACTCGGGCTACGGGGGGCCTGGGTCCAAGACGGTTCTCCCGGCGGAGGCCTACGCCAAACTGGACTTCCGCCTGGTGCCGGACCAGGACCCCGAGGAGATACCCGTGCTCTTGAAGCGCCACCTCGAGGCCCACGGCTTCCACGACGTGGAGGTGGTGGTCTTGGAGAAGGGGGAGCGGCCCGCCCGCTCGGACCTCGCCCACCCCTTCGTGGGCCTGGCGCGAAAGGCCCTGGAGGAGGCCTTTGGGGCGAAGGCGGTGCTTTACCCCAACATGGCGGGGTCTGGGCCCATGTACCCCTTCCTCCACCACCTGAAGGCCCCGGCGGTGGGCCTAGGGGTGGGCTACCCGGGGAGCCGGGTCCATAGCCCCAACGAGCACATCCGCATCCGGGACTTTGAGCGGGGCACCTTGGCCATCCTACGCCTAATGGAGCGCTTCTTCGGTATCCTCTAGGGGCTATGCGCCTCGTCTTCGGCGAACAAGACACCCCTTACGAGATGGCGCGGGTGGTGGTCCTGCCCGTGCCCTACGACCTTTCCCTCTCCTTCCTCCCGGGGGCAAGGCGGGGCCCCGAGGCCATCCTCCTGGCGAGCCGGGAGCTTGAGCCCTTCCTCCTGGAACTGGGCATCGCCCCCGAGGAGGCGGGCATCCACGCCGCCGAGCCCGTGCCCTGGGTGGCGGGAAGCGCCGAGGAAAGCCACCGCCTGATCGGGGAGGCCGCAAGGGCCCACCTGCGGGCGGGGAAGTTCCTGGTGGCCCTCGGGGGGGACCATTCCATCACCCGCCCCTTGGTCCTGGCCCATCGGGAGGTCTTGGGGGAGTTCTCCCTCCTCCACATTGACGCCCACGCCGACCTCTACCCGGAGTGGCAGGGCTCCCCTTACTCCCACGCCTCTCCCTTCCACCGCCTCCTCCTCGAGGGCTTCCCCCTGGTCCAGGTGGGCATCCGGGCCATGGACCGGGACTCGCTTCGCCTGGCACAGGAGAAGGGCGTGGCCCTCTTCCCCGCCCACCGGCTTCACCGGGAGGGGCTTCCCCTAAAGGAGATCCTCGCCGCCTTGGGGAAGCGGGTCTACATCAGCTTTGACTTTGATGCCCTGGACCCTTCCCTCATGCCCAGCGTGGGTACCCCCTTGCCCGGGGGGCTTTCCTACCGCCAGGCGGTGGACCTCCTGGAGGCGGTTTTCGCCGAAAAGGAGGTGGTGGGGATGGACTTCGTGGAGCTTTCCCCCAATGGCCAGTTCCACGCCGAGATGACCGCCGCCCAGCTCGTCTACCACGCCATCGGGCTCAAGGCCCTGAGCGCCGGGTGGCTCGCCCCGGAAGGGGAGCACAGTTAGCCTAGGCCTTTCCCGCTAGCCTGGGGGCATGCGCCGGGTAGCCTTCGCCCTGGGCTTCCTCGCCCTGGCCTGGGCCCAGGCTCTCACCCTTCCCGAGCTCCGCGCCCGGACCTACGGGGAAGGGGGCTTCCGGGTGGAACGGGTTCTGGAAGAGGGGGTCCGCTTCACCCGGGTCCAGTTCTCCCACCTTTCCGAGGGCCTAAGGGTCCACGGCTTCGCCAACCTTCCCAGGGGCAAGGGGCCTTTCCCGGTGGTGGTGGTCCTCCACGGCTACGTGGAGCCGAGCCGCTACCGCCTCCTCGCCTACACCGCCCGTTACGCCGACTGGCTCGCCCAGGAGGGGTTTCTCGTCCTCCACCCCAACTACCGCGGCCACCCCCCTTCCGAGGGCGCCCCTGCCCGGGGCCTCCGCCACGCCTACGCCGTGGACGTGCTCCACCTCCTCGCCGAGGTGCGCAAAGGGGCCTTCCCCCAGGCGGATGCGGGCCGCATCGCCCTCTTGGGCCACTCCATGGGGGGCGGCATCGCCCAGGTGGTGAGCCTGGTGGACCCTGGGCTTAAGGGGGTGGTCCTTTACGGGAGCATGAGCGGGGACGAAAGGCAGAACCTGGAGCGGATCCTCCACTGGTCCCGGGGTGCGCGGGGAAGGGAGCTTTACACCCTATCGCCCGAGGTCCTGCGCCAGGCCTCCCCCTGGACCTACCTGGCGGAGCTTTCCGTCCCTTATAGCGTCCACCACGGCCTAAAGGATGCCCAGGTGCCCCCCGAGTGGTCCTGGGAGCTTTGCCGGAGGCTCAAGGCCTTGGGGAAGCCCGTGGAGTGCTTCAGCTACCCAGCGGGCCACCTCTTCCAGGGGGAGGCGGACCGGCGCTTTAGGGAGCGGGTCCTGGCCTTCTTGGGGCGGGTGTTGCGCTAGGGTGAAGGGGATGGGGGCGTTTTTGGCCAACCTACAGGCCCTCTTCCTGGCCCTGGCCTTTGGGAGCCTCGTTTTTGGCCTTTTAGTCCGCCTCCTTGGGGTGCGCCGGGCCTGGCCCTTCTTCCTCCTCGCCGCCTTCTTCCTGGCCCTTGGCCTCCTCTTCGGGCTAAAATAGCCCCTCGTGGCCAAGCGCGTGGTTTCGGTTTCCCTGGGGAGTAGCCGCCGCGACTCCGTGGCGGAGGTGGAGCTCCTCGGGGAAAAGGTGCTCCTGGAAAGGCGGGGGACGGACGGGGATCTGGAGCGGGCGGTGGCCCTGATCCGGGAACTGGACGGCCAGGTGGACGCCATCGGCCTCGGGGGGATTGACCTCTACTTGGTGGCGGGGGGAAGGCGCTACGTCATCAAAGACGCCAAGCGCCTCAAGGGGGCGGCGCGGAAGACCCCGGTGGTGGACGGCTCGGGGCTCAAGCACACCTTGGAGAGGCGGGCGGTCAAGGAGCTCGCTTCCCTCATAGACTGGAAGAACACCAAAGTGCTCCTCCCCTCCGCCGTGGACCGCTTCGGCCTGGCGGAGGCCCTTTGGGAGGCGGGGGCCAAGGTGCTCTACGGCGACTTCATCTTCGCCCTGGGCCTGCCCATTCCCCTCTATCGCCTTTCCCTATTGCAAAAGCTCGCTTACCTTCTCCTTCCCGTCCTCACCCAGCTTCCCTTCCGCCTCCTTTACCCCACGGGGAAGGAGCAGGAGAAGCAGGTCCTGGACTGGCGGACCCGGTACTACGTTTGGGCCGATCTCGTGGCCGGGGACTGGCACTACATCCGCCGCTACATGCCCGAGGACATGCGGGGGAAGGCGGTCCTCACCAACACCACCACGGAGGAGGACCTGGCCTTCCTCAAGGCCCGGGGGGTGAAGCGCCTCATCACCACCACGCCCCGCTTAAAGGGCCGGAGCTTTGGCACCAACGTCATGGAGGCGCTTTTGGTGGCCTTGGCCGGGCGGGAGCTCGCCGAGGCCGACTACCTCCGGTATATTGACCTCTTAGGGCTTAAGCCCCAGGTCTTGAACCTAGAGGAGGAAGCATGATCAGCGTGACCGACCTGCGACCTGGAACCAAGGTGAAGATGGAGGGCGGCCTCTTTGAGTGCGTGGAGTACCAACACCAAAAGATCGGCCGCGGTGGGGCGAAGGTGGTGGCCAAGTTCAAGAACCTGGAAACCGGGGCCACCATTGAGCGCACCTTCAACTCGGGGGAGAAGCTCGAGGACATCTACGTGGAAACCCGCGAGCTCCAGTACCTTTACCCCGAAGGGGACGAGCTCGTCTTCATGGACCTGGAAACCTACGAGCAGTTCCACGTGCCCAAGGACCGGGTGGAGGCGGCCCGCTTCCTGAAGGAGGGGATGACGGTCCTGGGGGACATGTACGAGGGCCGCCCCCTCAAAATCACCCCGCCCACGGTGGTGGAGCTCAAGGTGGTGGACACGCCTCCTGGGGTGCGGGGGGACACGGTTTCCGGGGGGTCTAAGCCCGCCACCTTGGAAACGGGGGCGGTGGTGCAGGTGCCCCTTTTCGTGGAGCCCGGTGAGGTCATCAAGGTGGACACCCGCACCGGCCAGTACGTGGGCCGGGCCTAGCCCAAGGGGTGCGTGGGGGCCCGGCTCGCCGGGTCCCCTACGTTTTGACCCGGTCTAAGGGAGCTAACCTTTCGCCATATAAGGTAAGCTTTATGCCACGAGGTGCTTCTATGACGCCCAAGGAGCTCAAGCAGATCCTGCAAGCTTTGGTGGAACACGGGGTGAGCGAGCTTACCCTGGAAACCCCCGACTACAAGCTCACCGTACGGCGTGGGGGGGAGGTGCAGGTGGTGGCGGTGCCCCAGGCGGTGCCCGCCCCGGCCCCGGTCCTGGCTCCCCTGCCCCAGGCGGAGGCCCCAGCACCTCCCCCGCCTCCCGCCCCGCAGGAAGCGCCCAAGGCCCCCGCCCAGGGGGAAGAGTGCGCCGGGTGCGTGGAGATCCGCGCCCCCATCGTGGGCACCTTCTACCGGGCGCCGGCTCCCGATGCCCCGCCCTACGTGAAGGAGGGGGACCGGGTGGAGAAGGGGCAGGTGCTTTGCATCATTGAGGCCATGAAGCTCATGAACGAGATTGAGTCCGAGGTTTCCGGCATCGTGAGGAAGATCCTGGTGCAAAACGGGGAGCCCGTGGAGTACGGCCAGCCCCTTTTCCTCATCCAACCCGTATGAAGAAGGTCCTCATCGCCAACCGGGGCGAGATCGCCTTAAGGATCATCCGGGCCGCCAAGGAGCTCGGCATCAAGACGGTGGTGGCCCACTCCACCGCCGACGAGAAGAGCCTCCCCGTCCTCCTGGCGGACGAGGCCATCTGCATCGGCCCGCCCCCCTCGGGGCAGAGCTACCTTAATATCCCGAACCTCCTCTCCGCCGCCATCGTCACCGGGGCCGACGCCATCCACCCGGGCTACGGCTTCCTGGCGGAGAACGCCACCTTCGCCGAGATGTGCCGGGAACACGGCATCACCTTCATCGGCCCCACCCCGGAGAACATGCGGGCCCTGGGGGACAAGGCCACGGCCCGCAAGGTGGCCCGGGAGGCGGGCGTGCCCACGGTGCCCGGCACGGACGAGATCGCCAGCGTGGAGGAGGCCAAGCGGGCGGCCTTGGAGATCGGCTACCCCGTGATCCTCAAGGCCTCCGCCGGCGGGGGTGGGCGGGGGATGCGGGTGGTGCACACGGAGGAGGAGTTGGAGCGGGCGGTGCAACAGGCGCAAGAGGAGGCCCGGGCCGCCTTCGGCAACCCCGCCATCTACCTGGAGAAGTACATTGAGGAGCCCAAGCACATAGAAATCCAGGTCCTGGGGGATGGGGAGAACGTCATCCACCTTTGGGAAAGGGACTGCTCCATCCAGCGCCGCCACCAGAAGCTCTTGGAGGAGGCCCCAAGCGTCCTCCCCTACGAAACCCGCAAGGCCATCGCCGAGGCGGCGGTGCGCCTGGCGGCCCACGTGGGGTACGTTTCCGCCGGCACCCTGGAGTTTTTGGTGGACAAGGAGGGGAACTTCTACTTCATTGAGATGAACACCCGCATCCAGGTGGAGCACCCCGTGACGGAGATGATCACCGGGGTGGACCTGGTGCAGGCCCAGTTCCGCATCGCCCAAGGGGAGAAGCTTTGGCTTCGGCAGGAGGACATCGTGGTGCGGGGGCACGCCCTCGAGGTGCGCATCAACGCCGAGGACCCCGAGAAGGGCTTTAGGCCCTCCATCGGCAAGGTGGAAACCCTCCTCTTCCCCGGGGGGCCCGGCATCCGGGTGGACAGCCACCTCTACGCCGGCTACCAGATCCCGCCCCACTACGATAGCCTCATCGCCAAGATCATCGCCTGGGCCCTCACCCGGGAGGAGGCCATAAGGCGGATGGAGCGGGCCCTTTCGGAAACGGTGATTGAGGGCCCCGGCCTCAAGACCACCATCCCCTTCCACCAAAAGGTCCTGCAGAACGCCTTCTTCCGCCGGGGGGCGGTCTACACCAACTTCGTGGCCCGGCGCATGGAGATGTAGACTGGGCGTGTGATGGTGGACTACGAGATCAGCGACCACGCCCTCGAGGCCCTGGTCCTCCACGCCCTGGAGGGCCTGGAGGGTGTGCGGCCATTGGAGGCCGTCCCCCGCTCCCTGGGAGAGGTTTTCCGGCGCGCCAAGCCCGTGAAGGTGGAAAGGACGCCGGAGGGCCTGAGCGTGGACCTGGTCCTTTCCGTGGACTACGGCCTCGCCATTCCCGAGCTGGCTCCAAGGGTGCAAAAGGCCGTGGCCGAGGCGCTTTTTGTGGCCACCGGGGAGGCGGTGAAGGCGGTGAACCTCACCGTGGCCCAGGTGGAGTACCGCAAGGAGGCCCATGCTTAGACGGGCAAGGGAATTGGCCATGCGCGCCCTCTTCGCCCACACCCAAGGGGGCGTGGGCCTGGAGGAGGCCTTCCGCCACGCCCTGGAGGAGATGGGCGGGGAGGACGACCCTTACGGCGACCCCCTGGACGAGGAGGGGATCGCCTTCGCCAAAAGGCTTCTCCAAGGCTACACGGCCCACCGGGAGGAGGTGGACCGGGTCCTTAGGGAAACGGTGGAGGGCTGGGACTTCGCCCAGATGTCCAAGACCGACCTCACCGTCCTCCGCCTCGCCACCTACGAGATGCTCTACGAGCCCACCCCCTTCGCCCCCCTCATTGAGGTGGCGGTGAAGATCGCCAACCGCTACGGGGGGGAGCACTCGGGGGCCTTCGTCAACGGGGTGCTGGGCCGCCTCTACCGGCGGATCCAGGAGGGGGAGCTGAAGACCGTGCCCAAGGAGGCGTAGATGACCCTAGCCCGTACCCTTTCCGGCCACGAGGTGGCGGAGGCGGTGTACGCCGAACTTCGGGAGAGGCTAAAGGCTTTGCCCTTTGTCCCCTCCTTGCGGGTCCTCCGCTTGGGAGAGGACCCGGCCTCCGTGTCCTACGTGCGGCTTAAGGACAAGCGGGCCCGGGAGCTTGGGTATAGGAGCCAGGTGGAGGTCTACCCCGAGGACTTCCCCGAGGAGGCCCTGCTTGCCCGCATTGCCGAGCTCAACGCCCACGAGGACGTGGACGGCATCCTGGTCCAGCTTCCCTTGCCCCGGCACATCCGCACCGAGAGGGTCCTCGAGGCCATCCACCCCCTCAAGGACGTGGACGGCTTCCACCCCGTGAACGTGGGCCGCCTTTGGAGCGGGGGAGAGGGGCTTTTCCCCTGCACGCCCTTGGGGATTGTCCGCCTCCTCAAGCACTACGGCGTGGACCTAAAGGGCAAGGAGGTGGTGGTCTTGGGGCGCTCCAACATCGTGGGGAAGCCCTTGGCGGGCCTCCTCCTGCGGGAGGACGCCACGGTGACCGTGGCCCACTCCAAAACGGAGGGCCTCCCCGAGGTGACGCGCCGGGCGGAAATCCTGGTGGTGGCTGTGGGGAAGGCCCACCTGGTGCGCAAGGACTGGGTGCGGCCCGGGGCCATCGTGGTGGACGTGGGGGTGAACCGGGTGGAGGGGCGGCTTTTGGGCGACGTCCACCCCGAGGTGGCGGAGGTGGCCTCCGCCCTCACCCCGGTGCCCGGGGGCGTGGGGCCCATGACCGTGGCCATGCTCATGGCCAACACCCTCAAGGCGGCCCTCCTGAGGCGGCATGGAGCTTCTCTATAACCAGGTCTTCTGGACTGCCATCCTGGCCAACTTCCTGGCCCAGACCCTGAAGCTTTTCCTCTACTACCTCTTGGAGGGCCGCTTCCAGTGGGAGCGCTTTTTGGAAACCGGGGGGATGCCGAGCTCCCACTCCGCCACGGTGAGCGCCCTGGCGGTGGCGGTGGGGCTAGAGGAGGGGTTTGGTAGCTCCCTCTTCGCCGTGGCCGCCGTCTTCGCCCTCATCGTCATGTACGACGCTACGGGCATCCGCCGGGCGGCCGGGCTTCACGCCCAGCTCCTCAACCAGCTCGTCCAGGAACTCCAGAAGGTCCTGGAAAAAGGCCCCGCCCCCGAGCCCCTGAAGGAGCTCTTGGGCCACACCTACCTCGAGGTCCTGGTGGGGGCCCTCCTGGGGGCCCTGGTGGCCTTCCTCAGCTATCAGCTTTTCCCGGCGGCGTAGAAGGCCAGGGTCTGGCCCAGGAGGAAGACCAGGAGGCCAAGGACGGGGGCCAGGAAGAAGACGAAGACGCTCAGCAAAAGGACCAAGACCAGGGGCAATAGGGGCTTTTGGAAGCGGCGGAAGACGAAGAGGTTTAAAAGCCCAAAGAGGAGAAGGACGAGGAGGGCTACGGTTTCCACAAGGGGCCATTGTACGCTCTTGCCATGGATGGGGAATCGGGTAAACTTTTACCGAGTATAAGGAGGGCCATCCCATGTTGACCCTACCGGAAAAAATCCTCTTCCTCCTCGTGGCGGCGGTAAGCCTTTACTACGCCTACACCGGCTTCCGGCGCGTCTACCTGGCCATAAGACGGGGGCGGCCCGAGGACCGCTTTGACCGCCTACCCGAGCGGGTGGGCAGGGCCCTCTGGGCGGTCCTCACCCAGGAAACCGTCTTCAAGCGCAGGCCCCTCGTCTCCCTCCTCCACGCCTTTGTCTTCTACGGCTTCGTCTACTACCTCTTGGTGAACCTGGTGGACCTGTTGGAGGGCTACTTCCCCCTTCACACCCAGGGGGGCCTTTGGAACATCTATAACCTCCTCGCCGACCTCCTCACCGCCTTGATCCTCGTGGGCATCCTGGGCCTCATGCTAAGGCGCTACGTGGTGGCCCCCAAGGACTTCACCTGGAACCCCAAGGTGCCCCTCCACGAGAGGGTGCGCCAGGGCATCCCCAGGGACTCCGCCATCGTGGGAGCCTTCATCACCTTCCACGTGGGTAGCCGCCTCCTCTCCAAGGCGGCGGGCCTGGCCCAGGAGGGCCCAGACCCCTTCCAGCCCGTGGCCAGCGCCCTGGCCCAGGCCTTGGCCGGGCTATCCCCTTCCGCCCTGGTCTTCATGGAGCACGTTTTCTGGTGGGGCGCCTTGGGCTCCATCCTCCTCTTCCTCCCCTACTTCCCCCGCTCCAAGCACATCCACCTCTTCATGGCCCCCATCAATCTGGCCTTCCGCAAGGAGAAGCCCGGGGCCCTCCTGCCCTTGGACTTGGAGAAGGAGGAGGAGAAGTTCGGGGCGGAAAGGTTGGAGGACCTCTCCTGGAAGCGGCTTTTGGACGCCTACGCCTGCATCATGTGCAACCGGTGCCAGGAGGCCTGCCCCGCCTACACCACGGGCAAGGCCTTAAGCCCCGCCGCCATCCTCATCTCCGAGCGCTACGAGCTCAACGAGATCCTGAAGGATTTCGCCGCCGGCAAGGAAAGCCCAAGGCCCCTCATGGACTTCGCCCTGAACGAGGAGGCCCTTTGGGCCTGCACCACCTGCATGGCCTGCGTGGAGGTCTGCCCCGTGGGCAACGAGCAGATGCTCCACATCCTGGACGTGCGCCGGGCCAAGGTCCTCATGGAAGGGGAGTTTCCCCAAGAGCTCAACAACGCCTTCCGGGGCATGGAGCGCTCGGGCAACCCTTGGGGCATCGGCCAGGACAAGCGCCTGGACTGGGCCGAGGGGCTTAGCGTGCCCACCGTGGAGGAGAAGCCCCACCCCGAGGTCCTCTACTGGGTGGGGTGCGCCCCGAGCTACGACCCCCGGGCGCAGAAGATCGCCCGGAGCATGGTGGAGATCCTGAACGCCAGCGGGGTGGACTGGGCGGTCCTGGGGCGGCGGGAGAAGTGCACCGGGGATGCCGCCCGGCGGGCGGGGAACGAGTACCTCTTCTTCCAGCTCGCCACGGAAAACGTGGAAACCCTGAACCAGGTGGCCCCCAAGACCATCGTCACCACCTGCCCCCACTGCTTCCACACCCTGGGGAACGAGTACAAGGACTTTGGCGGCCAGTACCGGGTGGTCCACCACTCGGAGTTCATCGCCGAGCTTTTGCGCACGGGGCGGCTCAAGGTTTCCGAGGAAACCCGCAAGGTGGTCTTCCACGACCCCTGTTACCTGGGCCGCCACAACGGGGTCTACGAGGCCCCCCGGGAGGTGCTCAAGGGGGTGGGGCTTGTCCTCACGGAGCCCCAAAGGAGCCGGGAGAAGAGCTTCTGCTGCGGGGCGGGCGGGGCCCAGTTCTGGAAGGAGGAGGAGCCCGGGGCCATGCGGGTTTCCCAAAACCGCTACCTGGAGCTCAAGGCCACGGGGGCTGAGGTCATCGCCACGGGTTGCCCCTTCTGCATGGCCATGATGAACGTGGAAACCGCCCAGGACGAAAGCGCCCCGGAGGTCTTGGACATCGCCGAGCTGGTGGCCAAGGCCCTCAAGGCCTAACGTAGACGGCGAAGGCCCGGTGGCCCTCCCGCCACCCCTCCCCATAGGCCCTTAAGGCGAGGCCGGGGGGAGGGGTTAGGAGCTCGTAGCGCTCCCAGTAGAAGGGGCTACCCTCCCTTCCCCTGCGCCTCGCCTCCTCCCGGGTGAAGCCCTCCACCAGGAGAAGCCCCCCTGGGAGGAGGAGGGGGGCGAGGGAGGAAAGGAGGGGGCGGTTCACGTAGTAGGAGAGGACGATGCCGGCGAAGGGGCCTTGGGGGAGGGCGGGGTCGGCCTCGAGGTCCCCTTCCACCAGGGTGAGGCCCGGGGTGCCCTTTAGGCGCTCTAGGGCCACCCGGCTCCTCTCCACCAGGACCACGGGGTGGCCCCGCCCGAGGAAGTAGCGGGCGTTCCGCCCAAGGCCCCCCGCCAGGTCCAGGACGGGTCCCATGGGCACGAAGGGCCCGTAGGCCCGCACCACGAAGGCGGGGGGGCGGTCCTCCGCCCCTTGGTAGAAGGCGTCCCAGTCCCTAGGCATGGCGGCGGAAGGCGAGGAGGCTGCCCACGAGGAGGATGAGGAGGGTGCCGCTCCAGAAGAGCGCCTTGGGAAGCTCAAAGGCGAGCTCCGGGCGGTGGAGGAGGTGGGCGAGGGTGGCCTCCCCCTCCAGGAAAAGCTTTACCCCCGCCCAGCCCACCAGGGCGTAGGCCACCTTCTCCAGCCCGGGAAAGCGCTCCATGAGGACCACCACGCTGCTCGCCAGAAGGCGGATGAAGAGGATGCCCAGGGCCACCCCCAGGAAGACCAGAAGGAGCTCCTTGGAGAAGGCCACCACCGCCAGGATGGAGTCCACGGCGAAGGCCAGGTCCACCAGGTTGATGAGGAGGACCACCCGCCAAAACTCCCGGGCCGCGGCCTCCAGGAGGGGTTTGGCCTCCCCTTGGTCCTGGAAGTGTTGGAGCATGAGGTGGAGGAGGTAAAGCCCTCCCAGGATCTCCACCCACCAGAGCCGGATGAGGTAGACGGCGAAGAGGAGGGCGAGGCCCCGAAGGACGTAGGCCCCGAGGATCCCGTAGAAGAGGGCCCGCCGCCTGAGGTGGGGCGGCAGGGGCTTCACCATCACCGCCAGGACCAAGGCGTTGTCCCCGGAGAGGAGGGCCTCGAGGGCGGCCACGGAGAGGAGGACGAGGAGGGCCTCGAGGCTCATCTGGCTCACCCTTCCCCCAAGAGGTAACGGAGCCCAGGGGCCAGGGCCTGCTTCCAGGTGACCCAGTTGTGGCCCGAGGGGCGCTCCTTGTAGGCGTGGGGGGCTTTCCGGTCGGCGAGAAGGGCGGCGAAGCGGCGGTTTGGCCCAAGGAGCCACTCCAGAAGCCCCACCTCCAGGTAGATGCGGGGCAAGGCTTCCGCTTCCCGGTAGCGCTCAAGAAGCCACTCCTCGTCCCGGTAGGCGTCCATCCCCCCGGGGTGGGCCTTGAGGGCGGGGGAGAGGGCGAGGACCTTGGGAAAGCGCCCCGGGTGGCGCCAGGCCTGCCACAAGGAGAAAAGCCCGCCCAAGGAGGCCCCCACCAGGACCACCTCCCCCAGGGGGCCGTACGCCCGTTCCACCTCGGCCAAGACCCCGTGGAACTCCCCCTCGTAGGCTTCCGAGAAGCGGTATTCCCGGCTCCGGTCTATGGGCTCCACGAAGACGAGGCGCACCGGGGGGATCTCCCCCCGCTCCAGGAGGGCCCTGGCCACCTTGTGGAGCCCGGCGGTGCGGTAGAAGGCCACCCCGTCCTGGGCCACCACCGTGGCCTTAGGGGCTTCCCCCGTTTCCGCCACGTAGTAGCGCCTTTCCCCCAGGCGGTGCCGGTGTACCTTGGGCTCCGTTTGGGGCTCAGGGGGGGCCTCGTAGCGGAAGCCGGGAAGCCGGATGGCCCGGGGATAGGTCCACCAGGGGTTTTCCGCCTTCTCGGGGTTGTCGGGGTCGGGGAAGGGTTTTCCCTCCCGGTCTAAGAAGGCGTATTCCACATAGGCCCCTTCCGGGAACTCCAAGGTGAGGGGGCCCTCCAGGGGGATGGGGTTCCTCTCCCAGTCGGTGAAGTCCCCGACGAGGGCCTTGGCCCCTTCCGGCGGATAAAAGGTGACGCGCCTATGGCCTACCCGTACCACGGCTATACTCTACCCACGAAGGTAGGCATCGTGGGCTCCGGCATGGCGGGCAGCGCCGCCGCTTACGCCCTTGTTCTCCTTGGGGTGGCGCCGGAGGTGGTCTTGGTGGACCTGGACGAGGCCCTGGCCCGGGCCCATGCGGCGGCTTTGCGGAGAAGCGCCGAAATTCTTAAGGAAGCGGTCTTCGCCCTGGGGTTGTGACCCTGAGATTAGAGCTTTTCCAGGCCTGGATAGAGGAGCAGGAGTTCCTCCTCGGTGAGGGCTTCCTCCTCCCGCTCCGGGGTCCAGGAGAGGTAGAAGGCGAGGAGGGTGAAGGGGCTTGACCCCGCCAGCTCCAAAAGGGCCTCCTTCACCGCCTTTGGGGTGAGGGGGCGCTTGGGGGCGAGGACGCTCCGGTCTGCCAGGATGAGGCTCACCACCACGTACCGCCCCCCAGGCTCAAGCCTCGCCTGGTAGGCCTCCGCCACCCGCTTCTTTCCCTCAAAGTGGCGGAAGGTTTCCTGGTACTTGCTCCTTTCCTCCAGCATCCAGGCGTCAAACCGGGCCAGGGCCTCCGCCTCGGAGCCGTGTTCCACCTCGTAGCTGGCGAAGCGCCAACCGGGTTCTTCCCTTAGGAGAAGCAAAGCGGCCTCGTCCAGGAGGTCGGCAAGCCCCTTGGCCGTGGTGGTGTCCGCCTCCTCGGCCAGGCGCCTAAGGGCCCCTTGCACCCCGGGGCGTTGGAGGAGGGCGAGGCGCAGGCGGGCGGCGCTCGCCACGGGGCCTTCCCCCGCCTGCCTTAGCCCCCGCACCATGAGGAAGGCCACCAGGGCGAGGCCCAAAAGGACCACCACCGGAACCACCCCCAGGCTTCCTCCGCCTCCCGGGTAGACCACCACGGGGCCAGGGTAGGTGGGCACGGGCATGGGGTAGGTGGGTGCCGGCCCCGGGGCCATGGGCGGGGGACTGGGGCTATAGGGGCGCCCCCCCACCCCGCCCCCGCTTTTCTGGGCCAAGGCCAGGCCCAGGAGGAGGAGAAGCACCCAAAGCCGCGCCACCGCTATAGCATAAGGCTTTGTGCCTGGGGGCCCTTTGCGCTAAACGGGACTTCGCAGTAAACTTGATATAGGTAGGCTTAGGCTATGGACGAGAAAAGCCAAAGGAGGGAAACCATGCTGCCAGAATCCTTGCCCGTCTGCCCCGTGCGGGGGTCGGTCATCTACCCCACCATGGTCATGCCCATTGATGCCGGCCGCCCCATCTCCATCCGGGCCATTGACGAGGCCTTGGCCCGGGAGCGGGTGCTCCTCATCGTGAGCCAAAAGGACAAGGAGGTGGAGGCCCCCAAGCCCTCCGACCTCTACGAGGTGGGCACCGCCTGCAACATCCTCAAGATGCGCAAGAACCCGGACGGCTCCGTCCAGGTCCTGGTGCAGGCCTTCGCCCGGGTCCGGGTGGCGGAGTGGCTGGACCTGGGGGACCACCTCGAGGCCAAGGGGGTAGTCCTGGCGGACGAGCCCGGCGACCCCACCCTGGTCAAGGCCCTGGTGCGGGAGGTGAAGGACAAGTTCCAGGCCCTCCTCAAGGAGGGGCGGTACCTTCCGCCGGAGGTGGTCCAGTTCGTCCTGAACCTGGAGGACCCCTCCCAGCTCGCCGACTACATCGCCTTCCACATGGACTTCCGCCTGGAGGACAAGCAAAAGGTTCTGGAAACGGCGGAGGTGGCGGAGAGGCTCAAGCGGGTCCTCATCCTCCTGCAGGCGGAGCTGGACCTCATTGAAACGCAAAAGCGCATCCAGCAACAGGTCAAGGAGGAGATTGACCGCAACCAGCGGGAGTACTTCCTCAGGGAGCAGATGAAGGCCATCCAGCGGGAGCTCCACGGGGAGGAGGGGGAGCAGGAGGTGGAGGAGTTCCGCAAGAAGGTGGAGGAGCTCAACCTGCCCCCCGTGGTGCGCCAGGAGGTGGAGCGGGAGCTCAACCGCTTCGCCCGCATGCACCCCGACTCCGCCGAGGCCAGCGTCATCCGCACCTACCTGGACTGGATCGTCAACCTCCCCTGGAACAAGCGCACGGAGGACAACCTGGACCTCAAGCGGGCCAAGGAGATCCTGGAAAGGGACCACTACGGCCTGGAGAAGGTCAAGGACCGGGTCCTGGAGTTCTTGGCCGTGCGCAAGCTCAAGGCCGAGCGGGCCAAGCGGGGCGAGATCCCCGAGGAGGAGGTGAACAAGGGGCCCATCCTCCTCTTCGTGGGGCCGCCCGGGGTGGGGAAGACCTCCATCGCCAAGAGCATCGCCGAGGCCTTGGGCCGCAAGTACGTGCGCATCTCCTTGGGCGGGGTGCGGGACGAGTCGGACATCCGGGGGCACCGCCGCACCTACATCGGGGCCATGCCGGGGCGGATCATCCAGGGCCTGCGGCAAGCGGGCACCAAGAACCCCGTCTTCCTCCTGGACGAGGTGGATAAGCTCGGCATCTCCTACCAAGGGGACCCGGCGGCGGCCCTCCTGGAGGTCCTGGACCCCGCCCAGAACAAGGAGTTCGTGGACCACTACCTGGGCGTGCCCTTTGACCTGAGCGAGGTGATGTTCATCTGCACCGCCAACTTCCCCCAGAACATCCCCGCCCCCCTCTGGGACCGCATGGAGGCCATTGAGTTCACCAGCTACATTGAGCAGGAGAAGCTGGAGATCGCCAAGCGCTACCTCCTGCCCCGGCAACTCAAGGAAACGGGCCTGGCCGAGGGGCAGGTGGTGGTGACGGAGGCGGCCCTCATGCGCCTCATCACCCACTACACCCGGGAGGCGGGGGTCCGGCAGCT
Organism: Thermus brockianus; assembly: GCF_021462505.1. Classification (GTDB taxonomy): domain Bacteria; phylum Deinococcota; class Deinococci; order Deinococcales; family Thermaceae; genus Thermus; species Thermus hydrothermalis. The sequence goes on from NZ_JAKEDV010000002.1 coordinate 345,377, forward strand.
GGAAAGGGAGATCGGGGCCCTGTTGCGCAAGGCGGCCCGGCAGATCCTGGAGGAGGGCAAGAAGCGGGTGCGCATCACGGAGAAGGACCTGGAGAAGTACCTGGGCCCGCCCCGCTTCCTCCCGGAAACCGAGGCCCGGGAGCCCCAGGTGGGCGTGGCCACGGGCATGTACTACACCCCCGTGGGCGGGGACATCATGTTCGTGGAGGTTTCCGTCATGCCCGGCAAGGGGAACCTGATCCTCACCGGGCAACTGGGGGACGTGATGAAGGAGTCGGCGCGGGCGGCCCTCTCCTACGCCAAGAAGAACGCCGTGCGCTTCGGCATCCCCTTGGAGCGCTTTGAGAAGTCGGACATCCACATCCACGTGCCCGCCGGGGCCATCCCCAAGGAGGGGCCTTCCGCTGGGGTGGCCATCGTGAGCGCCCTGGTTTCCGCCCTCACGGAGGTGCCCGTGCGCCACGACATCGCCATGACCGGGGAGATCACCCTCACGGGGCGGGTCCTGCCCATCGGCGGGGTCAAGGAGAAGGTCCTGGGGGCCAGGCGGGCGGGGATCCGCGAGGTGATCCTGCCCAAGCCCAACCAGGCGGACCTCTCGGACATCCCCGCCCCCTTGCGCCAGAACATGACCTTCCACTTCGTGGAGCACCTGGACGAGGTTCTTGACCTGGCTCTAGTGGGCGGCTTGAAGGCCCTCGAGGCCCGCGCAAAGAAGGCCAAGCCCAAGGGGCGCAAGAAGGAGCTCGTAGCCCACGCCTAGGGGGCCCATGGCCCTGGGGGGCTAGCCCCCCAGGGCCTTTTCGTACACCTCCAGGTACTGCCGGGTGATGCGCTCGGGGTGGAAGCGCTCTTGCGCGTAGGCCCGGGCCCTTTGCCGCATCTGCGGAAGCTCGGGGTGGGCGAGGAGCTCCAAAACCGCCTCGGCGAAGCCCTCCAGGTCCCCGAGCTCCACGAGCCGCCCCACCTCCGGGCGGACGAGCTCCGGCACCCCCCCCACCGCCGTGGCCACCACGGGTACGCCACAGGCCAGGGCCTCGAGGGCCGCCTGGCCGAAGGACTCCTCCTCCGAGGCCAGGAGGAAGAGGTCCGCCGCCCCCAGGACCTCCTCGGGTTGGGGCGTGGGGGGGTGGAAGGTGACCCAGGCCTCCACCCCAAGCTCCCGGGCCACCCGCTTCGCTTCCCCTTCCTCCGGGCCCTTGCCCAGGAGGAGGAGGCGCGCCCTCGCCTTCTGGCGCACCTTGGCGAAGGCCCGCACGATGTCCGGCACCCGCTTGATGGGCCGGAAGTTGGAGGCGTGCACCAAAAGCCACTCCCCTTCCTCGGCGTAAAGCCCCTTCCGCTCGGGGCGGGGGCGGAAGCGCTCGGGGTCCACGGCGTTGTGGATCACCACGGGCTTTACCCCAAAAGCCCTTTCCGCTTCCTTGGCCAAAGCCTGGCTCACCGCCGTGGTGGCCCGGGCTGCCTGTAGGGCCCGCCTGGTGGGCCCATGGAAGGCGGGGTCCATGCCCAGGACGGAAACGTCCGTGCCGTGGAGGGTATGCACCAGGGGGAAGCCCTTGCCGAAGGCCAGGTAGCTGGCGGCGGCGTGGGGGATGGCGTAGTGGGTGTGGACCAGGTCCAGGCCGAGCCGCTTGGCCTCCCGCTCCAGGGTCCCGGCCAGGGAAAGGGTGTAAAGGGGTCCGGGGAAGACGGGGTAGAAGGGGAGGTCCACGGGGACGAAGGTGGCGGGGCTATCCTTGGGCAGGCGGAAGGGGCGCTCCGTGGCGAAGAGGAAGACCCGGTGGCCCATCCGGGCCAGGCGGTCGGCGAGCTCCGTGGCCACGATGCCGCTTCCCCCAAGGCCCGGGTAGGCCACGAGGCCAAGCCTTAGGGGCTTCACTCCTGGCGCCCTCCCTCTTTTTCCCCTACAGGTCTAGAGAAAGCCATGCCCCAAGTCTAGCGCAGGGCCCGCGCCCCCAGGGCGAGGAAGAGGAGGTTGGCCCCCCAGGCCCCAAGCTCCGGGGGCAAAGCCCCGATGCCGGCTAAGGAGCGCCCCAAGAAGAAGGCCCCGTAGTAGGCCAGGGCCAGGACCACGCTCATCCCCAAGGCGAGCCCCGTGCTCCGCCCGTAGCGGAGGGCCATGGCCGCCGCCAGGAGGACCAGGACCAGGTTGGCGAGGGGCAGGGCCAGCTTGGAGTGGAACTCCAACCGGGCCCGCCAGCGCTCCAGGGGGGCCAGGAAGGGGTCTTTGGCCTTCCGCCAGGCCTCGGAGAGGCTATCCTGGCCGAAGCTAAAGGTGTCGGCGTAGTCGGCGATGGCCCGGGCCCGGGAGAGGTCGGACTCCACCTCCAAGAGGGACCCTTGGCTCACCACCTTGAAGACGCGGCGCACCTGGCCGAGGAGGTCCTTGGCCCCCTCGAGGCCCGGCACCTCCTTGAAGTCCACCCGGTAGTAGCGGTAGTGCTCCAAGGTGATGACCTTCCCCTCCCACCGGCCCCGCTCGGCGAAGAGGAAGGTGCCCTCCTCCCCTTGGAAGGCGGAGATCCTTACCCCCAGCATCTCCTTCCTCTCCCAGTCAAACCCGGAGAAGTAGAGGCTTTTCCCCTGGCCGATGGGGATCTGGAGCCCCACGAGCCGGTGGAGCCCGGCCCCCTGGGTGTGGATCTCGTCCCACCAGGCCACCCGCACCCGCTCGTTGTAGTGGGGCACCACGGCCTCCTGGAGGTAAAGGGCTATCCCTGAGAGCACCGCTCCCACAGCCAGGAGGGGAAGGGCTGCCCGGTAAAGGGGGATCCCCCCCGAGAGGAGGGCGAACTGGGCCCCTTCCGCCGAAAGCCGCCCAAAGACCAGCACCGTGGTCACCACGGTGGCGATGGGGAAGACCTGCACCAAGACCCCGGGCACGTGGTAGGAAAGCCAGCGGAGGACCTTGACAAGGGGCACCCCCTCCAGCCACCGCGCCCCGGCGTAGAAGAAGCCGAAGAGGTAGACGGCGGTGAGGAAGGCCAGGGCCAGGAGGAGGACGGGTAGGCTTTCCCTTAGGACGTAGCGGTAAAGGGTCATGGGAGGCGGCTAGCGTAGGTGACGAGGCGCATGGCGCTCTCGGGTACCTTGGTGGAGGCCAAGACTTTCCCCCCTTGGAAGCGGAGGTGGAGCCGGGCGGAGGCCCCTTGCCCCTTGAGGGTGGCCTTGCCTTCCTGGTAGGTGAAGCTTCCCAAGGCCAAGGCTTCCCTCCCCTTCAGGTCCACCACCAGGGCTTCCGCCTGGAGCTTAGGGCTATCCGCCTGGACCTTGCCCTTGAGCACCACCACCTCCTCGGCGAAGAGGGCAAGGGCCCTTTCCGCCTTAAGCCCCTTGAAATCGGCGTTGCTAAAGGTGAGGCTTTGGAAGCGGGCTTCCTGCTTGGGGATGTCGTGCTCCAGGCTTTGGGCGAGGAAGGTTTCCTTGCTGGAGAGGAGCTCCACCCCCCTTGCCCGGACGAAGGCGCCCTCTTTGTACTCAATGTAGCTTCCCTTCAAGCGGAGTCCGTTTTCGTTGTCCACCAGGATCCCCCCCTGGGGAAGGGTGGTGACCCCGGTGTCCAGGTTGACCCGTTGGGGGCCGAAGGGCTCCACGCTGAAGGTGGCGAAGCGGGCAGCCAGGGCTACCCCGAGGAAAAGCAGGGGCCAAAGCCTTCTCATGGAGGGCACTTTACCCCATTTCCCTTAGGGTTGCGTTAGCTCCCTTTTTGGTAAAGTTTAGCCCGTGCGCCTCCTTTCCCTAGGCCTCGCCCTTGCGCCCCTCTTCCCCTTCTTGGGCTGGCTTGCTCCCTTCTTCTTACCCGGCCTTCGCGGGCTTCCCCGTCCCATCTTGGGCCTGCTGGGGTTCTACGCCCTTTCCCTTCTCCTCCCAGCCCTTTTTGCTCCCGAGCCCTTGGCCTTTCCCATGGCCCTTTTCCGGGTGCTCTACGTCCTCGGCTTGGTGGGGGCGGGGGTAGTCTTGGCCAAGCGCTTCTCCTCGGAAGCCTTAGCCCCCCTGGGGTATGGCCTAGCCCTCCTTTACCTGACCGCTTTCGCCGCCACCTACCTCGTCTTTGGGGACAGGGCGGTGGGGGAGCGCCTGGCCCACCCCTTCCATAGCCCCGTGGGGCTCGGCCTCATGGGGGCGGTGGGCGTCCTCTTGGCCCTTTACCTGCGCTACCCTTGGCCCTTTCGCCTTCTCCTGGGCCTTCTTGGGGGGGCGGTCCTCCTCCTTTCCGGGAGCCGGGGGGGGANTGGGGGGGGGGGGGGGGGGCTTCTCTTCCGCCGGCGGGGGTTTTGGGCGTTGGGGCTTTCGGGGCTTCTCCTGGGGGTTGCCACTTTCCTGGACACCCCGGCCACGGAGCGGTTTTTCCAGGTCCAGCTTTCCGGGCGGGAAGCGCTTTGGCTTCGGGCGTACGAGGTTTACGCCGCCCACCCCTGGACCGGGGTGGGGCCCTACCTCCTAGGGGACTACCTTCGGGGAACCCTGTTTGGGGACTGCTTTCTCTTTTCCCTTTTGGAGGCGCGCGGCCTAATGTGCCCCGCCTGGCTTAAGCCTCTAGGGGGGTTCTGGCAGTTCGCCCATAACCACTTTTTGCAAGCCCTGGGGGAAAGTGGGCCCTTAGGGGCCTTGGGACTCCTTCTCCTCGTGGGGGGATTTTTGGCGGCGGCCTGGGGGGATGGGCTTCTTTTTTCCCTCCTCTTGGCCTACGCCGCCATGGGCATGGTGGACAATCCCTTTAGCGTCCCAAGTCCCTTCCGCGGCGAGATTTTCTTCCTAGCGGGGGGGTTGGCCTTGGCCCAGGGACGCCTTGTCCTAAGCCGTACCTTGGGCCTTGCCGCAGGGGTGGCCCTCCTTTGGGCCCTTCCCTTTTGGCAACTTGCCCTCACGCCTTCCCCTTCGCCCCCCCGCCTGGCCTACGCCGCCTTGGGACGGGAGGGGGGAGTGGTGCGCCTCGAGGGGGGCGAGGGCTACCGGGTCCAGGTCTGGCTTTGTGCCAAGGCCTGCCGCCGTGTGGGCTGGGAGTGGGATGGGGCTAAGCCCATCGCCTTTAGCCTTCCCAAGGACCTACCTCCCGGGTCCTACCGGCTACGGGTCCTGGTCTTTGCCCCCTCGCGCCTTGGGCAAAAGCCCCTTTATGCCCTGGAAAGGGAGGTGGTGCGGTGAGGGGGGCTTGGTTCCTTGCCCTTTCCCTCCTTGGCGCTTTGGGGCTAGGGCTTTGGGGCCTACGGGAGGCTTTTGCCCTGCGTCCCTTGGCCCTTGGGCCCTGCCGGCCAGGCCCCTTGCCGGAGCGGGCGGAGCTTTGGACGAACGGGGTGGTGGAGATCCCCCTTTGCCGCAAGGCCACCTTGGTTCTCCGCCTCGAGGGCACCCCCGCCCAGGGTAAGGGGCCCCACGTCTTGGTGGCCGAGGGAGGCCGCCTCCTCTTTGAGGGGGAGGTTTTGGGCCTTGTGGAGCTCAGGTTCCGCACCTCGGGGGAAGGCATCGTGGCGGTGGCCTTCACCGATGACCTTTACCTTCCCCCGGAGGACCGGAACCTCTTCCTGCGGGGGCTCCTGGTGGAGCCTTAGGTCTTACCGGAGGAGGCTGATCAAGGTTAAGACTATGCCAATGGCGGTGAAGACCAGCATGGCCTTGTTGAAGGCCCCGTTGATCTCCGCTTTGACCTCTTGGCGCAGGGAGTAGATCGCCTCTTCCAGCCCTTGGATGCGCCCCTCCAGCTCGGTCCTAAGCTGTTGGATGCGTTCCTCCAGCTTGGTCTCTACCTGCTGGATGCGTTCCTCCAGCTTAATTTCTACCTGTTGGATACGCTCCTCCAGCCTGGTCTCTACCTGTTGGATACGCCCTTCCAGTTTGGTTTCTACCTGCTGGATGCGTTCTTCTAGTTCAGCCTTGACCTGCTGGATACGCCCTTCTAGTCTGGTCTCTACCTGCTGGATGCGTTCCTCCAGCTTGGTTTCTACCTGTTGGATACGCCCTTCCAAACGGGCTTCCGCGGTCCTCAGTTCCCCTTTGACCTCCTCGCGCAAGGTGTCAATGCGGCGGGAGAGATCGCTCACCAAGGGAGGGAGTACCTGGAGGGTAGCTTCCACGATGCCCTCCAGCTTCTCCAGGCGCTCGGCCAGGCGCTCAGGGTCCACTCCTGGCATAAGGCCATTCTAGCGCAAGGAAAGGCCGAAGGTGAGGCTTAACCCCGGGGTTTCGTCGTACTGCCCCTGGAGGACGTTTTGCGCCCGAAGCTCGTAGGCGAAGCAGCCGTCGTAGAGGCGGAGGGTGAGGCCGTAGCGGGTAAGCCCTCCGCCCCCAAAACCCACCTCGGGGGCGAGCCAAAGGGCCTGGCAGCAATTGCGGTCCGGTAGGGGCATGGCGTAGGCGAAGCGGACCTCCTCCAGGCTTCCCCGCACGTAGGCCGCCCGGAGGCTTCCGAAGCGCTCGCTTTGGAAACGCCCTTCCAGGCGGTCTAGCCGGTTCCCCAGGGGGTTTTCCAGGGTGTAGCCGAGGCCCAGGGGGCCATAGGCCGCGTCCACGAAAAGCCTCTGGTATTCGTCCCGGTTCTCGTAGGTGAAGGGCGGGGTCTGGCCCAAAGGCTCAAGCCTCCCCCCGTACCCTGCCCGTAGGGTAAGTTCCCCGTCCCGGAAGCTCCCTTCCACGCTTCCTCCCAGGGCCAGGTAGGGGTCGTACCCGGCCCCGGGGTAGAGGGTGAAGAGCAGAGCGGGGGTGAGGGAGAGGCGAAAGGGGCCTTCCTGGAGGGTAGCCCGGTAGGAGGCTTCTAGCCCCAGGGTCCAGCCTTGGCTCCTTCCCGTTTCCGCATAGCGGAGGAAGGGGCTAAGGGTAAGGTCCTCCAGGCGGAAGGTGGGGCGGTAGCGGACCTCGAGGCGGGGGGTGTCGGCGTCGGGGGGCTTGGGGCTTGCGGCGAAGAAGAGGTCGCCGAAGAAGGCCCTGACCCCGGGGGCGTAGCCCAACTGGGCCTCCATGCCCCGGTCCCCCTCCCGGTAGCCCAGGAGGAGGGCTTTCTGCTCGGTTCCGAGGCCCGTGGCCAGGAGGGTAAAGCGCCTCTCCCACCGCCCAATCTCCTCCCCGGGCTTGGGGAGGGGGAAGCCCCTGACCCCCACGCTCCAACCCCCGTCCGCTGTGCTCCCCAGGACCAGGGGGCTTTCCAGGGTCGGTTTGCGGTGGGCGTTGGCCCGGGCTTCCCCCAGAGGGATGTCCAGCGCCCAGAGGCCCAGGCGCGCTTCCCCCACGAGTTCGCCACTGGCCACGTCAAACCGGGCCTCCTCCATGGCGAGGCGCACGTCCTCCCCGCAGGGGCAGGGCGTGGCCAGAAACCCTTTGAGGATGGCTTCCTTTTGGTGGAAGCGGGCCTCTTCCGCCCTTACCCGGTAGGCGGGGGACTCGAGGAGGACCCTTTGGCCCAAGGGGGGGCTTTCCAGGAGGACGCTTTCCGCTTCTGCCCGAAGCCTTCCCTGGGCAAGGCGCACGCCCTTCAGGGTCTTGCCCTCCAGACGCTCCGCCTGGATACGCCACCCCTCCGCCTCCCCGGTGAGGTTTTCGGCGAAAAACGCCTTGGCCTCCTCTCGGTAGCGGATGAGGGGGGCCTCGAGGAAAAGCCCCTCCCGCTCCAGGCAGGCCCGCCCTTCAAAGACGAGCTCTTCCCCGTCGTAGGAGAGCTCTTCTCCACCGAGGAGCCCCTCTTCCGTTTCCAGGGTATAGGGCCTTTGGGCGCAAGGGCCCGCCAGGGCCAGGCTTCCCCACAGGGCCAAGAGGAGCAGAAAACGCCCCATGGCCAAAAGGATACCAGGCTAGGGGGCCCAGCCCGAGGGCCTTGCGGGGTAAGGTGGGGCCTGGCCCCGCCTGAGCTCCGCCCGGAAAAGCCCCGAGAGGGTGAGGGTGCCCCCTGTGGCTTGCGCCTGGGTCAAGGCCTGGTCAAGGAGGGTGCCAAGCCCCATGAGGAGCCGGTCTTGCCGGGCCTTTTCCACGGGCAGGGCCCCGAAGGTGAAGCAAGCGGGGTTTGGGGTTTGGCAGTGGCCTTCAAGCCGGAGTTTCCCGCCGAGGAAGTAAAGCCGCCACCGCCCCAGGTCCACCCGGTACCCCGCCCGCAGGTGGTCCTGGTACTGGAGGGCAAGCCTTTGCCAGAGCTCCCTGGCCTCCTTGTTTGCGGGGCTTAGGGTGTACCGCCAGGCGGAGGCGCCCTCCTGGGTAGTGCTTTGGCTCCGGGTGAGCCGCCAGTCTTGCCCCTGGGCCAGGGGGAGGAGGAGGATGAAAAGCCCGAGCCAGGCCCTTCCCATACTCCTCATTCTGCATAGCCCTTCGCCTAGGCCTGGGTTATTTGCCCCCGGGGGACTGGTAGGGCGTGCTATGCTTTGGCGGGGATGGTGCCCATGTGGGTGGGGCGTAGCTCAGGGAAGGGGCTTTTGGGTTGAGGTGAGCCATGAAGAAGGTAGCGATTATTGGCGCCGGCTACGTGGGCCTCACCACGGGATTGGCGTTGGCCTACGCGGGGCACCGGGTGAGGAGCTTAGCCCCTTGGGTTAACTCAGGGAGGTGGTAACCCCTGCGCCTAGGCCGAGTCCATCTCTTTCTGGGAACGCTACGGCGTTCACAGACTGGGCGAAACCTTCTTTATTTGTATTTAGTACAAGGAGCTAATTATCTCTTTCCCTTACTCACGCTTCCTTACCTAACCCGTGTGCTGGGTCCAGAAGGCTTTGGCGTCATGGCCTTAGGCCAGTCCTTTGCGCTTTACCTTCAACTCTTGGTAGAATTTGGTTTTTCCTTGTCCGGTACCCGGGAGGTGGCGCGGTACCGGGGGGACCGGGAAATGATTGCCCGCATCTTTTCCGGAGTGATGGGGGCTAAGGTTGTCCTCGTGTTGCCTGCGGCTTTGGTGGCCTTTCTGGCCCTTAATCTGCCCCCCTTTAGGGGGAAAGAGGAGGTGGTGTGGGCGGCGTTCTTTTGGGCGGTGGTCTGGGGGTTTAGCCCGGTGTGGGTCTTCCAGGGTTTGGAACGCATGCGCGAGGTGGCCTTTTTGGAGGTGCTGACCCGGGGTTTGGCGACCTTGGGAGTCTTTCTGCTAGTCCGCACACCTATGGACGCTTATCTTCCCCTCCTGCTGAACGGAATAGGTGCGTTGGTGGCCACTGGGTTGGGAATAGTGTGGCTAGCTAAGCTATTCCCTTTGCGGAGCCCTTCCTTCAGGGAAGGGGTGGCGTTTTTGGGTTTGGGTGGGCGTCTCTTTCTTTTTCGTTTGGCGGTTAGCCTTTATACAGCGGCGAACCCTTTAATCCTTGGGTTTTTCGCTCCTCCCTCGCAAGTAGGGCTTTATGCGGGTGCAGAGCGGTTGACGAAAGCGGTGCTTGGGTTATTGGAGCCTTTTAACCGTGCATTTTTCCCGAGGTTTGCGCGCTTGGTGGGTCAGGACCCCAGAGCTGCAGGTTTTTTGGGGATACGGGTGCTAGGGGCTATGAGCGGACTTGCGGTGTGGGGGGCTGTGTTTTTATGGATTTTTTCCCCTTGGGTGATTCGCCTGCTTCTGGGCGAGGGGTATGAGGAGGCTATTCCCTTGGTGAAAACCCTCGTATTCCTCTTGCCCCTTATTGCCGTTTCTAACCTTCTGGGGATACAGTGGATGCTTGCTTGGGGCATGGACCGGCCCTTTAATGCCATTATCCTGTCCGCAGGGCTGCTAAATCTCCTTCTGGCTACGGGGCTTAGCGCTCTTGGGGGCGCTCTTGGGCTTGCCTGGGCGGTGGTGTTGGTGGAGGCTTGGGTGACGGGGAGTATGGCGTGGTACCTGCACAAGCATAAGCGGCTACCTTGGGAGGTGGTTCGGTGAGGGTGGACTATCTCGTTGTGGGCGCTGGTTTTACCGGAGCCACCCTAGCGGAGCGAATCGCCTCCGAGTTGGACAAGCGGGTCCTGGTGGTGGAGCGGCGGGACCACATCGGGGGTAACGCCTACGACGAAACGGACGAGCGGGGGGTTTTGGTCCACCGCTATGGCCCCCACATCTTCCACACGGAGAGCCGGAGGGTGTTTGAATACCTCTCCCGCTTCACCGAGTGGCGCCCCTACTTTCACCGGGTGCGGGCGGTGGTGGAGGGGAAGGAGATCCCCCTGCCCTTCAGCCTGGCTTCCCTGCGGGCCCTCTTCTCCGAGCGGGTGGCGGATCGGATTGAGGAAAAGCTCATTGCCCGTTTCGGCTACGGGACCCGGGTGCCCATCCTGCGCTTAAGGGAGGAGGAGGACCCGGACCTGCGGTTCCTGGCGGACTATGTCTACAAGAACGTCTTTGAGGGCTACACCTTGAAGCAATGGGGGATGCGGCCCGAGGAGTTTTCTCCCTCGGTGACGGCGCGGGTACCGGTGTTGGTGAGCTACGATACCCGCTACTTCCAGGACACCTACCAGGCCATGCCCAAGGAGGGGTACACGGCCCTATTCCGGCGGATGCTCCGCCACCCCAACATCAAGGTGCTCCTGGGGGCGGACTGGCGGGAAGTGGAGGGGGCGGTCCAGTACCGGTACCTCATCTACACGGGTCCCATAGACGAGTTCTTCGGGTACCTGCACGGACCCTTGCCCTACCGCTCCCTGCGGTTTGGACTGGAGGGAAGACCTGTTCCTTGGGCCCAGGAGGTGGGCACGGTGAACTACCCCAACGAGTACGCCTACACCCGGGTGACCGAGTTCAAACACCTCACGGGGCAGGACTACCTTCCCCACACCACCTTGTGCTACGAGTACCCGGAAGCGTACGAGCCTGGGCGGAACGAGCCCTATTACCCGGTGCCCAAGGAGGAGAACGAAGAGCGGTACCGGCTTTACTTGGAGGAGGCCAAGAAGCTCAAGGGGGTGTATTTTGCGGGGCGGCTTGGCGACTACCGTTACTACAACATGGACCAGGCGGTGGCCCGGGCGTTGAAGCTTTTTGAACGGATTGGGGAGGAGTAGGATGTCTTTAAGTGTGATTATTGCAACCTGGGGGCCGTTGCGCTCCAGTTCGGGTGGGCCAAACCGCGTGGCGTATGATTTGCTGAAGGGTTTACTTAGTGTAAGTGATCAACTTCTTGATGTATACTTCGCGGACTTTGACAAGGGCTTTGTGCGCGAAGTGCGTGAGCTAAGCGAGCTGGAGTTTGTTGCTCGTGATCTCTTTCAGAAAGAGGGGGGCACAAATTGGCGCGGTATTTTGAAAAATATCGTTACGAGTATGCCTAGTAGGCATATACAGCGGCCTTTGTTTAGCGTCATGGCAGTTGTGGATGCTTATTTCGCAGAAAGGAGGGTTCGCTCAATGTTGAATACCGCACCTAGAGCAGACGTTCTTCATATCCATGGTGTTCACTGGAAGGGCAATGATTTAATCGGGAGGTTGAGTGATAATTACAAGTTAGTTTGGACAGAACACAGTAAAGGTAGCCTACTGCGGGAGTTGGAACAAATTCGTGATCTGCTAAAATTGGAAGTTTTGAGGAAGGCGATAGAGCGTACGTATGAGAACCTTATTTGGAGGTCGGATCGAATAGTTTTCCCTAGTCAGGGGGCAGTGCGGTTGTTTGAGGAGTATACGGGGTGGCACATTTCTCGTGAACGATTGAGCATTGTGTATAATGGAATTGAGGATCCCGTGGATACCTGGGAGACGGAGTTTATGGGTACGTTTGAAAAGGGGCTTTTTGTTACTGTGGCTCAGCATGTACCGGAAAAGGGTTTGGATTGGATCATTGAAGGGTTGGCCCTCGTAAGGCGGCCTTGGAGATGGGTAGTTATTGGCGAATTCACCCCGTGGTCTGCTTACCTTCAAGGTCTGGTTGATAGGTTTCGCTTAGGCAGCAGAGTTGCTTTTCTTGGTGCTTTGCCTAAAAAAGAAGTTTTAAGGTGGGTTGCTAGGAGCGAAGCAGTGATTCACGCCCCGCATGTAGCCGTTTTTGACCTAGCTTTATTGGAGGCCATGGCCCTATCTCGGCCTGTTTTTGCTACACCTGTGGGAGGTAATGTGGAGGCTTTGGGTGAGGATTACCCCCTATTCGTGCGGACACCGAATGAACTAGCTTCGTTTATAGATGGGATAGGCATGGAATTGTATCAAAAGGTAGGTACCCTTAACCGGGCAAGATTTATAAAAAACTTCACGCTTACGGCAATGGTGCGAAACTACTTGTCTGTGTATGAGGGGGTGGTACAAAGCTCGTAATCTAACCCAAGTTTCTACCCAGCCATTTTCTCCACCATGAGCCCAAGGTTGTGGGCTAGGACGAAGGAGAGGACCTTGATAACAAAGCCCGCCTGGGTCACGGCGTGAATCCTCCTGGGAAAGGAGGCGTGGAGCATGCTCTTCACCGTCTCCACCACCCGCCGCCCCACCACGGCCAGGTACTGCAGCCAAGGCACATAGCGCCCTCTGTTCCCCCTTCGCATCCCCATGGGAACAAGCCCCTGGGCCTCCTTGAGCAGGTCCTCATAGAGATGGCTCTCGTACCCCCGGTCCAGCTAGAGCTCCACCCCCTCGGGTAGCTTCAGGGGGAGGAGAAGGAAAGGGGTCAAGTCATGCAGGCTTCCCGGGCTCAGGTTCACTTCGTGGATGAACTTCCCGTGGTCCACCAGGAGGTAGAGCTTCAGGCCGTGGAAGGGGACCCGCTCCCTGGGGATAAAGA
>NZ_JAKEDV010000020.1 GCF_021462505.1 Thermus brockianus
CAGGGTGGGGTGGCGGATGGAGGCGTCTTGGCTTGGGGGCATCGTCTAGAGTGCAGGAGGCCGGTATGATGTGCGAAGGCATACCGGCTGCTATGGTTGTAAAGCTGGAGACGATCCACGAGAGGAGCGAGTTATGGTCTACGTTCTAGGGTGGACTTTGAACTATCTCGTGCAGGCCCTTTGGTACTTAGGTGCACGAAATCGTGTGGTTTTTTTCCCTGTTCTGTTTGTTATAGGGGGGATTATTTTTGTGAGATATAGCGGTACGGATACATTTATGTACGAGCTTACTCTCAGATCTGTACTTGAAGGCGATGCATCGGCTTTGATTGAAGGTTGGGAACCGGGATTTGTCTTTTTGGCAAAGCTGCTTCTTTCGCTCACAGGCTCGGAGGTTTTGGCATTACGAGCCATCGGTTTAGTGTTTACCTTATTGCTTCTAGCCTTTGTGCTTAGGGCTGATAAAACCGAGCTGAGGCTTTTTGCGCTCTACATTTTACCCGTGTTTGCTTATCAGTACGGTATGAACGCTGTTAGGGCGGGGTTGGCTTTAGCAACCGTTTTGCTTGCATGGCAGGCAATGAGGCGTGGTAAGATACTTGAAGCTTTGTTAATAACTATGCTTGCTATAACCTTTCACTACTCTATGGTCTTGGTGGCGGCGCTTATTGTGATTTCTGAATTGAAACTCGGGACCCGTAGGTCTATTGTCATAATCTTCGTGCTAGCGCTTACGGCGATTTTTCTTGTGGTCCTTCGCTATGAATATTTTGAGGCCAAGATCAGCTTGTACCGGAGTTATGCGTCCCCTTCTTTGGTGTCCGGCCTTTCCCGCTTAGGTTTGGTGGTATTGCTGTGGCTGTACTTTGCCCTAAGCGGAGTGTCGGCTAAACGGAGCTTCTTTGGGTTCTTGTTAACTGTCGTTCCGTCTGTCAGTTTCCAAGCTTTAGCCTTTTCCTCCTATGCGGGTTTGCGATTGCTAGAATTGATGACGTTTGTATCGCCCTTACTTTTGCTTCGGGACTTTGACAGACACGGTGAGGAGCCGAGGAGCATTTTCTGGTTAGGCGTGTTCGTTGCCGGGCTTGTTGGAGTGTTGGCGACCTACCGCAACTTTCTAACCGACTATGATGGACGAATGACGGGTACGTTGACCCCTTTCTTGCCCTACCGGACTATTTTTGACTACAGACCATGAGCGCAAGAGTAGCCCTTCTGATCCCGGTCTGCTAAGACCAAAAAGGCTTGGAGCTTAGCCTCAGGCACCTTGCCGACAGAGGTTGCTCTGGATGTGGTGGTGGACGACGGCAATAAGCCTCCCATCGTCATGCCAGAGCTACCTCCCCGCACCGAGGTTACTTACTGCGCCTTGAACAGAATCAGGGTATTGAGCACGCCTTGAATCATGGACTTTAGTGGATTCTTGAACGGGGATATGAGTACGTGGCGCCGTGGCGCGCCTGGATGCGGGGGATGTGGCGTTGCCTGGGCAATTTGCAAAGCAACTGGCTTTTTTGGAAGCGAACCCTGAGTATGCTCTAATAGGTGGGCAAGCGCTTTTACCCAAGCTGCTACCCAACCATTCTCTGCACCATGAGGCCGAGATTGTGGGCCAGGACAAAGGAGCACACCGCTATGACGAAGCCTTCCTAGGTCAGGGCACGAATCCGCCTGGGAAAGGAGGCGTGGAGGGCGCTCCCCACCGCTTCCACCACCCGCCGCC
>NZ_JAKEDV010000022.1 GCF_021462505.1 Thermus brockianus
CGCCCGACTTGCATGTCTTAGGCACGCCGCCAGCGTTCACCCTGAGCCAGGATCAAACTCTCCACAAAAAAACGCCACTAGGGCGTTGGATGCATTTGGCTTACGCCTGTTCCCGCGCTTTCAAGATCCCCCGCCGGTTCCACCGGCGCAAGCTCTACGTTAACAAGAAGCCCCTTCTCTGTCAAGGGGTTGCTCCCCTGAGCTCTCATCACTTTCCCCACCCCTGCACCCATTGCCGGGTAAAGACCCCCAAGCACCCGCACCGCCACGCCCCGCAGGGAAGGAGGAGCCTCCGCCAGAAGGAGGCGAGCCAAGCGAAAAAGGCTCTGCCCCTCAGGATGCGCCACCACCCTCTGCCCCGCAAAGCAGCCCCCAAAAGGACCAAAACCACCATCCCCAGAAACAAAAGCCAAAGCCATCCCCTAAGGCTCCCCTCCGTCCTCAGCCCGTGCCGGTCCAACCCAAAACCCCGCCCCTTCAGGTCCCGAAAAGCCTCCTCTATCCCCATCCGCAACCGGTACCCCCCAGGCTCCCATCCCTCAGGCGCCCAAAAGGCCGGATACCCGGGCTCCCGCTTCCCCTGGGCCAGGAAGAGCCCCACCTCCACCCCCCTCCCGTCGTGCCCAAAGGGACGAATCCGCTTGCCCTCGGCTCTAGGCACCTCCGGGTAGCGCTCCCCCTCCCCCGTCTCCACCTCCCGGTGGCGCAGGGGCCGGATGAGGAAACCCATGCCCCACTCCTGGAGCCGCCGCATCAGGGAAACCCGGTCAAAGCCCCGGTCCAGGAGGAAGAGGGGGACATACCCCAGGGCCTGGACCCCTAACTCGGTTCGGGCAAGGAAAGGGGGAATAGGCTTCCTTGGGCGAGGTGGGGAGCGGAGAGGAAGAGGGCCAGGTTGGTGCGCGCGGGTTTTCTGAGGGGCCGGAAGACCGTGGGGGCCCAGGTGGTGGTCTAAAGGAGGGGGGCATTCGCATACCTTACCCAACCCCCTCTTTAGTTTTCCCTTGGTCAAGCCCCTACAGGACTAAGTGATGGAAGCTCAGGATCGCCAGGGTGGGGGCCTGCTTAGATTGAGACCACAGCACGTATACCCCCTATGGGGCCACGAAAAAACCTGCACAGGTGCCCCGAAGCAATGCTTTGGAGTCCCTCCCTTGGCCCAGGTGTCGGTAATGCTCACCCAAGCATTTCCTGCACCATGAGGCCAAGATTGTGAGCCAGGACAAAGGAGCACACCGCCATGACGAAGCCCTCCTGGGTCAGGGCACGAATCCGCCTGGGAAAGGAGGCGTGGAGGGCGCTCCCCACCGCTTCCACCACCCGCCGCC
>NZ_JAKEDV010000023.1 GCF_021462505.1 Thermus brockianus
CTCACTCCAGGATTTTGGTGACCACGCCGGCACCCACGGTCCGCCCACCCTCACGGATGGCAAACCGCAAACCCTCCTCCAACGCCACCGGCTTGATCAACTCCACCGTAAACGTCACATTGTCCCCAGGCATCACCATCTCCACGCCCGAGGGCAACTGCACCACACCCGTCACATCCGTCGTCCGAAAGTAAAACTGCGGACGGTACCCAGAAAAAAACCCCGTGTGCCTCCCACCCTCCTCCTTCTTCAAAACATACACGGAGGCCTCAAACTTCGTGTGCGGCGTAATGCTCCCAGGCTTCGCCAACACCTGCCCCCGCTCCACCTCCTCCCGGCTCACACCACGCAACAACAACCCCACATTGTCCCCAGCTATCCCCTCCTGCAGCGTCTTCCGGTGCATCTCCACACCCGTCACCACCGTCCGACGCGTCTCCGCAGACAAACCCACAATCTCCACCTCGTCCCCAACCTTCACCTTTCCCCGCTCAATCCGACCCGTCGCCACCGTCCCGCGCCCAGTAATCGTAAACACGTCCTCCACCGGCATCAAGAACGGCTTGTCCACGTCCCGCTGCGGCGTCGGAATGTACTCGTCAATCGCGTCCAACAACTCCCAAATCCGATCCACCCACTCGTTCTCCCCACGCTTCGTCTGAGGATTGCGGTGCATCTGCTCCAACGCCAACAACGCACTCCCCCGGATCACCGGCACCTCATCCCCAGGAAACTCGTACTGGTTCAAAAGGTCCCGTACCTCCATCTCCACCAAGTCCAACAACTCGGGGTCGTCCACCATGTCCACCTTGTTCATGAACACCACAATGTACGGGACCCCCACCTGCCGTGCCAACAAAATGTGCTCCCGCGTCTGCGGCATCGGCCCATCCGCCGCCGATACCACCAAAATCGCCCCGTCCATCTGCGCCGCACCCGTGATCATGTTCTTGATGTAGTCCGCATGTCCCGGGCAGTCCACGTGCGAATAGTGCCGCTTCGCCGTCTCGTACTCCACGTGCGCCGTGTTGATCGTTATCCCCCGCGCACGCTCCTCCGGCGCCTTGTCAATCTCCCCGTAGTCCTTCACCTCTACATTCGGGTTCTCCGCCGCAGTCACAAACGTCAACGCCGCCGTCAACGTCGTCTTCCCGTGGTCCACGTGCCCAATCGTCCCCACGTTCACGTGAGGCTTCGTCCGGATAAACTCGCCCTTGGCCAT
>NZ_JAKEDV010000024.1 GCF_021462505.1 Thermus brockianus
GTAGGTGATGAGGCTCAATCCAAGAGAGGTATCCTCACCCTCAAGTACCCCATTGAGCACGGAATCGTGACCAACTGGGACGATATGGAGAAGATCTGGCATCACACCTTCTACAACGAGCTCCGTGTTGCCCCTGAGGAGCACCCCGTCTTGTTGACTGAGGCCCCCTTGAACCCCAAGGCCAACAGAGAGAAGATGACTCAAATCATGTTCGAGACCTTCAACACCCCCGCCATGTACGTTGCCATCCAAGCCGTGTTGTCCCTCTATGCTTCCGGACGTACCACCGGTATTGTCATGGACTCTGGTGATGGTGTCTCCCACACTGTCCCCATCTATGAGGGATATGCCCTCCCCCACGCCATCCTCCGTTTGGATTTGGCTGGACGTGACTTGACTGACTACCTCATGAAGATCCTCACAGAGCGTGGATACTCTTTCACCACCACCGCTGAGCGTGAGATTGTCCGTGACATCAAGGAGAAGCTCGCCTACGTCGCCCTCGACTTCGAGCAAGAGATGCAAACCGCTGCCTCTTCCNTGGTGATGGTGTCTCCCACACTGTCCCCATCTATGAGGGATATGCCCTCCCCCACGCCATTCTCCGTTTGGATTTGGCTGGACGTGACTTGACTGACTACCTCATGAAGATCCTCACAGAGCGTGGATACTCTTTCACCACCACCGCTGAGCGTGAGATTGTCCGTGACATCAAGGAGAAGCTCGCCTACGTCGCCCTCGACTTCGAGCAAGAGATGCAAACCGCTGCCTCTTCCTCCGCCCTCGAGAAGTCCTATGAGCTTCCCGACGGACAAGTCATCACCATCGGAAACGAGCGTTTCCGTTGCCCTGAGGCTCTCTTCCAACCCTCTTTCTTGGGTATGGAATCCGCTGGAATCCACGAGACCACCTACAACTCCATCATGAAGTGTGATGTTGATATCAGAAAGGACTTGTACGGAAACGTCGTCCTCTCTGGAGGAACAACCATGTTCCCCGGTATTGCTGACCGCATGCAAAAGGAGCTTACTGCCCTCGCTCCCTCCACCATGAAGATTAAGATCATCGCTCCCCC
>NZ_JAKEDV010000025.1 GCF_021462505.1 Thermus brockianus
CCCCCCTTTCGGATATTCAATGCATACCCCCTTGACAAGCCAAAGGAAAAGGGGGCGCTTGGTGAGCTGTGGAAGAACACCAGACGCCCCCTTCCATCCTACCCCTGCCCCTGGAGGAACTGGTCCCCCTGCTCCAGGCATGGCTCCAAGCCCGCTTGCCAGAAGGGGAGAGAAAACCCGGCAGGCCCAGGACCTTCTCCGACCTCAGCCTCTTTCTCTTCCACCTGGTCCGCGCCCTCCTGGGCTTCTCCAGCGAACGCATGCGCCGGGAACTGGCCCGCAACCCTAGGCTCCGCAAGCGCCTCGGTCTAGAGCGCGTTCCCTCCTCTGCCACTCTCAGCGAGCGGAGCCGGAAGCTACCCTGGCCCCTCCTGCGGGGAGGGGAGCGGGTGGGCCGGGGGAGGCGGGTGCTGGCCATGGACGCCACCCTTCTCCCCGCCCAGAGGTCGGATGGGGAGGCGGCTTGGGGCGTGGGCTCGGATGGGGGCTGGGTTTATGGGTACAAGCTCCACCTCCTCGTGGACCTGGACACGGGGGAGGTGCTGGCCCTACGGGTGACCCCGGCCTCATGGCACGACTCCCCGGTGGGGCGGGGGATGCTCTGGGGGGTGGAGAGGTTTCCTGGGGAGAAGCCCCCCGTGGTGGTGGCGGACGCGGCCTACGAGGGGGAAGCCAACTTTCGGTTGACGAGGAGGCGAGGGATGCTTCTGGTGACGGGGCATAACCGGAGACGGGGAAGGCCAAAGGGGAGGGGGCGGCTTTTGAACCTGCGGCGGCGGGGGAGAGGTGCGTACCGGAGGCTTTTGGGGCGGCGGTGGGAGCTGGAGACGGTCTTTGGTCTGCTGAAGGGGCCGATGGGGCTGGTGGGGGCGGTGGGGAGGGTACGGGGGCTGAAGGCGGTGGCCCTGCAAGTGGAAGCTTGGGTGATGGCCTGGAGCGTGGTGGCCCAGCTTCTTGGGCAGGCGGGTCTGCCCATCACCCGGGTGTTGCGGGCGGTGGCGTGAGGTGAGTACGCAGATGAATATCCGAAAAGGGGGC